>CAVPZU010000002.1:0-236809 GCA_963710355.1 uncultured Phycisphaerales bacterium | reverse complement strand
GGAGTTATTCACTCCGGCCATTGTAAGACAGTGGTAAAATATTACACAGTTATTTAGATTTCCGCTGCCCTACAGAAACCAAGACCCTATTGGAAGAAAAGAACTATTCACTTTTCACCGTTCATTATACACTTTACTCTTCAGCTTTTTGCAAGCCCTTTTTTCACTTTTTTTAAAAGTTTTCGTTACTCCTAACTCCTTATTTGGCAAGATGTTACGTTTTCAACCTCTTTAATGGCTAAAAAAAGGCCCATAGCTGATATCTACTTAACATCCGTTCTGTTGACATTTGGCACAATTGGCTCCCAGCGGACCTTCGCCGCACCCAAAAGCGTCCCAGTCGCGTATGCCAGGTCAACCTGTGCTATCTGGTATTCGGTCAGCGCTCGAATCTCGGTGCTCTGGGCATTTGCGAATTTTGCCTGCGCGTCAAGCACGTCGGTAGCCGTTCGAAGCCCAACCACAAACTGCCTCTTTTCCGCCTCATATAACCGGCCTGCTAAAATCGAATTCTGTCTGCCCGCCAGAATGCTTTGCCAGTTCGCCTCCAACTGCTCTATCGCGCCAAGAACCTCCGTCTCAATCTGTATCCGCCGATTCTCCTTAGTGAATAATCGCTGCCTTTTGCGATATTGCGCCTCAAGAAGCCGGTTCTTCGCCGCCTCATTACCAAGGGGCACTAATCAGGTTCATCCCAACCGTGTAACTTTCAGAAGTTCTGTCAAACATCATATCATAAGCATCGCTTCTCGCTGCTCCAATGCCGTTCATATTGTATGTGTAGTCCATCGCAACCAAAGGCAGCATCTGATTTTTATAATAATCCACTGTGCTCGAATCCTGCGCAAGCTGCAATTCCACTTCCAGCATCTCCATCCGGTTCTCCACCGCGGATTTCGTCAATCGTTCTTTATCTATCTCGTATCGCACGGGGTCCGGCTCAGTCATCGGAACGACCAGAGCAGGCGAATCAATACCCAGACCCGCTTCATTCATTATCTGTTTCAGCTCCCTCTGCCTATCCTCCATCGCCTTTTTTGCCGTGATTATCCCGTCTAACCGTTCCGCCACCCCCGCTTCCGACCGCGTCTCCTCCACCGCCGCCTTTTCCCCAAGAGCCACCATTCTTCTCGTCTGCGCCAACTGCGCCTGCGCCGACTCGTATTCCTGCTGACGAACCTCAAGCTCTTTTCTTGCCGCATACAACCGCCAGTACCCGCGGTCGGCATTGGCCAAAACGCGTATCACCTCTAACTTTGTCATCGCATCGGTTATATGCCGCTGGTATTCCAGAACCCTTATCGAATATGTATTCACACGCTTACCGGCGCCTCGCAGCAATGGCTGACTTATCGAAAACGTAGTCGTCGGCGTGTAACTTACCTCGCTATAGTTCCCAACGGAAATGTTGGTGCGATTATCCGCGAGGTCAAATTTCGCTGTTCCGCCCGTCTGCAATGGGACCTGAACCCCAAGGTCGGCTGTCTGGCTTTTGTATTTCTGTGCCTGCTCGACTATAACCGACGGCTGGTCTATGTTACTGTAAGTTAAATTCGTGAAAAATGACGATTCGAACTTCGCCTCTTCCGCGCTGACCTGTTTGGCCGCTATCGCCGGCTCTATCAATTGCACTTTCAAATCCAGATTATTCTTCAGCGTCATCGCCCGGCACTGCTCGATGCTCAGCGTTATCTCTTTCTCCGCCGGCTTATTTATGTCTATTCCATCGTTTGCATCCGCTTTTGCGGTCGAGCTTCAGCGTATCAACAGCCCTGGTTTGCTCCGGCTTTACCTTTACATCAAGAAAATCTTCCTCTTTCGCAAATTCCTCGCAGCCGGCCAAAACAAGACGACAATGTCGCACAACGCAATCATCAAAAATCAAATTTGTTCTTCTACAATTCTTCATCTCTCCTTATTCATGTCTCAACGCCTCTATCGGGTCCAATCTCGCCGCCTTTATCGCCGGGAACATCCCGAAAACTATTCCAACTGTCCCCGCGAAACCAAACGACAGCGCTATCGCCCAGGCCGGTATATATGTTTTCTCCAGCAGCGGACTTATATGTGCTATCGCGAAAGTCAGACCCCACCCAACCCCGACTCCGACAAGGCCGCCCACGAAGCACAGTATTATCGCCTCAATCAAAAATTGCGTCAGTATCGCGGACCTCTTTGCGCCGACGGCTTTGCGCAGACCGATTTCCTTTGTCCGCTCCGATATCGAGACGAGCATTATGTTCATAATGCCTACTCCGCCGACCAAAAGCGAAATGCCGACTATCCCGCCGGCGACCAGCGTTACCACAAGCGATATATTATTGAACGTCTGTATCGCGCTTTTTAGGGACTCAACCCTGAAGGTATCCGGCTCGTCGGGACTCAGGTGCCTCTCTCGGCGGAAGAAGAATTTCAACTCCCCCACCCCTTCTTCGAGGACATCTGCTGACTTGCCCTCGGCAAACGCCCATATCCAGAATTCACGCTGGAATTTCGAAGCAGTATCGAAAGGAATTATTATTTCGTATCGCTCCTGCCCGCCGCCGCCTATACCGAGGTCGGTTCGCTTTTCAATAACCCCGATTATCCGGAAATTTCTGGATCCTATTCGAATCGTTTCGCCTATGCAGTCCTGGTCCATGCCCAAGTTTGTCGCGAAGTTCCGGCTCTATCAGGCAAACCATCCGCCCCGCGTCTATATCCGATAATTCCCGGCCTATTACCATCGGCCTGTGCTCAATCGTGATGCCACGCCGGCTCCACGCCATAAACATGAGCGTTCTGCACCGACTTCTCGCCGTATTTGACCGTGTATTGCCCCGCCTCACTTATCCGCGTGTATCGCTCCAGCGACGGGCAATGTTCCAAAAGCCCTTCAAATTCCCTGGGCTTTAATCTTATGTCCCACCACGTCAGGGTGCGTTTAAGCCCCTTATCCGGCAGTTGCGGCTGAACTATTATCGTGTTGCTGCCGAATGTCTCGACCTGGCTGAGGATTTTCGCCTTGAGGCCCGTCAATGCCGCTATCACCGCCGTAACCGACGCGACGCCGATAACTATCCCAATCGTCGTAAGTATCGACCTTGTCTTGTTGGCCCATATCTGCCCAAGAGCGAGATAAACGCTCTGGTAAACAAGCCGGATGAACATAAGCGGCACGGCAAGCAATCCCCTCATTCTGCATCCTCCGCTTTTTCGTCCGGCTTCTGTTCGTGTATATTGTCCTCGTGCCGTTGTCCTGTCACTGCGAATGTGACCATCCTGCATCCTGATTATTCTTTTGGCGTGCTGCGCGACATCGTACTCGTGCGTTACCATCACTATCGTCTGCCCCTGCCTGTGAAGCTCGTCGAAAAGCTCTAATATGCTGTCGCTTGTCTTGGTATCGAGGTTGCCCGTCGGCTCGTCGGCCAGCAGTATGCTCGGATTGCACACCAGCGCCCTGGCAATCGCGACCCGCTGTTTTTCGCCGCCCGAAAGCTGATTCGGCTTGTGTTTAACCCTGTCGCCCAGTCCAACCCGCTCAAGCGCCTTTTTTGCCCTGGCCGCCCTGCCAAACCAACCGCCCTGCGCATACAGCAGGGGCATCTCGACATTTTTCAAGGCGTTCATCTGGGGCAAAAGCTCAAATGACTGAAACACAAAGCCAATCCGCTCGTTGCGTATCCTCGCCAGTTCCGAATCCGCAAGCTCTGTAACGTTGTCCCCGTCAAGCTCATACACCCCTTCGCTTGCCCTGTCCAAGCACCCCAGCACGTTCATCAGCGTACTTTTGCCCGACCCTGAATGTCCCATCACCGCGATATATTCGTTCTCCCGCACCTCCAAATCCACGCCGTCCAGCGCATGTATCTCTTCCACGCCGACTCTGTAGAATCGTTTCAGCTCTCTGAGCCGGATTACCACTTTCTCGTCTGGATTACTTGCCTGCTGTTCCATTGCTGTCGCTCTTGCCGTTTTTGTTTTTGGACTTTTCCTTTGCTTTTTGTCTTTCCACTTCCCGCTCGTCTTTCAATTTCTGGTCCTGCTTGAGATTGTCCAGGATCTTATAAGGTCCGACTACAACCTTGTCGCCCTCCTTAAGCCCCGCCAGAACTATCGTATGCGTCAAATCGCTCTGCCCCGCCCTTACCGGTGTAGCAACGGCTTTGCCGTCAATAAACCTGTAAACGACCGTCGCGAATTTCTTGCCCTTATCAAGCTCAGCGTTTTTATCGCGAATATCCAGGGGCAAACTGTCAACCTCTCTTGCCAGTATCGCCTGGCTCAGCACAGTGATAACGTCGGGATGTTTCCTCGTCTCGATATCAACGTCCGCCGTCAATCCGGTATAAAGCTTCGAGACATTCGAGTCGTTATCAAGCAGGATTTCCGTGCGGTAATACCTTGTCCGGTTGTTGCTGAACCGGTGCTTCATGGCAATCTCATCGACTACGCCGGTGAACTTAACATTTGGAAACGCCTGGATGTTTACAACCGCTTTCTGCCCGACCTCAAGAGCCCCTATATCCGCCTCATCAACCTGTGCCACCACCAGCATTTTTGAACGGTCCGACACCTCCATTATCACCGTCCCGGGGTAATTAATCGCCCCCGTCACCACTTCGCCAACCTTGTTATTAACGCGCGTTATAAAACCGTTGATTGGTGACGTTATTGTTGTGTAGCCGATCATTTCCTTCGCTTCTTCTATATGCGCTTCGGCCGCTTCTAAATTGTACTTCAATACCTTTAAATTCTTATCAGACGCCTCAAGGTTAAACTTGGCCGATTCGTACTGCCCCTTAAGCTCATCCACCTTGTATTTTATCAGGTCAAAATCCGCCTTGCTTATATCCCTCGACTCAAACAATCCCTTTTTTCTTTCGAGGTCATTTTGCGCCTGCTCTAATGTAGCGGCGAGAGCCACAAGATTCGACTTGCTGCTCTCAATCCTCGCCTTTTCAACTTCTGTCTGTGCCTCCTGCGCATTTCGGCTCGCCTCCGCCAGCCGCAACTGGCTCTCCAAATCCTTTGCATCAAGCTTGACCAGCACAGATGCCGGTATCGGCGGATTTGCGTTCGGGTCGCCGCAGGTAACAACATTGCCCTCATCATAGGGCATATCAATTATCCGGGCGGACACCCTCGTGCTTATCTGGACTATTTCCTTCGGCTCAATCTCGCCCGTTGCGCTTACACGCTCGGTCAAATCCCCGCGCTTTGACCTCCTCAATACGCACCACTTCCTCTTTGGCCTTGCCTTTTTGGCTTTTGACTGACCACCCAGCCAACCACTGAGCAACACCAAAACCGCCACTATAGTAATGATAATCCACTTTTTACGTTTCTTCACAACTGCTCCTCTCATGATAAAAACTATTGTCTCAGGGGCCTCCTCTGCCTGGCTATATATTCCGTCCGTCTTGTACTCTATTATAACGCTCAATGTTACCGTTTTATTACCATTTTGCCCTTTTTTTGCGATTTTTTTGCAGTTCCGGCCTTCCCCGCTTGAAATCCTTTATATTTTAATGGAAGTAAAGTTTTTTTATCCCGACCCATTTTGGCATGTCCTCATAATCTTGTTTTTAGTTTGGAAACGGGGTTGGTAGGTTTTAAGGAGGCTTGATTTTCCCATTTTTTGGCCAAAAAATAGGTTTTCTATCCGATTGCATGATTTCGGTTGGCTTGCCGGCTGATTTACATGAAGATGGCTTTATTGACTATGATGACCTGCTGGAATTTGTTAATGTCTGGCTTTGCCCCTGTCCTTATAACTGGCCGTTGAAGTAACAGTCGTTCGGTTATGTGTCCCGTGTCAGATATTGTTTTTTGCGGTCTTATTTTTACGCATACTCCTGACTGTTTGTGCTATGTAGAGTTATAAAGCAAACATAGGCGAAAACATAAAAGAATTTAGTATGACAGAATTCCGCTCTTGGAGTACCTACAACCATACTACAACCGAAGACCTCGCTATTTGTTAATTTTATAAAAATTGTCAATTTATAAGTAGTGCTATATCAATAAGTTATAAAAAATAAAGGGAATTATACACTTAACAAACGAAGGGGAGATAGTATTATGGTGATATGCCGAAAAATGTTATATCAAAAAAGGAATCCCCAGAATGGTGGGAAACGAAGTGGGCAGCCTATTTTGAGGTGGGTATGTCCATAGTAATAGGCGGAGCATTTTCTTATTTAAAACCGACTATCGGTATTCCCGTTCTGGTGATATTGTTTTGTATTAGTTGTTTATCGCTATGGAAAGCATACTCAAGGGAATCCATCACAATTCCGTCTCTCTTAGTTGTGCTATGTGGTATTGTAGTGTCAGTGGGGCAATCCTATCTTATCGAATCCAAGCAATTAAATTTTGCTACACCCGACGCATTATCTTCTCCACTATTACAAAATATGAATGTGCGTATTAACGACCTTACAAGAGAGAATTTTATAATTCGGAACAAAACTTTTGAAAATTGTCATATTTATGGTCCAGCAATAATTATTTGTAGTGATTGTGTAATTGTCAAAAATTCTTTCGAAGAAGTAATTCCAGAAGGTGCATTTATAGAAACTACAAATACAACAATTTCAGGAGCGGTTTCATTAGAGCATTGCATTTTAAAGAATTGTGTTCTACATAAAATAAGTATGATAGGGAATCCTGAACAGATAAAGGATATAAAAAAGGGGTTCTCAATATTTAATTGAAGGAATTTATTATGAAATATATTCCACCAAAATTCAGCAAGTTAAGAGAAATGGCCGCCATAGATGTAGGGCGTTTGACCGAGGACGAGGCAAGGGCTATCCTTGAGGGCATACGTTGGCCTAAAGGCATTGCTTGCCCCCATTGTGGTAGTATGCGGGTAGTTAGGATACAGGCCAAATCAGAGAAGGTTAGAGATGGCGTAATCCGATGTAATGATTGTCGGAGACAATTTACAGTCACAGTAGGCACGATAATGCACCGTTCACATATTACCTTGCGGCAATGGGTTCAGGCGTTTTATTCGATGTGTTCCCACAAAAAAGGAGTGTCTGCCCTTCAATTACAAAGGAATCTTGGACTTCATTCCTACAAATCAGCGTGGCATCTTGCCCACAGGATAAGAGCGGCAATGGGAGAACAGCCTTCAATGAATATGCTTAAAGGGACAGTAGAAGTTGACGAAACCTACGTTGGCGGCAAACCAAAATATAATATAAACAAAAGCGCCATACGTGGACGGGGGACGAAAAAAACTCCAGTAATGGTATTAGTTGAAAGAAACGGAGAGGCAATATCCAAGCCCATAGAACGAGTTGATGCTAAAACGTTAAAAACGGCTATCAGACAAATGGTTGATAAAAGTTCTACCATTATGACTGATGACTGGAAACCCTATAGAGGAATCGGCAAAGAATTTGCAGGTGGTCATAAAATAATAAGGCACGGAATTTTAGAATATGTTAATGGCGACATATCAACTAATACTGCCGAATCATATTTTGCGTTGCTCAAAAGAGGAGTTCACGGCGTTTTTCATCACGTTTCAAAACAACATTTGGGCAGATATTGTGATGAATTTGCTTTTCGTTGGAATCACCGAAAAGTTAATGATGGAATAAGGGCGGAGGCGGCTATAAAAGGCGCAGATGGTAAGCGATTAACATACAAAAAGGCCGTTTGTTAAGGACTCGTTTGTTAAGTGTATAATTCCGTAAATAAAAAATTGGTAAACATTTTATATATCCTGGTTCAAAGGCTTCTTGGTCATGCAGATTTACAAATGGCAACAGGGTACGTACAGGATGTTTCTGCACAAACGGACAGAGTTATTCAAAATAGCAGAATATATGTCAACATAACTTTTCGCTCGGATTCTGCTTTGCAGATTTTTCTGACAATTTAAATACACGCAGGAGTGGGTAGGGTAGTATTGGTTTTTCTTGCTTCAAATCCCTCCCCCTATCCCCTGATATTGACATAAAAAATTGACCGCTTACCCTGCGGTCTCACGCGTGTAGGCTTCGTGAAATTTGATTGTAAAAAGCGAGTCAAGGACGTAGTATTGCAGACAAGATTTTGGTATTTTTGTGGAATTGGAAGGCTTGGTTGTGCAGCCGGGCATTTATCATGAGAAATCTCTTGAACCGGCGCCGGTTGACATTTTCTTCGTTTTTTATGCAATATTTCTGATATGAAATACGTATTTAATATAACGAGTATTGTATGACCCATGATTTAAGAAAGGAAAACAAGATGAAATCTTTAATTACCATTGTGATAACATTAGCTTTGGCGGCCGGTCTGCTCTATGGCGATACAACCGAGCCGCCCCCAACACCTGCCCAGGAGCAGCCTGAGGTTCTGACCCGCGGACCGGTGCATGAAGCCTTTGCCGAACCGGTCGACTTGCAGCTTCAGGCGGGACTCGTGGCTCCGACCCAGCCGCCCGAAAACATAGTGGAAACTCCCTCGACAGACAAACCGGCAGGTGGGCAGTTCGTCTGGGCGCCGGGCTATTGGTCCTGGGATTCGGAACGAAACGGCTACATCTGGGTCAGCGGCTGTTGGCGAGCCGCTCCGTCGAATATGTGCTGGGTGCCGGGCTACTGGGCAAAAGTGTCCGATGGTTGGGAGTGGGTAGCCGGTTTCTGGTCGCCGATATCCGATGCTCAGCAGATTGAGTATCTGCCGGCACCTCCGGCACTTGACGATGTTCAGCCGCCGGGCAACCCGCCGTCTCCGGATACAATTTGGGTGCCACCCTGCTGGTACTGGCATACGGACCAGTATATTTGGCGGCCCGGTTACTGGCTGCCAGCTCGAACGGACTGGGTTTGGGTTCCGTCTCACTACCTCTGGTCGCCACGGGGCTATATTTTCGCCAGGGGACACTGGGATTACCCGTTGGAACAGCGTGGCGTGTTGTTTGCGCCGGTCTATTTCCCGACGCCTGTCTATGAGCGGCCGGGGTTCACTTTCTCGGCTGGCATCGTCATAGACATCGGCAGGCTGCAGTTCAGCTTATTCACCTGTCCGCGCTATTGCCACTACTACTTCGGCGATTATTTCGATGACTTCTACATCGGCATCGGCATTTACCCGCGGTTTGAGTGCGAGCAGCGACATACCTGGTATGACCCGATTTATGAGCATGACCGCTGGCACTTCCGCAAGACAGACCCTCGTTGGGAGGAGCATCAGCGGAATGAGTACGACCTCCGCCGCGCAAACAAGGACCTTCGTCCGGCGAGGACATATCACGAGATGGAGACCCGACTGGCCAGGTTACCCGAGCCGCAGCGAAGAAACATTCAGATAGCAGAGCCGATGAGCGAGTTTGTCGCTGCTAAAACGACCTCGATGAAGTTCGAGCATATAAACAGCGACGCACGCAGTAAATTCGCCACGCAGGCAACCGACGTGCACAAGTTCCGCCAGGATAGGAACCGTTGGGAATCTCCGGAGGCAGGTCAGAAGACAGTCCAGCCGCCCACGGGACACAAAGGCCCTGTGACGCAATCGGTCGATTATATAAAGCCGGTATCTCCGACTGCTGAAGGCAAACCTGCTTTTGCTCCGCCGCGAGAGGTCAAACTGACCCAGGCGGAGAAGGTGAAAATACCCAAGTCGCCGATTGCCAACAAGCGGGGTCTGCTGAGCATCTTTGAGAAAGGTCCGCCGTCTCGACCGGCCGATGAACAAAAAGTCGATGTCAGGGATACACATAAGGACACAGAAACACGTAGGGACACAGATACGCACAAGGACACAGATACACAAAGGGGGCACAGATAGACGCGGGGACAGAGGCGAGCGCAACAGAAACGACTGATACGATTGTTTGCGTCTCTCATTAACGCACTTCTGGCTGCGAGCAGCTTGAAGGTCGTTTCGGCGTTTAAATTTAGCCCCGTTCTTTTTATCCTCCGCAGTCTTGACGAAGGAGGAGGGTCAAGGGTACAGGCGTGAGGTTTGCTTTTCGTCTCTCCGCACTCTATCCTTGATTGAAGATTCGACAGAATCCGACAGGTTCGATTCCTGCCGGACAGGATGGGGTTGGAACAACCCCAGGAAACCTCTTGAATCTCTCTCTTAACCGAATGTCTCAAACTGTGACGCTTTCGCTGACGTCATACACCCTTGTGGTTAAAAGTCTCTGTCCATCCGTGTTCTTTATTCGATGTTAAAGCGAGCGATAGTGCCGTGTTTTAGATTATAACGGTAAACTCTAATAAAGAAAAAATAGGTCACTAAAAGATAAATACAAGATAAAGCCAACCCGATACAAAGGTATATAACAAGTCTGCTGGAAAATAATCCACGTGCAAGGATAGCTCTCATGCTTTCAAAAACATAAGAGGCGGGAATTACTCTGGAGAAAATCCGCAAGAAATTAGGCAAATTGGAAATCGGATAAAAAACTCCGGAAAACACAGAAAGCACCATGGGAATAGGCCAGCCGAGCCATTCGGCAGCAGGCCCTAATCGGAAAATTAGTGCTGATACAAAAATGCCCATCGCCATGCCAAAAATAAAAAGTATCAAAAGAAAAGGGAGAAGAAACAAGCCGATTCTAAAGATATTATAGCCGAAACACAGGCCAGCGATTAATAGCATAAGAAAAAGACCGCAGATGCCCATGGCAATGCTTGTCGCCACTAAACCGGATATGTATTCGTCGATTTTAAGCGGCGAAGCAAAATAGTTTATAAAATTTCGCGACCAGATATCTTCCAAAAAAGTGGTCATAACACCCTGCTCGATGCGGGTGGTAAATCCCCAAAGAATAATAGCACCCAAGATGATATTAACGAAACTGAAAGTATCTCTGCCCAGGCTGCCAAGGTATTTGGTGATAAAGCCCCATAGAATCACGTCTATTATTATCCACAAAAACATGCTCACCAGCCTGGTGGGATTACTTTTTATCAGAAAAACCTGGCGTATAAAAACAGCGTAAATTCTTGAAATGCTCATATATCGATCTTTCATAGGTTCGGCGACCTTACTACAGGAATGAAAGGGGCTCTCTGGCTGCGCTTATGAACAATTCTTCCAAATCCTTTTTCCCGTGTTCGGCCGGCAGGGTTCGCGGATTGCCGCTGAGCAAGATCTTGCCATGTGAGAGAAATAGAACCCGGTCGCAGACGGCCTCGATCTGGTACATGTTATGCGAAGTCCACAAGACAGTTGTTTGCATTTGAACCACCCAATTTTTTATCCTTTCTCGGATAAAATTGGCGATGCTTGGATCCAAAGAGGCGGTTGGTTCGTCAAGCAGCAGTAACGATGGTTCGTTAATCAGGGCTTTTGCTAAATTAAGGCGGGTCAGACTCACCTGAAGAAAGCAAACCCGACTTAGTCTTCGCGAAGGTATCCAAATCAAAATCACGCAGAAGAAATTTTATTTTTTCTTTCAGATTCCGGACCTCATACAGCTGGCCGAAAACATACAGGTTTTGACGCACGGTGAGATTACCAGGCATCTGGGCATAAACTGCCGCAAAATTCATTTGTTTTGCAATTTCAGTGCGGCGCCCCTTCAAATTCTTGCCAAGGATTTCTATTGAGCCATAGGTGGGTTCAAGGATTCCCAAAATCATATTAATCGTGGTTGTTTTTCCGGCGCCGTTCGGCCCAAGCAGACCGACTATTTCACCCGGCTTTACGGCAAATGTAATATTATCAACTGCTCTGAATGAACCGTATTCTTTAACGAGCCCAATGACTTTTAAGGTTTCATTCATAACCTATCCATCTGTACGTCTTCACCTCTATATTCGCTTGTCAAGATTATATCGAAAAATTCTTTTTTTCGTATCTTATTTTCTCACCTTTCTTGTGCGATGACGAATTTACCCCTGAATTAGGAGACAGTTGCAGACTAAGCTACATCCTGAAAATGCCAAATCAACATAGGGGGTATCATAAGTATATCGCTGAAAATCGTTGCCACCTGTCCACAAAGTATATAACAGAAAATTATATGCTGAAGGCAGCCGAAAATCCACAAAAAGTTTTCCGTTATTTGTCGCGCAGTATTAGAGCTTCACAGCAGGTGTCGAGGATTTCGATATTATTTATGCCGATAGGGTGTTTGGCTGGTTGCGTCTGAGCCTTTTGCGGAAAGCCTCCATATACAAATAAAAGACCGGGGTTACATAAAGGGTGAGGGTTTGAGAAAAAAGCAGGCCGCCTACAACGACAAGTCCGAGCGGTCTTCTGGATTCTGCACCTGCGCCGAAGCCAAAAGCAATCGGCAAGCCGGCCATAAGCGCAGCCATTGTGGTCATCATAATGGGTCGAAATCTTATCAGACACGCTTGGAAAATTGCATCTCGCGGATTTTTCCTTTCGACTCTCTGGGCTTCGATGGCAAAATCAATCATCATAATGCCGTTTTTCTTGACAAGACCGACGAGCATAATAATTCCAACAAAGGCATAGATAGAAAGCTCGGTTCGAAAAATCAGCAGGGTAAGCAGAGCGCCAAAACCTGCAAAAGGAAGGGCTGAAAGTATAGTCAAAGGGTGAATGAAGCTCTCATACAAGATGCCGAGAACGAGGTAAATGACGAGAATTGCGAGGATAAGCAACAGGCCAAGTCCCTTCAAAGATGATTGAAACGCCTGGGCGGTTCCCTGAAAGCTGGTGTTAATGGTTCCAGGGATTGTAGCTCCGGCTAACTTGTTAATTTCATTAACGGCGTCGCCCAGCGAAACGCCAGGTTTGAGATTGAAGGATATGGTAACAGAAGGCAACTGGCCCTGATGATTAATCGAAAGAGGACCAACGCCGGTGGTGAAATCAGCCACGGCGTTTAACGGCACTAATTGATTATTTCCGGAACGGATATAAAGAATGCTCAGAACTGCCGGGTCAAGCTGGTATTGCGGCAGCACTTCGACAACGACTTGATATTCATTGTTGGGGGCCAGTATCGTTGAAATCTGGCGAGAGCCGTAGGCGTCGTACAACGCATCCTCAATCTGCTCGGCAGTCACGCCGAACGCCGAGGCCTTATCTCGCTGGATATTCACGTTTACCTGAGGGTTTTTGATTTGCAGGTCGCTGGTCACATCCAGAAAGCCTGGAAGGTTACGCATCTTATCTTCCATTATGACGGCATATTTATACAACTGGTCCGTGTCAGGGCTTTGGAGCGTGAATTGATATTGACTTCTGGCGAGCCGGCCGCCGATTTGAATGGTGGGGGGATTTTGCAGATAGGTCCGTATGCCGGGAATTGAGTTCAGGCTTGGACGCCATTGCTGGATAAGCTCATCGGCGGAAAACTTTCGCTGCGACCTTGGTTTCAGGCGGATAAGGACGATACCAGTATTGCCCCCCAATGTGCCGCGGGCGCCGGCGCTTGACATAAACGAATCTATTTCGGGCTTGCTCTGCAAGATGGATGCAATCGTCTTTTGATGTTCGACCATCGACTTAAAAGAGATATCCTCAGCGGCTTCGGTGAATCCGAAAAGCTGTGAACGGTCTTCACTGGGCAGGAATCCTTTTGGAATCCAGGCGACGAGAACAAACGTGCCGATGAGAATGACAGCCGAAAAAACCATTGTCTTTCGCTTATTGTCGAGGACCCAGCCGAGCGTTCGCTCATAAAATTTGAGCATAATGCCATAAATACGCTCTGATTTTTGGTATATCCTGCCGTGGTGAATAGTCTTTGGGGGACTAAGGAATCGGCTGGCAAGCATCGGTATAAGAGTTAGAGCCACAAAGCCGGAAACCAGGACAGCCATTCCGATGGTGACGGAAAATTCGCGGAAGAGTCTGCCGATAAGTCCTCCCATAAATATAATCGGGATAAAAACGGCTGCCAGAGACAAGGTCATACTGACAATGGTAAAGGCAACTTCCTTTGCACCTTCCATTGCTGCCTTCATAGGGGGTTTGCCCATCTCCATATGCCGAACGATATTTTCGAGCATTACAATGGCGTCATCAACAACGAAGCCGACCGACAGCGTTAACGCCATCAGCGAAAGGTTATCGAGGCTGTAATTAAGCATATACATAACAACGAACGTGCCGATAATCGACATCGGGAGTGTAAGACTGGGAATGACGGTAGCAGAGACATTTCTAAGGAAGAGGAATATAACCAGCACAACCAGCGCCAGAGTAAGCAACAACGTAAATTCAACGTCTCTTACTGATGCCCTTATGGAAGTTGAACGGTCATAAAGGATATACAGAGAAACAGATGCAGGCAACTGCTGTTGGAAGATAGGCAAAAGGTTTTTGACTGCATCAGCGACCTCGACTGTATTTGTTCCCGGCTGGCGCTGGACTGCAAGCACGATAGCCCTTCTCTGTGAACTTTGGTCAACATACCAGGCGGCAGTTTTGTCATTTTCAACACTGTCAATAACCTGGCCGATTTCATTCAAACGCACCGGCGCTCCATTCCGATATGCAACGATAAGAGGTCTGTAATCATCAGCGTTATTAAGCTGGCCGGTAGCCTGGACTGTAAAGGCTCGATGCGTGCCATACAAAACGCCTGTTGGAAGATTGACGTTGCCGTTCTGAATGGCGGTGGAAACCTCATCAATGCCTATTTCCTGAGCGGCCAGCGTCACCGGGTCGAGCTGAATCCGAACAGCATATTTTTGTGAGCCAAACACCTGCACCTGAGCAACGCCGTCCACGGTAGAAATTCTCTGAGCCATCATCGTTTCACCATATTCGTCGAGTGCCGAAAGAGGCAGTGTCGGGCTTGTAAGCACAAGATAGAGAATGGGCTGGTCCGCTGGATTTACTTTTCGATAAGTTGGCGGATTGGGCAAATTCGGCGGCAATTGCCTTTGTGCCTGTGCAATGGCGGCCTGAACGTCCTGGGCGGCCGCGTCAATGTTTCGGCTCAAACTGAATTGCAGGGTAATCTGTGTGCTTCCAAGCACACTGGTTGACGACATAGAATCTATTCCTGCGATGGTGGAAAATTGACGCTCAAGCGGCGTGGCGACCGCCGCGGCCATGGTTTGAGGGCTTGCGCCCGGCAGTGAAGCGGAGACTTGAATCGTAGGAAAATCCACGGACGGCAAATCACTAACAGGCAGAAGCCTGAAAGCGGCAATACCGAAAATCAGGATGCTGGCCATCACGAGGGTGGTCATTACGGGGCGATTGATGAAAAGAGATGTAAAATTCATTATTGCTCGCCTTACTTATTATTCTGATTTTTAATTTGCACTTTTGCTCCGGGGACAAGTCTAAGTTGTCCATCGATAACAACTACCTGCCCGGGCTGTAACCCTTCTACGACACTTAGGCCTTCGACGATGCGGTTGACAGTAACGCTGGTCATTTCAACGGTATTGTCTGGTTTGACAACGTAGACGAACTGGCCTGTCTGACTGTCCTGAACCGCTTGAGAGGGTATGACAACGGTATTTGGCTCGTTGGTTAGAATAAGATTTACTTTAACAAACTGCCCCGGCCAGAGATTCTGCTTTTCATTTGCGAAGGTTGCCCGCAAAAGGATTGTTCCGGTGCTGGTGCCTACCGCATTGTCAATGAAACTTAGAAACCCTTGCTCCGGCTGAGATTTATCGGAAGTGCCTATGACAGTAACCTCCAATTTATTTTTTGACATATACTCTCTTATTTCGGGCAGGCTTTCCTGTCGAAACGAGAAAGCAACATAAATCGGAGTAATCTGTCTGATGGTCACGACCGTAATGTCGTTTTCTTTAACAAGATTACCCTGGTTTACGAACAATTTGCCGATGATACCATCAATTGGCGAACGTATTGAGCAGTATTCAAGCTGCAGGAGTGCGTTATCGACAGAAGCCTTGTCGGCCTCAACGGCAGCACGCAAGGCTTCAGCGGCAGTAGCGGCATTGTCATATACGTTCTGTGAGGCAAAACCTTTATCAAGCAGGTCCTTCTGGCGTTTGGCATCTGTCTGGGCATTTTTGAGTTGGACCTGGTCTTTGGCCAGATTAGCCTGGGCAAGTTTCAAGGCCGCCTCGAACGGGCGAGGGTCGATAGACAAAAGCAAATCTCCCTTTTTGACCATCTGGCCTTCAGTGAAATGCACAGTAGTTAGTATGCCGGTTATCTGTGCTTTAAGTGAGACGCTGGCGTATTCCTCAACAGAGCCAAAGCCGCTAAGCATAATAGGGACGGTTTTTTGTTCGGCTGCAGCCGTTAAAACGGGCACGGCCTGACTTGCCGCAGCGGACGGCGATTTTTTTGAACAGCCGACAAGAAGAAGAGAAACAATAGCAACAAGACCAAACCACCTGAACAATCGAGTCATAAATCACCCATATTTACACTATTTATTATCCTGTAATGACAAAAATATTACTTCAGGGAGCAGGAGTATCAGATAATTTAACAATCTCCCTGCCGGGGCTTGCAATGCCCCGCCTTTCGAGCAAAGAGCCTTCAAGCCGATAAAGCTCGATATAAGCCTTGATATGATTGACAACGGCCTGAACCTCCGCAAGCCGGCTTGCGAGAAAGTCTCTCTGCACCTGTGCAACAAGCAGAGAAGTGGAGCTGCCAACCTTGAATTTTTCGGTTTCAATTTGAAGTTTTTCTTCCTGGAGTTTGCGGCTTGCAGTCGTGGCGGTCACCTGCTGGCCGGCATGAATAATTTCAAGACAGGCGTTCCTCACATCAACCTCGACTAATTGCGAAAGGTTATTAATCGACTCGTGTGCCTGGTCGCGGCTGACACGGGCCCTAATGTTTTGTGCCTGTGCGCTGCGATTGAGGAGTGGATATTCAAAAATAATGCCGCCCGTAATGTCATAATTATTTTCGTTTCTGATACCATTTATAGATTTGGCGAACGAATCGGCATAGCCGGTTCTGCCGAGGGTTATAAAGACGTCAAGCTGTGGGAGCAGCCCGTTTCTGGTCTTGACAACTTCAAGCTCGTCTCGCTGCCAGAGGAGTTTGGCCTGGTTCATCTCCGGCCGCATCTGCCTTGCAAGGGCTACGTGGGTTTCGACATTATCCAATTGCTCTGTCGGATTTTCAGGAGCGGTTTGAAGGACTATTTGCCTGTCCCAGAGATTGGTTCCGGGCGGATTAATCAGCCGGAGAAGATTTAACTTAGTCTTGGCGAAGGCGCTTTGAGCATTGATAAGGTCTTCCTGTCTCAAGGCAAGCTCGGCCTGTGCCGCAACCAGATCGCTTTTTGCCAGGTCGCCAACTGATATACGCTCCTTTGTTTCATCCATCTGTCTTTGTGCAATTTCGAGAGATTGATTAACTATGTCAATCTGCTCTTCTGCGAGGGCGTAATCCCAGTAAGTTTCCTCAATCTGTGCAACGAGACCTTCCACAAAACCGCGCAGCTCGTATTGTGAAGTTTTCGTATCGAGCCGGGCCTGCTCAACCGAAGCAAGATTCACGGAAGTGCCAAAACCTCTAAGCAAAGATTGTGTAAGGCTAAGGCCTGCACGAGTGGTAACAAACGGCTGTTCCAGGAATGGACCACCCAGGTCATCAGTGATGCCATCGAGCGAAAGAGTAGTTCCTGTCGGGAAAAATTTGCTGATAGCGACATTGGCAGACAAGGCATTAGTCAGCGAAGAAAACGACCCCCAACCCGGCGGATTAGGAATCGTCTGGGACTGCGTTCGACTTTTGGAAAGGCCGGCGGTTATATCGGGGTCAAAAACGGAAAGCTGCTGCTCTTCGAGAGTCCGGCTAATCCGGGGATTAAACTGCTGAACAATCAACGACCTGTTGTTCTTAAGGGCAATCAGCGTCGCCTGTGTTATGGTGATTTTCAGGGTATTATCCTGAGGCGACAGCTTGACAGCAGGAGATATGCCGACCGTATTAGGCTCGCCTGCCGGTGCTGGCACGACGTTGGTTTTCTGGCGAACAGCCGCTGGAGCAGCGTTGGGTTCGGGCACAAGAGGACCAACATAGTCCTGCGGACTGGTTGCATCGAAACTGCTGCAGGAGAAAAGAACAAAACAGGATGCAAGAATTAAAAAAAGCTTCGCTGAATTCAAACACCTGCGTAACACCCATTTGCTCCTTGTATTACTTATTTAACGCAAAAACTCATCAGGATTTGGCCCGATGGTATGATTGGCCGTTGAGCCGGGTTATCCGATTTAATCGGGGTTCTCCTTCGGCAGCCGCTTCATCATTGCCATCACGAAGAAAATCGGCAAAATCAGGCTTCATGATAAAAACTTATTTATCTATTTTTATCCGAGATTTCCCATTTAAATCTGCTCAGCTACGCCGCTGAGCCTTATTTCCAATAGAATACAGAATTTGTCATTAGAATTCAATCCCCCTGATTGCTTTTTCACAGGTTGTTGATAGGGGGGGGTGTTTCTAATCTTGTAGGTGTCTTTAACCGCAAGACATTGAAAATCGTTGCCAATTGTTCACAAAGATGTAAAATGCTCTCAGTTAGATGTAGCGGGAAATATAGAGAAATGGCGGACAAATACATTGTTTGAACAGACATTTAAGAACATAGACGACGTTCTTTGGAAAGACGCAGGATGCTCAAGCGAACTGGACTACGTAGAACAAACCTCGTGGATTCTCTTTCTCAAATATCTTGATGATTTCGAGAAAGATAAAAAAATAGCTGCTGAACTTGCGGGCAAATCTTATACAACCATTATCAGCCCTGAATACCGCTGGAATGTGTGGGCGGCTCCCAAAGATAAAGAAGGGAAGATCGACCATCATAAAGCGTTAGGCGGAGATGACCTAAAGGATTTTGTTGACCATAAACTTTTTCCCTACCTTAAAAAATTCAAAACATCGGCAGAAAGCGCAACAACAATCGAATATAAAATAGGAGAAATATTCAGCGAATTGAAAAATAAAATACAAAGCGGCTATACTATGCGCGAAGTCGTCAATTTAGTCGATGAACTTCGCTTTCGCAGCAATACCGAAAAACATGAGATGAGCCATCTCTATGAAGGTAAAATCAAAAATATGGGCAACGCGGGCAGAAACGGCGGAGAGTATTATACGCCGAGACCACTCATTAAAACGATTGTAAAGGTAGTTGCACCCTCTATCGGCAATAAGGTCTATGACGGTGCGGTTGGTTCGGCGGGCTTTTTATGCGAGGCATTCGAATATCTTAAAACCAGCAAAAACCTGACCACCAAAGATGCAAAGACCCTGCAAAAAGATACCTTCTACGGTAAAGAAAAGAAATCATTGGCCTACATCATCGGCATAATGAATATGATTCTGCACGGTATCGAAGCACCAAATATAATTAAAACAAATACGCTGGCCGAGAATCTTGCCGACATTCAGGAAAAAGACCGTTATGACATTGTTCTTGCTAATCCCCCATTTGGCGGCAAGGAACGGTCGGAAGTACAGCAAAATTTTCCAATAAAAACAAGTGAAACCGCCTTTCTGTTTCTCCAGCATTTTATTAAAATCCTCAAAGCTGGCGGCAGAGCCGGCGTAATAATAAAAAATACATTTCTTTCCAATACCGATAATGCATCTGTATCTTTACGCAAACTGCTTTTAGAAAGCTGTAATCTGCATACTGTGCTGGATTTGCCGGGCGGGATATTCTCGGGGGCAGGTGTTAAAACGGTGGTGCTGTTTTTTGAAAAAGGCTCGGCAACCAGAAAGGTCTGGTTTTATCAGCTTAATTTAGACAGGAACCTCGGCAAGACAAATCCGCTCAATGAAAACGATTTGGCGGAATTTATAAAACTACAGAAGAAAAAGGAAGATTCGGAAAACTCCTGGTCGGTGAATGTGGACGATGTGGATAAAACCACATTCGACCTGTCGGTGAAGAATCCCAATAAAAAGGATGAAACAATATTGCGCCAGCCGCAGGAGATACTTAATGAGATAAAGACGCTTGATGAGAAAACGACGGATATCCTGAAAACCATCAAGGGGATGATATGACATTTCGACAAGCTCAGTATCCGGCAGGTTGGAATATTAAAACTCTTGGTGCAGCAAGTGAGGTTGTAAACGGTGGTACACCAAAGACGGGAGTTTCAGAATACTGGAATGGAAAACATTTGTGGATTACCCCCGCCGAGATGGGTAAAAGACAAAGTCCGTATGTTGAAAATACTGAACGTCAATTATCAAATGCCGGTCTGAATAATAGTTCTGCACAATTGTTGCCACCCAATTCAGTGATTTTATCTTCAAGGGCTCCAATAGGCCATTTAGTAATAAATACAAAACCGATGGCTACAAATCAGGGTTGTAAAGGGCTTATTCCAAGCTCAATTCTTTATTATAAGTTTCTGTATTATTACTTATATCACAATGTTGACTTACTGAATTCATTAGGCACAGGAGCGACTTTCAAAGAATTATCTGGTGGCAAACTTAAAGAAATTCCCATCCCCCTCCCCCCTCTCTCCGAACAAAAACGCATCGTTGGCATTCTGGACAAGGCGTTTGCGGCCATTAGCAAGGCAAAAGAAAATACTGAAAAGAATTTGCAAAATGCCCGAGAACTATTTGAATCGTATTTGCAGAGCGTCTTTGCCAATCCGGACGACGGGTGGGAAGAGAAGAAGCTGGGGGATAAGAACCTCCTTGAAATAATCGATGGTGATAGAGGCAAAAACTATCCTAAAAAGAGTGACTTTTTTGAAGAAGGCTTCTGCCTGTTTATGAATACAAAGAATGTTCGGCCTGATGGTTTCGATTTTGAAACAACTATGTTTATAAATGAGAAGAAGGACAAGGCACTTGGCAATGGGAAAATAAGAAGAAATGATGTTGTTATGACCACAAGAGGGACTATTGGCAATCTCGGTATTTTTAATGACGATGTAGGTTATGACAACATACGAATTAATTCGGGAATGCTGATTTTTCGCCCTAATCTTAAAGTCATCATCCCCGAATATCTGTTTGAAATATTGAGTATCTGGCATAATTAAAGCTCAAATCAAAAAACACGTTTCTGGTGCAGCACAGCCACAACTACCAATAAAGACTCTTGTTAATTTTGCTTTTCCGGTTCCGAAATTGCTCTCCGAACAAAAACGCATCGTTGCCAAACTCGATGCGTTTTTGGCTGAAACCAAAAAGCTCGAAGTGATTTACCAGCAAAAAATAGCTGATTTGGAAGAACTGAAAAAATCGGTATTACAGAAGGCATTTGCGGGGGAACTGTAAAATAAAAAGTTTGTATATATGTCTTGACGCAATGTAAACAAACTGCTATACTTTGTATACATCTTGTAAGAAATGGAAACAAACTTATGAAACTAATTGAAATAGGTACAGTAAAAACCCAGCCTAACGGCTTTAAGGCCTTTATTCCGCACTCTTTTCCGCCAAAGGGCGGGCTTGATTTTGACCCGAAAATTTTGAAGAAAAATAATGAAGCGACGCGGCTGCTTGGCAAGCTTGACGGTATTACCAAGCTTCTCCCTGACGCGGATTTCTTTTTGCTTATGTATCTGCGAAAAGACGCGGCATCTTCAAGTCAGATAGAGGGCACAATGGCCACAATGGTCAACGCCATTGAGGCGGAAGTAAAAATAACTGAGAATATTCCTGAAGATGTTGACGATATTCTGCACTACATCAAAGCACTTAATTACGGGATGAAACGAGCCGGGGAAGATAATTTTCCCATGGGGCTTCGTTTTGTGCGGGAGCTTCACAGAGAGCTAATGTACAAGGCTCGAGTAACTCATTTTTCCAATCCGGGAGAGTTTCGAAAGAGCCAGAACTGGATAGGCGGCACTCGTCCTGATAATGCTCGTTTTGTTCCTCCGCCGGTTGAGGCTATGAATACATCTCTCGGCGAGCTCGAGGCTTTTATTCATACAGATGACGCTGTTCCTACGGTGATAAAGGCGGGTCTTATCCACGCTCAATTTGAGACGATCCACCCATTTTTGGACGGCAATGGCCGAACAGGAAGAATGCTGATTACCTTTTATTTATGGAAAGAAGGTTATTTGGAGAAACCGGTTTTGTTTTTGTCGTCATATTTCAAAAAGTACCAGAAACTCTATTATGAGAAGCTTTCCGACTATCATAGCGGCAATGTGTTTGAGTGGACGGATTTTTTCCTTGACGGAGTGATTGAAATAGCAAACGAAGCCATAGATATTGTCGGCAAAATTACGGAATTGCGCGAGAAAGATATGGCAAAAATTCAAACACTCGGCAAGCGCGCTTCAGAAAGCGCGGCGATGGTTTTACCAAAACTCTATGGGCAACCCATTGTGAACGTTGCGGTAATCCAGAACTGGACAGGGTTTACGCGTGCCGGGGCACAGACTGTTATTGATAGGTTTATTAAAATGAACATCTTGTCTCCTAAAGACAAAGACAAGAAATACGGTCAATCCTATGTATATAATGAGTATGTGAGTATTTTTAACAAATAATAGATATGAACGAAGCCGAAACAAGAGCAGAGCTGATAGACCCGAAGCTGAAGGAAAGCGGCTGGGATGTTGTGGAAGGTTCAAAGATTCTGCGGGAATATCATATCACAGCCGGCAAAATTCTGACCGGCGGACGAGACAAGCCATTGATTGCTGATTATGTATTGGTTTATCAGGGACGAAAACTTGCGGCAATTGAAGCCAAGAGCGATGAAGTTAAAGTAAGCGAAGGCGTAGCGCAAGCGAAGAATTACGCAGAAAAAATGCATCTTGATACGACTTTTGCCAGCAATGGCAAAGAGATATACCAAATCTGTATGAAAACAGGCAAGGAAGGATTGGTCGCCCATTTTCCTACGCCGGAGGAACTGTGGAAGAGACAATTCGCAACGGAAAACAATTGGCGGGATAAATTCAATCAGGTGCCGTTTGAAGATATGGGCGGAACAATGGTCGCCCATTACTATCAGGAAATCGCCGTTAATAATACGATGAACGCCATTGCCGAAGGAAAACAGCGAATTCTGCTAACAATGGCGACAGGAACAGGCAAAACATTTATCGCATTTCAGGTCGCATGGAAACTGTTTCAGACGCGATGGAATCTGATGCGAGACGGAACACGGAGGCCGCGGATATTGTTTCTGGCGGACAGAAATATTCTGGCGGACCAGGCGTTTAACGCATTTTCAGCATTTCCAGAAGATGCGCTGGTTCGGATTAGCCCTAAAGATATCGCTAAAAAGGGCAAAGTGCCAACCAACGGCAGTATTTTCTTTACCATTTTCCAGACATTTATGAGCGGCCCGGAGAACACGCCATATTTTGGTGAATATCCGGCGGATTATTTTGATTTTATTGTTATTGACGAGTGTCATCGGGGCGGAGCCAACGACGAAGGGAACTGGCGCGGCATTATGGAATATTTTTCGCCAGCCGTTCAGCTTGGCTTGACCGCAACGCCCAAACGCAAGGAAAATGCGGATACTTATCGCTATTTCGGGGAGCCGGTGTATATCTATTCGCTCAAAGAAGGCATCAACGACGGCTTTTTGACGCCGTTCAAGGTGAGACGAATTAAAACTACCCTTGATGATTATGTCTATACCTCTGACGACCAGATTATTGAAGGCGAAGTTGAAGAAGGTAAAATCTATCAGGAGGCTGACTTTAATAGAATCATTGAAATAAAAGCACGCGAAAAAAAACGCGTACATATCTTTATGGATGAAATCAATCAGAACGAAAAGGCGATAGTTTTCTGCGCGACGCAAGACCACGCGGCTGCTGTTCGGGATTTGGTCAATCAATACAAGAAAAGCACGGAGCCAAATTATTGCGTTCGTGTTACGGCTAACGACGCTGCGCTTGGCGAGCAATATTTGCGAGAGTTTCGAGACAATGAAAAGACAATTCCGACGATTTTAACAACTTCACAAAAACTTTCCACCGGTGTAGATGCCCGCAATATCCGCAATATTATATTGATGCGGCCAATCAATACGATGATTGAATTCAAGCAGATTATAGGCAGGGGGACACGGCTGTTCGATGGTAAAGAATATTTTACCATCTATGATTTTGTCGATGCGTATCATCATTTTGCCGATCCGGAATGGGACGGGGAGCCGATAGAACCTGAGCCAAAGCGAGAACCGCCTGTTGAGCCGGGGCCGGACAGGCCAAAGCCGCCGCCACCGGAACCGAAAACGAAATTGAAAATAAAACTTGCGGACGGCAAAGAACGCGAGATTCAGCATATGATTTCGACTTCGTTTTGGAACGCAGATGGCAAGCCGATTTCAGCAGAAGAATTTTTGCGGAAATTGTTTGGCAAACTGCCTGATTTTTTCAAAAGCGAAGATGAGCTTCGCAAAATCTGGTCGTATCCAATGACTCGCAAGGCATTACTTAATAAACTTGCTGATGCCGGATATGGCAAAGACGAACTTGCAGCTATCCAAAAGATGATAAATGCTGAAAATAGCGACTTATTTGATGTTCTCGAATATATTTCTTTCGCGGTAAAGCCGATTACCAGAGAATCACGGGTAGCAGAGGCGCAATCAAAAATATTCGCTATGTTGAACAACAGGCAAAAAGAATTTCTTGAATTTGTTCTCTCCAAATATATTGAAACCGGCGTAGAGGAACTTGACGAGGAGAAACTGCCTGACCTTCTGACACTGAAATACCACGCCATCAAAGATGCCTCTGAAATGCTTGGCGGCGTTGAAAATATACGAACTACCTTTTTTAATTTTCAGAAATATTTGTATGAGCGAAAAACCGCGTAGATCTTTCCGGTTTTTTCTTTGGCTGGCCAAAAGCTTTTACATAAGAGGCGGCGGTGGGATTCCGGCCTTCGGTCTTGAACCCAAATCCGCCTTCGGCGGATTTCCATAGGGGCTCTGCCCCTCTGGTCCGCCCACGGCGGTCACCCCGACGACCTGGGGGGGCTTCTCCCCCAAACCCCCCTCGGGTTCGAATCCGTGGGGTAATAAGAAAAGAACAGGCGGCGGTGGGATTCCGGCCTTCGGCCTTGAACCCAAATCCGCCTTCGGCGGCTCTGCCCCTCTGGTTCGCCTTCGGCGGTCACCCCGACGACTTGGGGGAGCTTCTCCCCCAAACCCCCTCGGGTTCGAATCCGCGGGGTAATAAGAAAGAACAGGCGGCGGTGGGATTCGAACCCACGAATAACGGTTTTGCAAACCGTCGCCTTTGTCCACTTGGCTACGCCGCCGGCTTAAAGCCTTAATTTAACGCCTTATGCCGAATTTTGCAATATGTTTTCCATCCTCCGTCCGCCACGGCTGACCACGGCGGATGGATAGCCCCTTATCGTTGATAAAAATTTCCGGATTTTTTGCAACAGTTTTCCCAAACAAAACGTCTTTATCCTATTTGGGATAAGTCTAAGAAGCCGTTTTTGCCGGCCCGTGTGGCTTAGTATTGATTGTATTGATTTTGCTGAATGTATGAACCTTACGTTAAAAGACTTTAACGAAATGAAACCATCCGCCTTCGGCGGACTGATTACACGGATTAAACAGATATTCGTAAAAAAATCGGCGAAATCCTCCTTCGCTGAAGCTACGGAGGACAGGTCCGTGAAATCCGCGGTTTCAAATCGTTCTGTTGGACGTTCTAAGCAGTTTTGCAGTTTCCGGCAGCGTGCTGTGCTCGCAGCGGCTTTTTGCTTTATTTTTATGCTCTTTTTTGGTAGTATGATTGATATTCGTGAGGTCGGTGATTAACAGGGGGTCTTTGCCATAAAATAGGGACGTTTAATGCCGTACAGGTTTAAGGTTAAGTCTGTTTATTGGTTGTTGGCGGGCCTCTTCGCAGTCTCTTTTAGTCAGCTCCTGCACAACTCCTCTCGAATACAAAGACCAGGCCGACAAGGAAGTCTATAAAATCATCGATGGCAAGTGGCAGCCTTCATTCGGCCAAAAAGCCAATTATAAAATCGGTGATGTGTCCCCATCGCCTAACGATATTCGATTTGATGTTAATAAACCGCCTGTCGGCACCCTCACGCTTGCACGGGCCGTCGCCATTGCCACCGCAAACAGCAGGGAATACCAGGCTCAAAAAGATTCACTTTATCTTTCCGCACTCGACCTTACTCTGGAGAGGCACAAGTTCGCAAGGCAGTGGTTTGCAACCGTTGACGCCGCATACAGCAATGTTGGCTCTAATGTTGGCTCTGGTGTTGCCGCCAGCGAATCCCTCTCAGCCGGCACCGGCACGTCCGGCGTTGGCTTCAGCCAACTATTAGCCGATGGTGCCACCATCAGCACATCCATTGCTATGGACTGGATGCGTTTCCTTACAGGCGACCCACGCGAATCGCTCGGCTCGGTCTTTTCTGCCAGCATAACCCAGCCTCTGCTTCGCGGTGCAGGCCGGAAAATCGCACAGGAAAACCTGACGCAGGCCGAGAGAGGAGTCCTTTATCAGATTCGCTCTTTTAATCGTTATCGTAAAACATTTGTAGTTTCTGTCATTACGGATTATTACCGTGTCCTTCAGCAGAAAGATGCTGTCGTCAACGCCTTTAATAGCTATCAGCGTAAAATCGAGCTGAAAGAACGTCTTCAGATGGAATCCGATGTCGGCAAGACCCCTCGTTTTCAGGTTGACCAGGCCGAGCAAAGCGAACTTACCGAAAAAGACAACTACAATCGCGCCCAGCAAGGCTATCAGCAGGCGCTCGACCAGTTCAAAATCAGCCTGGCTCTGCCCGTCGATGCCAAAGTCGAACTTGACCCAAACGAGTTAAAGGCGCTCTACGACATCGGCATCCAGCAGCCGAATTATACCCTGTCAGCCGCCGTCGAAACTGCACTGCTTAACCGCCTCGACCTGGCCACCGCCTTCGATAACATTGACGATGCCTACAGAAAAATTATGGTTGCCATTGACAACCTCGGCGCCGGGCTTAATCTTACCGCCGGTATGTCCGCCGGGTCCGAACCGCCGACCAATTTTGACAAATTGATGTTTAACGAGGGCAACTATAGTCTCGGCCTTAGCGCCGATTTGCCTTTAGACCGAAAATCCGAAAGGAACTCCTATCGCACCGCCCTTATTACCCTTCAGCGGCGGCAGCGCGATTACGACGATGCCAAATCCAAAGTCGAACTCGATGTTCGCAATTCCTACAGAAGGCTTCTGCAGGAGGCTGATTCGTATATAACACAGAAGAAAAGCCTCGACCTCGCTCAAAAGCGAGTCGATATATCTGATCTGCTATGGCAGACAGGCAGGGCTAGTACTCGTGATATTCTTGACTCTCAGGATGCATTGCTTTCGGCCCAGAACAGCTTGACCGCTGCTCTGGTTGACCATACAATAGCCAAACTAACCTTCTTCATGGACATCGATGTCCTGCAGGTCAAACCTGACGGTATGTGGGAGCAGACAAGACAATGAGCGAAAATAAAGATAAAATCACCAATAATGTCGGCAATAAGAAACATAGCCGTAGATTCGGCCTGAAATGGATTATCGTGCCTGTGGCGCTGGCAGCCCTCGGTGTTGGAATTTATTTTTTGAACGGCAGCCGCTCTGCCTCTTATGCCGCTGTTGACAAAAATGAGAACACGTTTGTTGTCAAAAAGGACGAGCTGCTTATGACTGTCTCCGAAAGCGGCAGCATACGAGCCAAAAACACCACTGAAGTAAAGTCCGCCGTCCAGGGCAATGCGACTATCGTTAAAATTGTTCCTGAAGGCACAATCATTACAAAGGAAGATGTCGCCAATGGTAAGCTTCTTGTCGAGCTCGACAGCTCAAAACTTATCGACGACCTTTCGTCGAGGGAGGTCGAAATCGCCAACGCAGAGGCAAGTTATGCTGACGCCAACGAGTCCTACAAAATCCAGGTAAAGCAAAATGAAAGCGATATTACACAGGCCGAGCTTAATGTCAAATTTGCCCTTATTGACCTCAACAAATACCTCGGCGAACCCATCGCACAAAAACTTATCGGCAAAATAGCCGACCAGACCTTCTATGATGCCAATTTCGCTGACTTTCTCGGTGACCCCAATCTTGGCGGAGATGCCAAGCAGAGATTGGATGCATTGAAAGACGAGGCTATTTTGGCTGATTCTCAGCTTAAAAACGCAGAGCTGACGTATGCAGGCACAAAAAAGCTTTTTGATGCGAATTATGTTGCTAAGCTTGAATTGGACCGGGACGAACTTGAAACAAAAAGCCTGGCGATTAAGAGATCACAGGCCGAAACCGACAAAGAGCTTTTCCGTCTCTACGAATTCCCAAAGCAGACCCAGAAGCTTGTAAGCGGCTATTACGAGGCAATACGTGAGCTTGAGCGAACCGAGGCACGGGCGCGTTCAAAACTTGCACAGGCCAAGGCCCAGCTTCAGAGTGCAAAGGCCAGCCTCGACCTCAGAAACGAGCGTCTTGCCAATCTCAAACAACAGGTTGCCGCCTGCATTATCAAGGCGCCGTCCCCGGGTTTTGTCATTTACGGCAGTGGCGGCGGCGGCGATATGTACAGAAGAATGAGACAAGGCATCATTGCGGAAGGTGGGAGCGTTTTTGAAGGCCAGGTTATAATCTCGCTGCCGGATACTGCTGAAATGGTTGCTGAAATCGGCGTCCATGAGTCTGCCGTCGTCAAGGTCCAGCAGGGTCAATCTGCGGAGGTTGTTGTCGATGCCTTCCCCGATAAAAAACTTTACGGTAAAGTTATGAAAATTTCTCAAATGCCGGACCAGGAAAGAGGTTTTCTCAATCCGGACCTGAAAATCTATACTACCGTTGTCAGCATCGACGGCACTTATGACTTTCTCAAACCCGGAATGTCCGTAAAGGTAACCATACTTATAAGGCACTTAAAAGACGTTATTGCTGTTCCCATCCAGTCCATCGTCAATCGTGCCGGTGAGAAATATTGCTACTGCGTGACGGCTGAAGGTGTTAAGCCTCGAAAGGTGCAGACAGGCGAATTTAATGATACTACCGTCGAGATTACAGATGGCCTCAATGAAGGCGATGAGATTTTGTTGAGCCCGCCCTGGCAGGCTGAATCAGTCGAGATTGCTAAATCTTCCAATCAGGCATTGAAAGACCACGCAGCCAACAACAAGACCGAGGCAAATCCTCAACCGCAGCGACAAATGAGACCGCCTTCAATGTCAACAGGGCAGTTCGAAATGAACGACGAAATGGCCGACAGGGCAATGCAAATGGTGCAGCAATTTGACCCGAATAAATACGAAGTTCTCAGTAAATTACGAAACGAGGACCCCAACAAATTTAAGGAGGAGCTGAAAAAATTAGCCCAGCAGGCAGCCAGACAATTTCAGCAGGGCCAGGGACAGTTCCCGGGTTCGGGTCAGGGGCAGCCGGGACAATCGGGTGAGCAGGAAAGCGGGCAAAGAAGAAGAGGCGGGCAGGGACGGGGGCAGGGGCAGGGCGGACAGCCTCAGGGTAATACACCAAATAACCAAACAGAGTAGTGAGGTAAATGCTTATGACGCTTCCTGCCGATAGATTTACTTTTGATTCTGATGCACCTATTCTTTCTTTCGAGAACCTGTGCAAAAGTTATATGCTCGGCTCGGTCGAGCTTAAGGTGCTGCAGGATATAAATCTGACTATTGGCTCCGGCGAGTATATCGCCATTATGGGGCCGAGCGGCTCCGGCAAATCCACACTCCTTAATATGATTGGCTGCCTCGACAGACCCACAAGCGGAAAATACTGGCTCGGCGGCCAGGAAGTCAGCAGACTCGATGACAACCAGCTCTCGATTATAAGAGGAAGACGCATCGGCTTTGTCTTTCAGTCTTTTAATCTTATTAGCCAGCTGAATATTATCGAAAATATCGAAATTCCTATGTTCTATCAGGGTTTCTCTGAACATGAAAGCGCCGCCAAGGCCAAAGAACTGGCTGAAATGATAGGGCTCGGTGACAGGCTCAAACACAGACCGACAGAGCTTTCCGGCGGACAGCAGCAGCGAGTCGCCATTGCCAGGGCCTTGTCCAACGACCCTATCCTTATCCTTGCTGATGAGCCTACCGGCAATCTCGATTCAAAAAGCGGTGCCGAAATTCTGCGCCTGCTCGACGGCTTTCATCAGCAGGGAAAAACCCTTATCATTGTGACGCACGACCAGAATATTGCCGCACACGCCAACAGACGTATCGAACTTCTGGACGGCAGAGTTGACTCCGATAAATTATATTGAACGGTATATTATGTTCTTTCGCCTGAAAAAAATTACTAAACTTGGTATCAAAAGCCTCTGGATGCACAAGCTCCGTTCCGTCCTTACCGCTCTCGGGATAATTTTCGGCGTCTCTTCCGTTATTGCTATGCTCGCCATTGGCGAAGGCGCAAGCCGCAGGGCCCAGCAGGAATTTGCATCTCTCGGCACTCAGAACATTATCTTGAAGACCATTCAGCCTCCCGAAGACAAAACCACAAGCCAGCAGTCGCAAAGGATGTGGGAATACGGCCTTACTTACGCAGACGCCGAAAGGCTCAAGACTACCATCGCTGGTATTGAGGTCGTTGTTCCGAATCGGCACATCGCTCAGCAGGCATGGTATCGCGGCCGTCAATTACCCGTCGATGTTATTGGCACCGTTCCCTGGTTCACCTCTATCTGGTCGCTTAAAGTAGAGGCCGGCAGATTCCTCAGCAGCACGGATATGACCTACAAACAAGGTGTTTGTGTTATTGATGAAAATGTTGCCAAACAACTATTCCTCTTTGATGACCCGCTAAACCGCAGCGTGAAAATCGCAAAAGACTATTACCAGGTAGTCGGCATTGTCTCTGCCACAAGCCAGCTTGCCAGCCTCCAGTCTGCCGGCAGCGAAAAAAGCGATTCTTCGCAAAAAGGCTCTGCAAATGCCGGCAATATTTATATACCAATTACCACCGTCAAAGACAGATTCGGCGAAATCACCATACAGATTAGCGGCGGAAGCGGAGGCAGAATTGAGAGGGTTGAACTCGAGGAAATCATCGTCAAGGTTGACAAAACCGAAAGAGTCCTGGCGGCAGATAAATTTGTATCCGACCTTATGGGCAGATTCCACAAAAAAAGTGATTACCAGATTATCGTGCCTCTCGAACTCCTCCAGCGGGCAAAACGAACCCAGCAAATATTCAGCATCGTCCTCGGCTCAATCGCCGCCATTTCCCTGATTGTCGGCGGAATAGGAATTATGAACATTATGCTTGCCACCGTCAGCGAAAGAACAAGAGAAATCGGCATCCGAAGGGCCCTCGGCGCAAGAAAAATCGACATCATTTTCCAGTTCCTCTCGGAAACGCTGCTTCTTACATTTCTCGGCGGCTTACTCGGCATCCTCCTCGGTGTTTTTATCCCCTTTGTTGTCACTCGTTTTAGTAATATGCCCACCGTCATAACCTTCAGTTCGCTGCTGCTTGCCTTCGGCATCAGCGCTCTGGTCGGCATAACTTTCGGCCTGTATCCCGCCTACCGTGCCGCTAATATGGACCCAATCGAATCTCTCCGACACGAATAAACTTGTGGCGGACGAGCCTCGTCCGCCACGGCGGACAACCGTTCGACGATTTTGCTACCTATCTGTTATTTAAAAGTTGACAATTTCCTGCTTTTTTCTTACCATTGCCTCTGAATTTTTTACTCTGTTGCAAGGAAGCTAAACCGTGAAGATTGTTGTCTGTATCCCTGCTCGTTTCGCTTCGACAAGATTTCCCGCAAAGGTTCTCGCCAAAGATACCGGTAAATACCTCGTCCAGCACGTCTGGGAAAAGGCCTGCCGGGCCAAACTGCCGCACAAGGTAATTATCGCAACCGATGACAGCCGAGTCGTTGATGCCGCAAAATCCTTCGGCGCAGAGGCCGTGCTTACCTCACCCGCTCTTCAGAGCGGAACCGATAGAGTTGCAGAAGCAGTCGGAAAACTAAACGCTATACGCTACCCGCTGAACGCTAATGATATTGTCATAAATCTACAGGGCGATGAACCCGAAATTGAACCTTCGAGCATCGATTTTTTAGCCAACCTTATGTTGGAAGCTCAAAACTCAAAACTAAAAGCTAAAAACTATGGAATGGCCACTCTCGCTGCTCCTTTCCAAAACGCCGACCAAATCGCCGACCCTGCAATCGTAAAAGTGATAGTAGCATATAGCGTAGAGCGTACAGCGGGTAGCATTAAACTCGAAACTCGAAACTCAAAACTCAAAACTGATTGCGGAACCGCCATCTATTTTTCCCGCTCCGTTATTCCTTATGACCGCTCTGCTGGCGGAGTAGGCCCGATTAAAAATTACCTGCGGCATCTGGGTATTTACGCCTATCGCAAGGATTTTTTGCTCAAGATTACAAAACTGCCGCCCTCGATGCTCGAAAAAACAGAATCACTTGAGCAGTTGCGTGTAATTGAAAATGGCTTTACAATACTTGTCGGCATTGTTGAGCGGGCATCCACCGGCATCGACACCCCTGACCAATACGCCGAATTTGTTAAAAGATACAAAAAAGCAAAAAATTAACAGTGTTAATCTGTGTAAATCCGTGTCTAAAAAAAATTGATTTCTCTGTGGCCTCTGTGGCTAAAATATATGAGTATTCTCTGTGGCATAATAAGATAAGGATTGAACTATGTCGAAGGATAACGACCTGCTGGCTTCGGTAAGCGATGCGTCGATAGAAAGCGAATTTTTCTCGCCGTTTCCGCCGGGCTATAAAAAAGGCAAAACCCGATACTGCATCGTTCTCGGCACGGTGATGAGCGGCCTGGGCAAAGGCATATTTTCATCCTGTCTTGCCAAATTGATGCAGGATAAAGGCCTCAAAGTCGCACCCATAAAGCTTGAAGGCTATCTGAACATCGATTCCGGCACGCTAAATCCCTTCCGCCACGGCGAGGTCTTTGTCCTCGACGATGGTATGGAATGCGATATGGACCTCGGCACTTACGAGCGATTGCTCGATATGGACCTCTCGAAAGACAACTTCGCCACCAGCGGCCAGGTCTTCAGCACCGTCCTGAACAAGGAACGCCACGGCGATTACCTCGGCCGCGACGTCCAGATGATTCCGCACGTCACTGGCGAGGTGAAACTCAAATTGCGAACCCTCGCGCAGAAAAGCGAAGCTGACATAGTCTTCGTCGAAATCGGCGGCACCGTCGGCGACCTCGAAAATGCCTACTTCATCGAGGCTATGCGGGAACTTGCCTACGAGGAAGGCCCAAATAGCTGCTGCTTCGTTGCTCTCACTTACATCCTCGAACCGAAAATTTTAGGCGAGCAGAAATCGAAGGCCGCCCAGCTCGGCATCAAGCAGCTTCTGCAGCTTGGCATCCAGCCCGATATTATCGCCTGCCGGGCCACAAGTCCGGTTTCCGAAAAGGTGCGGCAGAAAATCAGCCTTTACAGCAATGTTCCTTATGAAAGAGTCTTTTCTATGAGCGATTCGGCGAGCATTTATACAATCCCGACGGCCCTGCGAGAATCCAAAATCGATTTTGAAGTCATCCGAATGCTCAAAATCGAGGACAGAATCAACCTCTACCACGAGCGAAAGGCCTGGGCAAAATGGAGCGATTTTATCGACAAAATCGGAACGGCAAAACGCGATGTCACCATCGGCGTCACAGGCAAATACACCACCGTTCGCGACAGCTACGCCTCGATAATCAACGCACTTGAGCACGTCGGCATCACTCTCGGCTGTAATGTAAAAATAAAATGGATTGAAACAACATCTATTACCGACTCAAACGCAGCTGGTCATCTTTCGGACGTTGACGGCATCATCGTCCCGGGCGGCTTTGGAACTCGCGGCGCCGCCGGTAAAATCGCCTGCATAAAATTCGCAAGAGAGAATAATCTGCCTTACCTCGGCCTGTGCTTCGGATTCCAAATGGCCGTTATCGAATTTGCCCGCAATCTCTGTGGCCTGAAAAATGCCAACAGCACCGAGATAGACCCGCATTGTCCCGAACCTGTCATTGACATCTTGCCCGAACAGAAAGAAATTGAAGGCCTCGGCGGAAATATGAGGCTCGGCGGAAGAGATGTCGAACTGAAACCAGACACTATTGCCTCGGAACTCTTCGGAAAGGCTTCAACGGTGCGACTCCGCTTCCGACATCGTTATGAAGTGACGCCTTCTTACATCGAGAGGCTCGAAAAGGCAGGTCTTGTCTTTTCAGGTAAGGCCCCCAATCAGCCCATTATGCAGATTTTAGAGCTGCCCTCGCATCCGTTTTTTGTTGGCACACAGGCCCATCCCTGCCTGACGTCTCGGCCGCTTCGGCCCTCGCCTCTCTTTGCAGGTCTCGTTGTCGCTGCTATGCGGAGACGAGACCCAAATGATAAATTGCCTGACCCCTTCAAGGCCGTCCGGAAGATATGTGACTCCGGCTCGTGACTCGTCGCCAATGAAATCCTAAATTCTAAACACGAAATCCTAAATGGTTCGACCCGCCTGCGGCGGATCGTGCTTCGGATTTCTCTAATCCCTATGCACTAACAATTATACGCTGTACGCTATTTTGGCTTATCTCCCGCCTTTGACTGTTCTATCTGATTCTTGAGGTTGTTAACGTCTTCCTGCAGTTTTATGTTTTCCTCAAATATCCTCATTGTCTCTTCGCCGATAGAGTCCGTCTCTTTTTCCGCAGCAGCTTTTTCTGCTTCATATTTCTCAAGTGTCTTTTTAAGACTCTCTATCTGGCTGTCTTTGGCGGCAAGTTGTTTCTTCAGTTCAATATTCTCTGCCCCTATTGTTTTGGCTGTTTTGTCGCTCGTTTGCTTGGCCTCCGTCTTTATTACCACTTGTTTGCCCGCCTTATCAGCCGCTTTTATGGTGGTCTTCTGTGTTGTCGTCGTCTGCTCCTGACAACCTGCGGTAATCAATAATACTACCGCAATGCTCAAACTCAGAATTAAAGCCTTTTCGAATCCTTTTTTCATAGTAATTATCCTTTCAATACCTTCTTTTTATCTTACAGACAAAATAACCCTTCTCGAACTTTTTGCATAATATATCATCATACGAATTATAGTCAAGTCCCTGCGTTATTCAAACAAAATCCTCAACTTTCTTTTCGAAGTTTGATTTATTTGTTCCACTTTCGTCCACACTGCCAGTTGCAATCCTTTTCTGCATCCGCATCTCTCGCTTCCGATTTCTTCATCGCCTCCCAGCACCGCCCTTAGCAGAGCCATACAATTTTTCGTCGCCGTCTGCATATTTGCGATAATCTCACCCAATAGCGTCTGTTTGTCTGTCGCTTTATGTTCCCGCCAGCAGTCATAGTCGCTCACCAGCGCGATAAATTCATAGCAAACCTGTGCCTCTCTTGCCAGCTTTGCCTCCGGCATCGCCGTCATCCCAATCAGGTCCCCGCCCCAGCCTTTGTGCATCAGCGATTCTGCCCGCGTAGAAAACTGCGGCCCTTCCATACACACATAAGTGCCTTTGGGATGCACTTTTACCCCAATTCCTTTGCCGGCCTCTGTGATTACCTTCCCCAGTCTTTTGCATACAGGCTCGCTCATCTCGCAGTGAACCGCCCCGAAACCGCCAAAAAAACTGCTCTGCCGCCGATATGTCTTGTCGATGAACTGGTCAACAACCACCAGTTCTGCCGGCTTAATCTTTTCACAAAGCGACCCGACTGCGCCGGTGCTGATAATTGTGCGGACCCCGATCTTTTTTAACGCAAAGATATTGGCGGCGAACGGCACTTCGCTCGGCCCGAATTTATGTCCCCGCCCGTGTCGATTTATAAAGGCAATCGTCCTCTTTCCGAATCTGCCTACCAGAATATCATCGCTGGGCCTGCCAAAAGGCGTTGCCACCTTTTTTATTCTTACATTCTTTATTCTATCGGCCAGTGCATCCCCAAGCCCCGTCCCGCCTATGATTCCTATTATCTCTTCTGACATAAAAAAACTCCTTGCAGCAATCAATTGTTTATCTTAATCCTTTGTATCACAATTTACAACTGCCTGATGACTTTTTCATCTTAAAATATTATAATGACCTCGTCACTTGTTTCAGGACGGCGTAATTGAATCTGACGAATCAAATTAAACAAAAGGCTCTCGAAATCGGCCTTGACATGGTCGGCATCACAACCGCCGACCCCCTCGATGCCGGGCAGATTTCTGTTTTCAAAGATTGGCTTGACAATGGCCTCGCCGCACAGATGAATTTCTTTTATAAAAATTTTGATAAACGCATTAACCCTTCTCTTTTGCTCGATGGTGCAAAATCCATAATCGTTGCCGCCTTAAATTACAAACCGCCTGGTATTTCTATGTCATTGCGAGCGAAGCGAAGCAATCTGCAATACCCGCTTTACTCGAAGAAAGGTAATTCCGGTAAAATCGCATCCTACGCCCAGTATGAGGATTACCATACATTTATTGAAAATAATCTCTGGAAACTTGCCGATTTTATCACCTCCGTCGCCGGCGAAAATCATAAATTCAAAATCTGCGTCGATTCTGCTCCGCTTGCCGAAAAGGCCTTTGCTGCCCGCGCCGGCCTCGGCTTTATCGGAAAAAACCATCTTCTTATAAATCCGCAGCTCGGCCCACAGCTTCTCCTCGGCGAAATCATCACCACAATCGCTCTTGAACCTGGTAATCCAATCGAGCCGGATTGCCGAAACTGTGATAAATGTATAAAAAATTGCCCAACCGGCGCCTTGCGTCCTGACGGCTTGCTCGATGCCAATAAATGCATCAGCTATCTGACAATCGAACACAAGTCTGACATACCCGCAACCCTCGCCTCCAAAATTGGCGACCGCCTTTTCGGCTGCGAAGAATGTATCCTCGCCTGCCCTTATCAAAAAATCGCACCTCTTTGCCGAAACAAGCATTTCAAATTTTACCCTCAAAAAGCCTGCTGCGACCTTTCCGAAATCCTGAAAATGAAACAGAGCGATTTTGATGAAAGATTCGCCGATTCTCCCCTCAAACGTATCGGCCTTGAAAGACTTAAGAGAAATGCTAAAATATGCCTTCAGAATATAGACAATAAAAAACCGGATTAACAGATACTTTATAAAACGAGTTTCTTTATGAACGACAATCTCGAAAATTGCGAACCGCAGCAGCCCGCTTTTTACAGCCTTGCAAGAGTTGTCCTTGTGGCGTTTCTTTTGACCTTTATCCTCGCAAGGCTTGTCGTTTTTCTGATTATCTTACGAAAAATCCCCGACATCTTTCTTCATATCGGCGGCACCCACATCCACCACCTCAATTACGGCATCTTTCTTCTTTCTGCGGTGGGGGCCTATTTGCTGTTTAAGAGACCTGTCGGAAAAGAGCTTACAATTTCCGCCTGTCTTTACGGCATAGGCCTGGCTCTTACTTTTGACGAATTCGGTATGTGGCTGCATCTTGGAGGCTCTTACTGGCAGCGGGCAAGCTGGGACGCCGCTGGCGTCCTTGCCGCTCTTCTCGCTCTTGTCGCCTTTGCACCGTCTCTTAAACGCTTCCGCGCTCACCACTGGCTGTTCACCGTCATTTTGATAATCCTGATTATAATATTCTTTTTGATGCTCAACCGGTCTTTTCACTTTGCTCAAAAACATATCTTCCATTTCTGACAGGCCGGAAATTTTTCAGACACGATTAACAGGATTTTTCACCACGAAGATTCGAAATCACGAAGAAATTAGACACAGATAATCCGTGTAAATCCGTGTCAAAATTTCTCTGTGTGCTCTGTGTCCTCTGTGGCTTAATTAGACTTGACGGGTCACGAGCGACGAGCCACGAGTCACGGCTTACGGGGCGAGGAAGGCGTCCGCTTCGTGGTCGGGCCTTTCGTTGCCCTTGTAAAGAGTTGTGTTCTGAAGTGTAAAAATATCGTCATCATTATCGACAGACCGCGTTTTGACAAAACCGGCGCTGCCGTCATCGAACAGAATATTCTGGCCTCGACGATTGTGATTTATACTGTTCAGCTTTTTAAGTCTTTCATCTAACTGGAGTTTAAACTGCTCAAATTCCTTCGGCAGATGCTCAAACAGAGGGTTCATATCCGCCATTAAAACTCCCCTGCATGCAGTCTGCATATCGGTGGTTTTAAGGCAGCGGATTCTGAAACTATAGCTTACAAACTGCCTGCCCGGGAAATCGCGTAGTTGCCCGAATTGTATTTTTTCCAGATCAGCGGCGTTTACCGTTTTTGTGCCGGGGCAGATAAATTCTGCCGGCCCTACGTAACCGTTTTTGACCAGCAGATAGATATGTCTGGTATTGGATTGGTTTTCATTGCTTTCGGGTTTGTAGCCGACCTTCCACCACGGGTCGCCTGCCGTCGTTGCAACCATAGGAAGCTCGCCGTTATTGTCGTTGCGGTAGCTGGCCAGTCCGGAGCCGATTCTTTGCAGTTGTGCATTGCAGGCGGTCTGCCAGGATTGCTGCCTCATATAACCGGTCGTTGTAAAATATGTGCCTGCGACAAGGACGATAACAGCCGCTGCTGCGACGATTTTGCCGAAGCTTCGCAGCCCGCCATACGAACGGCGGGTTCTCGCCGAAATGTCTTTCATCTGCTCGGCTGCGATTAGCTGCTGCAATTTCATCTGGCTCGAATGTGCCGCAGCCTTGAGCCTGGCAATTGTTTTTTCTTCAAGGTGGTCAGGGCAGGTGTGTTCCGGCAGGCTGTCGAGGGGTGTGAAAACGACCTTGAGCTTGTTATGCAGTTGTGCCGCCTGTTCGTTTGAAAAAATAAGTTCCTGTGCCTGTGCCGATTCCTCTTCTGATGCGATGCCGAGACAATAATCAAAAAGAATTTGTTTTTGTTGCAGGCTTAAGCTTTCCATCATCCTTTTTTGCTCCCCACTGTTGCCTTCCAGTCCTTTGAAAATCTGCTGATTGCGGCGTGAAGCCGACTTTTAACTGTTCCAATAGGTATACTTAAAGTGTCAGCCATTTGTTTATAAGAAAACTTGTTAAAGTAGGATAAAATCAATATTTCCCGAAGGTTTTCCGGCATATTCGCTATAACCTTTCTAACCAGAGCAGCCGTTTCGTCCCTTTCAATATTTTCATAAGGGCCGGCGTCCTGCTTATCTGTATCAAAAGTAATGGTATGTAATACGTCCTCGAAAGACATTTGTTCACTGTCCGAGATGGTGCCGATTGTTATTGCCGCTGTTCGCTGCCGCTTTCGCAGGGCGTCTTTGGCCTTGTTGGCGGCGATTGTGAAAAGCCAGGGCGCAGAGGCCGATTCTGGTCGAAGCTTTCTCTGCTTGTAAATAGCTGCAGGAAGGTCTCCTGAAAGATGTCTTCTACGAGTTCGTTATTATTTAAGAATCTGCGCAGAAAGATATAAAGGCCGTTTTTATAACGGCTTACGATTGTGCGAAAGGCGGCCTCGTCGCCGGCGGCGAAGCGGGACAGCAATTTGGCATCATTCTGATTTTCTACCGGAATATTCATAATTTTTTATAAAAAAGGGCTTTCCAGCAGCCTAAACTGCATTTCCTCTATATAATATAAGACGCACAAGAATCTCAAAAGCATAAGAATTATATAGGGATTTATGGAAATTCCAAACTTATTTGCAGAGAAATTGGTTTTAAAAAAGGGTATCCTGCCTTCGGCGGGCGGTAAAAGGTTAATAATGGAGATTTGAAATGGACGAAGGTTCTTTGGTAATAGCAGGACTGGCGGCTATTATGGGGCTGGTCCTCATCCTTCCCTTCTTATGCAAAAGAGTAGAGAAAGAGCTTGAAGCATTTCTCTTCGTAATGGGGGTTCTCGCCGTGAGCATCTCGAAGCTGTGGAGCTGGCATCTGGTCAAAGAGGCGCTCGTCGAGCCGATTAAAATTACCGCTGCTGTCTTAGTTGCAGGCTTGCTTTTTAGACTTATACGTCCAAAAGTGGGAAAATGGACAGCCGCTATCGCAAAACGATTTGGATACAGCGTTTTGTTTTTTATCATCGTCGTCGGATTAGGGCTGCTTTCCAGTATGATTACGGCTATTATCGCCGCTCTCGTTCTTTCAGAAATAGTAAGTGCGTTGCGGCTTCCCAGAACCTTGGAGGTTAAGATAGTTATTATCGCTTGTTTTTCCATCGGCCTCGGTGCGGCGCTAACTCCTCTCGGTGAGCCGCTTTCCACGATAGCGGTTTCCAAACTCAAAGGCGAACCCTATCACGCCGGCTTTTTCTTTCTGCTCAAGCTGCTGGGGATGTGGCTGATACCTGTGATTTTGGCCCTCGGGGTTCTGCCGGCGTTTCTAAAGAATAAAGGCGAAGTTGTTAAAGAAGACTCTTTAACCGAAGACCGGCCGGAGCAAGTTACCGATGTGGCAATCAGGGCATTAAAGGTTTATCTTTTTGTTCTGGCATTGGTATTTCTCGGTACTGGCTTTATGCCTGTGGTTGACAGATATCTGGTACATACCCCTGCAGCCGCTTTCTACTGGGTCAACATTGTTTCCGCCATCCTCGATAATGCCACGCTTACAGCGGCTGAAATTACGCCGGCTATGCCAGAGCAGACGATTAAATATGCCTTGGCCGGCCTTTTGATTGCCGGCGGTATGCTGATTCCGGGTAATATTCCAAACATTATCTGCGCCGGTAAATTATCAATAAAGAGCAGAGAATGGGCGGCGTTAGGAATTCCTCTCGGCCTGATAATAATGACCGGCTTCTTTGTCCTCCTGCTCTTGTTATAATATACCGCCGGGAATTTGTCTCTTTATTCAATCATCAATCGTAAATCGCAAATCATAAATCCCTTTGCTTTTTCCCATCGCCGCCCCCGCCGAAATAATAAATCAAATCCCGGATTGTTTTGACGTCTCTGTCGGGCATATGTTTGCCCTGCCTTCTTTCTCTTGCACACCTATTGCAGTATTTAGTATATCGACTACACAGTTAAACAGCCAACGATGCGATTCCCTAACCGACTCAAGCTCGGCATCGGCAATTTCGAGATCCCGAGGTTGTTTCGGATGTGTAATACGATGGCGTACTTTCAACGCAAGTTGGAGTTCTTTCCATCCATTGTCAGAAAACATACTTTCTGGGTTCATTCCCCAATGATCGGCTGCTGTTCTTAACACGAAAGCGCAAAAGTTCAAAAACGGGAGTCGGTTTGGCTCCTGCTCGATCTTGCCCTGCTTATTCGGATAAAATACCGCATCCTGCAGTAGTGTAATAGCTGTGATATTAATGTTGATGAAATCCTTCTTCAACCCCGGATTGATCAGCCAATTGAAAACTGCTTCTTTTAACCAGTAGATGTACCCCTCAATGAAAGCAAAAGAGGCACGAACAAATGTACGACGAGCAAACTGTGTATCTGCTCTGGACAAAAGTTCTTCACACTCAATCAGGTCATTGTACAATGGCCGTAAAAGTGGTTGAGCGAGTTCTTCATCACTTCTAGTAAATTTTATACCCTTCACACTTTCACCGCTCAATATTTATTCGACCGCACCATCGTAGTTTATTCTTGCATATATTATCGATCACTACCATATAACTATCAATGCGAAAACACTTTTATATGTCTGTAACTAGCACTATAATTCTCAAGAAATAAGATCGACGCAATTAGGCTCGATTATATTTCTGTAGTGCTGCTACCTTCATCTTTTGGCACGTCTGGAGATGCGTTTCCCTTCGATGCAATATTATAGTATTGTTTCCTCAAGTATGGACTGATATCATCCTTGATGTCAGCTCTCTGGTGAGGCGTCAAATATTTGAACCCCCTAATAACACCATAGCACGTTCGCGTCCCACAATCACATTCAAAAGGATTTGCAAGGACATCTTCAGTAGCACAATAGTTTAGACATACTTCCTCACCAGAGGCAATGCCGCGCTTCGCTCGGATAGTCAGGTCAGAGAAGTCGATTCGAGCGTTAGCTCTGCATGAGTGGTTCATCTCATCATCAATCAATCTACCTTGACCGAGGTGCTTATGCGTGTCTATCTGAATACTGAACTTATCGGGAGACTGGAGCAAATCTCCTTGCATTTTGATTAATATAGATCCCTTGGGGATTCGCCGGGTCGCAAAAACACCTGTGCGCTGGCGCGAGGCCGAAGCTCCAAGTACTTCATATAAGTATCGCGTTGGTCTCTTATAGAAGCCATGTCTTCATATTTCTCTTCAAACACTCCTCATTCCATATACGCTTAAATGCAACACAGAGATTCTCTGCAGCAAATTTGGGTAAAGCCAAATCAAAGGTCGCTTCGCGCAGGCTATAAAGCCGAAGATCATGAAAATTCTCAGAAGCGAGAGCAGAAGCAATATGTGCATCGTTCTCCTCATCCAGTCCTTCCACAGCCATAGGCTCAAGGATAATGGAGCGAACATCATATGTACCCGCATCATAAATGGAAATCTCAGTAGACAAGAATGCGAAAGGTCTAGAATCAGAAACAAGAAGAATTCGCAAAAATTGTTCTATATTTGGGTTAATCTCTTTGTAACGATCGATAATTGTATCCTTGCGATAACGGTTCTCTTCAGAGTCGGGAAGGAGGACAAGCTCTTTTCGTTTTCCAAGAAGTATTCGTTCTTCTAGAATGCTCTTATAGAACATAGCATTCAGTCGTTCCCAGTATAACCTATTTGATACAATCCATGCTTCCTTCGCACGGCGTGACTTCCTCGAGTGTTCTGGCAAAGCCCCACAGGAAATCGTGACCATAGTGGTTTGCTAACGACAGACCTTCGGCGGTTAGAGTTATCGTGACAGGATTATGATGTATTCGGCTAGCAGAGAAATAACGTTGAAGAGAGTGGGCAAGGTCCTGTGCATTTGAGTCTTTTGCAGTTCCAGGTTGTTTGTAGGAGATCATCGTCATGTGAGTAATGTCAAAAGGAAGCTTTCCTCCGCTTGCAAGTTCTTGTGACAAGATAATCGTGGGCTTGCGAAGTGTGTGTGCTATGCCGAGCTCATAGAGAACATTAGGGTTGAACCCCGAGATATCGGCAACCACGATATCCGCCAGCAAAATGTCCATAATTATTCCTTGGGTTATGAGGCCCAGATCCTTTTTCTTGTCAGCTCGACTGCAGTCATACCCAGAATCCCTAGCGAGGCGTTCTATAATGTCGTAAACATAGTCGAACGCAGGTGCGAAAGGCATCAACACATAACAAGTTCCTTGCATGGAGGTCCTCTTTTGCGAATTATCTACCACTACCACCTTGCTGTCAAATCAAAAACGCCAACCTCAGGACATAACTATTTTAATGTCTCATAGTAAACTTAGAAAACTGAAGAAATTCACAGCTTTTTTTCATCCTGCCATTTTATCCTTCGTAGTCCTATGGAGAACGGAAATTCCTCTTTTTTTGTTTTGCAATTCTACCCAAACCCCACCCTTTTTCAACGGCTAAATTCTTTTCTGTTTTCTGTCGTCCGGTGTTTCCGCAACTAAAAACTAAGAACTAAAAACTCAAAACTCTTCCGCCCCCAGTCTTCTGACTTCTGGCTTCTGTTTTTTGTGGCTAATTTCCTCCGCGCCCTTTGAACTCATGACTTGTGACTTGTGCACCTGTGCTCCTAACCTCTTGCACACACTTGCCTTATGTTCTTCCGGCTCCTGAATTCTGGATTCTGAATTCTGTCTTTTTTCATAAGTCCTTATTTTAAAATGACTTTTTCAAAACGGTGCAAAACTTGTCATTTTGGTGTCGTTTCGTGTCATTTTGGTGTCTTTTGGTGTCGTTTTGTGCTCATTTTTTGCGTTAAGATACACAAACTTTAACGATTGTATCAATTATAACGACACCTCACCTTCAATATTTGCTTAAAAACGAAGGTTGACCCCAAAAATCCCAAAAGAATTTCTAAAAAACGTCATTTTTTTAAAAAATTCAATTTTTAAAATCCAAAATCTGTGAAAATCCGCGTAATCCGCGGTTAATTGTCTCTGCCCCCTTTGCCCTTGTGCTTTTTCAACTTGGACACTTGTCCGCCTGCGGCGGATTGAACATTGGAAATTGGACATTGGACATTGGATATTGGACATTCCTTCGCCCCCTGCTCACCCTCATGCGGCGGAGCGGGGATAAGTATAAATGGATTCCGCATCACCTGCTTAGTACATGCAGGGGCAGGCAAGTGCGGAATGACAAAACGCCGGTAAAATTCCGGCCTGATGCGGTTGGTTATTATAGGTCATTGGGGGAGAGGCCTGCGGCTGGATTTGGTTAACCTGCGTATTTGATAAGCCGATAAAGGGGGTATAAACTTGGTTCGACTATGCGCACCACTGGTTTGAAAAACAGATAGAAAAGGGCGGCGAAAATGGGAATACAAAACTGGTCTGAAAATATAATTCTGGTGGATTTGCCGGAAGAGCCGGAAATTGCAGATGAGATGAAGACGGTGCTGGAGATTGTGCGCGACAGGGGCGACTGCGACGTAGTGATAGATTTTTCGGGGGTTGATATTGTGACATCATCGAGCCTGTCGGCGATGCTGAGGCTGCGCAAACTGCTGGGCGACTGCGGCAGGAGGCTGGTGTTCTGCAATGTGGCGGCGGCGACGAAGAGTGTGTTTGTGACAACGGGGATAAATGAGATTTTCGAGTTTGCGGAGGATAAGTTCACTGCGCTTACGGGCCTTCAGATGGTGAATTGAAAGATGCGGAAGGGGCTTGACGTTGGCGGGGGGACGTTATAGAATGAACGGGAATTAACTGTTGAGCCGGTTACGAAAGTCGCTGTTGGAGGCGGCGTTCGCAATCTGCTCGCAGGACTTAATTGGATAGAGAAAGCAGGGATTAACAGATGGAAGACGAGGTTCTGCGTCAAATCGAGGAGACAATCGGTTATCAATTCTCGGACAGGGGGCTTTTGGATAGGGCATTTACGCATTCGTCGGCGGTTTCGGGCAGGCAGATGAGCAACGAGAGGCTGGAGTTTCTGGGGGATGCAATTCTGGGGGTGGTTATCTGTCAGGAGCTGTTTGAGCGATTTCCGGAGCATTTGGAGGGGGATATGACGAAGAGCAAGAGTATGCTTGTATCGCGCCGGATGTGTTCACGGATAGCAAAAGAGCTTGGGTTAGTAAAGTATCTGAAGGTCGGCAAGGGGATGATGAGCGGCAGGGCGCTAAGCGGTTCGTTATCGGCTGGGCTTTTAGAGGCGGTTGTGGCGGCGATATACATTGACGGGGGGATTGAGGCGGCGAGGAGTTTTATTCTCGCTAATTTCGGGCCTGTGATAAAGCAGATTGAGGGCGAGAGTTGTCATGGCAATTACAAGTCGCTGCTGCAGCAGTATGCACAGAGGCAGTTTAATACCACGCCTGTTTATGAGGTGCTTGATGAGAAGGGGCCAGACCATAACAAGTGTTTCGAGGCGCAGGCTGTAATGAGCGGCAGGCGTTTTATGAGCGCATGGGGGACGAACAAGAAAGAGGCGGAGCAGCGTGCTGCGTATAACGCACTAATGGAGTGGGACTGCTGCAGAATGGAAATGAGGAGGAGTAGAATTCAGAATTGAAGGTCATCAGTCATAAGTCGTAAGTCATAAGGAGCAAAAGAACATATCATTGCTGAGAAGCGATGTTATCAGGTGAGCAGGGTGGTGGCGGCGAAGAGAGCGATTGTTATCAAGAGAAGCAGACATATCAGGAAGGCCAGGAGGATGAATGTTTCCTTCAGGAGTATGGCGGGAGATATTTGGGGCAGTTTAATGGTTTTATAGACGACGATGCCTGCGACGGCGAGCGGCAGTATCCAAAGAAGCTGTGCGGGACTAGTGCCGATTGTTTGGGGGACGGAGAATGTTGCCAAAAGCGGAGTGATAATCATTTTTCTTTTCCTCCGGCAGGAAGCGGCAGATTTGTGTAGGCCAGGTAGGTGGCGTTGATAATGCAGAGGAGGTTGAGCATACCCGATATGCCGGTGTATAGTTGACCTATTTCGGCGGGTTTTCCGAAGACCTGGAGGTGGTTTGCGGCGGTGATTCTGCCGAGCAGCGCGACCAGAGGCGAGTTGAGCATTTGAGCGACGTACCAGAGTTTTTCATTTACGGGGTCTATGACGGCGATGGAGCCGACATACAGGCCGACAGCGAACGTCAGGCAGATAGCGACAGAAATGATGACGGAGCGTTTTTTTTCGTTGAGGAGGAAGAAGCCGCTGCCGGGAATACACCATCCCGACAGAGCCACAAAGAGAGCAAAGAATATGTTAGATTTAGTTGGCTGCATTTTCAGGAATCCTTAAGTATTGGGCTGATTGGCATCGTTTTCAGGGGTTTTTTGTCTTTCCTGCAGCCATTTAAAGTTGTTTCTTTTCAGGATGTTGTCAGGGTTGAAATGAACGAGGGCCAGTGATTGCGACCTTAAGGTATCTTCGAGGAACATTTGACGGACCTTTTGACTGTCATACTCATTTTGATAGACGGGTCTGCTTGAGAGGTCTTTGAGCAGATAGCAGCAGAGGTCCGGCTTAAATTCCCAGACGAAAGGAGTTTTTGTGCGAGTGGCTTTGGAAGCAAGCTCGTTGAGCTGGCTGATAAAGAGTTGCTGTTTAAGAATGCGCGGGAGGTCGGATTCCATAGCGGGGTTTCCTATAGATTGAATTTTCAATATCTGGATGGTAGCTTCGGAGATTTGCTGCTGTGCGGCGAGGCTGACAAGCTCGAAATTGTTGGGGTCGGAAGGTTTTTTGTCGGGGTCTTTCGGATATAATTTGTTTAATTTATCCACTGCCTGCTGCCAGTTGCCGGTTGCTTCGACTTGCTGTCTGCATTCTTCTGCTTTTTCTTTAGCCAGGCTCATACAGAGGAGTTTTTTAAGGTCTTTGACGACACTGTTCTTGACGTAATAGATTTGGATTTCGCGATTGTTTGGGTCTGGATAAATAGTGTCTTTGCTGAAAGATTGATTAATGCTGTCGGGCGGGGAGGCTTTTCTGGTTTTGATGATTCTAACGATAGCCTTTATTTTACCGGTCAGGTCGTCGAGCGGGCCGATGTTTTTATACATTTGCGGTTTTTGGATATTAACCGTGTCTATCTCTGATGTGCTTAACTGGTCAACGGCAAAGACGAGTTTTTGGAGCCGTTCGAATATCGGATTTCGGGGGTCGGATTGAGCTGCTTTAAGGATGAGTTTGCTGAAAATAGCATCCTGCTGGAAGTCAGGGGCACTTAACAAACCCGTTTGGCCGACGATGATTTCGATGTTATATTCCTTTTTGAGCTGTTCGGCGGCGGTTGTGTAATTGTTTTCGATTTTGGAGAACTGTTCGGGCGAGATTTGTTTTGAGGCGGCTTCGGGGCTCTCGGTCAGACTTATAGCCTTCTGAATTATTTGGTTTGATTTTGTATCGATTTTTTGCTGCGAAAGCGTCTGTTCGATGACGTCTGCCACTTCTGCAAAGTTTTTAGTGCGGTCTATGGTGGTTGAGTTTGGGTCATTTGGGTCCGAAGGGACCTTTTCGGTTAAGTAGGATTTATATTTATTATAATATTGCTCCAATTCTTGCTGTGAGGGTTTTGGGACTATTTTTTCGACGTCGTCGAGCTTTATAGCGATGTATTGCAGCTGGGCGCAGTCGGGGATTTTGTAGCCGAACCCGTAAGGATTCTGGTCTGAGATTTGTCCGGCGAAATAGTCTTTGTATTTTTCGAACTGCTCGTTGAGCCCGCCTGCGGCGGGTTCTGGGACGGATTTTATGAAGACATTAGAATCGAATTTTACGAAATTTACGTCAACGGTCTGAAGCGAGCTTTTTACGTAATGCTTTATCTGCTGAGCGGTGAGGTTTTCCGTTGAGCAGATGGTTGTGGCGTATTCGAGGACGGCTATGAGATTGGAGAATGCGGAAATAACCTGGTATTCAGATGCATGCATTGCTTCGGAACGGAGTGGAGCGTTGACGATGGAGTTTATAACCTGGGCGTAAGTAGCGCCCTGGAAGGCCTGAGGTATAAAGCTATTGAGGAATACTCTGGTCTGGTCATTGGAGATTCTAATGCCGGCCTGCTGGGCTTCTTTTTCGAGGAGGAGCCAATAGATATAAGCCGGTTCGCTGCGTTTGTAGATATCGTAGATTTGTTTATCACTTATTGTGAATCCGTACATTTTGGCCTGTTTTAAGTAGGAGGCGGCCAGAGGAGCGGTCTGTTTTTCGGAAAAGAGGATTTCGCCGAGTACAATACCGTGCAGGCTGTTAGTTTGGAGGATTGGGACCGGCAGGGACCTTAGAAGGAGGTCAGCTTTGAGTTCCTGGAGTATAGCCAGTTCGCTTTGAGCGGTGTCGAGGTCTGACAGTTTGATTTTTTGGTTTTGGCTGAAAGCGGCGACAGTTCTGTCCCTGTTTTGGCCGATGCTTTCACAGGACCTTGTAAGTGCTGTGCCACCGACGAAACCAATCATCAGAACGACGACGACGATAGCCATAAGTTTCTGGTTATTTTTGCGAAACCATTTCATTAACTGCATAGCGGCACTCCAACACAGGTAATTTTCACAAATTTTTTGAAAGTTTTAAGTATAGACAGAAAAGATACTTTTGCAAGAAAATTAGGAGATTTTTATAGGCGTTAGGAGAAGGGGCAGAAATTCACGGATACGACGGTAATAATATTGGCATACGTTTTTTCAACGAATAAAAGCGAATTGGATGTTTCTAATCCGACGTCTGCCTTCGGTCCGCCGGAAAGGCGGAAAGGCAGATGCCGAAAAGGATATAAACGAGACGAATATGCAATCAGCATTGAAAGGCATTGAGACGGAGATTGAGAAAGATTCCGGCGCCGAATAAGAAAAAAGGATAACAAGCAGAATAACTTTTCAGGCTGAGTGAGTTATTTTGAAGTTAGCCTGAGACGGCTGAAAAAATCGGCAAGTCGCTGTTTGACCTGCTTTGCGGCGTAAGATTTTTCGAGTTTTTTTAGTTGAGCATCGTTGGGGCAGATTTGTCTTAGCTGATTGATTTTTTCGAGAGCTGCGGTGAAGTCGCTATTGATGAGGAAGAGGTGTGCGAGCTCTTTTAGGGCGGAGGAGTGTTTTGGGTTCAGCTCGACAGCTTTTTGCAGGAGTTCGGCGGCGGTTTCCTGCCTGGCTTTAAGTATGTTGATACAGCCGAGATAATAGTAGGCATCGGGACAGGAGGCTTTGAGGTCGATGGCCTTGAGCAGGCAGTTGGAGGCGGAGTCGGGGTCGTCGAGTTTGATGAAGATAGTGGCCATTGAGAGCAGCACATCAGGATTGTCCGGGGATAGCTGGAGTTCGGTGGCGAGGTAGGCTTTTGCCTTTTCAACTTGTCCAGCCGACAGGCAGCAGAGTGCGAGTCTATACCGCGGGCCGGGCAGAGAGCCATCTTTTTCGATAACCTGTTTGTAAAGGGCGATTGCCTTTTTCAGGTCTTTGCAGTTGTAGGCGATTTCGCCGAGATAAAAAATGGCGGGAGCACAATCCGGGTTTAATTCGAGGATTCTGTTGAATTTTTCCTTTGCAGAATCTATATCGCCGGCCTGGAGCAGGAGCAGGCCGAAATCGCCTATAGTCTCGATGTCGGCGGCGTTTTTTCGAAGTTCCTCAAGGAAGTAGTTTCGAGCATTTTCGGTGTCGCCTTGAGCGAGAAAGACTTGTGCGATGCGGTAATTTATCTGCGGATGATTTGGGTCGATTTTTTTTGTTTTTTGCCAGCAGAGGAGCGCTTTTTTGTAGAGGCGGCGGATAAAGAGGCTGTTTCCGATGTTGTAGAAACAGAGAGGGCAGTTAGGGTTTATCTGCTGAGCCATATAGAACATTTGTTCAGCCAGTTCGTGTCGGCCTGTTTCGGTGTAGGTGATGATTCGATTGCAGTAGCAGGGTTCAAAGTATGGTTCGAGCTGTTCGGTTTGTTCGAAGGTTTCGATGGCAAGGTCGTAGAGGCCGACCCTGGTATAGTCAATGGCGAGTGCGTTGAGGATTTCGACGTCGCCCGGGCTAATGTCGAGAGCGGTTTCGTATTCGCTGACGGCGTCATCGAAGCGGTTGATTGAATCGAGTGCGAGAGCCTTGTCGAAGTGCCAGCAGCTATTGGAGGGGTTTATCTGGAGGGCCTGGTCAAGTTCAGCGATGGCCTGACTGATTTGGCCGTCTTCATAATGTTCGCAGGCCTTTAAGGCGATTTGTTCAGCTTGGTCATACGGCCCATAAATTGTATCGTCGAAGGTCATAATTGTTGCCGCCTTATTTTCGGGACATTCGGGATAGAATTTTTCCGGAGAGGTTATCGCCAATCGGCATAGGACAGGTTAGGGGTGTTTTGCCCTGAAGATTGAGGTTTTTTGGGCGAGTAAAATTTTTCTGTTGATTTAGTTTGTAAATTCTTATAATCAAAGGGTTTAATGAGACGTTTTTTGTTTGAATAAGGACTTGAGGTATCTTTGATGGCGGTTTTTTTTGGCAAGGAGGCTTCGGTAGTCTTATAATGTTGGACGATTTAACAGGCGTGGAAAGTATGCCAGCCTGAAACGAAAGTTCAGAAGGCGATTTGGAGAACAGAGATTATGATTAAAGAAATAAAGGGTCAGCTTACTGCGGGCAAGGGGAATTTTGGAATTGTGGTGAGCAGGTTTAATGAGTTTGTGACGGGGCCGGCTTGTTGCCGGTGCGATAGACTGCCTGCAGCGTCACGGGGCGAGTGAAGAGCGGATAACGGTGGTGTGGGTGCCTGGGATTTGCGAGATTACACAGGCGGCCAAGCGATTGGCAAAGAGCGGCAAGTATGCTGCGGTTATTTGTCTTGGGGCTGCGATACGCGGTCAGACCAGTCATTACGAGTATGTCAGCCGGCAGGTGGTTCGCGGAGTCGGGCAGATAAATTATGATACGGATGTGCCGACGATATTCGGGGTTTTGACGTGCGAGACGCTGGAGCAGGCGGTTGAGAGGGCGGGCGGCAAGAAGGATAACGCTGGTGCAGATGCGGCGATGGCTGCGATTGAAATGGCAAACCTGGTAAAGCAGATATAGATTTTTTGCACCCGGTTTTATTATTTTGAGGCTGAAGGTGGATAAAAGGACACGAGCTCGCCAGATAGCGATGCAGGCTCTTTACCAGTTGGATGTGCGGGGGTGGGAGGCGGCAGAGGGTCTGGATAGTTTTTTTACCGAGAGCGACGACGAGCAGTTTTGCCGGGACCTTGCGAAAAAGTGGTGTGTGGGTGCGTGGGAAAATGTTTCGGCATGCGATAAGCTGATAGAGGAATCGACGAGAAAGTGGAGTCTGTCGAGGCTGTCGCTGGTGGATAAGAGTATATTGAGGCTGGCGGTTTATCAGCTGCGGTTCTGCGATGACATACCGCCGAAAGTTGCGATAAATGAGGCGATAGAGCTTGCCAAGAAATACAGCGGTGATAAGTCGCCGGCGTTCATAAACGGTGTTCTCGATGCGGTTCTCAGAAAAATTACAGGAAAGGAGCAGAGGAACATAGAAGCACAGGAGCACAAGAGCACAAGAGCACAAGAATGACATACGCAGGACGCAAGACACATTACGAACTATGAGAAAGATAGCGGTGATAAATCAGAAGGGTGGGGTGGGCAAGACGACGACGGTGGTCAATATCGCAGCGACACTGGCAGCGATGGGTCAGAAGGTGCTGGCGGCGGACCTCGACCCGCAGGCACATATGACAATACATTTCGGACACGATGCGGAAAGAATTGAAAAAGGCACATACACAGTTTTGACGCAGTCGGCAGGTCTTGATGAATCGATTATCGAGACGCGGCCAAACCTTTTTCTTTTGCCGGCAAATATTCATCTTGTCGGCGCCGAGAGCGAGCTTGTGAGCGTTGTGGGAAGAGAGATTATTTTGCGGGAGGCTCTGGCAGGTGCAGCGCAGCGGTTTGATTACTTGATTGTGGATTGTGCGCCTTCGCTGGGACTATTGACGTTGAATGCACTGGCGGCGGTCGATGAGGTTATGATACCTGTTCAGCCGCATTTTCTTGCGCTGCAGGGATTCAGCAGACTTCTGCAAACAATAGAGCTTGTAAATAAAAGGATAAATACGAATCTGAAGGTCAGGTGGATTCTGCTGTGTATGTATGATGGTCGATTGTCGCTGTCGGGCGAGGTGAAGGCTGATATTGAACAGTTTCTCTCTTCTGCGAGGAGTGCAAATTGTGCCTGGTCGGGTGCGGAGATTCTGCCGGTAGTGATTCGTAGGAATATAAAGCTGGCCGAAGCCCCGGGTTACGGCAAGACGATTTTCGAATATGACGGCGACTGCAATGGTGCGCAGGATTACCGAAAGGCCGCTGAGTATATTCATTGTGGAAGGCTGTCTGCGGATGATAATTGCCGAGGAGACCAGACGAAACGGGATGTTGCAGCCAAAGGCGAGATTTGCCCGATTGAGATTAAGACGATAGCGTCGGATGTTAACAAATCAGATACAGGGGCAGTTTTACAGGCACAAGAAGGGCAGATGGACTCCGGATTACAGAAGATTTAAGACACATCAGTTTTTTCATAGAATCTGTGCCGGGTTTTCGAGGAGATTTTTTATACAGGCGAATGGGCGATACAGGGTTCGAACCTGTGACCTCACGGGTGTGATCCGTGCGCTCTGACCAGCTGAGCTAATCGCCCTTTTGAAGATATTAGAACACAAAGCAGTAATCGTTGTCAAGCTTTCGCTTCTTCAAACATACAGGCGGAGCATTCTGTCATCAATCGGCGGCGACAAGATTGATTTTGCCGAGTTTTACGCCCTTGATGCTGATGAGATTTTCCGCTGTTTTGTTTATTTCCCCAATTTTTCCTTTGAGCACGATTAATTCCAGACAATCATGATGGTCCAAGTGAACATGTGTAGAGCAGACCGTCTGCAACAGTCTCGAGTGTTGTAGTTCGGTGAGCTTTTCCATAAGATTTGTTGCGTGGTGGTCATAAACGAGACAGACAGCTGCAACCGCTTGTGCATCAGGATTTTGCAGTTTTTGCTCGCTTAACTGCTGGCGGATAAGGTCTCGAATCGCCTCTGAGCGGTTCTGATAACCCTGTTTTTTAATCATTTTATCGAATAATACGAGCAAACCCTTTTCGAGCGAAACGCCAATTCGTTCAACCTGTTCCATTTTTATTCTCCTGATAAAGAACCAGCAGGGGTTTTTATAATAAGAACCATTTTATTCGATTAAAAGTTTTTTGGAAAGAGCGAAAAATTTGCCTTGACATGGTAGCACGGTTTTTATATTTTTGCGTACTGCTGGTAGATGTAGATTTTGATATCATATCATAGCGGAATTGAAAGGTTTGGTTGCGCAGCCAGGCATTTAATATGAGAAATATCTGTCAAATATAATCCTGTTTGGAAAAAATCAAATGACGTTTTTATCGAATCAATAAATAGTTATTAAACCAATAACATTTTAGACTAATTCATGGAGAAATATTATGAACGCGTTCAGGACAAATTGGAAAAACGGCATTTGGGCATTGTTTTTAGTCGGGCTCTTTTTCTGCTCAATGATTCCCCAGGCAAGAGGCCGGCAGAAGGAATTCAAAGAGGCTACGGTGTATATGACTGCGGAATCAACGAAGCAGCTATTAGCCAATTGCGGAAATCGTGCTTTTGAGCCGCTTAATCAGCCTAATGAAGATTATCCTACCATAATGGTTGACGTTGACAAAACTTTTCAGACCATTGAGGGTTTTGGCGGAGCATTTACAGACGCCGCTGCGGTTACCTTTGCCAAGCTGCCGGAAAAGAAACAGCAGGAGTTCCTGAAGGCGTGTTTTGACCCTAACGAGGGTAATGCATATACGTTGTGCCGCACCACCATTCACAGTTGTGATTATTCCGATGAACAATATACTTATGCGGAAGTGCCGGACGACAAAGAGTTAAAGCACTTCACCATTGCTCATGACCGCAAATGCCGTCTCCCCTTTATCAAGGGAGCGCTGAAAGCAGCCAATGGGAATATCAAGATTTTCGCTTCGCCGTGGAGTCCTCCTCCATGGATGAAAACCAATGGCGAGATGCTTCATGGCGGAAAGCTCAAACCGGAGTATTTTCAAACTTGGGCCGACTATTTTGTAAAATATGTCAAAGCATACGAGGCTGAAGGGATTCCTATCTGGGGATTAACGGTTCAGAACGAACCTATGGCGGTCCAAGTTTGGGAATCGTGCATTTTTACCGCTGAAGAGGAACGGGACTTTATTCGCGACTATCTGGGACCAGCCCTTCATAATAACAAATTAGCAGATTTGAAACTCATGCTTTGGGACCATAATCGGGGAATCATGTATCAACGCGCTGAAGTGGTGTATGATGACCCCAAGGCCTCGAAATATGTATGGGGAATGGCATTTCATTGGTATGTCGGGGACCATTTTGACAATGTCCGCATGGTTCATGACGCATTTCCGGATAAAATGCTTATTTATACGGAAGCTGGTATGGGAGGGGACTGGCCATCGGCGATTCGTCTCGCCAAGAATATGATTATTGATTTGAACAATTGGACCAATGGATATACTTTCTGGAACCTGCTTCTCGAACAGGATGGAGGCCCCCGACATGCAGGAGGTCTTTTTGATAGAGCGAATATCGTTACGGCAGACACACGCACCGGAGAACTTACCTTCAATCCTCCGTATTATGTGTTTGGACATTTTTCCAGATTTATCAAACCGGGCGCTAAGCGGATCGCATGCACCTCAAATAGTGATGATTTTATTGCCACTGCATTTGTCAATCCAGATGGGAAAATTGCCGTGGTTATTCTTAATCTGAAAGATGCCGAACAAATATTTCAACTTTGGGTAGAGGGAAAAGCATTGAAACTTAATAGTCCTGCTAAAGCAGTTATAACAGTAATTTTATAATATAAGGATAAAGGGCGCCTCTAAAAACTCATATTGTAATAGGTTAGAGCCTATCCCAAAACCCCCATTATTGGCCTTTTCAGTGCCATAAATGGTGTTTTCTGAGGTTTTGGGATGACTTCTAATTATTTGGTATATAAAATGGAGAGTAAAATAAATTTTAAGATTTTAAAGTGTTTAAAACTTTATTCCTCTCAAACAACGGCATCAAAAAATGTAGTTTCTCTAAGTGCCCTTTAATCATCAACAAAAAATGAAATCATGAAAATAGAAAATATTATTTTAAAATGGGTTACTAAAATGACCATTGCAGGCTATTTGATAGTTCTGGTTACCCTGTCATCATGCTCAAATCTTAATGAGCCGAAGATTCAACATCCGATACCGAATCGAAGTAAACAGGCCAATCATGATATGGTGGATTTATCAAATTATTACAACGTTTCTCTCGACGATGATTGGCTTGGAAAGGAGGGATTCAATTTAGCTTCCTTACCGAAAGGGGTCCAGGCATTTGCTCAGGCAGCATTTGATGTTCGCGGGCTTATTCAGCTTAAAGGCAGTACATCCGACAAGGAAACCGGATTGAACCTGCCAAAGGAAATAAAAGGCATAAAAATTCAATACAAAGGCTCAAAAATTCACTTCCTTCATGGAACATCATGGAGCGCCAGGGAAGGACAAAAGATTGGCATGTATGTCCTCAATTATAATAACGGCCAATCCGTTACAATTCCTATCCTTTACCAACGACAAGTAGCAGATTGGTTGGTGAAACAGGGCGATCCGCTTCCTGCGGATGCAGATATTGCCTGGACCTGCGAGAATACAGCATCTAATAAGCTGGGAAATAATATCCGGTTATACAGGTATACTGCAAACAATCCTTATCCTGATTTGGAAATAGAGACGATAGACTTCGTTTCGGAAATGACTAAATCAGCACCATTTCTTATTGCTATCACGATCGAACCAAACAAACATTCTTATGAATCGTTCCGTAATGTAAGAATTGATAATGCCATCATACCAAGAAGTCCGGAAGCAGGTCCGGATCTCTTAGATCTGTCAGAATATTTTAATACTTCTCCGGATGATGACTGGTTTAATCATGCGGGACATGATCTGCAAGACTTGCCGAAAGGTATTCAAAAATTAGGAGGTGTGAAATTTGATATACGTGGAATGATTGTTCTTGCAGGAACCCAATCGATAGATGTTACCGGGGTTGTATTTCCTGAATCCGTAAAAGGGATAAAAGTCAATCAAAAGGGGAAGAGACTGAATTTTTTACAGGCCTGTGGCTGGAGTGCTGAAAGTGGAGCTAAGTTAGGAGAATATGTGATCCATTATGCTGATGGTCAGACAAAAAGTGCTCCCATTCTCTATCAAAAGAATATCTTGGATTGGTGGTTTCGTCCGGAGGACAAGCCGCCTACAGGAGCAACGGAGGTGTGGCGAGGTCAGAATCCAAGCACCCGCAATGCAGGCTTTAAAACCCACCTGATTAAGTACACCTGGGAAAATCCATTGCCGGATGTTGAGATAAGTACGATTGATTTTGTTTCGGACGTAATTGCTGCAGCCCCATTTCTGCTTGCCATTACTGTTGAACAATAGAGAACGTCACCAGAGATACGCTTAAGGATTGGTAAAGACCTTTCGAATTTATAATGTTGAAAAATAAACAACTTATATCAAGCAATGGTCTATTATTTACAAAACATATCAATATGCTGATTTAAGGGCTCCTCTAAAAACCCAGGTTGAAATATACAAGTCCGCCCAATGCCGTCTTCACTATGGTTTTTTAAGGATAATAATGACAATATTGCCTATACCGGGATAATGAAACTTGCTTCCTGCAAAATCAAAGGTTTTACGATGAATAAGGTATATGCTAATCCTGGGCGTGGCATTTCTGAATAACTTCAATATTGGCATACGGTGACAATAGACTAACGCTTTGGTCGGTAATTAGCTTATCAAAGGCAGAAAGAAGCTTACTTTCAAGCGAAATTCCTATTCGTTCAGCTTTTTCCTTTTTTTTCTCCTGATAGCTTTTTGTATTCAGTATATAACAAAACCCAAGACGATATTTTACCCCCCAATTAAATTTTTTGAAAGAAACAAAATTTTGCGTTGACTTCGTAGCACGATTTTGATATTTTTATGCGCCATGCAGAATAATATATTAACATTTTGTTTAAGGAGTAATGGTGATGAAGAAAGTAAGTCTTGTGTGTGTGTTTTTGTTGATTGCCGGTGCGGCAGCATTCGCAGGCGAACCGGTGCCGGTGACCCACTGGCAGTTTCAGGCTGTGTATCCCGATGGCAGCAGCTCTTTCGACGACAATGGTCCGTGGCAGGTGGTTCTTACGGGAATCCTGCTGAATAATCCAGAAGAATATCTCGACCCTACGCCCGACCCGACAATTGCGCCTGGTTCATGGGCGGGCGGTGGCAAATATGGATACAGGGGGAAGGAACCGACCACGCAGGGACGGCCTGCTGGATGGGACAGAATTACAGCAACGGACCCGGTGACCCTGGAAACAATTATACCAATCAGCAGTGGTTGTCTGAAATCTGCCGGTTAAACCACGACCCGAACACCAGATACGTTTTTCGCGCCGGCGACAGGGTTCGTGTTACAGGTACATATCTTTTTTATGCCGGGGAAAACAATATAAATGAAAATCACGATATTGACCCACTTTTCGATTTTAAGGTGGAGTTGGTCAAGCCTGCTGTAGGATTGTCCCAGCCGGAAGAGATTCAAATATCCAATCTGAAGGATGCCGCCAACAATTATATCTTCGACGCAACCAGATTGACAGGCGATGAATATTATCAAGGCCGGCTGGTCCGGATTGGCAGCGTCCATATTACGAACCCTCAAAACTGGGGGCCCGGCAACACAATCACTATCGCGGATGCAAATGGTTTGACGTTTCCTGTTCTCCTCGGACTTGGCAACGGCATAGCAAGATATGCCTGCCCGTCGGGACAGATTGACGCCATTGGAATTCTCGACCAGGAAGGGACAGGGTATCCGCCGAACCTCAAGGGCGGCTATCGGCTTCTCGTACTGAACTATGATGGTAATGGTCTTGTGCTTGGCGATACGGGACATCCTCGCGGTAATCTGCTGGGCGATATCAACAAAGACTACATCGTTGACTTTAAGGATTTTGCAGAATTTGCAAACAACTGGCTGAAAAGCACAGCCGGTTTGTACGGCTGCGGTCTGTAAAAACCGCACACCTTTGGCGGGTTGCCGACTGCAATTTATCTCGAAGGTTGTTTTGATGAAAAAAGGTTTTACACTTGTCGAAGTGCTGGTAGTCATTGCGGTCATAGGACTTCTGATGGGGATATTGCTGCCCCCGTTATCACGGGCCAGGGAGCAGGCCAAGATTACTGTTGTCAATGCTGAATTAAGACAAATCGGAATTTGCATCGAGATGTACAGGGATGATAATGACGGGCAGCCTCCTCCAACGCGTAAAGACTGTACCCTCGGCTGGTCAGACCATCAGCTGCCGCCGGAACTTGTGACATGCGGTTATTTTCCTCCGCCTGCGCTGGGTTCGGGAATGTCAGCCGGTATCGAGGACAGATTTAATCGCGGAAATACATACAAGTATTGGTCGGTCGGCGAACTCTATCAGAACGGCAGATTCATACCGCAAAAGAAGGCATCGCTTTATGTCCCGCAGGGTTTCCCTGATTCTGATGGAACTGTCGATACCGACATTAGGTATGATGACTCGTTAACGTCGCCGGTAACATGGGTGATTTACAGCCAGGGGCCGAATTTTGATGAATGGGAGATTATTTACCAGCTTAACGGCCCGGTTCCAAGAAGAACCTGGTATGACCCGAAAAAACGCAGCGGCATTATAGTCAGAATGGCCCTGAAGGACGGAAAACAAATCGGTTCGTTTGAAAATTAGACGGAATTGTTTGGAAGTAAAGGAGTTTATGATGACGCAAGGAGCAAAAAAATATGTGATATGTTTTGTATGTTGTTTATCTGGTATGATTTTTACCGGCTGCGGGCCGGCAAATAACACCGCAGCAGGAGGCTCTCAAAAATTTTTCTCAATGGGCTTAAGCCTGCAGCCTGAATATCAGCTGCTTTTAACCGGCGTGCCGCAAACCTGCGGAATGCGAGCCGGCAGGGTATATCTAAAACCTGGCGAAGAATGTGGCACCCACAGCACAAAAGCTCACGAGGAAATGCTCACCTTTCTTGAGGGAAAAGGAACCGCTTTAATCGGCAAAGAAAAAGTTGCCTCCGAAGCAGGAAAGGGCTGTATCCTTTATATACCGCCGCATACAATTCACAATATAAAAAACACCGGCACAGAGCCGCTTGTCTATATCTATTGTGTTGCCCCTGTAAATGACAAATATGAGCAGGCTTATGCAGAAAAAGACCATAGCCATTGAAATAAAAATCCTGTAGTATCTTATGAAAAAATTGCTGATAGTACAAAAATAAAGAGATAATCTGATTATGCACATGGCAAATGAATTATTGTCAGTTCCTGTAGCGGCCGGCACTTTGGCGATTGCTGCCGGCGGGCTTGGATTTGTCTGCAGAAAGGTCGGGAAGATTGTTACCCCTGAGAAGATTGCATTGATGGGCATTTTAGGCGCATTTATTTTTGCGGCACAAATGGTTAATATTCAACTGCCGGCGATGCCGGGGACAAGCGGGCATATGCTTGGAACTGTTCTGCTGGCGATAATATTAGGTCCTCACGCGAGTGCCTTAGTCATATCTTCAGTTGTGATTGTTCAGTGCCTTATCTTTCAGGATGGGGGTTTACTGGCGCTGGGCTGCAATATAATCAATATGGCCCTTGTGCCAGCGTATCTCGGTTACTTTTTATACAAGGTGGTAACTGCGGGCAGGTTCAATGCTGTGCGGGTGTATATCGGTGCGATGGCTGCCTCGATAATTTCGGTCGAGGCAGGAGCAATACTTGTGCCGGTACAGGCGTCGTTGTCGGGTGTTCTGGCGGTTCCGTTCTCAACTTTTTTAATTACGATGATGGGAGTACATTCTCTGGTCGGCCTTGTTGAGGGGTTGATTACGGTTGCGGTGCTGGTGTATCTGCAACAGGTCAGGCCTGATATTGTTGCAGATTCACTGCCTGGAAAGATTAGATTAAGCAAGAATATGGTTCTGGTGACACTTGGTTTTTTTGCTGTTATTGTCGGCGGGGGGCTTTCTCTGTTTGCCAGCAAATATCCTGACGGTCTGGAGTGGAGCTACGCCGAAAGGCCGGACCAGCCTGATTTTGAAAAGGCTGTCGTGAACAAAGACTCAAAAATTTTGGCGGTGGATGATTTTCAGTCTAAGTATTCACTGCTGCCGGATTATTCCCGCAGGACTTTACCGCTGGGTGAGTCCGGGGAGTCGAGAGGTTCTTCTGTGGGCTGGACGAGTTTTGCGGGGATTGTAGGTTCAGGTCTGACTATGGTGTTCATCTGGGTGGCTGTAAATATTTTGAGAAAAAGGCGGACAGGAATCGCATAATCGTTTATAATTTGTGCTACCGTAATTAATTTTATCCGATTGTTTTGATATTATGCGCAGGTAATATGCATCACGCTTATATAGACAAATTTGCCTATCAGGATTCACCCATACACCGGCTTGACAGCAGGGTGAAATTTCTCGCTGCGTTTTTGTTCACGGCAGTGGTTATTTCTTTGCCGAGGACCTCGATTAGTATATTGTTTTGCTATGCAATCGGTCCTTTTGCCGTTCTGGTGGTGGGGGGGATTCCCTTAAGGTTTGTTTTCAAACATATATTGATTGTAAGCCCTTTTGTTCTGGTTTTAGGCTTGAGCAATGTCCTGTATGACAAGACTGCGATTACCGTTGCCTTTGGCCCGTTTTCCTGGCAGAGCACCTTGGGCTGGGTGCGGTGCTGTGTAATTGTCGGCAAGTTTACGGTGACGATGATGGCACTTATCGCTCTTGTCTCGACAACGAGATTCAGCGACCTTCTGGCCGGCCTGCAGAAGCTTCATCTGCCGAAAGTATTGATAATGCAGCTCGGCTTTTTGTATCGTTACATATTTATTTTAATCGACAGGGCGCATCATATTCTGCGTGCAAGACAGATTAGAAGGCTTCGCAGCCTCGGTGCGAAAAAGGAAATGAAGGTAGCGGCGGCAATGGTAGGTTCTCTGCTTGTTCGCTCTCTTGAGACTGCTGAGAATGTCGGCATTGCAATGCAGGGGCGCGGATTCAGCGGCAGGTGGCATAGCTTGTCAGCCCAGAAGGCCGGCGGAGGCGAATTTTTATTTGCTTTAATTGCAATAGCTTTTACCCTGGTGCTTCTTTTTTTTGTGGAGCCGATTTTGCGATAGGGAATTTTGATGTCCTACGCGGTTGAAATTCTGGATTATTCTTATAAATACCCGGACGGCACGGCAGCGATTGACAGGATAAATTTGAGAATCGAGCATGGCCAGAAGGTTGCGCTGATTGGCCCAAACGGGGCGGGCAAATCGACATTGCTTCTGGCGATGGCAGGTTTCGTCAGAGGGACGGGCAGGGTTTTTGTCGATGGCGTGGAAGTTAATAGTAAAAATTTAAAGAGAATCAGGACGTCTATCGGCTGCTGCCTCGATAATCCGGATGACCAGCTTTTTATGCCGACACTTCGTGATGACGTTGCATTTGGCCCGCTTAATATGGGCCTCGGTGAAAAAGAGGCTGAAAATCGGGTATATGAGGCGCTTAAGACAGTCGGACTCGAAGATATGGCTGATAAGGCGCCGCACCATTTGTCTGCCGGTCAGAAAAGAGCCGCCGCCGTCGCAACAATACTTTCAATGAAGCCAAAGATAATCACGTTTGATGAGCCGGACGGTTCTCTTGACCCGCGGCATCGAAATAATCTTGCAGAACTGCTGAAGGGATTAAAGCAGACATTGATAATTGCGACCTGTAATATAGATTTTGCTTATACTGTTACCAACAGAGTTGTTTTGATGGATGAGGGGCGGATTATTGCGGATGATGATGCCGAAAAGATAATGTTCGATGAGTTTTTGATGTTCAAACATGGCCTTGAGCCGCCGCGAAAAAGGATTTGTTGAAACTATTGGAGGATGGAGTAGCTACTGTTTGCTTGTGACGTAGATTACCTGTTCGGCGAAGAGATTTGGGGCGATTTTTATGGGGCTGGGACGGTTTTGAAGGAGTGGTATCTTTTTTTCAATGCGTGCGTCTAACTCCCTGCAGAAGTTATCAAAATCCTTCAGTGAAAGGAAATGGATGTTGGGGGAACTGTGCCAGCTAAACGGCAGGCCTTTAGTGACGGGCGCTTTGCCGGTAAGGAAAAGCTGGGCCCTGCATCGCCAGTGGGCAAAATTCGGGAAGCTGACGATGACTTTTCTGCCGACCCGCAGCAGCTCAAGGAAAACTTTTTTGGGATTTTTAACCGTCTGTAATGTCTGCGAAAGGATTACAGTATCAAAAGATTTATCGGCGTAGTTGCCGAGACCTCTTTCGATATCGCGCTGGATAATGGGCAGGCCTCTGCTGACGCAGGCGAGGACCAGTTCCTGGTCGAGTTCGATGCCTTCGCCTTTTATATTTTTGTTGACTGTCAGGTCAGCGAGGAGTTGGCCGTCGCCGCATCCGACATCGAGGACACGGCTGTTTGGCTCTATGAGAGATTCTATCAGTTCGTAATCGATGCGGCTGCGTTGCGTCTGTTCGATATGGTTCCAGTTTTTCGGAGCAGATTGCGCTGTTCCGTTTGTTCCGGGTCCGCCTGCGGCGGATTCGAGAAAGCCTGCAATGAGGGCACCGAGGATTTCGGGTTCGAGCAGGAAGGCGTCGTGGCCGTAAGGCGAGGCGATGTTGCAGTAACTGACGTCTTTTTTGTTGGCGATGAGGGCGTCAACAATTTCTTCCGATTGTGCCGGAGTAAAGAGCCAGTCGCTTGCGAAACTGATGACGAGAAACCGAGATTTGACATTTGCAAAGGCCTGTTTGGGTGAGCCGTAATCCTTGCTGAGGTCGAAATAGTCCATTGCCTTGGTTATGTAAAGGTAACTGTTGGCGTCAAACCTCTCGACAAAAACTTGTCCCTGATAATCGAGATATGTCTCGACGGAAAATTCGGAATCAAAATCGTAGTTGTAATCTTTTGCATTGCGAAGCTCTCTGCCGAATTTTTCTCTCATACTTTGTTCGGACAGATACGTGATGTGTCCGATCATACGGGCGATGCCGAGGCCTCTGTCCGGGCCGTTGTCGTCGGTGTATTGACCTGCGGCGAAGTTTGGGTCGACGGTGATTGCGTTTCTGCCGACGGCATCGAATGCGATTGATTGTGCGCCGAGGTGCGAGGTGGCGGCAATGGGCAGTGCGGCCTTTACGAAGTCTGGATATTCAATTGCCCACTGAAGGACCTGCATACCGCCCATTGAGCCGCCGATGACGGCGAGCAGTTGTTTTATACCGAGTTTATCCAAAAGCAGCTTTTGCACCCTGACCATATCGGCAATTGTGATGATGGGGAAATCGAGGCCGTAAGGTTTTCCGGTGGCGGGGTTGGTAGAGCAGGGGCCTGTTGTGCCGTAGCAGCTGCCGAGAAAGTTAGAGCAGATGACAAAGTATTTGTTGGTGTCGATGTGTTTGCCCGGTCCGACCTGGTCGTCCCACCAGCCGGGTTTGGTGTCTGTTTTGCCGGAGTATCCTGCGACGTGAGCGCTGCCGCTGAGTGCGTGGCAGATGAGGACGGCGTTGTCGCCAGCCTCGTTTAATCTGCCGTAAGTTTCATAAGCGACATCGATGGGTGCAAGAGTCTTGGAGCAATCCAGCCGCAAAGGGTTATCCGCATCGACGACCCGAATTGTCTGCGTCTTTACGATGCCGACCGAATTCTTATCAATCTGTGCCATAGTTGTCAGTATAACTAATAGGAGTTCAAAATTCAAAGTTCAAAATTCAAAATTGCGGTGTCGCTTTGCGACTTAAAAAGCGATGAAAACTCTTGACAGTGGAGATAAACGGGAATAAGTTATTTACAATAGTGTCATTGGAGACAGATAATAAAAATTAAATGGAGACAAATCAGGGAAGGAGTTCAAAAATGGCAAAGAAATCCAAGAGGGGAAGAAAGAGGATGTGGAGGCCGGCAGATATTGCCACACTGAAGAGGCTATTTTCTGAAAATCCGACAGCAAAGATAGCCAAGAAGCTCGGCAGAAGTCTCGATACGGTCAAGAAGAAAGCATCGCGGATGGGGCTGAGAAAATCGAAGAGATACTTAAAGAGAATCGGCAGGGCAAAATAACCCAACACAATCGTATTTCGTGATTTGTGATTAGCGGTTCGCATTGCCCGCCGTCGGCGGATAAACTCCATGCGTAATGAGTTGTTCTCCTTAATGACTTGTAACCCCCCTTGAAACCCCGACAGGTCGGGACAAATTCCTATGCACTTTTAACTATACGTTTGTGAATAGCGGAAATAAATGCTTGACACTTGACAAAGGTGGGGAAAATAAATACACTTACCGGTTCTGTGTGCAATATGAAAGGAAATAAAAGTATATTGTTTAATTGAAAATTAGGAGAATGAAATGGCGACGAAGGTTGCAATTAACGGGTTCGGCAGAATCGGCAGGGCGGTGACAAGGATTCTATTGAGCAGAAAGAGCGGTCTGGAGCTGGTGGCAATAAATGACCTTTCAGATGCTGCCGGTCTGGCACACCTTTTCAAATACGATACGGTGATGGGCCGCTGGAAAGGCACCGTTGAGGTGAAAGGCGACGAGCTTGTTATCGACGGCAAGGGAATAAAGGTGCTGGCGGTGAAAGACCCGACACAACTGCCGTGGAAGGATATGGGAGTAAAGGTTGTGGTCGAATCAACGGGTATATTTCGCAGCAAGGAATCGCCGAAAGGCGGTTACGGCGACCACCTGAAGGCCGGTGCAAAGAAGGTAGTGCTGACGGTGCCTGCGAAGGACGATATCGAGGCGACGGTGGTGCTGGGCGTTAATGATAATGTTTTGACGGCAAAGGTGAGCTGCGTATCCAATGCGAGCTGCACGACAAACTGCCTTGCCCCGCTTGTGAAGGCCCTGCACGAGGCAATCGGCATCGAAAGAGGTATGATGGTGACGGTTCACGGCTATACCAACGACCAGCGTGTTGCGGATATGATACACAAGGACCTGCGTCGCGCAAGGGCAGCGGCAATGAATATCATCCCGACAACGACTGGGGCGGCAAAGGCGGTCGGCAAGGTTATTCCTGACCTGAACGGCAAACTCGACGGCTATTCCCTGAGAGTGCCGGTTATCGACGGAAGCTGCGTGAACTTAGTTGCGATTATGAAAAAGGAAACCAGTATTGACGAGGTTAATGCAGCGGTGAAGAAGGCGGCGGATGGGAAGCTGAAGGGCATTTTGGAATACTGTGCCGACCCGATAGTCAGCAGCGACGTAATCGGCAACCCGGCATCGAGCGTTTTTGATGCACAATGCACAATGGTAAAAGGCAATATGATTCAGGTTGTAAGCTGGTACGACAACGAGTGGGCATATTCACAGCGGACTGTTGATATTATGGAAAGACTTGCGAAGCTGTAATGTGAGTTGGACCGGCTGTTTTTATAGATTTGAGATTTCAGATTTGAAATTTTGAAATGTCGAGATGAAAGCAGGTATAGGATTATGGCCAAAAAAACGGTAGCGGATATAAACGTAAAAGGGAAGAGGGTCTTGATGCGGGTTGATTTTAATGTGCCGCAGGATGACCAGGGCAATATCACCAGCGACGACAGGATAGTCAAGGCTCTGCCGACGATAAAGAAGGTGCTGGAGGGCGGCGCATCACTTGTTTTGATGAGTCATCTGGGAAGGCCCGAAGGCAAGCGTGATGAGGCGTATACGCTGGCGCCAGTTGCGAAAAGATTGACGGAGCTTCTGGGCAAAAAAGTTGTTTTTGTCAATGACTGCATCGGGCCTGATGTGCAGGCGAAGGCGAAGGCGTTAAAAACCGGCGATTGTTTACTGCTGGAAAATCTTCGGTTTCACAAGGAAGAGACGATAAAGGATAAAGCTGCCAAAGAGGATGCGCAATTGCGGAAGGCCAAGGATGATTTTGCAAAACAGATAGCGGACCTTGCGGATATTTATGTGAACGACGCATTTGGAACAGCACACAGGGACAACGCCTCGATGTACACAGTGCCGGTTCTTATGAAAGGAAAGCCGAGGGTTATCGGATTTCTGGTGGAAAAGGAGCTGAAATTCTTAGGTGATACGGTAAATAATCCGCAGAGGCCTTTTGTGGCAATTCTGGGCGGGGCAAAGGTGTCGGATAAACTCGGCGTTATTGAGAATCTTTTAGATAAGGTCGATATGATTCTGATAGGCGGGGCGATGGCTTATACTTTTTTTAAGGCGAAGGGGAAGTCGGTGGGAGGGAGCCTCTGCGAGGATGATTTTATCGATAAGGCCAACGAGTTGCTCAAACGAGCGGAGGATGTCGGCCACCAGATAGTTCTGCCGGTCGATACGGTTATTGCACAGGAGGCAAAGGCCGGTGCGGCAAGTAAGGTTGTAAGCGGTGACATTGATGAAGGCTGGCAGGGCTTTGATATTGGGCCGAAAACCAGAAAGCTGTTCACCGAACATATTGTCAAGGCAAAGACGATTGTCTGGAATGGGCCGATGGGCGTCTTTGAGGTACCGCCGTTCGATGAAGGGACAAAAGCAGTTGCGACGGCTGTAGCGAAGGCAACGGAAAAAGGTGCCCGCAGCATCATCGGCGGCGGCGACAGCGCAAGCGCCATCGAGCAACTTGGTTTGCAGGATAAGGTAAGCCACGTCTCAACGGGCGGCGGGGCGTCGCTGGAGTTCCTCGAAGGAAAAAAATTCAAGTGCATCGAAATACTTGATGAGAAGAGTTAGGGTATAGGGTTTAAGGTATAGTTATTTAACCCCACGTTTGACGTGGGGGTTTTTTTAATACAGGATTGGGAGGTAAAGACGGATTTGCGACTTCCAAAAGCGGGGACAATCGAGGTTGTGCCGTCGATATTGAGCGCCGATTTTGCGCATCTGGCGGATGAGATTGCACAGGTGGAGGCAGCGGGGGTGAAAGCAGTTCATCTCGATGTGATGGACGGCCATTTTGTGCCGAATATCACCATAGGTCCGCCTGTGATTGAGAAACTCCGCAGATACAGCAGGGTTGTCTTTGATTGTCATTTGATGATAAGCGAGCCGGATAAGTATGCGGAGCGGTTTATCGAGGCCGGTGCAAATCATATTACGTTTCATATTGAGGTCCAGAAAGAGCCGGCAAAGCTGATTGAGAAGATTCACAGACTCGGCGCAACCGCAGGGGTTTGCGTGAATCCGGAGACGCGGGTCGATACGATAAAGGATGTTGCGGCGTTGTGCGATATGGTTCTAGTTATGACGGTTCATCCGGGTTTTGGCGCTCAGGATTTTTTGGTCGAGGCGGCAAAAAAGATTGTAGAGGTCAGGAAGCTTGTCGGTTCAGATATAAGGGTGGAAGTTGACGGCGGCATAAATACCAAAACTGCTCCTATTGTTGTCTCTTACGGTGCGGATACGCTGGTTGTGGGAAATGCGATTTTTGCGCAGAAGGACCGTGCGGCGGCGATAGAGGCGATTCGAAAGGCCTGCCAGAGAAATCGGTAGCCTCACCGATGGAATCTTGTTAGAATCATTAAACAAATCATTTTTTTGAAGGTATATGGCAAAGAGTGCGAAATCGAAATGGAACGGTTTTTCGTTAAAGCCGCGAAAGGATGTGCCCGAAGGGCTGTGGCTGCGGTGCAGCGGCTGCGAGGAAATGGTCTATAAAGAAAAGGTCAAGGAGAACCTCAACGTCTGTCCGAAGTGCGATTACCATTTTCGGATAAATTCGGCGACACGGATAAAGTATCTGGCGGATGCGGATTCGTTCGAGGAGGTTCTGGGGGATTTGCGGTCTCACGACCCGCTGAGCTTTAAGTATAAGGGTTCTGATTATAAAGAGAAGCTAAAGGCTGACGAGAAGAAAAGTGGCACGGCAGAAGCCATCAGGATAGGCAGGGCGTTTATCAAAGGCAGGCAGATTGTGCTGGCTGTTATGGAGCCGGAATTTTTGATGGGGTCGATGGGGTATGTCGTCGGGGAAAAATTTACCGTTGCGGTCGAACTAGCGACCAGTAATGCTCTGCCGTTTGTGGCGGTCTGCTGTTCGGGCGGGGCGAGGATGCACGAAGGAGTCGTCTCGTTGGGGCAAATGGCAAAAACCAGTGCGGCCCTTGCCAAATATCACAAGGCAGGGGGGCTTTATATTCCGATTCTTACCGACCCTACCACGGGCGGCGTGACTGCAAGTTTCGCTATGCTTGGCGACGTTATTATAGCAGAACCCGGCGCACTGATTGGCTTTGCGGGCCCGCGGACGATAGCCGAGACCATTAAGGTTGAATTACCCGAAGGTTTTCAGACATCGGAATTTTTACTTGAACACGGTTTTATTGATATGATTGTCCATCGCAAAAACCTCCGTAGCGAAGTCGCCCGCCTTATCGACTACTGCAAAAAGTAGTCGCTCGTGACTCGTAGCTCGTAAATGAGTAAATGGGTATATGAGAACAAACCCTACCACGTGGTGGCCCGCCGCAGGCGGGCTAACCGAAAAAGACAACCCCCAGTGAAACTGGGCTTTATTCACTTCTATCCTTGATACAGCAGAGATTTAAAATCGCAAAATGGCACTTTTGTTTTTGCTGGGATTGCGTATAATCTGGAGGAAGTAGCGTATAGCGTTTAGCGTATAGGAAATGAGGTGCTTTATACGCAATACGCATAATGCAATACCAGATACGAGTAGGTAATGGGATATTTCAGAGAAAATGTGGAAAGGGCGGCGGGGTATAAGCCGGGGTTTCAGCCGAAGGATGCGGATGTAATTAAACTGAATACCAATGAGAATCCGTATCCGCCGTCGCCAAATGTTTTAAATGCGTTGGCGAAAATTAAAGCAGAGCAGCTTCGCCGATACCCCGACCCGCTGGCGGATACGTTCCGCAAGGCGGCGGCGGAACTTCACGGCGTCAAGCCCGAAAACATTTTATGCACCAACGGCGGAGATGAACTGCTCTCGATAGCAATCCGGGCATTTTGCGATAAGAACAGGACCGTCACATATCCTGTGCCGACATATTCGCTTTATCCTGTCCTGGCGGTTCTTCAGAACTGCGGGGCAATCGAGATACCGTTTAACAGCGATTTCAGCCTGCCTGCGGGTCTTGAGAAGACCGGCTCAGCCCTTACGATTGTCTGTAATCCCAATTCGCCGACAGGCTCTTTTGTAGGACCTGAAGGGATGGCGGAACTGGCCAGAAGGGTAAAGGGTGTGCTGCTTATCGATGAGGCATACACGGATTTTGCGGATGCCAATTGTCTTGCGTTGATAAGCAGATTTAAGAATTGTATAATCCTTCGGTCATTGAGCAAAGGTTATTCGCTGGCGGGTGTTAGGTTCGGCTACGCAATCGCCAGTGAGAATCTGATTGCGGGTCTGATGAAGCTGAAAGATTCATACAATGTCGATGCGGTTGCGATTGCGGTTGCGACGGCGGCGATAAAAGACCAGGAATATTTCAGGGGAAATGTCGAAAAGATAAAAAGGGACCGGCAGGTTTTGACGGAGCAGCTTCGCAATCTCGGTTTTATTGTGCGGAGCAGCTCTTCTAATTTTGTGCTTGCGGAAAGCAGGAAGAAACCTGCTGAGGAGATTTATGAGAGGCTGGTAGAGAGGAATATTTATGTTCGGCACTGGAAACTGCCGGGCCTGGAAAATAAGCTGCGAATTTCGGTTGGGACAAGCGAGCAGAATAGTAAATTGATTTCCGCCATAAAGGGAATCCTCTCGGGATAAAGGACTTTTTATGAAAAAAAGGACAGCGAAAAGCCACAGGAAGACAAAGGAGACCGATGTTGCCGTTGAGATTACGCTTGATGGCGACGGCAGATACACAATCGATACCGGCGTCGGCTTTCTCGACCACATGCTTGCACACCTAAGCAAGCACGGCAAAATTGACCTTGTGGTAAAAGCAAAGGGCGACCTCGATGTCGATGCACATCATACGGTTGAGGATGTAGGGATTTGTCTGGGCGAGTGCCTGACGAAGGCGCTCGGCGATAAAAAGGGCATGGTCCGCTTCGGCAACAGTTCTGTTCCGATGGAGGATGCGCTGGCCAATGTTTCGGTGGATTTGTCGGGCAGGCCGAACTTTATCTATAACGTCGAATACAGGACTGAAAGAATCGGAGATTTTGATGTTGAGTGCATTGAGGAAATGCTGCGAAGCTTTTCCAATGCGGGATTGTTTAATCTGCACGTAAATGTCCCTTACGGCACGAACAGCCATCATATAGCAGAGGCGATTTTTAAGGCGCTGGGACAGGCGCTTGGAACGGCAGTCGGAATTACAGGCAAAGATATACCAAGCACAAAGGGTATTCTCTAACAACTTAAAACTTAAAACTAAAAATTTATGGTTGAGGAACACGACCACGAGTATCGAATCGGCATCGGCAGCGACATTCACAGGTTCGCAGAAGGCAAGAGGCTGATGTTAGGCGGGGTCTTCATCCCGTTTCCACAGGGTCTTCTCGGGCACAGCGACGGCGACGTTGTGCTGCACGCCGTTGTCGATGCGTTGCTCGGAGCAGCCTGCTTGGGAGACATCGGGACGCTGTTTCCTGATACCGACCCGCAATATAAAGGCGCCGACAGCAAGGCTCTTGTGCTTAATGTGCGGGAAAGGCTCGAAGAGAGCCGATGGGTGATAGTCAATGTCGATATTATTATTCATCTGGAGAAGCCGAGACTCGAACCGTATAAGATGCAGATTAAAAGATGCGTTGCGAGCCTTTTGAGTATCGATTTTAATGCGGTGAACGTCAAGGCGAAGACCAACGAAGGTCTCGGCGAGACAGGTTCAGGCGAGGCGGTTGCCGTCACCGCCGCAGTCCTTATAAAAAGAAAATACAAAAGAACCTTATAAAAGAATACAGGACACAGAATACAGTCCGCCGCAGGCGGATCAAGAATATGGGATTTATAATTGCGAGTCAAATATGGGATTGATGCTATATAACAGTTTAACGAGAAAAAAAGAGGAATTTAAGCCGTTAAATAAAGGCAGGGTGGGCATTTATGTATGCGGGCCGACGGTTTATGGACATGCGCATCTCGGACACGCCAAAAGCTACGTCAGTTTCGATGTGCTGGTGCGATACCTGCGGTATCTCGGGTATTCGGTGACTTATGTGCAGAATATAACCGATGTTGGGCACCTTACCGACGACGCCGACGAAGGTGAGGACAAGATCGGGATGCAGGCGAAAAAAGAAAAAAACATCCAATGGCAATTGCCGAAGAATATACCAAAAGCTACTTCGAGGATATGGATAAATTAAATTGCCTTCGTCCTGATATAAGCCCTCGGGCGAGCGGACATATCGTCGAGCAGATAGAGCTTGTGAAAAAGCTTGTCGAAAAAGGCTTTGCTTATGAGGTGAACGGCTCGGTATATTTCGATGTTTCCCAATTCCCGGATTACGGGAAACTGTCCGGCAGAAACGTTGAAGATATACAGGTCCGCCGCGGGCGGACCCGTGTCGAAGTTTCAGCCGACAAAAAACATCCAGCTGATTTTGCACTGTGGAAGAAGGCGGAGGCCAATCATGATCATGCAATGGCCAAGCCCGTGGGGAATGGGATTTCCCGGCTGGCATTTGGAATGCTCGGTTATGAGTACAAAGTATCTGGGCCAGCCTTTTGACATTCACGGCGGCGGTTTGGAAAACCAGTTCCCGCATCACGAATGCGAAATTGCACAGGCCGAGGCAGCGGCAGGCAAACCCTTTGTCAGCTACTGGGTGCATAATAATATGGTGACAGTCGATGGCCAAAAGATGGGAAAGAGCTTAGGCAACTTTATTACACTCAAGCAGGTCTTTTCGGATACAGGTGAGCCGAAACACGAAAAACTCTTACGCAAATACGACCCCCTTGCGGTTAGACAGCTTATTCTAAACAGTCACTATCGAAGCCCTATCGATTTTTCCGATGCCGCACTTACCGCCGCCCAAAGCGGCTACGACAGGATTACTCAGTGTGTCCAAGACGTAAGAAGAAAGACACCGAAGGTGAGCGTGTCAGGAGTGGACTCTCATGTCAAGAATGAATTGGGGGAATTCAAGAAACGATTTGACGCTGCTATGAATGATGACTTGAATACATCAGTGGCATTAGCTGTTATCTTTGATATGGTTCGATTTGCCAATCAGCTTCTTGAAAAAGGTGATACTACTAAAGATACCCTCCGTGAAGTTGATACAATGTTTACATGGTTAGGTGGAGAAGTCTTGGGCATCGTAAAAAAGGAATATCCAACCGCTATTTCCAAAGATGAACTTATCGTTGAAGCTGATGATATTTGGATACTTACCGAAATGCGAAAAATAGCCAAAGACAACAAGGATTTTGGTTTGGCTGACTTGATACGTGATTACTTGGAAGCTTCAGGGAGGTCAATAAGAGATACAACCGATGGTCACTACATTGTTGAATCTAAGGAACTGACTCTTAGCCGAAGTGAATATCTGGAAAAAAACCAAACTCAAGGAAAAGCTGACTCCTCAAGAAAACGAATGATTGAGGAGTTTAAGAAAAGGTATATGAAATGAGGATTTTGGGGATAGACCCTGGGCTGCAGGTTTGCGGATATGCGTGCGTTGATGTTGATGGTGCGGGCGAGCATCTTATTGAGGCGGGGGTCTTGCGAACCGAAGAGAGGCAGCCTATCGAGGAGAGGCTCAACAGAATAGCAGAAGATATTGGGACGATTTTGGAAAATTTTAAGCCTGAGGTTGTGGCGGTCGAGCAGTTGTATTCGCATTACGAGCATCCGCGGACGGCGATTTTGATGGGACATGCCAGAGGCGTCATATTGCAAAAGTGTGCCGAATCTGATATAGAGGTAAAAAGTTTTAACCCGACGCGGATAAAAAAATCGGTGACGGGCAACGGCAGGGCGAAAAAAGAGCAGGTCCAGCGGACGATTCAGACCATTTTGCACCTGCCGGATTTGCCGCAGCCGCCGGATGTGGCTGATGCGATTGCTGCTGCTTTATGCTGTGCCAATTCAACCGCAGACGAAAAAATAGTCCGGCGATAACAGAACTGTAGAGCGAAAAATCGGGGATTGCTATGAAGAATAAAAAGAAGACCGGATTTTCAACGAGAGCGGTGCATTCAGGCGAGATACGCTACAATGAGTTCGGGTCAATTACCACGCCGATTGTGCAGACGTCCACATTCATTTTCAGAAACACCAAGGAGATAAAAGAGCTTGCCACAAAAGCAGTCGGCAGATTCGAATATGGAAGGTATGGACATCCTACACAACTTGCAGCCGAAGGAAAGCTTGCGGACTTGGAAGGTGCGGAGGATGCAGTGCTGTTTTCATCCGGTATGAGCGCAATAACAACCACGCTTTTTTCGCTGCTGCACTCTGGCGACCACATAATAATAACAGATGATGCATACAAACGAACGCTGGACTTTTGCCTGACCTGCCTCGACAGGTTCGATATCGAATGCACCGTTGTGAAGATGTGCGATTATGATGCTATAGAAAAAGCCATAAAGCCCAACACGAAGATATTTTTTTCGGAGTCGCCGACCAATCCGTATCTGAACATAATGGACATCGAGCGATTGGTGAGAATTTTCAAAGGCAGAGGCATCCTTGTCATATCGGACAGCACATTTGCAACGCCTTATAACCAGCGCCCACTGGAATACGGGGTTGACATTGTCATACACAGCGCCACCAAATATCTCGGCGGGCACAACGACCTGCTGAGCGGAGTTGTCCTTGCAAAAAAGAAGCTGACTGATGTTGTGCGGGAGTATTTGAAGATAACCGGCGGAGTAATAGACCCGCATTCATCGTATTTGCTTATCCGCGGGTTGAAGACCTTCGAGCTTCGGATGCGGCGGCACAATGAGAGCGGCCAGAAGGTGGCTGAATTTCTCGAGCGCCACCCGAAGGTTAAAAAGGTATATTATCCCGGGCTTCGAAGCCACCCGCATTACAGAATCGCCAAAAGACAAATGAGGGGTTTCGGCGGCGTAGTGACCTTCGAAGTGGAAGATAACGCTGCATACGCGCTGAGATTTATGAGCCGACTGAAAATCATCTGTATCGGGCCAAGTCTGGGAGGCGTCGAATCTCTTATTACACATCCTGCTACTGTAAGTTACTATGCGGTGCCGCGAAAAGAACGGCTGGCGCTGGGTATTAAGGATAGTCTTATCCGGCTTGCGGTGGGCGTAGAAGATGCAGAGGATATTATAGAAGATATTAACCAGGCGCTAAGGTAGCGTTTTGGCTGAATGGAAAACAGGTATGATAGCAGGCATTGAAGGGAAATTAGTAAAACTTGACGCTGAATACTGCCTGATAGAGATTAGTTCTGTCCGGTATGAGGTGATGCTGCCGGGATATTGCGTGGCGGCGCTTGCGGACAGAATCGGAACGGACATTTCGCTCTGCACGCTCGAATATTTTGAGGGGACGCCGGGGGGTGGGTCGTTTGTGCCGCGAATGGTAGGCTTTCTGACCGAAAACGAGCGGGAATTTTTTACGAAGTTCACCAGCGTCAAAGGCATCGGCGTAAAAAGGGGTCTGCGGTCGCTTTGCATCCCGATTTCATCAATTGCTTCCGCAATCGAGAATGGCGACGAAAAGATACTTATGACGCTGCCTTCGGTAGGGAAAAGGATGTCGCAGCAGATTATAGCCGAGCTGAAGGGAAAGTTGGGTTTGTTTGCGATTGGTGCCGAGGTGGGTGCGGCTCTCGAGCCGAAATTTAAGCTATTCCAGGCGGAGGCTCTCGAAATTCTGATAGCGTGGGGCGAAAAGAGGAATGAGGCCATTGAGCTGATTGAGATTGCCTGTAAGAGGCACCCCAGTATAGAATCTGCCGAGCAGCTTGTGCCGCTTGTTTATAGACTCAAACAGGGTATCGAAGTGTAACCAGACTCAAGACCCAAGACTCCAGACGAAAGACTAAAGAATGGCGATAGACAGGGTAATAAGCAGACAATCACTCAATGAGAAGGAAGAGGAATTTAACGTTTCGCTCCGTCCGAAGTATTTATCGGAATGCGTAGGCCAGGTCAATGTAAAGGAGAAGATTTCGATAGCGATGGCGGCGGCCAAAAAACGGGGCGAGCCGCTCGAACACATCCTTTTTTACGGTCCGCCGGGCCTGGGAAAGACGACGCTTGCCAATGTCATCGCCAACGAGATGGGTTCGAAGATGCGCCGCTCATCTGGGCCTGCGCTTGTAAAGGCCGGTGATGTGATGGGGCTCTTGAGCAATATCAATACCGGCGACATACTATTTATAGACGAGATTCACCGGCTCAGCACGCCGGTTGAGGAGTTTTTGTATCCTGCAATGGAGGAATTCCGGGTTGATTTTACCGTGGATTCAGGTCTGCATGCAAAGACGATAAATTTTCCGCTGAAACGGTTTACCTTGATTGGGGCAACGACGCGGGCGGGGCTTCTCAGCTCGCCTCTGCGAAGCCGGTTCGGGATGCTTTATCATTTGGATTTCTACAATGCGGAGGAATTAACTGCGATTTTGAGAAGGTCGGTCAGTCTTTTGAAATTGAAATCGGAGGGTGGCACACTGGAATTGATAGCCGCCCGCAGCCGCGGCACACCGCGGGTGGCAAACAGGCTTCTAAAAAGGGTGCGTGACTATGCACAGGTAAAGGGCAAAGGGTTGCTCAGTTGTGCGATAGTGGAAAGCGCTTTGCAGATGGAGCAGATTGATTCGCTCGGCCTCGATGAGCTCGACAGATTGTTTTTGCGTGCGTTGGCAAATGTCTATGAAGGCGGGCCTGCGGGCATAGAGGCTTTGGCTGCAACGCTCGGTGAGGAAAAGGATACGTTGGAGGATGTTGTTGAGCCGTATCTGTTGCAGATAGGCTTTTTGAGGCGGACCAAAAGGGGCAGAGAGATTACAAAACAGGCCTGCGAATACTTGGGTCTGAAACACCACCGAAAGAAACCGGATGCCGAACCTCCGGCCCTTTTTAATCAGGATGAGTCTTTGGGTGCCGATTAACGAGGGGTTTTTTGCCAAAATTCCTGTTATCCATACCCTATACCCTGTAGTGAGCGAAGTTGAACCATCCGGATTTCTACGTTTTGAGGAAGTATTTTGCCATTTTGGGGGGTCTGTTTAGCAACTCGGTGAAATGATAAATTAAGACTCTTTCGATTTCGTTGAGCGTCTTTTCATCAGCATCGGCAATTAGTTTTAAATGCTTGAGGCCCTTTGCCGACTGGGCTGATAGTTTTACCTTATCGGGAAATGCAGGTTCGCAATCTTTGCAAATCAGGCCGTTGGCGGAGCTGCTGAAATATGTTTCGTCGCTCGTGCTTCGTCGCTCGTCGCTCGTATTTGGTGGGCGCAGCTCGTTTTGCAATTGACGCATTTATCGAGGACCGGCTGAAGGCCGATTTCCTTTAGCAGCGACAGTTGAAACAATATCAGAAATGAAAGTGAAGCGTATCTGGTATCCGGTATCTCGTTGATGTTCTGCAGAAATTGCAGGAAGGCATCGAAAAGCCGGGGATGCGGGTCGTAATCTTTTGTAAATTTGTTGAGGAGTTCTACTGCGAACATTGCGGAATTTAGTGCGGGCAAATTTTTTGCCAAAGCTGAAAAGGGTTTTTGCTGCTGCAATTCCGTGAGGGTCGCCAGTTTGTCTTCAGAAGAAGTGAAAACGATGTTGCCGCAGGCGAAAATTTCGACGGGGCCGTCAAATGTGGATTTTTGCCTTTTTGAACCTTTAGCAATGCAGCGGATTTTGCCGGATTGTCTGCCAAAAAAGGTGAGGACCTGCGAGGTTTCGGAGAAATCGGATGCCTGTATGCATATAGCAAAATCCTTAGTCAGCATTCTTTTCCTTTGTGAGTTTTGCAATTCTGATGTGTTTTATTCTGCGAGCCTCAGCGGAAATGATTGTGAATTTCAGCCCGCCGTATTCAAATTCTGTTCCGCTCTGTGGTATGTGGCCCAGGTGGGAAAGAATAAACCCGCCAACGGTGTCGTAGTATTCGCTGTCCGGCAGATTGAGATTGAATTTGTCATTGAGGTCATCGACATAAGTTCTTGCGTCGGCCTCGATTGTGTAGCGGTCGATTTTTTTGACGGGTTCAGGGGGTTTTATATCGTATTCATCTGATATTTCGCCGACGAGCATTTCGAGGATATCCTCGATGGTGATAAGGCCGGCCGTTCCGCCGTATTCGTCGAGGACAATTGCAATATGAAGTTTCTGGTCCTGAAATTCACGCAGAAGTTTTCTGATGGGCTTTGTTTCGGGGACAAAGTAGGCTTTTCTCAATTTGCCCCGCAGGTCGAACGGGGCATTGCATTTATCGATATCGCCGAGCAGGTCCTTTACATAAAGCAGCCCGATTATGTTGTCTATGTTGTCCTGGTAAACGGGAAATCTCGAATGTCCCGCGGTGGTAATCGTCCCAAAGACGGCCTGCCGGTCGCTGTTTGCTTCTATTGCAATAATATCCGTGCGGGGCGTCATAATCTCCTCTGCGGTCTTTTCGCTCATTTCGAGGACGTTTTCAATCATTTCCTGCTCTTGTTCATCTACAATACCCTCCATTTTCCGCTGATTGATGCCGTCTAAGAACTGTTCCTGCCTGGTTTCATCTGTGATTTCGGCGATGCCGGCCAGCCTTCGCAAGATGATGTCCGTAAATTTATAAACCGAAGTGATGGGTCTGCAAACGACGGACAGGATAAACAGAAATCTGCAAGTTTTGCTCAGGATTTTTTCGCTGGCATATTTTGCCCAGGAATAGGGAATTGCATAGCTGAAAATCGTAAGAATTGCGAGACTTGCTGCGACGGCAAGACAGTAGTCGATTGTGTCAGGGCTGATGCCTTTTATGCTCTCAAGACAGAGCAGCATAAAGAGGATTGTGAGCAAATTACAGAGCAGTCTGCATAAAGAGCAGGCAAAGAGCAGATTTTCTCTTCCTGCGACCAGTCGGCTGATAAGCTCTTCTTTGTTTTTGTGGCAGAATGCCTGCTGAAGTTTGGCCAGCGAGAAAAACTGCAGGGCATACGCATTGACGGCAAAGAATGCACTTGCCGCTGCTGACAGGAATAACAAACTTATTGATAACCAGCAACTCACCCGAATTCCTTTCGATTCAAGGCCGGTAGAATAGAAGATTACGAACCTTCAGCTATGTATTTTTTTTTGCCTGTTATTATACACCAGACCGTAGCCTGCTTCCTGCAGAAACCGGTCTTCAGTTTTGTGCATTGTGTCTGCGTTTTTCTCGATTTTGTCGTCGAAGCCAAGATTGTGCAGCAGGCCGTGAAGAACGTATAGAGCCAGTTCCGCCTGGTGTGAATGGTTTCGTTTTTTTGCTTCTCTGCGGGCTCTTTGTGCGTTGACGACGATTTGGTATAGTTTTGGCTCACTGTTGTTTTCGGTGAGGTCGAAGCTGATGCAGTCTGTAGCTCGGAGGTTGCCGAGGAATTTTCTGTTCAGTTTTCGGATTAGCAAATCGCCGACGATTTCAATTTCGATAACTGCGCTGCGAAGATTAAATTGGCGGCAGACTTTTTTGATGAGTTTTTGAAGTCTGTCGGTGTTGAATCGAATCTGCGTAGAGTTTTTGTTGACCTTGATAGTGATGCCCATAAATTATTTCGGTTTCTGGTATTTCAAATTTACATTGGTGCTGCGGGGTAAGCGATTCTGCTGTGATAATGTGCGGCGAGAGTTTTGGTCATACTTTCCTCTATCTGGCTGAGCTCCCGCAGGGACAGCTCGCATTCATCAAATTGCCCGTCCTGAAGCCTTTTCATTGCCATATTGTGAACGACAGACTCAATTTTGCCTACGGTTACTTCGCCCATCGACCTGACGGAACTTTCGACGGCATCGGCGAGCATAACAATGGCAGCCTCTTTTGTCCTCGGTTTGGGTCCGGTGTATCTGAATTCGCTTTCGCTCGGCTCGATATATTGTGTACCCTTTTTTTTCTTTGCTGCGTTATAGAAAAATTCAACGAGGGTAGTGCCGTGATGTGTTTCAATAAACTGCCGCAGGACCTGCGGCAGACTGTATTCTCGTGCAAGCTCGGCGCCGTCCTTGACGTGTCCGACGATGATAAGCTGGCTCATTGCGGGGGATAATTCCTTGTGGCGGTTAATCGGGCCTATCTCGTTTTCCATAAAGTAGCCGGGCTTGTTGATTTTGCCGATGTCGTGATAATATGCGCCGACCCTGCAGAGCAGGCCGTTGCGGCCGATTGCCTCGGCGGCTGCCTCTGCGATTGAGCCGATAAGCAGGCTGTGGCTGTAAGTGCCTGGCGCTTCTATTGCAAGCCTTTTTAGCAGCGGCTGATTGGCATCGCTGTAGTCGAGGAGGGTCATCGCTGTGACTATGCTGAAATTTTTTTCGATTATCGGCAGCAGACTTTGTATCACAACCCCCACCAGAAATGCTGCGACCGCATGGTAGAAGGACGTTTGGAAGATTTTATTAAAAGTATTTTCTGGTTTCAGCGATAAGGTTGCCAGCGACATTGTAAAGACTATTACAGCAGCCAGTGCGCCGACCTCGAGGAGTTTTGTCCTTGTTCGGATTTCCTTGAGGCTAAAACAGCAGGTAATCGAGCCGGACGCCGTTATCAAAAACAGATTTATATCAGGCCCGGACGCCGAAATAAGACTTCCGAGCAGGCAAAAAAATATACTCATTCCGAGTGCGAACCGCTGGTCATAAGAGATTGAAAGGATAATGGATGTCGCCATTGCCGAGCCTGTGACCCACCATGCTCTGTCGGATGCGATGGTTCCGAGCCTGGCTGCAAACAGCATTAAAAAGAAAAGCGATGCAAGAGCTATCGCTCTGGTATGGTTTTGGAGTAATCGGCTCTGGTAATGCTTTATATAGATTGCTGCCGACAAAGAGACCGAAGCGATAATTACGGTTATTTGCAGCAGGTTTGGGAAATTGCCGATGTTGATTATTCCAAATACTGTTTCAGAGCCGGTATTTAACCGGAAGGCAAGGATGGGTATGCTTAACAGGACAAAGGCGAGCCATATAACGACAGATATAACCGAATCGGTATCAGTGAACAGGCTGAACGGAGAGAAACGTTTGGCCATCAGATTTTGGCGAACTTTTTCACGTCTTAAGCTTCTTTTTCTGAATGAGTACATCTGTTTGTCCTAATGTTAGGCCGGTCTGCCTCAATGACCGAATCCGTTGGAATTTTTTCCAACCTTTATGGTAAATCGGTCTTTTTTCTATGGTCTTTTTCGTAAGCCTGCACGATACTTTGCACTAATCGGTGCCGCACGATGTCGAGTTTAGCCAGTTCCACGCAACCAATACCTTTTATCCTTCTCAGTTTTTCTATGGCCTCGACCATACCGCTTTTCTGGTTTTTGTCGAGGTCAATCTGAGTAATGTCGCCTGTGATTATCATTTTTGAACCGCGTCCCAGCCTGGTAAGGACCATAAGCATCTGCATCGGTGATGTGTTCTGAGCCTCATCACAGATAATGACGGCCTCATTGAGGGTTCGGCCACGCATAAAAGCAAGGGGGATAATCTCGATTATGTCAAGCTCCATAAAATTTTTCATCTGCACATAATCCATCGTATCACCGAGGGCGTCAAAGAGAGGCCTAAGATACGGATTAACCTTTGCCTGCAAGTCGCCCGGCAGAAATCCGAGTTTTTCGCCGGCCTCGACGGCGGGCCTGGCGAGGATTATTTTTCTCATCTGCTTTTTCTTGAGCATCGAGACCGCAACCGCAACGGCGAGATATGTTTTGCCGGTACCCGCCGGGCCTATGCAAAATGTCAGGTCGTTGGCCAGCATTGTTTCAATGTATTTGAGCTGACCTTTGGTTAGCGGCTCGATTACTTTCTTGTGTGAATAAACAGTCAGCGGCTCGCTGGGCTGGCCGGTGAAAACGGCTCCGTTATCGGTCAGGAATTTTCTTATGTCGCCGTCGGTCAGAATTCCTTTGGTAATGAAGTGTTTTTGCATTTTGTCGATGATTTCGACGGCCTGGCTGACGTTCTTTTCTCTGCCGCTGATTATTAAGTTGTCCTCTCTGGCGATGAACTGGACATCGAGTGCCCTTCGGATGATTCGCAGGTGGTTGTCGGCAGGTCCGAACAGGCCGGTATGGTCTTTGACCGAATCCAATTGTATTGTTACTTCCAAGCCTTGTCTCTTTCAATAAAATGGTGTTGTGCGGTTATTTTCTAATCAGCCTTTAATTTCAGCGAACAAGAGCCAAAAACAAATAGGCACAAACGGCAGAGGCCAGCGGCGAGTCAATAATATCCAGGACGCCGCCGAAGCCCGGCACCGTTTTGGCAGAGTCTTTTTGGTCGGCGTCGCGTTTTATCAGGGATTCCGCAAGGTCGCCGAGTTGGCCTATAAAGGCAAAGCAAATTCCAAAGACGGCAGCCGCCTTGGCAGCTCATTATATCAAAAATTTTCGAAAAAACAAAGGCAACTATTATTGCGAAAATGGCGGCGCCGATCAGGCCTTCCCACGTTTTGGCGGGGCTGATAATTGGCGAAAACTTGTGTCTGCCAATCAGAGTTCCAACAGCGTAAGCCCCTATGTCGGCAAACTTTACGACAAAGACGAACATCAGAAGCGGCCAGATGCCGAATTCTATGCGGATACCCAGCACGAAGGCGCTTAAAAGGCCGAGATAGACAATCGAAAATAAACTGACCCCGCAGTTTGTCATAACTGATGATAAGCCAAACCGCAGGTATTGATAAATCAAAAGTGCGAAGAGGCTGAACGCCAGGATGATAAGGACATATTTTGAGATGGAGACGTTTGTAGCCTGACAGACAAACCAGCTTCCGGCGAGCAGTATCGAGGCGGGGATGGAGACGGGCAGGAGGATGAGCAGATTTTTCTTTTCAGCCAGATTTGATAGTTCGACCTGCGCTGCGATTATTATTAGCGACAGGAGAATAAAAAGCCCTGTTGCCTGAATTTTTTTATCAGGGACAGAACTGCTTATCGAGCCATCGAGCCAGTCTGTCGAGTATCACGAGGGTTGTGAAGAATATTGTCAGAAGAGTTCCGAAAATCAATCTGTTTTTCAGCATTTTTTCTTGCCTTATTATGTGTAAAGTATAGTTATCGTATCCAAAACGCCAGGATTATTTTCAAAGATTAACTCAAAACTAAAAGCTCTTTTTAATGTCGCCGAACTTTCGTTCTCTTGCGGCATAATCGAGGATAGCCTTGTCCAGGTCGTTTTCGGTAAAATCGGGCCAGAATTTTTCGGAGACGTAAAATTCGCTGTAGGAAATCTGCCAGAGGAGGAAATTACTTACCCTTTTTTCATTTGCTGTTCGAATTAGGATGTCGGGTTCGGCAAGCAGCGGCGCATACAAATGATTTCTGATGCACTGCTCATCGACCTCTTCGATATCGAGTTTGCCCTGTTTGCATTTTTGAGCGATTTGCCGTGCTGCATCTGTAAGTTCGGCTCTGCCGCTGTAGTTGAGTGCGATGGCGAGTGTCATTTCGGTGTTGGCTGCGGTAGTCTTTAACGCCTCCGAGATGGTGTTCTGAAGGTCTGCGGGCAGCTGGCTCAGTCGGCCCAGATGTATAAGTTTGACATTATTTTTAATCAACATCGGTCTGAACTGGCTTAAATAGATTGTGTAAAGCGCCATCAGCTCATCGACTTCCGCTTTGGGTCTTTTCCAGTTTTCTGTACTGAATGAATAAAGGGTGAGGCTTTCGATGCCGATGTCTATGCAGAACTGGGTGATTTTTTCGACTGTTTTGCCACCCTGCTGATGGCCGGCTACCCGCGGCAGACCTCTTTGCTGTGCCCAGCGGCCGTTGCCGTCCATAATTATCGCTATGTGTTTCGGCAACTGTTCTGTTCTTAATCCGAGCCGCTTTGCTGTTTCTTTTTGCTTTTGTTCAAAATTGTTCATCGATTGTTAATAAGCCGGCTTCCAAAACTAATCCGCCTGCGGCGGACAAAACTAACAACTTAAAACTGTCGTTTTTTCTACCTTAATAATGTCTGGCTTCGTTTGGCTCCGACACCAATCATAGTAATCGGTCTGGCCATCAATTCTTCGAGCAGGACGATGTAATTTTTGGCATTTGTCGGCAGGTCGTAAAAGTTTTCGATGCTGCTGATGTCTTCATTCCAGCCTTCGACTGTTTCATAAATGCATTTTGCTTTTGATAATCTGTTCAGATTTGACGGGAAGAAGCTGGTTTGTTTGCCGTCGATTTCGTAAGCCTTACAGACCTTAATTTCCTTCATGCCCGTCAGCGTATCGAGATGCATAAGGGCAACGGTGTCAATAGAGCCGATTCTTATGGAATACGATGCAGCGACGGCATCGAACCAGCCGCAGCGGCGTGGTCTGCCTGTTGTGGTGCCGTACTCGTTGCCTTTTTGTCGGATATATTGGCCGATTTGGTTATCCTGCTCGGTGGGGAACGGGCCGGAACCGACCCTTGTTGTGTATGCCTTTGCGACGCCTATGAATTTGTCGACCATTTTTGCAGGCACGCCGCAACCTGCCGGCATACCTAATGAGCTGGCATTTGAGCTTGTGACAAACGGGAATGTCCCGTGGTCGATGTCCAGAAGCGAGCCCTGTGCCCCTTCGAATAGTATAGATTTTCCCTCTGTAATTGCCTTATGGAGCAGCTTGGTTGTATCGGCGGCGAAAGGCAGAAGCCTGTCGGCGTAGAGACGGCATTTGTCGAAAATCTGTTCGGCATTTAACGGCTGGGCATTATACATTGCTGCGAGAAACTTGTTTTTGTAAGAGACGATTTGCTTAAGTTTTTCTTTTAAGGCGGCCAGGTCCTGCAGGTCTGCCACCCTGACTGCATAACTTCTGCCGACCTTGTCGGCGTAGGAGGGGCCTATGCCGCGAATGGTGGTGCCGATTTTGTTTTTGCCGAGCGACTCTTCGCGAAACTGGTCTTCGGTTTTGTGATAATCCAGAACAAGATGCGTATTTTCGCTGATAAAAAGTCTTTTATCGAGGTTGATGTTTCTTTTGGCAAGCTCGTCGATTTCGCCAAGGAGGCAATCGGGGTCGATTACGACGCCGTTTGCGATTACGCAGACGACATTCGGCCTGACAGAACCGCTGGGCAGCAGGTGAAGTGCGAATTTACTGTCGCCGATGACGACGGTATGGCCGGCATTAGCGCCGCCGCCGTATCGAACGACGATGTCGCTTTTTTCCGCAAGGATATCGACGACCTTGCCCTTGCCTTCATCGCCCCACTGAAGTCCTGTAACACAAACGTTCATTTTTCGTAATTACTTTCAAAAAATTTGAAGCTGCTGGTTAGTCAAGTCCTTCCCATTCCCTGTGGGAGATTTCTGCCTGGCGCAAAATACGGGCCAGCAGCTCACGACCGATGTTGCCTTTGTGCGGGTTGGGTATGGTCAATGTCAAATTACCTTTGAGCATAAACGAGTGTTTGCCGCCCGAGAACGGCCCCTCAAAACCCAGAGAACGCAGACAGCGTATTAAATCCTTCCGTGAAACGGGACCAAACGCAGGCATCAGGCTGCGACCTCCTTCTTCACGGACAGTTTTATCCCGTCGATTCTTGGGTAACGACAGGTTCTTGTAGATTCGAAAGAGCAGCCAATCTTCGAGTACATGTTCCAGTTCGCTTCTGCATTTCTCCAGAGTCGGGGCATTTGCATACACACCTCGACACTGTGGTATATGGCCGTAATAGGTGCCGTCATCCGAGAGGATTTCGTAACGTGCATGCCTCATTGCTGCTTCAAGGTATTTTGTAAGCATATATAAATCTCCACTTTTGCTCGACCAACATTTATTTCAGGCCGCATTATACCGAAATTACCCCTGTCCGTCAACTTCAGAGCATCAAGCACAAACCGTAGCACAGCAACTCATAAGAGCTTAGCCAATGGGTCATTGCGAGATTTTCTCAATCAGTTTGTCGAGAACCTGCGACAGGTTGTCGTATTTTCTGTCGCTTATTTTAACCTGTTTTTCCGTGTTCTGCTCACTCTTGTAAGTGATTAAGAAAAATCCGCCCTTATCGTTAAAGTGTGTCTTGTCTATTTTCACTATCGAATCGTAGGGAATGGTCAATTTCCCGCTGACAATAAGCTGGCTGTCATCGGCAACCAGTTTTTTGTTTTGGATTGCCGCCAGATATATCGCTAATGCGACAACCGCCCCAAGTAAAAAAGGCGGCGCCATTTTATTGAAAACAAGAGAACTATCTGCTATGCCTTCTTTGGCATGTTTTTCGACAAAATTTTTGTTGAGGTAACCATCGTAAGCAAACCACGCCCCCATTATAAGCAGACCCACAATGTATATTTTCAGATTTATTATTCTGATTTTGCTGACAGGGGCTTCGATTACCATTTTTGTTTTGCCCTTTCAAACTAAATAAATTTTTTCTGTGCGATTGTATTGATGAGCGGCTGAACGATATTTGGAACGATTTTTTCCTCCAGCAGTTCTTCTGCCTGCCGAGATTGATTTTCGAAAGATTTAAGTGCGTCGAACTTTTCGCTTGCCTTTGGATACTGACGAATGGTGAAGAGCAGACTTATGAATTTATCCGTTCCGCCTGCGGCGGATTCCTTTTCACGCGGGTCAAAAATAGTTGTCTTTGATTCGACGGAAATCCTTGCCTGTGTTCTGTTGTCGTCCGACAGAGACACGACCATTTCCGGCGAGCAGTCAATAGTCCTGCTCGAAGGCAAGTCGAGCAGGCAATTGAGAGATGTTGAGCCTAAAAGGGCTTCTGCTATCAGTTCATCGTGATTGCCCCAGTAATCGAAATCCATTCCAATCGTTACATCGAGCGAATCAATGTCGAGGGAGTTCACGCCCAGCATAAAGGGCATAAGCTCCAGGACGAGTTTATCCTGAGCGTAAGCATTTTCGAATTTTCCGGGATTTACGATGCCCGAGCCGATACGGCTGGCCTCGAGCGCAATCCAGCGGTATTGGCCGGAACTATTTTCCTCTTCCAGGTAATAATGCTGGTCTCGCTGATAGAAATTGCTCATCGAAGGGAACTGCTTACCAATCCTTTCGAGAAATGTCAGAATCGTGTCCCGCTGGGTCGGCAGGGCCAGCTTGGTACTGACATACATATCCAGATACAAATCGTCGCAGAGCAGATTGAAATTTTCCTTATTCATTTGTCAGATACGGCCCCGGGAGTAATCGTTTCGAGCAGGGCCCGCCTCCAAAAAGACATTAACCTTAAAAATTGCCGACAAAGTCGGCTTCACAAACGAGCGGCTATATTATACCTTTAAATATTCGCTTTCCCAGATTTTTTCCTTTATTATTGCAAGCAATAAATCAGGACGCAACAGGCCAGAATAAAGCAGTAAAAAGCAAAAGTCTTTAGCCTTGCCCGTCTTGCCACCCTTATCAGAATTTTCAATGCCGCTGTCCCGGCTATAACTGCCGTCAGCAGCCCCGGTAGGACGATGATTAAAGAGAGATTTTGCGAACTAATCTTATCGTGATTTTTTACAAGTTCAACTGCTGTTGCCCCCAGAATTGCGGGTATTGCCAGCAGGAAGCTGAATTCCACTGCCCACCGCCGGTGCAGCCCGAGTAAGATTGCCGCTGCTATGGTTGCACCGCTTCGTGAAATCCCTGGCATAATGGCGGCAGCCTGGAATAGGCCGACAACAATTGCCGAGACAATTCCGAATTGCCGCAGACCGACTCTGGTTTTTCTGCGGAAATCGGTTGCTGTCAAAAGTATTCCTGTGATAACCCACATTATAGATATAGTTATGAGGCTGCCCCTTGCGCTCATAAAATATTTCTTGAGGGGAAAACCAATTAAGGCGGTGACGACTGTTGCGACAAAAGCCAGGATGAGAAAACGAAAGCTGAAGTTTTTTTTGTAAAGGCCGACCGGCTCTGTCAGGTCTCTGCTGCCCTTGATGAGATTTTTCAAAAAGGCTGCCACCGTCCTTCTGAACACAATAAAAATTGCTATCACGGTGCCTGTATGCATGATAAGGTCAAACAGCAGCATTTCACTCTTTTCGGCGTCGAATCCGAAGAGATGCTCGAACAGAGCCAGATGACCGCTCGATGAAACAGGCAGAAATTCCGTCAGGCCCTGCACCATTCCCAGGAATGCCGAGGTTAGAACGTTCAGTTGTGAACTATAGGCCTGCAACGACTTGGCTATCGGTGATGTTTTGAAAGTTATTGCTGCGGCAGTCAACAGACCGGCGTAGAGGCCGGCCATAAGGTCATCTGCGAGGATGCCCAGACCGGCGGGCAGTCTTTCGAGCCTTCTGATTGGCCAGGGCTTTGCAATATCAAAAAGCCTGAACAATACAAAACCGCCTGCTGCAATCAGTAAAACCTGTTTTCCAATTGCTTCAGCCGGCACAAAAGAGAGGATTACGAGGTATGTAGCTGCCTGGCCGGCAAATTCGTCCGCAACAATCTCGGGCGGGTCTTTTCTGCCTGCTAATGCCTCGATTGCAGGAGCAAATAATATGCAGATAACTGCCCCTGCCAGAACTAAACAATCCATTGCTAATGTCATCGGGCCGACTGCGGTCCCGAGATAAAGCAAACCCGCAAAGATAATTACCACCGGCAAGGATGCGAATGTTCCCTGTGCAGCCGGCAAAAAACCTAATCCAAAACAGCTTGTGAGCATCCTTTTGGCAAATTCGCTTTTTGGGGTTAATGGTTTCATAATCCTTCCATCATTTTAAGGCAGAACCTGTTGGTCATACCCGCGATATAATCGCAGACTGTCCGGTGAAGGCCTTCAGGTTCGACCAGTCTTTGGTAAAAGGGCGGCATAGATTCCGGCTTTTTGCACAACCTTTCAAAAAGTTTTTTCATTTTTCCGCGTATATATTCGGCTTCCGGTGTGACGGTTTTGTTCATATAAAAATCGTGCACCAGAAAATCTTCCAGCTTTCGTAATTTGGCCTCGTTTTGTTTCGAGAATGTAACGAAATCTTCGCTGCGGGCAAAAAAATCGTCGATGGTTTTTATTTTCGATTTTTCGATAGCCTTTCGACTTGTCTTTATGCAGTCGCTTACGAGAATGTCGATAATCGCCTTGGCAGTCCTTGTCCTCATAACCGATACATCCTTAATCGCAGCGGCGATGATGTGCCGCTGTGCATCGGAAAAAATTTCAATATCCTTTAGCTGTTCGTAAAGAATTATACCTGCCCGCAGGCCGTCTTCGAGGTCGTGGCAGTTATATGCGATGCGGTCTGCTGCGTTTGCGGTTTGTCCTTCGAGAGAGCAGTTTTTTTCCGGGAAGTTGTCTTTTGCGGGTTTGTCGTGAGGTCCCTTATGCCTTGCTAATCCGAGGCGAGTCTCATAAACGAGATTTAGTCCTGGAAAATCAGGATATGGATGCTCCAATAATTCCACGATTCGCAGAGATTGGCTGTTGTGTTCGAATCCGCCGAAATCAGCCATTAAATTATTGAGAATCCTCTCGCCTGCATGACCGAAGGGTGGATGCCCCAAATCGTGGGCGAGACAGATTGCCTCGGTAAGATTTTCGTTCAGGCCGAGCGCCTTTGCAATAGTTCTGCCGATTTGGGCGACCTCAATGCTGTGAGTTAGGCGGTTGCGGAAATTATCGTTTATGCCGGCCGTTATGACCTGTGTCTTGCCTTCGAGCCTGCGAAAAGCCTCGCTGTGAATAATCCTGTCCCTGTCCCGCTCGAAATCCGACCGGTAGGGGTGTCGTTTTTCCGCAAACAGCCGTCCCTTGCTCTTTTCTTCACTGATTGCAAAATTTGGAGGATTCTCGGGCATAGCCGCATCCATTGTTGTTGAAAAGGCCTCTTTATTAAAGATTTGGAAGATTATGGTCTTTGCTTACTTTTTTTAACTGTTCGAGAAGCTCGGAGAGGCTCTGGCTGATGACCTTTGTGTCGCTGCAGACACTCATAAAGTTTGTGTCGCCGTCCCAGCGTGGGACGACGTGAATATGCAGATGGCCTGGCAGTCCCGCCCCGGCGCATCTGCCGAAATTTATGCCTATATTGAAGCCGTGCGGTTTTATCGCTAGGGTCAATGCCTTCTGCGTCCGGGCGACCAGCTTTACAAGCTCGAGCAGTTCGGCGTCATTTGCCTCATCGAGACCGCTGATATGTCTGTTGGGAGCTATCAGCAAATGGCCGTTGTTATACGGAAAGCGGTTAAGCACAACGATTGACTGATTTGTTCGCCAAAGCACAAGATTTTTTTCGTCATCCTGCGGATTTTGCAGGTTGTGGCAGAGGAAGCACTCGCTGCTTTTTTCCAGCCCCTGAATATAACCTATGCGCCACGGCGCCCACAGGTTTCTGCTTTCCAATTTATTTTTACCTCCACGTTTTTTACGGCTTGTTTTGGTTTTTTGGTTCCTCGATAATCTGCATCGACAAATGCTGCTTTACATTTATTTTTACCGTTATCGGTATGATAGCCATTGTCGCAACGACCTTCATTTCGTAATCCTGGCTGTAACTGTCGGTTCTGCCTGCATCAATGTTGAATAGCTCCCGACCCTTTCCTCCCAGTTCGACGATACTGCAGTTGCCGTAAAGACCGAAAGGCCCGCTCATCATAAAGCTGCCTGTATAAGGGACAAAGCGGTCCTTTAGCGGCGATTTTGAGAGTGAAAATTTACTGCTTATCACGGCAATTTTTTCCGAGCCGGCATCATTAACATCTTCGAGTGTATAGACGACATCGCGCCCGGCGCTTAACAAACCCGGCATCGGCGATGGTGTGGATAACTGCGACTGCCAACTGTCGCCGACCGCTACCCCTTTTTGCGGCTCACTTATGCTCGAAATTGAATCCCACAGGAACCACTGCGTTGCTATAATATCGGATATCAGGTCTGGTTCTTTTATCCTGCCGTGCTGGTTGTCGGGTCTGAACGCAGTTTCCGCAACTTCCTTTAGCAGTTTTTGAAGCTCGGTGCGGTCTTCAATTTTTCCTGTAGGCCCGACTGTGAACCTGAAACTTTTGCCTGCGAAATTTTCTGCAGCTTCCTTGTGCGAGCTGCCTACCATGGTTTGTGCCTTGATTGATTCGCAGGTTGCCTCAATTATGCTCAGGCCATTCGGTTCGACTTTAACGGGTTTATAAGCGACTATTATCTCGAGTGATTCGGTGTACCGGCTCTTCTCTCCGCCGGCCTTGCCGGTATTGTCTTCGAGTAAAATTTCTATCTGCCTGCTGGAAACAAACTTATAGCGCAGCACCTTTGACTGCTTGAAATTTACCGTCAGCAGCTCTCTTGGTTTTTCTGTATCAGCTGGGATTTTCTTTTCCGTGGACTGCGGCTCGCAGCCGCCGATAATTAATGCGGCAGCAATTGCAATAACGTATTTTACTGCAGTCTTCAATCTTTCCCCTTTCATAGATTAACTTTCCAATATTTTTTTAGTTTATGGATTATAAAATTCTCTTTTACATTTTTACTCGATTTTTTCCAGGCTGTTCAGTTCCTTTGTGCCTAATTTGATTGTTGAAGGCTCACTGCCTGTTGCCTGCGGGTCTGCAACCACCCATTCCGCCTCCAGCTTTTCAGTGTATCGTTCGATTTTCCCGTTGTTTAAATCCAGCAGGAGAGCTCCTGTGTAGTTATTGGTGCTGTCAAACAGCTTTGCAACTGGGCTGGTGGCATCTTTTTGAATGGTAGCCGGTATCCCGCTTATTTCGACGACTGCCGTCCTTTTGCCTTCCTTTTTCTCAATTGCCTTTAAGGTGTAAATCTTTTCAAGGGAATTAGTTCCCATCGACCCGAATGATACTGTCCGCGTGCTGCTCCATTTTTCTCCGAGCTTGAGAATTTTGCTGCCAGCGTCCATTAGTGCCGGTATCTGGTGGCGTCTTTGAATAAGGTTTTTCGAGACTAATTGAACAGCTGCCTTGTTCTCCATCGCATTTCCTTCAACCAGACCCTTTATCTCATCCTGGCCGGCAGCTCCGATAACATTGCTGGTCGGTGTAATAATTATCGTATAGCTTTGTCCGATTAATTTATTGAGTGCGTTTGCCTGCTGTCCCTGCGTAGAACTGTCGAAATCCAGCAACTGCACATCTTTCGTTATGGCAACATACTTTAATGACTTGATTGTAATTTTGGCAGTTGCATTTCCATTTGCATCCACATTTTCTATCTGCTGGCTGAAAATCATCTCTGTCCGCGTGCCGCTTTTGCCGCTTGTGAATTGCTCATCTTTGGTAATTTCTCCTGCGAAGTCGGCACTTCTTTCTGTTTCCATTATGACCTTGTAGATGGAAGTGTCTCCTTTGATGAATTTCAGGGCCAAAACCGCTCCGCCTGCGGCGGGCTCGCCCGTTGTCCCTTTGGGTTTTGCTGCGGTTTTTGTTGTTGCCTTTACCGGTTCGGTGATTATTGGTTCCACTTTTTTTCCGCCTACGGCGGATTTGGCCGGGGCAGCCTTGCCTTCCTTTGCAGGAGCGGCGCAACCTGTTATAAGTATTGTCGCTAAAAGCACACATATAACAGATAGTCTGGTGAAGATTTTGCCTGGACTCATTTTTTTCTCCTTAAAGTAAACGTTTTTTCAAATGTAATTATAGCGTCTTGTTGTCTGAAAACAACCGATTTTCCTTTATTTATCAGCAATAGTTCGATAAAATTCTGTAATAAATTTAGATTACCTGTTTTTGGGAGAAACTGTTTATGAGAAGCGATACCATTAAAAAAGGTTTTCAACGTGCCCCTCACAGGGGTCTGCTTTATGCCTGCGGCCTGAAGAAATCCGATGTAGATAAACCCTTTATCGGCATAGCAAATAGTTTCAGCGAGATTGTGCCGGGCCATGTTCATCTTAATAAGGTTGCCCAGATTGTCAAACAGGCCGTCCGAAAGGCAGGCGGTATCCCATTTGAATTCAATACTATCGCTGTCTGCGACGGAATCGCTATGGGGCATACCGGTATGAAGTATTCGCTGCCCTCTCGCGAGATTGTAGCCGACTCCGTCGAGACGATGGCCCGTGCTCACTGCTTTGACGGCCTGATTTGCATTCCGAACTGCGATAAAATTATTCCCGGTATGCTGATGGTCGCGGTCCGGTTGAATATCCCGACGATTTTTGTTTCCGGCGGACCTATGAAGGCAGGCAAAACGCCGGACGGCAGGACAGTTGACCTCATCAGCATATTTGAAGGTGTTGCTGCTTATAATGTAAAAAAGATTACCGACCAGCAATTAGGCGAGCTTGAGCAGTTCGCCTGCCCGGGTTGTGGCTCCTGCTCAGGGATGTTCACCGCCAATTCGATGAATTGTCTTTGCGAGGCCGTCGGCATCGCTCTGCCGGGCAACGGCACGATTTTGGCTGTTGACCCGAAAAGAAAAAAGCTTTATCGCACGGCAGGCCGACAAATTTTAAACCTTATTGAAAAGGATATTAAGCCTCTTGACATTATTAACGAAAAATCGCTCGACAATGCCCTCATCCTCGATATGGCTATGGGCGGCTCGACAAATACCGTTCTGCACGGCCTGGCGGTCGCAAATGAGGCCGGTATTGCATACGACCTCGATAGAATCAACAACCTATCTGCCGGATGTCCGAATATTTGCAGGGTCTCGCCTTCGAGCAAATACCACGTCGAGGATGTTGATGCAGCAGGCGGGGTAAGTGCGATACTCAAAGAGGTTAGTAAAATAAAGGGGCTTGTTAATCTCGATTGCCTGACCGTCACCGGCAAAACTATCGGCAAAAATATCGCCAGGGCAAAGATTCTAAATCCCGAAGTGATTCGCACCATCGATAACGCATATTCAAAAACAGGGGGATTGTCAATTTTGAAGGGTAATCTCGCACCAAATGGCTCTGTTGTTAAAACGGCAGGCGTCACAGAAAAAATGCTAAAGCACACAGGCCCGGCGATAATCTTTGAATCGCAGGAAGATGCCTGCGATGGTATTCTTGCAGGCAAGGTAAAGGCGGGCGATGTTGTCGTTATCCGCTACGAAGGCCCGAAAGGCGGGCCGGGTATGGTGGAAATGCTCTCGCCCACAAGTTATATTATGGGCGCAGACCTCGGCGAATCGGTCGCACTTATTACCGATGGCAGGTTTAGCGGCGGCACACGAGGAGCCTGTATCGGCCACATCAGCCCTGAAGCCGCGGTAGGGGGACCTATCGGCCTATTAAAAAACGGCGACATTATCGAGATTGACATTCCGAATAATAAATTGAGCGTAAAACTATCTGACGCCGACCTTACCGAACGAAAGAAAACTTGGCAGCCTCCTAAACCCAGATTCGCAGGCGGCTACCTCGCCAAATACGCTTCTCTGGCAACCAGCGCCGACACCGGTGCAATCCTGAAGTGGTAAGTTTTGAGGTTCGGAAATATGGAATTTTATCTTAAATATGATGGGCCTTTGAAATCAAATGGCGATGCATTTGACAAACATCAGATACGTCAGTATTTGCATCCTCAATTGAAAAAATTATGGGATATTGAACCATTGAGAAGTTCTAACAATTTTTTGAAAGCTGATGATGAATTATCGGTTCTTAAGAAAGTTGAAGATATTACTTTTGCTCCTCTGGTTTCGAGTGTTTTGAAATTTATCTGCGAACTTGATATAATTTTACTCTGGCCCGAAGAACAGGGGTTGATTTCAGATCACGGTGGAGATATTGATAATCGGCTTAAAACTTTGTTTGATGCATTGCAGTGCCCTAATGTTGACCAGATTATAAGTGTTAAGAATAAGTTTTCTTTTGATGATCCCTTTTTTGTTTTGTTAGAGAATGACAAGTTGATAACATCAGTTAATATCAAGACTGGTACTTTATTGAACCCCCCGAGTAAAGCAGATGTTTCTATTTTAATACATGTAAAAACAAAAGCTATTGACCTTATGGTAGGTACCATTGGACTTTCGGGATAGTTTCTCAATCTTAAAGCGATGTAAATCTGTGTCTTAAAAATTTCTCTGTGAACTCTGTGGCTGAAAATAAATGGTATTCTGCGGGTTTGCATTTTGAGTGTCTCGGCTGCGGTAGCTGCTGCTCCGGGCCGGCAGAGGGTTTTATCTGGGTGGCAAAAGAGGAAATTGAGCTAATCGCAGATTTTCTAAAAATTCCTGTTCGGCAATTGCGCCGCCAATTCCTGAAACGCAGCGGCTTTCGCCTAACCATAATCGAAAATCCCGCGACTAAAGATTGTATCTTTTTGAAGATAATCGACGGCAGGAAACAATGCACAATTTACTCTGTCAGGCCGAACCAGTGCCGCACCTGGCCATTCTGGCATTCAAATCTTTCAAGCCCTGATATTTGGAATAAAGCCTCTCAAAAATGTCCGGGTATAAATAAAGGAAGATTTTTCAGCCTTGAGGAGATTGAAAAACTGTGCCGGCAGAAAAAATGGTGGACCAATGAATGATTTACGAAGGCTCGAGCGAAAAAGTCGGCCAAATATACGACTGGCTCGATGAGCAAATTGAAGCTGACCGGAATCCGGCTTCCTGTAAGGCCTGCGGGAGGTGCTGCGATTTTGCAAAGTTTGACCACCTGCTTTTTGTCACGACGCCGGAGTTGATTTTTCTGAAGGAAAATCTCAAACCCCAAAAAATTAAAACGATGCCGACTGCTATTTGCCCTTATAATGAAAAAGGCAGATGCACAATTTATCCTTTGCGTTTTGCAGGCTGCCGAATCTTTTTTTGCAATCCGCCTGCGGCGGATAAAGATTTTCAAAGTCGGATTAGCGAATCTGCCGTCAGCCGATTCAAATCTCTCTGTATAAAGTTCAATATTCCATACATTTACAGCGACCTTCAGACCGCCCTGAATGTTAATTTACAGCAATTGAAATGCTGAATTTAATAATTATCAAAGGTACTTGTTCATTTTGTCCAAGGTTATAATAGACAAAATCCGAAGCACAAAATCCGAAACAATATCGAATGACAGAAATTTGAATGACGGAAACGTTTTGGATTTTGTTCATTAGGTCATTCGGATTTGTTTCGTGCTTCGATATTCGATTTTCGGATTTGATTTTCTGTTCGCTTTTAGTTATTACTTGCGAGGTATTTATCTATCGGCAGAGGCACAGACTCTTTCGGGTCGCGTAAGTTTATCGTCTTTATTCTGCCAAGGAGAGTTCCTTTTTCGTTAAAAAAGCTATAAAGCCGAGCAATTTTCTGCTCATCAGTCACCTCAAGATGGCGATACCATTTGCCGACCTCCGCCCCCCAAATAATTTCCGTATCGTCTGTTACATACAGGACGATATGCGGATTTTTTTCACTCTTTCTGCCGTTAAAATTGCTCACATCGATTCGGGCAATCTCGCAAAGCAGGCCGCGACCCTGCAGTTCGAGCGAATCTCTTTTGTCGAGCCGCTCTAATACCGCAACTGCCGCCGCAATATCGTCTCTCCGGCAGATTTTGCCCGTTTGCAGAGAATCTGCTGATTCTTTTACGCCTTCGATTTTGATTATGGGCAGACCTTGCACCTCGACGTAATCCATCACGCACGAAACGGCGTTAACATAAAAAGTTTCTTTTGTGGTTTTTATGACTGCAAGCGGCCTTCGCCATTTTGCCCAAATCCGAAATGTCTGTCCGGTCGTCTGGACCTTGACATTGTCGAGCCAGCCGCCGGCCTTTTCGAGATTTTGCCGGACCGATTCAGCCGCATCTTTGTCGAGTTTGAGATTTTCCCCGTTTGCAGTTGCAGCGGCATAAATTTTTTCCTTTAAGGCGTCGTTTAGCCACCAGGGAGGTGAGACCAGCTCCAGAACGCCGGTTCGCTGTGCCACAGGCACGGTCTGCTTTACATATCTGTCAAGATATACGAATCCAAAAAAAAGACAGCAGGGCATAACTGTCAGACTTATCACCTTTAGAACCCGCATCCAGTAGAACGAAGCGAAATCAATCTTTCGTTTTTGCTTTTTTATGGTATTGTTTTTCAAAACCATCGGCGTTGTTCCCTGTCGTCAAGAATCAGCCTATCTTTACCCTGCCTCTTTTCAATGCTGCCTCGATGATGTTTAAGCAGAACTGGCTCATAGACAGTCCTGCCTTTGCTGCCGCCATTGGCACAAGCGAGTGGCCGGTCAGGCCGGGTATCGCATTTACCTCGAGGGCATAAAGCTCTCTGTCGCTGCCGAGAATAAAATCCACCCTTGCTATGTCTCTGGCGCCGGCGGCCTCAAAGCATTTTACTGCCGTCTCTTTAATTTTTTTCTCCAGCGTTTTGTCTTCGATTGTATCGAACAGAAACTGCGTTTTTTCGTCAATATACTTTGCCTGAAAGTTATAAAACGTCTCTTTCGGCCTAATCTCAATTATCGGCAAAACTTGCCTGCAGACAATACCCACCGTCAGTTCCCGCCCCGGTATATATTTTTCGATGAAACAATCGCCAAACAGCCTGGCGGTCTTGCTGGCCACTACGATTGCCTCTTTGATGTTATCGACAATGCTTACGCCGACGCTGCTACCCTGACGAAACGGCTTGACGACAAATTTGACTGCCAGCTTTTCCAGTCGTTTTTCGAGTTCCCCGCTGTCTGTTCCTTCCTTGAATTCAATTGAAGGGGCGGTTTTTACCCCCGCTTTTTCAAAGACTTTTTTGCAGGCCATTTTATCGAAAGCAACTCGACAGGCCGCAGACGTGCTGCCTGTGTAAATAAGGCCTTTTTCCTCCAATATTTGCTGCAGCTGGCCGTCTTCGCCGAATCGGCCGTGCATTGCAACGAAAAAAACATCTATACTCGCATTGTCGAGGATACCGAGTATTATCAGGCCGGATGTCCGCAAGAACAGCATCAATCCCTGCCTGTATCAAAGCATCGCGGACACATCTGCCGCTCTCGAGGCTTATCTGCCGCTCCTCGCCTATCCCGCCGCATAACACCGCTGCCTTCAATTTGCCTTTATTTTGGTTTGCATCGTTCTTTGATGTTTGAATGCTCATCTCTTTTATCGGGTTCATTTCTCCGTATGCGGTTTATTGTTGCCTGTTATCTATGGCTTATTTCCATATCTCGATTTCAAGTTCGAGTTCTGTGCCGAATTGTTCTTTTACTTTTTTTCTGACAAGGTCTATCAACTGCATAACATCCTTGCTTTTGCATCCCTGCTCGGCAATGATGAAGTTTGCGTGTTTTTCGCTTATGACCGCCTTGCCTATTCGTGTTCCCTTGAGGCCGGCCTTGTCTATAAGTGCGCCTGCCGCCGCTCCGTGGGGGTTTTTGAAGATGCAGCCGGCATTCTTTGTACTCAACGGTTGATTGTTTTTCTTGTAAATCCATATTTCCTTGACCCGTTGCATAATCTGCTCCGGGTCTGATTTTGTAAGTTTTATCTCGGCGGCGAGAATAAATCTGGCGTTGATATTTGTTTTGCGGTAATCGAAGACAAGTTCCGGCTTGGTTTTGTCGAATATGTGACCGCGGTTATCCATTACGGTGACGGTTTCGACGACGGAGCCGATGTCGCCGAAGTTGCCGCCGGCATTCATTTTCACGGCGCCGCCGACCGAGCCGGGGATTCCTGTGAGAGGTTCCATGCCGCTGAGTCCTTTTTGAACACATTTCAAGACGAGTCTGCTCAGCTCGAGTCCTGCCCCTGCCCGCACGACATCGCCGTCGAAAGCCATCTGCGAGAATGCCTCTGAATCCAGCCTTATTACCGCAGAGCGGACACCCTGGTCGCTTATCAGCAGATTTGAACCAAACCCGATTATTTTTATCGGCAGATCATGGTCAGTGCAGCGTTTGACGACTTCCTGCAGTTCATTTATGCTTTGCGGCTGTAAAAAGAAGTCCGTATTCCCGCCGAGTCCATACCAAGTGTCACGGCCTATCGGGTAATCATTTTTGACAATTTTTTCCAGACCTTTGAATATATTCATTTGCGACTTTCCAGACATCTCCGGCTCCCATCGTAACTATAACGTCACCGACACCGACATTTTCGGCAAGATGATCGCATATTCTGTCAAATCCGTCAATAAACAAGGCCTTGCCGCCTTTATTCTTTATTCTTTCAGCCAGCACAGCGGCGTTGACCTCTTTTTTGCTCTCGAGCGAATCACGCACAAAGTAGATTTCAGGCATAATCGTCATATCCGCCAGCTTAAAGCTTTCTGCGAAATCATCAAGCAAAAATCGCGTTCTGCTGTACTGGTGAGGCTGGAAAACGCACCAAAGCCGTTTCGGCTGATACCGCAGCCTGATTGCCTCGAGACTTGCCTTTATCTCCGTCGGATGGTGGGCGTAATCATCAAGAACTGTGACACCATTGACCTTAGCCCGTTCCATAATCCGCCTGTCCATACCGGTAAATCCCGATAAAATCGGGACAACATCTGAGCCGTCGTGGCCGAGATTCACCGCCATAGCCACAACCGCCAGCGAATTAAAAACATTATGCCTTCCCGGCACACTAATCTGCGTGCTGCCGAAAAGCTTGCCGTTATGATAAACATCAAAGCTAAATAAACCATCTGTTGCCCGCAGATTATCCGCATAAAAATCACAGTTTTTATCGAATCCTATCGTTTCATACCTTTGGCCCGACATTCCGCTGAGGATTTTTTTCACGTTTACATCCGTGCCGTTCGCAATCAGGACGCCGTCCTTTTTAACCCCGTGTGCAAAATCATCGAATGCCCCGACTATCTCGTCAATATCCCTGTAATAATCGAGGTGGTCTGCCTCGATGTTCAGGATGCAGCCGATTTTCGGTCGCAGGTTCAGAAAGCTGCGGTCGTATTCGCAGGCCTCCGCCACAAAGATTTCGCTGTTGCCTGCGTTGCTGTTTGTGCCAAGCTGGCTTATGTCGGCTCCGATGATGAAATTCACATCGATGCCAAGTTGTTTGAGCGTATAGACCAGCCAGCCGCTGGTGGTGCTTTTGCCGTGCGTGCCGGCAACTGCTGCTCCTTCGTAATCGTTCATCAGCAGTCCGAGCATCTGTGCATATTTATAAATTTTGCAGCCTTTTTTGCGGGCAAGTTTTAATTCAGGATTATCCTCCTTTACGGCAGCCGATATGACGATGATTCGTTTCTGGTCATCGAGGTAGTTTTCGCTGTGGCCGATTTTCATTTCCACGCCAAGATCAGCCAGTTCATCCGTCACCGGACTTCCTATCTGGTCTGAGCCTGTGACAGCGCAGTTGTGCTTGAGCAATAGTTTGGCCAGCCCGCTCATCCCGATTCCGCCTGCGCCGATGAAGTGAAATTTCTCTCCTGCCGCTATCGCCATTCTGCCTGTTCTCAATTCACCAGCCAAACTCGCCTTCATTTTCTATTTTGTCCTTTTTCCTGTTGTTCGAAATCTCAAAAAAATCCATTTTTTATATATCGGCTGTTATGCCGAAAGCGCAGTAGTAATCTAACACTAATATGCCCTAAAACAAGGATAAATTTTCCTTATCCTAAATCTGCATTCGAACTGCTCAATACGTATTACTTGGCAAGCGAAAAGAATTCTTTAATGCTCAGCGGAAACTCATTTCTTATCGTCTATTAACGGCCTGATGTGATTTATCTTAAAATATACCAGATGCCGCTTTTGGTCGGTCGGCATATCTATGATATTGTGCGTCTTTTTGAGCATTTTTATGTTGTCGGGGTCTGTCTCCTCGCCCTTTTGTTTTATATAAAATCTGTACCCTTTGAACCCTTCGCCCTTCTCTATGAACAAAAAGCAGGCATTCGGGTTGGCCATCACGTTGCTGTAGCTTGTATGCTCGAGCATACTGAAGGCGATTATTTTCTCGTCGATTGCATAAGGCTTGGCGTAAATCGCCGCATCTGCTTTTCCCTCCGCATCGCTGGTTGCCAATATCCCCACACCTTTAACATTTTCAAAATAACTATCAAGATTCATTTTTGTTTCCTTTTCATATTTAGCTACTGACCGCTGTAATAAAATAACAATTGCGGTTCTATTTTACAAGTTTTTGATAAACCTTTTCTATTGTATTTACCATTTGTTCAGGTGCAAATTTTCTTTTTACAGATTCCTGCCCATTTTCACCGAGCCTTTTTCTTAAGTCCGCATCCTCTATCAATTCGGCACAGACCTCTGTTAATTGTTCAATATTTTTCGGTTCAATGAGCCTGCCTGTATTTTCATTCACGACTTCTTTTGCACCATCGACATCGAAACTGATCGCAGGTTTTCTGCAGAGCATCGCCTGGGGCAGAGTTCTGGCAAGACCTTCCCGCAGTGAACAGTGAACAAGTATATCCGACGACTGTATTGCCAGCGGTATCCGGCTGGGCGGCAAAAGGCCTGCAAATTTTATTCTGTCCGCCAATCCTAATTCGTTAACCTGCCGCTGAAATTTATCCGACAGATTCCCGTTGCCGACAAACAGCCACATCACATTTTCGTATTTTTTGGAGAGAGTCTTCGCCGATTCAATAATATAATCGTGTCCCTTTAGCATAAACAATCTCGCTATTGTTACCAGCACGATTGTATCTTTACTGATTCCATATTGTGTCCGAAATTGCCGCTTTTTTTCCTCGGCAATAGGTGATAAAAATGCCTCCTCATCGACAGCCGAGTAGGCTGTTACATAAGGTCTGTCTAAACCGATACCTGCTGCCTTTGCCTGCTCGGTCATCGCATCCGCCACGCTGATAAAATAATCTGTCCTCTTTGCAGCAGCCTTTTCAATTACAATGTAAAATTTATTCAGCCACTTGCGCTGATACGGATGAAACGCCAAGCCGTGAATCGTATGAACTATTTTTGGTTTCGAATTTCGGATTTCGGATTTCGGATTTTCCGTTTTTAGATTGTATGCTGCGTATCTACCCAGTATTCCCGCCTTTGCAGAATGTGTATGAACAATGTCCGGCCTGATTTCGTTTAGGATTTTCTTAATCTTTCTGTATGCGATAAAATCTTTCAAGGGATTTATTGCCCTTATCATTTCATCGACGACAATTGTTCTGAAACCAGCCTGTTTTGTCTGCTCGAAAAGCTTACCTTCGGGTCCGATTGCCGGCCCGGTTATAAGCCAGACCTCGTGGCCTTGCTGTGCCAGCAGGCGGCAGGTAATCAGGGTATTTTCCTGCGCCCCGCCAAGAATAAGCCGAGTGATTATGTGAACGATTTTCATTTTTCTAATACCGAATCCACATCAGGCAAAGGCCTTCCGCAGGGGCAATCTGGCCTGCTGCGGTGCGGTCTTTCGCCTCAAGAATCTGTTGCATTTTTTCCGGTATCAATCTGCCAAGGCCAATATCAACCAACGTTCCTGCGATATTTCTGGCCATATTATATAGGAAACCATTGCCTTCGGTATCAATATATACCCAGTCTTCCTCCCCAAAAACTTCGCAGCGAAAAATGGTTCTGATGGTGCTTTCCCTGTTGTCCTTGGCAGAAGCAAAAGACTTGAAATCCTTTGTCCCAATTAAAAACTTGGCCGCCTTATTCATATTTTCAATATTTAATTTTTCCGGTATATGCCAGCAGTGCCTTGTGTGCAGCACAGGCCGATTTCGGCCATTATAAATTGTGTAGCGATACAGCTTGCTTTTGACGTCGTTGATAAGGTCAAATTTTTTATTGACCTCGACCGCCTCGATAACTGCAATTTCCGGCGGGAGCCTGTCGCTGATGGCTTTGGGAAAATTTTCTGTCGGAATTGGCGAATCGATTTCTATCAGGCCGACTTGGCCGAGAGCGCTTACGCCGGCATCGGTTCTGCTTGCCCCGTGAACTGTCACCTTTCTGCCGACAAGAGTTGAGACTGCCTCATTTAAGAGTTGCTGGATAGTTGGGCGGTCAGGCTGAACCTGCCAGCCGAAATACCCGCTGCCATCGTATTGAATGGTTAGTTTGATTTTTCGCACTGCCATCGTGGCAGATTATAGCAATTTTTCTGCTATTTGCACAGCGTTTAGCGCAGCACCTTTTCTGAGCTGGTCGCCGACAACCCAGATGTTTATACCGCGGTTATCCGGCATCGACTCATCCTGCCGAATTCTGCCGACAAAGACGTCATCTTTGTCAGTGGCATCTATCGGCATCGGGAACCTGTTCTTTTCCCTGTCGTCGATTATCGAGACTCCCGGAGCGGTGCTAAGCAGGTCTTTGACCTCTTGTGGTGTGATTGGGTCGGTGAACTGCAGATTAATGCTTTCGCTGTGAGCACGCAGAACCGGAACGCGAATGCAGGTGCAGGTAATCGCAATATCAGGGCAGTCGAATATCTTGTGCGTCTCGTGGACCATTTTCATTTCTTCTTCGTTGTATCCGTTCAGGCCGATCTTCGAGTTATGGCTGAACAGGTTGAACGCAAGCTGATACGCAAGCACCTTGCAGGTAGGCTTTTTGCCTGCCAGGATTTCGCGGGTCTGGGTTTCCAACTCCAGCATTGCCGACATACCAGCTCCGCTTGCCGCCTGATAGGTGCTTACGACCATTCTTTTGACTGGGTTTGCTCTGTGCAGAGGCCAGACCGGCACGATTGCAATAATCGTTGAGCAGTTCGGATTTGCAATGATGCCCTTATGCTCCTTAATCTTTTCAGGATTTATTTCGGGCACGACCAAAGGGGCATTGGGGTCCATCCTGAACGCCGACGAATTATCGACGACGACTGCACCTGCCTTTACCGCTGCCGGCGCGAATTCCCTGCTTCGGGCGGCGCCGGCGCTGAAAAGGGCAATATCGACGCCCTCAAAACTTCTGGTTGTTAATTCCTCGACGATATATTCTTTGCCTTTGAACTCGATTTTTTTGCCTGCGGACCTGCTGCTCGCCAGCATTTTGCAGGTATCGAACGGAAAGTCCCTTTCCTTCAGTATCCGCAGAAATTCCTGCCCGACAGCCCCTGTCACACCGGCAATTGCTAAATTACAGCCCATCTTAATTGCTCCAAAAAACCATTCCAAACAAAGGGCAGCCGATTCATAGCTGCCCCTTTCTACTCATTTTGTAATTGTCACGAAAGAACCATTATAAATTATTCATAAAAAAATGCAATAAATTTTTCTGATGTCTAATAACTGTTTCTCCTGCAATTTTTGTTGAACTCTGAGAACGTAGCAATACTTGTTGTTCTAATTGCGACGGTAAAGTATGATTATCAGGTTGTTAAAAAAATGCCCCGCGAAGTTACGGGGCATTGCAGAATGAATCTAAAGACAGGCAACGCACCTGTCCGATTATGTTTTTTAATGTCTTTTTTGGAACTTTAATCTTCCGGCATTGGCAACAGGATAAAACGTCTGCCGTTTCTATCCTGGACCAGCAAGAGGGCATTTCCTCCTTTTGAAACCTTATTAATCTCTGCCTTGAATTCTCTGACATTTTTAATCTTCTTCTGGTTGACTTCCATAATCAGCGTGCCGGCTGTCAGACCGTTACGGTCGGCGACAGAACCAGTTTCAACGTTCGTCACCACCACGCCACTCAGTCCTTCAAACCCGAGTTGCTCGGCCAACTGGTCCGTAATGTTTTGCACGTCAATGCCGAGCGATGAAAGGGTGTCGGATTCCTTTGCAGTTTGTGTCTGGGTCTCTTCGGTTTTTGCCTCTTCGAGGGTAGCGTTGAGGGTTTTTCGTTCGCCGTCCCGCAGGACAATAATCTTTACCTTTGTTCCGGGTTTTAATGCTGCCACCATACTTTGAAGTTCCTTTGAGCTCTCGACAGGCTTGCCGTCAAATTCCACGATGATGTCGTTTTGTCGTATGCCGGCCTTGTCGGCAGCCGTATCCTTTTGGACTTCAGGCACGATAGCACCTTTCTTTCCCTGAAGCCCCAGCGATTGGGCCATTTCTTCGGTAAGGTCCTGAATGGCTACGCCGAGATAGCCTCTGACCACCTTGCCCTCGCTGATAAGGTCCTTGTAGACCTTTTTTGCCAGATTGATGGGTATTGCAAAGCCGATACCGATGTTGCCGCCTGGGCCTATAATGGCTGCATTGATTCCGACGACCTTGCCGTCGAGATTGATAAGCGGCCCGCCGGAATTGCCTGGATTGATTGCGGCATCGGTTTGAATGAAGTCCTCATATTTATTTATGCCGGCGCTGCGGCCTTTGGCGCTGACAATACCGGCGGTTACCGTGTGGCTCAACCCGAAGGGATTACCGATTGCCACCACCCATTCGCCTACCTCAAGTTTGTCCGAATCCGACAGTTCGAGATACGGCAGGTTTGTTTTCTTTACTTTTAGGACAGCCACATCCGTATCGGGGTCTGTTCCGATAATCTGGGCCTTTATTTCAGATGACTCACCGATCTTTACCCAGACTGATTCAGCCTCTCCTACCAGATGGTGGTTTGTGAGGATATAGCCGTCTTCGGAGATAATAAAGCCTGATCCCTGCACCGGCTGGGTGATTTTACGCTGCTGCCTCGGCTGATTTCGCTGTGGCGTCTGCCTCTGGAAGAACTTGTCGAAGGAGTCATCGCCGAAGGGGTTGCCGAAGGGCCAGTCCGGTATTACATAATAAGGCAGTGTTGAAACCTTGTTGGCCTTAATGCCAACCACCGCGGGCGAGGCCTTTTCGGCAATACCCGCAAAGGCCTTACCCATCTGTTTGAGGGCGGTTATGCTTTCGCTCTGCTGCACATCCGCCAGGAGGGGGCTTAACCCCGAGAACAGCACCAAAATTGAGGAAAGAAGAAGAAAAGAAGGTTTGTTTTTCTTGTCTGTAAACTGCATTTTTTAGCCTCCGAAACAAAAAATAATCCGTTGTTGGCTATAGATTAAAAACAGTTTTATTGTGATTTTATACGATGCAAAGGCCGGCAGGTTCGCAGGGACAAGTCTTTTTTTTACAAAAATAAAAAGGCCGGCGGATTGAAATTACCGGCCTTTTGTATCCCAACTAAAATTTGCAAACCTCTTGACCGGTTAGTATTTCCATGTCAGGTTCAGGCCGAGCGCATCATCTGTTGCTGTATGCTGCCACTCAACATTAAGGATGAATGGGGCGTATTTGTCGAGGTCTAACTGCATACCAACAAAGCCGCCGAAACAGTTTTGCTGGCTAATATCAGCAGAGTATTTTTCGTTGTATTCAGGATACAACGAGGAATTGCCCTCGAACCTCATATTGCCGTTAACGTAATGAAGGAAAGGGCCGCCATAAATCGAAGCATCATCCGACAATTTGTAAGTTGGTCCTACAGCCATTTGCACTTCCCTTAATTCTACTCTCGATGAACATTTCACGACCCCTATTGTCTCACCCCGGTCTATTCTAACTTTGCCCTCAGGTTTAGCATAGCCAAATTGGAGTATGCCGCCCACTTTCAGATTGTCCTGCTTCCAGAAGGTTGCTTTTGCCCCAAAGCCATAATCAAAACCCATGTCTTTCATGTCTCCCATGTATTTTACTGAGCCTACGGAGAGCGTTCCCTTTGAATCCTCAGTTGTCAAGGCACCTAACCGCACAAAACACTCCAAGTCGTTCGTGACACTATACCCGATTTTGGCAGTTACAACATCTGTCATGAAATGTTTGATTTTCCATGATGGTAAATTTTCAGAGCCGCCATAATTGTCACTCCTTTTGGTATTGTGCAGTTTAAGGTCCATACTGGAGTGTGCGTAGTCGAACCCGAGGCTGCTTTGTCCCTGGTCCAGACCGGCGGCAGCAGGAGGCCCAAGCGTATCGAGTGCAAGGGCAGATGGCGCCCAGATTCCCATCACAGGCAGGACGATAGCAATTGCTAAAAATCTTCTTTTCATAGTGTAATCTTCCTTAAAAAGTTTCAGTTTTATTATCTTCTTTATTGTTTTCGTCTGAAAATATGCAATATCAGCAGTTTTTTTGCCGGAATTTGATAAAGAAAATGTTTCTTGCAGGAAGATATTTATTCCTTTGGCCTGTAGATTTGTGAAAAAGGGATTTTTTCGCCAAAGAAAGAAGGCTGACAGTTTGAAACCTGTCAGCCTTCTTTTGTGCTGACTAAAAATTAACAAACCTTTCGACTGGTTAGAACTTCCAAACCAACTGAAGACCCATTCCAGAAGCATCCGTACTCAATTGATATTCGGCATTTAGAGAAAGATTGTCGTTAACAGCAACTTGTCCGCCGATGTAACCGCCAAAATGGTTGTCGCCCTTAAAATCTGAAGAGTCATCACCAGTCCATGTATCCTTGCCCCTGAGATGGTTATAGAACGGGCCGCCAAAGATTGAAACCTTGTCGGTGAGCTTGTATGTTGGGCCTGCCGCAATCTGATACTCATACCATTTCATTGTTTCAGAATTTTCTCCGTTGTCGCCCCACATTGCCACGGATTTATTCCAGCTAATCTGAAACAGTGCGCCCCATTTCAAATTGCCATCCTGAACAATCGTTACCTTTGTGCCTAAACCCCAGGCCGGTCTATTAGCACCAGATTCATCCCAATCATTAATACTTTCCCATTTTGAACCACCAAGACGACCATAAACCTCCAAGTTGTCTACAACACCATAGCCGAGATTGACAAAAGTCTTGGTGATCTGGTTATCTCTGGCCTTGTAGTCATCTGAAAACTTGAAACTCATCTGGCTGAACGAATAGTCAAGGCCGAGACTACACTGACCCTGCCTCAGTCCTGCGGCGGGCGGCCCAAGCGTGTCGAGCGCAAGTGCCAATGGCGCCCAGACTACTGCCACTAACAGGACAACCGCAATTGCTGCAATCTTTTTGTTCATAAAGTAACCTCCATAAATTAATTTTATATTATTTTTTCTTCTGCCCAAGCAGACACAATATTTAAGGCTTATGTGGGTAATTTAGCAGGAAAAATATTTTCTGCAAGAAAAAAAAATATTTTTTTCTTTTTTTTTGGCTTGCAGAATGGTCAAAATCTCAAGTTAATACCCTGAAAATTTAAATAGTAAACCGTCCTGTTTTTGTATAATGCTCCTGTTTTATAAAAGACTTAATTTTCAGGTGCCGGTTTATGGACATACTGGTTTTTCTAATGCAGGTGGTAGCAATATCGCTTTCGGGCGTTTTAGCCCCCGGGCCGGTGACCACGCAATCTATCGTTATGGGGGCGAAAAATCGCTTCGCAGGGTCTCTAATTGCCGTTGGCCACGGCATTGTCGAGCTGCCGCTTATAATCTTGATTACGTTTGGTGCAGCCGGTATCTTTGAGCATAAGGCTGCCCGGATTGCTATTGGTCTTGCCGGCGGTGCAATGCTCCTGTTTATGGCTTATGGTATTTACAAAGGCGCAAAAGCCGCCGATGAGAAAGCAAGCAAAATTGTTGCCTCCAGACCAGTCCTGGCGGGGGTGCTGCTTTCGGCGGGTAATCCATATTTTCTTGTTTGGTGGGCTACGGTCGGTTTGGCGCTGGCTTTGCAGGCGAAGGGCCTGGGAATATGGGCGTTTGCAGCTTTCGCTGCTATCCACTGGCTCTGCGACCTCATCTGGTATCAGACACTTTCCTGGACGAGCTTTAAAGGTTCAATCCTGCTCAAAGGGCGGGGACAGATGATAGTATTGGTTATCTGTGCGATAGCAATGGGATTTTTCGGCGTAAAGTTTATCGCCGATGCCTTAAAACTCTGGCTTGCTTGAAACTCTTAGCAGTCGCCTTTTTTCAGCCGCTTATGAGTTGTTTTACCGTGTAATTCGACAAATCTTTTCCCTGCGATTGGGTCATCTGCGCTAGAAGCGGCAATTGTTCGTTCGACGGCAACGTTATTTCAGAGACTGCTTCTGTAATTTGAGACAGTTTTATATTGGCCGTATCCCGTGCAGGCAGGTAGCCGACCTTCGGCTCGATTGTTTTGGCGAGAATTCCTCTGGCGACTAATTGATTTAGTATTTTTTCACAGAATTCCTGCGGCAGGTTTAATCTGCTGCATACAGCCGTTTCTTCGACCGGCCCGTCGCCACCTGCGGCAGAAGCGATTTGTCCGACGATGTTTATCACAGTAAAATCATTTGCGATAAAATACCCTTCGCGTTTCTGCGAGGCGATAATTTCAGCTTCGTCGAGGCTCTTGAGGTTCTGTGTTGTGTAGGTCAATTGCAGGCCGAAGATTACTATCAGCCAGATAACATAAATCCACACAACTGTCATCGGGATAATCGCCAGCAGGCCATAGACCGTGTTGTAGGTCTTAAGCCCGATAACAAAATATGCGAATGCCTCTCGTGCGATTATCCAGGCGAGGGCTGCGACGGCGGCGCCCCATAAGGCAGGCCTGATTTTTACCTTTGTGTTTGGCAGAAGCAGATACAGCAGAAAGAAAACGACTGCGGCGATAAAATATGAAATAGCGACGGGAGTGAGCGTTGTTGAGACTGTTTTCTGAAGCCGGCCTATGATGGAAAAATAAGCCGTTGCATAAAGCCCTGCACCGATGAGCAGCGGGCCGAGCGTCAGAACTGCCCAGTAATTGACGACTTGTTGAATCAGCGACCTGCCCTTGCTGATGTTCCATACATTGTTAAACGTCTTTTCTATTGTCGAAAGAAGAGATATCGCTGCCACTATCACGGATATTATGCTGAATATCGTTATTGTCCCTTGGTTGGCTCCGGTAAAAAATCTTCCTATAAGCTCGTCGAGGTGCTTGGTGAGGGTTACAGCCTGGTTAGCGCCGTCTTTGTTATCGCTGACGGTTTGAAAACTTGAAAGCTGTGCCTGGTTGTAAATAAACTCTTTCACCTTATCTCCAAGCGAGCTGAAGGCCGGGAACGCTTGAAAAATAAGCAGTATCACGATTGCCAGGGGTATGATTCCAAAAATCGTGTAATACGAAAGCGCCGCTGCCTGCTGCCGAATGCGGTTCTGCCGCAGAAGTTTTGTGCAGTGGTACCACATCTTAAGCTGAAAAATCGCAAATCGTCCGAGCCGGCCTATATTTTTCTGTGACGTCGATAACGGAACAGTTATCAAATTTTTTATTGTCTTAAGCATCGCAAAATCCTTTCAGATTTGTTTGCGGTTGTTTTCGGGAGAATAGTTTAATTGTTTTTCTTGTTTTTTTGAAGCAGTTTCTGCATCTGGTCCTCAATCAGATTTTGCACCTGGTCTTTTATGAATGGTTTTAAGTCGATTTGTGGTTTTTGACCTGCTTTGCATGCGAATGGAATACGCGTTCTTTTTCCGTTTATGGGCAATTCTATTGTTATATCATAGCTTTTATCCAGCCCGATAGTTGCGTTGAGGAAATTTATGGAAAAGCCGCCAATATTTATCTGCATATTGTCGTATTTGACCTTTCCGTTTTTTAGAACAAACTTTACCGGCTTTATAGTAATTTCCTGGCCGGCGGTGGTTCCTCCCATTGCCTGGCGAATCGTGTTGAGAAAGCCCGATTGCATAACCAGATTGTCAATTGAAACAGTCCCTGAAATCTCCATATCATTTACACTATTTGCAGACATAGGTATAGCCATTGTGTCGCAGTAGAAACTTGCTCTGCCGGATACGTTTAATACATCCATAAATATAGGATTTATATATGGCCCAAGTTTATTTGTGATTATATCGTTAAGCTGAAAATCTTTTACGATTTGCACAGGTGCGGGCAGGGTCAGTTTAACGGGTTTTGAATTGAGGTCGACAGAGGCGCCGAAGTTCAAAGCGCCTTTGTTCAGCGTTGTCGAAAACGGGGCGATTTTGAGCAGGCCTTTTTCGGCAGCCATATTGACTTGTGTTGCCCCGGCGTCCAGACCTGTGTATTGGGCCTTATCAAAGCCTAAGCCGGCTTTTGCATTCAGGTTGGCGAACATCTCCTGCGGTTTTTGCGAAGGGTACTGGCTGGAGAAAATAATTGTTTCTTTTCGCTTACCTTCAATTTTCAAACCTTCCGGCAAATAAGGTGCTGCCAGCGTGCTTATCGAAGCCCAGTCATATTCCAAGTCTGCTTGGCCTTTCAGGTTGCCCGTATCCCCTTGGATTTTGTTTTCAAGTTGACTTTTGATATTTATTTGCGGGCTGGTTAACTGCCCATTTACTGCGAATGTTTTATCTTTAAGATTGACTTTACAATCTGCAACGAGTGTTATTTCTTCCTGTACGAAGTCTTTTTGGCCGGGATAGCTGATTTTAAGCTTATTGATTTTTGTATTATCGGTTTTGAATTTATAGTCATTGTTCTTTTTCGTTATAAGAATATTCGACTGGGCAAGGCCTGCCAGTTTCATTTCTTCAGGTAAATTCGCAAATATTACTGTAAAAGGCCGCACTTTTTCAAGGTCAACCGCCTGGGCAGAGATGTTTATTTGCGACTGTTTATCTGTATCTTTATTTATAGCAATGATTGAATCTGTTATGTTTATCCTGCCAAGAGCAGCACTTGTATTTAGAGACTTAATTGCCAAAATATCTTCATTCTTCCTCCATTCCATCTGGAAGGTAATATCTGCTTTTGGTTCCCGGGCAGTTGTATTCCTGGAAGTGATGCTGAGTTCTTTCATTTCAGCCGAGCCTGCGATGCCGATTTTGTCTTTATCAATTGTTACTGTTCCATCTTCAGAGTAATTGCCTGCTATTTTGTATGCACCGAAATCGACGAATTGTCCAATCTCCGCCTGGAGTTTTGATAAATCCGTATCGAACGTGTATTTAAGCTCTTTGTCTGTTCCGCTGCAGTTGAGTTGTGCGAATGCAGCCGAGATGTCCAGCTTATCCAGTCTTATCGCGTTGTCATCTGCAGCAACCTGGGCTGTTATCGTTACCGGTTCAGACATGGCGATATTTTTCCCATCAACTTTTCCTGCCAGACCGGCAAGACTTGCCTGTCCTGATATATTTCTCCTGCCCGCCTGGGTTGATGTTTTGACATTGCCTTTTAGCGAGCCGGAATTTATTTCCAATCCTTCCCTGATGCCGATTGTGTGGGGCATTTGGGAAAGAACAGTGCCGATTTGACAATCGAAATTCACCTGAAGGTCTGAGCCGGAATTAAGGAACTTATTGAGAGACTCGAATGTTGTCGGGGCAGTGCCTGTTACTTGTGCCTTTAACCAGTCGGAATCGATGACGAAATTTTCAATACTTATCATCTCCTGTTGACGGGCGAGTCTGACATTAATATCTAAATTATTCGTATGGAGATTGTCGCCTTTAATTACAGGCCCTGTTACTTCCAGGTTGTGTCCCTTAATAGAGCCGTTCACTTTTTCAATTTGGCCGTCTTTCATTTCTGCGAAGATATTTGCTGAGGCATTGCCTTTTGCCTGGACATTTATGCCTGCCAAAGCGAAAAACGGGCCTAATGATTCAATATCCAAATCATTGACCTCAACGGACAGGCTGCCGCTTGTCCCCTCTAAAGACCATCCGGTCTCTTTTTTGGGTGTAACCTCGCCCCTGGCGGTTACTTTCGATTTTTTATTATTATTTGACAAATTCAGACCTATGTTGAAGTCTGTTTGCTGCCCTGCCGGTTTCAGGTTTAACTTTGAGTTTATCTGTGAAAGCTCGGTTGTTTTTCCCGCTGGGTTTGTCACCTTGAAGTCTCCATCATTAATGGAAAGGTCTATCTGCGGAAGTGTAATTTTATGTCCGCCGGATTTTTCTGCAGCCTTCTGCGTTTTTTTTTCGGCCTGTTCGGCGATTTTAATTTTGATTATCGGCTTGTCGATAATTGTAGCCCCGAAAGTCGGCACATCCGTCAGCAGCGAAAGATAATGAGGTTGTGTTTGAATGTTTTCGATATCGGCTGAGAGGGTGTCGGCTTTATCTCGGAAAGACAACCCCGTGATTTGGATGCCCTTTTTCCATGATATTGAAAGGGATTCAAAATTTAGTTTGCCGTCGATGCGTTTATTTATTTGGTCGAGGACAAACCGGTTGCCTTTTTTGGACGAGACAAAAGTCGGCAGAAAAAGCACCGCGCAAGCAGCAAGAGCGATAAAGATTGCCAGTACAAGAAGTATTATTCTTTGAATTATTTTTTTCTTTTTTGGCCTTTTTGTTGTTTTTTTATTGCCTATAGTCTGCATGATTTGTGCCTCCAAAAAAGAGAGTCGGCTGAAAGACTACAGACAGGACAGCGAATCTGACAAACAGAAACTTATCGAGATTAGTCTTTCATTATCTCGTCGGATTTTGTTTTGACGAGGTTATCAATTTTGTTGGTGTATTCCTTGGTCAGGTCGTCGATCTGTTTTTTGCCGTTTTCGTGGTCGTCCTCGGTAATCAGTTTGGCATCTTCCTGTCTTTGAAACTCTTTGAGGGTGTCGTGTCTTATATTACGCAGACTTATTTTTGCCTGCTCGCCGGCCTGTTTTACCTGATTGACGATTTGTATTCTCCGTTCCTCGCTTAGAGGCGGGATGCTGAGACGAATCATTTTTCCGTCGAGGATTGGAGCGATGCTGATGTCGCTGTTTTTTATTGCCTTTTCGATATCCTTCAAGACGGCAGGGTCAAATGGTTTTATGACAATCAAGTCGGCCTGCGGCGCCGCAAGGGATGCTAATTGTTTTAAGGGGGTCGGGCTGCCGTAATATTCGACCCTGATGTTTTCAACGAGTGCTGTCGAGGCTCGGCCTGTCCGGGCTGCCTTTAATTCGTCGGCTAAAAACTGGACTGCCTTTTCCATCTTTGTCCTGTGCTGACTGATAATTTCCTTAACCGGCATATTTATCCTCCACACTCAGCAGATAATTGTGCCGACCTTTTCGCCGCAGACCGCCTTTTTCAGATTTTCCTCCTTGAAGATGTTCAGGACAATGATTGGTATGTGGTTGTCTCTGCAAAGGCTTATGGCGGCGTGGTCCATTATTCGCAGGTTCTGCTTTAATACATCGGCGTAAGATAGTTTCGAGAAGAGTTTTGCGTTCGGGTCTTTTTTGGGGTCCGAGCTATAGACGCCCTCGACCTTGGTGGCCTTTATCAATAGATTTGCCTCCAGCTCCGATGCACGCAGGGCAGAGCAGGTGTCGGTCGTAAAGAAGGGGTTGCCTGTCCCGCCTGCGAGGATGATGACCCTGTTGCGTTCGAGGTGGTGAAATGCCCTCCTGCGGATAAATTTTTCGCAGATTGCGGAGACCTCTATTGCACTTAAAACCCGTGTCGGTTTGCCTAATTTCTCAAGTGTTTCCTGCAGAGCACAGGCGTTGATGATTGTCGCCAGCATTCCCATATAGTCAGCGGTTGTTCTCGGAATTTGCGTATCTTTAGAGAAGTTTTCGCCCCGCAGAAAATTGCCTGCACCGACAACGACGGCGACCTGGCAGCCAAGTTCGCTTAGTTTGATGATTCTTTCAGCGATGGTTTTTGTTTTTTCGCCGTCAATGCCGAACTGCCCCGGCTTGCAGAAGCTCTCCCCCGACAGTTTCAGCAGAATCCGATTATATTTACACTTTGCCATTATGCTGTAATCCTTTACAGTTCCCTTACACCAGAAAATAGTATTATCCGACGCTGAGGCGGACGAATTTGGTAATCTTGGCCTTACCGCCCGCCTTCTTTGCGGCTTCATCGAGAACCGCAGATACGGTCTTGGTATTGTCCTTGACGAATTGCTGATAAAGCAGGCAGTTGTCGGCAAAAAACTTCTGAAGTTTCCCCTCAACAATCTTTTCAACTATGTTTGCAGGCTTGTTTTTGACCTGCTCGGCGTAGATGGATTTTTCGGATTCAATTGTTTTTGCATCTATGCCGGTCTTATCGAGCGACAGGGGTTTGGTTGCAGTGATGTGCATTGCCAAATCCAGTGCGGTTTGCCTCAATTCGTCTGAATCAGCGGTTTTGTCATCGCTTGTCTCAATAAGCAGCATAGAGCCGACCTTTTTATTGAAGTGGACATAGCTACCAACCAGACCTGGGCCACTCAAGCGGAATTTTGTGAAGTCTCCGACCTGGATTTTTTCGCCTGTTTTGCTGACGAGATCGGTCAGAATATCGTTATAAGTTTTTCCATTGATAGCGGTGTTAAGCAGATTATCGGCGCCTTTGTCGGCGTTGCAGGCAAGGGCGTAGTCGGCTAATTTTTCCGCAGTCGAAATAAAATCGTCATTTCTCGAAACAAAATCGGTTTCGCAGCAAAGGCTCGCAAGAACCACTTGCTTGCCGTTCGGGCTTTTTCTGCTTACGACGATGCCTTCGGTAGTTTCACGTTCTGCACGTTTTGCCAGGGTGGCCAATCCTTTTTTGCGAAGGATTTCCATAGCCTTGTCCATATCGCCATTGGCCTCAGCGAGGGCGATTTTGCAATTCATCATACCCTGGCCGCTCATTTTTCGCAGTTTGACCACATCAGCCGATGAGATTTCCGCCATATTCAAAAACTCCTATTTGTTTTACTTAAAGCGTTTTTTATTCGGTGATATCAAGTCCCGATCCGCCGCTGGTGGACGGCTGGGCAGGTTCAGGTGCCGGTTCCGGCTGCTCGGTTTGTCCTGTTTCAGCAGCTGCCCCTGACTGCTTGTGTGGCCCCTCAGCCCTGGCAAGGACACTTCGAGAACGAGGTTTCCTCGGCCTGGATGTCTGCACCTGCTGCGGGACCGCCATTGTTTTGCCTATCGAGACGGCATCAGCTAATTCGTTGAGGATTAAACCGACGGCCCTGATTGAATCGTCATTGGCGGGGATAACCACATCGACGGTATCGGGGTTTGAATCTGTGTCGAGGATGCCGATGGTGGAGATGCCCAATTTTCGCGCCTCAGCGAGGGCAATGTATTCTTTCCTGCCGTCAACTACAATGACAGCACCAGGGATTTGGCTCATCTTGCGAATGCCTTCGAGATTGGCTTTGATTTTTTTGTATTCGCGTTTTAATCTGGATGCGTGTTTTTTGCTTTCTTTTTCGATGTCGCCGCTGGTTATCATAGCCTCTATTTGTTCGAGCCTCTGGAGTCTTGAGCGGATGGTTCTGAAATTGGTCAGGGTTCCGCCGAGCCAGCGGTCTGAAACGTAGTGCATCTGGCATTTGGCGGCAGCAGCCTCGATGGCCTTCTGCGCCTGCCGTTTGGTTCCGACAAAGACGACGTCTTTGCCGGAAGAGACTATTTCTGCAAGCATCTTTTTGGCTATCAGGATTGATTTGAGTGTTTGTTTGACATCGATAATGTGAATGTTGCTGCGTTTTGCGAAGATGTAAGGAGCCATTTTAGGGTTCCATCGGCTGGCCCCGTGTCCAAAATGGACGCCCGCGTTAATTAAATCACGTACTAACTGGTTTGCCACAAATAACCTCCAAATATTTAATTAAAAACTTTTCCAGCCTGTCCGTATATAGCTAAAGATATAGCTAAAGATATAGCTAAAATCCACAAAATAATGGAAACTGACCTTTGTGTCAAGAAATTTTGCAGGTTATCAAAGATTTTACAGCCTGTGTAAAATCGCATTTATTGTTGGACTCTGTCGTTCGTTTTCGGGAAATTTTTGACATTTCGGATTGTTTTGTGTATAAGAGTTTGTATCAGGATATATTTATTAAAGGCTGTACGGGTATTATTCAAAAGTGTGTACACCGGATGTATCGAGGATATTCATTTGCAGAGATTTTGGCTGGCGGGAGGATATTTTGTGTTTAATTTCCTCAAAAAGTTAAATTTTAATCTTTTTGCCATATTTATTGCCACCCTTTTGGCTGCGAAAACGGGAATGGTCTTTGGCCAATGTGACCCCAACTGGAAGCCCGGCAACGGCCCACAAGGCGTAAATGATTACGTTGATGCCCTGATTAAATGGGACGCAGATGGCAATGGGCCTGGGAAGGAACTTTTGGTTGCCGGCGGGGCATTTACAACAGCCGGCGGGGTAGCAGCGAACAAGATTGCGGCTTGGGACGGCAGTAATTGGCAGCCGTTGGGCAACGGGATTAATGATTATGTCCACGCACTGGCGGTTTATAATGGTGAACTGATTGCCGGGGGCGGTTTTTCCAGCGCAGGGGGCATAACCGCCCATAACATTGCACGGTGGAACGGCAGCGAGTGGCGGCCATTGGGCGACGGATTGAACAGCTTGGTTTATGCCCTGACAGTTTACAACGGCGAGTTAATCGCGGGAGGATTTTTCTACACTTCCGACGGCCACGGTATGAACAAGATTGCCCGCTGGGACGGCAGCAACTGGCAGCCGTTGGGCGATGGGGTTGGAAACATTGTCTCTTACGTTTACGCTTTGACTGTCTACAATGGCGAGCTGATTGCCGGAGGTACGTTTTCGACAGCAGGAGGGGTTGACTCCAATAGAATTGCCAGATGGGACGGCAACGACTGGCAGCCGATGGGCAGCGGTATGAGTGGCGCCGTTTGGTCACTGGATGTTTATAACGGAGAGCTGATTGCGGGCGGTGCATTTACAACCGCAGGAGGCGTTGAGGTCAACAATGTTACCCGCTGGGACGGCAATTCCTGGCAGCCGATGGGTAGCGGGATGAATAATCCAGTTTTTTCAATGGAGGTCTACAACGGCGAGTCTGATTGCGGGAGGTTTTTTTACCTCTGCCGGAGGTATTGTTACCAAGTATATTGCAAGATGGAATAACAGCGAGTGGCAGCCACTGGGTAGCGGGGTTGTTGGCCCGGTCCGTTCCCTGACAGTTTACAATGGCGAGTTAATTGCAGGAGGCGATTTCGGAAAAGCCGGTGGTGTAACCGTAAACAAAATCGGCAGATGGGACGGCAGCAACTGGCGGGCGTTTGGAAATGGGTTAAGTGGGTCCACAATGAACGAGTCTGGAGTGCAAGGTCTCACAGTTTACAAAAATGAATTGATTGCGGCGGGTGCTTTCACGACTGCCGGGGGTATTGATGTCAATGGAATTGCCCGCTGGAATGGAAGTGACTGGCGGTCATTAGGCGGAGGATTAGCGACCCCCACTGGTTATGCCGTGACGGTCTACAACGGTGAATTGATTGCAGGAGGCAATTTCAAAAAAGGCGGGGGCGTTGATGTCAACGGAATTGCTGGTTGGGACGGCAATAGCTGGCACGCACTCGGCGGTGGGGCGAGCGGGGGGTTAGGTTTGGTTCCCTCCTTAGGAGCTAGTGCCTTTACGGTCTATAATGGCGAACTGATTGCAGGAGGCGGCTTTACCAAGGCCGGTGGGATTGATGTAAATTATATTGCCTGCTGGGACGGCAATAGCTGGCACACCCTCGGCAGTGGGATGAATTCGCCCGGGGGTTATGGGGTTCGCGCACTTACGGTCTACAATGGTGAACTGATTGCCGGCGGCGACTTCACAAAAGCTGGAGGCGTTGATGTCAACGGTATTGCCCGCTGGGACGGAAATAGCTGGCAGCCGTTGGGCAGTGGGGTAACCGGCACACGCTTTTTCGTTGGAGCCCTTATAGTTTACGATGGCAAATTGGTTGCCGGAGGTAATTTTACAACCGCAGGAGGTGTTGCAGCTAATAATATTGCGTTTTGGGACGGCAATAGCTGGCATGCCCTCGGCAGCGGGATGAATAATTGGGTTTATGCCCTGACGGTCTATAACGGCGAGCTTATTGCGGGAGGTTATTTTGGTAAAACCGGCCCAAATGGGATTGCACGCTGGGATGGTAGCAACTGGCAGCCGTTAGGAAGCGGGACGAATGCTCGGGTTTTAGCCTTGACGGTCTACAACGGCGAGACTGATTGCCGGTGGGTGGTTCACCCTTGCAGGCGGTATTCCTTCGGCATATTGGGCTCGCTGGGGTGTGCCGCAGGTAATTGAGGGCGATTTGAATCACGATTGTGCTGTGAACTGGCTTGATTTGAAATGGTTCGTGGAGCAATGGCTTGATGATGACTGTATGTATAACGGCTGGTGTTATGAGGCTGACTTGAATTATGATTTTGCGGTGGACTTCAAGGATTTTGCGAAGCTGGCAGGTAATTGGCTGGAGGGATTATAAGAATAGCGAGAGTCCGCCGCAGGCGAACGGCTCTGTTGTTATTCTGGATTTTGACTGCTGGATTCTGTATTCTGGTTTTTTAATACCAGACGGTGATTACGATGTTCTGCTCACTTTTTTTGGCGACGACCTCGCCGACAGTGGTGTTGGTGCGCTTTATGACGATGTCGGGGTTTTCTTTGAGCCAGTGGTTAATCTGCTGGTCGAGAAATTCGAGGCTGCCAGCGTGCAGTTTGGTAAAGAAGGTTTTGACGTGTGTAATCCTGTCCGGCGAACTTTTCTCATGGCCTTTTGGGCCGGTCTGGTCTGTGACCGCCTCCATAATTGACGAGCTGTCGAGGTTAAGCGGAGCGTGTGATATGCTGCTGAGGTCGTCGTTGTTGTTATTGTCGATTGGAATCGGCTTTTCAGCATCAGGGGAAAGCGTTCTGCTTTCGCCGAAGACTACCAGGTCATCGAGGTCCTCGCTGCCGAAATCTTTACTGTCGAAGTCCCTGGTATCGATGTCTTTGCTGCCGGAATTATTCATTATACTGCCTCCAAAATTTCTTTTATCCAAAACTGCCTGTGGCGAACGACTATATTATACCACTTTTCCATGGGTAAATGGAAGTGGGTAGTGCGTTTTTTTGGTTTTTTTGCCTTGTATTTATCATAACCGTCTGCCGCCATATAGGTAAGCGGGGAGTTATCTATGGCCTTCAATCCCGATAATATCGGGATTTGCTTTAATTGCAGGGGTGTTTTATAATGTTTTTTGTTAATTTTCCGGCTAAATAATTAGAGTTTATTTTTTGGAAATGTTGGTAGCGATTTTATGACCACCAAACGCACCAGGCCGATAACGGTCGGATTTGTGGCACTTGGGTGTCCGAAAAATATGGTCGATAGCGAACGAATGCTGGCGGAGATTGTGCAGGCAGGTTTTATTATATCTGCTGAGCCAAACCAGGCGGATGTGGTGGTGATAAATACCTGCGGATTTATTGAGCCGGCCAAACAAGAGGCGATAGAAGCGATAAAAGAAGCAGTTGCGGCAAAGAAAAATGGCAAGGTCCAAAAGGTTATCGTTGCGGGTTGCCTGTCGCAGAGACTCGGGAAAAAGTTGTTTGACGAGGTTGACGGCATCGATTGTATTGTTGGTCTTAACAGCAGGGACGATATAGCTAAAATAATTGAACGAACCGCAGCAGGTAGAGAAGGGGGGCGCATTTCGGAAGCTGCGGAGAAATAAAAGATAACCGCTCAAGACTTTTAATCGGCCCGAAACATCGTGCGTTCCTGCGGATAAGCGAGGGCTGCAATCGCCGCTGCTCATTTTGCACCATACCTGCCATTCGCGGGCCTTTTTGCAGCAAACCTTTGAATTTGATTTTGGCGGAGGCGGTAGAGCTTGCTAATGCAGGCGTGATGGAAATTAACGTGATAAGTCAGGATACGACAAGCTATGGAAAGGATTTGAAGATTAAAGATGGCCTGCCGAACCTTATCAGGAAAATCGAAAAAATCGAAGGGCCAAAGTGGATAAGACTAATGTATATGCATCCGGCTGCGATTACCGAAAATCTGCTCCACGCTGTTGCTGAAAGTCGAAAGGTTGTCCATTATTTAGATATTCCGATTCAGCATATCAACAATACAATTCTAAAAGGGATGCGCAGGCCGGGCAGCAGTGAAAAAATTTATCGGCTGATTGAAAAGATAAGGGCGATTCTGCCTGATGCAGTTTTGCGGACGACCCTGATTGTGGGCTTTCCCGGCGAGACGGATGAGCAGTTTGATGAGCTGATTGAATTTGTAAAATGGGCGGGGTTTGATGCCCTCGGGGCATTTAAGTTTTATGCCGAAGAAGGCACGACCGCTGCTACATTACCCAGCCGGGTGCCTGAAATTGTAAAGCAGCAGAGGTTCAAAAAGTTAATGCTCGCACAACAAAAAATAGCGTTTGAAAAAAACAGGCAGAGATTAGGCAGCCACCTTCTCTGTTTAGTTGATAGAGTTAATAAGAAAAATTGCAAAGGCCGTTACTATGGCCAGGCGCCGGAAATTGACAGCGTCTGCATAATAAAAAAGTGCAGGGCCGGGACGGGTGAGTTTATCAAAACCAGGGTTGCTGAAACGGCTGGGTATGATTTGGTTGTTGAGCAAGTTTAGTATTGAAGAATTTCGGCGGGCGAATTAAACTGTTCCGTATGCGAAGGTTGATTCCAAACATACTGACAATCGGCAGGGGTGTGCTGACCGTAGTTTTTCTGGCGATGATTCTCTATTGGCCGACCGTTAAGGAACACCAAACCAGATTTCTCGATATGGCCTTTATAGTCTTTTTGCTCGCTGGCCTAACAGATATTGTCGATGGACCCATTGCACGCTGGCTAAATGTCACCAGCAGGTTTGGCAGGTTGGCTGACCCGCTTTTTGACAAGCTCCTTGTCTGCGGAGCGTTTATTTGTTTTGCGATTATCGGCCAGCCGAAACTTCTCGGACTGTCGCCAGGTAGATTGGCGGTTATTCACTGGCTTGTTGCTGCTGTTTTGGTTTTGCGTGAGGTGTATGTGACAGTTCTGCGGCATATTGCGGAGGCGCGCGGTATAAATTTTGCCGCAACCATCGGCGGCAAGGTCAAGATGTTTCTGCAGTCGTTTGCGATTGGGACGGTGTTGGTAGTATCGGCCTATTTTAAGGCGGCAATCTGGCAGTGGTTTGTTGTGTTTGTTTATGCGGTTATGCTTGTTGCGACGGTTGTTTCAGGTGTGACGGCCACTCGGCGAAGCAGTTGGCAGGAACTTACAAGTAAAAAAGCGCCATTACTGTAGTCTGTTTGTCCTTAATCACTTAAAAAACCTCTGTCCCAGTCTTTCCAGACCGGCTGCAAGCCGTTTTCATTCAGCATTTGGGCGATTTGTGCGGGGGTTCTTTTGTCGTCAATTTCAAACTGGCGGAGGCTTTCACAGTGGCTCGAATAGCCGCCCGGACTGGTTTTGCTGCCTGCACTGATTTTTGTTATGCCGAGTTGTAGAAGGTTGTCCCTTATTTGGGCCCGTTCGCGGGTCGAAAGCACCAGGCCTGCATCAGGAAAGCAAATACGCAGGGCGGTTATCATCTGGACGAGGTTCTTATCGCCGAGCAGGTGCCGGAACTGAACGGCGTTAACATTTTGAGCGGGGCGAAGACGCGGGAATGAAAAGGATATTTGGGATTGCCAATATCGCTTCATCAGATAATTGGCGTGTTCAGCGAGTGCGATGGTTTCGAGCCGGAAATCGTAGAGGCCCAGCAGGGCGCCGATGCCAACCTGTCGCATTCCTGCTCGTGCGAAGCGGTCCGGGGTGTCGAGCCGGTAGTCGTAATCGGATTTTGGGCCTGCGGGGTGAAAGTGAGCGTAAATTTTTCGATTGTATGTTTCCTGATACAGGGTGACAGCCTCGATGCCCGAATTGAAAAGCTGTCGGTATTCGCCGAGCGCAAGCGGGTAAATTTCGATAGAGATTGAGCTGAATTTCTCCCGCAGCCTTTTCGCCAGGGCGCAGAGGTAATCGACGGTAATGAATTCTCTGTCTTCGGAACTTACCAGCAGGATGTCTGTGAAGCCTTCGGAAGCAATTATATCGGCTTCTGCGACGGCCTGTTCGATGGTCAGTCTTCTTCTTTCGGTCGGGTTGTTTTTGTTAAAGCCGCAATAAAGGCAGCTATTCTCGCAAAAATTTGACAGATACAGCGGGGCATACAAACGGATTGTTTTTCCGAACCGCTGAATAGTGAGATTGTGTGCGATTTGTGCCATTTTTTCGAGATAGTTTTCGGCAGCGGGGCTTATGAGGGCAAGGATTCGTTCGGTGCTGTATCGGGCCTGTTGAGTTGATAGCGCCTTTTCAACGTCCCGGCTGGTGATTTGCGAGAGCGCTTTTTGCCATTTGCCGTCATTGCTATCGAGGCCTTTTTGGGCAAGGATTGTCTTAATGCCGGGGCCGGATTTTGTTTGTGTTTCTGACATTTTATTTATCTCTTAAAAAGCCTGTAAGCGGGCTTGAGGCATTTGCCTTTTTGCCGGCGGAGGCTGGGCCGCAATTGTATGCTAATCTGCCAGCCTCGACTGCCAGCTTAAAGGCTGTTGCCATTGAGACGGGGTTGTCGGCGGTTGCGATTGCGGTATTAACCAGCACTGCATCTGCTCCCATTTCTAAGCAATCGGCGGCGTGCGAAGGCAGGCCCAGACCTGCATCTACGACCACGGGGACATTGGCCTGCTCGATGATGATTTCGAGGGCTGCTCTGGTTTTCAGGCCCTGATTCGAGCCGATAGGGCTGGCAAGCGGCATAACGGTTGCAGCGCCGACGTCTTCGAGCCTTTTAGCGAGGATAGGGTCAGCGTTGATATAGGGCAGGACAACAAAGCCTTCTTTTACGAGGATTTGGGCGGCCTTTAATGTCTCGACAGCATCCGGCAAAAGATAATATGGGTCGGGAGTCACCTCCAATTTGACCCAGTTGATGCCGGTAGCGGCACGAGCAAGCCTCGATAATCTTACGGCCTCATCCGCGTCGCGTGCGCCGGAGGTGTTGGGCAGCAGCAGGTATTTTTTGCGGTCGATTGCGGCGAGCATATCGTCATTCTTGTTTTCAATATCTACTCTGCGAAGGGCAATGGTGACAATCTCTGCTCTGCTGGCGGCAATTGCTTCAGCCATTATTTTTGACGAGGCAAATTTGCCGGTGCCGACGAACAATCGGGAAGAAAATTCCTTATCTGCTATTCTTAACTTATCCATACTCTTCACTTTTTACCCTTACCCCTTACCCCTTACCCCTTAACCCGTTGTTTAACCTCCCGGCACGAAACGCACAAGTTCGATATTTTGGCCGGTCTTTAGTTTCGTTTGTGCAAATTTTTGGTGTTCGATGATTTGGCCGTCAATCTCGGCAACCACCGTTTCAGCCTTTGCATTTAGTTGCGCCAGAAGTTCAGCAAGAGTTTCCGGCAGACCTGCGGGAAACTGTTTTTCAATGCCATTGATTTTTAATACGTTCATATTTATTTACCGGTATCAATCATTTTATAATTTCGTCAATCAGGATTTCTATTATCGCATTTGCCTGGTGACTTGCGGCGAGCCAGACACGCGGAGCGGTCAGTGGAAGCCCGGTATCGGTGCCGCTTTCGTTGTCGCCGACAAGAATCAGCCGGCCTGAAACCCTGCGCGTCTGAATCTGGTTGCTTTTGCCGTAACCTGCCAGGCCGCTTGCGGAAACTATAACGGCCTTTTCCATTTTTGTTAATACCGTCTGGACGAGCATTTGTTTCTGGTCGGCCTTGTCGAAGCATTCAGCGATTGCATCTGCGCCACGAAAATCTGCGGGATGTTCTCTTCGGTTAGTTTAATAATATGTCCATCAACTTTCACATCCGGATTTATCCTTTGCAGGTTTTCGGTTAAGGCATCGACCTTATATTGGCCGACCTGTTCGATGAAGTAATGCTGGCGGTTGAGGTTGCTCGGCTCGATTTTATCGAAGTCGGCGATAATGAGTCTGCCTATGCCGGCTCTGGTCAGGGCGACGGCGAGGGTAGAACCCAGTCCGCCGAGACCGGCGATGCCGACAGTTGCCTTTTTTAGTTTTTCTAATTTTTCTGCCATTGTTCTCAAAATAAAAAAGGCACCGCTGCAAAGCAAGTGCCGCCTTTTAGCCTTCCTTCGCAGGTATTATCCCGATTCAGGTTCGTAGGGTCTGCCCCCGCTGCTTGTTTGCACAAACAAACCGCGGGGGGCAATCTCAGCCTTTCCCGATTCATCGGGATTAGCTCCCCTGGCTTATTCGATTTTTCAATTGAGTATTATAATAGCAAAAAGACTATCTTTTGCAAGCCCTTATTTGTATAGTAAATGGCAAAACAAATATAATCCCGGATTTACTCGTGCAAAAAAATGAACTTTGGCAGTATAAGGTTTGTAAAAAGCTTTTGGCGGAGTTTTTTTCTTAAAATCGGGCGTTTCTTATGATATTAAATGGGAAATATTATTTAAAATTAAAAAGGAGAAAGAAAAATGGAAGGGTATTATGTATTAATTGCGGTTGTGGTAGTAATCTTCTTTTCCGGCATTCGGATTATACGGCCTACGCACAGAGGACTGATTGAAAGATTCGGCAAATACAGAAAATTTTCCGGGCCTGGATTTCACTGGATTATTCCCATAATAGACAGAATGATTCAGATAAATATTACCGAGCAAATGGTAGATGCCGAGCCTCAGGAGATAATTACCAACGATAATCTGAATGCCAAGGTCGATGCGCAGGTCTACTTTAAGGTTAAAGCTGATGAGGAGAGCGTCAAAAGCTCTCAATATAATGTGAACAACTATAAGTGGCAGATTGTGAACCTCGCCAGAACAACTTTGAGAAATATCATAGGCACCCTTACATTAAAATCAGCGAATAGTGAAAGGGACAAGATAAACGGGGAGCTGCTTACCACTCTGTCTAAAGAAACGAGGAATTGGGGCATGGAAATTGTCAGGACAGAGCTGAAGGAAATCGACCCGCCAAAGGATGTTCAGGAGACGATGAATAAGGTGGTGAAAGCTGAAAATGAGAAGATAGCATCATTGGATTTTGCCGATGCGATAGAACGCGGAGCCGACGGAACCAAACGAGCCGAGATTAAAAAGGCTGAAGGAATAAGGCAGGCAAAGATTCTGGCAGCCGAGGGTGAAGCTGAGGCCATCAGATTAGTTAACGAGGCGGCAAATAAATATTTTGTGGGCAATGCACAGATACTTAGAAAACTCGAAGCAGTCGAGAAGTCTCTGATGCAAAATGCGAAGATTGTTGTTCCTTCCGGCACCGAGCTTGTTAATGTCATCAACGAAATGGCAGGTATCCTGCCGTTAAGAAGAGATACAAAGGAATAGCCAAATATACATACTGCGTTTTTTTATATGAGCGAGTCGAACCGGCGAATGGATTTGATTCACTTTTGGCCAGATGGTTGTAATTCGAGGAAAATTTTGATATAATCGTGGAATTAAAAGGCTTGGTTGCGTAGCTAAGCGTTTAATCCGCCAGAGGCGGATTAATATGGGAAATGTCGGTTAAAATTTTTTGAGAGGAGAGAAAAACGTGTTTAAATCCAAGTTGGTTGTTTTGGGTTTCCTGGGGTCAATGTTAAGTCTAAATAGCATGGGGTTTGCAGCCGTTGCGGACGGATGGACAGTTAATCAGATTACAAATGGCACCTACATGGAACTGGATTTGCATCAGATATCAGGAACTAATGTTGTTTGGGTGCAGAACAATCAAATCATGTTCTGGGACGGAATCGCACCTACACAGATTTCAAGCGGAGATTATTGTTGTAACCCTCAAATCTCTGGGGTAAATATAGTCTGGAGCGAAATTATTAGCCACAAATCGCAAATCATGTTCTGGAACGGAACCGTACCCACACAGATTTCAAGCGGAGATAATGATTGTTATTACCCTCAAATCTCAGGGACAAATGTGGTATGGGTGGAACATATTGGTGAAAAAAACCAAGTAATGTTCTGGGATGGCATTACAGTAAGGCAGATTTCAAGTGAAAATAATCAGTGTTTTTACCCTCACGTCTCAGGGACAAATGTGGTGTGGGGGGAATATATTGGCGAAAAAAACCAAGTAATGTTCTGGGACGGCATTACAGTAAGGCAGATTTCAAGTGGAAATCATAATTGTTATGACCCTCAAATTTCCGGGACAAATATAATGTGGCATGAACAAATAATTGTCGACGGCGCTCTAATTATGTTCTGGGATGGAGGCATAGTTAAACAAATTTCTACCAAAAATGATGAGTCTTGGCCGCCTCAGGAAGAGTATTGGGAACCTACTCAAATATCCGGGTCGAATATAGTCTGGAGCGAAAAAGATATTAATGGCAACCTACAAATTATGTTCTGGAACGGAAGTACGGTTACCCAACTTACTCATAACCAAAAAGGTAAAGGCAGGCTCTCAATCTCTGGAACAAACGTAGTGTGGGAAGAGCGACCAGAACAATATAACATTATCACTCTAATCTACTTTTGGGACGGTAATAGTGTAACTAAATTGGCCGACTTGGCTATAACAGGAGTCACAGGGTCATCGATTTCTGGATCGAACGTTATATGGGTGGCATATGACGCAAATTATGATTTTCAAATTTTTCTTGCTCAGCCGGGGACAACACCTCCAACACAGCCACTTCAAGGGGATATAAATAAAGACAACATCGTTGATTTTAAAGATTTAGCGATTTTAGCCTCCGATTGGTTGAAAAGAAGTCAATAGATTCTTAAGGATTGGTCGGCGCGAATTGAGCAGATAGAAAAGAGTCGAGGATGGTAAGGAAATATGTGAGTTTTAAGGATGAGACTCAGCCTTTGGGCGTGCGTAAGGTTACATATGTAAACTGGTTAATGCGAAAGAAGGGTTATTCGCTGGAAAAAGCCAAATTATCTGCCCATAGAAAGTTTTATCATGAAAGTCAAGGTTCGTAAGATAGTGGTTTGGGAAAAGAGAGATTCTTTGCTGCGCTCGCGATGACAGGGTTTCTACAGAGCATTCGTAATTCTGAATTGTCTTATCTGGTTTCCTTGACATAAGACAAATCTGCAAATATCATACAGCCATACAGCAGGAATGGTTTTTAGGAATTATAGATTTATGGGTGATAAGGGTTTTACACATCTTCATCTTCACAGCCAGTATTCGCTTTTGGATGGGGCGATTACTTATGAGCGGCTGCTTGAGCGGTGCAAACAATACGGTATGGATTCTGTGGCTGTCACCGACCACGGCAATATGTTTGGCGCAGTGGAATTTTTTATCAAGGCAAAGGCAGCAGGCATTAAGCCGATTATCGGAATGGAGGCGTATATTGCACCAGCCAGCAGGTTCAACAGGCAAAAGACCAGTATCAGCGATGCGGCATATCACCTAATTCTGCTGGCGGAAAATAATACCGGCTACCAGAACCTGATTAAACTTGCAAGTGCAGGCTACACCGAGGGTTTTTATTACAGGCCCCGGATTGATAAGGAAATCCTTGCCGAGCTGAATGAGGGATTGATAGCAACCTCGGCTTGTATCAAGGGCGAAATCCCGGGCCTTCTGGCCGCAGGTGACCAGAAGGCGGCGCAGGTCGCCTCTGAAAGCCTTCTTAAAATTTTTGGTCCCGACAGATTCTTTATCGAAATTCAAAGGCATCAAGGCGATGACCCGAACCTGTATCAGGCACTGAAGGATTTTGCCCGGAAGATGGGGCTGGGGCTTGTGGCGACCAATGATGTGCATTTTTTGGGTGCGGATGATTTTGAGGCGCATAATTGCCTTTGCTGCATAAGCACGGGTAAAAACGCCGACGACCCCGGCCGTATGATTTATCCGCCTGATGTGTATCTGAAAAGTCCGGAGCAGATGAGGGCAGATTTTGCGGATGCCGGGGAAGCCTGCGACAATACATTGTCGATTGCCGAACGCTGCAATGTCGAGCTTGACCTGAAGAGCCGGCACGCACCGCGTTTTAAGACGCCTGATGGTTCGACCCCTGAGGATTTTCTGACGCATCTTTGTTACCAAAGGGCGGAGAAACTTTACGGCGGACTGAATGATGAGGTCAAAAGCAGGGTGGAGCGGGAGCTTGATGTAATAAAATCGAAGGGTTTTGCCAGCTATTTTCTGATTGTCTGGGACTTTTGTAATTTTGCGCATCAGAATAATATTCCGGTCGGCGCCGCGGCAGCGGCGTGGGGACGATTGTCGGGTATTGTCTTGGCCTTTGCGACATCGACCCGATAAGGTATGACCTGCTGTTTGAGCGGTTTATGGACCCGCAGCGAGATGAGATGCCGGATATTGACATCGATATTTGTCAGGTGAACAGGCCAAAGGTGATAGATTATGTCCGGCAAAAATACGGCCACGTCGCACAGATAATCACCTTCGGGACAATGAAGGCGCGTGCGGTTATACGGGACATCTGCCGGGTAAAGGGGATACCTCTTTCGGAGGCGGACAGGCTTGCAAAGCTCGTGCCGGAGTCGCTCGGGGTGACGATTGATGACGCACTCGAATCGGAGCCGGAACTGAAGAAGGCTTACCAGAACGACCCGAAAACCAGAGAGGTGATAGAGATTTGCAGGAGATTAGAGGGTCTTGCCCGTCACGCATCGGTTCACGCAGCGGGCGTGGTGATAGCGGATGAGCCTTTGACCAATTTTATACCGCTTTACAAGGCATCGGATTCGGATGATATAATCACGCAGTATGAAGGGCCGATGGTCGAAAAGGTGGGTCTGTTGAAGATGGATTTTCTGGGCCTGAAGACCTTGAGCGTCCTCGAGCGTGCAAGGCAGCTTGTTGAAAAAAATGAAGGGGTAAAGATAGACCTTGAAAAGATAGATATTGCCGACAAGAAGGTGTTCGGGCTTTTCGCAGCCGGGCAGACCAAAGGCATCTTTCAGTTTGAATCCGCGGGTATGCAGGATATGTTGATGAAGATGAAGCCCGACCGGATAGAGGACCTGATAGCCGCCAATGCGCTGTACAGGCCCGGGCCGATGATTCTGATACAGGATTATATCGACCGCAAGCACGGTGCCAAATGGAAGCTGCCGCATCCGATTATGGACGAGATACTCGGCGAAACTTACGGCATTATGGTTTATCAGGAACAGGTTATGCGCATAAGCAACAGCCTCGGAGATATACCGCTGCGCGATGCATATACGATGATAAAAGCAATAAGCAAAAAGCAAGGCGATATAATTGCCAGAGGGAAGGAGAAATTTATAGAGGGCTGTGTTGCGAAGGGATTGTCGAAGTCGCAGGCGGGACAGATTTTTGAGCTTATCGAGCGGTTTGCCGGTTACGGCTTCAACAAGAGCCATTCGACGCGGTATGCTTTTATTGCGTATCAGACGGCGTATATGAAGACGTACTGGCCGGCAGAATTTATGGCGGCATTACTTACTTACGAGATGAGTAATACCGACAAAGTGGTCGACTATATAACCGAGTGCCGCAATATGGGTATGGAGGTTCTGGCACCGGATATTAATGAAAGCGGTGTGGATTTTACGCCTCTTTACAGGGGACACGCCGGAGATAAGAAGGCGGTAATAAGGTTTGGTCTGGCGGCAATGAAGGGAGTGGGGGAGAAGGCGGTTGAGCAGATAATCGAGGCCAGAGAAAAGGTTGGCAGATTTCAGAGCCTGTTTCATTTTTGCGAGAATGTGGATTCGCGGGCGGCAAATAAACAGGTGTGTGAGTCGCTGATAAAGGCAGGTGCGTTTGACAGGCTCGGCGGCAACCGCGCACAAATGATGGCGGCCCTGGAAAAGGCGATGGAGGTCGGCTCTTCGGTTCAGGAGGACAGACACAAGGGGCAAATGACATTTTTTGCTCAGGCAGCTGGGATAAGTGATTATTCAGGCTGACCGGCACAGTCTGCCGCAGGTGCTGCCCTGGCCTGAACAGCAGATGCTTGCCTTTGAGAAGGAGGTCTTGGGCTTTTTTGTAACCAGTAATCCGTTGAGTCACTGTGCGGAAACCATAAGCGCATATTCGACGTTGAATACATCAGAACTGGCCGATGCGAGGGACGGCCAGCAGGTTGTTATAGGCGGCATTATTACCAAGAGCAGGACAATGATTACGAAGAAGGGGAAAAATGCAGGCTCGAAAATGGCCGTTTTTGTTCTCGAGGATTTGCAGGGAAAGGCCGAGGTGGTGCTGTTTCCGGATGTTCTGGTTAAATTTGGAGATTTGGTAGTTGAAGATACGGTGGTATTTGTAAAGGGCAAGGTTGACCATCGCAGAGAAATACCGAATATCTTTGCAACGGAGCTGATAAGATTAGACCAGGTAAAAGAAAAGTTGGCGGCGAGGGTGCGGATTGAGATGGATTCGGAGGAGGTTACGAAAGAAAAAATTGAGCAGATAAAGATTATCTGTCAGCGCCACCGCGGCAACAGTCCTGTGTATATTTCAGTTCGCACCGACAGGGGGATGGTGCAAGCGAGGGCGGACCAGACTTTTAGCGTTAATCCGGATGTAGATTTCTGCAGGAAAATGAAGCAGCTTGTCGGCGAGGAAAATTTCCAGCTTACAAGATAAAAGAAATTGTTGATAAAAAGTCGATATTTTTCTATACTGAAGCTGATTAGCATTGAGCAAAAAAACATTTAAGGATAATTTTTTTAGAGGCCCTATGGAAACAGTAAAAGATGCGAAGAGAGGTGTACCGAAGCTGGAACCGGCCTTGCCTTATAAGGTGGCTGATATTAAGCTGGCCGGTTGGGGCCGCAAAGAAATGAAACTGGCGGAAAATGAGATGCCCGGTCTTATGGCGATACGGGAAAGATATGGTCCGAAGAAGCCGCTTGCGGGCGTGAAAATTGCCGGCAGCCTGCATATGACGATTCAGACGGCGATGCTGATAGAGACTCTGAGGATTCTTGGCGCCGATATACGCTGGGCGTCGTGCAATATTTTTTCGACTCAGGACCATGCAGCGGCGGCGATTGCGAAGGCAGGTTCGGCGGCGGTCTTTGCCTGGAAGGCAGAGACCCTCGAAGATTACTGGTGGTGCACCGAGCAGGCCCTTACCTGGCCTGATGGTTCAGGACCCGATACAATCGTTGATGACGGGGGCGATGCAACATTGTTTGTTGTGCAGGGTGCAAAGGTTGAAAAAGACCCCTCGCTTCTGGATAAGCAATACGAAAATAAGGAGATGCGGATAATTATGGAAAGGCTTCACAAAAGCCTTACCAATAACCCTAAGAAGTGGACGCAGATTGCCGCAAATTTGCGTGGCGTTTCGGAGGAGACGACGACAGGCGTTCACCGGCTTTATCAGATGCAGCAGGCCGGCGAATTGCAGTTTCCAGCCATTAACGTAAATGACTCGGTCACAAAATCGAAGTTTGATAATCTTTATGGCTGCAGGGAGTCTCTGGCCGACGGCATAAAAAGGGCGACAGGAGTTATGGTGGCGGGAAAGTGCGTAGTGGTCTGCGGATACGGCGAGGTGGGCAAGGGCTGTGCGCAATCGATGAGGGGCTTTGGAGCGAGGGTTTTGATTACCGAGGTTGACCCGATTTGCGCCCTGCAGGCAGCGATGGAGGGCTTTCAGGTTGTTACAATGGAGCAGGCGGCGCTGTCAGTGATATTTTTGTGACGGCTACAGGCTGCTGTGATGTCATTCGAGGCAGCCATATGGAGCGGATGAAAAATGAGGCAATTGTGTGCAACATAGGGCACTTCGACAGCGAAATTGAGATAAGTTATCTTGAGAGCCTGCCGACAGTGCAAACGTGAACAGATTAAGCCGCAGGTGGATAAATGGACGCTTAAATCGGGCAGGTCGATAATTGTTCTGGCGGAGGGTCGGCTGGTCAATCTGGGTTGTGCGACCGGCCATCCGAGTTTTGTTATGAGCAGCAGTTTCACAAACCAGTGTCTTGCCCAGATTATGCTGGTTTCAGAAAAACTTGAGCCAAAGGTATATACGCTGCCGAAAAAGCTCGATGAAGAGGTGGCAAGGCTGCATCTCGAAAGAATCGGTGTCCAGCTTACAAAGCTTATGCCGAAACAGGCACAGTATCTCGGCGTGCCTGTGGATGGGCCTTATAAGCCGGAACATTATCGATACTAAGAGCCTCTAACAAAACTTGTTTTGTAATGTGTTATGACAGATAACAATACAACCAATTTCGAGCAGAGCCTCATGGATATCTGCTCGGCGTTCATAGCGAACCCGCAACCGTCGGAATTGATGCAGCCACGACAGTGTGCGTTCGACCACCCAGCGAAAGACACCCAAACCGCTGCCGTTTTTAGTTCGGCGTTTGGCCAATACAGGCTCAATTCCTTTCTGACGAATTTCTTTACGGTGCGGTTCGGAATCGTAGCCTCGATCTCCGTGAACACAATCGGGTTTACAGCGAGGTCGACCTACCTTTCCCGCGATAGGAGGAATGGCTTTCACCAGAGGCAGCAGTTGTGTGACATCATGTCGGTTTGCGCCGGTCAATTGGACTGCGAGCGGGACTCCTTCGGCGTCGGTGATGACATGATGCTTCGAACCCATTTTTCGCCTATCCGTGGGATTTGGGCCTGTTTTCGCCCCCCAAAAACAGCACGAACTGAAGACGAATCTACTACCGCCCGTGAAAAATCGATTTGGTCTGCGTGGCGAAGTTTGTTGAGCAAGATATGGTGTATTTTGTCCCAGATGCCTGCTTTGTGCCAGTCGCGAAGCCGACGCCAGCAGGTCATCCCGGAACCACATCCCATCTCCAATGGAAGATATTCCCAACCGATACCGGTCTTGAGCACAAAAAGAATCCCTGTCAGAGCTTTCCGGTTGCTCACAGGTGGCCTGCCCCCCTTGGGACGAGACGGTAGTTTGGGCAAAACTGGTTCGATGATTTCCCATAATTCGTCGGGTAACAATGGCTTGGCCATTAATAAGTCCTCTATGACTAAGGGTTTTCATAAGTTTTTCAACCATTGTTTTCATCGGCTATACCAGTATCAATCCTTGAGGTTTTGTTAGAGGCTCTAAATCTAAAAATGCTCTGTAGAAAAGCAACCAATTTATTTGTCATACCTGCGAAAGCAGGTATCCAGAAACAAAAAAATCAAGCATGGATTCCCGCTTGCGCGGGAATGACAGAAAACAAAACGCACGTTTTCTACAGAGCAATCTGAAAACATTTGTTCTGGAGTTATTATGTTGTCAAATTTGACCTTTGCGGATTGTTTCAGGCCGGCAGGGAAAAGATTTGCCATTGTGTATGAGGCGGCTCTGATTTTTGGCGGTTCCCTGCTGATTGCGATAAGTGCGCAGGTTGCTTTCGGCTGGCCTGTGCCGGCTACTGGTCAGACATTTGCGGTTCTGCTGCTGGCAGCTTCGCTCGGCAGCAGGAGGGCAGCGCTGGCGGTTTTGGCGTATATTTGCGAAGGGCTTGCGGGGCTTCCTGTCTTTGCACAGTTTAAGGCGGGTCTGCCCGCACTTTTGGGGTCTACGGGCGGTTATATTATCGGCTTCCTTGCTGCTGCATACCTTGTGGGTTTTTTGGTGGAGAGGGGGTGGGGCAGGAAGATTGTGACAACGGTGGCGGCGATGGCGGCAGGCGAAATTGTTATTTATGCCTTTGGTTTGACCTGGCTTGCTTTTGTTATGAGGGGTGCGGGCATACAAAAGATTTTAGCAGTCGGCCTGTATCCGTTCATTCCGGGCGAATTTATCAAGATTGCATTAGCGGCGTGGCTGCTGCCGACAGGCTGGAAAATCATTTCTTCAATAGACAACAAAAAATAAAAAACAAAAACCCCACCCCGCCAAGAGAAGGCGGATAAACTCCGGGGTAGGGGCTAAACAATTTATAAAAAACCCCGCGTGAAACGCGGGGTTAACTATTTATAGAATACCGAATTGATTAGGAAATCGAATCGGTTTTTTGGATTTACTTTATTCCACTCGACAATTTCGGTAAATTTTACGAGGGCGCCGGACGTTTCCAGATGCGGTTCTATTGAGCCGACCAGGCCTACCTTTTTATTCATATATTTGTTTAAGTCAATTTGTTTGGCATTGCCTTCGGGCAGTGCGTAGCAGACGATATTCCCCGCAGAATCGAGAATCTGATAGTGCTTTAACTGCGGTTCCTCTCCGTAAATGGCAGAGATGCGGAATCTGCCGATGGCGGCGAATTTACCGAGACTCGGCAGCTCGGCCCTTCTGGCCTCTGCTGCCTTTTGGATGGTTTCCTTTGTCTGCTGCAGCTGCTTTTCCTGGGCCTGCCACTCTTTGTTGACCTTAACGGCCAGTTCAAAGCCTTCGATGCGTTTTAATGTATATTGGGCATAACGGGCGGCCTTGGCGGCGTCTTTGTTTTCAGCGAGGAAAGATATCGCCTGTTTTACTTTTGCGAAATTCTGTTCACCAAGCGGTTTTTCGGATTCAGCCTTTACGAGTTTTTCGAGGGCATAATACTGCTGCAGATACCTTGCTTCGGCAGGGCTGTTGCTTTCTGCTGCGCTGAGAACGGTCGGTTGGATACTACTGACATCGGAGCCGAGCGGTTTGATGAATTCTGTGCTTACCCAGACATAAGCAAATGACGGCGGATAGATTTTGTAGTAATCGCTTTGCTCTTCGCCCATCAGCTTTACTTTGTCGTCTTTGTTTAGTATGCCCTGCACTATTGAGGAATGCAGAGGACTACCATCTGCATTACCTGCCCTGACGTTGACGTTTTCGTTGGTGACAGTGCCGTTAGCCGGGTCGTTGGAGTCGATTTTAACGTATTGTTTTGCAATCCAGGAGAAGCAGCCGGGCGGAGGTGATATGCAGCACCAACTGGCTTTCTGCGAGACAACACGGACTATGTCGTTTTTGTTTAATTTGCCGCAGACATAGTAGTTTGTGCCCGGCCCGGAGCGAACCTGGACATTATCGCCGATAATCTGGGCAACATACGGGAAAGAGGGTGCTTGCATGGTGTCGGGTTGGCCCACGACAACAGATTGGGTCGGTTTATTCGGCGAGGTGACGGCGGTTTCCTGGGCGACCGTAGTAGTCAACGTAAGACAGATTAGAAAAATCATAATAATGGAGATGTAGCGAACCATTTTGTATCTCCCTAAAAGAAGAAATTTTTGTTTCCTTACAAAAAACATTAACGGGTAAAAGATACCAGCGGAATCGACTGTTGTCAACTTTTATTGTTTCAAAAAATTTGAGCAGGCTGTATTGAATATCAGTTGTGCAGTTTTTCGAGCTCATCTTTGCACATTTGAAGCTGGACGGGGTCTGCCAGATTTTTTTCTGCCAGTTGCAGCAGGTGAACGGCGGATTCGGTCTTGTTGAGGTATCTGCTGTAAAGCAGGCCGAGCATAAGCTGGACCTGGCCGATATATTCGTAGCTGCTGTAATGGTTTGTGAATTTTTCATAAGCTGCGGCTGCCTGCTCGTGTTTGCCTTCGCTGGCAAGCTGGTTGGCGATATCGAGCAGGTGCTGCTGGGGGAGCATCTGGGTATCGTCGATTTTCATCAGTTCGAGGTAGAGCCGGGCAGCGGCAGGGAGGTTTTTTTCAACGATTCGGCTGTTGATTTCGCTGCGGAGTTCCATAATTTTTGGGTCAGCGTCTTCTGAGTCGGCTTCTTTCGCCACTTCCCTGGCGTCAATTTTCTTTCTGACCGAAGTGGCATTAAAGGGGTCGTAGCCTGTCGCAACGACGTCGCGGAATTTTCGGCGGCGATTCCACTGTTTTAGCATAGCAAGCAGGTCAAACCCGCTTGACTGTACAAGGCCGGCTGCCAGAAACACCAGTGCCACAGCTATCCCGAATGCATAGCCTGCCAGGTGTGCCTCATAGGCTATATTAGAGGTATATGTTTCGATTATATTGTCGAGAAGAATGAGCTTGATGAGGATAAAATACAGCGCGGGGATATCGAAAGTGCCAAAGAAAAAGAACCAGTACAGGACGGTTATATATGTTTGCGGAAACAAGACTAAATATGCTCCGGTGACAGTGGCGATGGCGCCGCTTGCACCGAGGAGAGGGGCGCCGGCGGTATGAGGGCTGTATAGTGAGGCTAAACCGATTTGGCCTAATGCGGCAAAAACGGCGCCCGCAAAATACAGCAGCAAATATTTAGTTGTTCCGAGCTTGTCGCAGACATTATTGCCGAACAGATACAGAAAATACATATTACCGACGATGTGCAACCACCCGCCGTGCAGGAATGCGTAAGTAATGAACTGATACCAGGCCCAATGGGTCGGTTGCAGCATAAAGCCATCTGCCCAGTTGCGAAGGACTTCCTGCACCTTTACGAAAGTGCCTTCGTGAAGCGCCCAGGATGTATGAGAGCTGTAAGTTATAAGAAAAATAATTGCGTTAGCGAAAATGAGCGCATAGTTTGCATAAGGCGTTCGCTGAGGCCGGATATTTGTTCTTATAGGTAATATCATATTTTTTTACAATTTTTTAACAAAAATCTGCAGAGCCGCTGCATTTTAATAATAAAATCCTTCCATTACAAGCCGCAATAAAGGATTTAGAGGCGAACAAGGAAATTTTTTCTGCGGTTCAGCCGATTCTCTGACTGACTTTATTTATTTGACAACGATTGTTTTTGTAAGATATAATAACCCAAGTTTATAGGGGTGATTCGCCTCCGCTGTTGTCCGCCTGCGGCGGACGCTAAGGCGAGTCTGAGATTAGACCCTTTGAACCTGATCAGGATAATTGCTCCCGCGTCTTATTGTCGGAAGACAGAAGCGGGGAGCGGATAAGCCTGCGTAGGGAAGTGATTGGCAAAGTTATTTTTCTCGGGAATTTTTAAAAAATCGCTTCCGGCTGCGGGAGCGATTTTTTATTTTTTGTGGCTATGCCACGCCACAGGTGGAGTAAAAGAAAATGGCGACGCAATTACAGCAGGCTAAGGCCGGCAAGATGACAGAGCAGATAAAATTTGTGGCACAACAGGAGGGGGTAAGTCCTGAACTTGTTATGAGGGAGGTGGCAGCCGGAAGAGTTGTTATACCGGCCAATAAAGTGCATCTGAAGGCGAATTTGAGGCCGATGGGGATTGGACGAATCCTTTCTACAAAGGTCAACGCCAATATCGGCACAAGCAGCGTCAGCTCTTCTGTGGAGGAGGAGATTGAGAAAATGAAGGCGGCCATCGAGGTCGGCGCCGATGCGATTATGGATTTAAGCACGGGCGGCGACCTCGATAAGACGCGTGAGAAACTTCTATCGGTCTGTCCGGTTGCCTTCGGGACGGTGCCGATTTATCAGGTTATCGTGGGAAGGGCTGTCGAGGATGTGGATGAGAAGACGATACTTGATTGTTTAACGAAGCAGGCGCAGCAGGGCGTTGACTTTTTTACGATTCACGCAGGGGTACTTAAGGAATACCTGCCGCTTGTCAAATCGAGAGTTGCCGGCATCGTAAGCAGGGGCGGGGCATTGTTGGCAAAATGGATGATATACCATAATAAGCAAAATCCGATGTATGAGATGTTCGATGATTTGTGCGACATTATGGCTCAATTTGATGTGTGCTTTTCACTCGGGGACGGCCTGCGGCCTGGGGCAATTGCCGATGCGACCGACCAGGCACAGCTTGCGGAGCTTCGCACACTCGGCGAGCTTGTGCAGAGGGCTCGCGAAAAGGGCTGTCAGGTGATGGTCGAAGGCCCCGGGCATATCCCCTTTGACCAGATACAGTATAATATGGAGATAGAACAGCAGCTTTGCGACGGCGCACCGTTTTATGTCCTTGGGCCGATTGTGACGGATATTGCTCCGGGTTACGACCATATAACAAGCGCTATTGGCGGAACGGCGGCAGCGTTTTACGGGGCATCGTTTCTCTGTTATGTTACGCCGCGAGAACATTTGGGTCTGCCGACAGCCGACGATGTGCGGGCGGGAGTGGTAGCGGCGAGGATAGCCGGACACGCTGCTGATATCGCTCGCGGCCTAAAAGGGGCTGCTGAACGCGACAGGAAATTGAGCATTGCGAGAAGCAAACTTGACTGGGCCGGTCATTTGTCGCAGTCACTCGACCCGCAGACCGCTCGCAAGATGTATGCCGAGGCGTGCGAAAGGGCGGGCGCTAAGAATGTGGACAACGCCGATTACTGCACAATGTGCGGCAGGGACTGGTGCAGCGTCAGGATAAACCGCGAACTTCGTGAGGTGATGCAAAAACAGCAAACAGTGGAAACACCCGACTAAGTGCAGTTAAGTTTTCATTGAGTCCAGTTCGATGATTGCGACGGGCAGGAAGATAAAGACAGGAAGCCAGACCCAAAATTCTGGTATTATCCTGTCGAAGAATACCTCGGTTGCGAACAGTTTGCAGATAAAGGTAACGACAAAACATAAAGAGGTTGCCGCGAAGCTTATGATAATGGCGGATTTCATCGACTTTGGGTCGCGGCAGATGAGGATGGGCAGACTTATAAGAAGCATAACGAGATTAATAAGCGGGTCGGTTATATGAGACTGCATCTGGGCGTACAGTTGTGCGAGGTCCTTGATTTTGCTGCCCTGTTGTGCGAGGTTTCGCAGTTGTGTCCAGCTTAACAGGGATTTATATGTCGCCTGCCGTCTTATAGGAATATCACGAGGCGTGATGTCGCTTGAATAAGATATTATCGGGACAGGACCTCTTTGTGATTTTTTGTCTGCATAGAGACCATTGAGTAAGTCCCAGCGGCCTGTGGCGGGATTGAATTCGGCCTGCTGGGCGGAGAGCCAGCCTGTCACTTCCCAGATGCCGGTCCTTTGTGTTCTTTTTCGCAGCAGAATTGTTGGATTGTTAAGTGTTTCGGTTTTAATATCGTATCTTGGGGAAAAAAGCAGAGAGCCCTGTGCATCGTTGAGGAATTTTACATCGTAGAATTCCTTTCCTGCCAGTTCGTCTTCTCCGCGGACAAGCCTGTCGGCTAAAGGCGGTATTATAAATTCCTGGTCGATGATAAACAGAGCGGTGGAAAGTAATGCCAGAATAATTACAGGGACGACGACTCGTTTGAGACTGACGCCTGAGGCCATAACGGCGATAAGTTCGCCGCTGCGGACCATTTTGCCGAAAGAGAAAGCCGCTGCCATTACGGTAATCATACCTGCGAAATCCCGGAAATAAAGTGTGGAGCGGAGGCCGTAAAATACGAGGATGTTCCTGATGATATCGGCAGTTCCGGTGCCGGTTTTTTCCGTGAATTCATCGAGGTTGACGAAAAGCTCTATAACAATCCGAAGCCCAATCAGGACGCCAAAGGCGATTGCATAGCCGGTCAAAAAATTTTTCGCGATATATTTATCAAGTATTTTCATATTAAGTATTTAACATTATTCAATTTTAGTGCTTTAGCAGCGTGCGATAGATTACTCCTACCAGCAGAATCAGGACAAGCGGTCCTGCCCAGATGAGAAGCATCCCTGCATTTGGTCGGGAGGCGGGGTTTTCGATAATATTTTTGCCGCTCATAATGCAAACAATAAGGACGGCGGCAGGTATCGAGCTCGACGCCGAACGCGCTTAGCAGGTGGCCTCCTTTTTTGATTATGCCCAAACCTATTCCAATAAGCACCAGTGGAACGCAGCCGATTCCAAATGCCAGGCGTGAATGTGTTTCGGCCTTTATTGTAGCCTCGACTTTGCATATTCTTGCGTCGAGTTTGTCGAGAAGAGCCTTTAGTTCCTCGCTTGGTCCCTGTCGGAGGTTTTGACGGATTTTGTCGGCTTTGATAATATCGAGCAGGCTGGCGGCAGATTTGTCGTTTATTATCTGTATTATATTGTTCGGCAGGGCGATGTTTTGGAAGGTAAGTCTGTCAGCGATGCCATACGAGCCGGATTTTGTGTGCCAGTTAGCGTTATATAACACCATAGTTAAGGCTGGCCTGCTGTTTTCGATGCTGATTTGGAAAGAGGCCTGTGAACTCGATGAGGTCCGGTCGGGTTCTTTGGCTTTAAGGTCGAGGTATTCCTCGAGGATAACTGCCTCCAGCAAGATATTCTGTCCCCCTTTTATGGTGCAGTTGTCGGCGGTGAATTTGAGAAGTTTGGTGCCGCTGAGCAGCCGGCAGAATTTGTCGCCGGTTTTTATTTTTTGACGGATGTCTTCAGCCAGCAGCTCGGCTGTGTACTGGCCGTAAGTTTCAAAGGCATCTTTGGCGATTGGATTAAAGCTCATAAAATCGGCGCGGATTTTCTTTATTTCATCAATTTTTTTGAACTTTATATCGTCGCCGAGAAGAGGAGGAAATTCCTTGAGAATGGATAATTTTGGGGACTGGGCATAAGAGGTTTTACCGCCGGCCATATCGACAAGGGATGTATTGACCGCTGTTATCTGCACTTCGTTGAATCGGCTGGTGGGGTTAATGTGCACATAAGCATCGTCGCAGGTAACGATTTTTTCGATTCTTGAATGTCTCATCTCGGTTATTACCACGCCTGAAAGAATTTCCTCTTTCGGGTCGGCAAAATCCGCATAAATTTGCCACCCCTCGTCTGGCGATTTATAAAAACCCTGTCGCTGAATATTTCGGAAGATGATTTTCTGGGCGTCTGCCTTGAGCGATTTTTCCGCTCGCTGGACAAATGTCGGGGTGACATAAAAGCTGAGGAACAGGTTGGCCATTGCCACCATAATCGAAAGGACAAAACCGGAATAAACCAGGCTGAACATTCCGACGCCGCTTGCCCGGCAGGCGTCGAGTTCGTTATCGGCGGCAAATCGGCCGTAGCAAAGGGATGCCGCAAAAAGCGCAGCTATCGGCAGCACAAATGTAAGTGTTATCGGCATCATATATCCGATAAGATGAAGCACCTGCCGTGGGCCGATGCCGATATCCTGGACGGGGCGTAAAATCATACCGAGACACAGGATGACGCTCAGTGCCACCGTGGCCAGGGCAAAGACCTTAAACATTTCACGAAATATGTATCTGTGTATTATCGAAATCATCTTTTCATTTAATTATACGATTTAAAAAGATATTTGCCAGCTTAAGTATTGCAACATAATTCTTTTGGTGCCTGTGCCGGAAAGAGAATCTATTTTGAGTTTGGAAAATCGAAATGCGCATCAGAAAAAATTAAACAGTTTTTTGTCATCGGGCATCTGTTTCATTTGGATTTGCAGGAGTAAATTTGAACCGGTCCTTAAAGACGGTTTTAAAATCATAGACGTTGTTGAAATCGTCGATTGTGTCGGCCGGCTGGGTGCTTAGCCAGTCGTTTTTTATCATAAGATAGACGATTTCGCCGAAATCACGGGTGGTTTTTACGCCCCAGCTATTAAGGACAAGCAGAGACAAACGCCCCCATTTTTGTATGGCAAAATCTCGCAGTCCCTCACAGAGCATCCGGCCGCTGACATGCTGAGGCTTTTCGGAAAAGTTTTTGACGGTGTGAGCAAGACCTTCATATATGAATTTCAAAATGCCGGCGTTATACCGGCCGTCTTCTCTGGCAATTTCTATAAGTTTCCTTTTCATATTGACGAATCACCAACCACTATCGAGCCGATTGTATTGATAGAAACAATCGGTTTTATTTAACTTACCTTCTGGCCGGGCTGCGAACCGGCGTCCGCCGTCAGAAGATATATATCTTTATCGCCGGTCCCGGATGCAAGAATCATACCTTCGGATGTCCCGAACTTCATCTTTCGCGGCTTGAGGTTTGCCAGATAGATTACGGTTTTTCCGGCGAGCTGTTCCGGTGTGTAGGCCTTTGCGATGCCGGCGAGGACTTCGCGGGTTATACCGCCGACATCGAGCTGCATACGCAGCAGCTTATCGGCGCCGGGGACAGTTTCTGCCTTTATAACCCTGGCGATTCGCATATCTATCCTCGCAAAATCCTCGATGGTGCATTCCGGTGTGATTGGCTCGATTGGGATTTGCGGTTTTTGGACGGCTGGCTGGGTTTCTTTGCTTTCTTCTGTCATAGCATTTACCTGTTCCTGGCTTATTCTTTCAAATAATCTTTCAAACCGGTTTATTTTATGATTTTCCAGAACTTTTTCGATATTGTCAAAGGTTAATGGTTCTGTGTTGAGGAATTTTTCAGTTTTTTCGGCGAATTTCGGCAGAATGGGTTTCAGATATGCCGTCAGAATCCGGGCGGCGTTGATTGTAGCCGTAAGGATTTGCCGGGTTTTATCGGGGTCGCTTTTTATCGTTGTCCACGGCTGATTCTGCTCGACATGGCGGTTTGCAAGGTCCGCAAGGTTGTTGACTGTCCGCACAATTGACGCATATTCGAGATTTTCATAATCTTTTATAACCTGTTCTTTTGCGGCCAGCAGCTCTCTTATGAGTTTTTTGCCGTCCTCATCCAGTCTGCCGAGCTGGGAATCGAATTTATTTGTGAGCATCGGGCCTGAACGGGAAGCGATGTTTGCAAGTTTGCCGACGAGGTCCGAATTAATTTTATTTATGAAATCTGTTGTGCTCAGGTCGATATCTGCTACGTCGCCGCCGAGTTTGCCGGCGTAATAATATCGCAGCGCCTCCACATTGAGGTATTTCAGGTAGGTGCTTGCCTTAATGAAAGTGCCTTTGGATTTACTCATTTTTTCGCCGTTGACGGTCAAAAAACCGTGCACAAAAAGCTTGTTGGCCGTCTTGAAACCTGAGCCCAGCAGCATTGCCGGCCAGAACAGGGCGTGGAAATACATAATGTCCTTGCCGATGAAGTGGTAAATTTCGTAGCCGTCGCCTTTGTCATTTGCATTTCTGCCCGGCCAGAGCCTGTCAAAATCCATACCGTTTCTGTCGCAGAAGTTTTTAATCGAGGCAAGATAGCCGATAGGGGCGTCGAGCCAGACGTAGAAGAATTTATTTTCTTCGCCCGGGATTTTGAAACCGAAGTATGGGCCGTCGCGTGAAATGTCCCAATCTTTCAGGCCTGCACTGAACCATTCATCGAGTTTGTTTGCGACGGATTTTTGGACGTAGCCGCCGGCCATTAAATTTTTCAACTGCTTTTCGTAATCGGCCAGTTTGAAAAAGTAATGTACGCTTTCTTTCCGAATGGGTTTTGCACCACAAGTTGCACAGCGGGGGTCAACAAGTTCTGTTGGCTGATATATTCCGCCGCATTTGTCGCAGGAATCGCCATACTGGTCGGGGGCGGAGCATCGCGGGCAGGTGCCGCGGATGAATCTGTCGGGCAGAAACATTTTGCAGCTTTCGCAGTAGGTCTGCTCTATTGCGCGTTTTACGATTGAGCCGGCCTGATTGAGTCGGCCAAAAATCAGCTCGCTGAAGTATTTGTTTTCTGGCGAGTGTGTCGAATAATAATTATCGAATTCAATCAGAAAGCCGTCGAAGTCAGACTTGTGCTCTTTTTGCATTTTTTCGACCAATTTTTCCGGGTCTATTCCGGCGGCCCTTGCGCTTATCATAACGGGGGTGCCGTGGGTATCGTCGGCACAGAAATAGAAGCACTTGTTTCCGTTCATTTTCTGGAAACGCACCCAGATGTCGGTCTGAATATATTCCACCAGATGCCCGATATGGATTGGGCCGTTCGCATAAGGCAGGGCGATTGTTACTATGATTTTTCGAGGCATAATGTATCCTTACAGGTTTTCCTTATCGCCCTCAGCCTTATCCTTTGGGTTGCGGTTGTTTATATTATCGTTCCCAGACGCATCTTCTTTGAAATTTTCTTTGGGTTCGGTTGTTTCGGTTTCATCGGCCGTTGCCTGTCCGGCTGTTTCTTCGCCTTGGCTTGTTGTAGGCGGCGTTTCGATAATTTCTATTTCGCTGAGGGGAACTGATACAATCTGGCCGTCGTCTAATTCAACTACGACCATTTGTGCAAGTATCAGGCCGTCAGCCACCCTGCCGCGGCCCTGCGGTGTTTTGACGATGGTTTTCTTTTTGGGCAGTTTTCTTTTCAGGTCGATGTAGGTTTCGTCTTCGTATCGAAGGCAGCATTTTAATCTGCCGCAGTAGCCGGAAATTTTCGATGGGTCGAGGGTGGCTTTTTGCATCTTGGCCATTCGCATATTTACTGGTTTTAGCGTTTTTAGATAGCGAATGCAGCAGCAGGGCTGGCCGCAGGATTCGATGTCGCCGAGAATTTTGGCCTCATCGCGGGCGCCGATTTGTCGCAGTTCGATTCTGGACTGATACTCGTGTGCAAGTTTCTTTACAAGCTCGCGGAAATCAACCCTTGCATCAGACATAAAATAGAAAATGATTCGTTCACCGCCGAATATATGTTCGACAGCCACGATTTTCATTTTTAGATTCATCTCATCTGTCGTCTTCTGGCAGAATGCCATTTCTTCCTTTGCGATTTTCTGAAGATGATTATCCTCGCTGATGTCCTCTTCGGTGGCAAAACGTATGAATTTGCCTGCTGGTTCCGTGGAAACCTCGATGGCGCTATCGTCAAAATATTTTTTCAGCTGGTCAGTGTCAAATTTGAATTGTCCTCCCCTGTAGGGGCAGTGGTATCCTACGATTACCCCCAGTTCGAGCCCTTTGTCGGTTTTTACGACGACGCGGCTTTCCTGTCTGGGGATATTGGTCTCGTTATGCTCGAACAGGCCGATAGAACCCATCCGTCCATAGCGGACTATCATATATTTTTTGCTCTTATCTGGTTTAGACTTTGCCGGTACGGTATTTGTCATATAGGTATCATTTCAAAAAAATTGCTATTGCGAAAAGGCGATTTTATCAAAAAAGACGATTTTTAACAAGAGAGGGTGAAAAATAAGTTTTTCGTTTACGTTTGAGTCAATCTGCTGCATAGCCTGGCAGGCTACCGAAATTTTCAGGGAGAACTCGTCGGCGGCAAATCTTTCCGAAAGCTTTTGTATTTGCTCCTTTTGCTCGAAATTGGTTATCGATTTGTCGGGCGAAACTTTCAGTGTCAGGCAATCATGCAGGGCGGAGATGATTATTGTTATGAATGTTTTGTGGGCTTTGCGGGCGAGGTCTGATTTGCTGGTGGCAGAATCGATTTTGCTCCAAAGTTGGCCGACCCGTTTGCTTTCCTTCAGGAAGTGGTCGGCGAGAATGAGGCAATCGGCGTATTGGCAGCCTGCCAACTCGCTGATAAGTTGATTGCCGGTTTCACAGAGGTTTGCGTCGCTGCGTTCGAGCTGGGCCCAGTTGTAGGCTCGGCCCAGGCTGCCTGCGGAGAGCCGTGCGAAATATTGCGAACGTTTTTTGTCGAGGCCGCTCTGTTGCAGCTTTTCAACAATTTTTTCTTCGGCAATCAGACCAAAGCGAATAATCTGGCATCGCGACCTTATTGTCGCAAACAGATTTTCCGGCTGTGTGCAGAGCAAAATTATTGTGCAGTAGCCGGGCGGCTCCTCCAATACCTTCAGCAGGGCGTTTTGCGATTCCCTGTTGAGTTTTTCGCCTTCGCTTACGACAAAGACTTTTTTTTCGGAAAGAGTCGGCCTGATTGAAACCTTTTCGGTGAGAAATTCCCGAATAACGTCGATGGGCATATTAATCGGCGGTTCTTTGTCTTTGCCTTCTTCGGTAAATTCGCGCAGCTCCTTATATATATGATTAAAATCGGGGTGTGTGCCGGCCTCGAATGCCCTGCAGGATGGGCATTGACCGCAACTGTCTGAAAAATCGCCTTTTGTAATCGGCTTTTCGCATAGCAATAGTTTGGCAAATTCGCAGGCGGTTTTGAATTTGCCCACGCCTTCGGTGCCGGCAAAGATAAAGGCGTGTGCTAGTCTGTTGCAGACAAACGGCTGCTGCAGAACCGATATGGCCTTGTCCTGACAAAAAATCTCGCTCAGTGACATTTATTAAAATCCGTTTCGGAAATTATTTGCTTAATGTTTTCGCGGGCTGTTTCGATATCGCTGCGACTGACGTCTATAACTTTCACTATTCCCGGATAGTATTCCTGCAGTTTCAAAAACTCTTTTCGGACTTTATTGTGATATTCAAGGGTTCTAAGGTCAAACATATCCGCTGTCGGACTGTCGAAGAGATGGTTTTGCTCAAAATCCTGATTGCCTTTTTTGCTTCTTTCCACGCCGGCTCTTTCCCGGCCTGTTTTTGGCGGAAGGTCAAGAATTATTGTAAGCGATGGCCAGATATTTCCTACCGCATATCTTCCAAGTTCCAGTATTTTTTCTATTGGGTATCCTCCCGCACCCTGATATGCGCAGGTTGATGAGATATATCTGTCACATAAAACAGTTTGTCCTTTCTCGAGGGCCGGCCTGATAACCTCGCCTGCAAGTTGAGCTCTCGACGCCATAAAAAGAAGAGCTTCTGTAGCGACATCTATGCCTTCTGAGCCATATTTGAGGAGCTTTCGGATTTTATTGCCGATGGAAGTGCCGCCCGGGTCCATAGTGCTTATAACATCTATACCCTCGTTTTTGAGAAACTGATGCAGCAGTTCTATCTGGGTGGTTTTGCCGCAGCCGTCCGGGCCGTCGATGACGATGAATTTGCCCGCCAGTTTATGTTTTAATGTTTCTTCCTTCAAAGATATTGCCCTTTAAGCAAGGATGTAATTTCCAACAAAGGATAATATAACAGCAGCGATTGAAAAGTAAAATTGAAAAGTCGGCAATCGGCAAATTCAGCTTCAAATTTTTGAGCCTGGATATTTATGATGTTTCCGGTTTGTGTTTACGGATGATTGCATAAATAAGAACCGCCAGGAGAATTATTGCTGATATGGTTTTGAGCGGACCCGTTCCGGCAGTGTGAATGTGGTGCATTGATTCAGCCGGGCCTGTGATTTTGAATATGTAGTCGATTATCAGGCCGAAGACAAGTGCGCAGCCGGCAACGGTTGCAAGATAAATGATAGCGGTGCGTCGGCCAAGCGTCTGCCAGATTGTCACGAACGATGCCGCATTTGTTGCAGGCCCGGTCATTAAAAACACAAGGGCGGCGCCGGGCGACAGGCCTTTGATAATTAAAGCCGCCGCTATCGGCACCGAGGCGGTTGCGCAGACATAAACCGGTATGCCGACCAGCATCATCACGAGCATAGAGACGATTCCGCCCGGCAGGTAGGTGGCGAAAAAGTCTTTTGGAATGAGAGCCGAAATTGCCGCTGCGATAAATACGCCGATAAGCATTGGTTTGCCGATATCGCTGGGCAGGCTGACAAAGCCATATTGTAATGTACGAATAAACCAATTTGATTTTTTATGGGGACAGCAGCATTCGTCTGTGCATTTAACCGGTGCGGTATCAGGGGAGCTTGTTTTTTTGTCGAATATACTCACAAGAACGCCGCCGACAACGCCGGTGATAAATGCGGCTATCGGCCGGAAAATTGCAAAGATCAGGCCGAGCAGGCTGTATGTGACGAAAATACTGTCCACGCCCGTCTGGGGTGTGGAAAGCAGAAACGATAAAGTAGAGGGTTTGCTTGCGCCGTGTTTGTGCAGTGACATCGAGACCGGAATAACGCTGCAGGAACATAGCGGCAGAGGAACGCCGAACAGCGACGCCTTAACTACCGGCCACAATCCGCTGCCCCCGAGGTGCCTTTCGACGAGTGTCTGCGGAATCAGCACGGAGAGAATTCCGGCGACCAGAAAACCGAAAAGCAGATACGGTGACATCTCGGCCAGCGTCGCCCAGAAATCAATCGCAAACTGCCCGAGAAAATTCAGAATAGAATCTGTCGACATAACGTCACCGGCCCTTTCGCCGCCTTTTTACAGTTCAACTTCTTTTTGCAGTCCCTTTTCTGATTCGAAGGCGAACTGTTGTTTTGCCTGTAGAGTTACCCTATTATTATCTACAGTTATTTTGAGATTCTGTTCAGTTTCTCTGGAGCGAACTATGTTTGCCATCAGAAAGGCCTTTTCGATTCCGTCGCCGGTATTGTAATTTGCCGCCTCATCAGGCTGGGCAAGACGTTTGTTATCATAAATTGACTTGTTTTCCATTTTTTGAAGCTGTTCATAAATTTGTTCGATGGATTGCCCCTTGTATTTTTCGATTGAGACGGGGCTGCGCTCCATCGCAGCTTTTGTAAACGGCTGCCAATCGCAGGTATCCATATCTCTGTATGCGTAGAATGCTAAATCTGCTGTCGCATTGGTTTTGCGGATTGAATTTAGATAATCGATAATTTCTTCTCTCGTGCTGTTGGTGTTGATTTGTATCGGCTCGCTGGGGATGTAGTTTTTTTCGCCCGAAGGCAGTTTTGCCTCCGAGTGAAGAAAGTCAGCCAGCCTGTCTATCATTTGTTCCGCATCGGGTATATATGGCTTAAATATTTTGATGATTGTTTCTCTTCCTTCCGATGTTCGCGGGTCGGGCTTCTGTTTATTTAAGAATTGTTCGAGCTGGTCGCAGCGGATTCTGCCGGCTATCGGAGCCGAAACAAAATCTTCCTCGTGGACCTCTTCAATAAGTTTATTGTGTGTGCTTTCGGCTATTCGGTATTTGCTGTTATGCTCGTAGTGAAATAAAGTTTCCGCTTTTATGAACTGTGCCTGGCCGTGACAATCGCGGCAGGCCTGAAAATGCTTTTGATATTGCGGATGGCTCCGCATAAAACTAGCGCAACTCTGCATAGTAAAGTCGTTTGACAGGAAAGAGGCGAGTTTTTTTGTAAAGTTTTCGTACCTGTTTTTGTTTATTGTAGCGTCTTTATAAAGGCCGTGGATGTAGCCGGTGTTGTGGGCGGCGATGGTGACGTTTTCGTTTCGCAGGGCACGCTGGGCCTTGTTGGAAATTTCCGAGCCGTTAAACCACATCGTCTTTGTGACAAGTCTCCTGTTGTTGGTGAGGATGCCGTCGTCGATGTCGATAAAGTTCTGCGAGTGAAGGGGGGTAAGTATCATATAAATATCTTCAAGGGGTATTCCGCATACGATAAACGCAGCCGCTGCGTAAAGCGATGACAGCGAGACGCATTCGCCTGCGCCGGTTGAGTAATTGGGCTTTCTGCGGAAGGCGTTCATCGCCTCGACGGTTTCGGTTTTCCAGTAGGGGATTATGTCGCTGTTGTATTTATCGAGGCCGAAATGTTTGCGGATATCGACATCAAAATAATACTTGTCGCCTTCGTAGCCGAAAAGTGCGTTGCTTTGTGCAAGCTGCTCGCGCGACAGAAATTTTTCAAACCGCCCTAATTCCTTTTGTTTTGTCGTCAGCCCCCAGGTTTCGAGGTCGAGGTTGAAGTCGTAATTATCCATTATGTATTGCCGCAGCCGAAGCAGTTTCTTCTGGCTGTCTTTGCCTTCTAATTTTTTGAAGCTTTCTTCCTCCCGCCATTGCCATATAACCGGGCTCATAATATTTGCAAGAACCAGGCTGTATATAAGCTCCGGGAAAATAAATATTTCCATATCGGAAAGCGTCATCGCGGAACTGTATTTTTCGATTGTCTGCTGGTCCATCTTAAATCCGCCAAATTATTTTTCCATATACCTGTTTAGAGAAATAGTATCAGATAAATCAGCCCCCTTGCAAGTCTTTTGTATATCTTGAGAAACCAGCCTCCTCTTACGTTACCGGAACTGTTTTAAACCAGTTTTGTGTCCTCAGGGAAATTTTAACCAGCATCAGCATTACAGGCACCTCCACAAGCGGACCTATGACTGCGGCGAAGGCCTGTCCTGAATTAATCCCGAATACCGTTACCGCTACCGCAATCGCCAGCTCGAAATTGTTGCTGGCTGCGGTAAATGATAAGGTGGCTGACTGGGCGTAATTGGCGCCGGTTTTTTTACTGATAAAAAAGGTAATAAAAAACATCGCCACAAAATAAATCAATAACGGCACCGCTATCCTGACAACATCTAACGGCAAAGTTACTATGAAATTCCCCTTAAGACTGAACATTACCAGAATCGTGAACAAAAGGGCAATCAGCGTAATAGGACTGATTGCGGGAATGAATTTATTGCCGAACCAGTCTTTGTCTTTAATTTTTATTAAGCTGAACCTGGTAATAATGCCGGCAACAAAAGGTATGCCGAGATAAATAAAAACGCTTTTGGCAATCTGTTCTATGGAAATTTTAACGACGCTGCCGCTCAAACCAAAGACCGGCGGAAGAACTGTTACAAATATCCAGGCATAAACGGAGAAAAACAATACCTGAAAAATCGAGTTAAACGCCACCAGTCCCGCAGCGTATTCCGTATCGCCGCGGGCAAGGTCGTTCCAGACAATTACCATCGCAATACACCGGGCAAGGCCGATGATAATTAAACCTGTCATATATTCCGGATACCCTCGCAGGAATACGATTGCCAGCACAAACATAAGGATTGGTCCGATTACCCAGTTCTGAACCAGCGACAGGCCCAGTATCCTGTAATTGCGGAAAACCTTACCAAGTTCTTCATATTTGACCTTCGCCAGCGGCGGGTACATCATCAGAATCAGCCCGATGGCAATCGGCACATTTGTCGTTCCCGATTGAAACTTATTCCAAAAACCGGCTATGGATGGATAAAGATACCCTGCGGCGACACCGGCAAACATCGCCAGAAAAATCCACAGCGTCAAAAACCTGTCTAAAAACGATAACTGCCTTGCAATTTTTTCCGCCATTTTTGATTCCTAAATTTTTTTGTATGCAGTGAAGTCAACATTCACAACATAATCGCCGAGTTTTTTGCCGGCGGGCAATTTATCCCGAATCGTCCGGTAGAACTTATCGTTGCAGTTATCATTAACGTCAATGTTGTATGGTTTCTCGTGCGTTTTAATTTCCGTTAGACTCGCATCCTTCATCATTTTCAGTGTGTCGTTGATTGGAATTGCACCTGAAATACATCCAACCAGCGCCTCTGTTGTTGCCTTGACCGGTTCGGGCAGCTCCTCTTTCAGCGCAAGGTCGCTTACGCAGACCTTGCCTCCGGTTTTGAGTACCCGCGAAATTTCCCACCAGACCTGCTCCTTTTGCGGCGACAGGTTTATCACGCAATTCGAGATTACCACATCAATGCTGTTATCCGCAACCGGCAGATGCTCGATTTCACCGAGGCGAAATTCCACATTGTTCAATCCTGTTTTTTCCGCAAAAACCGATATACTCTTCCTGGACTTGCTTATCATTTCCGCGGTCATATCCACGCCGATTACAAGTCCGGTTGGGCCGACTTTTTTCGTCGCTATGAAGCAATCGAATCCGCCGCCGCTGCCCAAATCCAGCACAACCTGCCCCTGCACCAATTTTGCTATTGCCGTTGGGTTTCCGCAGGATAGACCCATATTTGCACCTTCCGGCAGCGTCTCAATCTCCTCTTTGCAATAACCTATTGCCTGTGCAAATTCCTTCGGCTTGGAATTTCCGCAGCAACTGCCTTTGCCTTTTTGGGCAATCTCGCTGTAGCCATCCCGCACCGTTTGCCTAATCTTCTCTGTTTGTGCCAAATCTTCTTTTTTGTTCATTTGCTTACCTCTTATATTGGATTCGTTCGTAACTTGATTATGGCGCTGTATAAATCAGATAAACGCCGCCCAAAAGGACTAATACGCCGCAGACTCTTTTTAGTATAATGGCACCTTTGGATTTTTCGTTCCAATTCAGATAACGTTGGATAACCTCTGTAAATGTGCCGGCAAATATAATTACTGAACAGTGGCCTATTCCATAAATTAAAAGCAGTAATATGCCATAGGCAAGATTTGTAGATGCCAGCTTAAACGTTACTCCGAGCATGGGAGCCATATAGGCAAACGTGCAGGGGCCGAGAGCAATCCCAAAGACCAGGCCGAGAATAAACGCTGCAAAAAGACCTCTTCGTTTCATTCCAACCTGTCCGGGGCCTGAAAAAGGCATAGGGATAATATCGAGCAGATGCAGCCCTACCACAAAGAATATCAATGCGACAAAGTAATTGCCGTATTTGCCGACATCGCCCATCATTCTGCCTACGGAAGCTGTTATAGCACCGATACCTGCAATTGTAATCAGGATGCCTGCTGCAAAAAGCGTGGAAATTATAAAAGCCCTCTTTGTCGAGATTCTGCCCTGCTCATCAATGAAGCCGACAATCAATGGGATACTGGCCAGATGACAGGGACTAAGCAGAATACTTAAAACGCCCCATACGAATGAGGCGGTTATCGCAATTAGCGATGTCCCTTCAACGGCGTGTGTCAATTTTTCAAACAATTGTTCCATTTATTGCTTTTTATTAAAATCGAACCCCAGCTCCTTCCATTTTGCCAGAATGTCTTCTTTTGAGGAGAATCCTTCGTGCCGGAAAAGCTCTTTATCGTTGCTGTCATAAAAAATTTGTGTCGGTATCAGTTGTATCCTGTATTCTTTTCCCGCATCGGGATTCTTCCATACGTCGATAAATTCGACGACAAGTTTTCCCGCGTATTCTTTTTTCAACTCCTCCAGCACAGGAGCCATCATTTTGCAGGGGATACATTTATCAGCGCCCAGGTCAACTAATCGCGGCAGTTTTGCAGATTGATTTGTTTGTTGAGTCTGAGCAGCCGCAATGTTGGAATCATTTACGGTCATCTGATACTCGCCGGACCGGCTCTGTGATTTTTTCTGCAATACAACAGCAAACACCGACGCAGCAAGAAGCGATACAATAACTATTTTCCACGCCTTTTTCATTTGAGTATTTCCTTTAGCTGTTCTGCCGAAGGCACTTTGCCCGCAACAATTACTTTTCCATCAACAACAAGGGTGGGCGTTACCATAACACCGAAAGTCATTATGTCGTTTATGTTTGTCACCTTCTCTATCTGGTATTCTATCCCCAGCTCCTTTGCGGCTGCCTCGGCATTTTCAGCCAGTTTCTTGCATTTGGGGCAGCCAGTGCCGAGAATCTGTATCTTTTTCATTTCTCTTTATCCTTTAAAAAAATGCGCCAAAAATCATTCCGACAATCGTTGACATTACAATTACGAGAGTGGCATAAACAAGCATTTTAACGGTACCCATGATCCTCTGGAGGACAATCATGCTTGGCAGCGACAAGGCTGGGCCTGCAAGAAGCAGAGCCAATACCGGCCCTTTGTGCATACCGAGGCCCATCAACGCCTGCGTAATCGGTATCTCTGTTAGTGTGGCAAAATACCAGAATGCACCGATTACGCTGGCAATAAGGTTTGCAGATAAGCTGTTGTTGCCTACCCAGCCTGCCACCTGTTTTTCGGGCAGCAGAACGCTTACAAAGCCGACGACAAATACACCGCCATATAAAAGCGGCACAAGCAGCTTCGTAAACTGCCAGGTGTTCGCCATCCACTTGTTGATTTCCTCTTTCTTGAACCACCGCCAGGTCATAAGCAGCACCGCTATAAGCATCAGCCCCGCCAGATACCAGCGGATATGATAAATGCTCATTACCCAGTTTTGCCTGTCCGTCATTTTTTCAATATCTGTTTTTGGGATGGATATTTTATCGCCGGTTTTGTCAGTGCCGACATCCTGCTCCAATTGGAAGCGAACCGCATCCTTCATTTCGTTAATTACAACCGCCTTAAACTCCCGTCCATCTTTTGTCTTGACGACAACATTTCCGGGATTGAACCAGTCGCTGAAGACCAGAAATAAAATCATACACGCCAGAAACAGGGCCGTTTTACCAATATGCCTTCGCGGTTTTTCCGCCTCCGGCATCTGCATCGCCGCCTGTGCTTTTACCTTCTCTTCCTTGCGAAAGATAACTGCCATAAGAATACCGATAATAATCGCAAAGGCTATTGAGCCTACAGCACGTGCGACGCCGATTTGAAAGCCCAGAACGCGGGCGGTAAGGAAAATCGCCAATATGTTTATTGCTGGTCCTGAATATAAAAAGGCTGATGCCGGTCCCAGGCCTGCGCCGAGCTTATAAATGCCGGCAAACATCGGCAGGACGCTGCACGAGCAGACAGCAAGGATACAACCAGATACCGATGCGACGCCGTAAGCAAGAACCGGATTTGCCTTCGGGCCCAGATACCGCATAACAGAGCTTTGTGAAAGGAATGTGATTATCGCACCAGCTATGAAAAGTGCAGGCACGATGCAGGCCAATGTGTGATTGCGGACATACCACTGAAGCAGACGAAACGACTCGGCTATCGCCTGTTGAACCTTCAAATTACCCAGAGGCAAAAAATAAAAAATCAAAAAAATAGCAGCCAGAACAGCGAATATTTTCAGTTCTTTTTTCGAATCCATAGTGCGACCTTTTTATAAAATCCTGGAAAATTTGTTATTTTCTTTGACCTGCTGTTTTAAGACATCGGTCACACAGGACAGGAAATCAGGAATGCATTGACATTTTAGCCTGTAAATCACATTCAGACCGTCCTTGCGGGATTCCAATAATCCGGCGTTGACCATAACCGACAGATGCTTCGATATGTTCGAGCGTTCCGAGCCGACGAATTCGGCTATATCACAGACGCACTGCTCACCATCTTTTAGAAAGTTGGCTATTGCAATTCGAATCGGCTGACCAATCGCCTGCAAAATGTCGGCCTGCTTTTTATAAAGCGTCATCTTGTCTTTGCTTAACATAAAGGTTTCCTTTAATAATGAGTATGTGATTATATACTCACATAGTAATATAATGTTCGTTTTGTTGTCAAATAAATTTTCTTGATTTTTCCGCTGAAACAGATTAATATCGCTGCCGTCTTTCTTGAAATTATATAAAGGAGATTGTTATGAACTACAGAACTTTCGGCAAAACTGGTTTCAAAAATTCAGAAATCGGCATCGGCTGCTGGCAAATCGGCTCAGCGTGGGGTTTTATCCCCGAAAAAACGGCAGAGCAAATCCTCAATGCCGCTTATGACAGCGGCGTAAATTTCTACGACACCGCCGACGTCTATGGCGACGGCAGAAGCGAAAAACTCGTCGGCAAATTTATCAAAGGTAAATCGGATATCTTCGTCGCCACAAAGGTCGGCCGCTCCGATACAACCTATCCTGATAAATATACGGAAAAAACCGTCACCGCCTGCATCGATGGCTCACTTAAAAGACTCGGTGTCGATTGCCTTGACCTTATCCAACTCCACTGCGTCCCGCCCGGTATTTTAGAGCAGGGTGATATATTTGACTTGATGCGAAAACTTAAAGGTGAGGGCAAAATCAAAAACTGGGGCGCAAGCGTTGAATCTATGGATGAGGCCATTGTCTGTATGCAGCAGGATGACTGCATCTCGCTTCAAATTATCTTTAACATCTTCCGCCAAAAACCGATTGATACAATCTTCGAACAATGCAAAAAGCAAAATGTCGCCCTTATAATCAGGCTGCCAGTTGCTTCAGGCCTGTTGTCGGGAAAGTTGACCAAAAATTCCGCTTTTGCAGCAAACGACCATCGCAATTTCAATCGTGACGGCCAGGCCTTCAGTGTCGGCGAGACCTTTGCGGGCCTGCCCTTTGAAAAGGGTATTGAATTAGCCGACCAGTTAAAGCAGTTTGTCCCGAAAGGGATGACGATGGCGCAGTTTGCCCTTCGCTGGATTCTGGATTTCTACGCTGTCTCTGTTATTATCCCCGGTGCAAGCAAACCCCAGCAGGCCGCCGATAACGCCAAAGCCTCCGATTTCCCACCTTTGGACAAAGATTTGCACGAAAAACTCAAAGACTTCTACGAAGAAAAAGTAAAGATGTATATCCGCGGCGGCCCGTATTGATTTGCCACAGAGTGCACAGAGACCACAGAGAATTCACCGCAGAGAACGTCGAGACCGCAGATAATTTTTGATTGCGGATTGCGGATTGAGGATTGACAGTAATTGCGGGGGGATTTATAGTTAATCTGACGGCAACTTAAGGCCAGGAGATGAAGTTCCTGGGAGGGTTTGGTTAAAAAGATAGGAAAACGTTTATGAAGCCATCTATAATTGTAACGGTGATATTTCTGCTGCTTGTTTCGTTATCGCATTTGTTACGGCTAATCCTTCAAGTAAAAGTAACGGCAAATACCTTTGAATTGCCGATGTGGGCGAGTGTTCCCGCATTCATTGTTACCCTCGTATTGGCGATATGGTTCTGGCTGGAAAATAAAAACTAACGACTAATTAAACCACTGATTTCACAGATTTACACGGATTTCAGATTGGCAAATAGTTGATTTGAAAAAATTCCACTTTTTCAACAGCACCACTGTCCCCTATTTGTGCTTTGGTTTGTTCGTGTCCTCAACAGCACTGTTGTTGCTTTCACTTTTTGGTTTAAATTCTTTGGCAAGCCTCTGCGCTTCGGCTATCTGCTGTGAAGACATTTTCCGGTTCAGTACATCTCTGAACTTGACAACATGTTGGTTGCCTTGTGCGGCGGCAAGAATAACCCATTTATAAGCTTCAACATAGTCTTCTGCGACACCCTTGCCGCCGGCGTACATTGCGCCTCAATTTTGCTTGCGCATCTGCATTACCTTGTTCAGCTGCTTTTCTGTACCATTTAAGCGCCTCTTGATAATTCTCCGGAATACCAGCGCCTTCGTAATACATCATACCCATGGCGCATTGTGCCTCGGCAAGTCCCTGCTCAGCAGCCTTGGTGTACCACTTGGCAGCTTCCTTGTAATCCTGTAGGACACCTTCGCCTTTGTAATACATCAAGCCCAGATCGCATTGTGCCTCGGCAAGTCCCTGCTCGGCGGATTTGGTCAACCACTTGAAAGCTTCCTTGTAATCCTGTAGAACGCCTTCGCCTTTATCATACATCTGGACAAGTAAGTATTGTGCCGAGGCATCTCCCTGCTCGGCAGCCTTGGTGTACCACTTGACCACTTCATTGTAATCCTGCGGAACGCCTTCACCAATGGAATACATCCCGCCCATATCGAATTGTGCCTTGGCAAGTCCCTGCTCGGCGGCTTTTCTGTACCATTTAACTGCCTCCTTATAATCTTGTGCAACACCTTCGCCAAAGTTGTACATATCGCCCACGGAGTATTGAGCGTTTGCAGCACCCTGTTCGGCAGCTTTTCTGTACCACTTAAAAGCCTCATTAAAATCCTGTGCAACGCCATCACCGTGTAAATACATTATCCCAAGGTTATATTGAGCGTTGGGGTCGCCTTTTTGGGCAGATTTTAGAATATCGTTGAAATCTCGAGTTTTTCCATTTGCCGACTGATTTGCGGAAATCGCCATAACCAAAATCAATAAGACAAACGATAATCGAAGAATTTGGGTTGGTTTCATATTTTTGTGCCTCCAATATTCCAGTTTATTATTATACGGATTGTAGGCAATTGCCGCGATTGCGTCAACTCAAAAACCATCGGGAGCATTTTCCTTTGTGACTTTGTGCTTTAAACAATCCGTGAAAATCCGTGTAATCCGCGGTTTAATTAGTCGTTAGTTTTTAGTGGTTAGTTTTTAGTTTTCGAAAAGTGCCTGAAAATCTCTGCGGTCTCTGTGTTCTCTGTGGCTTATAATTTTTTGCAGAAGGGAAACAGTTCGCAATTTTTGCATTCTTTTCGCAATTTACCTGTGCAGTTTTCGATTATGCCGATGCGGGATAAAGCAAAATCGTATTTAACAGGGTCGGCTGGTTCGATTCTTTTAAAGTTCTCTGTTATCTCAACGGCAGTTTTCAACGATACTGTTTTTCTTTTGTATAGGCCGAGAATTTTACAAAGCCTTGCCATATGAACATCTATAGGGACAATCAGTTTCGCCTTATCAACCGATTTCCACAGGCCCGGGTCAACGTCATCGCTTCGCACCATCCACCGTAGAAACATATTCAGCCTTTTACAGACACTTCCGTTTGCAGGACTTGCAAGTAGAAACTGAAAACCCTTGCTAACAGGCCGGCCAAACCTGTCCCCATACATCGCATACAGGCAGTTACAGAAATTTGTCAAGGCCGGTATGATATTTTCATCATCGTTGTTGTAACCTTCCAAAAAGAAGTTTTCAATACTGCTGTGTTTTTTCAGGATGATTTTCAGAATCTCAAGCAAATCAGCAATGTCTTTGCCGGTATTGAATCGGTGCTTAAAGTCGGCAAGTCTTTCTCTTTTTGTCTTGTTAAAATTCAAAGTGAAATCAAAAGGGCTTTTACCAATTCTTTCGAATAAGTCTTTAAGGTCTTTTTCGATTTGCTCTACTCGGCCATAAGCGAGAGTCGCGGAAAGCAGGGCGACGATTTCTCTGTCGGCTCGCATTTTATATTTATAGACGAATTGCAGCGGGTCGGGGGCGATTAAATCCCGACGGTTGTATTTAGCATAAAGTCTATCGAGTATTATTTTTAGTTTTTTCTCATTCACGCCGGTTTTATACCTTTATTCGATAATAGATTATCTTACGGATGCAGCCTTCGATTGCAAGTTATACCAGTCTTTGGCGGGAGTAGAAAAGCAAATCGAAACTTATATTTTTCCTCGAATTGTCTGCCTTATGATATTGACAGTCTGCCGATTTGCCTGCTATCATAGCGGCTCTGAAATTAAGACGGGGCCGTAGCTCAATTGGCTAGAGCATCGGACTGTCGATCCGAAGGTTGAGGGTTCGAGCCCCTTCGGCCTCGTTGTTGCAACTTAAGGGCTGGCAAGCAGTTATGTTTGTCGGCCTTTTTCATTAAACCCTCAGAAATGGCTACTGCACCAATTTGACCAGATTAGCACTAACTTCGGTCTCATTTCCCTTGGTTTTCACCTGGAAAAATGATATAATAAACCTGTTATTAATTGGTTTAGGAGAAAGGGAGACTAATATGCTGAAAAGATGCGGGTTGTGTGTGCTAATTATCTCGATTTTAATTTTTGGATTAGCAGGATACACCATGGCTGGTAGTGCTACTGCTGCTCATGTTGTAACAACAAAGGTGGAGCCTGTTGCTGTTCTCTCGCTTACAGAAACTATTGGTGTGAATTGGACTCGGCTGATTGTTGACGTTACGGGGATAAATACCAAAGAACAAAATTTAAAGTGGACAACAAACCTTGAAGGAATGAGAGTAACTGTTCACTCTAATTTGGCAGCCGATGAGATGAATTATATTCTTAGAGTTCGAGCCGTAAGCTTAGATAGCAAAGGCCGTTCGACCGGCTGGGTGGTTGTTGATAATAAGCCTTCAGCTGTTATAACTGGTATCGCACGTGAGGTCGGCGGATGTTCTGTGGAGTATGAAGCGTCGCCCAAGACCGACAGAGAAACAGATCACGACGACCACATCATTACTTTCACTATCACAGAGTAGCGGGTCTGTTGCTAAAACACATTTTTCTGCGAAACATTCCAAATAAAAATCTCAGGGTCCGGTAATGATGCCCAATAATGGATGTATTGTGTGTATACGTGGGAAAGCACTATTTACTTAATATGAAGAAATCTTAATCTTTCCCAAATTCCCACGATAAGGTTTTTAGGAGAATGCTCTTTGCAAACAAAAATATACCCGAAAGTTAAAAAGGCATTAAAACTATGGCGATACAAAAAGAAAGTTAGGAGCTTAAGCTATGAAAACTTTCACTAAAATTTTGGCATCGATAGTATTTTGTACCCTGTTTCTAAGTGGATATGCCGTCGCGAGTAACACCGATAACCACACTGTCACCGTAACAGTAAGTGCGATTAACGAACTTGCTATTGCCGGCGGTAGTGTTACTCTAACAATTCACACTGCTACTGCCGGTAGTGACCCAGATGCTCAAGTTGATAATACCACTGCAAGCCTGGCCTGGACCACAAATGAATCGAGCAAAAAAATTACCATAGCAACTAATCTGGCTTCTCAGAAGTTTACTCTCAAAGCTTTGGCCCGAGACTGTTACAGGTGGAACCGCTGCCTCCGAAGTGATTGTTACTGACACACCAACGAGTTTCGTGACCGGTATTGCCACAACAACGGGAGGTTGTGGCATACAGTACACCGCCCATGCAACCGCAGCACAAGGAACGGGCTCTGATGTTCATACCATTACCTTTACACTTACCGCTTCTTAGTGGGCAGAACAAAAATAATCGTTAAAACAATTGTTTGGCTTTTTGCTGTTTATGAAGAACAGGAAATTGAAAGGAATTATTCTTGCCTTATCGTTCTTACTCATTTTCTTTTGTGAGATATCATGGTCCACAGACATTAAAGTAACCGGCAGCTGGTCTGAGAACATAGATGCCTCAAACTTACTTGCCGGCGCCGGCAGCAACCTAAATGACACCTACCAAAGCGCTGCTGACGCAGTACAATTAAATATTACAGCCACCGGCAACTGGAAAGTGCAGGTAGAAAAAACCGACTCCACCCTGCCTGGTGGCCTGCACCTGTATATTAGAAAAACCTCCACTCCCGAAGGCTCCTACCAGGAGGTAACAGATATCGACCAAGATTTCCTTGGCGTTAGCGGAACTGGTAATACCAATGTGAACGTCCAGTTTAAACTTACGGGTGTTTCCATACAGGTGCTGCCGCCTGGTAGTTATTCGGCTACTATCCAATATACGGTTTTCGACCAATAATTAAGGAAAATAGTGATGGGAAAGCCCACAAAAATTGTTTATTTGGCTTTAGTTTTTTGTTTGTCGATAGCTTCTACAACAAAGGCGGGGCTCTCTATTATAGGCAGCTTGACCCATCAGAAAAAGGCCATGTTGGGCGAAACCTACGAGGGTTCCGTTATCCTTATAAACAAGGATGCACAACCACAAGAGGTCAAAATCTACCAAACCGATTACCTGTGTTACTTTAATGGCACCAATGATTACGGCGCCCCCGGAAAATTGAAACGCTCCAACGCCACATGGCTTAGCTTTAGCCCGCAGCGGATAATAATTCCATCCAAAAGCACAGCAACGGTCAACTATACCGTAAAAGTTCCCGACGACCCAAATCTTGTGGGTACTTATTGGAGCATGCTGATGGTAGAGGAGATACCGAAAAGCTCACCAGAAAGTAGTCAGGCCGAGCAGGTTCAGCCCCAGGTAGCCATAACACAGATTGTACGTTACGGTATCCAAATGATTACGGATATCGGTGATACCGGCGAGCAGAACCTTAAATTTGTAGAGACAAAACTACTGAGAGAAAACGAAAAAAGAGTTCTGCGGGTTGACATTGAAAATGTCGGGCAAAAATGGCTAAGGCCGTATTTGTGGGCGGAGCTCTATGATGAAAGCGGCAAACATATCGGCAGATTCGAAACTGATAGAAACCGTATCTACCCCAGTGCTTCTGTCCGATATAAAATTGATTTAAGCGACGTGCCGCAAGGCTCATATCAAGCACTGGTAGTAGCCGATTGCGGTGGAGACTGTATTTTCGGGGCCAATTATACCTTGAAATTTGAATGATGAGAAACAGGGCTAATGATGAGAAACAAGGCTAATGATGAGAAACAGGGCTTTAGCCATACTGTTTTTCCTTTTAACTGCTGCTTATGCTGCTGCAGATGATAAAGGTCTGGATGTAAGGCCGGCGGGAAGGGAATTTTTTGAAATCGCACCGAGAGAAATAGTAACCGCTGCGTTTCGGGTAACAAATACCACCCGTGAAAACCGCTTGCTCATCAGTGAAATTGAACTACCTGAGGGCTGGAAACTTATTGCAGAAGACTTTCCTTTCGAGCTGGGGCCAACGAAAGTATTACCAAAATGGTGAACTTTTTTGTCCCCGAAACAACCTCACAGGGCAGGTACAAAATCAAATATCTGGTACACGACAGAAAATACCCTTCGGTTTATGACTTTTACACCATTGATGTAGTAGTTTTACCAGCTAAGCCGGAGAAAAAACAACCGGAAATCTCGCAATACGTCGTCGCAGGTGAAGAGTATAAAATCTGCTTTTTAATTATTAACAAAAGTGAAACCGAAGATATTATCTACGTAAGTGTTGATAGCAGTGAAAATGTCCCATTTACGGTTGATACTAATAATTTTAGACTCGGCCCCAGCCAATCGAAAATAATCACTGTAACTATAAAACCAGATGCAAAAATAGCGAAAACGTTTAAACACAACCTTCGGTAACCGCCCGGATTGGTCCGGATGAAAAACCGGAGACGCGAGTCAGCGCCTTGCATTCAATATACATCATTCCCCGGGAGGAAAATGCCGCTGGGAAGCGTTCACCGCCAATTGAAAAACAGGGCACTGTCAGCCAGCCAGCTGAAGAACCCAATAATCAGGCAATCCTGACCTTGTCAAAAAAGATTTCTAAAAACAGCAACAGCATAAACCTTGAACATCGTTCTGAAGGCAACTTAAAATTCATATTGGGGCCAAAAGATGCGAATGAGATTCTTGAAACAGAATCACGAGGGGTAGTAACTGCTGTTTTTCGTGTGACTAATCCGACTGACATAAGAAAAGAATTCGTTCCCGAAGTAAGACTTCCTAAAGGCTGGGTGCTTATTATAAAAGACCTCCCTTTTGAATTAAATCCAAACCAGACCACCGCGAAGCTGGTAAGCTTTTTCGTACCTCAAACAACTTTAGCAGGTCAATACGAAATCACGTATTTAATTAAAGATAGAAAATATCCTTCTGCCAGTGACTTTTATACTGTCTATGTAAAGGTGCTGCCGGTGAGCAGATTAAAAGTAGAATTATTGCAACCGCCAAAGTTTGTAATCGCTGGTGAAGAATACCGGTGTTCTTTTGCGGTTACAAATGAAGGCAACGCAGAATCTCAAGTCAATGCAAAGGTCAGCAGCGGAGAGGGCATACCTTATACGATGGATGTAGAAAAGTTCAAACTTGCTCCCGGTCAATCGCAGACAGTTACCGTAAGTGTAAAAACCGATCCGAAGGCAACAAAAGGAATAAAACATCTTCTTCAGTTGACCGCCGAAGAGGTTCTTGATGGTAAGATAAGAGCACAGAACACAGCTACTAATTTTACGGAAATTATTCCACGAATTGCCGGAGTAGCAGACTGTTTCCACAGAATTCCGACGGAAGTAACTTTCAGATACATATCTGATAAAAATGAAGACCGCACATCCGGCTTTCAAACTGATGTTCGCGGTGAAGGAACTTTAGACGAAGAAGGCAAAGAGCATGTGAAGTTTCGCTTTAGAGGGCCGGATGTACAGGATAAATCAATCTTTGGTGAACGCGATGAATACACGCTGAACTATTGGACTAAAGATCACGAGCTTAATTTTGGTGATAATAGTTACTCCGTATCTGCTTTGACTGAAAGTTATCTATATGGCAGAGGCCTGGAAGGCAAGCTTCACTTTGATGAAGGTTTGAGTCTCGGAGCCTATCATATGAATACTCGCTGGATGGAACCTGCGATAGAAGAAACTGCAGCCTACATAGACTATTCAATAGATGACACGCATACCGTTGGGCTAAATTACCTTAGAAAGAACAAAGATGGTAAGATAAGTGACATTGCAAGTTTTGAAGGGGAGTTTAAGCCCTTTAGAAATACCCAGCTTGAGCTTGAATATGCATTAGGGCCGGGAGGTACCGGAAAAGACAATGCGTATTTGACCAGATTCTATGGATGCGACAATTGGTTCAGCTACTACTTAAAATTGATTCATGCCGGCCCTGACTATCCGGGCTATTACAGCGACCTCGACTTTATCTCAGGAGGTATAACGCTACCTGTAAAGGAACGTCTGAAATTAAACGCTTCCTTCAGGCAGGAAAAAAATAATCTTGATTTAAATCCCATATTTTATTCAGCAGCTTCGGAGAAATACTATCAATTGGGTCTTGACTACAAACTGCAAACTGATACTACCTTCTCTTTTGATTTGCTTACCCGCGAGCACAGAGACAGGCTTGACAGTCCCAAGTTCGATTACCAGGAGGACACTTTTAGATTTGGAATAGGACAGAGTTTCGAAAAATTGACCTTCAATACCTTTGCTGAATTGGGCAAAACAAAAAATAGGCTGGAAAGCGAAACGTCCAGGGCGGAAAGATATGATGCTTCGGTGTATTTTAAGCCGGACTTGAAACAGTCGTACAGCGGGTACATTTACTATGATAAAAACAGTGATTTCACCGGTGAAAACAAAAGCAGCATAACTTTCGGCTTGAGCGCTCACTATAAAATATCAAACAGAACTTTTTTCAATTTCGGTTTGCAAACTAACAATTCTCAAGGTACTGTTCACGGCGATAGGGATACGCTGGAGCTGGGTTTGAGCCATGCCTTCATCAATAACAACAAGCTCTCTGTTACTGCTCGCCAGACCAAATACAAAAGCCCAGGCTATAAAGATGATACATCCTTGATGGTGCAATACATGGTTCCTTTAGGACTGCCCGTTTCTATAAAGAAAAGTACTGGCAGCGTTCTGGGATATATTTATGACGAGGATACGCAAAATTCAATCGGCAATGCCATTCTTAGGCTTAATGACTTAACTGTGATAAGCGACAATGGTGGCAATTTTGGTTTTCCTTCATTGAAGCCGGGTATGTATTATCTAAATGTAGATACCTCAAGTATAGGCACAAACCGAATACCCAACCTAAAAACCCCTATTGAATTACTTGTTAAAGGCGGAGAAAAAACAACAATAAATATCCCGGTGACACAAGCCGTATGCCTGATGGGGCGCATTATGGTTTACCGTTATGAAAACAACTTTGATAAAGCATCTCCGAGCGGAGAATTACGTAACATTGATGAGTCTCGTTATGTTTTCGGAAACGATAATTCCAGTGATAGCAAACTCATTGAAGATTACGGTCTGGTAAATGTTCTCATAGAACTCAAAAACAATACGGAAATAAAACGCGTCATAACAGATAGACAAGGATATTTCGAGTTTAAGGAATTAAGGCCGGGCATTTGGACACTTAAAATATATAATAACAATTTGCCTGAATATCATTATCTGGAAAAAGATACTTTTGAACTTGAACTAAAACCGGGCCAAATAACTAAAGTATCCGTAAAAGTATTGCCAATGAAACGTCGCATCCGTATCATATCCGAACCGCAAAATCTGTTTGAGGAAAAACAAAAATAATTGTGAACCTGTGCCGAGAATCATTTCGGGCACTCCCGGTCGCGATAGACGGCCAATTCACCGAAGACGTCAATTGCCCGGTCGCCACAGTTGGTAAATTCGATGATTGACGTGCCGCCGGCACTTTTAGAATCTATGGGGCTGTTTTTTATAATCATTCTTCTTTAATATCTCACGTCATGAGTATTATCAAAAAAAAATTGGTCACAATTTATTCAGGCTGAATATGAATTCACATAACGACATATATATAAAGCACTTAGAAAAAACAGAAAAACTTGATATTTGGAAAGAAATCTTGATAATAATCTCATGATAATAATCTCATGTTGTGAGATAATAATTTAATTCTGACAATTATGGAGTTTGAAATCTGATGGCAAAAAAACAGAACGTGATTGTGGCACAATCCGGCGGGCCGACCGCCGTCATTAATTCCAGCGCCTGCGGAGTCATCCAGGAAGTGATGAATTCCGGCAAGTTTGGCGTCATTTATGGTGCAGTTAACGGCATTCTGGGGGTTTTGAAAGAGGAGCTGTTCGATATTTCCAGGGAACCAGCGGATGTGATTGAAGGACTTAAGACGACTCCTGCTGCAGCGATAGGTTCATGTCGGTATAAACTCAAAAGTCTGCAAGATTCTAAAGCCGACTATGGGCGGATTTTGGATGTCTTTAAGGCACACGACATCCATTATTTTTTCTATGCCGGCGGCAATGACTCAATGGATACGGCGGATAAGGTGAATCAACTGGCGTTGGACAGGCGGTATGAACTGACCTGTATAGGCATACCGAAGACCATTGACAATGACCTTGGCTTTACGGACCACTGTCCCGGCTACGGCAGCGTGGCAAAGTATGTTGCGACATGTGCAATGGAAGCCGGCAGGGATACGGAGGCGCTCTATACCACCGACACTTGTACTATTCTTGAGGTCATGGGACGTAATACTGGTTGGATTGCTGCTTCAACGGGTCTGGCTCGACGCAGCCCGGAGGATGCTCCGCATTTGATTTATCTGCCGGAAAGGGTTTTCAGTTTTGATAAGTTTGTCGAGGATGTCAAGGTCGTTTTAAAAGAGTTCAAACGCGTCTTTATCGTGGCAGGTGAAGGTTTGCGGAATGAAAACGGCCTGTATATCACAGCTGATACGGGAACATTTGGCAAGGACGGTTTTGGGCATTCTCAACTGGGCGGCGTTGCGGAGATTCTAAAGGCGGTTGTGGAGAAGGAAGTGGGCATCAAGGCCCGTTTCAACAAACTTGGGACCAACCAGCGAAGCGCAATGCATTTTGCCTCTCTTACTGACCGTGATGAAGCATATATGTGCGGCCGGGCGGCGGTAAATGCAGCCCTGAAAGGCGAGAACGGAAAAATGGTTACGCTGGTTCGACAAAGCAACAACCCGTATAAGTGTGTGACAGGACTGGCGCCGCTGTGTGATGTGGCAGCTGCCGAAAAGATTGTGCCCGATGAATACATCAATGCAGAGGGAAATTTCGTGACTGATGCGATGCTGGATTATGTTCGGCCTCTGGTGCAGGGTGAAGTGGTAGTTCCCATTGACAAAAATGGTTTGCCGGTATTTGTGCGTTTTGAGAAGAAGCTCGTGGAAAAGAAACTTCCTTCTTATAAGTAGAAAGATTTCCTTGTGCAATTAGAAAAATATTCTTTTGACGTAGGCGACAGGTTCGGCCATGAGGGCAAATCGCAACTCCAGGGCTTCCTTGCGGCTAAAGCCGGCGGCGAAGGGCTTTCAATTGCCAAACGAATCTATGCGGATTCTTTCGCACGTTTTGACGAACTTTGCGCACCATACACCAATGTTGTGGATATCGACAAAAGGCAGCTTCCGGCGCCGGCTGCCGTCAGCGATTGGAACCGTGACGATTTTGTCAATGCCGTTCGTCATAATTTATCTTGCAGCCGATACAATGCAGCCGATACAATGCGAATGTCCGGCAGCTCTTGCATTTGGCTTGCAAAATTGCGGCTGAAATGGGGACTGAATTTACGAATGCTCTTGAGCGGTATCATAAATATATCGGTCCCCAGGTAACTGAAAATATTTACAAAAGGCATATAAGACCTCTTTTTATTGAACAGGATTAAAAATGGATAAACTATTTTGTCTTCAGGGCAAGGCCATCGTAATAACCGGCGGCGCCGGAATTCTTTGCAGTGCGATTGCAAAGTATTTGGCCTGTCAGGGTGCCAGGATTTGCATTGTAGATTATGATAAGTCGCGTACGAGCGAGCTCGTAAAAGAAGTAGAATCGGAAGGCGGCTCTGCGATTCCGGTTTGTGCCAATGTTCTTGACAAGAATGAAATGCGGCAGGCCTTTGGTTGTGCAATTGAAAAAATGGGAAAAGTCGACGCGCTCATCAATGGGGCCGGAGGAAATAAAAAGGAGGCGACAACGTCTGATGACCTTTCTTTTTTTGATATGCCGGTCGAAGCCATTCGCTGGGTATTCGATTTGAACCTCATCGGCACAATTGTCCCTTCTCAGGTCTTTGGAAGGCATATAGCCGAGCGGGGCGAAGGGGTGATTTTGAATGTCTCCAGCATGAGCGCTTTTACTGCCTTGACCAAAGTCGGGGCATATTCGGCGGCGAAGGCCGCTGTGAGCAATTTTACCCAGTGGCTGGCTGTGCATATGTGCCAGAACTATTCAGCCAATATTCGGGTCAATGCGATTGCTCCGGGTTTTTTTTTGACAAATCAGAACCGCTTTCTGTTAACGGATGAAAAAACGGGTGAATTGACGCCTCGCGGCAAAACGATTATTGCTCACACGCCGATGAGACGTTTCGGAGACGCACAGGAACTCTGCGGCACAGTGCATTGGCTGCTCGGCGACGCATCGAAATTTATCACGGGAATCGTCGTGCCTGTAGATGGCGGCTTTAACGCATTCAGCGGAGTTTAAGAGGTATTCACTGGCTGGGATTGACTGTTTGTAATACGGAGACGATATGGCAGAATATACTCAGGCATTAAGAGATGTCCGGCCGACCAAAGATTATCTGGTTGCGATTGATTCGGACGGGTGCGTATTCGATACGATGGGGATAAAGCAGCGGGAATGCTTTTGCCCGATGATGATTGCCTATTTCGGCCTGCAGCCGGTGGCACAGGCGGCAAGAGAATGCAAGGAATTTGCAGACCTCTTCAGTAAAACGCGAGGGGCGAACCGGCACAAGACGCTCAAGAGGATTTTGTCGGAATTACTGCCGAATCACCCGCACGTCAAACAGAGGGGATTTAAGGTGCCGCAACTGCCTCATTATTTCGCGTGGGTGGATGACCCGAAGAGCATCCTGAGCAATGACGGGTTAAAGAAAGCGATTGAGGCGGCGAAAGACCCGATGGTGAAGAAAGAACTGGAGCAGGCACTGGACTGGAGCAAAAAGGTAAACCAGGCGGTGACGGATATCGTAAAAGGGATACCGCCCTTCCCGTATGTGCGGGAGAGTTTGGAGAAGATTCGGTCGAAGGCGGACGTGATTGTGGTGTCGGCGACGCCTGGCGAGGCGCTTGTGCGGGAATGGGAAGAGCACGATATCGCCAAATTCGTTGCGGTCATCGCGGGGCAGGAGATGGGAACAAAGGCCGAGCATCTTGGGGTTATGTGTGAAAAATATGATAAAGATAAAATCTTGATGATTGGCGATGCTCCGGGCGACCAGAATGCAGCCAGGAAAAATGGCGTCCTGTTTTACCCGATTAATCCAGGCGCTGAAGATGCGAGCTGGAAGCGATTTTATGACGAAGCGTTCGATAAATTCATCGCAGGCGAATACAGAGGAGCATACGAGAATATGGTAATAGCGGAATTTGATAGTTTCCTGCCAGTCAATCCTCCCTGGTTAAGTTAGAGAATAAAAATGCTTTATTATGGCCGAGGAAGTGAAAACGATAAGCTGAATGTCGAAGACCTGAGGGGAGGTCTATACGCAGCTTTGGACAAAGTTGGCCTTAAAAAAAAGGTGCTGGCAGTGCCGCCGGATATTACTCGGTTTTATTCGCAGGCGGGCGTTTTGACTCGGTTTGCCTGGCAGTATTACAACGAGCAATTGACGGATATTCTGCCGGCCCTCGGAACGCATTTTGCAATGACAAGCGAGGAGACCAGCCGGATGTTTGGCGATGTCCCGCAGGATTTATTCCGTGTTCATAATTGGCGAAGGGATGTGATTACACTGGGTGAAGTCCCTGCTGAATTCGTAAAAAAGGCAAGCGAGGGAACGGTTGATTTCAGCTGGCCGGTACGACTCAATCGTCTGCTCGTTGAAGGCAATTTTGATTTGATTTTGTCGATTGGTCAGGTAGTGCCCCACGAGGTTATCGGAATGGCCGGTTATAATAAGAATATCTTTATTGGAACCGGAGGAGCCGAAAGCATCAACAAAAGTCATTTCCTCGGTGCCGCTTATGGAATAGAGCGGATTATGGGCCGGATAGATTCGCCTGTTCGACGCCTGCTGAACTATGCGGCGAAGTGTTATGCAGAAAATTTGCCGGTCGTTTACGTCTTGACGGTCGTTGCCGCCGCTGATAAAGGATGCCTGACTCGAGGTCTTTTTATCGGCGATGACACGGAATGTTTTGAGCGGGCTGCGGAGCTGTCATTGAAAGTCAATGTGCAACTGCTGGATAAGCCGCTCAATAAGGTCGTTGTCTATCTCGCACCCGAAGAGTTCAAGAGCACCTGGCTGGGCAACAAGAGCATATACCGCACACGGATGGCAATGGCTGATAACGGCGAACTTATTGTGCTGGCGCAGGGGCTGAAGGAATTCGGTGAAGATACGGAGATTGACCGGCTGATTCGCAAATACGGCTATGTGGGTGCGGAAAAAGTATTTGCTCTTGTAGAAAAACATCAGGAGCTGCGCAATAATCTTTCTGCTGCGGCGCATTTGATACACGGCTCTTCAGAGGGACGTTTTAAGATTACATATTGTCCGGGGCATTTAACTAAAGAGGAGATTGAATCCGTCAGCTTTGAATACGCAGATTTAAAGGAAATGACAAATCGCTATAATCTGCGAAAACTAAAGGATGGTTTTAATATGGTTAACGGCGAAGAAATCTTTTTCGTATCTAATCCGGGTATGGGACTGTGGGCGATTAAGAATCAGTTCGAATAGAAAGAGAAACAAACGTTAAATAATTGGAGAAACTAAAAAATGGCACAAGCGGATATTGCAGTTGTTGGTTTAGCAGTCATGGGCAAAAACCTGATCCTGAATATGGAAAGCAAGGGTTTTACGGTCGCCTGCTATAATCGGACGTTGGAAAAAGTAGATGACTTTATAAACGGCCAGGCTAAAGACAAAAATATCATCGGCTGCCACAGCGTTGAGGAAATGGTCAAAGCCCTGGAGCGTCCCCGTAAGGTTATGATTATGGTTAAAGCCGGAAAGCCCGTTGATGCGTTTATTGATCAGGTATTGCCTTACCTTGAAGAAGGCGACATCATCATCGACGGCGGCAATAGTAATTTCCAGGATACTATTCGTCGGACTGAATATGTTGAAAGCAATGGTAAATTGTATATCGGCACGGGAGTTTCCGGCGGCGAAGAAGGCGCTTTACGCGGGCCGTCCATTATGCCTGGCGGTTCTCCGGCAGCCTGGGAATACGTCAAGCCGATCTTTCAGAAGATTGCGGCACGTACCGATGTTGGCGAACCCTGTTGTGAATGGATGGGTGAGAATGGTGCCGGTCACTTTGTTAAGATGGTTCACAACGGTATCGAGTACGGTGATATGCAGATGATCTGCGAAACGTACCAGATGATGAAGTACGGTCTGGGCATGAGCAATAATGAAATGTACGAAGTTTTTAAAGAATGGAACGAAGGGGAACTGGATTCTTATCTGGTCGAGATTACCCGAGATATCCTTGGCTACAAAGATGAAGACGGCAATTATGTATTGGATCCTGATACTGGATACCGCAGGACAGAAAGGCACCGGAAAATGGACGGCTATGACTGCATTGGATACAGGCCAGCCGCTGACACTGGTAACAGAAGCGGTTTTTGCCCGATGCCTGTCGGCTTTGAAGGATGAACGTGTTGCCGCATCGAAAGTGTTGTCCGGCCCGAAGAAAAAATACAAGGTTGACAAGGAACTAATGCTCGATAATTTGCGACAGGCTTTGTACGCATCCAAAATTGTTAGTTACACACAGGGTTATCAGCTTATGCGTGCAGCGGCTGCCGAATATGGGTGGAATCTGAATTACGGTAGTATCGCCTCGATATGGCGCGGCGGTTGTATAATTCGTTCGGTCTTCCTCGGCAAGATCAAGGATGCGTTTAACAAAAATCCGGAATTGAACAATTTGCTGCTGGACTCATTCTTCAAGGACGCTGTCGAAAAGGCACAGGATGCCTGGCGCGGCGTGGTAGCTGCCGCTGTGAATATTGGTATCCCAATGCCTGCGATGAGTTCGGCTTTGGCTTATTATGATGGATACCGAGCAGAACGGCTGCCTGCGAATCTGCTGCAGGCCCAGCGGGATTATTTCGGTGCGCATACTTATGAGAGGCTCGACAGACCGCGAGGTAAATTCTTTCATACCAACTGGACCGGCTGCGGCGGTGAGACATCTGCTTCAACGTATGTCGTATAGATATTTAAAGCGGGTTTCGGTTTGTGAAATCCGCTTGGCTTTTTTAAGATGTCCCGGGAGATTGCGATGGCTGTTGAATATATGAATGAAGATTTTCTTCTGCAAACTAAAACTGCTAGGCGGTTATACCATGAGTACGCCGAAAATATGCCCATTTATGATTATCATTGCCACTTGCCGGCTGAAAAAATTGCTGGCGACCACCGTTTTGAAAATATCACAAAGGCATGGCTTTATGGAGACCACTACAAATGGCGGGCGATGCGGACAAATGGCATCGATGAGCGATACTGCACGGGAGATGCCTCCGACTGGGAAAAATTTGAAAAATGGGCTTATACAGTCCCCTTCGCTCTGAGAAATCCTCTTTATCATTGGACGCACCTTGAATTAAAAAGATATTTTGGGATTAATGAACTTTTAAATTCAGACTCTGCAAAAGAAATTTATGAGCATTGCAGTAAAATGTTGCGCTCACCGGAATTTAGCGTGCAAAACCTTTTGCGAAAAATGAACGTTAAGCTTGTTTGCACCACCGAGGGACCTTTAGATAATCTCGAGGACCATAAAAAAATAAAGCAGCAGGGCTTTGAAATAAGTGTTCATACTGCATTCAGGCCGGATGTTTGCCTCGCTGTAGAAAACTCGGGCAGATTTAATCAGTTTCTCGATGGGCTTGAAAAAGCTTCAAATGTGCAAATCAGAACCTTTGATGATTTACTTGCCGCAATTAAAAACAGGCACGATTATTTTCACGAAAACGGCTGCCGTCTCTCGGATTATGGTCTTGAAATTCCTTATGCGGAAGATTATACGCAAAATCACATCAAAACAATTTTTGATAAGATTCGAAAAGGCAGTGGGCTAAATCAGGAACAATGCCTCAAGTTTAAATCAGCTATGATGTATGAATTTGCCCTTATGGATTATCAAAGCGGCTGGGTAATGCAGCTTCACCTCGGAGCACTGCGAAATAATAATACAAGAATGATGAAAACTTTGGGTCCCGATACTGGTTTTGATTCAATCGGTGGTTTTGAGATGGCAAAACCTCTTGCCGGATTTCTTGACCGTCTCAATACTGATAATAAGCTTACAAAAACTATTCTTTATAATATCAATCCAAAAGATAATGAATTGATGGCGGCTATGGTCGGCAACTTTCAGGATGGCTCTTTCCCCGGCAAGCTTCAATACGGCCCAGCCTGGTGGTTTCTTGACCAGAAAGACGGCATCGAAAAACAAATTGAGGCCCTGTCTAACATGGGACTGCTCAGCCGCTTCGTGGGGATGACAACCGATTCAAGGAGTTTTCTTTCATTTACAAGACATGAATACTTCAGAAGAATATTATGCAACATTCTGGGAACCGAAATGGAAAAAGGTCTAATTCCCAATGACATGAACTTTATTGGCGGCATCGTACGGGATATTTGCTGTTATAACGCAAAACGGTACTTCGATTTTAAGTAGAAAACATCTTCTCACCCACAAAAGAAGTGAATAATGTCGGATATAAATGAAGTAAAGGTCAAAGTTGGCAGTCACCGATGGACAATTTGCGCGTTATTGTTCTTTGCGACAACAATCAATTATCTCGATAGGAATATTCTTGGCATTCTCGCTCCAACCCTGCAAAAAGAAATTGGTTGGACCCCCATCGAGTATGGCTATATCACAACGGCTTTTCAAGCTGCTTATGCCATTGGGTTGGTATTCTTCGGCTGGTTTATCGATAAGTTTGGAACGAAGATAGGATATTCACTCTCTATCATCGGATGGAGCCTTGCTGCAATGGCACATGCACTTGCAAAAACGGTATTCGGTTTTGGTATTGCGCGTGCCTTTCTTGGAATCAGTGAATCCGGTAACTTTCCAGCCGCAATTAAAGCAACTGCGGAATGGTTCCCGAGAAAGGAACGTGCGCTGGCTACCGGCATTTTCAATTCCGGTGCAAACATTGGTGCTGTAGTTGCCCCTGCTGTTGTTCCGTGGTTGACTGTCACGTATGGTTGGCAGGCAGCATTCATTGCTACTGGTGCGACTGGCTTCATTTGGCTTGTTTTCTGGATTATTTTTTATGAAAAACCAGAAATGGCAAAGAAACTCAAGAAAAAAGAAATGGCTTATATTTTGAGTGATCCGCAGGAACCAACATCAGAGAAAGTTCCATGGGTGAAACTTTTGAAGTACCGTCAGACGTGGGCATTTATCATAGGGAAATTTATGACGGACCCGATATGGTGGTTTTATCTGTACTGGTTAGGGCTATTCTTGAATAAGAACTTCGGACTTACAATCACTGCACTTGGATTGCCGCTCGTTGTTATATATATGATGACAAGCGTGGGGAGCATTGGCGGTGGCTGGATATCAGGAGCCATGATCAATCGTGGAGCCGACGTAAATAAAGCCCGTAAGATTACGATGCTTATTTGCGCATTACTTGTTGTTCCGGTAATCGCTGCGGCAAATATGACGAATCTGTGGTTAGCAGTCGTAATTATTGGTTTGGCGGCAGCGGCACATCAAGGATGGTCAGCAAATATTTTCACAACAGTTTCAGATATGTTTCCAAAGAAAGCAGTGGGTTCTGTTGTTGGTCTTGGTTCAGCAGCAGGCTCCATCGGCGGCATGATTTTTATGACCTCGGCTGGATACATTGTGCAGGCGAGCGGTAGTTATATGGTACTCTTTATTATTTGCGGTTCGGCGTATTTGCTTGCCCTTGGACTTATGACGCTCTTGACAGCCAATGCCAAGCCGGTCGAGTTATAAACTGATTTTTATGCAAATGATAAAGCAGTGAACTTACAGGAAGTACAAAAGCGTATGATTTTACCGGCAAAACAGCGGCACAAGAACAGCCGGCGCCGGAATTCATTAAATGAATTTTTATTTGCGGTCTTTTTAGTGGTTGCATAAAGACTTGAAAGCTGAAACTTGGAGTCCAAAACCAAAATTTAGAATCGAAAATGCATTTATGAATGGGCGATGCAGGAATCGAACCTGCGACCCGCTGATTAAGAGTCAGCTGCTCTACCGGCTGAGCTAATCGCCCGGAATAGTTTTGCGTGTTTAGTTTTAAGTTTTTAGTTAAAGGTCGATTCCGTAAAAAATCTTGAACTCTTTTTAACTCAACACTCAACACTAAAACTGGGCCCGGTAGGGGTCGAACCTACGACCAATGGATTATGAGTCCACCGCTCTGCCACTGAGCTACGAGCCCAAAAGCGAAGAATAATTTACAAAAAAAACCGGCTGCTTGCAAGAAAATATTATGACAGGATAGACCAAAATAACCCTGATTAGAAATGTTCGCGGACGTATTTGGCGGCGTTATTAAAAATTGTCATTCCATCCGGCTGTGCCTTCTCTTTCAGCCGTGTCCAGCGCGGATGCTGTGTGAGTCTTGCGAATCTTTCCGGGTGCGGCATAAGGCCCATCACCCGGCCGGTTGTATCCACGAGACCAGCAATCGATTCAACCGACCCGTTCGGGTTGACGGGATAGCCGCCCTCGTTGTCGTGTTCATCGACATATTTAAAGGCGATAAGATTATTCTGCTTCAGTTTTTCAAGCGTTTCCGTATTCCTTGCGACAACCTTGCCTTCGCCGTGCGCAATAGGCAGATATATTTGTCTTCCCGGCTCGATAAAAACACATTTGGTTGTCTGCGGCGACAGATAGACCCAGCGGTCCTCGAATTTGCCGCTGTCGTTATAAGTAATAGTGACGTCCTTTTGGCCATTTGTGTCGAAACCGCCCAGTAAACCTGTCTTGACCAGAACCTGAAAGCCGTTGCAGATTCCCAGAACCAATTTGCCGTCGTTAATGAATTTGCGAACAGCCTGTTTTAAGTGATTGGTTACCTGATTTGCCAGAATCTTGCCTGCTGCCACATCGTCGCCGTAACTGAAACCCCCCGGAAAAACCAGAATCTGGCATTCGTCGAGTAATCCTTTGTTTTCAATGAGCCGGTTTATGTGAATGCGTTCTGCCTTGGCGCCTGCCAGCTCAAGTGCGTATTGTGTCTCGAGGTCACAATTTATCCCCGCCGCCCGCAAAACTATCGCCTTAACTTCTTTTATCATAATTAGACCGTAAAAAACCTATTTCCAGTCGAAAGTTTTCTGCCAAGCTCTTTTGAGAGAATCCAGCTCGACATCTACAATTGCCCGGCCATCGTAAGATTTTATAATCAGTTTTTTTGCTGCAATTACCTTTCCAATCTGGCCGAATGGCAGATTCAGAAACATCTTTGCGAAGGCATCAAAATTGGACAATTCAACCTCGACGATAAACCGAGATGTTGATTCGCTGAAAAGCTGCACAACATTTCGCAGGCAGTCAACCGATTTCGGCAGCCCCCGCAAATCTGCCTCGATGCCGAAACTGCCCGCAAATGCCATTTCCGCCAGCGCTGTCGCCAGTCCGCCTTCCGAACAGTCGTGGCAACTGGCGACCAGCCCCTTTTCAATCGCCTCAGATATTTTGGCGGCAATTTTCGGTGCGATCTGGAGGTCAACCTTCGGAACGTTTGCGCCAATTTCGCCGTTAATTTTGTAGTAGTGAGAGCCGCCAAGCTCATTTTTTGTCAATCCCACAATAAAGAGCAGATTTGACGGCTTTTTAACATCCATAGTTGTGCATTTGCCGACATCATCGACCAGCGACATTGCGCTTATCAGTAGCGTAGGCGGGATTGCGATTCGGTTGGCGTCTTCGCATTCAAATTCGTTATTGAGCGAATCCTTGCCGGAAATAAAAGGCGCACCAAAAGCAAGTGCGCCGTCGAAACAAGCCTGTGCTGCAAGAACAAGCTGGCCAAGTGTTTCAGGCCTCGTGCAGTTGCCCCAGCAGAAATTATCAAGCAGGGCAATCCTGTCGAACTTGCCGCCGACAGAGACAATGTTCCGTATCGCTTCATCGATACCTGCCATCGCCATCCAGTATGGGTCGATGTCGCCATACAGCGGGTTCATACCGCAGCTTATGGCCAGGCCTTTTTCGCTTTTGTATTTCGGTTTTATCACCGCTGCGTCGCTTGGCCCATCGTTGGATACCCCCGTCAGCGGTTTGACAACCGAGCCGCCCTGAACCTCGTGGTCATATTGACGAATCACCCATTCCTTGCTCGCAACATTATATGATGACAAAATCTTCAGCAGGTCTTCATTATAATTGTTTTTTTGAGGCAGATTCGGCTCTGCGATGTCCGGCCTTTTCCAGACTGCCTTGCGCAAATATTTCGGGACTCCTTCGTGGAGAAAATCCATATCCAGTTCGCCGACAGACTGCCCATTATAGCGCAGTTTAAGTTTCTTATCGGCAGTGAATTTTCCGATGACTGTAGCCTCGACATTTTCGCTTTCAAAAATCTTCATTATTAATTCAAGGTTTTCCGGCCTGACGGCAACGACCATTCTTTCCTGTGCCTCGCTTATCCATATTTCGGTGTAATTTAAGCCTGTATATTTCAGCGGCACTTTTTCGAGGTCAACCTCCGCACCGAGATTTGCACCCATCTCTCCGACTGCGCTGCTTAAACCGCCGGCTCCGCAGTCGGTGATGGCTTCATACAGATTGGCTCTGTTTGCTTCAAGCAAACAATCGAGCATCTTCTTTTCGGTTATGGCGTTGCCTATCTGGACCGCGTGCGAAAAGATTGTCTCGTGTTCGTGTGTCATCTGGCCGCTTGAAAATGTTGCGCCGTGTATGCCGTCTCTGCCCGTCCGGCCGCCGACAACAATAATCAGATTGCCTGACTGCGGATGCTTAAAACATTTATTTCTATCCATAATACCTATATTTCCGCAGAAGACCAGCGGGTTGGCCATATATCTCTTGTCGAAATAAACCGCCCCATTTATGGTTGGAATTCCAATACGGTTGCCGTAATCGCGAACTCCCGCCACGACGCCCTTCATAATCCTTCTCGGATGCAGGACGCCTTTGGGGACATCTTCCATTTTTATATCAGGTTCGCCGAAGCAGAATATATCGGTATTGGCGATAGGTCTTGCACCCATTCCTGTCCCCATCGGGTCGCGTATGACCCCGCCTATGCCGGTAGCTGCGCCGCCGTACGGGTCAAGTGCCGATGGATGGTTGTGTGTTTCTACCTTGAAGCAGACAGCCGCCTCCTCGTCGAATTCCACGACGCCGGCGTTATCTTCAAAAACCGATATGCACCAGGGCTTATTAAGCATTTTAGTAGCCTTAAAGACGGTTTCTTTAAGCAGATTGTCGTAGTGAATTTCCCTGCCGTCGATTGTCATATCTATTGAGCTTCGGAACGTTTTGTGGACGCAATGCTCGCTCCAGGTTTGTGCGAGTGTCTCCATCTCCACGTCGGTCGGGTCTCTGTTTATCTGCTTAAAATAATTCTGGATTGTTCGCATCTCAATTAAATTCAAAAACAGGTCCATTTTCCCGCTCAGCGAGGTCAGTTGTTCATCGTTGAGACTCCTGATGGGCAAACGGACTATTTTCAGTTCGTAGGGTTTTAGATGCGGGGCTGGGGGTTCTGATTCGTTGCCGATGACCACTTCCTCAATGCAGTCATTCGCCAGAACCTTCTTTGTTATAATATCTATCTGCTTAGTGTTCACTTCACCGAGTAGAAGATATTTCCTCGCGGTTCTGACGTTGGCTACCTGACAGCCTATATCGGCAATTGCGGTTGTCACCGACTCGGCGACGGGGTCAGTCACGCCGCTTTTGAGGTGGACCTCGACTAATGTTGCCCTTGCCAGGCCTGCCGGCGCCTTGCTTCTGCCGATATAGTATTGTTCACAGACAGGGTCGGTCAGGATTTCCCTTGCAATTCGGTTCGCAGATTCTGTATCGAAATCGGCTTCAATCAGAAAAACCCTCGCTGACTGAATTGCCTCAATGCCCGTAATCCCCACTTCGCGAATACTTTCGAGGATGCTCACCCCTTGGACATCGACAAAATCTGGTTTGTTAAAGACCTCGAAACGCCACTGTTTCACTGAATCAATTCCCTTTTCTTCATTTTATATTTTATCATCGCATTCCGCTTTGTTCTTGCTGCATTGAGCAGTTTTTCGAGTTCGCTTCTGTCGCCTTTTTTGATTGCCTTCTGCAGCATTTTCAGTTCAGCTATTGTTTTGTCAATGCCGCCGGTGACGTTTTTCGTATTCGTCAACAGTATGTCAGCCCATATATTGGCAGGCCCGGATGCGACCCTCGATGTATCCACAAAACCTTTGCCGGCCAGCTTAAGCTCATCTTTGTTTTGCAGGTTGACCAGAGCAGCGGCGGCAACGTGAGGCAGGTGACTTATATTTGCAAGGATTTTGTCGTGCATAACCGGCGACATAATTTTCACTATGCAGCCGAGCCGCATCCAGAATTCTTTGAGGGTCTGCAGTGCTGTTCCGTTGGTTTTGTTTGTTCTGGTGAGTATGCAGTATGTTTGCTCGAACAAATCGTCTCTGGCAAATTCGAGGCCTCTCTGTTCGGAACCTGCGATGGGATGTGACCCGACATAATGAACAGTATCCGGCAGGTATTTTGCCGCCCAGCGACAAGGCAAAACCTTTGTCGAGCCGATATCGGTTACGATGCAGCCTGCGGGCAGATAGCCGGCAATCTGCTTAAAGATTTGCTCAAAGGTGTAAATGGGTGTTGCAAGGATAACAATATCGGCACCGGCGACGCTTTCTGCTATTGTTTCGACAACCTGATGGGCGATTGCAAGCCGTCTTGCCTTTCTTCTGGTTGATGGCCGATGAGAATAACCAACTGTTTTAACGGCTGGCAGGCCTTGACATACAGAGCGGGTTATTGAGCCGCCCAGCAGGCCGAGACCTATTACTGTTATTTGTTTTAACTCTTTCAATTATAAGACCTTATGGAAAAAGATACCAACAATTATTCAGCCAGACAATTATAGCAGATAGTTTCAGAAGTCAATTTTTTTCTTTTAGTTTGGCTTAATATTTGTTAGTATATGAAAATAGGAAGTATGGGAAAATGCTGACGGAGCAGGCAAGGCAATATGAAAGTCTGGCCCGCAAGTTTGTGGGCTGTTTTTTTAGGCAGCAATGTCCCGAGCAGCGTCGAGGGCCAATTTTAATGGTAGCGGGAAGAAAAGATTAGATATTAGAAAATTCAATATGCCAAATAACCAAAACAATATAAGCGGCGGCGATTATCTTGCCTTCGAAGAGAAAATTGCCGACATTGACCGCCAGATAAGCGAGCTTACAAAATTAAGCTCCGCAAAGGGAATCGATTATTCTGCCGAGATTTGCTCGCTGCAGAAAGGGCAGGTTGACCAGTTAAAGCGAATTTATTCTAACCTGACGGCGTGGCAGACGGTTCAGGTAGCAAGACACCCCAAGAGACCGCTGTTGAATGATTATCTCCAGTTTATGGTTAACGATTTTCACGAGCTGCACGGCGACAGGTGCTTCGGCGATGACAAGGCGATAATAACAGGCCTGGGGCAAATTGGGACAGAAAAGGTCCTGATTGTCGGCCAGGATAAAGGAAAGGCTACAAAGGAAAAGATTGCCTGCAATTTCGGCTGTGCAAATCCTGAAGGTTACCGCAAGGCCATTGCGAAAATGAATTTTGCCGCCAAGTATAATATCCCCATCGTTACGTTCATTGATACGCCAGGTGCATATCCGGGCATCGGCGCCGAGGAGCGAGGACAGGCGCAGGCGATTGCCGTTAATCTATTGGAGATGTCGGTTTTGCCGGTTCCGATTATCTGTATTGTTATCGGCGAGGGCGGTTCGGGCGGGGCCTTGGGCATCAGTGTCGGCGACAGGCTCGCAATGCTCGAATTTGCTTATTATTCGGTGATTTCGCCCGAGGGTTGTGCGGCGATTCTCTGGCGCGACGGTTCACAGGCGCCGGACGCCGCCGAGGCGCTGAAACTTACCAGCAAAGATTTGCTCAAATTAGGCCTCATCGATGTGGTTATCCCTGAACCTCTCGGCGGGGCACATCGAAATATACACGACACTATTGATAATGTTGAAAGATACGTCGTAAAAACGCTTCGTGAGTTAAAGCGGCTCGGCACCGAGGATCTGCTTTCCAAACGATATGATAAACTCCGAAGGTTGGGAGAACCCTTGACCGCTCAACTGCGACGCAAAACTGGTCCTGCAAAGCAAAGGATAAAGGCTGCGATAGAAGTTGTTGGGAAAAAGTCGAAATCCGTATCCACAAAAGTATAAATCCTGGCGTATTATTTCATTTCGATTAGGTGGTTATCTGTGCCGGATTTTTTCCGTTTTCGATGGCGGAAATTTTATTTATCCTTCTTAAGTGGCGGCCGCCACTGAAATCGGTTGTAAGCCAGGCTTCGACAATTTTGCGCAGAAGCACTTCGCCTGTCATATCGCCTGACAGGCACAGCACGTTTGAATCGTTGTGGTGACGTGAAATCTGGGCGGTAAGTTCGTCGTGACATAGGGCTGCTCTTATACCTTTTACTTTGTTTGCGGCGATACACATACCTATGCCGGTTCCGCAGATAAGGATTGCCCTGTCTGCCTCGCCCTTTGAAACAGCCATTGCTGCCATGTATGCAATATCAGGATAATCAGCAGGGTTATTATCCTTTGTGCCGACATCAATATATTGATGTCCTAACTGGGTTATAATCGCCTTGACTTGTTCTTTTGCAACAAAGCCGCGGTGGTCGCTTCCTATCACGATTTTCATAATTTCAGCTCCCTAATCCTTTCTTTTACAGCTTTTTCAATTATTTCGGCACAAAAATTGTATATTTGCTGTTCTTGACCGATCGGGTCGGGAATATCGACTTCCGCCAGCATCAGGCATTTTTCGGAGGCCTGCGGTGCAATCTCGATGACCTGCAGGCGGTGCGAACTGGTCATTACATATATTAAGTCGCAATCTTCTATTATTTCTTTTGTCAATCCTGTGCTTACGTGGGTTCTGATATCAACCCCTTTTGCAGCACAAGCATTGACGGCCTCTGCACTCGCGGGCAGACCTGAAATACCCATCGTGCCTGCCGAGTAAGTCTTATAACACATTTTTTCGAGCTGGTCAACATTGCACTTCAGTTTTTCGGCTAAATATTTTTGGAAGAAACCTTCGGCCATAGGGCTTCTGCAGCTGTTGCCTGTGCAGACGAACAAAAACTTAATCTGCGACATTTCTTTGACATCTTTTTGTGAAAATACGCCTTCCCGCAGGATAGTTGTCTCGGCCAGACCTATTTTTACTACGGTGCTGCTCTTTTTATATTTACAGGGGCCTGCGTCGAGGATAAGCGGAATTTTGCCCCGCAGGCTCTCTATAACCTGTTGAGCGTCGGTGGCAGGGGGCTGGTCTGTGAGATTTGCGCTTGGTGCGACAACCGGAAAATTGGTGTAAGATAGTAATATTGATGCAACGGGATGATTTGGGCAGCGGACACCAATGGAGTTATCCGCATACAGGTTTTCAAAGACTTCTCTATCGATTTTTTGCTTTTGTTTTTCTAATTCTGCCTGCTCTAATTCAAAGACGATTGTCAGAGGCCCCGGCCAGGCTTTTTGAATCAATTTTCCGGCACGCAGACCTGTTGTTGGCACAAATTGCCTGACTTTTTCCGGCTTATCAATGTGGAGGGTGTAATATTTGTCGGCTGCCCTGTTTTTGATTATGCTTAACTTTTGCAGAGAATCATTATTTGCCCTGCAGGCTATTCCATAAACGGTTTCGGTAGGAAATGCTACGAGATTGCCTTCATCGATTAGCTTTGCAGCTTTTTTAATTTCATTGATATTTATTCTTTCAGTATTGATTTCGACGATTTCAGTTTTCATAAGCCGATAAAAATACAGTAAATTGCTCCTTCAAACAAGCCCTGATTTTTCGGAACTCTCAAGATTTTGACTGAGTTTGCGAAAATGTTTTGCAGAAAACACCTCGTTGCGAGGCCGGATTGCATGTCCTTGTGTCGTTTATCAAGGAAGCGTTCCAAAGCGAATGATTGCCGTACCTGCCTGTGGCTGGCCAGCAATGGCAAGGGTGATTTTTTCATCAGAACAGTAGATGCTTTAAAAAAATTCGAAAATTTTCTCATAGAAAGACCCATAAAAATAACGATTAAATGTTAATTTGGGTAATATTATAAATAATTTTATAATTCATTGTAATTTGCCATTTACGCTAAACTTCCCAAATTAACATTGACGATAAAAATCTTATTATTGAAGGAACGACTTAATTTTTTGGGAGATTAGCTATGAATACCCTAACAGAGCAGAGAAAAGAAGGCAGGACGCAACTTTCCTGGCCAGTTAGCGTTTGGATTCCGGCGGCTCACAGGTTCTTCAACGCAAGAAGTTCGAATATCAGCAAGACGGGCGTTTTTCTGACAATGCCTGTGACGGCACCGGTCAAGACAGGTAATACCATTGAGCTGAATTTCCCCCGCACGGAGCAGTTGGCAAAGGAAAAAGGTGCTTATGCACGGATAAAGAGCGGGAAGATTGTGAGGATTGTCAGAGAAAGCATCCTGAAGGATGCCAGCATTGGTATAGCGATTCAGTTTAATTCATAGATAACGATAGATAATCATTTTGGGGATATATATATATAGAACGACTACGGATTTAGAATCTGTAGTCGTTTTTGTTTTTTAACAGTTGAACAGTGTGAAAAAAGCGGATTGTTTTTTGGTACAGAATAATTCAGAGAACATAAGCGAGGAATAAAAGCAGGGCGGCAAGGCACGCAGAGGCGAAGGTAAGATGCGACCATTTGTTGTATCGTTTAAGGGCAGGAATCTGGTCCTCAAATTCATAGTAAATCTCATCGAGGTGCCGGTCGGCCTGCCTTCTCATACGGACTTCGACAAATACATAGGCTGCCATCGAGATGAGAAACAATGGAGCTGCAATCATATAAAGTATCAGTTTCATACCTTTCTTATACTATAGGGAACAGAGAAATAAAAGGTGAATGACGGACAAAAAAATTTAATTTTGACGGCGACGGATATTTCCATTATATTGTAATTGAGGGAATTGGTTTAATAACCGCAGGGATAATTATGAAGATAGGTATTATCAGCGATACTCACGACCATCACAGCAATGTAATCAAGGCAATCGAAATATTTAATAAAAGGCAGGTAAAATATGTCCTGCACGCCGGCGATATAGTATCGCCTTTTACAGCAAAGGCCTTTGCCGACCTGAAGGAGGCAAAGTTTGTTGCTGTCTTCGGAAATTGCGACGGCGAAAAGATACATTTAAAAAATGCAATAGAAGGTTTCGGCGGCGAAGTTTACGATAGCGTTTATAATGATAAGATTGCAGACAGAAGAGTTTTTATGACCCACAGGCCGGATGCAATCAACGAGGTTGCAGCAAGCTCCAAATATGATTTGGTCATTTACGGACATACCCACAGGCAGGATATAAGAACGGTCGGCAAAACCTTAATTGTCAATCCGGGCGAGGCAACGGACTGGCTTACGGGCCAGCCTTGCGTTGTCATCGTTGAACTTGATGATATGAGTTATGAACTGATTTTGCTTGTGTAAATTACGATCTCAAATTTGCAGGTATGATAGAATTGAATTGAGTCCGCCGCAGGCGGGTGGGCAGGGGGCGAAGGAATGTCCAATTTCCAATGTTCAATCCGCCGCAGGCGGACAAGTGTCCAAGTTGAAAAAGCACAAGGGCAAAGGGGGCAGAGAAAATTAGCCGCGGATTACGCGGATTTACACGGATTTAATTAGCCACAGAGGACACAGAGGGTTTTTCGCTGACTTGGGTGTTCTCGAAAAAATTCTCTTATGTAAGCAAGCTTTCAACGATGATTTTTTCTTGTCCACGAATCCGCCGAAGGCGGATTCTTTTAAAGTCAGCGAAAAGAAAGACAAAGTAAGTTTTGACAAAAAGGCCTGTTCGGTAGAAAATAGAAAATTATCAGACACGGATTAACACTGATTATTAAAGACTCCAGACTACAGACTCCAGACGACAGACCAACAACAAATTTGCCACAGAGGGTACAGAGAAAAGAAAATCAAAAATTAAAAATCAAAGAGCAAAATTACATCCGCCTTCAGTAAACTTACGGCGGACAAGCAGCAAAAATTAAAAATGTAGACAATGATTTCCAGATTAATGACAGATAAGGTAAAAAGTGAAGAACGAATAAAATAATGGTCATTACGCTTGCTACTATTCCAATAATTATTGATAGTGTTTTTATCAAGAACCATAAACGTTTGCGTTTTTCAATTTTGACCTCGCGAATCTGTTTATTGAGAAGCTGTAAAACATTTTTAGTGGTTTGATGATATACAATTGGAAAATCAAAGCCATTCTGTCTCATGTCTTTAGTTAAGTTTGATAAAGCTTCACCACGTTTGTCGGGGGCAGTGATCTTTTCTATTTTTCTAAGCCTTTTTATAAAGCTTTTACATTTTTTGTAATCTTTAGTTATGGATTTATTAGCAGTCCGAGGATTCTGCGGGACATGTGACTGCAACTGTTGAACAAAGTCTGAAAGAACTGCCCTCTTTTCACTCTCAATCTGTTCGTCTATTTGGCGAACAAGTTGCTCACTATAGAACAGAGGTGTAAAATCTAACGCAATATAATTAGGCCCATCACTCGGTTGACCGTGCATTGCTTCGATTGCACCAATATTTTCCATCAAAGGCATAATAGTGTTGTATTCGGAATCACTAATCTGTAATTCTGCTATTGCGGTATCCCGACCAATATCGTTTTTGCCTTCCCGAAACCATCTTGTTATCGTTCTCAAAACTTTTTGTTCTTTTTCATTTAATATCATCGATTTGCTGCCCCTTCCACGATTTTTATTTCTTTGGGGATTAGGTTGTAGAGGTTAGGGAAGTTTATATTCACCTGCACACATTGGGGGTTTTTGTAAAGTAGAAGCTGATAGAGGGCTACTATGACGTTGTCTTACATCTTCGGCGAGAGAATCCAGGTTGGGAAACATAGTAGTTTTTGAGATTCCCAAGGCTTCCAAGTCTTCCAGTAGTTTCTTTTTCTTGTCGTTGTCGGAAGGTATGATGTAGCGTACTAAATAATCTTCATCTGGTAAGAGATCAGGTATTGAATTGCCCGGATTGGGAACTGGGTGAATAGTGAATCGGCTCAAATGAGCAATCATGCGAGGAAAATTCAGGGGAGGAAAAAGTGCTTTGGGCCTTTCAGGCGGACTGTTTAGTTTAAATTCTTTGGTTAAAGTTTCAGAGGGGGCATGAGGCTCCGACGCAAAAAATCTGACTTCCGGATCATTTGGAGTTGCAATCGAAGTATGACCTGTGCAGCAGTTTAAGCGAATGGGGTTCATGGCCCATAGCTCGCCAGGACTATCAGGGAAGTCATTAACGGCAAAGAATAATGCAACAAGAACACTATCTGTCCAGTCTAATAGTCTAGTCGGTAAGCCATGATGTTGAGCTAAAAAAAGCCACGTGAGATAGTCATTATCTCGGGATGGAATATAAGAAGAGAGAGTGGGGGCACCAAGCATGAAATTTGTAATAAGGGACCATTCATAATCCAGGGATCTATCTGGTATTTCCTCACGGAATAATTTTGGGGTAATGTTGCCATAGACCTTTGGTTGACCTCTGAACCAACTTAAGGTTAATTTGGTGCCAATCTCAATAACGTTGTTTATATTTTCAATCACATATGTTTTTGTAGTTATTTTTTCCGTTGCCATTTTATTTTCCTACGCCAGTTTGTAGGCGATTTGTTCATCGAGAATGTCTTTGACGGTAAGGGCAATAATACTTTTGCCGGTCTTTTTGAAAAAGGCCTGTATCTCGCTCATAGCATCGCCGGAATAGTCAAACGAAATGAAAAAGCCCTTTGTGCGGTCTTCACGCATCATAACGGCCTCAAAAGAATCGATGTCGGGACGGCCAACTTTGTCTTTCTGCTTGACCTGTATCGGATACCATACATCCATAAATTTAAGCTCATCCGCCTTCTTTTGGGGAATAGCCGAGATGGGATAGATTCGGCCATCAATTCCCATATCACCGACCTTGGCGACATTCGGCTTACCACCAAGCGCAATAACTGCCCAGTTCTCAAATTCAAATGGTGGTATCTCTCGCAACTTCTCAATCGTCCACGGCAGGTCTCGGACGACAAAGCCGCGGCCAATCTGCCAGAGTTTTTCATCTTCTTTTATTTTGCAGACATCGCGCAGACGCTTCGCCATTACGCGACAGGCAGTCGGAGAAATATCAATTCCAATCCACTGACGACCAAGATTTTCAGCGGCAACAAGAGCCGTTCCGCATCCGCAAAAAGCATCGAGAACAATGTCATTGGGATTACTAGAAGCGTTGATTATCCTTTCAAGCAGAGCTAAAGGTTTTTGCGTTGGATAGCCAAGACGTTCGGCATTATGGGATGAAAGAGGCTCAATGTCGTCCCATAGATTCTGAACAGGTTTACCTTTTAGCTCATCAAGAAATCTTTTTCGCTGTATACGACCATTAGGATCTTTGGGAAAATACAAGCGGCCTTCTTTGTCCCATTGTTCCATCTTTTCTTTGGAAATAGCCCAACCGTTTTTAGGAGGTTTATAACCTTTATACTCATACATTAGATTAGGTCGAGGTGCTGGATTCGCTAAATTGTCAATTCGGAACTTTCGGCCGCTTTCATCAACGTGGCGGAAAAATTTTTCAACATATTCTTTATATCCCTTTGCATCAAATGAATATGGTGTAGTAAAAGTATAATCTTTGTCAGCCGTATAAAAAAGTATTGAGTCTGTACAAACGCCATACATTCCACGATTTTCAAGTTGGCTCGAACCCGTTCTGCGTTTCCAGATAATTTCGTTTTGGAACTGATTTTCGCTGAAAATCTGGTCTAACATAATTTTGACATAGTGAGAGGCGTGCCAGTCGCAGTGGTAATAGAATGCGCCGGTTTTCTTTAAGACGCGGTGGAGTTCGATACAGCGCGGCCGCATAAATTCTATATATGCCTGAGTCGAGGCGTGGCGGTCTTCGAATGAGCGTTTTTCCTTTGTCTCACCCCAGAAGACTTCATAGTTGCGGTTGGAATTAAAAGGCGGGTCGATATAAATCAGGTCGATACATTCATCGGGGAGTTTTTTAAGCTGGTCGAGGTTATCGCCACAATAGATTACCCGCGTATCGACAAGAGCAGATGGTTTGCCGACCGACGCAGCCTTTTTAGAATCGGATGCAGGTTTCTTTGCCATATCTCTCCAAATAATCTCAGATTACTTTCTTTATCCAATAATTTATTCGGATATTGTCCGACAAAAAGGGTTTTATGTCAATCCTGCAAATCTGTGAAAATCCTGTGTTTAACCCGTGTCAGAAAAAAGCGTATAGCGTGGAGCGGATAAGTATTGTAAAATCTGTGGAAATATCAGTTTTCAAAGCCGATACGGCAAAGGCACGGTCTTTACTGTCACAATTTCTGTAAGCGGAAGTGCCGGCAGAACCCAAAACAGCATAGATACATAGCTCAGGCAATATATTTTGCAATTCCTGTTTTCTCTTTCCTTGACTTATGTTCATTGGCCTTTTATGATTTTCATAAAGAATATGTATTTTTGGGAGAATTTAAATGGCAAAAAAACAGAGAAGCTGGGAAAAGCGTCTCAAAGGCAGTCCATCTGAAATGGCAGTTAATTTTGTGCAATCGCTGTCTTACGACAAGCGGCTTTATAAATACGATATCGCAGCATCTATTGCCCATAGTCAGATGCTCTCTGAACAGAACCTGATAAGTAAGGCACAATTCCGGCAAATCAGGAATGGTTTGCTTCGGATAGAGCGCAAATTTCACAAGGAAGATTTAAATTCGACGAGGCTGATGAAGATATTCATATGGCTATTGAGGCGGCGCTGATTAGAAAAACCGGCGATGTCGGCAGAAAATTGCACACAGGCCGCAGCCGAAACGACCAGGTCGCTACCGATATGCGGCTGTGGATGCGAGATGAGATTGAAGTTGTAAAGGATAAAATAACATTACTTCAGAAGGTCTTTGTCGCAACGGCTCAAAAATATCCGGATGTTGTATGTCCGTCATATACGCACCTTCAGCGGGCCCAGCCGATAGTTTTGCCTGCATACCTGCTAAGTTTCGTTGAACAGTTTGAACGTGATTTTATCAGGCTTGGAAACTGCAGCAGCCTGCTGAATGTCTCGCCTCTCGGAAGCGGCGCGATTGCAGGCAGCACACTCCCGATTAGCCGCAACAGCACAGCCGGGCAGCTTGGCTTCCCTCAGGTTAGCGGGAACAGTATCGATGCGACCTCCGACAGGGATTTTTGTGCGGAATTTATCTTTGATTGCGCCCTGATTGCAGCGCACCTGTCGCGATTGGCAGAGGACTGGATGATTTTTTCGACCGGCGAGTTTGATTTTATTCGCATCGACGACAGCTACTGCACGTCCTCAAGTATGATGCCGCAAAAACGCAATCCCGATATGCTCGAACTTATTCGCTCCAAAACCGGCACTGTTTATGGTTCTCTTGTTGGTATGTTGACAATCTTAAAGGGCCTGCCTTCAGGCTACAATCGCGACCTGCAGGATGATAAAATTCACACCTTTGCAGCGGCAGATACCATTGAAGCATCTGTCGATATGGCCCGTGCTATTGTCGCCAATACGGAATTTAATGTCGATAATATAAAATCCGGTCTCGATGAGGGTTTTCTCGATGCGACAGCCCTGGCGGAATATCTCGTCCTAAAAAAAATTGCATTTCGAAAAGCTCACGGCATTGTGGCCCGGTTAGTTTCTTTTTGCGAAAAAAACAGAAAAAAACTTGCTCATCTGGATTTGTCCGAATTCAAAAGGTATTGTCCGCAAATTGAGCGGGATGTTTATCGATACCTCGGAGCAGAAAATGTTGTAAAAAGATATGCAACCAGCGGCGCCGCTGGAGTTAAACAGGCCGGTGAGCAAATCGCTTTCTGGAAAAAGCAGCTTTCAAAACGATGAGGAATAAGGAAGACCAGATAGCCGCCTGGTTCGCCGGGCAGAGGAAATTGCCGCCCAAATTTTTTCCGATTGGTATCGGCGACGATATGGCCGAGATTCGTTTAGCCGGCCGAACTCCGGTCCTTATTACAACTGATATGCTTCTCGATGGCGTGCATTTCGACATGCGAAAGGACGCGCTCAAACAAGTCGGCTACAAGGCAATGGCGGTCAACTTGAGCGATTGTGCCGCTATGGCGACCGTTCCTGTCGCTGCGGTTGTAAGCGTTGCCTTGCCGAAAGGATATGGAGTAAAAGAGCTTAAACAACTGCACGCAGGCATTATCGAGGCGGCTGACAAATACAAATGCGCACTTGTCGGCGGGGACATTACAGTCTGGAAGGGGAGGACGCCGTTTGTGATAAATGTCGCTATGATAAGCAAGCCGGGCAAAACAAAGCCGCTCCGGAGAAACGGTGCGAAAGTCGGTGACGTTATCTGCGTCACGGGGACGCTCGGCGGCGCCGGTTTCGGCAGGCACCTGCGTTTCCAGCCGCGGGTCAGAGAGGCTCTTGAACTTGCACAGACTGTTGTTATTCATTCAATGATGGACATCAGCGATGGATTAAGCACTGATTTGAATAGAATATGTCGGCAAAGCGGCGTCGGCGCTCTGTTATTTGCCGAGCAGATTCCGATATCGAAGGATGCCAAAAGGAATAAAGACCCTCTGTCTGCTGCGTTAAATGACGGCGAGGATTTTGAGCTGCTTTTTACGCTCTCAAAAAAGGAGTATAAAAAGCTGCGTGCCCGCTGGAACAAAAAACCGCCTGTCACCGCAGTAGGGATAATTACGGATACGAAAGTAATGCAAATCAAGACAATCGCCGGCAAGATTCGCAGGCTTCAGCCGGCAGGCTACGACCATTTAGCCGACCCGTTGCGGCGCGTTCGCTTTCGCAACGCGGCGAATTAGGCATTTTTTATGGATTGTGATTTTTTGTCAAATTCGGTTGACCAAACTATTGAACTCGGCCGCTGTATTGGCAGGCAGCTCAGAGGCGGCGAGGTTATTGCGATGACCGGCCCTTTGGGCAGCGGCAAGACGTATCTTACGAAAGGCATAGCCTCCGGCGCCGGCAGGGGAAGATGCGGAAACTGTCAACAGCCCGACCTTTGTTCTTGTCAATGAGTATTCAGGCAGATTCGATATTTATCATATTGACGCCTACAGACTGCAATCCGTTGAAGAATTTGAGAAGACAGGTTTCGATGATTTTTGTTATCCGAATTCGGTTGTCCTGATTGAGTGGGCGGACAGAGTGTCTCCGGCATTAAAAGGTATAAATTACGTCCGTATAACGCTGTCTCATCAGGGAGAGAACGCAAGAAAAATTTTTATTGAAAATCTGCCCGAATATATCAATCTAAATAAATGAAATCATCGGGCTTGCCTGTTAAGCATTACAAACGATACATTCGATACAATAATAACCGCATTTCATCAGGTCTTGTGCCTGCCTGAAATTTTTTCCTTTATACGTTTGGCATTGGCAGATTTGTTTTCTATATTTTACTTTGCCGCCTGACAGATGATACAAATAGTGTCGCTGCGGTCTTTTTCGGACTTTAACTTTCGGGGGAAAAGGCAATCAGGCAGGCAATTTGGGATTAAAGAAGTAAAGAAGAGAATTTTTTCATTTTTTTGGGGGGGTATCAGAGGCAAAAAATACGGGTTTATAAAGTCGTAGGTTGTTTGAGACGATAGCAGCAACAGCAAAACGCTGTTTTATCGAAACAAGACGCAAGTAATTGAGAGCAAAACTATTTTACTACAATTTATAGTGAGGGCAAAAAAATGAGAACAAGAAAAGGTTTTACACTGGTCGAAATTCTGATTGTCGTTGTAATTCTGGGTATTCTGGCGGCGATAGTGATTCCGCAGTTCACCAATGCCAGCACAGAGGCGAAAGGGGCGAATCTGAAGAGCAATCTCCAGACGGTTCGTGCGCAGCTTGAGCTTTATAAGCTTCGCAACAATGACACGCCTCCTACTCTCGCTAATTTTGTGACAGCAATGACTGTAAAGGATGCCAATGGTATGTCTTATCTGCCGTCAGTTCCGCTTAACCCGTTCACAGGCGGTAGTTCCGTAGGCGCTGACAACGGTTCTGACTGGGTCTACACCGTAACAGGAACGTATAGTGCAGAATTCCATGCGGGTGCTGATACTACCGCTGATAGTGCAGCACATCAGACGTGGTAAGCTTGGCAACGTCTGCCCTGTTCTGATTTCCTGAACAGAGGCAGAATCAGGTTAAAGTTTATAAGCTGGCCGGTTTTGAAAAACTGGCCAGCTTTTTTTGCCAAAATTTTTGTCTTTTTCCTTTCGGTTAAATACATAACGGGAAATTGTGTCTGTTGAAACCGGCATTAAATATGTAGATTATGCGAAGAATGCCGAATAAAAAATTTGAATGTTTTACGCTCACAGAGGCGATGATGGCAGTTGTTATCCTCGGCTTTGCCTGTTCGGCAGTGCTGTTTTTCAGAGCAAAGGAAGCAGCAAACAGGAATTGAAGACAATTTTGATGTATAGATGGAATTGAACAAAAGGGTTTTTATCGGCCTTTATTGTAAGTAACGAAAAAACTTATCAGAATATCAGCGACTAATCCGCTGCCGGATTTTCACAGCTTTATCCCGAAATAACCTTTTTCAAACCCAACTCTTTTAACGATTGCGGGGATTTTGTCGGCGGTAAATGCCGGCAGTATTGAAAGTGGCATCTGTATCGGTGCAGCGGGGCGTCAAGACGAGCAGCAAAGGGCGATAATTATTCGACGGAAAGGAGGCCGGCCAGCCGCAGCCAAATCGACTGTTTTCTTTATTAAAAACGGTGTTTAAGATGCATTACCAACGAGTCGAAACAAGAATATTGGAATCCGCCGCAGGCGGACATAATGCGCACGACGTCCTTGTTTTATAGAGGACAGAAGGGCGATAAAAATGCAAAAGTTAAAAACAAAATGGAACGGTTTTACTTTGATAGAGATAATCGTTGTGATAGTGATTATTTCAATAGCGGCTCTTTTGGTGCTGCCGATGATGGGCTCCGCAGGTGATATTCAGGTCCGTGCCGCTGCGGATATGATTGCCGCCGATCTCGAATACGCAAAGAGTATGGCCATCAGCAGACAGAAAACATACAAGGTGATTTTTAATACAACCGCTGAAAGTTACAGACTCGAAGACCCAAACGGAATCATAACACACCCCGTGAACGCTGGAGAGCCGTATGCAGTCAATTTCAAGGCCGACAGCAGGGTAAGTCAGGTCAACATTAACAGTGTCAGTTTTGCCGGTTCGGAGGTAGATTTTGACTCATTAGGCAGCCCGAGCAGCGGTGGAGTAGTAACACTGAAAGCCGGCGGCAAAACTGTCACGGTGTCAGTGGAAGCGGCAACCGGATTTATTTCCGTATCCAACTGATATTGTTGATTGTCCGGGACGAAATATGAATGTGTGGTTGTGAAAATCAGTGAAATGGAAGTTTTGTTAAATTGTCGGGAAAAAACAATAAAACTGAAACTTGCAGGTCTGTCTGATGTAGTTGATAGACAATAACAATTACAAAGGCGGCTCGCAAACTGAAAAGACAGGAGAATAAATTATGTGCGACAAAAAAACAATGGTAACCAGAAGGATTATTTTACTGACAGTTATGGTTGTATTGATGGCGGTGGCGATTGGATACGGTGAAGAAGGCGCTGCGCGGCCCAGTCAGCCCCACAGGCACAGCCGGCTAAACCGGCGCCGGAAGAAGGTAATGCCGCCATCAGTATTGCCGCCGACGGCAAAATCCAGTCAATCAGCTTCAAAAAGGATGCTGATATAAGGGATGTCCTTCGTTTCCTCGGCGCTAAATACAACAAAAATATCGTTCCTTCACCAAAGGTCGAAGGTCCCATTACCGTCACCAATCTTTATGATGTGACATTTAACGAGGCAATGGATGCGATTATGGGCGACAATTATGTGTGGAAACAGAGGGGAAACATCATTGAGGTCTTTACGAGGGAAGACAAAAGCAGAATGACTTACAAGGTTTTTACGCTCTCCTACATTACCGCAGAAGAGGCGAAAAAAATTATCACGCCGATTCTCAGCAGCGTAGGCCAGGTCGGTTTCAGCACCCCGGCACAGAGGGGCGTGCCTACAGGTGAAACCATCTCGCAGGCCAGCGGCGGCGACACTATTGCCACCAGCGACACCATTGTAATCTTTGACTACCCTGAAAGGATTGAGAAGGCCGAGAAGATTATCAAAGAAGTCGATGTCAGGCCCAAGCAGGTCCTTATTGAGGCAACAATCCTCAGCGTCCTGCTGACAGAGGATATGGAACTTGGCGTTGACTTGAACCTCTTTAACGGTGTAAGCCTTGAGGGAACTGCCGCGACACAGGACTTAACAACAACCACTGATATCAGCCGCGGTTCAGCGGCCACTTCCCCTATAGGACAGATTGCTGCAGGCGGTGCCGGCACACCTATTGAAACGTCTGGTTTTGCCCAGGCGAGGACTAATGGCCTTCGATTGGGTATAGCAGGAAAAAATGATGTTTCAGCCTTTATTACCGCCCTTGAAACCGTCACCGACACCACCATTCTTGCAAATCCAAAGATTCTGGCGGTCAATAAGCAGCTCGGCGAGGTCTTTATTGGCACCAAGGTAGGATACCTCGATACGACTAATCAAACGCAGACATCAACAACTCAGTCGGTAAAAACTCTCGATGCTGGTACAAAGCTTTCATTCAGACCGTATATTAGCGACGACGGCTATATCCGTATGGATATCTATCCGAAAGACAGCACTTATGATTTGAAGGCCAACGGTATACCTGATGAAACAACGACAGAATTGGCGACAAATATAGTCGTAAAAGACGGTGAAACAATAGTTATCGGCGGCCTGTTCAGAGATGTGATTATTTCCGTCCGAAGTCAGATACCGATACTCGGCGACCTGCCGTTTATAGGTGCTGCATTCAGAAATACCACCGATAGTGTAAAGCGACAGGAGATAATCGTTCTGTTGACGCCGCACATCATAAATGAAGCTGCTGAGACGAACCCGCAGGCGCGGATGAACGATATCCGCCTCAAGAGGGGGGCCGCCAAAGAGGAGCTTCAGTGGATTGACAGGGCAAGACAGGCCGAAGACCGCTATGCCAAGGCCGTTAAATTGTATCTCGAAAACAACAAGGAACAGGCTCTCAAAGAGGTCAACAGTGCACTTGAGCTTCGTCCGGGATACCTTGAGGCGCTCAGGCTTAAAGAGAGAATTATTAAGGAAGCAAATCCACAGGATGCAGCGAATATAAACAGCGTTATGCAGGATAAAGTGGAGCGTAAAGATTCTGAAAAGTGGTTTAGAAGGTAGCCGTTAGCAGAACTTGTCGGCTGTCTGGTTGTGCTGTGGGCGTAATCTGGCTCGGACTGGGCTGGTACAGGCTCGGTCGGCTTCTTACGTCCATAGCAGGCCGGCTGAATCCAACGACCAGTTAGTCGCTCCTTTGGTTTTAAACTACCTCTGGTGGCCGCTGATGTAGTTGAAGGTAAAGTTTGATAGATATATGAAAATATATTTGGATATAGTGGAGGCCGATTGATGGAAAGCAGAAAAGTATTAGTCGTTGATGACGAAATACATATTGTTCACGTGGTGGCAATTAAGCTTCGAAGTAACGGCTTTGAGGTTATTACCGCATCAAACGGTGCAGAAGCTTTCGAACTGGCCTGTTCTGAAAAGCCCGATATTATCGTAACGGACATTCAGATGCCGCTTATGAACGGCTTGGAACTGGTCGGCAAGCTTCGTGAAAATGACCAATTGAAATCTATACCAGTGATTATGCTTACCGGTCGCAGTTTCAGTATCAAAAAAGAAAAAAAAGAGCAGCTGCAGATATCCGAATGCCTCGGCAAACCTTTCAGCCCCAGAGAACTACTGAAAAAAATTGAGGATATACTTAATACAGTTCCTGTCGCCTCGTAAAGAATGCCGGATAATTTGTGACTTCGACTGCCGGAAAGAATGATATGTTACTGACGGAAACAAACCGGTTAAGCAGGCTGCAGACCGAGCAGTTACAAAAATTTGGAGAAGGTGTCAACAGACTCGGCGCAGATTTTGCGGTATGCGATTCGCAAGGCTCGTTAATTATTGCCTGCGAAAGCGGCAATCTTGAGAGCGACTGGAAATCAATTTTAACAGAGTGCATCGAATTTTATAAAAATTCCCAAACGGTTTCGGGCAATCAACCGTTTTTTAAAAATGACTCGATTTTGTCAGCCGTCCTGAAATCGGAGGGCGGCCGACCTCAACTCTTCGCAATTGTCAGTCTGCCGGGACAAATCACATCCGGCGGTGCTTCGCAAAAAAAGCATAGTTTGCAGCAAGCACAGCCATCGGCAATTTTGTCGGATTATCTGTCCCTGCTTGTGGAAAATTTTCAGTCCCCGGAAAAAGCTGAGAAAAATGCGATGGTCTTTACCAGAGAATTGTCGCAGGTGTATGAAGAGCTGGCTCTTATACACAAACTCAGTGCCGGAATGAAAATCAGCGATCCGGACCAGAATTACCTCAAAATGGCTTGTGAAAGCCTGGCCGATATTATTAATGTTGAGGGTATTGCCATTCTGCTCGCAATTGAGTCGGCAGACAATCTTGTCCTTGCGGCAGGTTCAGGTCTTGTCGGACTTGAAGAGGAGGAAGGAAAAACACTGTTGCGGGAACGTTTAATCAGAGAGCTGGAACAGGGCAGAGAAGCTCTTTTAGACAGCAACGCCTTTTCAGAGTTTAAGTATGACTGGCCTGAAAATATCCAAAGTATAATAGCGGTACCGCTTTATGGAAGAGGGCATTCAGATTCCCATCCGCCGGGCGAAAGTGACAGCAGTTATCTTGTCGGCCTTTTGGTTGCCGTCAACAGGCTCGATAAACCGGATTTCGACAGCGCAGATATAAAATTATTTAATTCGGTGGCGACCAGTTGCGCCGTTTTTGTAGAAAACGGCAGGCTCTTTAATGACCTCAGGGACTTATTCATAGGGTCGTTGAGAGCCCTTACAAGCAGCATCGATGCCAAAGACAGATACACGCGAGGCCATTCCGAACGGGTTGCCTTGATTGCACAGTGGATTGCGGAAAAATACTCTGAACGGGAATATCTCGACAGAGAGCAGATACATAACATCTACCTTGCAGGTCTTCTGCACGATATCGGGAAAATCGGCATCTCTGAGGCTGTTTTGTGCAAAAAGGGAAAACTTACGGAAGATGAAATGAACTGCATAAAAAAACATCCTTCAATAGGGGCGGGTATTTTAAGCGGAATAAAACAGATGCATGAAATAATACCCGCTGTTTTATGTCACCACGAACATCCCGACGGAAATGGTTATCCGAACGGTTTGGTTGGCGAAGGGATTCCTCTGGCGGCCAGAATTATCGGGCTTGCCGACAGCTTTGATGCTATGACCTCTGAGAGGCCCTACAGGCCGGCGATGAGTATAGAGAGGGCGTTGGATGAAATAAGAAAAAATCTCGGCGCCCAGTTTGATGAAAAAGTAGGTCAGGTGTTTCTCGGTAGTAACATTTATAACCTCTGGGAATCATTAAAAAATAAGAATAACGTTTTATTGCCGGAACAGAAATTTACTGAAACTGATGCTGTGCTTCTGAATGCAACCAACGAATGAAAGTTCAGACACAAAAATACAATAGTATTACTGTTATCGATCTGCAGGGCGAACCGGATGCCGACAGCATTGATTATGTCGGAAATTCTTGAAATTACCAGGCTCGAAAATGAATTTGCCTGTTTGAGTTTTTTCTCAATATTACAAATCGTTGAAAAATAGCATAATTAGGTTTTGCCCAGCCTCTTATTATCGCTTATAATGCATCGCAGATTCCGCAAAGAGTATAAAGAATAGCCTTTTTTCGTATGGAAAAAAGGCTTGCAATTATAACGGACTTTGAATATAATGGCGATTTTAGAAGATATAAATTCATTGTCTTGTTGTAATTGCATGACGGCTGACAAGGAAGCTGAAAGGATTTTCCTAAACTATGATAACATCAGAGGAAAAGCAAAAGGTTATAACTGATTTTGAGGTTCATAAGGGAGATACCGGCTCGCCCGAGGTTCAAATTGCACTGCTGACAAAAAGGATTGATGAGCTGACCGAGCATCTGAAAGCTCATCGTAAGGACCATTCATCGAGGCGAGGCCTGCTGAAAATGGTTGGTAAGAGGTCGGCTCTGCTCAAATACATCAGTGGACAAGAACCAAAACGTTATCGCCAGATTATCTCTCGGCTTGGTTTAAGAAAGTAATAGAGACGGATGGGGTTCGTAGTTCGTAGTTGATAGTTTTGTTTATGCTGGGAACTTTCAACTACCAACTACGGACTCCGCAGACATTAAGGAATTTTTATGTTCGATGTGCAGAGAGTTGACCGACAAATCGGGGGGAAAACTTTATCAATTGAAACAGGAAAGATTGCAAAACAGGCTGACGGTGCGGTTGTAGTCACTTATGGCGAGACTATTGTTCTCGTTACCGCTGTCACTGCAAAGCCGGCTAATGAGGAAACCGACTTTTTTCCGCTCAGTGTAGAATACAGGGAACAGCAGAGCGCAGCAGGAAAATTCCCAGGCGGCTTTATCAAACGTGAAGGCAGACCCAGCACTAAAGAAGTATTGACTTCAAGAATGATTGACAGACCTATCAGGCCGCTGTTTCCCGAGGGATATTTTCAGGAAGTGCAGGTCGTTGCAAATGTTTTAAGTTTCGATGGTGAAAACGACCCCGATGTCTTGGCGATGATTGGCGCCAGCGCCGCTCTTACCATAAGCAAGATACCTTTTATGGGGCCGACCGGCTCCTGCAGGCTCGGCCTTGTGGATGGTCAGTTTATTATCAATCCCACACATACGCAGTTGGAACTAAGCAAACTAAATCTCCTGCTCGGCGGCAGAAAAGACGCAATAAATATGATTGAAGTCGGCGCTAAAGAGGTGAGCGAGCAGGTAATCGCCGATGCTGTTGCACAGGCGCATAAAACTGTTGCCGAAGTCTGCGATATGATTGAAGAGCTTCGCCAGAAGGTCGGTGTTGAAAAGAAAATTATACTCGTTGAAGACGACCCGGACCTGTATTCGAGGATTCGCGGACAGATTTTCGACAAACTCTATGAACTTAAGCAGATTCGCATCAAACATCAGCGAAACGATGCTGTGGAACAGTTATTTGAGCAGATTATAACTGAATACTGCGACAATCAGGCACCTGATGCAGCAAATTATGAAAAAGCGGCAGTCAAACGGGTTATCGAAAAAATCGAAGGCCAGGTTGTCAAAAAGCTGCTTTTGGAGGGAAAAAGACTTGACGGCAGAGGATATAGAGATGTCCGTCCTATCAGTTGTGAGGTTGGAATTTTCCCAAGGACGCACGGTTCTGCTATGTTCACGCGAGGTGAAACGCAGTCGCTGGTTAGCGTAACGCTGGGCACTATTAGAGATGCACAGGTCATTGACGGGCTGCTCGAAGAGTATTCTCAAACCTTTACTCTCCATTATAATTTTCCACCCTATTCGGTCGGTGAAGTAAGACCTGTTCGTGGCCCGGGCAGGCGGGAAATCGGCCACGGCGCACTTGCTGAACGTGCCTTGGTGGCCGTAAGACCGCCTGAAGATGAGTTTGCCTATACTATCAGGATTGTTTCCGATATTACCGAATCTAACGGCTCCAGTTCTATGGCCTCCGTTTGCGGCGGTTCGCTTGCACTTATGGATGCAGGCGTCCCCCTGAAGAATGCCATCGCAGGCATATCTATCGGCCTGATTACAGACGATAACGAAAAATATGAATTATTGACGGATATTCTCGGCGACGAAGACCATTTTGGTGAGATGGATTTCAAGGTCGCAGGCACCGTCGATGGCATTACCGCAATTCAGCTCGATATTAAGGCCGAGGGTTTGGCCCAGAATATTATGGTTGAGGCCCTCGAGCGGGCAAAAGAGGCAAGACTTCAGATATTAAAGGTTATGGCAGAAACCATTAAAGAGCCGAGAAGCCAGCTAAGCGAATATGCCCCGAAGCTGATTAGTATTGAAATCGACCCGGAACTTATCGGCAAGGTAATCGGCCCGGGCGGAAAGACTATAAAAGGAATTCAGGAGCAGACAGGCGCAACTATCGAGATTGAAGAGGACGGCACAATTTATATAAGCTGCGTCGGGGGCGACGGCCATCTGGCGGCAAAGGATATTATCGAAGCTATGACCCAGCCGCCAAAGGTCGGTAAGATTTACCAAAATGCAAAAGTGGTCTCCGTTAAGGATTTTGGCGCTTTTGTCGAAATTATCCCGGGTGTTGAGGGCCTTTGTCATATCAGTGAATTGAGCGACAGCTATGTCAAAAACATTGAAGGAGTCTGCAAAGTCGGCGATTTAGTTACGGTCAAACTCATCGCGATTGACGAGCAGGGTAGGCTCAAATTGTCACGTAAGGCTGCTCTTGCGGAGATTAACAAGTCGGAAAAACCTGTCGAAGAGAAAAAACCAAAACAATAATTTTTGGGTAATAATCAGGTTCAAAACAACCCTTTTAAGCAGCTTAGGAACAAAGGTATTTTTTTCGGAGTGTAGTTGTTAATATTTTAGAGCGGCAGGCAGCCTTTCTGTGGATCTCCGTGAGAAAAATGGAATCCAAAAAACATACTCAAAAAGAGAATCCTGTGCAAATTCAGCAGGAAAATGCCCGGTTAGTAGGCTGGCTTGCACACGAGATAAAGAATCCTCTTTCGACAATCAAAATCAATTTGAAACTTATTGTCGAAGACCTTGAGGGTCTTCGAGAGCGCTGTTTGCAGACTTCGGCAAGACCGGAGCGGCTCGATGAAAACAGTCTTGCCTCGGCGAACGCACACTTTACCGAAAAATCAAAGAATATAAACTTTAACGTCTGTCTGTAAATTAAAGAAAAATCAATTCTCTTGAGCAATACTTTTTCTTTTTTTAAGGGTCTCTGATTCTATCCTTTGACGCCACTGCGGCATCTTGTCGGTGGTTATATCTTTCCATAGGCCTTTTTTGTTTCTTTTGGCAGATGACTCCAGCTGCTTATATTTATTGTAGAAATTATGTTTGAATCTCCAATCTGCATATGCGAAATCCTTCGGAAAGCAGTGTCTCATTTAAAAAGAGGCCGTCCTCGAGCTGGACATAAGCGAGTAATCGACCGTATTTGTCCCGTGTCTGTTTCTCATCGAGATAAATTTCAACCTTTTTTCCGAGCGATGCCTTAGTGGTAAATTCCGACGCCTCTGGCCCGAAGTAGCCGACATGCTGATTGGGGACCTTTGTTTCAGGCGTATCTACTCCCCAAAGTCTGATTCTCGTGTGGTCGTACTGGCCATCAGGAATGTTTATATCGAGTGTGTCGCCATCTACTACATAAATAACTGTAAAGGTTTTGCCGTGATACCTTTCAATGTCGTCGGACTTTACTTCGGCTTCTGTTTTTGTCTGCGGAGATGGCCGCCGGCTTATCTGCGTGCGGTCCAGCCAGACAAAAATAAATGCAATCAGCAGGCACAAAAGGACAATTAGATTTTGCTGTAGCCTGCTGATTGCATATCTATTGGCAAACCGTCTTTTGGACACAGTTCCTTTGATTCCTTTATGTGGGCAAAACTGTGTATTTCAGCGTTTTATTTTTTGGGGTACTTTTTTCTTTTTTCGACAGGTTTATCGAGTTCAAAGACCCTGCAGACAGCAATTAGAGCCTTTTCTGCATCTTTCTTATCCACAACACAGCTTATGCGAATTTCACTTGTGGTGATTGAGTCGATATTCACTTTTGCTTTCGCAAGAGCCGTGAACATCTTGTCGGCAATGCCGTAATGGCTTCGCATACCTACGCCGATTACGGAAATCTCGGCTATATCATCGCGAATGAAGATGTTCTCGCAGCCAACCTCGTTTTTAATACTTTCGACAGCTTTTTTAGCGGCCTTTAAATCCGATGCGCCGATAGTGAACGAAAGGGTTGCCTTTTGAGGGCTTACTTCTGTCTGAATGATGTCATTGATTAAGACATGAGCATCGGCCAGTTTGGAAAAAATCCTTGCTGCATTGCCGGGCCTGTGGTTAATATTGTTCAATCCGATTTTGGCCATATCCTTTTGTATCGTTGCGCCGGAAACAACCACTTCTTCCATTTGTGCCTCCTCTTCTGAGGTAATTATTGTCCCTTCATTTTCATTTCCACTGTTTCTGACCTGTATTCTTACGTTACATTTTTTGCCAAGCTCGATTGAGCGCGAGTGCATAACGCCCGCACCCATACTTGCCATCTCCAGCATCTCATCGTAGCTGATTTTATTCATTTTTACCGCATCTTTGAATATTCGCGGGTCGGTTGTATAGACGCCGTCCACATCGGTGAATATCTCGCATTCCGACGCCTTCAGAGCCGCCGCCAGTGCAACAGCGCTTGTATCGGAGCCGCCCCTGCCGAGCGTCGTTATATTGCCGTAATTATCGATGCCCTGAAAGCCCGCAACCAGAACAATCCTTCCCTTGTTCAATTCTTTCTGTATTCGGCCTGCATCGATGCTTTTGATTCTCGCCTTGGTGTGTACGCCGTCGGTCATCATCCTGATTTGACCGCCGGTAAAACTGATAGCGTCGTACCCCGCAGCGTGCAGGGCCATTGCAAAAAGCGATACCGACTGTATCTCGCCTGTGCTTAACAACTGGTCTAATTCCCTGTCCGGCGGGTCCGGGTTTAGATCGAGGGCGTCGGCTATCAGCTCATCAGTCTGCTGGCCTCGGGCAGATGCGACCACCACAACCGAATAGCCTTCTTTGATGTGCTTGATTACCCTCTGTGCGGCTCGCTTGATTTTTCCCGCATTAGCTACTGATGTCCCGCCGAATTTCTGAACTATGATTGCCATATCCTTTTTTCCATTAATGTAAAAATACCAGTTCTGTCGCTGTTATTTAATTGTTAAGAAATATTTCATCAGGTCTGAACCTTTATTTATTAGCAAAGCTGATTTTGCGGCATTGGCTTCGCCGAACGGCAGATGCAGTCCGCCTTCGGCGGATTCGACGCCTGTCCCCGCCATTTCAAAAGGCACCGGCTCCGATGAATGAGCGCAGGTGCTTATCGGCGTATAATGGTCAGGGGCAACCAATATCCGCCAGCTGTCAAAAGTCTGCAGTGCCTTATACACGGGGCCGACTACATATTTATCTATCAGCTCGATGGATTTCTTTTTTAATTCGGCATTACCTTGGTGCGAGGTCTCATCCGGCGCTTCTATATGCACTATAACAATATCATACTTTTGAAGCGCTTTCGATTGCCGCCGATGCCTTGCCCTGATAATTGGTATCTATATAACCGGTAGCGCCCGGCACCTCTATCAGGTCAAAACCTATCATTTTAGATAAACCCCTCACAAGGTCAACCGCCGTTATCGTTGCCCCTTTGAGGCCAAATCGTTTCCGGAAGCTTTCGAGGTTTGATTTTTGTCCCTGACCCCAAAGCCAAATCGAATTGGCCGGATTTTCCCCGAGGTCTTTTCTGACCTGGTTTATTTCGTGCTCCGCAAAAAGCTGCCGAGCCTTTGCCATAAGGTCTATCAGGAATTGGGCATTTTTCCCCCTCGGTAAAATTTTATCAACGGATGTGCCGATATAATCGTGAGGCGGAAATGTCCGAACGTCAAAATCAATACCCTTTACAATCATCAGATTCCTGTAACTGACGCCCGGATAAAAATGGATTTGTTCATTACCGAAATTCTTATTAAGTTCCTCGACGAGCGTGTGGCCTTCTTTGTTTGAAATGTGGCCGGCGCTGTGGTCGGCCATTTTTCCGTCGGCGACGGTTATGAAGTTACACCTGAAAACCCAGTCGCTATCCGACAGTTCGATATCCTGAGCAACTGCTTCGATAGGCGCCCGTCCGCAATAATGTTTTTGCGGGTCGTAGCCGAAAAGGGACATAATCGCAACATCGCTGCCCGGCTCCATTTTTTCCGGAACCGTTTGCACAAGTCCCTGTCGGCCGTTTATGCTGATTTTATCCATATTCGGGGTATATGCTGCCTCAATCGCTGTCTTGTTGCCAAGTTCTGCCAGACTTTTATCAGCGGCGCCATCCGGAATTATTACCACATATTTAGACACTAATCTTTGTCCTCCGGAATATCTACAATTCTTATACATACGGGTTTGCCGCCGATGACGTCGAGAGATGCCATTTCCTTCAGAGCGGCATTGACATTTTTTTCCGGCGCCGGATGTGTGGCAATGACAACAGGCACGGTATTTTTGGGCCCAGTCCCTTCATGCTGCAGGGCGCCGGAAATACTGATATTGTGATGAGCCAGCACCTTGCTCCACCGCGCGATTGCGCCCGGCCTGTCCTTGCACATTATGCGGATATAAAACCTGCTTACGAGATTGTCGATTTTGTTTATCCTGATATTGGTCAGGCCTTTAGGTATCAGTTTTATGTAATTAAAAGTGTTGGCGGAATTGCCGATTGCGACATCGATTATGTCGGCAACAACTGCACTTGCCGTCGGCATCATTCCGGCGCCGCGGCCGTAATATGTCACCTGCCCGACTGCGCTTCCGAAAATGCTTATGGCGTTGAACGGACCGCCGACACGGGCAAGACTGTTTTCTTTGCCGATAAACGCAGGATGAACTCGAAGCGATACCCTGTTGTCGTTGTCTTTTTGGCATATTGCCAAAAGTTTCAGCGTATAGCCCATCTCCGCACCGTATTGAATATCATCCTGGCAGATATTCTCGATGCCTTCGACATAAATATCATCGAGCAAAATCTCGCGGCCTAATGCCAGCGATGAAAGAATCGCCAGTTTGTGAGCGCTGTCTGTGCCGTTGATATCGAGCGTCGGGTCTGCCTCGGCATAACCTCTTTTCTGGGCATCGGCCAGCGTTTCGGCAAAGCCCCTGCCCTTGCCGGACATATTGGACAGGATATAATTGCAGGTGCCGTTGACGATTCCGTAAATGGCTGTGATGTCATTTGCAATCAATCCTGTGCGAAGCCCGGAAATAATCGGTATTCCGCCGGCACAACTGGCCTCAAAAGCGATGCATCGGCCGTTCTTGTGGGCTGTTCTGTAAAGCTCGCTGCCGTGTTCAGCCAGCAGGGCCTTGTTTGCAGTCACCACATCCTTGCCTGCCTTTAGCATCTTTAGCTGGATATCTTTTGCGGCGGTCGTCCCGCCGACTAATTCGACGGCTATCTTTATGAAATCATCTTTAAGGAGTTTGTCGATATTGTTGATAAGAACTCCCTTTGCGAGTTTGACAGGCCTTTTTGTTTTTGTATCGATATCAACCACGCAGGCGATTTCCAGCCGAAGACCTGTTCTGGCTGCAATTGCATCAGCCTGTTCCTGTATCAGTTTAACAACGCCTATGCCGACCGTCCCGAAGCCGACAATGCCAATTTTTACCTTTTTTTCCATTTTTCACAGCCTGATTAAAATTATTTTGCAGGCGGTAAGTTTATAGACCGAAAGCCTTTCAGTCAATAAAATTATCGCATATTAGGCTGTTTGTAGGATTACTTCAGCATCAAAACGGCTGATTATTCCTTTGGTTTGCCTGCCGGCATACCTTATTATTATTATTGCTTTTTTCAATAAGGCTTTTTTATTATGGCAGCAGGGTGGCTTATGAATGTTCATCGTTTTTATTGTGAAAAAATTACTGAACCCGTAGCTGAGCTTGCAGGCGCAGAGGCCCACCATTTAGCCTCTGTCTTTAGACTTCAAAAGGGTCAGCAGGTCGAACTGTTTGATGGCAGGGGGGCAGCCGGTATGGCTGTGATAAAAACCATCACAGATAAGATGATTATTCTCGACGTGAAAAGTCTGCGGGTTATTCCCCAAAGAACCACGGGTCGAATAATTCTTGCCGTCAGTATTGCAAAGGGCGAGCGATTCGATTGGCTTGTTGAAAAATGCACCGAACTGGGCATCGACCGGCTATGCCCCGTATTATTTGAACGAACGGTCAAATCCGCCGCCGGCTCGCAAATCCTGCAGCGATGGAAAAGGCTGGCAATTTCAGCAGCGAAACAATCCGGCCGATACTTCCTGCCGGTTATCGACAGTCCCGCCTCTTTAACCGATATATTAAATACATTAAGGATAGACTACCCGTCGGCAGACATACTTTTCGGTCAGCCGGAACCGCAAACCCTGCCTGTTATTCAATTCCCCTTCAGCGGTAAAGACCTCATTGCCTTTGTCGGCCCGGAAGGAGGATTAACAGACAGCGAAAAGTCGCTTTTGATTAAAACCGGCGCAAGCCTAGTTCATCTTACTGATACAATCCTCAGGGTCGAAACAGCAGCCTTGGCCTTTGCATCCATACTTGCTGCAATGCGAGACAGCTTGCAGTGAGCCCGCCGGAGGCGGGCCTTTGGCGGATCGAACTGCCAAAAAAAATCCAACTTCTTCAGTTCACCTTTATTTCTTTTGCAAAACGACCTATATAACCGTTCTCAAGCCAAACAAAAAAAACAATTTATAAGACCGTTCGTAAATCCCTTGAATTGTGGGCATAAAAGAGTCAAAAATCTTGATTTGTTAATGCAAAATAACGTATAATGAATTTTGCTAAATGGGGGCGAACTTAGCAAGTTTTTTAGTCAGCAGAATGTAATCCGTAAAATTACTACGGAATTTAGAAGAGAGAGAGTATGATGAAAAGAACCTACCTTTTATCGGTTTTTATTGTTCTGTTCACCCTTGTTTATGTATCACCTTCGTCGGCAGTTTTGTTTCCTTTTGTTACTGGTGAAAGCACCGCTGCCTTAATTAAAGACGGTGATTTTGCAGGCCTCTATCGTTACGATATTTTTATTACTTGGAAGATGGGTGCCAATTTATCCCAGCTGGATTTGCTGCTGGAAGATATTAGCCAAAACCCCAACTACGAAATTGTTTTTCCGACACCCGCCGCTACGTCCACCAGCATAAGACACCGCTACGACTCGCTGGCTGCTACCTGGACGGCATATTTGAAGAGCAATGGCCTCTGCTTGTTTGGTGAAGACGACCCTTATATTAAATATGTAAATCCTCGCAGACCGAAGGCCGGAAGAATCGGTTTTGGAACGTTTTCCTTTTACTCAAATATTGCTCCTGAATACGGCACTTTCGATGATGTTCTTATTGCGCAGGCAAATTGTGGGCCAAAAGTCCTCGGTGGTTTATGCGGCGCTTATCCATATCCATCCTGTGGTAATATTCCTGAGCCGGCAACGATTTTGTTGCTTGGTCTGGGTAGTTGCCTTATGGTCACCAGAAAAAAAAGACAATAGTTTTTGCCCTTCTACACTTTTCCTCAACAAATCTAATAGAACTTTTTATCCTGTTGTGAATACCAAAGCATGTGGTGTTCGTAATTTCGGTATTTTGTGGGATAAAAAAGCATATCGGAGTTTGCTTTGCATTTCTTGACGTTTGAACAGTAATCACTTATATTGTTCCGTTGTTTGCTGTGGCAGATTGTTTAAAAGGCCGTTTGAAAACTAAAAACTCAAAACTAATAACTCAAAACTAATAACTTATGAAGATACCGCCGGTAAAAGGAACACGTGATTTTTACCCAGCCGATATGGCCGTCCGAAATTACATCATTGACGGCTGGAAGAAGGTTTCAATTCGCAATGGCTTCGAGGAATATGACGGCCCCATCCTCGAACACCTCCAGATGTACACCCAAAAAAGCGGCGATGAAATCGTCGAGCAGCTATTCTCTCTCAAAGACCGCGGCGGCAGAGACCTCGCATTAAGGCCTGAGATTACGCCTACCCTGGCCCGAATGGTGAACCAGAGGGTAAACAGCCTGCCAAAACCGATTAAGTGGTTCTCCGTACCGAGATTGTGCCGTGCCGAGCGCCCCCAGAAAGGCCGCCTTCGTGAATTCTTCCAGTGGAACATCGACATCATTGGCGAGTATAGCACTGATGCTGATGCAGAAATTATTTTTACAACATTAGATTATTTGCAAGAGGTTGGCCTTACAAATAAAGATATAAAAGTAAAGATATCCAGCAGGAAGTTATTAGCTCTTTTTCTGGAAAGATTAGGTATACCCAAGGATAGGTTAGAATCTATATATTCTGTGCTTGATAAAAAACCCAAGTTGCCCGCAGAAACATTCGAACAGATGCTCTTGGAGCAGGTATCAGATAAAGCAATTGCTGATAAGATATTGGACTTTATGAGCACAGCTTCTGTTCCAGAGGTAAAAGAGCGTATAAAGCTCGATTCGGAGGAATTTACCGCTTATGAGGAGATTCAAAGTGTATTCAATGAGCTGGATTTTATGGAAATAAGTGATTTCTGTGTTTTTGACCCGAGCATTGTTCGTGGGTTAGCATATTACACGGGAATTGTGTTTGAGGTTCATGCTGTTGGAAGTGAACTTCGCGCTATATGTGGCGGTGGAAGGTTCGACAATTTATTGAGAGATTTCGGTAGTCCGCTGATGCCCGCTACAGGAATGGGAATGGGCGATTGTGTACTGGAGATTTTGCTTTGCGAGAAGGGATTGGTACCAAAGGAAATCCAAGAAAGACACCTCGATTACTTTGTTGTTCTTGCAGATAATGTCTTTGGACGTATATTGTATAAACTCAGGTCTAAACTACGGAGAAAGGGTTTCTCTACTGAGTTCGGCTATAAGCCGTCTGACAGTCTTTCGAAGCAGTTAAAAGAGGCAGCAGCTCGAAATGCCAAGAATTGCATAATCATTGGCGAGGAGTTCAGGAATAATGAGATTGTAATCAAGGATATGGCCACAGGTGAGCAGAAAACCGTCCCGATGGATAAGTTCTTCGATGAGCTTGGCAAGTCGAAATGAAAAATTTTCACCTCAACCATTATGAAAAAGCCTTCGCAAATTTTCTTTCCGATAATCGCATCCGTTATATCGCCGTTGACAAGCAGAAAAGTGCCGCCCTCGGCAGGACAAACCTGAAAAGTTTCGATTACCTTTTATATCCGCCCAACCAATCGATAATAATTGCGGAGGTGAAAGGTCGCAAATTTGCTGGCACAACCTTTGCCAATCTGTCCGGCTTTGAATGTTGGGTGACAACCGATGATGTTGACGGCTTGGCAAATTGGCAGCAAATCTTTGGGCCGACGCATTCAGCGGCATTCATCTTCGCCTATAAAATCGAAAATGTCGATGTCGATTTTGACGGCAGAGAAGTTTATGATTTCAAAGGTCTAATTTCCCGCAAATCGTTCTGCAAGTTCTTTTAATTCTTTATCCCTCCTGTAATACCCGCACTCCTTTATCAGCCGCTTCGCCTCCTCATAATGTCCCTTCACATTCTCTTTCTTTCTTTCTTTCCTTCCTTCATCCATATATACTCTGCCGCTTTCCAAACGATAATCGGCTAAATGCAGTTTCATCTCCCCCCGCTGGGCTATCTCCCGCGCCTCTTCCAAATCTCCCCTCGCCTTCACCGCCTGTATTGTAATTTTCCGCTTCGATTTTTTCGGGTGATTATCTATGGTTGAAGATTGTCACCAGTGACAGCAGGCAGATGTCTTGATTGGCCGGGCTAATTTCCTCCAGATATGTGCCGCCGAGCATTAATTGTGTAACATTACTGGTGTTTGCCACTCGAGCAGTTTGCTTCCATCTCCGCTGGTTATCATAACCTGTACTATAGCCGAAACAGTGTTATTCCACCTGAAAGTTACGATTGACTGGGCAGGGATAGTGTAAATAAACCACTGGCCGTTCCAGTTGATTTTCAGATTGTGGCTGACGGAGGAAGGATTAACCACGTACGAAACTATCGAACCATCGGTATTCTTGAAGACTACTGTTCTTAGACCACCGATATTATCATTTGCTCCGATTCGGACTGCGCCTGGCCGTAAGAATTTACTTGCCTGACCAAGAGCGTAATACTGAGTCCTGTGACTTACCTGTCTGGTTAACTGATTGATTGTTACCACGCCGTAACAATCATCGCATCCACCGGCTATTTTCGGGCCATTATTTTGGTCCAACGCCAGGTTCCATTTTATAACGGTCTTGCCCCAGTTTCGAATAACACCGACAATCAAAGTGCCGTTTTTAATCAGGTTCGCACTAAAACCGCCGTCGTTATATACCTCGTCGCTGCCCTCAGTGAAATATGCGTCTTTGTCAGGGTAAGCATTATGCACCGTGGTTTGCGCATCGACAGTACCTCCATACCAGTGCCATGCCGTGCCGGCAATATACGGCCTTGCGACAGGGTCATTGAGAACGGTTATAGCAAAACTGGGAATATCCCAGTTGTGGTCCCAGATGAGTATTTTAGTATCGATGCTATTTGCCTCAAAGGCCGGCCCCATAAATTTTACCAACCGAATCTGGTCGGCAGGTTCCATATGCATACCAGGATACGAGGTCGGCTCGTAATACGGCTCGTTCTGCAAAGTAACAGCGTTAACATCTATTCCGTATGCCGCATAACCCTGAATAAATTTGACAAAGTAGTTTGCCAGAGCCCGATAGACCCTGTCATCATCAATCAGATGCCCAGTTATCCTGCTGCCGCTGGTTTTCATCCATGCCGGCGGGCTCCATGGGGTGCCCATAATTTTCACGTTCGGATTAATTGCCCGTATCTCCAGCAGCGCTGGGATTATGTAATTAGCATCGTATGCGATGGAAAAATGGGACAGATTATAATCGGTTTGACCACTCGGCCGGTCATCGTAACTGTATTCAGCAAGGCGAAGGTCTGAAGAGCCCATAGGCTGGCGTAAATAGCTTAAGCCGATACCCTCATTCGGGTCGAACAAATCGGTTAGTACCGCCAAGCGTTCGGAGGCATTTAAGAACATATAAATGAGCCATGCCGACGAATCTGTAAGCGATGCACCGAAACCGTCTATCTTCTGGAACGTCTGTGTATCGTTTACGTCCAGATCCAGATTTTCATAGGGTGGGTCTTGAATCCTTTTTTCCCAGTTTTCAGCTAATACAGCAAAGTCTTTGAAGCCCACGATGCCGTCTCCGCCGGCCGGTTCAATATCAGCGGTTATGTCACTTGTAAGCCATGCGACAGCCATCATGCGGAGGTCATTGAAATCAACTATCCTATCGCCGTTTAAGTCGCCGCGAATTCCGAGAGATATTACAAGGCTGACGCTGCTGCCGGGAACTGCCGATGAACCGCCAACCGGATTCTGGCTGATTACATTTCCGGCAGCTACGGTATCGCTATATAACTGGCTGATTACACCAACGGTTAAACCTGAAGCTGTAATATTTGATTGTGCGGTTACCTGTGCCTGACCTACAACATTAGGTACAGTAACAGTTGAAGCAGCTGTGATGTTAAAGTAATTAACATTGTATCCGCTTGTTACTTCATAAAATCGCATTATCTGAGTGCCGGCAGATAAAATGGCGGTCGCATTGACCGTTGTCCAGTTTTGCCAGCCTCCGGTGACAGGCACAGTGATATTGCCGGTTTTGTTCACACCATTAAATTCGATATAGCAAGTTCCACCCGTTGATGCCGATGCAACCCGAGTTTCGATGTTGTAAGTTCCAGCCGTGCTTACATTGACGGTGTATTCGAGCCATTCGCCGGCATTTGTCCAGCCGACGTTATAACCGCCTCCGGTATCACTGCAGGATTCTATATCGACGCCTTCAGTGGGACGATATTGACCACCGCTGTTTCCCGCATCTGTATCATGATACGCAACGCCTTCACCGCCCGTATCGTAATTTTCCGCTTCGATTTTTCCGGGAATAGCAGATGGAGAACCAAGATATGGCGCCGCGTAAGAAGGTGTGCCTATTGCAAGGATTAATACCAAACTCAATATGGCCAGATTTCTAAAAGCCACCCCTATCCTTCCCTTTCGTAATTGTTACAATAGTATGATTACTCATACGTTAAATTTTGAGAGAGACTCCTTAATTAAGGGATTTCCTGATAGACTCTGAGATAATCTATATACATCTTCTGCGGGAATGGAGTTGAAGGATTCGGATTGCCGGGCCAGTTTCCACCAACAGCGAGATTCAGAATAAAGTAGAATGGCTTATTAAATGGCGCCGGGAAAGGAGCGTAACTGGTGGACCAGGTTGTCGCAGTATAGTAATTATAGTCATCGAAGTACCATCGTATTGTACAACCATTTATGCCGACAGGTCCCCATTCAATTGCGTAAATATGGTAATCATTTGTCGGACTGATTGCCGGGGTATATGAACCGCCACTTTGTTGATGATTGCCGTAGATGTCTGCGTAATGAATGGTTCCATAAATCGTGGGTAATAAATTGATGGCTTCCATAATATCGATTTCGCCGCATCTAGGCCATCCCTGTGAGGAGTCTGTAGGCATCATCCAGAATGCAGGCCACATTCCCTGGCCTCCCTGTGGCAATTTAATCCTTGCTTCGAACCTGCCATAAGTGAAACTCTTTTTCCCCTGTGTAGTCATTTTAGCCGATGTGTAGGTATAGCCGTTGTAGCTTACATTTTCAGCCTGAATAACCAAGCTGCCGTCTTCGATATATGAGTTGTCAAGACGGGAGGTGTAATACTCTAGTTCATTATTCCCGAAGCCGCCGTCGCCTGTCACATAATTCCAGACTGTAGTATCTACGCTGGGACCGTCGAATTCATCCGACCAGACTAAAGTCCAAGCTTCGGGTGGCTTGGGGCATCGGTCATCAGTGCTTACCGTTACTTCCCATATTGAACATTTAGTAGAGCAATTGATTTTTATGTACCGGGCAGGTTGGAGGGAAAAACTAATAACTTCAGTCCCGCCATTGCAAGCAGTTTCTGTATAAACTGTTGTCCATGTTGAACCATCCTCTGAAATCTGTATATTGTAGTTGCTGGCATAAGTATTTCCCCAGTAAATAGTCAAGCCATTGACATCTCGGATTTGTCTCATGTCAATTCTAAGCCACGGGTTGTTGGCAGTAGAGCTTGACCATCCTGTTAACGTACTGCCGTCAATCGCATTGGAAGCGGGGTTACCGCTCGTGTAGCTTGAAGCTGTTGCTGTGAAGGCCCTGCATTTTAACCAGTTTTGCGCCAAAATAGCGTAATCGAACAAATTAACATTGCAGTCACCATCAATATCAGCCGGGCAGTTTGGCTCGTTGGATTCAAGCCAGTGCAGACAAAGAAAGGATAAATCTTCGAAACCGACATATCCATCTCCGTCAAAATCGCCGGGGGGGGCCGCCGCGAAACTGTTTGCAGTTATCAGAAAAAGCGAGATTAGAATTACTGCGGTAAGGTATGTAAAACAACTTAGGTATGAATTGCTCATGTTTTTCACGAAACTTTCACCTCGGCCAGTTTTTCTGAGCCTAAACTTCCATATATAGCTACTATGTTCTCGTGTAAGAATACACGCCATCCATATTAACACATTTTTAGTGGTTAGTCAATTTAAAACGGTGACATGGTAAAATTATGTTACCAGGTAAAAACCCTGTTTTTAAGAAGCTATCGTGCAGGACTTGTGCATAAAGCAAACCCCCTCCTCTAAAGTCTGACACGTGCGTCTTCCGAGCTTTCATCAAACACCCAACCTATTGCTTACCCCTATATTATACAAAAAGCTATGGATAAGTCAATCATTACAGGCCGATTTATAGGATTAATCGCTGTTTTTAAGGCCAATAAACGGTTTTATGGCAGAATTCTTAAAGATCCAGCGACTAACGACTATCCGTTCCCGTTGCTTCTTCAATACTCGTCCAATCTCTTGTGTTTCATCTTCGCTTTGCGCCTTGGTGCCTCTGCGGAAGAAAAAAACCAGATCTGACGGTTTGCCAGGTTCGCACAGTATCTTCGGCTCTGGTTCGATATTTATGGCTGACTGGCCGGGCTGTGCAGGAATACATCCCCCGCGAATAAGGATAGGACGCTAAAATGTTTCGCTGCTAAGCACCTCGCAAGTTTTTCTGAAGATTACCTTATAAAAAACCGAAAGTTATCGCATTTTCTTCTGAAATTTGATATCCTACCATCCCAGCAGGGGTAATAATAGAGTTAAATACTGGTAGCAGAATATTAAACGTGAATGGAATTTACGCCAAGGTTTTATGATTGAACGAGAGAGTATAAAGAAAAGACTTGGTTGATATATGTGGCAAAGCCGGGATAAAAACAAGTCGCTGAAAGAAAAAACAAAGCTGAAAGAAAAAACAAACTGGCAAATAGAGAAATTACCTTTAACTTCTATTATTTTTTTTATATGTGTTTATCTTTATCTTTGGCTGATTGTTGACCCGAAGCTTATTTATCATAGTTTCGCGATACTCAGCGGCTCTCCTGTTTTCTCCAGGGGACTGCCTTTTCTAAAAGGTTTTTTACAATATCCAGGCGGGCTTATTGAGTATTTCTCAGCGTTTCTTTCGCAGTTATATTACTATTCCTGGCTTGGCGCATTGATTATTACTCTGGTTGCCTGGGGTCTTTACCTCGGCACAAAAAAACTTATCGTTCTGGCTGGTGGTAGGGGAAATTTAAGTTTCGTATCTTACATACCCGCCCTTGTGTTGTTGATAAGCTATAATAATTACTACCATTCTCTAAACGCTTATTTAGCGATATTGACAGCCTTGTTATTTTCGGTTGTGCATGAAAAATTTTCCACACGAACCGAATTACTTCGTTTAATCCTGTTTTTGCTTGAATTTGTCCTCGTGTATTACATTGCCGCTGGAGCAGCTTTGCTTTTTATGATTATAACTTTTGTCTATGAATTATTCATCAGACGCCGCTTGATTTCAAGTGTTTTATTTCTGGCAACTGCCTTTATTGCTGTTTGGCTTATTGGCTATTACTTTTTCAGACTGGATATAGAACGGTCATGCCTGTATCTTACTCCTTTTTATAAAATGACGGATATTCCGTTAGCAAAAAATCCTGCGAAGATCATAAATATATGTTTGTATCTTTTCTTTCCGGTCGTATTTCTGTTTGTATTGTTATGGCATAACTTTATCAGGCAAAAAAGACCTGTGCAAAAGGGCGGGGTTGATTCTCACGGCAGACTAAGAGAGGTAATATGTATAGCTGTTCTTGTTGTCACTTCTTTGGTGACCGTTTACTTCTCATTCAATGATGAGGACAAGTATGTACTCCAGACAATATATCTGACAGAGCACCAGATGTGGCCGCGGGTCCTCGAATATGTCAAAAATCTGCCGCCGGATCATTACCGTATTTTCCACGCTCAATGTGCCAACCTCGCTTTGTATCACACCGGTCAACTTGCAGAAAATATGTTTTCTTATCCGCAGAAACCTGGTTCCTTATTGCTAACGGAAAACATCAATGGCGGTTTCATTGGTTTAATTGGGAGCAGTGTCTTTATTGATCTTGGACATATGAATTTTGCAGAAAAAAGAGCTTGCGAATCTCTCGAGAACGTGGGTGACAATCCTTTTATTCTGCAGCGCCTTGCCTTAATTAACATTGTCAAAGGACAAACGCAAACTGCACGCGTATTTCTGAATGTATTGTCTAAGGATTTGATTTATGGCAGACAGGCCAAAGAGCTTTTGTATCGTTTGAACCAAGACCCTAACCTGTCCGATGATAAGCAGATATGCTACTTGCGCTCTGTTATGCCGACTAAAGACACTATTCCTTCTCTGGGAAGAGGCCCCGAAGCCTTGTTGCTTAATCTTTTAGAGAGAAGCGGACACAACAAAATGGCATTTGAATACCTTATGGCCGAGTATCTGCTGACTAATCAACTGGAGAAATTCGTGCAAAGCCTCTGGCGGCTGGACGATTACGATTATCAGAAGATTCCACGTCACTATGAGGAGGCTATATTAATTTACTCAAAGGTTACCGGTAAAAAAATAGACTTGCATGGACGAAAAATTTCTACAGAAACCGCTGAACGCAACAGAAAATTTTTCGGCACATTGAACTACTTCACGTTGGACAAAAAGGCGGCTTACAATGCCCTGGCAAAAGATTTTGGTAACAGCTATTTTTTCTATAATGTCTTTGGTGTATCAGGGATAAACAGATGAGACATAAGCATCTATATATTTTGTTGCTGGTTACGCTTGCGGTTTTAGCAGTCGTAAGTTTCTATTATAAAACAGTTTTTAGCTCATTCAGTATAGAAAACTTTAAACCTGTGTTACGACCTGCTGCTATCGACCCTGATTATACCGACATAGTTGTCCCGCCGAATATCGCGCCTCTAAATTTTTCAATTAAAGAAACAGGTAAAGAGTTCTTTGTCAGGATATACGCCGATAAGGGTGGGGAAATTAAAATCGTCGGCAAAAAATCAAAGATAATAATTCCACTTGAAAAGTGGCATAAGCTTTTAAATGCCAATCGTGGCGGTAAACTGTTTTTTGATATCTATGTAAAAGACCGGCAAAACAACTGGAACAAATACCAGACCATTACTAATTACATCGCCGAAGAACAAATTGACTCATACATCGTATACCGTCTTATCAAACCAATATTTAACCTTTGGCACAACATAGCTATCTACCAGCGCAATCTCGCGAATTATGATGAATCACTTGTGGTTAGTGGTGAATCCTTCGATAATGGATGTGTCAACTGCCATACCTTTTTAAACAATAGCCCGGACAAAATGCTTTTGGGCGTTCGCAGTGACAAATATGGCGCCACCACGATTTTTAAAAACGGTAAAACAGTTAATAAGATAGGAACAAAATTTACCTATACCGCCTGGCATCCAAGCGGCAAACTGGCTGTGTATTCGACAAATAAAGTCAATCTGTTCTTTCATTCCGTCAGTATGGAGGTTCGCGATGTAACTGACCTTGATTCAGCTCTGCTGTATTATCTGGTTGACACTAAAACTGTCAGCACCAATCCTGCGATAGCAGACAAGAGACGTCTGGAGACGTATCCGACATGGTCGCCGGACGGCAAATACCTTTATTTCTGCAGCGCCCCTATTACCTGGACTGATAAAAATAAAGTTCCGCCCGATGGTTATGAAAAAATACGGTACGACCTGATGCGAATCAGTTATGATGTGGACAAAGACCAGTGGGGCCAATTAGAGACCGTTCTCTCTGCTGATCAAACCGGTTTAAGTATTCTATTGCCGCGAATATCGTCGGATGGCAGGTTCCTGTTGTTCTGCATGTGCAAATACGGTTGTTTCCCTATATACTCACAGGATAGTGACCTTTATATGATGGATTTGCAGACCGGCCAATATAATAAGCTCGATATTAATAGTGAATATTCTGAGTCATGGCATAGCTGGTCGAGCAACAGCCGCTGGATAGCCTTCAGCAGCAAACGACAAGGTGGAATGTTTACTAGAACATATTTTAGTTACGTGGACAAATCTGGAAAGGCGTACAAGCCTTTCATACTGCCGCAGGAAGACCCTGCTTTTTACGACTCGTTCCTCAAGACCTATAGCGTACCGGAATTAATTACAGGTCCGGTCGATGTTGGCAGCAGGGAGCTTGCGGGGGCTGTTTGGTCTTCTAACGAAATTAAGGTCTTGCTTCCTATTACCGGCGCAACCCCAAAACAAAGTAAGACTGTTCAGGAGTATGCCCCCCGCGAATAAAAAGAGCCGCCTGTCACTTTGCAAGTCTATCAGGTATTTTTTCTGAGGTCTTCAATTGAGGTAGAAAAAATGACGATGATTGTTTATAATGCGTACGCAGATAGTAGCAATGTGAAGTTTTCTGGTATTTATCAGCTATGAAAATAGAAGTTCGGACAATCAAGGGCAAAGGTGTATTTGAGACCTATATTACCGCCGCCGGGACGGCTGATAAGCCGCTTGCGCAGCAGGCAGAGGGGATTTTCGCCGCTGTCGCCGATGTTCTAAAGTCAAAAAATGCCAGGATACTCCAGGAACGAATCTTTGGTGCAGAGGATATATTTGAAGTTATTTGTCCTATAAGAGAAACAGCTTATAGTACTTTCGATGACCAGGTTGAACCGACCTGGCTGGTCGTTCCACATGGTATTAACGGCAAAATCGCCGGCGTTCAGGTCCATGCTGTCGGTGGTGATTGCCAAATCGAAGTTGTACGCCATAAGGATAACCCTTGCGGCCGCGTACTTCAATTAACTGACGGCAGGAAGTGCATTGCGATAAATGGCATTTCTGCTACAAGGGCAGGTGATAATGTCAAACAGGCATCCGCGATGCTTGAAAAGGCTGAGGCTATTTTAAAACAGGCTGGTACAGATATGTTCTCTGTCGTTCGTACCTGGATGTGGCTGAAAGATATCCTTGCCTGGTATGACAAATTCAATGGTGTCCGCAATCAATTTTTTATTGAACGCGGCCTCATCAGTAAAGGCCCAACAAGAAAAATGCCTGCCAGCACAGGCATAGGGGTATGGCCTGCTGATGGCGGCGTGTGCGCAATGGATTTAATTTCAGTGTTCGGCCCAGGTAGTGCCATAGAATATCTTGATGTCACCAACGCTCAGAAATCAGCTTATGAATATGGCTCTGCGTTCTCGCGTGCTACCAGGGCGACAACTGCCGCCGGACAAACCGTGTTTGTTTCTGGAACCGCTTCTATTGATGCCAAGGGCGCTACTATACATATCGGTGATGCTGAGGCACAAATGAGGGCGACAATTGAAAATGTTCGGACCGTTCTAAAAGAAATGAATTGCTCTGATGACGATATTGTACAGGCCATTGTTTACTGCAAAAACCCGGAAATAGAAAAACTTTTTTACAGCAAATGGTCGCATTTTACCTGGCCGTACTTTGCTGCCATCACAGATGTCTGCCGTAACGACCTCCTTTTTGAAATTGAAGCGACTGCCGTACTTGGTAGCTAAACAGGTTATCTGTTTTAATTTTTTGAAATCAAGAGAGCAATATATGGTATATTACTGTCAGATAGGAGCACACATTAAATAAGAAAAGACTTGGTTGATATATGTGGCAAAGCCGGGATAAAAACAAGTCGCTGAAAGAAAAAACAAACTGGCAAATAGAGAAATTACCTTTAACTTCTATTATTTTTTTTATATGTGTTTATCTTTATCTTTGGCTGGTTGTTGACCCGAAGCTTATCTATCATAGTTTTGAAATACTCTCGACTCTCCTGTTTTCTCCAGGGGACTGCCTTTTCTAAAAGGTTTTTTACAATATCCAGGCGGGCTTATTGAGTATTTCTCAGCGTTTCTTTCGCAGTTATATTACTATTCCTGGCTTGGCGCATTGATTATTACTCTGGTCGCCTGGGGTCTTTACCTCGGCACAAAAAAACTTATCGTTCTGGCTGGTGGTAGGGAAAATTTAAGTTTCGTATCTTACATACCCGCCCTTGTATTGTTGATAAGCTATAATAATTACTACCATCCTCTAAACGCTGATTTGGCGTTGTTGACAGTCTTGTTATTCTCGGTTGTACATGAAAAATTTTCCACACGAACCGAATTACCTCGTTTAATCCTGTTTTTACTTGAATTTATCATTGTGTATTATATTGCCGCTGGAGCAGCTTTGCTTTTTATGATTATAACTTTTGTCTATGAATTATTCATCCGACGCCGCTTGATTTCAAGTGTTTTATTTCTGGCAACAGCCTTTATTGCTGTTTGGCTTATTGGCTATTACTTTTTCAGACTGGATATAGAACGGTCATGCCTGTATCTTACTCCTTTTTATAAAATGACGGATATTCCGTTAGCAAAAAATCCTGCGAAGATCATAAATATATGTTTGTATCTTTTCTTTCCGGTCGTATTTCTGTTTGTATTGTTATGGCATAACTTTATCAGGCAAAAAAGACCTGTGCAAAAGGGCGGGGTTGATTCTCACGGCAGACTAAGAGAGGTAATATGTATAGCTGTTCTTGTTATTACTTCTTTGGTGACCGTTTACTTCTCATTTAATGGCAGGGTAAAGGACTTATTCCAGACAATATGTCTGACAGAGCGGCAGATGTGGCCGCGGGTCCTCGAATATGTCAAAAATCTGCCGCCGGATCATTACCGTATTTTCCACGCTCAATGTGCCAACCTCGCTTTGTATCACACCGGTCAACTTGCAGAAAATATGTTTTCTTATCCCCAGAAACCTGGCGCTTTATTGGTAACGGCAAATATCAATAGAGATGATGTGTTCTACTTGATTGAAAGTAGCATCCTTATTGATTTGGGGCACATTAATTTTGCGGAAAAACTCGCTTGCGAATCTCTCGAGAACATGGGTAACAATCCTTTTTTTTTGCAGCGACTTGTCTTAATAAATCTTGTCAAAGGGCAAACGCAAACTGCACGCGTATTTCTGAATGTATTGTCTAAGGATTTGATTTATGGCAGACAGGCCAAAGAGCTTCTTAATCGTCTTGATGTAGATCCTCAATTGATAACTGATACAAAAATCCAGAACTTGCGTTCAATCATGCTGACTGAAGACTTTATCTTTTTTCTACATTCAGAAAAAGAGTTTTTATTGCTTAATCTTTTAGAGAGAAACAGACACAACAAGATGGCATTTGAATACCTTATGGCCGATTATCTGCTGGCTAATCAGCTGGATAAATTCGTGCAAAACCTCTGGCGGCTGGACGATTACGATTATCAGAAGATTCCACGTCACTATGAGGAGGCTATATTAATTTACTCAAAGGTTACCGGTAAAAAAATAGACTTGCATGGACGAAAAATTTCTACAGAAACCGCTGAACGCAACAGAAAATTTTTCGGCACATTGAACTACTTCACGTTGGACAAAAAGGCGGCTTACAACGCCCTGGCAAAAGATTTTGGCAACAGCTATTTTTTCTATAATATCTTTGGTGTATCAGGGATAAACAGATGAAACATAAGCATCTATATATTTTGCTGTTGGTTATTCTTGCGATTTCAGGGGGTGCTGTCTTCTATAGCCGAGCAGGTTTTGGCTCATTCAGTATAGAAAACTTTAAACCTGTGTTACGACCTGCTGCTATCGACCCTGATTATACCGACATAGTTGTCCCGCCGAATATCGCGCCTCTAAATTTTTCAATTAAAGAAACAGGTAAAGAGTTCTTTGTCAGGATATACGCCGATAAGGGTGGGGAAATTAAAATCGTCGGCAAAAAATCAAAGATAATAATTCCACTTGAAAAGTGGCATAAGCTTTTAAATGCCAATCGTGGCGGTAAACTGTTTTTTGATATCTATGTAAAAGACCGGCAAAACAACTGGAACAAATACCAGACCATAACTGATTATATTGCCGAAGAAGAAATTGACTCATACATCGTATACCGTCTTATCAATCCGGTCTTTAACACTTTCCATAGCATAAGTGTTTATCAACGCCATCTTGAAGATTATGATGAATCAGTTTTGCTTGATGGCGACTCTTTTGTTTTTGGCTGTGCCAACTGCCATACCTTTTTAAACAACAGCCCGGACAAAATGCTTTTGGGCGTTCGCAGTAACAAATATGGCGCCGTTACGATTTTAAAAACCGGTAAAAAAATTAGTAAGATAGGGACAAAATTTACCTATACCGCCTGGCATCCAAGCGGCAAACTTGCCGTGTATTCGATAAATAAATTCAGTCAGTTCTTTCATGCGGCTCGTATGGAAACTCGCGATGTAACTGACCTTGATTCAGCCCTGCTGTATTACCTGGTTGATACTAAAACTGTCAGCACCAATCCTGCCATAGCAGACAAGAACCGTCTTGAGACAAATCCGACATGGTCGCCGGACGGCAAATACCTTTATTTCTGCAGCGCCCCTATTACCTGGACTGATAAAGAAAAAGTTCCGCCTGATGGTTATGAAAATATTAAATATGATTTAATGCGAATCAGTTATGATGTGGACAATGACCAGTGGGGCCAGTTAGAGACAGTTCTCTCTGCTGCTCAAACCGGTTTAAGTATTCTATTGCCGCGAATATCGCCGGACGGCAGGTTCCTGCTGTTCTGTATGTGCGACCGTAGTAGTTTCCCGCTATACCAGCAGGACAGTGACCTTTATATGATGGATTTACAGACCGGCCAATATAACAGGCTGGATATTAACAGTGACTATTCCGAGTCATGGCATAGCTGGTCGAGCAACAGCCGCTGGATAACCTTCAGCAGCAAACGGCAGGGCGGCCTGTTCACTAGAACATATTTCAGTTACGTGGACAAATCCGGAAAGGCGTACAAGCCTTTCATGCTGCCGCAGGAAGACCCTGCTTTTTACGACTCATTCCTCAAAAACTATAACCTGCCTGAATTAATCACAGGTCCGGTCGATGTTGGCAGCAGGGAGCTTGCGGGGGCTGTTCGGTCTTCTAACGAAATTAAGGTCTTGCTTCCTATTACCGGCGCAACCCCAAAACAAAGTAAGACTGTTCAGGAGTATGCCCCCAACTAATAAGGATAGGGCGCTGAAATGTTTCGCCGCTAGGCATCTCGCAAGTCTTTCTGAAGATTACCTTATGAAAAACCGAAAGTTATTGCATTCACTTTTCGAATTGGTATCTTATATCAATTAAAGTTAATAATAGCCGATTGTTTGTTAATCTGCACTTTCCAAAAAATAATTTGTTAAGCGGCCAGTTTCATTAGCTTATAGAACTGCCGCATGATTTTTCGAGTTTTACGGTCATAACCCGAAGTTGCAAAAAATGTTTTGGCGAAAACCTCTCTGCGAAGCCCGGCACAGCGGTCGGCGTGCGAGGGACGGCAGTCAACGGCGTCCCAGGGACTGTCGCTGCGGTCAGAAATCGCCGCCGCGGCCACAGTTCGACCATCAGGCGATCCTGCTCCAGCGACTTGGCTTGAACTTGCCCAAAACCACGCCGCTAACAAACAAGATTTTGAAAGCAATGTAGTGAAAACTTTCGGCGTTTTTAAGCCAAAATCAACGTCAATCCCGTGTTAATCAGTGTCTAATTAAACTAATTCCTCTGCTGCAACTCCGCAATTGTCTTTATTCTTAAATTTTACGGATTTTGGACACATTGACAAGTTAATTCCTGATGCCGTTTTGGTAATCATTACAATTTGCCCGACGTCGTTTCGAACGTACAAGGCAAGGGATTTTTAACCACGAAGTTCACGAAGGACACGAAGTAATTTTTTCTTTATTTTTGTTTCTTTGCTGTTTAAAACAAATCCGTGCCAATCTGTGTAATTTGTGGTTAAATTTTGTGTCTTTGCGGCAAAAGAAATCCTGTAAATCCTGTTATCCTATCTATTTTTTTCTCTGTGAAATCAGTCCGCCACATCCGCCGGCGGCGGAGCGGATAAATTCCATCCGCGGTTAAAAAACAATCGCTTATTGGTCTCGATTTTAATATATTATTACTATGCGAATAATAGCAGGCGTAAAACGTGGAATGAAACTGTTCAGCCCGCCCCCGCTGCTTCGCTTTGCGAAGCAAAGTGGCGGGGGGTCACGCCCCATCCTCGACAGAGTCAAGCAGTCCCTCTTCGATTGTCTGCAAAAATATAATGCCCCCGCAGGCAGAATCGTCGCAGACTTGTTCAGCGGTGTTGGTTCGCTCGGCCTCGAATCTTTGAGCAGGGGGGCAGAGTTTGCCGCATTTATCGAAAAAGACCCCAAAACAGCTTCTATCCTCAAAAAGAATATTGAAAAAGCCGGCTTTACTGAGCAATCCAAAGTAATAATCGCTGACGCTTTTAAGGCCGGCGCAACCCCTGTTCCCGGCTGGCCGAAATATGACCTTGTTTTTGTTGACCCGCCTTATGAGCGAACAAATGATGTCGGTGCTGATTCGGATTTGGCAAACCTTATGAAAATTTTGGTTGACCAGACCGCCAATAATGCTTTAGTTATTGTTAGAACTCACAAGGATATTGAACTACCCGACATTTACGGCGATTTAAAAATAGTTGACCGCCGGCAGTGGGGCAGTATGGCTGTTACTTTTTTGATGCGATTGAAAAATGACGAATAAAGATACTGCGATAAAAATTGTTAAAGTCCTTCGTCAAAACGGCCACCAGGCTCTTTTGGCTGGCGGCTGCGTGCGGGATATGCTTCTTCGCAGGCCCGCCAAGGATTATGACGTTGCAACCAATGCGCAGCCGAAGGAAATCATAAGACTTTTTGAACGCACATTGAAAGTCGGTGCAAAATTCGGCGTCGTTATCGTCCTGCTCGATAAAACCCAAATCGAGGTCGCCACATTCAGGGCAGAGGCCGATTATGCCGACGGCAGGCATCCACAAATTGTTCATTTCACAGACGCTGCCAGTGATGCCGCACGGCGGGATTTCACAATCAATGGTATGTTTTATGACCCTGTTGGGCGAAAGGTCATCGATTTTGTCGGGGGCAGGGCGGACCTTAAAAAAAGAATTATTCAAACCATAGGCAGGCCCGAAGAGCGGTTCGGTGAAGATTACCTGCGGATGCTGCGGGCTGTCAGGTTCTCTGCCCAGCTTGGTTTTAAAATCGCCTCGAAGACCTTTGCCGCCATACGCAAAAACGCCCACAACATAACCAAAGTCAGCGGCGAACGTATCGCTATGGAATTAGAAGGCATTCTCACATGCACAGGCCGTGCCGATGGCGTATCCAATTTGCTCAAAAGCGGCCTGGCCAAAGCTATCTTCCCTGGTTTTTCTGATAAACAGATAAAAGCAGCAGTTAAAGTTCTGTCCTTTTTGCCGAAAATAGTTGGTTTTACGCTGGGTCTATCCGCATTATTTGCAGGTTGCACAACCGCCTTTGCATTGAAAAGAATAGCCATATTAAAACTCAGCAGAAACCAGACAAAACATATAAAATTTCTCTTGGATTCCCGAGGCAGATTGCTCGGTGAAAATATGTCTCTTGCACAATTGAAAATGCTTCTTACAGAACCGTACTTTCGTGATTTATACAATTTTCAAAAGGCGATTCAGAGAGCAGAGAATAAGTCAATAGCATCCCTTTTAAGATTAAACAAAAGAATAAAGTCGCTCGGCAATATCGAAATTAAACCGAAACCTCTGCTTAATGGCAATGACCTTATGCGGCTGGGGGCAGTTGCCGGCCCGGCCTTGGGGAAATTGTCACGGGAACTTTACATCGCCCAGCTCAATAATACAATCGTGACAAAGGAAGATGCGGAAGAGTGGGTTCAGAACTGGTTAAATAAAAATTGAAACGGATTTTATTTTTAATGTGACGGAAAAGATATTATGGCAAGATTGACAAGAAGGGATTTTTTGAAGACTGCCGGCCTGACCGCAGCGGCAGTCACCATTCCCGGATGCAGTTATTTTCTCCCTGATAAATCCGGCGAAAGAAGACAGCAGCCAAATATACTTTTCATCGCCATTGACGACCTCAACGACTGGATAGGCTGTCTCGGCGGAAACCTTCACGCCAAAACTCCGAATATCGACAGGCTCGCAAAACGCGGACTGCTTTTTACGAACGCCCACTGCTCGGCGCCGGCCTGCAATCCTTCACTGACCAGCGTTCTTACGGGTATCGCACCAGCCGCTTCCGGCATCCCTGATAATGGTCATCACTGGAGGCTGTCGCCTGTCTTCAAAGATGCCGTAACTATTCCTGAACATTTCAGGGCAAACGGCTATTATGTTTCGGGAGGCGGCAAAATCTTTCATTGTCTTTCCTGGACACGGACAGGCAGCGGCGCCGACGAAAACGATTTTTCGGTCTGGGACAAATATTTTTCATCCAAACAGAGGTCAATGCCCGATTCAGTCTGGCCGGCCGGTGCCAAAATCGACCAAAATGATACGGTTTCCTGGCAGCCCCTGGCAAATGGCCCAAAGGAACAGCGGCCGCCATACTATTTCGACTGGGCCCAGATGGATTATCCCAACAGCCAGATGCCGGACTACAAAGTCGCAAGCTGGGCTATCGGTGAGCTTAAAAAAAATCACAAAAAACCATTCTTTCTTGCGGCAGGTTTTTCCGCACCGCACATCCCCTGGTTTGTCCCAAAAGAATATTACGATATGTATCCTCTCGACCAGATTCAGTTGCCGCCCGTAAAGGAAGGCGACCTCGATGATTGTCCGCTGGCAGGCAGAAGCTATTGCAGAAGGGACTGGCACAAATGGATTGTGGAAAATAATCTCTGGAAAAATGCTGTGCAGGCCTATTTGGCCGGCATTAGCTTTGCCGATGCCCAGGTCGGCAGATTGCTCGATGCACTCGATAAAAGCAAGTATGCCGAAAATACCATAATCATTCTTTGGTCTGACCACGGCTTGCATCTTGGTCAGAAAGAGCATTGGGGAAGCTCTACTCTTTGGGAAGAATCTACTCATGTGCCGTTGATTGTTGCTGCCCCCGGCGTGACCAAACCTGACAGTCGCTGCCTGCGACCTGTAAGTTTGCTTGATATATATCCGACTTTGACAGAGTTATGCGGCCACAAAAAAAGGGCTCACTTGGAGGGCGAAAGCTTTGTCCCATTGCTTTACAATCCGCAGGCCCCAAGAACTGGGCCGGCAGTTACGACCTTGGGGCTTGACAATGCGGTTCGCACGGAGCGTTGGCGTTATATTAAATATCACGATGGCACTGACGAACTTTATGACCACAACAGCGACCCTGATGAATTTAAGAACCTTGCCGATAGGCCTGAATATGGTGATATAAAACTAAAACTTTCCGCCTGGATTCCTAAAAATAAATAACACAAATCATATTTAACCTAAATTTTACATATTACAGCGGCGAATTTGTTGTTGTAATTAAAAGGTGATTTTGGTATTATAGCGAAATCAAGAAGATTGGTTTCATAGCCATGCGTTTAATATGGGAAATCCCAAATAACATAATTGAAATTCATTAGGAGGGTAGTGCGATGCGAAGCGTAGTAAAAGACAAGAGGCATTCTTTCATCACAGTTGTTTTCGTCTGTTTTTTCCTTTGGGCGATTGTTTTGCCAATACCGGTATATGCCGCCGGAAAAATTGTCAGTTGGGGCGATAGGAAAACGCCCGATAGCCCACTTACGAATATCACTCATATTGCGGCCGGCTCCGCTCATTCGCTCGGCCTGAAGGCAGACGGCTCGATTGTGGCCTGGGGATGCATCGACCCTGTACCCTTGCCCAATACGGGTTTTACGGCCATCGCGGCTGGTGGGGGGCACTCGCTTGGCCTGAAACAAGACGGTTCGATTGTGGCTTGGGGAGGCAACTATTACGGTGAAAGCATTGTGCCGTCGCCCAATACGGGTTTTACGGCCATTGCGGCTGGCTACAGTCATTCGCTTGGCTTGAAGGCAGACGGCTCGATTGTGGCTTGGGGAGACAACTATTCCGGTGAATGCGATGTGCCGTCGCCCAATACGGGTTTTATTGCCATCGCTGCCGGTATGTCCCGCTCGCTTGGCCTGAAAAGCGATGGCTCAATTGTGGCCTGGGGATTGAACGATCAGGGTCAATGCAATGTGCCGTCGCCCAATACGGGTTTTATTGCCATTGTAACCAGTGCCAGTGGGTTTCACTCGCTTGGCCTTAAACAAGATGGCTCAATTGTGGCCTGGGGATGGAACAATTGCGGTCAATGCGATGTGCCGGAGCCCAATGCGGGTTTTAAGGCTATCGCGGCCGGTTGTTTTCACTCGCTTGGCCTTAAACAAGATGGCTCTATTGTGGCCTGGGGATTGAATGGTGCTGGTGATTGCAATGTGCCTTCGCCCAATACAGGATTTACGGCTATCGCGGCCGGCGATATTCACTCGCTTGGCCTTAAACAAGATGGCTCAATTGTGGCATGGGGAGCTAATGGTTGCTGTCAATGCAATATTGCCTCGAATACAGGCTTTGTGTCAGTGTCGGCTAGCATCGGTCATAGTCTCGGCCTGAAGGCCGATGGCTCTATCGCCGCCTGGGGAGCTAATGGCTCTGGGCAATGCAATGTGCCTACCCACAATACAGGCTTTGTAGGCGTCGCCGCTGGTGGCGAGTGGGACATTGGGCACAGTCTACGGCTTGAAGGCCGACGGCTCGATTGTGGCCTGGGGAGGAAACTGGTATGGTCAATGCAATGTGCCGGAGCCCAATATGGATTTTACTGCAATCGCGGCCGGCTGGGCTCATAGTCTCGGCTTGAAGGCAGACGGCTCTATCGTCGCCTGGGGTTCAAACTATGACGAAGAGAGCAATTATATTGGTCAATGTGTCGTACCTTCTCCCAACATTGGTTTTGTTGCAGTGGCGGCTGGCTTTTATCATAGTCTCGGCCTGAAGGCAGACGGCTCTATTGTCGCCTGGGGAGACAACGAGTCCGGTCAATGCAATGTGCCGTCGCCGAATACAGGATTTAAGGCCATCGCGGCTGGTTCAGCTCACTCGCTTGGCCTTAAACAAGATGGCTCGATTGTGGCCTGGGGATGGAACTATTGGGGTCAATGTAATGTGCCGTCGCCCAATACTGATTTTACGGCCATCTCGGCCGGCTATCAACACTCGCTTGGCCTTAAACAAGATGGCTCGATTGTGGCTTGGGGAGACAACGAGTACGGTCGATGCAATGTGCCGAGCCCAAATACAGGTTTTTTTGCCATTGCGGCCGGCGGGTATTATTCACTTGGCCTGAAGAGTATTTGTGAATTTAATCTGGCTGGCGACCTGAACGATGACTGCAAGGTCGATTTTCTCGATTTTGCAATTATGGCCGAAAACTGGCTAATAGATTGTAACACGAATCCTTCCGACCCTGCCTGTGTGCCTAAATAAGACGTATTGAAAGTGCGAATATTACGACAAGGGTAAATAAAAGTTAAGAGTAAATCCCGATGTGTTGGGATAACTAAGCAAGGATAGCAAAAAGTTTATGGGAAATCCCAGATTAACCGTCCCATAAAAAGCAGATGAAAAACGCAGTATTTGGGTAAGAGCTAAAATTGTTTATCCATATCCCCGAATTAAGCCATTTTCCACAGGCAGGTTTATTATTGACAGAATAGGTATTTTTTTTTAGTATATGGGGATATTTGTCGAAACAGAGATACAGGAACTGATGATACTATCTACTTAGTTCAGAACTGCTGTAATAATAAGCTCTTACGGTTTTTTGGGGCCTTGATTTGCCTCTGAAATGAGGGAGACAGGCCTGTTTTCATCAAAATAGTATTATGGGAGAATTATTAATGTTCACCAGAAAGACAAGTCTCATCGTCCTGATAATTATCGTTTTGGCACCGATTGCGGCCTTTGCCCAGGCGACCGACCAGAATGACGTTACAAATAACTTTAACGACCTGCTGCACTATCTGACCATAAGCAGGCTTGACCTTGCCAAGGCTTGTGCAACGCGGATTCTCGAAGGCAATTCTGACCCCGTGGTGCTGCTTGCATTATCGAGCGAAAACCCGCTTTCGTTTGATGTTTTAGAAAAGGCGAAGGAAAACCAGTTTGACGCCGAGCTGGCTGATTTGTGCGGCAAAGTCATGGCAACAATTGATAAGGGCAGATTCATTCGCCGACGCGACCCTAAAGTTATCGTTGAAGAGGTCAAACGTCTCAGCACAACGCCTCGCGGGCAGCTCGCTGCAGTTAAAGGGCTTCAGGACGCCGGTGAATATTCGATTATGTTTATGCTCGATGCCCTCACCGATCCTGCACGCAAAGAGGAATGGCCTAATATCGCTCTGGCGCTGCCTAAAATCGGCAGAGACGCCATAAGGCCTCTTGTGGCAGCCCTGCAGATTGATGATGTTGCCGTAAAAACTGTTATAATTGAAACACTTGCAAAGATGGAGTATCCGCACTCACTTGCTTTCTTAAAATATATTGTCGAGACGGATAAATCAGAGCAGATTCACCGATTGGCAACCGAAAGCATAAATAAAATTGACCCGTCGGCATTGGGCATTCCTTCGGCACAGCTGTTCTTCAAGCTTGCGGAAGATTACTATTATCGCTTGGAATCTCTCTCGCCCGCAGCCGACGCCAATTTTGCGAATATCTGGTTCTGGAATGCCGAAAAAAAGAACCTCGAAAGAGTTGAGGTTGACAAAAGCTATTTTTATGAACTGATGACAATGCGATGCTGCGAGTGGGCGTTAAAGGCAGATTCTTCATTCGGGCAGGCAATAGGATTGTGGCTTACCGCATTCTTTAAGGCGGAATCTACAGGCCTGCCGATGCCCGGTTATTTCGGCTCTTCTCATCCAGGCGCCTTTATCTATGCCACCACTGCCGGCCCGGAATATCTGCATCAGGCTTTGGAGAGGGCATTGAAGGATAAGGATTCTTACGTAGCTCTCTCTGCAATCGAATCGCTTATAAAGACTGCCGGCGAAAAATCAATGCTGTATCGGCTCGGCATTGCACAGCCTTTGCTGCAGGCGCTCACCTACGACGATAAAATGGTCAGATACAGCGCCGCGATTGCAATAGCGACCGCAAACCCGATGCGCGATTTTGCGGAAAGCACGCTCGTAACGAAAAATCTCGCAGAAGCCATCGTCAAAATTAAAGATACTGACGACCCGAACAGCCAGCCCGTTCAGAAATTATCCCCGGCAGTAGCCGATAACTATGCAGTTCGAAGCCTCGATGCGATGTTCAAACTCGGACAGACTAAAAATTCTGTCATCAATTTAGCCGCCGCCCAGGATGCGCTTGTTAGTGCAACAAAAGACGATAGGCTGCCCGTAAGGATTCTCGCGGGACAGGTGCTGGCTTATATAAATAGTCCCAACGCCCAGCGGGCGATAGCGGCAATGGCTCTCGACGCCGCAAATCCGAAAGAGGTTCGAATAGCAGCATTCAATTCTCTGGCCGCATCAGCCAAGGTGAACGCCAATCTGCTCGACGATAGTATGGTAGATGCCCTCTTTTCCCTGATAAGCTCGCAGGATACGCCGGCGGAACTGAAAAGTGCTGCCGCTGCTGCCTATGGCGCACTGAACCTGCCCAGCAAAAAGGTCAAAGACCTGATTCTCAATCAGGCAAAAAGCTGATTTGTCTTTGTTTATGCAGGATTGTGTAAAGCGGATGTCGGCGATAGAGCAACAATTAGCCGAAAAGAACAATTATCGTCTTTTTCTCAAAAGCACCGCACCCAAGCCGAGCAGCAAAAGCGTGGCGGGTTCGGGAATCGATAGAATAATTATCCCAGGTCCTTCACTTAGATGATAAAGTTCCAAATCTTTATCAGCCTCAAGCGATTCCATAGTACCTGTGTTCTGGTTTTCCACCAGTTTCACAACCACATCGCCAAATCCATCGCAGTGGAGCAGGAAATGGCCAAGGACTACCCCTGGAAGAACATTGTTGGGCGGTAAATCATTGAAGCAGAGGTCAAGCAATGGATCTCCAACCTGTCCTTGTCTGCGGTCACTAATGATTGTTACCCTTGAGAGATCGGGATTCCACTGATGCGGCGTTGGCGGCCAGATAAGCTGGCTGATATCAGCCGTCATAGAACCCGTAATCTGCATTTCTTTACTAATCGTAAGAATGTTCATACCCGGGGAGGGTGTATATACGACATCAACGCCAATAATATCTGACGGAAAAATACAAATCTCATGTATTGGTGTAATTGTCTGGCCATCAAAGCTGGAAATCTGCAAATCAAGATAGCCAGCGTTGGCGACATTGACCAGTGCCAGAACAGAAAGTATTGCCATTAATTTTTTCATCCTCTTCTCCGTAAAAAGTGGTTAATAAATTTATGGTTAAAGGCGGGGATTCTTCGCAAAAGAACAGATTGATTTGAATATTCTCTCATCTCATCACGCTTCTCTTCTGGCTTTGAGGCTAAAGCCTGCAAAGACCATTTTGATTATAGACTTCTTACCTCTACAAGTCAATGGGAAAAAGGTAATTTTATTGCCTTTTGGGTTTGCCTGTTTGTGTTTTATGTAGAGGGTGTAAAAATGGTTTTTGGTCTTTGCAAGTGTGTGTTTTCGTTAGTAAGATGCTATAAACACAGTGAAAATCGGGACAGCCCCGCCGCTTGTTTGCACAAGCAAACGGTGGGGTCAGGCAGTTCGGGCGGGGTTGGATTTAGGCTCACCTGCTTTGCAGGTCTTGCCTCTTATTAACATCATAAACACCGCCGTTTTTGTATTCGTAAGACTTATTATCCTATCGGTTTTTTGGCGGGCAGTTTTTGTTCGGCTCACCTGCTCCGTTCGATTCACTTGGCTTGTTAGGCTCATTTACCGAAGGGTAAAGCGGTTTTTTAACCTCTTTTTTCTCAACAGTTTTCATAAGGTCTGCGATTGCCTGTTCGGTGCTGAGAAAATCGCTTTTTACTGATACCAGATTATTAACCTTGTCGGCCCAAAATATGATATTTGCCGTGTTGCTCTGCTGGAAATTTGCCCCGAATCCCATTTCGACCAGAATCTGGTTTTGTGCAATCGGCGTTACGGATAACAAAATGCACACGAAAGACCATACTAACAGGCCGTTGAAGAAACCGATAACCCCCGACCCGATGATATCAAGCACTCTCGGAAAAGGCACATCGAATTGACTTGTGAAGAATATAAAAGACAATCCCGAAAGGATTGCAAACGATGCCACCCAAATCGCCAGCATAATCAGCGTGCTGCTGTAAGGCGTATCGCCGGCAGCCGGCACCAGTGTTGCCACTGTAGGTCTTAAAAAAATCGCAAGATAAATTGCAATGATGGTATTGAACAGCGTCACCCAGGTTTCATAGAAACCTTTTTTGATGCCCCACACCACAAAGGCGCCGCCAACCGCTATGCCTATCCAAAAAATCATATCCGCTCGTTAAAAAAACTTCAAAACTGACAACTAAAAACTCAAAACTAAAAACTATCCTATCACCCTCTGTAGTTCTTCCAGGCTTGTTATGCCGGACAATACCTTTCTTAAACCCTCTTTTCGCAGATTGGAAATGCCTCTCTTTTCGCCCTCGGTTCTCATTTCTTCCATAGGCAATTTATTGTTTGCTATTGATGCTTTCAATTCTGTATCGACGACAATAATGTCGTTGATTGCTGTCCTTCCTTTATATCCTGTACTGTTGCACAGGTCGCAGCCGCCCGCCGTGTATATATTGGCACAATCAATATTTTTATTCCTGAAACTTTCTATCTGCTCCGGCCTTAACTTTGCCGGCTGCCTGCAGTATTCGCAAAGTTTCCGGACAAGCCTCTGGGAGACCAAAAGATTCAGGCCTGATGAAATCAGCAGCGGCGAAACGCCCAAATCCATCAGCCGGCAAAGAGCCGATGCGTTGCTGTAACTGTGTATTGTCGCCAATACCAAATGGCCTGTCTGAGACGCCCGCAGCGCTATCGATGCAGTCTCTTCATCTCTTATCTCGCCAACGCAGATTACGTCGGGGTCCTGTCTCAAAATGCTCCGCAGGCTCTTTGCAAAGGTAATATCTGCCCGCGGATTGACCTCAATCTGGCTGGCGTTCGGCAATACACATTCAATCGGGTCTTCAACCGTAATTACATTGTGGGTGAAATGGTCTATCTCGTTGAGCATTGTATACAATGTTGTGGTCTTGCCGCACCCCGTAGGTCCGCACAAAAGAATCATACCCGATGGTTTCTTCAGATAGTCCCTGATTATTGTAATCTGCTTATCTGACAGGCCGACATCCTCAAGTTTGAGCGAGGCTGCATTATAATTTAATACCCTTATCGATAATTTTTCTCCGTGCATAACGCCGGCGCTCGCCACTCGAAAAGAAAAAGGCCGCTCCGCTGCTCTTGCCGTAAAGGCCCCGTCCTGAGGCCTTCTTTTTTCGGAAATATCCATCCCTGCAACCGCCTTGATGCTGTTTATCACCGCTTGACATTTGTCAAAATCGAGCTGTTGAATTGTCCTTAACATCCCATCGACCCGCAGCCTGACGCTATATGTTGAATTATCCTTTGGGTCAATAAGAATGTCGCTGGCCTGTTCCGCAAGGGCGTCGTAAATAATCTGATCCGTCAGCTTCAAAATGTTTCGGTCCTGTTTGGCGATTTTGTCGCCCCCGAACACCTCGCCGATTTCTTTTCCTGATGAGTGCAGCAGTATTATCTCTCGTGTATGTTTTGTAAGAGGGGCTTCCAGTGATTTTAGCCCGGAAATGGTTCGTTGCACGCTTTCCTTGATTCGCCCTACAAAGCCTGTTTCTATCCCGGAATAATTGAAAATACTGTCGGTTATCAGGAGCAGCAAGAAGAGAATCGGCCCCAGGAAAAGCCCTGTGATATTTACTATGGTCTTGGCTCTTGCCGGAACCAGAGGAGTGAACTGGAGACGCTGAATAGTATAAAGGCAGGCATATACCCATCCGATGAGCATTAACAGTTTAGTTATACTGAAGGGAAGGGCGATACCCTGCTGTGCGATAACCGGACTTGAGACAAATGCCGAAGAAAAACTGTGGTGAGCGAAGTCGAACCGCCCTGATAACGGAACTGTAAAAAAACCTGTTATAGCATACATTAGCCCACTTTCTCCTCAATTCTCGTTAAACCAGATGTAGCTAATCATGTTATTTTAGCATACCATTCTCGATTTGGCAATTATTTTTTGGATATTTAATTGTCCAATAAATTGTTTGATAATAGTAAAAGATATTGACATTGCTTTTATCTCTGGTTACATTTACTGCGGCTTGTTCAGGATACTAAAAGAGTCATTATTGGATGGCAGTTTATGGCGAAAATTACCCTGCCCGATGGCAGCATATTAGAGGTTCAAAACAACACAACAGCACAGCAGATAGCTGAAAAGTTAAGTCCGAAACTTGCCAAACAAGCCATAGCAGTCCAAATCGACGGCCAAATTGCCGACTTAAATACCCCCATAAACGCATATGCCAGCCTCAAAATCATCACCAGCAAAGACCCAGAAGGCCTTGTGATAATGAGGCATAGCTGCGCTCATATTATGGCAGAGGCGATTTGCAGCCTCTGGCTGCAGACAAAACTTGTCTATGGGCCGGCCGTCGAGGATGGTTTCTACTATGATATTGACCTCGATGAGCCTATTCGGCCGACAGATTTTGAACGCATCGAAGAAAAAATGCAGGAAATCGTAAAGGCTGACAAACCCTTTATAAGAAAGGAAATGAGCAGGAAGGACGCACTCGCCAAACTGGCCGCCGACAAATATAAAACAGACAATATCAACCGCGCCGAAGGCGATACAATCAGTTTTTATTCGCAGGGCGAGGGCTTCGAGGACCTCTGTCGAGGCCCGCATATTCCCAGCACCGGCAAGGTCGGCAGCTTCAAGATTATGTCCGTTGCAGGCGCCTATTGGCACGGCGACCCCACGCAGAAAATGCTCCAGCGAATCTACGGCACCTGCTGGCCTACAAAAAAGGAACTCGACGAATACATCAACAGCATCGAAGAGGCCAAAAAACGAGACCATCGCATCCTCGGAAGACAGCTCGATTTGTTCAGTTTTAATGAGGCCGGTCCCGGCTTTGCATTTATGCACCCGAAGGGAATGATTATCTGGAACTCTATTGTCGATTTTTGGCACTCTGTCCATAAGCGTTACGGCTATGAGGAGATAAAGACCCCTATTATCCTGAATGAAGAACTCTGGCACAAGAGCGGTCATTGGGACAACTATAAGGAAAATATGTATTTCAGCGAAATTGACGGAGTAGGCTATGCGATAAAGCCAATGAATTGCCCGGGCTGCTGTCTCGTCTATAAAACAAACCAGCATTCATATCGCCAATTTCCTCTTCGGCTCGCAGAGCTTGGACTCGTTCACAGGCACGAGGCCAGCGGTGTTATGCACGGCCTGTTCCGTGTCAGGCAGTTCACTCAGGACGATGCTCACATCTTTTGCACTCCCCAGCAAATAGAGCAGGAGATTATCGGCGTCATTAACCTTACCTTTGAAATTTACAGGGCCTTCGGCTTTGAGGATTTTCGTATTGAGCTTTCGACGATGCCTATAAAGCATATCGGCTCAGAACAGATTTGGCAAACCGCCACCGACTCCCTTAAAAATGCCCTCGCTCATAAAAATATCCAATTTAAAATAAATCCCGGTGACGGCGCTTTTTACGGCCCGAAAATCGATTTCCACGTCAAAGACAGTCTCAAACGCTCCTGGCAGCTCGGCACTATCCAGCTCGATTTTTCGATGCCCGAGCGCTTCGGCCTCGTCTATACCGACAGCGACAATACCGAAAAAACACCCGTTATGATTCACAGGGCCGTTCTCGGCTCATTCGAACGTTTCATTGGCATTCTTATCGAGCATTATGCCGCCAATTTCCCCCTCTGGCTCGCCCCGGAGCAGGCAAGGATTCTGACGATAAGTGAAAAAACCAATGATTATGCGAAGACCGTTTTCGAAAAACTGTCGGCAGGAGGGCTGCGGGTCGGCCTCGATTTATCCGATGAAAAAATCAACGCAAAAATCGCAAAGGCACACAGCGAAAAAGTCCCGTTTATGCTTGTTGTCGGCCCCGCTGAAGCACAGGCCGGCTCCGTCAACATCAGAGCCAGAGGACAAAACCAGACCAAAACCAGCCCCGTCGAAAAGTTTCTTCAGGCAGCATGTAAAATAATATCAGACAAAAAAATTGAACTTAATCTATAATAAAAGATAGCGCAGAGCGTTTAGGGTATACGGTTTGGGATTTAGTAAAATAGGATATTAAAAATAAAAAATAAAAAAGCAAAATGACAAATTAAAAATCAAAAAGGAAGAAACTTTTGTTAAAAACATTTTGGATTTTTATATGTAATTTTTATCTTTGATTTTTGATGTTTGATTTTCTTATCGCAAGACAAGTGCCTGGATTTATGACTTAGAAAGTCGACAGTTTTTTGAGAAAGGTAAGGTGGTTTCTAATCAGCAAACAATCTTTAAGAGTCAACAATGCCATCAGGGCGAGTAGAATTCGTCTTATTGACGAATCAAACAATCAGGTGGGGATAGTGGATAAAAGTCAGGCCATCAATATGGCACAGGAGGCAGGCCTCGACCTCGTTGAGGTTTCGCCCGCCAGTGACCCGCCCGTCTGCAGAATTATGGATTTCGGCAAATACCTTTATGAGCAGAAACGAAAACAGCGCGAAAGTCGGAAAAAAACTCATCATCATTCAGACATCGTAAAGGAAATAAGACTCAGACCCGAAACCGACAGGCACGATATCCAGATAAAGGTTGACCACGCCCGAGAATTTCTGGAAAAAGGTTATCGCGTCCAGTTCACTTTGCTCTTCCGCGGCAGGCAGGTTATGCATCAGGAACAAGGCTTTGAAATAATGAACAACATCACTGCAATGCTCGAGGATATTGCCAAAGTTGATAATCCAAGCAAGATGGCCAATAGAAGAATGATTCAGGTTCTTATGCCAGCGCCACCAGTTCCGCCGTCCCGACGACCGCTCCGTCCGCGCCCAGGGCGATGGCCGGCGATATCGTGGGCCGTGCGGATTCCGCCGCTGGCGATCAGCGTCACCTTGTCGCGGACGCCTTCTTCCGTCAGGAAATTGTGCACCTTGCCAATGGCGTATTCGATGGGCATGGCAATGTTCTTTTTGGCAATGTCCGGCGCCGCGCCGGTTCCGCCATAGCCGCCGTCAATGTGGACAATATGTGTGCCGGCGGAATAGCTGCCCACGGCAACCATGTCCACATCCGTCGGGGTGGATACTTTCGTTGAAATCAAGGCGCGCCGGTTCACATGTTTGACCCAGTCAATATGCTTGGCGTGGTCTTCGATGGAATAGACGCTATGGAACGGGAACGGTGAAAACAGTGAAATGCCCAGCACGGTCTCGCGCATTTTTGCCACGGCCGGGGTGTTTTTGTCGCCCAG
>CAVPZU010000001.1:0-913645 GCA_963710355.1 uncultured Phycisphaerales bacterium | reverse complement strand
CCAATCAGATGTGCCCGGCTGCTGTGCCCGAACCCTTCGCCCGCGACCGCGTAAATTATTTTTGCCATAATAAATATTATAATACCAATTGTAAAAAGTTTTTGCGTTTTTTAAGCTAACTGACGAAAAATTCGAAATCCGAAATCTTAAATTCGAAACAATATCGAATGTCAAAAATTCAAATGTCCAAAATGTTTCGAATTTCGGATTTAGTGCTTCGGATTTAATTTCTTATCGTTAACGCATTTAGTTTATGAGATTAGTATAAATCAGGGGTTGCGGCTTTCCAGATAATTTAAGGTCTGCTCCATAATCCGTGCGACCACGGGCGAGGCAACGGCGCCGCCGGTATAGCCTTTGCCTAACTTTTTGTTCGGCCTTATCACCGAAACCAAAACCACTACCGCAGGATTCTCCGCAGGTGCACCTGCTATAAATGAGGCAAGATAATCGGTGTCCGAATATCCTTTTCTGTCGGGCAGCGCAAACTGCGCCGTCCCCGTCTTGCCGAACAACTGCCATTTTTTCAGTCTCGCAGGCCTTCCCGTCCCTTCGTTGACCACCGCCGTCAGAGCCTCTCTAACTAACCAGTCGGCTGTCTCCGGCTTTATTACAAAGCCCGGATTCAATGCCGGCTGCCTTATTTTTATGATGTTCCCGTTATTATCCACCACTGCTTTCACAAGATAGGGGTTCACGAAACGTCCCCCGTTAGCGATTATACAGAAGGCCTGGACAATCTGGATGGCAGTAGTCGAAATTTCCTGCCCGAATGGCACCCTTGTTACGCTATAGCCCGTCCATTCGCCGACCGGCTTCAAATTTCCCTCCGCCTCGCCCGGCAAATCAATCCCCGTCTTCGTCCCGAAGCCGAATCTGCGCAGACCGTAATATAACCTCGCTGCTCCAACCTTCTGTCCGACTTTTGCCATTCCGATATTGCTCGACTCAGCCAGTATCTCTTTAATTGTCATATCGCCGTAGCGGTGATTCCCGTATTCGCCTATCCTGCCGAAACCTTTGCCGTGGTAGTTGCCGTATTCGCAGAAGATTTTTTCATCTCTGGAAACTATATTTGAATCGAGGGCAATTGCCGCCACGAATGGCTTGAAGATGCTGCCCGGTTCAAACTGGTCGCTTATCGCCTGATTTCGCATCTTGTTAGAATCAAAGGGACGTATGTTTGTGGGGTCGTAATCAGGCAGCGACACAATCGCAAGTATTGCGCCGCTCTTTGGCTCTGCAACAACCGCAATGCCGGCCTCTGCCTGAAAATCCGCAAGCACCTTTCCAAGTTCGGTTCGGGCAAACTGCTGAATAGTCGAATCTATTGTTAAAATAAGCCCATAACCGTTGGTGACATAAGAGGTTTGTTCCTTGAGCCGAATCGGCCTGCGCATTACATCTGCAAAAACAATATTCTGACCCGCATCGCCGGATAGTTCCCTGTTATATTTCAACTCTATACCTTCCAGACCGATGTTGTCCGCACTTGTAAAACCCAAGACGTGAGTGGCCAACCTCCCCATAGGATAGAACCGATGCCAATCGGACTGCACCGCAATGCCGTCAATTACAGCGGCGGCCTTGCACTCCTCCTCCGTAGCATTTGCCTTCAGCTTGACATAACCGGGGTTTCTGCTGCCCTTAATTGTGCGGGCAATTTCGTCAGCCGGCATCTTGAGAATCGGAGATAACCTCGCCGAAACATCATCTATGTCTCTTATAGCACGAGGCTCTGCGATGATTATCTGGAATCTGTTGCTGGCGGCAAGAACCCTGCCGTAACAATCGAGTATTACTCCTCGCTGTGGTTGTTCAGCAATCCACTTCAGCCGCTGCCTGATGGATACTGTGCTGAAATAATCGTAATTAATGCACTGCAGATAAAAACAGCGTGTCACCAGTGCCAGAAATGCTGCGATGAGAAATATAAACAAAAAAGTTAAAAAACGATTGTTTTTCAATATTCAATTACCCATCCCCTCATTTGCTTATCTATCCGCATACTCGTCTGCCCGATTACTGCTGGCTGCTCCTGTCTAAAGATTTCCACACCGACGCCGGATTTATTATCCCCTCGACCTGTATCTGCTTATTGCCCAGCTGCTGCTTGAGGCGGTTCTCAACCAGGCGGCACTGGTAGAACCGGTAAAATATCCTGTTATTTATGCCGCGCAGGTATGCCGTAAAAATCAAAAGGGCTGTAATACAAAAGATTACAATGACTATGTAAATTCGCAAAACCACATCTCATTCATTTTTTGAACAAATCTTTAATGGCCCAAATCGACCTATTTTGCCGGCAATTTCAGCTTCATTCCGACCGATAGACTGTCCTCATTCTTAAGGACATCGGAGTTTAACTTGAGGATTTCTGTATATCGAGTGCCATTGCCGAGTTTGACGTCCGCGATTTTCCAGAGGCTGTCGCCTTCAGCCACAACATATTCTTTGTCGGCGCCAGACCGAACCGCAGCATTGCTGCCACCGGCGGTTATCCTGCCGGCCGTCGATGTTGATGAGGCGGTTTCTGTCGCTGAACTTGGCAGCGACGGGATGACTAACTTCTGACCTTCATAGATTTCATCAGAAGACTTCAGAACATTCTTGTTGGCATTAAAAATTCTGTCGATATTTACCTTCCTGTTGCCTTCCTTTGCGCCATAGGACTTTACTGCAATCGACGCCAGGCTGTCCCCGCTTTTTACAATGTATGTCTTTGAAGATGTCTCTGTCTTCTTTGCAGAATGCTCATTTCTCACAACAGTATTTTCCGCTGCAGATGTCTGCTGCCCGGCTGTATTATTCTGTGGACCTGGGATAAGAACATTTCCGCTTCCCGCTGTTGTCTGATTTGGAACAGCGGTACTGACAGCGGTAGTCTGCTGACCGGTCGCAATCGGATTTCCACCGGCCGGCTGTGATATCAAATTGGAACTGCCGGCAGTCTGATTTCCTATGCCTGTCTGCCTTGGCACAGGAATGACGCTCCTGACATCAGTGCCGATATTTTGCTGATTTGGAGGTTGTAGTCCCCCTTGCTGAGATGCGGGTTGTAGATTGATATTTGGAGTTAACACATCTCTGCTGACCTGACGTTCTTTTTCCGCCAGCACTGGCGGACTGTTATCCAGCCTGACCATATCTCTGGTCAGGTCGTTTGTGGAATGTTCCTTATGGAAAGATGGCAGCCCATTGACTACAAGTGCGATAATGACAATTACAACCAGACCCAACAATAACCCAATTTTTGCTTCTGAAGTCATAAAAGAAACTCCTTTTCCCCTTTTTACATCAATCTCCTTTTGTAATTTTTCGAGCGATTCTGAGCTTTGCACTTCTCGACCTTCGATTCTCAGAGATTTCCAGCCGTGTAGGGATGAGCGGCTTTTTTGTTACGATTTCGTAAATTCCTTCCGATTTATTTTTCCTGAAATTATTTTTAACCAGCCTGTCTTCCAGACTGTGGAAGCTGATAACTGCCATTCGACCGCCTTTTTTTAAAACCTGAGGTGCCGAATCGAGCAGGGCCTCGAGATTTTCCATCTCGCCATTCACTGCTATTCGAAGGGCCTGAAACGTTCTCGTAGCCGGATGAATCCTGCTCCACTTGCCCTTCGAAGCCCGGCCTATCGCCCGGCAGACTATTTCAGCCAGTCTGCCTGTCGTCGTTATTGGATAACTCTTACGGCTCTGAACGATAAATTGAGCTATCCGCCGCGACGCCCTGTCCTCACCAAACCGATATATCAAATCAGCCAGTGATTTTTCATCCAGATTATTAACTATATCGGCAGCAGACCTTTGAATTCTTTTATCAATTCTCATATCTAAGGGCATATCCTGTAAAAAACTTAGCCCAAATTCGGCATCTGCCAGTTGCGCTGAGCTAACTCCCAAATCCGCCAATATAAAATCAACCTTTTCTATGCCCTTTTTGTGAAGTTCATCGCTGATTTGCGAGAAATTTGCGTGAATTAGAATCACCCTGCAAATGAGGGTTTTTAGCCATTCATGGGCCTTTTCGAGGGCTTTTTCGTCGAGGTCGAAGCCTATCAGGAGGCCTTTTGACCCCAAAGTATGGCCGAACAGATAACTATGACCTCCGTGCCCAATGGTCGCATCGACCATAACCCCATCCGGCGGTAAGATTATCTGCTCGGCCAATTGGTTCGAGAGGACAGGAATATGTTCAATTTGCTCTTGTCCCACGGCTCATCATCAGCAGACCGTCAAAGGGTCTTTTTGAGACAATAATTTTCTCACAGCTGAAGAGAACTGAACGTCATCGAAGATTTTGTCCATTTTTTTTAGCCGGGCAAGCCTCTCTTCGAGTACGGTTATTGAGGCGAGAGTCTGCTCATTGACCGGCCGTCTTTTGTTCAATGCGTCCTTTACGATTTTGTGATGATTCGTTTCAAATTCGACCATCATACCTCCTTGTAATTCAAATTTCTTCCTTTTGGTTATATTCACCCAGGACAATCTGCCTTGCCTGCGACATCTGCTTTTGATACTGGCCGATGTGGTCTGTAAGGTATTGCTCCCAGCTTTCATCGTTCCAAAGCTCGATATGGTCTCTTACGCCGATTAATGTAATGTTTTCCTTCAGGCCTGCCCTCTTTCTCAATTTCTCATTCAAAAGCAGCCTTCCCTGATTATCCAACTCAACCTTGCTCGAAAGGGCAAAGCCCAATCTCTCGAAGGCCACCACCTCATCCGGGGCAGAATCCCGCGGAGCGCCTGCCCGAATTAAATTTTCAAAATGTTTTTCCGGGTATAGAGACAATATGCCGTTTGAGCCGAGAACCAAGTAGAAATTGCTGCCGTGTTCGATGGTATCAATCTGATTTCGTAATTTGTTAGAAATCAGGACCCTCCCCTTGTGGTCAACTATATGCGAGTATTCTCCTGTTAACAAAAGCATAACTTTTTTCCCACTTGGCCAAAAATATATGGGAAATCTTACCACCCACTTCCACTCTGTCAACAAAAAAACTTATTTTTTAAAAGATTTTTGAAAAATTTTATTATGGGACTAATTTCGTCGTTAGTCCTTAGTTTTGAGTTTTTAGTTGAGGAATGCGGATTTACGCGGATTAACACTGGATTTTTTAAACCACCAAGTTGCAAAGACACTAATAAAAATAATTCTTCGGCTCAGATCAGGACAGGTCTGCGTTAATCTATGGTGGCGGCAGAACTGTTGGAAAAATAAAAATAGAAACAGCGGGCGATGGGAATCGAACCCACATAACCAGCTTGGAAGGCTGGAGCTTTGCCATTAAGCTACGCCCGCTTTTCGATTGATTATTGGCAATGGATTACTTATTATTCAATACGAAAAGACGGTATAATTATAATTTAACCGGGGAAAATAGTAAAGACGGAAGAGTAAATGTCGATGGATATTCTAAAAAAGGCAAAAGAAGCAAAGCGGACGGCGGTGAGGCTGCAGGCGGTTAAAGGCGATAAGAAAAGGGTGGCGCTTGGTGCAATTGCAAAGGCGCTGCGAAAAAACAGCAGCAGGATTATCGCCGCAAACAAAGCTGACATAAAGGCGGCGGAAAGGCAAAATCTTGCCGGGCCGCTTCTGAAAAGATTAAAGTTCGACGAGGCAAAAATAGAGGAGGTTTGCAGAGGAATTGAAAGTTTAATCAAATTACCTGACCCTGTCGGGCGAATCCTTTCGGCGACGGAATTAGACAAGGGGCTGGAACTTTACAAGGTGAGCTGCCCGATAGGGGTGATAGGAATTATATTTGAATCGCGGCCTGACGCTCTGGTGCAGATTTCGACATTGTGCCTTAAAAGCGGCAACGCGGTTCTGCTTAAAGGCGGAAGCGAGGCGGCAAAAACAAATAAAATTCTGTTCGATATTATAGCCAGGACAACGAAAAAGACAGGCATACCAAACGGTTGGATACAATTGTTAGAAACCCGACAGGATGTGGCGGAGATTCTCAAACTCGATGAATATATCGACCTTGTGGTTCCACGCGGCTCAAATGCATTTGTTCGCTACATAATGGATAATACCAATATCCCTGTTTTGGGGCACGCCGAAGGGATATGTCATGTTTATGTGGATGGACGGGCAGAAGCGGATATGGCGGTTAAAATCACGGTCGATTCGAAGTGCCAGTATGTTGCGGTCTGCAATGCTGCCGAGACGCTGCTGGTAGATAAGAGGATTGCGAAGAAGTTTTTGCCAATGGTTAAGTTGGCACTTGAGAAAAAAGGCGTTGAGCTTCGCGGATGCGAAAAAACGAGGAAGATTATAAAGGTGAAGGCTGCAACGGAAAAGGACTGGGCGACGGAATATCTCGATTATATATTGTCGATTAAGGTTGTCGCCGGTGTCGATGAGGCGATTGAGCATATAAACTGCTACGGGTCGGGGCATACGGATGCGATTGTGACAAAAGACAAAAAAGCTGCTGAAAGATTTTTGGAGATGGTCGATTCTGCGGATGTCTTCTGGAACTGCTCGACTCGGTTTAGCGACGGCTACCGGTACGGCTTGGGGGCGGAGGTTGGCATAAGCACAAACAAGATTCACGCACGCGGGCCGGTAGGACTGGATGGCCTGGTGATTTACAAGTGGAAACTTCTCGGAAGCGGGCAGACGGTTGCAGATTACGCTTCCGGCAAAAAAAGATTTTCTCATAAAAGGCTTTTTTAGTCGCAGGAAATTTTGCCGCAGAGGACGCGAAGGCCGCAGAGGAAATTCATCATTAATCATTTATCAATAATCATTAAAAAGCCACAGAGAACATCCGCCTTCGCTAAAGCTACGGCGGACAGGCAGAGAACACAGAGATTTTTTTAGACACGGATTTACGCGGATTAACACGGGATTTTAAGTCAGCGAAAAACAATATTTAACTGCGGATTGACACGGAAAATATTAGCCACAAAAGGGCACAAAAAGAAACAGACGGGATAGCAGGATTGACAAAAAGACCCGTTTGTAGTAAAATGTAGGAAGGTTTTATAAGGAACTGAGATTGCAGGGGAAATTGCCTCGCCAGAACGCTTTTGGTAAGCCACGATAAGAGAAAAGAGGGCGAAAGAGTTAGGGTTAAAATCAAATCTTGCCTTTGAATTCTTGAAAATAAGCCAGTATTGGGTAGAATTGGAAAATGGAACCTCAATAGTTTTTAATATCTATGGATCATGATATTAACATTAAAAAGATTTTTATCTTTCATCAGGATTTTCCTAACCGGATCATTACACGGGAGAGTTCGCGAATAGAATTTAAAGAGTCTTTTAATTGGGCCTCAAAGGGTAAATACGGTAAAACATTATCTGCTTTTTCTAATAATAAAGGTGGGTATATAGTTTTTGGAGTAAAACCTAATCCAAAAGAACTGGTAGGTTTGCAAAGCAGTAATTTTGAGGATATTGATGAATCGAAGATTACTGAATATTTAAATAGTGTATTTTCCCCAGAGATCAACTTTTGAGAAATTCATCAGAAAGGTCCGTGGCAAAATAATTGGTCTTATTTTTGTTTGTGAGTCGCTAAACAAGCCGGTCATATGTACCAAGACAGATGATGATATTAAGGAAGCAGAGATTTACTATCGTTACAATGCAAGAAGTGAAAAAATAAAATATCCTGAATTGAGAACTATGGTTGATAGAGCGAGGGAGCAAGAAAGAAAGGAATGGATGAAACTTATTGAGAGGATATCTCATATTGGTCCCGCAAATACAGCTATTTTAGATATATCAAAAGGTGAGATTGAAGGAAAGGGTGGCACTTTGCTCATAGATGAAAAATTGATTTCAAAAATGAATTTTATCAAGGAAGGAAAATTTAAGAATGAAGGGAAACCAGTATTAAAACTGGTAGGTGATGTCAAACCTGCAGTTGTTACCAAGGGCATCGTTGATGTTGGCCATGTCCGTATTACCGATAACCCTGCAGATCCAGCAATAAGAGAAGAAACCATACTTGAATATTATCCTTTGAATTATGGAAAACTTACCTCTTTACTTAGAGAACGGTATAGTGATTTCAAAAGCGATAGAAAATACCACAGAATTAGAAAAGAACTAAAGGTATGTGTGAAATATTGTAAAACACGATTACTCGACCCAAATAATCCTGAAGGTTCTAGTAAAGACTTCTTCAGTCAAGATATCGTGTTAGAATTTGACAAATATTATACCAAAAGAGTTTCTCAATAATAGCAATAACAGGGACGATAGTTTTTGAAAGTGCGGAGAAAACGGTGGTTGTCGCCGGAATTTTCGGTGCGGCGGGTAAAGAAATAGAGTGTTTTTCAGGAGGAAGGCTGATAGAATACATACAAACTTTTAGCCCTTTTTAAAGGAGCGATTTACGACTGTCGAAAATAACAAATTACCGCAGCGACAAAGAGACGAAGCATCTGTGGAGCTTCTCAGAAAGCTCAGGGAGAAGCTGCTCTCTGGCAATATTTCAACTGCGAGAGTGGCGGCTTTGAATCTGTCGTGGAAACAAGAGGATGGCTTAGCAATACTGAAGGAGGCATTATTCGGTGACTATCCAAGGACAGCTAAAAAGGCAGCAGCCTACGGACTGAGGAGTATGAACGGCAGAATGCAGAAAATGGCTTCGGAGGTTCTTGAGCAGGGGCTAAAACATCGTGACCGAACTACCAAAGCTGCATGTGTTAAGTCTATATCCCTGATGAAAGGTTAGGTTCCGGGAAAAGAAGATTCATACATAAGAGATTGTGTAAGACAGGGGACGGAGTTAATATCCAATATCGAACACCGAATATCGAATGACGAAGTGAATTTTGGGAGATTGATTGCCAAAATAGCGGAACTATTTGCGATTTAACGTTTATGATTTTTGTTGATTGTCTATGGGAAATTTTTAGCAGGTTTTTGAAGGGTTTTGAAAAATAGGTGACTGTCCCTAATTATTATGAAAACAGATTACGATAAACTTTATTCGGAATATTCACAATCACAGCTTGACTGGACAAAAAAGGTCGGTATCTGGAAGGCCAAGCAGCTATGCGAACTGATTGAAGATGAGCCGGCGGAATCTATCCTCGAAATTGGGACAGGCAGAGGCGACGTGCTTAATGCGTGTCTGCCGTTTAAGGTAAAATTCGGAGCGGATATTTCCTCTGCGGCTCTCGAACAGCAAAGGCGTGAATACGGTAATAAAAATCTTGTTTTGCTCGATGCTGAATCGGCCCTTCCATTTAAAGATGAAGAATTTGATTTCGTCCTGCTCTGCGATATACTCGAACACGTCAAAGACCCGGTTAAACTGATGCGTGAAGCCGGCTGCGTCGGGAAAAATGTTTTTTTGAAAATCCCGGTTGAAAATGCGATTCTTGTGCGATTGATGCACAAACTGCGGAAAGTCAAATATGGGCCGGAACATCCAAGCGGTCATTTACATTGCTGGAAGCTGAAAGATGTCCACAGGATTATTGACGATGCAGGGCTTGAAATAAAAAAAAGCATATTTATTCCCATACTTAAACAAATAGTAGAGAAAAAATATTTTCTCAAGACAATTGTGCTAACGATAATCGATATAATAGACTTTGTAACACCAAATCATTTCATCAGCCGAAATCTTGTCGGCGGTTCATTATTTGCTATAGCTGCTGCGAAAAAAAAATAGCATATAGCATATAGCGGATAGCCTATAGCGTTTAGATACGAGAGACGAGCAACAATCCGCACTTTGCGACTTCGGGTCTTTGTGGTTTTGCCGCAAGAATTAAATTCTTTACAGAATTTGAGAAATCAAATATATTCAAAAAGGATTGTGAAAAAAGTCTCTATAGATTTAATTTGTTATCATAAGGATTGGCAGAATGGGTCAGGAAGAAGAGGTACTGGTTATTGAGCGGAAAGTGCTGGAAAAAGCAGGGATGTTCCAGGGCTTGGCTTTCGACGTGGAGCGTTATCGGAATGAAATATTTGCACCAGGCGCTGCCCGTTTTATGAAAAGGTCGCAGGTAGAAAAAGACCCTTCTTATAAGCAGCTAATTCCTTATGTGATTATGAGTTGTGATGGGAAGTATCTCAGCTATGTCCGGGGAAGGCGAGCCGGCGAGAGTCGGCTTGTCGGACAAAGGTCTATAGGAATAGGCGGCCATATAAATCCTTCTGATGATATGCCTTTATTCAAAGATTTTTATGATACCTACCTCGCCGCCGTCAAACGCGAGGTGGATGAGGAAGTGACAGTGGAAACAGGTTATACTAACCAGATTGTTGCCCTTCTGAACGATGAAAGCAATGAGGTCGGCAGCGTGCACTTGGGAATAGTTCATCACTGGATTCTAAACAGCCCAAAGGTCAGCAGGCGGGAGCAAATGATAACACAAATGGCCTTTATGACTGCTGCCGAACTGCAATCCGCCGCAAGCGGATTGGAAACATGGTCGGGATTGTGTCTGGGTCATCTTTCCGAATTGACTCGAAATGGAAAATTCGAATTAGGAATAAATGCGTAAATTTAAAACATTATAGTAATCTAAACTGAGCCTCGCGTGACGAATTCACCACGGAGAAAACAAAGAAAGCGGAGGACGCAGAGGGAGTTTTTAGTTTTGAGCAGGCATGTCTTTAATAGAATTGCTTGAAAACAAAGGTTAAAGCATCAGCCCAATAAATCAGTGGGCTGTAAAAACCATTCAAAACCGAAAGCATCGGATAGACAAGCCAATATTACTTTTCATACCCAAAATGCCAATGAGATTACTGCTATAACCACTGATAGAGGTACATCAAAAACCAGATTTTGGCATATTTGAGTCTGGAAAAACTAATAAAATTAGAATATACTTCTAACAATACGCTAACAAAAACGGGATATTGTTTTTAGAAGGAACGTTACGCGGTGTATTTATGCCTAAAGAAAATATTCTAATAGTAGATGACGAGGAAGACGTACTCGAGCTGGTTCGGTATAACCTCAATAAAGAGGGCTACCGCACAGAGACAGCAACTTCCGGCGAAGAGGCCATGACAAAGGCACGAGCTAAACTGCCAGACCTGATTATCTTAGATCTTATGCTCCCGGGCATCGATGGCCTGCAGGTCTGTAAAAACCTAAAAAGCGATGCCAAGACACAAAACATCCCTGTAATAATGCTTACCGCCAAAGGCGAAGAAACGGATATTGTTGCCGGGTTGGAACTGGGAGCGGATGATTATGTAACCAAACCATTTAGTCCCAAAGTACTGATTGCGAGAGTGCGGCGTATTCTGCAGAGAGCTATTGCTCGTGATACTGGAAAAGGCTCCTGTGAAAATTCATGAATTAGTTATTAACCCGTCCCGTCGTGAGGTCCTGATTAAAAATAAACCCGTCGAGCTTACCTTCACAGAATTTAATATTCTTTACACATTAGCCAAGAGGCCTGGTCAGGTATTTACCAGATATCAAATCATCGATGCTATTCGTGGCGATGATTACATCGTTACCGACAGAGCTATAGATGTTCAGATAGTTTCACTGCGAAAGAAATTAGGACTGTGCGGCAAATATATTGAAACCGTTCGTGGTGTAGGCTATCGTTTCAGAGATTAAGCAATGAATGGAAAAAGATTAATCTGGCATCTTTATCCTGCCTTTCTGATTATCGGTATTGCCGTACTTCTAACTGTGACATGGTATGCAGCTCATTGCTTCCATATATTTTATTATAATCAGGCAGCAAGTGACCTTGAAGTAAGAGCCCTTCTGGTTGAGCATCAAATCGAGCCGATGATAAAATCGGGTAACTTTTCCGAAATTGATAATACCTGTAAGTCTCTTGGTAAAAAAAGTTCAACCCGTATCACAATTATTCTGCCTGATGGCCAGGTAATAGGTGATTCTGATGAAAACCCTGCTGTAATGAAAGACCACAGTGACAGACCTGAGTTCAGAGTGCGATTAATGAAGGCTTTGGTAAAGCTGTCAGATTCAGCAATACTGTTGGCAAGAATATGATGTATTTTGCGGTTCCAATAAAACAAGATGACAAAGTCCTTGCCGTCGTCCGAACGTCTATACCCATAACTGTTATAGACCAGGAACTTACAAAACTTTATAAAAGAGTTCTATGGGCAGGCATAATCATAGCTGTTTGTGCCGCTGTGGTAAGCCTATTCATCTCCAGGAAATTAAGCCGTCCGATAGAACAAATGAAAGAGATGGCCAAACGTTTTGCTTCGGGTGATTTCAGCTGTAGTATACCTGTGCCAAGTGCAACTGAACCGGCAGAGCTTGCAAATGCTCTGAATGAAATGGCCCAGCAGCTCAGTGACAGAATTGAGACGATAACAGAGGACAAAAACCAGATACATGCGATTCTTTCAAGTATGATTGAAGGTGTCATGGCGGTCGATGCGGAGGGACGTATCGTTAGTCTTAACAGAGCAGCTGCAGATTTTTTGGAAATCGACGATGTAAAATCGCTTGGGCGAAGCATAGAAGAGATTGTACGTAATCCTGAACTACAGCAATTTGTGCAGGACGCCCTACAGGGCAAAGGCTTGTCAGATACAACTGATGTTTTTGTAATAAATAACGGTGAAAGATTTTTGCAACTTCACGGAACAAGCCTGACTGACAGCAAAAGCCGAAGAAACGGAGCTGTAATTGTTTTGCATGATATCACGCAGATTCATCGATTAGAAGAAGTAAGACGTGACTTTGTTGCTAATGTTTCGCACGAGATAAAAACTCCGATAACGTCAATCAAAGGCTTTGTTGAAACGCTTCAGGAAGGCGCTCTTAATAAGCCGCAAGAAGCTAAGCGATTCCTTGAGATTATCGCCAGACATGCCGACAGGTTAAATGCGATAGTGGATGATTTGCTAAGTCTTTCCCGATTAGAAGAAGACAACGAAAAAAGAAGGTTGTTTTTTGAAAATACCTATTTAAGACCAGCGCTTGTTTCGGCTGTCGAACTTGCAAAAATTAAAGCGGAAAAGAAAAATATAACCGTTGAGCTTATCTGCGATGAAAGCATAGCCGCAAAAATAAATTCTGCCCTTATAGAGCAGGCGGTACTCAACCTTATTGACAACGCCATTAAGTACAGTAACGACAATAGTAATGTAAAAATAAGTGTTCAGAAACAAGAGAAGGAAATTCTTATTTCGGTTTGCGACACAGGATGCGGCATAGAAAAGCAGCACCTGTCCCGCATATTCGAGCGGTTCTATGTTGTTGATAAAAGCCGCAGCCGAAAACTTGGGGGTACTGGCCTGGGGCTGTCTATAGTCAAGCACATATCACAGGTTCATGGCGGCTGCGTAACTGTCGAAAGTAAGGTTAACGAAGGAAGCACATTCACAATTCATCTGCCTTTCAGTGATATAGATTCGGACAAAAATGACTGAACGACTAAAAATATTGTTTCTGTGTACGGGTAACTCCTGCAGGAGTCAGATGGCTGAAGGATTTGCTCGACACTTACTGGGCGACTTATTAGATGTATTTTCAGCAGGCATTGAAGCAAGAGGCCTTGACCCGTATGCAGTTGAGGTTATGAAGGAAATTGGGATAGATATTTCGGGTCAACGAAGCAAGAAAATCAATGAGCTTGGCAATGCGGAATTTGATTACGTTATTACCTTATGCGATTCCGCACAAAAAAATTGTCCGTTCTTTCCCGCGAAATATGGAATGATTCACAAAGAATTTGATGACCCAGTTAATTTAGTTTCGGGTGAACCCAACGAACAGGAAATACTGAAACACTACAGAAGAGTTCGCGATGAAATCCGAAAATATATTGAACGATTGCCTGCGTTATTAAAAAAAAGATAAGCGGCTCAACATTGAGGTCAGCATAATGTCGTGGAAAAACTATTTCGCAAGTTCAGCAATGATATATCGGTTGTGAATTTGTCTCGCAAATGCAGCATATTTACGATTGATTTGCCCAAAAGTTGATATGTATCTTAAATTCTTATTTCTTACCGGTGGAATTTCTTTGAACAAATTTTCCAATTTGAAGTATAATAGCAAATTGTACTAATTTCTATTCGCCAGGTTCGTAAGACTTTTAAAGCTAAGAGAGAAAAAGTTGTGAAAAAGGTTCATGGGAGTATTGCGGTTGTAATCATTTTGTGCATGGCAATTACAGGCACAGGTGTATTACAAATGATACACGTGAACCAGTGCGTTTCTCACAGTTGTGCTGCCGGCCATCATCAGACGAAGCAGGCCGGCAAATGTAACGGTCACGACCAGGACAATTGTTCTTTTTGTCAGCATTTTGCCTTCGCAAGAACAATCCCTGCCCAGTTCGCAGGGCAGATTATTTTAACAGACTGCAGGACAGAGAAAATTTCTGTGCCGGAATCTGCGGTATTGCAAAGCGTTTTTCCGGCGTCGGTTTCTTCACGCGCTCCGCCCATTCTCTAAACAAAAAAGCAAGCCATATTCATCCATTCATCTGCTAATGGCGATATTTTCAGGTAAAACTGTATGTAATATATCTGAAAATAGATATTCACATTATGCAGGTCTCCTTATATTCGGATATGGGCAGCCAAACGGCTGCTTAAGATGAATAAATAAAACTTATAATTCCGTGGAGAAAACCAATGCAGATACGGGTAATTAAACTTTGTTTTCTAATAATCCTGTTTTTCGCAGGTATAAGTTCTACGGGGCAGACAAACGCAGATAATAATGACATCCAGGCATTACGGCAATTAATAATTGAGCTAAAGCAGCAAATGAAGGAATCGGACGAACGAAACTCTGCCGAAATCAAAATGCTCAAAAGAGAAATCGAACTTCTGAAACAAAACCAGACCGGTACAGCAAAAGAAACGAAGACAATTGAGCCGAGTCAGCCCCAGGCGCCGGTTGCGACTTATGCTGGAAAGATGCAAGCCCCGGCATCACCGAGCTATCAGAGTTTTAATCCTGATATTTCGGCAATAGGCGATTTTATTTTTAACGGAGGGCCGACGCCAAAAGGCGAAACGCCTGATACTATCACAGGCAGCAAGACCGCAAAGGCCCAGCTCAGGGAAGTTGAGTTCGGGTTTTCCAATCCTGTTGACCCTTATGGACGAGCAGATTTAATTCTGGCCATAGAAAGACAGGATAACGGGGAATATACACCTGATATTGAAGAAGGATATTTCACATATACAGACCTGCCTTATGACCTGCAGGCAAGGTTCGGCAAATTCTACTCGGTTTTCGGAAAAGCCAATATGTTTCATACCCACGCTATGCCCTGGGTTGACAAGCCCAACGTAATCAGAAAATTCTTCGGCGACGAAGGATTGAACGACGGTGGTGCTGAGCTTTCGTGGTTAGTGCCCAATCCGTGGGATAATTATATGCAGCTTACGTTTGACGTTCAAAGTAACGGAAACGAGGCAAGCTTTGGAGGTCCGCAGGCAAGCGACCTTATGTATGTCACACACCTTAAGAATTTCTTCGACATAGACAGAGCCTCCGGCATCGAACTTGGCGGCAGTTTTGCCACAGGCGCTAATGACAAAACCGGCGGACCGCACAGGACTTATCTTGAAGGGCTGGATTTAACTTATAAGTGGCGCCATCCTCAGCAGGGCCTTTACAAATCCCTTACCTGGATGAACGAGATTCTCTTCAGCCAGAAGCAGCAGGGCTCTGACGACACAATAAATTCATACGGGATGTACAGCTCGCTGGAATATCAGTTCAACAGAAGGTGGAGCGTTTTCGGACGATATGACTTTACCCAGTTTCCGGATAACAGCAGCCTGCATGAAAATTCTTATACGACGGGCCTGACGTTTCACCAGAGCGAATTTATGTTCTGGCGTGTGCAGTTTGAGCATACGGACGGAGAGAATTACGCGGGCAATGTGAACAGAAATGAAATATGGCTGCAGGCGGACTTCCTAATCGGACTGCATCCGGCACATCAATACTAATAAAAGGAGGCAAATCATGAATTCAATTAAATTTCAATGGGCACTTTTATCCGGCTTCATTTTGAGCGTCTTGTTTATCCAGCCCGCCAGCCGATGTCTGGGTGCGGATAAATTAAATGTTGTAACAACGACCTCAAATCTTGCGTCAATTGCCGAGGCAGTTGGCGGTGAACACGTGTCGGTTACCTCCATCGGGAGCGGCGATGAAGACCCCCATTTCATTCAGGCCAAACCAAGTTATATGATGAAGGCCAGGAAAGCAGACCTTTGGATACGAGTGGGCATGGAATTGGAAATCGGTTATGAAGGTTTGATTCTTCAGGGCTCACGTAATCCGCGAATACAAATCAATGCACCCGGACATTTGGATGCTTCCGAAGGAATTTTGAAACTTGAGGTTCCCACCGGGAAAATAGACCGTTCTATGGGCGACGTTCATCCTCTCGGAAACCCGCATTACTGGCTCGATCCGTATAACGGCAAAATCATAGCGCAAAACATCTGCCAACGTCTCAAACAGCTTGACCCCGAGCACGCGGGAGATTACGACCACAATCTGGCGGCGTTTCTTTCAAAGCTGGATAATGCTATGGCTGGCTGGGTTGCCAAACTCAAACCATTTGAACATTCAAAAATCGTTATCTACCATCGCAGTTGGCCTTATTTCGCAAATCGATTCAACCTTGACGTGGTCGCGGAGCTTGAGCCGAAACCGGGGATACCGCCTGGACCGGGGCATATCCTCGAAGTGATAAACACAATGAAATCGGAGAAAGCCAAGGTTATTTTAATGGAGCCGTTTTATAACCGTGATGACGCGGAAGCAGTGGCGAAGAAGACCGGTGCAAAAGTGGTCGTTGTCCCCAACGCCGTCAATGAGCAGGTTAAGGATTATATAGCGATGCTGGACAATGTAGTTAACCGATTGAGCGACGCATTAAGCGAGACATCAAAATGAATGGGATGATTGAATTGCTGTTATTGCCGTTCGTGGCGTGCCTGATACTTACGGGAATACACTGCTACCTGGGCATCCACATTGTATCTCGCGGTGTGATATTCGTGGATTTGGCTTTGGCGCAAGTGGCGGCGCTCGGCAGCACAGTAGCGTTATTGGCCGGATACGAACTACACAGTACAGAGGCGTATCTGATTGCCCTTGGCTTTACCTTTGTTGGCGCGGGGTCGTTCGCTGTGGGACGGGTTCGTGATGAATCCGTCCCACAGGAGGCAATCATCGGGATTGTGTATGCTGTAAGCTCCGCCGCGGCAATTCTTGTTCTCGACAAGGCCCCCCACGGCGAGGAGGCGATAAAGGATATGCTGGTCGGAAGTATTCTCTTTGTCACCTGGCCTGCGATATTGAAAATTTTCCTTATCTATCTTGCGGTGGGGGTATTGCATTATTTGTTAAGGCAAAAATTCCTGTTAATCTCGATGAATATCGACCTTGCACGAAAGAACGGTTTATGGATACGTTTCTGGGATTTTATCTTTTACGTCACCTTCGGTATTGTCGTGACAAGCTCAGTGCGTATCGCAGGGGTGCTGCTGGTGTTCAGCTACCTGATTGTTCCTGCCGCCTGTGCAATGCTTTTTTTCAAAAGGGTGTCCTACCGTTTAATTGTAGGCTGGGGCCTGGGATTTATTGGAAGTGTCCTGGGCCTTTACGCCTCGGCGAAGTGGGATTTGCCGACAGGTGCATCCGTGGTTGTCGTCTTTGGCGTAATACTGGTAATCTGTGCGATGATAAAATACTTCATAAGGCCATCACTGCATTAAAATTCGCATTTTCCACATCGGAACTTAGATTCAGGGTGGTTTTTTTAAAAGATTAACACAAATTTAACATAACTCTTATACATCTCTAACAATTCCAAACTAATTTCTCCTGCAAGATTGCTCTGTAGGATAGGCCTGTCTGGGCAAAAGAAAAAACCTGTTTTTTAAAGGAGTTAGCAATGAAAAAAAAGATTGTGACATCGGTAATAATATTGTTGTTTTTGAATCTGGCTGCCGGTGGGGCAAGGGGCGATGAAATCAGCGACCTCAAGCAGCAATTGGCGGAGCAGAGTAAAAAACTGCAGGAAATACAGCAAAAACTCGAAAATCTCGAGTCGCAGCAGAATCAGCAGGACAAGAAAATTGATGAGCAGGTCACCAAGGCGGTAGAGAATAAAGAAATCAAGCTGCCCGACTCTTTGGCGTGGGCTGAAAAAGTTAAACTCAGCGGCGATTTCCGTTATCGCCACGAGTCGATTGATTCACAGAGCAGCGGCAAAGACCAGTATGGAACCAACCGCCACCGCATTCGCGCAAGATTAGGGCTGAATGCAAAACTAACCGACGAAGTGGACCTGGGTTTCAGGCTTGCATCCGGCGTGGGCGACCCGGCCTCGACAAATCAAACGCTTGAAAGTGGTTTTTCAGGCAAAGGTATCTGGCTTGACCAGGCGTATTTCAACTGGCATCCGAAGGCGGTTGAAGGTTTGAATGTTTATGGCGGCAAGATGCCGAGACCGTTTTACAGGGCAGGCGAAAATCAGGTTATCTGGGATGATGATATAAATCCTGAAGGTCTGGCAGCTAAATACGTCGTACCTCTTACAAAAGCGGATAGCATTTATTTGAATGGCGGTGGTTTATGGCTTATTTCAGATTCAGGCGCTGCCGGTGGAGCCGGGCTTTTTGGTTTACAAAGCTATCTGAAGCATGAGTTTGAAAATAAGGATTATCTATTGGGAGGCCTGAGTCTTTATTCTTATGGCAATCTGAAGGGCAAAGAGGGGTTATACAAGTCATCAGGCAAGGGCAACAGTACGTTCGGAAATACTATGAGCGGCACCAAGGACAGTAGCACCGACCCGTATAAATATACAATGAATTACAACGTCCTGGAAGGCTTTGCTGAATACGGATTCAAATTGGGTGATTATCCGGCATCTGTATATGGAAATTATGTTAAAAACACAGCCGCAACTTCTAAGAACCAGGATACAGGCTGGATGGTCGGATTGACTTTCAATAAAGCCAAAGACCCGCAAACTTGGGAATTAGGCTATAACTACAGAGAGGTCAAAAAGGATGCGGTAGTCGGCGTGCTGACTGATTCCGATGCCTTTGGCGGGGGAACTGATGGCAAGGGTCATACGATTGTCGGCAAATACCAGTTTGCCAAGAATGTGCAGGGGGTAATCACGTACTTTCTGACTCAAAAAGGCGCTGCCAACGATTATTATCGCAGGCTTATGGCCGATGTTGTTTTTAAGTTCTAAAACTTTTTAATAGAATTTTAACATAAGCTTAACCAAACTTTAACAATACGAGAGTAAAATTTAAAAAGGAGAAAAGAATATGAAAAAAATAATTACTATGTTAGTTGTTACAGTGGCGGCTTTAATTATTCCGTGCGTTATTGCTGCTGAGAATGCCGCAAGTGAAAGCAAGAGTCTTCAGCTTGAAGGTTCTACCACAGTCGGCCCGATTGCTGATGCCTTCACGGAAGTTTTTAACAAGACTTATCCTTCCGCGAAAATCACAGTAACAAAAAACGGCAGCGGTAATGGCGCTACGGCTCTTATTGACGGCCGTTGCGATATTGCAATGATGAGTCGGTTAATGAAACCTGAGGAATTCAAGGCAGCAGTCGAGAAAGGGATTTTGCCGGTTACTCATATTATTGCTATGGACGGCGTTTGTATGATTGTGCATCCGTCAAACAATATCACTGAATTAAGCTCACAGCAGATTCACGATATATATGCCGGTAAAGTGACAAACTGGAAAGAAGTGGGCGGTTCTGACGTTCCTGTTGTCGCAATCAGCAGAGATACATCCTCAGGCACGTATGAAACTTTTGACCATTTTGTAATGAAAAAAGACAAGATGGCGGGAAATGTCGAATATGTCAGCTCCAATCCGCAGGTTCATGGGCGTGTGAAGAATACCGCCGGAGCTATTGGGTATGTGGGGGTAGGTTTTCTTGATGCGAATGTAAAAGGATTAAAAGTTAATGGAGTTATGCCGTCGAAAGAAACAATTGCCAATGGTACTTACCCATTTACCAGGCCGTTGTTTTTGTTCACAAACGGCTATCCGGCACTGGGCACGATGAGTCATAAGTTCTGCACCTTTTATCTTACTGAAAAAGGACAGTCAATCATCGAGGAAAAGGGATTTGTACCGGTAACGCATTATTGAAATTGATTTAACAGCAAAAATGGAAAAAAGCAGAATAGCAGACACAGCAGTGACGGCCGATGTTAAACGTCGGCCGTTATTGCTTACTTACAGTCAGGATATAAAAGGGTTTCTGTTTTTTCATCTTGGCCGCTCTTTCCTTTTTATTATTACCTGCATAACGGTAATATCAGTTCTTTTGATTTTCTTCTTTGTTATCAGGGAAGCGTTTCCTTTTCTGGCGAAGTTTAGTCTTTCCGATTTCCTGTTCAGCAAAGATTGGTATCCTGCGGCAGAAAGACCGCAGTATGGGGCTCTTGCCATCATAGTTGGGTCGCTGTATGTGACGGCGGGTGCGCTGATTTTTGCAGTCCCGACAGGAATTCTTGCAGCCGTTTTTCTCAGCGATATCGTCTCATTCAGAGTTCGCTCGGCTATGAAACCGGTTATTGAGCTTCTGGCAGCGATACCGTCTGTGGCGTATGGTTTCTTCGCTTTTCTGGTGCTGTCCCCCTGGTTGCAGAACAGGTTCGGATTTACCACTGGCGTAAATGCACTCAACGCCTCGTTCGTTCTTTCCATTATGGCGCTGCCGACGATAATCAGCGTTGCGGAAGATTCGATGTCGGCTGTCGGAAGGGAGATTCGGGAGGCTTCATACAGTCTCGGCGCTACACGAATGGAAACTACGTTCGGAGTGGTTCTGCCGGCAGCCCACAGCGGAATTATTGCGGCAATCATTCTCGGGATGATGAGGGCGGTTGGCGAAACGATGGTGGTCTGGATGGCTTCCGGCAATGCAACGCAGATTCCACATCCCTGGTGGGACTTAGGCCAGTCTGTCCGAACTATGACAGGGACTATTGCAGGCGATATGGGAGAGACGGCAAAAGGCTCTGACCATTACAGGGCGCTTTTTACTCTTGGTTTGATTCTGCTTATTATGACTTTTTTTCTTAATGTTGTAAGCGAGTATTTTTTAACCAGGGCTGGAATAAAACAGGGAAAAGGTAAATGAACGTAACTTTCCGATGCATATTAGACAAGATTTTTACAATTATGACCTATCTGACGGCATTATTGATAGTAATCTTGTTGTTAATAGTGCTCAGTCCCATGTTATGGAAAGGAACAAGTGCGGTAATATTCAGGGAAACTATTGAATTTCGCAAAATGCAGTTAGCCCTTTTTAATCGCGGCAGCGAAGCCGGTCTTGCCGCTGAAACTGCTCAGACTGCCGCTCTGCGTCAAACTGTTTATGAAACCCTGGATAGATTCAAAAGTGGAATTGACACTGAATCGCTTATCGGCCAGGTGAAAGATGTATACAGGCAGTTCGGCGAGCAGATTGGAAGCAGGGAGCTTCCCAATGAAGAATTTACTTCCCTGCGGTCTTTGACCAAAGACATTCGCGACAGGCTCGAAACAGCATTTACGAGCAGCGATAGAACCGAAGTTATCGCCTGCCTTGACTATGCAGCAAAGTTCAGTGATGACCCGGGATTAAAAAATACTTATGCCGAAAACTTTTTTAAGATAGCGTCGAATTACAGAAAGAATATCGAAAATATAGACCTTGACCGGCTTCATCAGAATGCAAAAGATGTGCGGGAGGCGGAGGAATTGATTGTTCTTCTTTTAGGTCCCCGGCCCGGCACGCCGCTTCCTTCTACCGCTATGAATCAGTTCGGCGCAACCCGAATGGATATGGCTGAACAAATTCTGGACAAACTGCTGTACAAGGAGCAGTGGGTTGAGCAGGGACCCGGTCTGCCGCTGGTCAAAGTCAGGACAGAACGTGCAGAACAGTTTGCCGGGACAGAACTGGAGCCAATGTTTGGATTCATCAAAAATAATATTAATCATATGTTGAGGCCGCAATGGCGGTTTTACTGGCAGTACTTCATCGATGGCAGCACGCCGGGACATTATTTCGGGGGTGTTGGTCCTGAAATTCTCGGCACATTGCTTCTGACGGTTATCAGTATGCTGTTCGCCGCTCCCATCGGCATTATCGCTGCCGCCTATCTGACAGAATGCGCATCCGACAATGTCGTAATCAAAATAATCAGGATGTGCATAAATACCCTTGCCGGTGTGCCGAGTATTGTTTTTGGTTTGTTCGGCCTGACATTTTTCGTGTTGTTTTTCCTTCCGCTTATCGGGCTGCCTTCAAGACCCTGCATCATAGCCGCTTCCCTGACGCTGACCATATTGACGCTGCCTGTTATGATTCGTGCCAGTGAGGAGGCCATCCGTTCCGTGCCGCACACATACAAGGAGGCATCGCTTGCGATGGGAGCAGGGACATTCAAGACTTTTGTCTCTGTAACTCTGCCTGCCGCTATGCCTGGAATCCTTACCGGTATTATTTTAAGTATAAGCCGGGTAGCGGGCGAAACCGCCCCGGTCCTTTTCACCGGCGCCGTTGCCCTCGGCCCTGTGCCTTCTTCGGTTCTCCAGCAGACAAGGACTCTTTCTTATGGAAGCTATGATATGGCCGTCAGCGACCGCATCTCCTCGATGGTGCCGCATAATCAGTACGGTATGGTCGCAACGCTCGTAGTGCTTATCCTGTGCCTGAATATAGCCGCTATTATTTTACGTTCACGGGTTTTTAAAAAATTACACGGACATTAATATGAACAAATTAAATAACAAGCAAATAATCAGAATCGAAAGAAAAGAGCAGACAGCCAAAGATTTGCTTTCTTCCAATGATACTTCACCTGCCGTAATAGTATCGGAAAACTTCAGTTTTTATTATGGCTCGAAAATCGGCGTCAAAGATATCTCGATGGAGATTTTCCCCCGCGCTGTTACAGCGATAATCGGCCCGAGCGGCTGCGGGAAAAGCACCTTCCTGCGAAGTATCAACAGGATTAACGACCTGATTCCGCACATTCGTATTGAGGGCAAATTAAGAGTTGACGGCCAGGACATCTACGACAAGCAGATTAATCTTGTCAATCTTCGCCAGCAGATTGGAATGGTTTTTCAGAAGCCGAACCCATTTCCGAAAAGCATATTTGATAATATCGCTTATGGACCCCGACTTCAGGGAATAAGAAACCAGTCAGACCTTCATCAGGTTGTTGAACAAAGCCTGAAGGCGGCGGCGCTTTGGAATGAGGTTAAAGATGACCTGAAAAAGTCGGCACTGGCGCTTTCGGGCGGTCAGCAGCAGCGGCTTTGTATCGCACGTGCTTTGGCAACAAAGCCGGAAGTGATTCTTATGGATGAACCGTGTTCGGCGCTCGACCCGCTGGCTACCGGCAAGATTGAAGACCTGATTGGCCAGCTCCAGAAAGATTATACAATTGTGATTGTTACTCATAATATGCAGCAGGCGGCACGCGTCAGCGACAGGACTGCGTTTTTCTGCCTCGGCAAACTTATCGAGTATGATTCCACCTCGAAAATTTTTAGCAATCCGGATAAAAAAGAAACCGAAGATTACGTTACAGGAAGGTTTGGTTAGTATGATAAAACATGACGAAAAAAGGATTTGGAAAATCCGCACAGTGAAACCTTACCATGAAGCACATAACCACATAGTTGTAGGCCTTGTGCTCGAGATAACGGATGCATACGTCCGTATAAATTGCGTGACATATCATTTTGGGAGGTCTGTCAGTAACGAGAAAGATATTTTCATCGGTCCGTCTATGGTTCGAGTAATTCCATGGGCCAGAATCGAAATCATTAATGAACTGTCAGATACATTTGATTATGCAAATGCACAGATTGTCGGCAGTAAGGATGGCAATATAAACATCAGGGACAAGAATTTTGCATACAGTCTTGTCTCTCATACTGAAAAGAAGTATTAAAAAATAACGGGAATTCATTATGGCAAAACATCTGCAAAGGGAAATCGAAAACCTTAAGAAAAAGATACTGAATCTCAGCGCCCGTGTTGAGGCTGCTGTGCACGATTCCACAGAGGCCATAGAAGAAAGAGATGGCGACCTGGCACAGAGGGTGATAGATAACGATATTGAAATAGACCAGCAGGAGGTTGAGGTCGAAGAGGAGTGTCTGAAAATCCTTGCTTTGTATCAGCCGGTCGCCATAGACCTCAGGTTTATCATCGCGGTATTAAAAATAAACAGCGACCTTGAGCGAATAGGCGACTTGGCTGTCAACATCGCCGAGCGGGCAGTGTTTTTGGCGACACAGCCCAAACCTGATATATCCTTTGATTTTGTCGGTATGGCCCGTGCCGCACAATCAATGTTAACAAAAAGTCTCGATGCTCTTGTTAATCTGAGCATTGAGCTTGCACAGGAAGTCTGTGCCAGTGATGATGCAATTGATGCTATGAATCGCGAAATGTATATAAAAGTACAGCAGGCAATCCTTACTCATCCGGAACAGATAGCATCTTTAATTCATCTACTTTCGGTCTCTCGCCATCTGGAACGAATAGCAGACCATGCCACAAATATCGCAGAAGATGTAATTTACATGATTGAGGGACAAATTGTCCGGCACAGAACAGAAGAGTATAAATAAAAAAAACCAAATAGAAATCAACCTTTATATAATAATTTGTATACTAAGTTAGCAAACTAAAGTAGGATAGATCCGGATCCCCTTGGATTTTTCTGTCCTGCGGTCTTCCAATCCTGAAATTACCTTTCCCAATTCATAAAGTATTCACTTTGTTGCTCTGTCTCCATTTTGTCTCCACAGAGGTCAAATCTCATAAGTTTGGAAGGTAGTGAATGTCAGATTCTGACTGAAAAACGCATAATTGAAAAAATATTTTAGCAAAAATAGGATTATATAACCTATTGACTTTCATTTCGTATAATAATCACAAACCAATATATTGCAGTTAGTTGTAATTATCGACCGTTGTTGCCTTACTAAGAATAACAACCATAACTACAACTAATTCGGGATTATCTGAAAAAGTAAACATTTTTTTAGGAGGCAGGACCATGAAAACCTTAAAAAGAAAAACACGTTCAGACAAATTTCCACTTACGCTTCATCCGACAGGACAATACTGTAAAAAAGTAAAAGGGAAAATGTATTACTTCGGCTCTGATAGAAAAAAGGCATATCAGAGGTATCTTGATCAGGCAACATATCTGCATGGATGTCAAAATACTTTACAAAAGCCAACTGGCGATAATATGACACTAAAGCAGCTTTGTGATATGTATTTGAAGTATCAGTATTCAAAGCTCCAAGCAAATGATCTTACTGCAAGACACCACATTGACCAAATCGACAGTCTGGATAGATTAATGGCTTTTCTGGGTCAGAATCGAAAAGTCAAGGGCATCTCAACCCTGGATTTACAGAACTATAAAAGAAGGCTCCAGAAAAGTTATGGCTCAGTCTATAGATTAAATTTGCATATAAGCATAATGAAGGCTATGTTTCACTGGGCTAGGAAGAACGAGCTTTTGAAAAATATTCCAAACATTGATGCTATTTCACGAGGAAAAATTATTCATCAAGAAAGATTCACCTTCGATTCGGAACATATCAACAAATTGCTGTCTGCTGCAGATGTAAAGATGCGGGCCATGATATGGCTCGGATTAAATTGTGGTTTTGGGTGCACAGATTGTTCAGAGCTTAAGTGGACTGATTTGGATCTTGTCAATGCCAGAGTCAAACTGCCAAGAAGAAAGACAGGGATTTCAAGAGATTTGCCATTATGGCCGGAAACTGTTAAAGCACTTGAAAAGATTCCCAGGACAGGTAAGCTCGTTTTCTATACTTCCAGAGGTAACCCATATATACAGACACTTCTTAAGCCTGATGGTAATGGTAACGGCAAATATACGACCCTAAATACAATCACGACCAAATTTTCAAGGCTGATTAAAAAATCTGGCCTTGATGTTCCCAAGGGAACAGGTTTTTATTCGCTCCGAAGAACTGCTGCTACGATAGCAGCAAGATCAGGCGATCCATTTGCTGTTCAAAGACTCCTTGGCCATGCAGATTTACAAATGGCAACAAGATATGTGCAGGATGTTTCTGAACAAACCGATAGAGTAATTGAAAATAGTAGAAAGTATGTAATTTAACCCGGATTTCCCATGTTAAGGTAGCGCATTTGATACTGATTTGATAGTATAGAGCTTATGGATGCCGCTCAAGCCAGTTTTGACGCATCTGTTTAGAGAACACAATGGGTGAAAGCAGAAAGGATACTCCTTAAGATTTTATTGTAATTCGTGGGAGATTTTGATATTATTATGGAATTGAAACGCTTGGCTTTATAGCCGAGCGTTTAATCCGCCTGTGACGGATAAATATGGGAAATCCCATTTTAACGATTTTTGGAGGAATGGAACATGAAAAGCACATTTCTACACGGTAGTGTTATTGGCATTATTGCGGCAGGATCGCTCTTTACAACTCTGTTTACTCCCTATGCCGCAGGGCATGAAATAGTTGGCTGGGGTGGCCTAAAACTGCCTAATGCCCCTTTGACCAATCTTACGAAAATTGCCGCAGGAGGTAGTTACAATCTTGCCCTGAAGTCCGACGGCAGTATCGTCGGCTGGGGGAACAATTCCTATGGTCAAGCGACGCCTCCTGCGGGTAACAATTTCATAGTCATTGCCGCAGGCGGGTTTCATAGTCTTGCCCTAAAGTCCGACGGCAGTATCGTCGGCTGGGGGTACAATTACTATGGTCAGGCGGCGCCTCCGGCAGGGAATAATTTCACAGCCGTTGCCGCAGGCTATTATCACAGTCTTGCCCTTAAGTCCGACGGCACCATCGTCGTCTGGGGGCGCAATAACTATGGTCAGGCGACGCCTCCTGCGGGAAATAATTTCATAGCCATCGCCGCAGGCGGGCAGCATAGTCTTGCCCTCAAGTCCGACGGCAGCATTGTTGGCTGGGGAGACAATACTTACGGTGAGGCGACACCTCCGGCAGGGAATAATTTTGTCGCCATTGCCGCTGGCTATGATTTTAGTCTTGCCCTGAAGTCCGACGGCAGCATCGTCGGCTGGGGGGAGAATGACTTTGGTCAGGCGACACCTCCGGCAGGGAATAATTTCATAGCCGTTGCCGCAGGCTGGGAGCATAGTCTTGCCCTTAAGTCCGACGGCAGTATCGTCGGCTGGGGGGAGAATGACTTTGGTCAGGCGACACCTCCGGCGGGAAATAATTTCATAGCTGTTTCCGCAGGCGATGAACACAGTTTTGCCCTCAAGTCCGACGGCAGTATCGTCGGCTGGGGGTGGAACGGTTATGGTCAGACGACACCTCCGGCAGGGAATAATTTCATAGCCGTTGCCGCAGGCTATTCTCACAGTCTTGCCCTGAAGTCCGACGGCAGTATCGTTGGCTGGGGGGACAATGCCTATGGTGAGGCGGCGCCTCCGGCAGGGAATAACTTTATCGCTATTGCCGCAGGCGATGGTTTTAGTCTTGCGCTCAAGTCTGACGGCAGTATTGTAGGCTGGGGGTCGAACTACGGAGATTATGGTCAGTATGCTGGTCAGGCGACGCCTCCTGCGGGAAATAATTTCATAGCCGTTGTCGCAGGCGATGAACACAGTTTTGCCCTCAAGTCCGACGGCAGTATCGTCGACTGGGGGTGGAACGGTTATGGTCAGGCGATACTTCCGGCAGGTAACAATTTCATAGCTGTTGCCGCAGGCCGTGATTTTGGTCTTGCCCTGAAGTCCGACGGCAGTATCGTTGGCTGGGGGTACAATGACGATGGTGAGGCAACGCCGCCCTCCGGGACGGGCTTTACGGCCATCGCCGCGGGAGTGTATCACAGTCTTGCCCTGAAGTCCGACGGCAGTATCGTCGGCTGGGGGGATAATTACTATGGTGAGGCGACGCCTCCTGCGGGAAATAATTTCGTAGCTGTTTCCGCAGGCGATGGTTTTAGTCTTGGGCTGCGCTGGTCTGTCCAAGCCGGGGATCTGAACAACAACTACACCGTGGATATGCTGGATTTTGCCCTGTTTGCGCATCAGTGGCTAAGGTCCGATTGCCAGGCTTCAAACAATTGGTGCCAAGGCGCGGACTTCGACCATAATAATTCCGTGGATTTGCACGACCTGAAAGTGCTGGCCGACAACTGGCTCGCTGGAATTTATCTTGTCATTATTGCACGACAGATGTCCTATAAATATTGGGATTTTTTCGGAGGATGGAACATGAAAAGCACATTTCTACACGGCCATGTTATTACAAGCCATCCCAAAACCTCAAAAAACGCCGTTTATGGCATTGAAAACGCCGATAATGGGGGTTTTGGGATAGGTTCATAGTATTATTGCGGCAGGATTGCTCTTTACAACTCTGTTTGCTCCCTATGCCGCAGGGCATGAAATAGTTGGCTGGGGTGGCCAAAAACCGCCTAATGCCCCTTTGACTAATCTTACGAAAATTGCCGCAGGCGGTGGGTATTGTCTTGCCCTGAAGTCCGACGGCAGTATCGTCGGCTGGGGTGACAACACTTATGGTCAGGCAACGCCTCCGGCAGGGAATAATTTCATAGCCATTGCCGCAGGCGATTTTTACAGTCTTGCCCTGAAGTCCGACGGCAGTATCGTTGGATGGGGAGATAACTACTGCTTTGGTCAGGCGACGCCTCCGGCAGGGAATAATTTCACAGCCATTGCCGCAGGCGGTGATCATAGTCTTGCCCTGAAGTCCGACGGCAGTATCGTCGGCTGGGGGTACAATGGCTCTGGTGAGGCGACACCTCCGGAAGGCAATAACTTTATAGCCGTTGCCGCAGGCTATTATCACAGTCTTGCCCTGAAGTCCGACGGCAGTATCGTCGGCTGGGGGGAGAATAACTTTGGTCAGGCGACGCCTCCGGCAGGGAATAATTTCTCAGCCATTGCCGCAGGCTATGATTTTAGTCTTGCCTTGAAGTCCGACGGCAGTATCGTCGGCTGGGGTAACCAGGCGGTGCCTCCGGCAGGGAATAATTTCATAGCCGTTGCCGCAGGATATTATCACAGTCTTGCCCTGAAGTCCGACGGCAGTATCGTCGGCTGGGGGGCCAATGGCTATGGTCAGGCAACGCCGCCTGCAGGGAATAATTTCACAGCCATTGCCGCAGGCTATGATTTTAGTCTTGCCCTGAAGTCCGAAGGCAGTATCGTTGGCTGGGGGGAGAATAACTTTGGTCAGGCGACGCCTCCGGCAGGGAATAAGTTCATCGGTATTGTCGCAGGTGGTTGGCACAGTCTTGCGCTGCGAGGCCATCAGACCGGCGACCTCAACGATGACTACAAAGTAAATATGACGGACTTTGCCTTGTTTGCGAATCAGTGGCTAAGGTCCGATTGCCAAGCTTCAAACAATTGGTGCCAAGGCGCCGACTTTGGCAAAAATGGCGATGTGGATTGGGACGACCTCAAAATGTTGAATGATAACTGGCTGGCAGGCGCCACGCCATAGTTGGTAATATGATTCAGTGGAAATAAGGCTGTGAGTATCATGTTCACAGCCCTATTTTATATGAAGCGAGTTTGTTAACAGGGGTCAATTAGAATCCATATTATGTAAAACGTATTGTCTTGGCGACACCTACAACTGTACTACAACCCCAAGGCTAAATAGCGTGTAAAATCGCAAAAAACATGAACCCATAAGGCCTTCAATATCAATGACTTAAAAAAATCTCAGAAAATGCAAACATTTTATATAACCAGATTCAAAGGCTTCGCGGGTTGTCAGATTTACAATTGGCAACAAGGTATGTGCAGGATGTTTCTGCAAAAACGGATAGAGTTATTGAAAATAGCAGAAAGTATGTAATTTAACCTGGATTTCCCAACTAAAGTAGCGGAATTTTTGTTGCAATTCAAGGAAGATTTTGATGTTATTGTGGAATTAAGAGGCTTGGTTTCATAGCCGGGCGGTTTATCCGCCAGTCCTTGAGACTCCTTATGGAGAGGCGGATAAATCCGCCTTCGCTTATGCTACGGCGGACAAGTATGGGAAATGTCAGGTCAAAATACCCGTGAACGGTTACAGAAGAATATACGAAACAATATCGGGGAGAACAAGAAATAGGTATGGTGTAGGGCTGCTGAAAAAGTCAGGATTGCTTCGCCGCTGGCGCTTCTCGCAATGACAGAAAGTGCGTTTCTGCGTCATTGCGAGCGGAGCGAAGCAATCTCAAACATCAAAATGTCAGGTTTTTCAACAGACCATGGTGTCCCCAGATTTTTCCGAATCACTAATCACCAATCACGAACTACGAGCCACGAGTTTGCCTTTTGCCTTCCGTCCCACCATCTCACTGCCTAACCGTTTCACCATCTTGCCGTCTTGCCATCCGACCGTCTCATCCACCCGTCCCATAGTTTGGGTAAATTTACTTGCCTTCAGGGACGACAAAGAGTATAATTTTTTTATTGTTTCCGCTTTCACAGCAATAGCGGACAGAAATTAGATTTATTCCTGCGAGGATAGGAAAATAAAAAAGACAATTCTTATTAGTTTCGTAATACTGCTTACCGTTGCAGCGGCAGCCACGACAATGCCTACAACCATTCACCAGGCTGAAAATCAAAAAGGAAAAGCGATATGTGTTTGAAATCTGTTCGTGGGAGTCTTATCTGTTTAGTTATTATCCTCCTGGTTCAATCATCAAAAGGGGCGTCTTTTTACTCGGTTCGTCCTGACGACCCTAATGGTGTCTATCTGACTGCAAAAGATTTCCCGGTAAGCGCCGATGGCAAGGGTGACGACTCGGATGCCCTTCAGCAGGCGATTAACAAAGTCGAAGAGAAATCTCGCTATGGCATCGTCTTTATCCCTGAAGGACGCTACCGACTCGGCAAAACAGTCTTCGTCTGGGCGGGAATCCGCTTGATAGGGTATGGCAGTCAACGTCCCGTATTTGTTCTTGGCGAGAATACACCCGGTTATCAGACGGGTGACGAAAAGTATATGATACATTTTGCCAGTAACCGTCCTCGTGATGGCATGGCCATTCGCGATGCGAATCCAGGCACGTTTTATAGCGCTATCAGCAACATCAATTTCGAGATACAGGATGGCAATCCGGCTGCTATTGCAATACGTTCTCACTTTGCGCAGCACTGTTATCTTGCACACATTGACTTTCGCATTGGAACTGGAAAGGCAGGAGTGGAAAAGGTCGGTAATGAGATAGATGACTGTCGTTTTTTTGGAGGCGATTATGGAATTATCACTACGAAACCCTCTCCAAGCTGGCCGTTTCTTATGATAGATACTTCTTTTGAGGAACAACGCAAAGCAGCCATCGAGACAGAGGAAGGCGGCCTTACTCTGGTTCGAAATCATTTCAAAAATGTTCCAAGCGCTATCATTGTCAACCCTGACCGTGCCGAGGAACTGTATATTGCGGACTCGCGTTTTGAGGACATCAACGGCCCGGCTATTATCATCAGTGATGAATATAATGCCCGTTCCCAGACCAATCTAAACAATGTGGTTTGTCAGCGCGTACCCGTACTCGCTGCTTTCCGTAACAGCGGCAAAAAAATTATTGCTCCAGGCCCCATTTACCACGTCAAGGACTTCTCCCACGGACTGCACATAGATGGTGTCGGCTGTGTTCCAGAAATTAAAACCACCTCTGAAATAGTGCCGCTGCGCATGCCCCCGGGACCTGCCGCATCAGATATACCCGACCTTCCCTCAATGAATACGTGGGTAAATCTGAAATTGTTAGGCGCCAAAGGCGATGGCATTGCCGATGACACGGAAAGTCTGAAAACTGCAATTGCTAATCACAGTACAATCTACCTGCCTACGGGGCGATACCGTATTACCGAGACGATCACCCTCAAACCCAATACGGTTCTGGTTGGGTTCAACCCGATTGCCACACAGATCATTTTATCCGACAAGACTCCCGCTTTTGGGGGCGCCGGGCGCCGAAAGCTATGCTTGAAGCTCCCAAAAAGGGAACAAATATTATTTCCGGTATTGGAATAGATACCGGAGGAGTCAATAATCGCGCTGTAGCGGTCAAATGGATGGCCGGCGTCAATTCCATGATGAATGACGTTCGCTTCCTTGGCGGCCACGGCACTTATAATCCCGATGGTTCGCGTACCCCGACTTACAATGATAACCGTACCGGCGACAGCAACCCGGAGCGCAAGTGGGACAGCCAGTACTGGAGCCTCTGGATTACCGATGGGGGCGGCGGAACGTTTAAGGATATCTGGACTCCCAGCTCTTATGCACAGGCCGGCATTTATATCTCAAACACATCCACTCAAGGCCGTATCTATGCGATGTCTATTGAGCATCATGTACGCAACGAGATAAAGCTGAATAATGTTTCCAACTGGAAAATTTGCGCTCTCCAAATGGAAGAAGAGAGCGGCGAGAGCTGGCACGCTCTGCCCGTAGAGATTCAGAATTCCAAAAATATCACCTTTGCCAATCTCTATCTATACCGTGTCATCCGGATGGTCAATCCTTTCCCTTACGGGGTCAAAATCTATTCTTCGCAAAACATTGAGTTTCGCGGAGTTCATGTTTATAGTCCGACCAAGTTTTCGTATGACAATACAATCTATGACGAAACCAATAATGCCGAGGTACGCTCGCGCGAAATCGCCAGGTTGACGATATCAGGAAAGCCTCCTAAAAAACAATCTGTTAAAGAATCTGGGGTACTGGCTGGCGGCGCCAAGGTAGAAAAAGTCAAAGGCGGATTTGAATTTATTGACGGTTCGACTGTCGATAGCTCCGGCAATATCTATTTTACCGATTCCCGCTGGCATCGTATTTACCGATGGTCGCCTGAGAAAAAAGACTTGACGCTGATCCGTGATATTCCGATCTCGCCGCTCGGACTTGCGTTTGACAAGTCCGGCAATCTGTTAATCACAGGCCGTGGTGAAAGACGCTCAAACACAGTCACAGTGTATGCTCTTGATCCTGACGGCAGCGAGGGCAATCTGCAGGTTCTTTCCGCTGTGCCTGCTGTGCCGCGCAAGGGCAAGACGGCTATCGTCCCGGGACACCGCTGGCGCGACGCACATGACTTTCTCGATGTGGCCACGGCGGCGAGCAAGGAGCACTATGTATCGCCGGACGGCACGACGTTTATTCCGAAATGCGATGACCTGCTCAGGGCTTACACTCTAAGGCCCGCAATACAGGGCCAACCCTTCTATCTTGCCGATGAATTCGGCCAAAAAACCTGGACCTTCTCTGTCAATTCCGACGGGTCGCTTTCGGAACCGAAACTCTTCGCCGAGGAAGGCGAACTCGATGTTGCGGTGGATTCCAAGGGTAATGTTTATGTCGCAGCCGGATCTATATTTGTGTACGACCGGAATGGCAAACAAATTGATATTATTGAAGTCCCCGAACGTCCCGCCAGTTTAGTATTCGGTGGTAAGGATCGCAAGACACTATTTATCACTGCGAGGTCTTCGCTTTACTCTGTACGAACTCGTTACAGTGGTCGGTAGCGCAGCATTAACGAAGCCAAAGATCTGGGAAGTAAAGAGCCTTTTCTGAACGAGGTTTTAAATATCCTCGTGCGGAATCTTGCAGGTGGCAAGAGACAGATGTTAAGTGTCGTCATTGCAATTCGAGGAAGATTTTGATATTACAATGAAATTAAGAGACTTGGTTTCATAGCCGGCCTTTTAATCTGTCTGAGGCAGATAAAATGAGAAATCCCAATTTTGTATGTTATGTATATTATACGGTTCAGTAATTCAAAATCAAGTAGATTGAGTCAGGGTTTGTACTCACTTCGCAGCGAATCCCTTTTCTGCGTAGAATTATTCAATTTTTATCACACTATAGCCGATTATCTTGAATGAAACTATTTATTACAAGTTTCCAGAAGATGCAGAATATAAAGAGGTCTGACATTGGCTAAAAAGTTATTTAATTCGTTGGGGGCTGTTTTTTAATAGGGGTTAAATTATGTCACAAGTTTCCGGTATAACCACAAGCGATGCGTCTTTAGTCAATTGGCAGGATAAGATGAAGCAGTTCCAGACAAATTTCGCAGACCTTGCTAATGCCTTGCAATCTGGGGACCTTTCGGCCGCACAGAAGGCCTTTTCCGCGTTGTCGCAGGGTATGCCTTCAAACAACAACCCCGAAAACACCATTAAGAATGACTTTGATGCTCTGGGCAAAGCTCTACAAAGCGGCGATTTGGATGCGGCAAAGAAGGCTTTTTCAAAGCTGGAGCAGGATATGCAAGCTTCACGAAAGATGCATCATCATTCGCATCACAAAAAGGTCGAACAATCTGATACAGAAACTGCTTCAAACAATAACGGCACTACATCTGATGGTAGCGTTAATACATTGGCATAGGCAGTTGCAGTTATAGTGCTCCACATCAGGCCGGTAAAAAGTTAGAGAGTTTTTCCGCCTTCGGCGGACATAATTCTTCGTACTCATGGACTATGTACTACGCACGACGATATATGACCTGCAAATTTACCACCTGATTAGCTTGGGTAAAATTCCTGCACTATCGCGAATCAGCAGGGTTTTGCGCCGGAGCGAATGACAGATAGCAGACTGATAACTGAAGGATGTCGGGTAGTTTCAGAGGGTATCACCCCCCAAACACCCGCCTGTCTTGAAAAATCAAAAAATTTAGCGTCTTTTTCTCAAAAGCACAACACCGAGGCAGAGAAGTAAAAGCGTAGCTGGTTCGGGTTATTCCCAGCAGGCACTTGGTGGGTCAAGATTGCATTCCAGCCAGTGTGAAGCCATTATTGCAAGGTCTACAAAGTCAACTTTGCCATCCAGATTGATGTCGCCGACCGGATACGTTATTCTTAAAAAAGGATATGTCTGATTGTCTTCAATGCCCCACGTTTCAGCAAAATCCCAGTTGGTAAAAGTAACCTTCCGTTTCATTTCAGTAGTTGTTTTTCCTTCGCCACCGGCACTTGAAGTTTGCCCCGAAGCATCTTTGTCCCAAAATGAAGCGGTTACTAAGTTCGGATTCGCCCGAACCCACCAGCCCGCCGACATAATCCCAACCGCTGACTGGACCTATCGAATAGCAATTGCTGATACTGCCGTCGCTGTCGCCTCCCACCAGACCACCAACATAATAAGAATTGGAAGAACCGCTGACAGTACCCGTCGAATAGCAATTGCTGATACTGCCGCTGCTGTTGCCTCCCACTAACCCGCCGATATTGCTGCTGACGAAATCAGAAGTGACACTGACCGCACCTGTCGAATAGCAATTGCTGATACTGGCAGCGACGTTTTGTCCCACCAGACAGCCGACACAAGACATCCCACTGACTGCACCTGTCGAATAGCAATTGCTGATACTGGCAGTGACGTTTTGTCCCACCAGACAGCCGACAGGCGCATAACCGCTGACCGCACAGTTCTCAAGGCCGAGGTTTTTAACCGAGCCGCCGTAGATACGGCCAAACAGACCCAGGTACCAATTGCTTCCGCCGTTTATGGTAAAGTGAGTAATTTTATGACCGTTGCCGTCAAATGTCCCTGTAAAAGCTGTCCCCTCGAAATTACTACCCGCAACAGTATCGGCGGCAATGATAGCCGTTGCAAAGACCTGCCCGCCTATATTAACATCCGCCGTCAGGATAAAGCATTTGCCGTAATCATTCGTATCAGCCGCCAGTGCGAGCAGGTCACCGGTGGTGGCGATTTGGTACGGATTGTTCGGCTCGCCCGTGCCGCCGCTGTATGCGCCTAAGCGCTGTCTGCCGCAAGGGTTATTATGGCTGTAAGGAACAGGATAAATGTTGTTCTGGTTTTCATTTTTGGTTTCCTCCAAGTTCTTCTTTTATATGAAGTTTCCCATATTGAACACTTGGCTGTGCAACCAAGCCCTTTTTGCCTTTTGCCCCCAGCAAAGGCGGTTATTATTATACCCTATTGCCGGTGTCTGTCAAGAGAAAAAAGGGCAGGTTCTATGAGGAAAGCAAGGAATTGAAGTTTAGAGAGGTAGGGGGAGTCAAAAACTTTAGAACTTTCGACCTTCGATTCGGTTCGGCCAAGCGTGTTTTTTCACGGGTTTTGATAGAGGGGGGTGTTTCTAATCTTGTAGGTGTATTTGATTGCAAGACATTGAAAATCGTTGCCAATTGTTCACAAAGATGTAAAATGCTCTCAGTTAAATGTAGCGGGAAAATAGGGAAAAATCTAATTTTTCGATAGATTAGTATAAGACAGGATGCGTAACACAGGAAACAATCACGTTTCAATAACCCAACTGGCTGACTTGTTAGTCGCCAAGATAAAACCGAAATTAAGTCAATTCAAAACCGAAGAAGATTTAAGAATCGCTTTCGAGAAAATTCTCGAACCTATATCCAGAGAATTAGGAATCAGGCCTGAGCCAAAATATGAGAAATCCATTTATCACGGACGTGCCGATGCTCTACACGGACAGGTGGTTATCGAATATGAAACACCTTGTGCGTTTAGAACAAACAAAAATATACGCCACGCTTTTGAGCAGCTTGTTGGCTATATTCAAGGTTTGTCTAAAGAAACTAAAGAAACTTTGTTTTTGTTCGGAACAAAGTTTGTCGGTGTCGGTTTTGACGGCGAAAAAATATTTTTCGTTAATTATGTCGGCGATAAAAAACCCAAAACAGAATTAGATGCTGAGGATTTTGCCATTCGCGGCCCTTATGATTTCGCGCTGGAAAGTGCCAGAACTCTTATAACATATCTACGTGCTCTTGCAAGACTGCCGCTTACAGCGGAAAATCTTGCTAATCGTTTTGGACCTCAAAGCGAGATTGCCCAAAAGGGTGTTTCTGCTTTTGCAGATGCTATGGTAAATTGGAGCAATCCACGCGTAGAAGTCTTTTTCAAGGAATGGAAACGTTTATTTGGGATTGTATATGGAGAACAATTTGGCGGAGGAGCAGACAAAAAGACGGCAGCGCTAGCAGAAATTTACGGTCTGCCGGTCGAGAGCGATTTTCAGGTGATACTATTCTGTGTGCATACTTATTTTGCTCTTTTGATGAAACTTATTTCAGCAGAATTGCTTTTACTCGAGGAAACCGGCCTTAGTTCTTCATTTTCCAGTCAATTACTTTATTGTACCAAAGAAAATTTAGAGAATCAGCTAATTGATATCGAAAGTGGCGGGATTTATTTGAGACGCGGGATAACAAATTTTTTAGAGGGCGATTTTTTCCAATGGTATTTGGAGACTCTTTCTTCTCCAAGATTAGAGGAAGCTATCAGAGAGACTGCAAGAGGACTTTCTGAATTTGAACCTGCTACCACCATTATCGATCCCGATAGCACTCGTGACCTTTTAAAACGACTTTATCAATATCTTGTGCCGGATGTGGTACGCCATAATTTAGGCGAATACTATACTCCTGATTGGCTGGCTGAATTAGTTCTTAATGAAGTTGGATATGATGGAGATATACGAAAACGTTTATTAGATCCAGCCTGTGGTTCTGGAACATTTCTGGTTTTGGCAATACAAAGGGCTAAGGTTTATGCGAAAGAAAAGAACAAACCAACTGTCGAAACTGTGAAAGGCATAATAGCTAATATCTGGGGATTTGACTTAAACCCACTTGCTGTTATTGCGGCACGTACGAATTATCTTTTTGCGCTTGGTGATTTGATTTATCAGTTACCATCTTTGGAAATACCAGTCTATCTGGCAGATTCAGTGCTCTGGCCTAAACGAGCAGGACAACAAATGCTATTAAGTATTGAAGGGGCAGTTGAAGTTCCTACCTCTATAAAGACTTTCTTTGTGCCTAAAATTTGGGTGGACAATAGAGGTGATATGATGAGACGGGCAGCCCCCCTTGTAGAAGAATTAGCACATCAGGGTTGTATACCGTCTGAGGCGATGGAACGTTTCAAAAAAGAAGGCCTGGTGTTTCCACCTCATGAAAAAGTGATTCTTGATTTTTATGAAAAGATTTTAGAGTTGGAGAAAGAAGGTAAGAACGGTATTTGGGCTCGCTTTCTCAAGAATGCATTTGCTCCGATGGTCGCAGAGAAATTTGAATTTGTTGTAGGTAATCCGCCATGGATTCGGTGGGATTATCTCTCACAGGAATATCGAGAAGCAACACTTGAAATGTGGAAGGATTATGGACTTTTTTCTCTTAAAGGTTTTCAATCACGTTTAGGCGGCGGGAAAAAAGATTTCTCTATGCTATTTACTTATGCAGCGGCAGATCATTATCTATCCCGGAATGGAAAACTCGGGTTTCTTATTACGCAGGAGGTTTTTAAATCAAAGGGGGCTGGCGAAGGGTTTAGAGGGTTTAAGTGGGGGAAAGTAAAAAATAACTTCATTAAAGTTTTAAAAGCACACGATTTTTCATCTTTTCAGCCATTCGAGGGAGTGCAAATAAAACTGCGGCAGTTATCCTCAAAAAAGAAGAAAAGACAGAATACCCCTTGCCCTATTATGTCTGGACCAAGAAAAAAGGCATTGGGAAAATTCCAACGGATAAATTGTTAAGTGAAGTTTTGCCTTTACTTCGAAAGAAAAAATTTATTGCACGACCACTTAATAATCCTGAGAGCGCATGGCAAACCTTCTCTGAGGAGTTTCAATTCTTGTCAAAAATAAAAGGCGAGAATTACTACAGCCCGCACTCGGGTGCTTATATTTCCCCTTACGGTGTTTTCTGGTTAAAAATTAAACAAGTTTTATCGGGAAAAAACTTGTTAATACAAAATTTAGTAGAAAAAGGTAAAACCGAAATTTATTCTGTGGAGGACGCGATAGAGAGTGATCTGGTTTATCCCGCATTGAGAGGTTCGGATATTCAAAGGTGGGGACATGTTTCAAGTATTTACGTATTGCTAACTCAAGACCCTTCCAAACGTGAGCCATATTCAGAAAAAATGATGAAATCAAAATGGCCTCAAACGTATAGTTATCTCACAAAATTTAAAGACGTTTTACTTAATAGAGCATCCCGAGTGCTTAAAGATTTAATGAAAAAGTCAGCTTTTTATGCTGTTTTTGGCGTGGCTGATTACACAATGTCTAATTACAAGGTTGTTTGGAAAAGAATGACCAATGATTTAATAGCCTGTGTTGCTTCTCAATACAAAACGCCCATCGGATATAAAACTCTCATTCCATTAGAAACAACTGCCTTGATAGCAACTGAAAAGGAACTTGAGGCGCATTATCTTTGTGCGATTATAAATTCAACGTCAGCAAGGGATTTTATAAAATCGTTTTCATCTGCCGGGCGAGGTTTTGGCACACCATCGGTTATGGAAAATGTGGGAATACCAAAGTTTGACCCAAAGAATAAGCTTCATCAGAGTCTGGCTGAAATTTCAAATAAGTGTCATCAGTTAAAAACTGATGATAAAGATAATGAAGTTGCAAAATTAGAAAAAGATAATGACGAATTGGTCAAAAAACTTTTCGGGATTTAATCTTATTGATAAAAGAAAAATGTTTATTTGAGTTTTTTGAAAAAACTGAATAAATAAAGGGGAGCAAATAAATGGCCTGACCCCGGAAGAAATTGCGATAATAGAGGGAAAAGAAATACCCACGGCGGCTGGCCAATAAAATAATCTCTTTAACTTGTGCATCAGACTATACCATAACCCCTGTATTTACAAGAGCTAAGGAAAATCATAAAATTTTTGAGAAAAGCTGGATTGTGTGATTGACTTTTGCCGAAGTATATGTTAATCTATGTAATATTGGTTAACGTGTGTTAATCTAATCAGTAAAGGTTAACGTTATAAGTTATGAGCAAGACTATGGTTAAGGAAAAATATCTTACCATCCCCCAGTTAGCCCAACTCCTGGGCATAAGCCGTATTGCCGTGTATAAGAAGGTCAAAAAGGGTCAAATAAAAGCTGTAAAACTTGGCAAAACTTATCTGATTGCCGACCCTGATATAGCTCACATATTAGGTAAAGAGCTTGGCAGCGTGGGAAAGAAACAGATTGATGCAGGTGTCAAAAAAGTAATAAAAGAATACGGCGAATTACTGAAAAAGCTTGGGAAGGAATAATGCGGCAAATTACTATCAAAGAAGTTGAATATATTGCCTTTCGGCTTGCGAAGGAACATCTTTCGTTTGATGAGCCGATACCTGATTTTACAACACGTTTCCCCAATACCCTTGAAAGCTGTTTGCTTACGCCATTTCAGAAATTTTCCGGCAAAACGCTGTATCCTTCGCTGATTTCAAAGGCAAGCATGCTTTTTTATCTTATGATTAAAAACCATCCTTTTCAAAATGGCAACAAACGGATTGCAATAACTATCTTGCTTGTTTTCCTGCAAAATAATGGTAAGTGGCTCAAAGCGGATATACAGATTTTTTACAATTTTACGGTATGGGTTGCGCAAAGCCCCGCTGAGTTCAAAGATGAAGTCGTCAGCGCAATAGGAAAATTTATTCAAACTCATTTGGTAAATAACAAAGGTAAATTATAAGGTGATTTTATGGCAAGTATTTTTCGTCAAAGATACACAGAAAAGGACGCAAACGGTAAAACTGTCCGTAAGCAGTCGCAATACCGGTATATCGACTATAAGACCGCTCATTGAGCACCTAAACGATTTTAAGGCAAGCCTGAGAAACAAGGGCGCAACGGAAAAACACGCCTGCCTGGTATATAACAGGGGTAAAGCGGTGATTGAGAATTGCGGCTTCGCATTTATCGCCGACTTCTCGGCCTCGAAGGTTCAAAGGTATCTTGCCGAACGCAGGCGGGATGGTTTGAGCATTCGCAGCAGCAATTTTTATTTACAGGCGGTAAAGCAATTCTGCCGCTGGCTGGTTGCAGATAACCGCACTAATGAGAATCCATTGGCTTATCTGAGCGACTCTATGCCTTCTGTTACGGTTTTAGCAGCCTATAGCAAACATCGCAGAGATGAATACGTTGCCTTTGCGCTGCGATATAGCCAGGCAGTTAGCAATGCAAAGGGATGAGCGGAAGCCTGATGAGCGGTCGAAAGTGTTTGCCAGCTTTGCGCCCAACAAAGCAGCCAAAATGATGCGTAAGGATTTAGAAGCTGCGGGTATTACCTATAGGGACGAAGCAAGCAGAGTGGCTGACTTTCACGCCTTGAGGCATACGTTTATAAGCAACCTTACCCGAAGCGGAGTCTCACCCAAAATCGCACAGTCTTTAGCTCGGCACAGCACTATAGGACTGACAATGGACACCTATACTCATATCGGATTGTATGACGAAAGAACCGCTCTGGATTCCTTGCCGGAACTGCCGAGTTTAGATGGCGATAAAAGTAGGGATAGCAGTGCAGCAGCGGTAAGGACGGGCACTGACGATTTACCTGTAGCAGCAATAGAAAGCGATTACAAACCAGCTTACAAAAAACTTACAAAAAATGCTTACCCTGATATGAATGACTCTTCATCGAATGGCAACACTTCAGAAAACGAAAGAGGGAACAGGGGAAATTGCAAGTCTTTAGTAGCTGGTATGTTAGACAATTCAAAAACTGAAATGTCCTCAATTGACACAACGGAGCAGGAGGGATTCGAACCCCCGGTGCCCGTAGGCACAACGGTTTTCAAGACCGTCGCTTTCAGCCGCTCAGCCACTGCTCCACAACAACGCCACTATTATATAAACAGCCGTCCCTGCTGCAAATAGTTTAATAGACTTAGTCGTAAGTTATAAGTCATCAGTCACAAGACAATAGTCATCGGTCAAAAGTAGTGCGTAGTGCGTGATGTATGATTGGGGGAAAAAATGTGGAGCAATTGACCTTTAGAATAATATAAATTCTTTGGCAATTTACGAAACACACAGGAAAAAACCGCTACCTGCAGCTATGAAACTACCCTGAATGGAGAGTTTGAATTTCAGTAGAAGAGGACTCGTTGTCGTTTTGGCCTTCAGCCGCCTCGATAGTATTCTGAATTTCCTCGATTATATTGAATATCTGAAGCTCATAAGCTTCTGTCGTTTCCATATTTATTCTCCTTCGCATATTTAATCCTTTCGGGATTGCTCGGCATTGTCCTTCTGTTCATCAATTTTTCACTATTAAAGACGCCTTTGCCGGCAAAATGTTGCCGAATTTTTTAAGAACTTGCAACAACCATAAAAAATTTGTGTGTTTAGGACAGTTTGGCCTGTTCTGTTTCATTCTTATGCTCCTTTTGGTAATTAAGTTTTACAAATAATCGTTTTTAACCGGACAGTTATTTTGAAGTGTTTTTGTTACAGAATTGTTACAGTTTTGTTCTTTTTTCGATAATTTTTTAATTTTTTTATATCTTCTATAGGCCTTTAATCGGGCAAAAATTCGCACAGATGAACCGGAATACTTATAAGGTGAAAATTTTTTTATTTTTTGCTTGACATTGTATACTATGCAATACATAATAGGTATTGCAAGATATTAGTCAGTATTAATATGTGTAATTCGTGGTTTATGAAAAAAGTGTAATCTGTGGTAAAAATGAAAAGGAGGTAATATGAAATTTGAAAGTCAGCTCTTAAAAGGCATCGCCCCCGTTGTTGTTCTGGAGATTCTATCGCGGGGCAAGATGTATGGCTACCAATTAAGTGAAGCCGTCAAGCAAAGGAGCAACGATGTCCTGACATTGGGACAGGGAACTTTGTATCCATTGCTTTACAACCTCGAAGCCAAAAAACTAATCAAAGGCGCCTGGGAACAAACCGATTCCGGCAGGCAGCGAAGATATTATTCCATCACATCGAAAGGCAAGGCGGAACTTGCCCGCCAAAAGGAACAGCTTGCCCAATTGCAGAAGGGGCTGAAATTTGTTTTCGGCGGCGCCGGCGCCTTATCAGCTGTGTAATTTAGTTTTTAGTTTTAAGTTTTTAGTTGAGGTAGATTGCTTCGGGTTGCTCGCAATGACAAGAATAAAATTAGCTATATGAACCTCAGGAAACAGAAAACTTTTTGTGAGGTGATATTATGAAAAAAATAGAAATACCTGTTCCGGCGGTTATCATTTCGGCTCTTGTAGGTCTTTCATTGGGAATTGCATCTGAGTATGTAAATCGGGGCATTTTGTTTCCTCGAGGATTGTTAATGTTCTTGATTCCAGCGATTTCTGCAGGTGCTTTGCTTCAGTTGATATTCTGGCTTATTGCGCAGCGACGAAAGGTGCTGTTACCAGTGAACCTTGAGAATTTGACTTGTCAGATTGTGGAATTCCTGCATCTTGTTATCAAGAATATGCATTACCGCAGGTCTGCTCGGCAGGAGGTTATGACGGAACTGGCGGCACATTTCGAGGACCAATTGAAGGATTGTAAAACCGAACAGGAAAAAGAGCAGAAGGCGAAACAGCTTATTGAGCAATTCGGTGACCCGAAACTTTTAGGCATCCTGCTTCGCCGGGCAAAAAAACGCTGCCGTCCCCTCTGGCGAACCGCAGTGGTGCGGTCGTTTCAGGCCGTTGGTATCCTGATTTTGTGCCTTATTGTTTACATCGTTTGGTTTGTGACAGGCAAACCCGTTATCACCACCGATTATGTAGCCGAATTTAATCGTCTTGTCAGGCCGGTTGCCGATGAATCGCAGAATGCCTCTCCTCTCTATGACAAGGCGGTTCAATTGCTTAAAGCCAATAGTGATTATAATGATGTGAAAGAGCTTTTAAGGAAAAAATATGATGAGGCAACGGCCGATGAAAAAGAGAAGATTGAGAAGTGGATTACCACAAATAAGGGGATTTTCGACCTCGTTATCGCAGGCAGTCAGAAACCCTATTACTGGAGGATATATCAAAATCATCATCCTGATTTGGGTATGATTTATGTTCTTATGCCGGAGCTTGGTGAATTTCGAACTTTCGCTCGGTTTTTAAGCTGGCGGGCACAATTTTTTGCAGAGCAGGGGCGTTATGAAGATTCATTCAGCGATTTGACAGTCTGTTATCGTTTAGGCCGGCACATCAGACAGGGCAACAAAACTTTAATCGAGCAGTTGGTTGGTATTGCAATTGAGGCCATATCAGTTGGCACTATTCGCGACATCCTCGGTGAACACAAAATCGATTCACCCGCACTAAAGGCCCTGCAGGAAAATCTTGAACGGGCATTCGCCAATGAAAATTCTGTTATAAATTTTGCGGCAGAAAAATTGTTTATGTATGATGAGACCCAGAGATGTTTTACAGATAGCGTTTTCGGCAGTCATTTGTATTTACCTCATTTTATAGGTTTGTCCGCAACGACAGGGACATCAGGTTCTGAAACAGGACCAGACTTTGCTACGGCATTCCGTATTTTGTTCACTCAGCCGGGCAAGAGAGAAACCCGGCAAATGGCTGGTCGTCTTTATAATTATTATGACAATATTGCTCACAAAACGCCGGCACAAATCCATTCTGAAATGATTGACGATGGAAAAGAATTTATGAAGATTGTCAAAGGAAATCTACTGCTCTGGATGCTTGCTCCTGCATCTGGAAGAGTGGTTGAGACAGGTTATCGAAACAAGACGGAGGTTCAGGCAACGGTTGCGACTATTGCCCTGCAGCGATACAAGGAGGATAAAGGCCAATATCCTGATAGCCTAAATGACCTGATTGCCGCCGGCTTCTTAAAGGAACTTCCAATCGACTCTTATAGCGACAAACCGCTGATTTACAGAAAGACCGATACCGGTTTTACTTTATACAGCATTGGCAGAAACTTCAAAGATGACGGCGGGGTAATGGCAAAAGACAAGGATGGAAAGATAAAAAGGTGGGCTGATAACGGCGATGAGGTCTTCTGGCCTGCGGCAAAATAAAAAACCGGTTAAACAAAAAATCCATTTATCCGGCTTATTGTTAAATTTGATTATCTGGTTACAGAAAATGATTATTCTCTGTTGGTGCTGCCGAAACTGGCCGTTCGTTTGGCCTTGCGTTCCTGCCGACGGTTCCGCTCGGATGGCTTTTCAAAATAGCTGTTCCTTTTAACGTCTCTAATCAAGCCTTCCTTTTCGCACAGTTTCTTGAACCGCCTCATCATTTGCTGGATTGATTCGCCCGTTCTTGATTTGACTTTCAGCATAAAGAATCTTTTCCCTTCATTAAAGAGTTATTTCTTAAACAATCCGAAAAACAATATACTTCTAAACTTCGAACCCTGCATTATAATATAAATCGGCGATTTTTAAATCAAAAAATGCCCCTGATTTGCATTTTTTCCTTGGTTTCTTTTCAGGATTACACGATTGTTGCCGGCGGGCAAGGCCGTTTTTTAATTCAATTTCGGTTTTTATTGAGTTTTGCAGGCGGATTTGGTAAAATATACAAATAAATTGACCTGTTTTTATGAGGATTTTTATTGGAAGAGTCAGACAGACCCTGCGGGTAAGAAAAGAAAAAGCGATATTAGTCGCAGCGATTTTGCCGGGCAGCGGCAATGATGATTTGATGGAATTAACCGCCTTGGCGGAGAGTGCAGGGGCTGTTGTCATCGACAGGTTAAAGCAGAAGATTCATTCCCCGAACCCCGCCCTTTATATAGGCAAAGGGAAGGCCGAGGAGCTTGCCTTGAGGGTGGCCAGAAATAAGGCCGACGTCGTCATTTTCGATAACGACCTTTTGCCGAGGCAGATTCGCGAGCTTGAGGAAATCGTCAACGTCAAGATTATCGACCGCAGCGAACTGATTCTCGATATTTTTGCCACGCGGGCGAAGACCAAACAGGCACGGCTTCAGGTTGACCTTGCCCAGCTCGAATATACATCGCCTCGTCTGACGGGAATGTGGTCGCACCTTGATACGGTAACCGGCGCTGCGGGCGGGCCTGCAGCAGGGGCGGTAGGGGGAATTGGCACAAGAGGCACCGGCGAAAAGCAGTTGGAAATCGACCGCAGGATTGCCAAAAAAAAGATTATCGACCTGCGGAGGCAGCTGGAACAAATCGACAAAAGAAGGGTTCGCGAGATTGATAGCCGCAGCGGATTGTTTAAGATTTGTCTTGTCGGTTATACTAATGCCGGCAAAAGCACACTCCTTAATGCCCTGACCGGAGCCGATTCGTTAGTTGAGGACAGGCTTTTTGCAACGCTCGATACGCAGACAAAGAGATGGATTCTCGATAGAGGCTTCGAGGTTTTGTTAAGCGATACGGTGGGTTTTATTAAGAATCTGCCGCATCATCTCGTGGCATCGTTCAAGGCCACGCTCGAAGAGGCCGTCAACGCCGACCTGCTTTTGCATATAATCGATGTTTCCAATCCGGAAGTGTCAAAACAGATAGGTGCGGTTAATAAAGTTCTCGAAGAGCTTGGCTGCGGCCAGAAACAAATCCTCGAGGTGTTCAACAAGGTGGACATAGTTCCCGATATCAGCCGGTTCGAGATGCTCCAGACACTTTATCCGCAGGCCGTATCTGTCTCGGCAAAAACTGGCCTTGGTCTTGCTCAATTGACTCGGACAGTCATCGAAAGATGCAAAGGAAGTCAGGTTGTTCTGCGGCTAAAATGCAGCCCTGCGAACGGGAAAATCATAAGCTTTCTGCACGCTCACGGGAAAATCATCGAGGAGAAATATGACGATGGTTTTGTCCAAATCGAGGTGAAATTAGGTCAGCATCAGCTGCCGGTCCTCAAAAAATTCAATCCTGAGGAACTGACAATTCTTTCATAACAAACGACCCCCGGTGATCCGCCTTCGTTAAAACTACGGCGGACAAGAACTCGCGGCTAAATGCAAAAAAACGGAATAAGCCTCCGATTCAGGATTTGGGATTGCATTTTTGTGCCGGTCTTGTTTTAATCTTGGTATGTTTAAGAATGTTTCCATAATCGGCGATGGTGCGATGGCTACAGTTCTTGTTATACTGCTGGCCGATAAGCGGATACCTGTTCGAATGTGGGGTTATGATGAACGCCAGCTAAAGCGGATTGCAAAGGCGAGGGAAAATACTATTTTTTTGCCTGGCTATAAGATACCCGATGAGGTTGTTTTTGAAGCTGACGACAATCGCATATTGGATTCTGCGGAGCTTATTGTATCAGCCGTTCCGTGCCAGTTTATGCGAGGTGTTTGGGAGCGATTGAGGCCGCAATTGCCTGTCGGTGTTCCGATAGTCTCTGTCACAAAAGGTATTGAGAACGAAACTTTGCTGCGTCCGACGCAGATACTTGCCGATGTCCTCGAACAGAAACTCAAAACTAAAAACTCAAAATTAAAAACTGCTGTCCTTTCAGGCCCGACGATAGCCGATGAGCTGGTTCGCAAATTGCCAGCCACCGCCGCCGTTGCCAGCGACGATGAGAAGCTGGCAAAGAATATCCAGCTCACATTCAATACGGAGTGGTTCAGGGTCTATACCAATCCTGATGTTGTCGGAGTGGAAGTTGCAGCGGCCTGCAAAAATGTTATTGCGATAGCCGCAGGTATTGTCGATGGTATCGGGGCGGGAGATAATGCAAAGGCAGCGCTTTTGAGCAGGGGGCTTGCCGAGATAACGCGGTTGGGTCTTGCGTGCGGTGCGAAACCTCAGACCTTTGCGGGCCTGGCAGGGCTCGGCGACCTCGTTACAACCTGCATTTCGCCAAAGGGCAGGAACCGTTCGTTCGGCGAAAGAATAGGCAAAGGATATACCGTTGACGAGGCGCTGGCTGCAACAGTTTCTGTTGTGGAAGGCGTTGCAACCTGCCGCTCTGTTGCTTCACTTGCAAAAAGGCATAATGTCGAGATGCCTATAACACAAGCTGTTTATGAGGTCATTTTTGAGAGCAAACCCGTCAAAAAGGCAATTGCAGACCTGATGACAAGACAATTGAAAAGCGAATAATACGGGAGTCAAACTGGTCATAAAGGCAAGTTTAAAGGTCATAAGTCGAAAGTCATCGGTCATCAGCCGTTAGTTTGCCGAGGGCGAAGAGCATTAATTGCAGGTCGATGGGGCATATAATGAGCCGGTAATCATTATCTTTCAGGAAAACATTTTTATCAGACTGAAACGGCAGTTCGTTATGAAAATGTTGCATTAAAGAATGAAAAGTTTTATTTTACGGCAATGTGCAAGGCGGACTGTTCGGACCGGCAGGCATAACGGCATCTCGTTTAGTATTTGTCCGTTTAATCTTGTGGTTAAGAGCGCAAGTGAGAAGGAAGACTTTATCGGACCAGCGCTATCTGCTTTTCTGATTTTGCATTTCTAAACGCATTATTTTTTACATTTTCTATGCTTGCGAGCGGTTTTTTCATATATTTTAGGTTGGAGCGTTTCTTTTAACATAAGTTCAGCGTCTTATTACTTCTAATTCTGCTTTTAATTTAGTTCGATGTATAAGGAAAAGGTTGTTAGCTTTTTCGGCGGCAACCGTATGCCCAAAATGCATACATAAATTTCGGCGTGGGTAATGGTAAGTAAGAAATATGTTTGACTTGTGGAAGAAACATGCACACCCGATAGGCGTGGACATTACGGATGATGGTCTGAGAATGGCACAGCTGAGGGAAGGCGACAGGTCGCTTGTGCTTGTGTCCGGAGGCAGCCGGTCCTGTCCGCCGGACATTTTGCCGGGGACTGCCCAGTGGCAGAAATGGGCTATAGAAGAGATGCGAACGCTTTCAACAAGGGGCAAATTTTCGGGCAGATATGTCGTTGCGTCGATTTCGCCGTCGGATGTCTTTATTGACCATATAAAGGTAGGCAGGAGCGATAACCGGGATTTCGATGAGACAGTTTTGTCGAAGGCCAAGCAGAAGCTGCCTGCAGAGTATGAGGATGCGATGGTGAAGTACATAACTGCAGAGGAGGATAATGTGATTATCATCGCGACAACACGGGTAATGGTAGACAGGCATTTGGCCATTTATGAAAAGGCAGGGCTGAAAATCAGGTCGATTGGTGTGTGGCCAATGGCATTGACGAACGCATATATACGATTTTTCGGGCGACGTGCGACGGATATAGAGACCGTTGTAATGCTCATTGATGTAGGAATTCTGCGGACCAACGTGGTCATAAGCCGGCATAAGAATCTGCTTTTTTCGCGTTCGGTGCCGATTGGTATAAAGCTGCTGCAGACCGGAGATATGCTGAGCCGGCTGATAACGGAGCTGTCCGGCTGCAGACAAAGTTTTTATTCCACATACAAAAGGGCCAAAATAGAACGAATGATATTTATGTCGGGTCAGGCGGTTGACAGAGACGTATATACTGCGATTGCCAAGCAGCTTCAATTGCCTGCGCAGATAGGTGATTGTCTGTCGGCGGTTAAGACAGCCAAAAACAAGAATATGGATATGGAGAGGAGAAATTGCCAATTTAGCTGGGCCACTGCATTCGGTCTGAGCTTGACTCAATAAATGGAGAGAAAAATGGTTAATATAAATTTTATACCGGATGATTACATACGGAACAACGAATCGAGGCGTATAAATCTGATTTGTATAGCTCTTCTTTCGATAATACTGGTTGCGATAGTGGGTGCGTTTGGGGCAATCAGGATGCGTCAGCGGACGCTGAACATCCGCGAGGCGTCTATAAATGCGGACCTGACGAAAAAGAAAGGGCAGATTAAAACAATCGACCAGCTCCAGAAACAAAGAAATACGATGTGGTCAACGGCGCTTATGACAGTCGAGCTGATTGACCCGGTTCCGAAGAGTATGTTGCTGGCCTCATTGACGAACAGCCTGCCGAAGGGAGTGTCTTTTTTGAGGTTAAGTTTGATTCAGAAAGAGCAGGCAGCAAATTCGCAGCAGCAAAAAAATGCGGCCAATAAATATGAGGCAATGCAGGATAAGGAAAAAACAGCAGCGGCTGTGAGGTCTTCAAAGGAGAATATGCTCGATACACAGATAAACATAGAAGGAGTTGCGCCGAGCGATATAGAAGTTGCGGCATATATAGAACAGCTCAGCAGGTCGGCACTGCTGACGGATGTAGCATTGGTTGAGTCGGTCCAGATGCCGAATAAAAGTTCGAAGCAGGATAGTCAAGAGGGGAAAATGAGGCGATTTAAGTTAATCGCTTTGCTACGAAAGGATATTCAGGTAACGGAAAAGGATGTAGAACAGATAGCATATAACAGCGGTGCCGAAACGGCATTGGGCGATTAACGAGGATAAAAATATGGACGGCAGATTCAAGAAGATAATATTTTATGTATCACTGATTGGTCTTACGGTTCTTTCGTATCAGTTTATGATTAGGCCGGCGAACAAGGTGCTGGCGGAGCAGCAGACACGACTTCAGTCAAAATCAGCGAGACTGGCAGAATTCGAGAAGGCAACGGCAGCCGCTTATGACCTTAATATGCAGCTTCAGCAGCTTCAGCAGGCGGTAAAATTTTTCGAGAGTAAATTGCCCCCGACAAGTGAGATATACAAAGTTCTCGAGCAGGTGACAATCATAGCGCAAAAGGAGGGTCTGCAGCCGAAGACTATTCGGACGCTGGCAACGAAGACGAACAGCGGATATATTGAACAGCCGCTGAGGATGGAGCTTGAGGGTGATTTTAACTCGTTCTATTCGTTTCTGCTCGAGATTGAGAAGCTTCCGCGAATAATGAAGATACGAAGCCTTGATCTGAAGAAGATAAACGAGCCGGACGGCAGTGTCTCTGTGGATTTTACAGTAAGTATTTTCTTCCAGTCGACATAGCAACAGCGGGGAAAAGGTACCCATAAAACAGATATTTTTTGGGAGTTTTGATATGCTGGACTTTTTGAACGAAAAAGACGAACAGGAGCTGAACAAGAAAGAATCTCCTGCTGTGACATCGAAAGATGTTTCCGAGAAGGCGGCAGAAACGGTGCAGGATAGTTTTGTATCGGTAGAGAATGGCGGCAAAAATGCGAGGAGAAGCACGATTCTGCTGGCGGTTATTTTTGTTGTCGGCCTGCTTGGATTGTTTTTTATGATGAAGAAGGGATCTCCTCAGATGGCATCAGCGGCAACGAGCGACAAGGAGCAGGCACAGATTGATGCACTGGTTGCGAAACTGGGTGGTGTCAGGTCTGAAATGTCCAATAAGATGGAAACAATAGTCAAGAAGTTTTACGAGTTTGCGAATGTAAAACAGATTTCGCTCGCTCAGCTTGTCAAGAACCCATTCAGGCTGACCAAGAGCTGGTCATCGGTTTCTCAAGAGGGCGATAAGGTCCTGGCAACGACATATAAGGCGAATGATTTTCAGATTTTCAGCATAATGCGAGTGGGGACTGACCCTGCTAAATGGTGTTGTATGATCAACGATAAGCTTCTTTATCAGGGAGAGACAATCGCCGGTTTCACGGTTGCAGAAATTGGTGTAAATTATGTTTTGCTGCGGTCAGGTGAAAATAAAATAACTCTTAAACTGGCAGAGGAATAATTTGTAATATGTCAATGGTCTGTGGATGCCGACCATATTGGAACTTCGACGAGCTCGGTCGAGCCGCAGTTTGTTTCAAATATATATATTTAAGATGTTTTTGTAAGAAGGATTGGTTGGTTTGAAATGTGTGATAATTGGTGGCGAAAGTAAATGAAATTTTCTTTTAGAAAAAGTACACAACCAAATACGGAAACAACGGTTTCTGTTGCCGAGCTCGAACCGGAACAGGAAATACCGGGTCTTAGCAAGCTTTATTTTCCGGACGATGCAGCCGAGGAGCTTGCCCATACTGCGGCGAGTGTTCGGACGGTAAAGACAGCCCAGGTGGTACAGGAGCCTGAAGCTTCTCGTGTTCGCGACGTGCTCGATGTTCTGCTGGAAATGAAAAAGATTTCTCTCGAGCAGCACGGGCAAATCAGGAATCAGTATTTAAATACAGGACCTGCAGCATCGGATAATATTGAGGCGCATCTTCTCAAAACGGGGATAGTCGGCAGCGATGATATTCTGCGGTCGAAGGCTGTTCTTTATAATCTCGAATTTAAGCAGATAACCGCGGATGATGTGCAAAAAGAAGCCTTCGAAAAGTTAGGTGCGGATTTTATAAGGAATAACAATATTTTGCCGGTTGCCGTTAAAGGCAATACACTTGTTGTTGCGACATCTCAGCCGGGCAATGTTTTTGTGGTTGAGGAGGTCAAAAGAATTGTTCGGATGGATTTGCAGGTTGTGGTCTGCAGACCTGAAGATATCGAGGCGGTCTGCGTGTCATTAAGCGAGACCAAGCCCGATTATAACGTGGACGATATTATGAGTGATATGGCCGAGGTCGAGGTCGTTCGGGAGGAGGATGATGAATTCGAGGACCTTGAAAAGATGGCGGGCCAGTCGCCGGTCATTAAATTTGTAAATTACCTTATAAGCAACGCTATTCGCGACGGGGCAAGCGACATCCATATCGAGCCAAAGGAAAAGTTCACCAGAATCCGTTATCGCATCGACGGAGTGCTGTTTGAGGTAATGCAGTCTCCTCTTCAGATGCATCCTGCAATCGTATCGCGTGTTAAAATTATGTCCAATCTCGATATTTCAGAAAGGAGGCTGCCGCAGGACGGGAAGATTTCCGCCATTGTGGGCGGGAAAAGTGTTGACCTTCGTATCTCCGTACTGCCGACAAGCAACGGCGAAAAGGTCGTTATACGAATTCTCGAAAGCAAGTCGATTATGAAGGGCCTCGAGCAGCTCGGGATGGAGACGGATGCCCTCGATGGCTTCAAAAAGCAGATTTATATGCCTCACGGTATTCTTTTAGTGACCGGACCCACCGGCTCGGGAAAAAGCACCACGTTGTATTCGGCTATTGCCCAGATGGATGGCGACAGGCTGAATATTTCGACGGTTGAGGACCCCGTCGAATACAAGCTTGATTTCTGCAATCAGGTTCAGGTAATCGATAAAATCGGTATGACATTTTCATCGGCGCTGCGAAGTCTGCTTCGTCAGGACCCTGATATAATTATGATTGGCGAAATCCGTGATGAAGAGACGGCACGAATTGCCGTCCAGGCGGCTCTTACAGGTCACCTCGTGCTTTCTACGCTGCACACCAATGACGCACCGAGCAGCGTGACAAGGCTTGTTGATATTGGGATTGAGCCATATCTGATAGCAGCATCGTTGAACGGAATTCTCGCACAGCGTCTTGTTCGCAGGATTTGCCCTGGCTGCAAGCAGCCATATAAGGCTCCGGAACAATTTAATCAGTATCTTAAAGGGGAAGATATTAAACCTAACCAGATTTTCCACGGAGCAGGGTGCGATAAATGCCGTGGTTCAGGGTATGCCGGCAGAATTGGTATATATGAGATGCTTACAGTGGATGACAAATTCAGGAATGTGATTACAAGCGATTCTTCGGTGAGTAATATGCGGCGGGTCTTCTGTGAGAGCGGGGGAGTTACGCTGTACGATGACGGCATAAGAAAAGTTAAAAAAGGCCTTACCACCCTCGATGAAGTTCTCGCGTAACGGAGGTCTACGGGAAAAGAGGGGAAGAGGAATTAATGGAAAACTTAAGTTAAAATACATTGGATGGCTAAATTATGATTAGAGGGTAAAGTGTATGCTGGAAATTAAGAAAATTTTGGCCAATGCAATAATCCAGGGGGCAAGCGATGTTCATATTAATGTCGGTATGCCTCCGATACTGCGTCGGAACACGGAGCTGTTCGAGATGAATTTTCCGAAAGTGACCGATGAGGATACGAAAAGTATGATGCTTTCAATGGTCGGTCAGGGTCGTTTTGAGGTTTTTGAGGAGAGAAGAGACCTTGATTTTTCGACGCATCTCGATGACGGCCACCGGTTTCGAGTCAATTCGCATTATCAATGTGATACCATAGCGATTTCCTTCAGGGTTATACCGAATCAGGTGCCGCTGCTTGAAAGCCTGAATATGCCGCCGGTCGTATCTGAACTGATAGACCTGCCGAGGGGTCTTGTGCTTGTGACAGGTCATACGGGAGCGGGTAAAAGCACAACCCTTGCTGCGATGGTAGGGGCTATCAATCGAAAATACAGAAAACGCATCATTACTCTCGAGGACCCTATTGAGTATCTGTTGGAAAATAAATTGTGTATGATAGAACAGCGGGAAATCGGGTGCGATTGTCCTGACTTTGCAAGCGGTCTCAAACACGTCCTTCGTCAGGACCCCGACATCATTATGGTCGGCGAAATGCGCGACCTCGAAACCACAAGCTCGACAATTACCGGAGCCGAAACCGGACACCTCGTCTTCAGCACGCTGCATACGATTAACGCTTCGCAGACGATAGAACGTATCATTGATATTTATCCTGCCAGCCAGCAGAATCAGATTCGGACGATGCTGGCCAACACGCTGCAGGCGGTAGTTTCGCAGACGCTGTTTCGTCGCGTTGACAAACCCGGAATGGTGCCGGGCGTCGAAATCCTGCTCTGCACGTCTGCCGTCAGAAACTGCATTCGTGAAAACAGGATATATGAAATCCCAAATATCATAGAAACATCCCGTCGAATCGGAATGCAGAGTATGGACCACGGCATCGCCGAGCTCTACTTTAAAGGATTTATTGACAGGGAGGATGCCATTGCACGGTCAACAAACCCCGGCAAGATGAGCAAACTGTTTGAGGAGAAACAGCCCCGCCTTGCAGGAAAAGCGAGGAAAGCGGTACCGGCGGGAACCCCGTGATATTGAGCCGATGATTATTTTTGACAGGTGTCGGATATGGAAAATAATATAGTGAACAAAATAAAGCAATTTCGTGTGGAATTTGGCCCGAGCAAGAAGGATATTCTCAGCTTTACCAATCAGTTGGCGGTTATGGTCAGGGCGGGCATAAGCATTCAGGATACTCTCGAATCAATAGCCCAGCAGGTCGAAAATAAAAAGTTCGCAGCGGTTATATTCGATTTGAAACAGCGAATCGAAAACGGTGAAAGCCTGTCGCAGGCGCTTTCGGCGCATCCTGAGGTATTCAACAATCTATACGTAAATATGGTAGCAGCCGCCGAAATCTCCGGGTCGCTGAGCAAGATGTTGAACAGACTGGCGGAATACCTCGACCAGGAAAACGAGACCCGCTCGCAGGTGAAAGGTGCTATGGTCTATCCGACTATTATAGCAGTGATGGCGGTTTCTGTCACGTTTTTTCTGCTGTGCTTTGTCCTGCCGAGATTTGTGAAAATTTTTGCAGGTCACGAGAACATGCTTCCGGCACCGACAAAGATATTGATTGCCACCAGTGTTTTTCTGCGAAGTTTTTGGTTCGTGGTTTTGCCGGCGATGGGCGGTGCTGTCGGCGGCCTTTGGTTTTTCATCAATACAAAATCGGGCCGCATCTGGTGGGATAAGATGAAGCTGGTCATCCCCGTAATAAAGACTCTATGCCGAAGCCTCTATATCACAAGGTCGCTGCACACAATGGGGGTTCTCACGAGCGCAGGCGTCCCTATCCTCGATACGATTTCGATTACCGCACATATATCCGGAAATACTCAATACGAAAATATGTGGTTAGACGTGCAGGATGAGGTCAAGCAGGGGAAAAAGATAGCCTCAAGCCTGAGCAAATTTAACCTTATGCCGAGCAATGTTGTTCAGATGATACGCAGCGGCGAAGATTCGGGAACAATGGCAGAAGTTCTGGGTGATATTGCTGATTATTACGGTCGAGAGCTCAAAACTGTTATTAAAACCGTAACGTCAATGATTGAGCCTATTATGATTATTATAATGGGTGTTCTGGTCGGCTTTATAGCTATGAGCATCATTCTGCCTATATTCAAGATGTCAAGCCTCGTTACGGCGAAGTAACACAAGTAACAGGAGAAAAGGGAGGGGTTTTTATGAAAAATAATGGCTTCTCGTTAGTCGAAGTTCTTGTGGCGACGGCGCTGGTCGGAGTGGCAATCGTCGCTTTGGTTGCCGCAAACAGCGTCTTTACTCAGAATAACTCAGCCGCTCTCGACCTGTCAACCGCAGAATACCTCATCGAGCAGATAAGAGAGCTTACGATGCTTTTGCCCGTCGTTGACCCGCAGGGAGGAACTGAATTTGCCACCAAAGAAGGCTTGCCGCCGTCAGTCGCTTATTATGATGATGTTGAGGATTTCGATGGTGAAACCTTCTCCCCGCCCATAAACGCCGATAGACAACCGCTCAACATCTTTGCCGCATTTACCCAGAAAGTTACTGTCCAGAAGGTTAATCCATCCAATTTTACCGACCCAAATCCTTATATCCCTCCCAGCCCATTCGTCCGTGTCACCGTTGATATCTATCATCACTACGTTGATATCTATCATCCCGGCTATCTGTTAAGCTCCGAAAGCTGGATTCGTGCAAAATACTAACAGGTGCAATAATGAAAAATCCAAAATCAAAAACCAAAAATCAAAAGTTTGCCCGCCGTTATCGTAGAGGCTTTACGATGGCGGAACTGCTGATTGCGTTGATGATAACAGGGATGCTGCTTGCGGCTATTGCGTTTGCCTTTAGTGCATCCGTAAAAAACTTTAATGACAACAGGGAAATCTTTTTAGCTGCCAACAAGGCCCGACAGGCCCTCACACAGATTGTTCCCAGACTTCGCACTGCCTATGCGGTCAGTTCATCTTCGCCTGCGAACGAGTGTGCCTTCTTCCCCGATGCCGTTGGTTCCAATGTAACCTATAGCTACAACAGCAGTGACAAAAAGCTTTATATGATTGATACTAACGGCAGCCACGTCCTTTGCGATAATGTTACTGCGATGACCTTTACAAAGAATATCAGCGGAGGTGATGTAAAGAGCATCATCATTTCAATCACCGTTACGGAAGGCAGTAATTCTCAGACCTTCTCCACTGCAGTCGTTATTCGCAAAAACCTGTAGGGTTAAAATCGCTCGTGATTGGTGGTTCGTAAAATTCACACGATGGCAAAAAATATCTCTGTGTTCTCTCCGTAAGGAGTCCCGAGGACTGTGTCCTTTGCAGTGGGACAATCCTGTATGAAGTATATGAAAAAAGGTTGCAGGTATATTACTTGCAACCTTTTTGTATTGAAGGTCAAAATTATGATTCAAACCGTCTTTTAGAAATTCCAGGTTATGCCGACTCCCGCAGCCCAACCTTCGGCGGTCACGTCTACCTCAGTTGTAAGATCGCAATTTTGGGCAACATTGAACTGTGCGCCAATGTAACCGCCGAAATGGTCATCCGACTTAATATCCCCTTTGCCTTTCATAGCATAAGTGTAAGGTGTTCCGGGACCTTCTTCGGTTATTCCATCGACCCCGACTTCTGTGTAGCGTCCTTTTACCTCACCGGAAAGATAAGTGTAAAACGGTCCGCCATAAAGCTTCCAGCCGCCCATATCGATTGTCGGGCCCAATGCCACGAACAAATTATAGGCCGTAAGGTCAACCTTCGTTTTATCTGTTTCGTACCCCGTTGACTCGTCTTCGTTTACCCACTGGCTGGCGCCAGACTTATCATAGTGTGTATTCAGCCAGTTCATCTGAACCGCCACACCCCAGTCAACCTTGTCCTGTTTTGCAAAGGTTATCCTTGTGCCCAAGCCCCAGGCAAAATCATTGTCGAATTTAAAATTTACCCAATCTCCCTCGTAAAAATCGTCTTCGCCTCGTATCTTGGCTCTTACATCTGAAATTCCCAGCTGAACGTATACCTGCCACCAGTCCTCGATGCCGTAGCCGAGATTGCCGTAATATAAATCCGTTATGACATCTTTAAACTTTACCTTTTCTGTGCCTGAACCACTCAATACCCCGTCGTCATACTCAGACCATTTCGCTTTCGTTTTATCCAGGTTCAGGTCCAAATAAGTATAGTTAAAACCACCGCTCCACTGACCCTTTTTAAGCCCGGCTGTCGGAGGACCTATCATTGCGAAAACATTTCCACATAAGACCGCAAGAACTAATCCTGCTACAATAAAACTCTTTCCCATCATACACTCCTTTCAAAATCAATCTACAAGAAGGATTTTCTGATACCCACTTTCTAACCGGCTCTAATTAGATAGCGGCTGATATGAAAAGTCAAACATTTTTTGCGAAAATCTGTCCTTGGCAGAAATATCGCCGCCCAAGAAGTTTTATTATTCAGACAATATCAGCCTTAAATTTGTGTGCCAATTTCGTTTTTTTGTTGAAAGAACTATGGTGCCTGCTTATAATTTACTATTGATAGCTTCAGCGCCTTGGCTTAAGTTATCTTTTAAGAATGGTCGTAAGTTCTTCTATTATAAATAGTTAGGGCGGTTAGCTCAGTTGGCTACAGCGCCTGCTCGACACGCAGGAGGTCACAAGTTCAAGTCTTGTACCGCCCATTCTTGAGTTGTTTCGGAAGTGCTTGTGTGAGGGGATTCTGGAGGCTCCGGCATTTCGGCATAAGAAGGTTTCCGGCTGGCTTGAGGGGAGTTAGGGCAAAAGAATTGATGTGCCGCATATTGTCGGCGGGGGCTGGAGACAGGGAATGAGCAGCTACAGCAGAAGAAAGGTAATTGCCGGAGAAGGAAAAAGGCCGGGAAATGAATGAGAAATTTGAAACTTTATTAAGCCAGGTTGGCAGCACAGCGAATGAAATCTGGCTGAGAGGCTGGGCCGAGGCAAACGCCGGCAATATCAGTGTGAGAATTGAGAGAGACATTTTGCCTGAAAAGCCCCTGCGTCTTCCTGTCGGAAGACAGGAGCAGGGGTGGAAGGAAATCGGCCGCACTTTGCCTGGAATCGCAGGCGATTTTTTCCTTGTGAGCGGGACAGGAACATATCTAAAAAATTTTCAGCAATCACCTTCGGATAATCTGGGCATTATCGAGATTGATTCTACAGGCGGTAAATACAGGGTTATATGGGGCTGCCGGAGCGGCCACTCTCCGACATCGGAATTGATTACCCATCTTCAGGCACATTCAATAAGAAAAGCTGCCAGCGAAAATAAAGACAGGGCGGTTTTGCACACTCATTGTCCGCATCTCACAACCCTCGGCTGTATAGAAAAACTTAATACCGAAAAGTTGACAAGCTTGCTATGGCAGATTCATACGGAGTGTCTGATTTTGCTGCCGGACGGCGTTGAGTATATTCCGTGGATTATGCCCGGTTCTGCCGAACTGGCCGATGCAACAGCAAAAGGTTTTGCGAAAAGGCGTGTTGTTGTTTGGCAGTTTCACGGGATTATCGCTGCCGGAGCCGACCTGGACAAAATACTGGGCCTGATTGGTACCATTGAGAAGACCTGCGGGATGTATTTGCAGGCCAAAGCCGCCGGCGGAATTAAAAATAAAATCGGCAAAAGTGAGCTTGTCGAGATTTCGAAACGTTTTAATCTCACGCCGGATGAGGGGATAATGTCTGCGATTGGGTGAGATGAAAAGTTAAAAAAGGCGGAAATTTTTTGGGCGGCCAGCGTGGAAGCGGATTATAATTGTAAAAGTGCAGGCTTGATGTGATAGAATATTGCGTATATTGAATGTTTTTTTCGAGTTTTTTGCGGATTCCGCCAAGCTCTTTCAATTTAAAAGAACCTTTTGTTTTTTCCAGGACCTCAATTGTCTCATCAACAGCCGTCGCCAGATTACCAAGCCTCGGACATTTCAAGAGATGACAAACTTGAGGGCTTTCTTTTGAAGTGGCCGACATAATATATTTTATGTCGGATAAAGCCGCGGTCACACCGGCAAAGGTCAAGTCGATGAAAATTTTCTTTTCATAGTGTAATCTTCCTTAAAAAGTTTCACTTTTTTTATCTTATTTATTGTTTTCGTCTGAAAATATGCAATATCAGCGTTTTTTTTGCCGGAAGTTGATAAAGAAAATGTTTCTTGCAGGAAGATGTTTATTCCTTTGGCCTGCAGATTTGTGAAAAAGGGATTTTTTCGCCAAATAAAAAAGGCCGGCTGATGTGCCGGCCTTTATATTTCACGAAAGCGGAAATTTTCTGATTGGTTCGACTTCGCTCACCACCTTAGAACTTATACTTGAGAATCAGGCTTGCCCAGGTAATACTCTTTTTCATCATTGACGGATTTGTCCATCGTAACCTGATGAAAGAGGCCGGGCGTAAAGATGAGGTTGCTGCCGAGGTCAACATCGGTTGAAACACCAAAGACGGCGTCCGACCAGTCATGGTCAACGTTCTGGCCGGCAGGGCCAACACCGTCATTGTAAACAACTTCCGAATGCAGATTAATAATCCTCTCCTGATTGGTTATCGGGCAGGTTGTCCTGAGGCCGTAATCGAGCATAAATATATGAGCAAATCCGGAAGCAGTTCCATCGACAGGCGATTTATCGCCAACCCAGGAATCCTCGTTTGAAGGCCACAGTTTCACAAGAACATAGGTCGGCACCAGACCTTCGACACCAAGGATTTTAGGGAAAGAAATCGCACCGTGCAATTCCTGCAGGTCTATGCCGTTTGGAAAGCTACCATTGCTGATGGACAAATGCGGGATAATTATAGTACATGTAACCGAGCATATAGGCAGTCATATAAGGCTCATCTGCGAACAGCACATTGTGGTAATATAAGGTGTAATCCCAGCGTTGAAATTGCTGAATGCCGAGGCCGCCCACCTCCCCGCTGCTATTGGGTATATGGCCGGTTACATTGAAGCCAAAACCTGTCCCAAACAAATCGAGGTCAACAAACGGGTGAGTGGCGCTTTTGCTCCCATAAACAGTAAATCCGCGCCATACATATTTGCTGTCATATATCAGTGCCGATTGCCCCGTGCAGGTCGCTTGTCTCTGCCCAAAGGCTGCCCGTCCAGCCCAACAGCATCAGAACACCCAAAATAATTACTTTTTTCATTTCTTCATTCTCCTTTCAAACATAGATTTCCTTATCGTCCCCCTGCCAAATATAATTTCCGATGGCAAAAGTGTATCAGTAAAGCGGCACGAGTCAAACAAAAAAAGTTTTTTCCGACATTTTTTTATCGTCACTTAAACAATAAAAAAGCACACCAGCCCCCACCCGCTGGTGTGCCTGAATCTAACCATCCGAAGCCGGTTCATCTCTATTACATAATCATTGTCTGCAATGGCGGTATAAACACCGTAAAATCTTCAAAACGTCCTTATTGGCTATCCGATAATAGACCCGTATACCACCCCTTCTGCGGGCAAGGACACCCTTGTCGGTCATTAAATTTAGATGCTGGCTTGTCAGGGACTGACTGCCGCCGAGCCTTTCGACAATTTTGTTGACGCATTTTTCGCCGTCTTTGAGGATTTCTATAATCTTGAGCCGGTCAGGATGCGCTATAGCTTTTAAGACCGCTGCCATTCTTTCCGCCAGCCTGTCTGTCATTATTCACCTCCGCTGTTTTCTGATAATTTGTCGATTGTCCTGCTATACTCAGCCTCTGGCCGCAGGCCGACCAGCCGCTCCACTTCCTTTCCATCTTTGAAAACCAGAACGGTCGGCGTCGCTTCAACGCCGTTTTCGCCGGCCAAGTCGCCGAACTGCGTGACATCCACCTTGTAAAATGCTGCCTTTCCCTGATATTTTTCCGCTACCCTTTCCAGTATTGGCGACAAAAGCTTGCAGGGATGGCACCATTCTGCGTAGAAATCGACCAATAAAAGGCCTTTTGAATTCTTTACTTTTTCAAATGTCCCCTTGTTTCCAATATTGATTACCATTGTGTTTTTCTCCTTTCCCTTTTTTCCTATGGAATAATCTGCGAGCAGAAAAACAAAAAGAATCCCCAGCAGGGCCCCCAAAAAGGCGCCTCGAAGCGGATTAGCCGTCAGGGAACAGGCCCCCGTTGTGCATTTTCCGAAATAGCCCAAGAGACGCCTAAAGCTGCCCCTGCCAAAATCCCAAATATCAAGCGAATAAACATATTTTGCTCCTTTCAAAGTATATTAGAATATTTTAATATTATAATATACCTTTTCAGAAGGCAAATTGTTCTTTAACAAATATATTTTTTCCATCGGGGGTTTATGGGGTTTGCCGGCCGCCTGCGGGCTGCGGCAGACTGTTCTGGTCTGTTTTTTGAGTGTCTTGTTCGTCAATTTTTTTGTAAAACAATGCTTCTTTGTCGGAAAGCATATTTTGCTTAATAAGGGTTTGAATTTTTTGCAAGTTGGCATTTTTGCTCTGGCCGGCGGTCGGCAAGACGCCTTGAGGTTCGCTAAATGCGGCGGGAATTGTCTGATGGAGTTTGTTCAGTGTTGACACTGAGATAAAAATCGCCGTTGCGGCTACTATTGTTATAAGGATGTATGATGATACGGTTTTTGTTTTGGCAGGCGTCTTTAATCGCTGGGCTGTTTCGGCGGGCAGGTGTCGGCATCTGTCGCAACAAATGCAATCGGCGTATTCCTTTGGTGTGATGCCGAATTCGCAAAAGCCGAATTTTTTTGCCGGCAAAAACCTTTTGAGCAAAGGAAGCCTGTTGAGCAGACAGAGAAATGCACCCGTCGGACACAAGGTTCGGCACCAGAGGCGTGTGTAAAAAAGTGAGCCGACAAGAGCGACAGCGACGATGAAGATTACAGGCAGAGTTATTGAGCGGGAGAAGATTGAAATGAGAGGGTCGGCTGACAGCGTTGACTGGTTTTTTCTGGAGATAAAAAAGGCGATAACGAAGATAAAAAGAAGCAGGTATTTAACAAAGGAAAGATTTCGCATCACGTCAGCCGGCTGGGGTTTTAGTTTTTTGGGCGTAAGAAAGGCGAGCAATTCCTGCAGAGCGCCGAACGGGCAGAGATAGCCGCAATAGATGTTTCCGAAGATAATGACCAGAATCGGAACGGCAACGGCGATTAGAAATGCAGCGCCGAAGGCAACGGCGGGCAGGTTGAGCGAAAGTAAGTTTGTGATTTGCGCAAGAGAGTATTGAGCGTTGAAGATAAGGCCGGCAACAAGGAAATTGATGAGCAGGATAATCAATCTGGTCCGGAAACCGCCGGTGTAGATGACAATTAAACTTGCGACTGCTGCACCGGCCAGGTAAAGGGCGGCGTAATCAAAGGATTTTTCCCCGGTCGTATTACGGGATTTGGCAGATTGGTCGTTTTTGCCGAGGACCTGATGGGCAAATTCCTGTGCGGCTGTTTGCAGGGTGCCTGTCACGGCATTATAGCTGATTGTTGCACCGGTGACGGCGTCGGTTTCCCTGAAGGGATTTTTGGCGAAAAGAGGTCGGTTTTTGAAGAGCACTTTTTTGCCGGTTATCAGGTCGAGATATTCCGGCGTTTCATTTGAAGTAATTATCTGGAAGTCAATGAGCCTGCCGTCCGGGTCGATAAAGACGGCGAGGTTCATTTTGCCGCCGAAACCGCGGATATCGGGTGCGAGTTTTTCAGTGCTGAAGATAAAGCCCACGATTTTTTCGTTGCTGTCGAAAATTTTATAGTAGCGGAGGGTATCTTTCTGCAATTGGGCGGAAGCGCTGCGGATTTTCAAATTCGGCGCGAGCAAGCGGGCCGTTTGTTCAACAGGGCCGGCGGCTGAAACAACCGAATTGGCTGCAAAGAGGAGATTTGAGCATAAGACGACCGTTGATGCGATTGCGAAGAGGGTGTAGCCGAGCTTGGTGAGCCGACTGATTGTTTTTGGAGCCGATAAAGATGGTGCGGGCCTGAAAATTTTTAATATGGCCAGCGGGATGTTTGCGAGGATTAAGATGATAAAAATGATAAGCGATTGCTTAGTGCCGAGGATAGGGACGAGGAGCAGACCTGTAAGGAGACTTCCTGCAGAGGCGCCGATATGGTCTGCGGTTTCGAGTTTAGCAGCGGCAGTGCCTGTTCGGATGCCGGAGTCGGAAAATTGCCTGGCTGCGATGGGGAAATAAGCTCCTGCACAAAGTCCGCAAATCAGAAAGGCGGCGGCAAAAATAAGATGCGTCGGGTCTAAAATTATGTTTTTTTCGGCGGGAGAGCCGCCCAGTTGTCTGCTCGGCCAGTAAGCAATGGCGACGAGAATAAATCCGTGGATGCAAAGGGCGGCGGTCAGGATGGCTTCGGGTTTTATTCTTTTGGTTTTTTCGAGCAGAAACCTGATAAAAGCGGCGCCGAAAAATAGTCCCAGCATAAAGAGCGATGAGATGATTCCGATATGCAGATAAAGCGAGCCGAATTGCGTCTGATAGAGATACATCAGAATTATACAAGAGCCGATGCCGACAGTGCCGGCGCTGAAGGCCAGAAAGGAGTGTCGAAGGCCGTTGCTCGTTGTTCATTGTGCGGCGTGCACCGAGCGTCATATTCGTTTTGCGGTGGTTGCAGCGGTTTGCTTTTGTGCTTTTTTGGAAGCGGGCATTCTCTGAGGATGTAAAGGAGTCTTACTGCGATATAGACAATAATCGGGATAAGAAAAATCAGGATTCCGGAAACCAGCAGCAGCCTGACGAATTTTGTTACCGGTGCGTCCGATTGTTTGACGGAAACGAGCAGACTGAACAGGTGCGTGAGAGGCCTGGCATCAGTGTTTATTAGAAAGGCTGTCGGCAGGTCGGCGTCATTGTAGGCATCAATCGCCTTTTGTGCCCGGTCCGGCAGGTAAATCGAAAGCAGGGCGTCCGGCGGCAGGATTGCATCGGAGCCGTCGATTTTTTGAAACCGGTCTCTTAAAATTCCGCTCTGGCCTGTGATTGTCGTTGAATCCGATGCGATGAACCAGCTTTGGCTGCCCGCTGTTAAGACGAGATTTGAAAAGACGCTGCCCAGCGACAATTTTGTGGAGGCGCCGAGGTTTATAAGCTCGGTGCCCATTATGTTTTCGCCGCCGCTGATGCGGATTGCGACAATGCCATCTGTTCGCAGACTATTTTTCAATTGCTTAAAAAATTGGATGGTGAAATATCGGTTGAGAACAGAGGTCGTGGCGTCAGGCAGATTCAGAATTACGATGTCGAAGAATTGTCTGTTTGCCGCCAGAAACGAACGGATTTCGCCTGTGACGAGGTTTAGGCGGTTATCGTATGTTTTGAGCTGGTCGGGCAGAGAAGAGTTGATTTTTTGGATATATTCAGTATCACAATAAGCCCAGCAGACGGATTCGGCCTGTTTTAGTTTGAGGATTTGCCGGCAAAGGCCGAGGCCTGAACCGATAACGAGGAAATTTTTTGCATTCGGATTTTGACAAAGAGCAATGGCTGCGATTCTGCCGTTGGTCTCGTCGTCAGGCAGCGCTTCGACAACGGCGGCCTGGCTGACAGAAAGAAACTGGCCTTTATAGCTGCCGTAAAGGTATTCTGCCTGTGATGTCTGGAAAGAGCCTGCAAGGGTGTCGGCTGGCAGCAGTCTGCTCCATTTTATGGCCTGGAGTCCGGTGGAAATTTTTTTATCGACGCCTGCGGCAATGCAAATGATGATGCAGACAGGCAGCAGAAACGCCAGGGGGCGCAGAACAAACCGCACAAAAATGGTTTGTTGTTTAGGTTCGACAGGCTCACTATAAATTTGTTTCGGCAGATGGAGCAGCAGGATTGATATCGAAGTCAGCAGGGCCAGAACAAAACAGATTTGGATTGGATTTATTCCGACAATGAGCAAAACCGTCACACCGAGGCCGCCCAGAAAAGAGCCGACTGCTTCAATGACATAGACCTTTGATATGGCAGAGGAGTCGTCCTGCTGAATCCATCGGCAGATAAGCGGAAACAAAAGGCCTGTAATCATGCTTATTGGCGCATTGACGACCAGCGACAAAAGCAAGATTGTTCGAATGGGCAGCAGGGCAAAAGAGGGCTCGCCGAATATGCTTCGGGCATGGACGGTCAAAAATATTTGCAGCAGAAGTGCGGGCAGATAGGCCAGGAACAGAAATTCAATCTTGATTTGCAGACCTTTTCCTATGGGTACAAGTTTGTAAAGCAGCAGCGAGCCGACAGCGACCCAGATGAACCAGCTTGCGAAGAATATGCCGACGCTTATGTCGTTTCCTTCGAGGCTGGTCAGGAATTCGCGAAAAAGCAGCGTCTGTGCGGCTATTGTGAACAGGCCGTAAGATAAAACCAGAAATTTTCGGGCAAAACTCATTTTTCTTCACCAAAAACTTCCGCCTGGAAAACAAGAAAGCTGGCGCCCTCCTTCCAGGCATCGCCGGATAATCCTGCCTTCAGCGACAGATTTGTGAGGGTTTCTTCTATGCCCCAACCCTGTTCGGGTGCAACCTGTGGCAGAAAAACTGCTCCTTTGCCGGCTTTTTGGAGGATAACACCGTCGGTTCCGATTTTGATGTCTTTGTAAGAGGCGGCGGGTTTCGGAGTTGTCAGGGCGGAAATTTCAATCGTGATATCGTTGCACTCTTCGATTTTGACCGGCCTGAATCGCCAGTCGTTGACGGCGGCGTTGACGGCATTTGACATCACCGATTTATACAGCGGCTGGCTGGGCAGAATTTCGCCGATGCAGCCGCGAAGCTCTTTATTTTTATTAAGAGTGACAAAGGCCGCCTGCGTCTTCTTCATCGGCTCGCTGACTGATATGCCGAGGGCGTCGGGCGGGATATTGTTGTTTTGGAGATAATAGACGATTGTTTTTCGAGCCAGTTTAAGAAGATTTGTTTTATCCTGCTCGGACAATCCGGTGCTGGTTTCATTCGGCTGAACTTGCTGTCCCTTTGGTTCGACTTTGCTCACCACGGGTGGTTCGACTTCGCTGGCCACTTTTTGCCATTTTCCGGTAAAAGCGACTGCCAGATAACTAACCGACCTTGTGAAGTCGCCGGTTAATTGGCCCGATGTTTCGTATTTTAGCAGAGAGGCCTTTGTATCCTTATCGAGCATTGAAAGCAGAACAGATATCGGGACATATCCGCATATCGTTGCTCCGGTTTTCTGTATGTATTGGATGAAGCCTTTGGCGTCTCGCTGTTCTATGTATTTATACGCCCCCATATCCAGCTCTTTTAATTTTTCAGGTATATTTTCCCTGAAGGGCACATACCCGTAATCGGCGCCGTAATGGGTGAAATCGGAACTTGCGACAACGAGGGTGTCTTCGTCAATAAGACCTTTGAGTATGGCGGCGGCCTTTTCGATTGTGTCGAGAGAGCATTGACCTGCAACAATCGGGACAAGGCGAAAATCACCGAACCTGCCCTGAAGCAGCGGAAGCTGAATCTGAACGCTGTGTTCATATTGAAGAACTACTGGTAAATTTTGAAACAGGCTGTGTTTGAGGAGGTTGGCGACAAATTCTGTATCAATTGGTATTTGGCCGAGCGGCGTCTGGAAATGCGTGGCCTCGCAGACAGCGAAATTGTCTCCGATTGGGAACTGATGGCTCGGGCCGATGACGATTATCCTTTTGATTTTTCTGTTGATACTTTTTATGGCAGTTGCAGCTGTCTGGCCCGAATACTGGTAGCCCGCGTGGGGCAAAATGATTGCGATAATGTCGTTTTCTGCTCTGCTTTCTGCCTTTTGAAAAAGCTCGTCGATTTGTTTTTTCAACTGGTTGGCATCGGCAGGATACCAGGTGCCGGCGATTCCCGATTTGATAACGACCTTGGCGGGTTCGGCTGCTTTGGCTTTATCCTGTGTTTTTAATGATAATGATGAGGTCTGGTTGGCATCGGCTTTTGCTGTAATTGTTGGTTTTTTGCTGCAGGCAGCACAAAATAAGACGGCGATGATTATTGCAAAAAAAACCTTCATCAATTGTTTTTTCCGTGTCTTGCACATATTAACCGCTCCATTTACTAATTTTTTCGATATTTAATAACTGTTTTATTGGGCCGGGATAATTTTTTACGGCAGCCGCCCTGATAGTTTTTTTTATGGTCTTTTGGGCCAATGCCCAGCTACCGGTTGCAGCGAGCAGGGCGGCCTGAAGAATTTTTCCCAGAAAATCTCTGCGTGTCATTTCCAGACTCCGTAAATTTTGTGTTTGCAGTCGGGGCAGCAGCCGTCAATTATCCTGTTTTGAAGAATCGTATAGCCGCTGCGCTCGATGAGCAGCTTTTTGCATTTCGGACAATAAGTATTCTGTCCTTCCTTGCTTGCGATGTTGCCGATATAGACGAAATCCATTCCTTCTTCAAGTGCGATTTGCCGGGCCTGCTCGAGCGTCTCGGGGGATGTGGGCGGCAAATGGGTGAGCTTGTAGAGCGGAAAGAAGCGGGAAAAATGCAGCGGCGTATCGCTTCCGAGATTGTCGCGGACCCACAGGGCGAGCCGGCGAATCTGGTCGGGTTTGTCGTTGAGCGTGGGGATTATCAGGTTTGTCACCTCCAGATGCACGCCTGCCGCCTTTGTCAGGACGAGGGCATTTTGCACAGGCCTTAATGTGGCGTTGCAAATCTGGCGATAAAAATCATCCGTTATGCTCTTTAAGTCGATGTTGGCTGCATCGGTGTATTCGAGCAGCCGCCTTAAGGGTTCTTCATTGATGTAGGCTGCGGTGACGAGGATATTTTTGATATTGACATTTTTTGCAAGCTTTGAGGTGTCGAGGGTATATTCGTAAAAGACGACGGGGTCGGTGTAAGTATAGGCTATCGAGGGACATTTGTATTGCCTGGCGAGTTCGATAACCCTTTCCGGGAGGCAATGATAAGCAGGATTGTCTGCCGGGTCGGCCTGAGAAATTTCCCAGTTCTGACAGAACAGGCAGTGCAGGTTGCAGCCCACGGTCGCCAGCGACAGGGCGGCAGAAGCGGGCAGGAAATGAAAAAGAGGTTTCTTTTCGACAGGGTCGATGTTGATAGAGCAGGGGTAGCCATAGACGACAGACCGCAGTGTGCCGTCGATGTTGATTCGGATGCGGCAGTCGCCGCTTTGGCCCTGTTCAATGATGCAGGTTTTCGGGCATAATTGGCATTGAACTTTCACGATAATTGCCGCCTAAACTTATCAGACCATGGTGAGCAAGGTCGAACCAACCTTGTTTCAAACAATCATTATAATATGCGGGGCCTTTTTTGCAAAATTACATTTTTTGCAGCTAATGAATAATCGGCTAAATCAGTGGCCGATAATGACCAATCTGCGAGTTAGCCAGAGGGATTTTTAAGTTGCCTGCGAGGGAGGAAAGAAATTTTGCGGCGTTATTTGCTGCTCGGCTGATTATTTTTTATACTTTTAATGGAAACTGGCCCTTCGCCGAGGAGGGGGATGCATTTAGAGCTAATCTCCTTAAGTTTGGGGGGCAGGCTTAAAAATTCCTTGAATTAAAAGCCTGCCCTTCCTTTTTTATCCTGCCTGTCAGCGCACTTCTGATACGGCCTAATCTTTTCACGGAAAAATACGCCCGGCGGGACTCGAACCTGCGACCTTCGGTTTAGGAAACCGACGCTCTATCCTGCTGAGCTACGGGCGCTTGTTAATTTTAATATAAGAGAAGCCGGCAGCATTGTCAAATCGAAAGAGGCGCATCTCATTTTTGAGTTGACTGAAAGCCAAATATCTGTAGACTGTCGTTTTTCAAAAAAAAGCATTGCAGGACAATTATCGTATCAATAATCGGCAAAAAAGTCCTTACAAGGAGAAGTAAGTGGGATATAACTGTGTTGTTTTAATCAAGCAGGTGCCGGACACTAAAAGAATTACCGGCAAGGCGATGAACGACGACGGAACGGTCAATCGTGCCGCGCTTGCGGCGATTTTCAATCCTGAAGACCTCAATGCCCTCGAGACGGCGCTTCAGATAAAGGACAAATTCGGCGGGAAGGTCTCGGTAATGACGATGGGGCTGCCGGCGGCGGCAGCAGTGCTGCGGGAATCGCTCTACCGCGGTGCGGACGAGGCGATTCTTATAACCGACAGGCGATGTGCGGCGAGCGATACGCTGGCAACCAGCTACATTCTAAGCTGTGCTGTCAGGAAGCTGAAATTTGACATTGTTCTTTGCGGCAGACAGGCAATCGACGGTGACACTGCACAGGTCGGGCCGCAGCTTGCGGAGAAATTAGGAATACCGCAGATAACTTACGTTGAAGAACTTGTCGAGCTGAAGGAAAGGTTAATTACGGTTCGGCGGAATATCGGCAATGGCTGGCAAAAAGTACGCGGGAAGCTGCCGATTCTGCTGACGATAACGGCGGATGCGAATACGCCGCGAGCAACGGCGGCGAAGAAGATGATGAAATACAAAAAGTCGCTTGCGCCGATAGAGGTCCGGCAGAAGATTTCGGCGGAAAATTCCGGAGCCGATGAGGATACAATTAAGAGCCTTATAGAAAGAAAATTGGAGAATCTTGAAGGCAGGGGGCTTTTGATAAAGCAGTGGGATTTGGATTATCTCGGTGCGGATTTGAACTGGTGCGGACGAAACGGCTCGCCGACAAAGGTGCACCGAATACAAAGCGTTGTGCTCGGTGCCAAAGAGAGTAAAAATATTGAGCCGACCGACGAAGGCGTTGCAGGAGTAATACATGAACTTTTGGAAGATAAAATAATTGCGTGATTCGCGAACAGGAGAAACCAATTATGGGCGACAAGTGTCCTGTGTGTAATTCAGATGTATCAAAGCCAGATCACTTTGCGATTGGCGTAGGAATTCACGGTGAAGCTTATTCTTGCCCAAGGTGTGGAAATTACCAAGTGGAAAGTTTTACCCTTGCTAATCTCAAATTTCTATTGGACAACGACCAAAAGATAGCCGTTCTAAGCCACTGGATCCGAACACGACATGAGGTAATAGCAAAAGAACCACCAGATGAGAAGTTTTTTAGAAAATCGATAACTCTTAATGAGCAATTGGTGAATTCCATTATCAAGAACCCACCACCAACTATTGCCGAGCAGGCAGATAAGTTTATCCTTTGGTTGGGAAATAGCGAACATCCTCCTGGGGAAGAAGTCTTCGTCCAACACTCCACGCACCAGTCTATCATGGGTTCAATAACCCCCAAGGAATTTGAATTAGTCTTATACCATCTAATAGACACAGGAATTCTACAAGGGAAAAAGGCTGAAGCCATAGGGGCATATGGTCGGGCTTTCATCACTCTTTCATTTGATGGCTGGCAGTATTATGAAAAACTCAAAAGAGGAGCCGCAGAAAGCCGCAAGGCATTTATGGCAATGGGATATGGAAATCCTGAATTAGATAAAATTGTTGAAGAGACCTTCAAACTGGCAGTCAAACAAACTGGTTTTGATTTATTTGCACTCAATGAGAAACCGAAAGCCGGCCTAATAGACGACAGGCTACGCGTTGAAATACAAACGTCTCGTTTCCTTATCGCGGATCTTACTCATGATAATGCTGGCGCCTATTGGGAGGCTGGTTTTGCCGAAGGTCTTGGAAAACCTGTAATCTACACTTGTGAAAAGAAAAAATTCGAGGAAGCCAAAACACACTTTGACACAAACCACCATTTGACAATACCGTGGGATGAGAAAAATCCAGAGGAAGCTGCTAAAAAATTGAAGGCAACTATCCGTGCCACCCTACCCGAACAAGCAAAATTAACTGACGATTAAGGATTATGAGATAAGGGCTGAGTGATATAATACACGAACTTTTGGAAGATAAGATAATTGCTTAAAGAAATAGCGTATAGAGAGACAAATATGATAGGCGTGAACAGGAAAGGCGAGGTTTGGGTATTTGTTGAGCAGCACGATGGGCAGATTGAGGAGCCATCGCTGGAGCTTATGAGCAAAGCCAGACACCTTGCAGATTTGTTGGGCGTGAAATTAGGTGCGATGCTGCCTGGTTATAAGGTAAGGAGTCTGGCAGAGAAAATTATTTATTACGGGGCTGATAAGGTATATTTGGCGGAGTCCGCCGCAGGCGGACTGCTTGCAAAATATCAGACGAATAGTTACGCAAAGGTGATTTGCGACTTAATCGGCAGATACAAGCCGCAGATAGTTCTTTACGGGGCGACGGCAACAGGCAGAGACCTTGCACCGAGGATAGCCAGCGCGATAAAAGCGGGACTGACGGCGGACTGCACCGACCTTCAAATAGGCGACCACACTGTTGGCAAATTCGGATGTAGTTCATAAGAATTTACTATTTCAGGTAAGGCCTGCGTTCGGCGGCAACATCATCGCAACAATTATCAATTATGACCGATGGCCTCAAATGGCGACGGTGCGCGAAGGCGTGATGCTGATGCCGGAGCCGGATACGAAACGTAAGGGGCAGATTATCGAGGAAAAGGTGCAGTTGAGCGATTCGGATTTGCCGATTGAGATTCTCGAAGAGCAAAAGAGGGCGAAAAAGGTCAACCTGAAAGCTGCCCGAATAATAGTTGCGGGCGGAGCGGGCGTGGGCAGCAGGCAAAACTTCAAGCTCATCTGGGATTTGGCTAACAGTTTAGGGGCGGCGCCTGCGGGGACGAGAGCGGCGGTTGATTTGGGATTTATAGACAAGGAATATCAGGTGGGGCAGACCGGCACGACGGTAAGACCCAGTCTGTATATAGCGGTTGGGATAAGCGGAGCGATTCAGCACCAGGCAGGGATGAATCAGAGTCAGAAAATTGTGGCGATAAATAACGATGCGGATGCGGCGATTTTTCAGGTAGCGCATTACAAAATTATCGGCGATTTAAATGTTGTTGTGCCGAAAATGATAAAGGCGCTGCACGAAAAGGGAATTAAGTAAGTTTTTAGTTTTGAGTTTTTAGTTTTAAGTTTGCTCTGTAGAAAAGCAACCGATTTATTTGTCATACCTGCGAAAGCAGGTATCCAGAAACAAAAAAATCAAGTCTGGATTCCCGCTTGCGCGGGAATGACAGCCTAACGTTCTCTACAGAACATTTTGAACTTTTAGTTATGAGTTTAAAGATATGGCGAATTTTTACAGCGATAATGAAGATATAAAATTTTTATTCAGGCACATTGATTTGCGGCCTCTTGCCGCTCTGCAGGAAGAAGGGTTCAGATTTGCCGGGGAATCTGACTATGCGCCTGCGGATGCGGATGAGGCCATAGAAAATTACGGGATGGTTCTTACATCGCTTGGGCAGCTGGCAGCGGAATTTATTGCGCCGCGGGCCGAAGAGGTGGATAAAGAGGGAAATACTCTTAATCCGGACGGTTCTGTAAGCTATGCGAAGGGAATCCGCGAATCGCTCGAAAAGCTGGCGCAGGCGGAGGTGATGGGCTTTACCCTGCCTTATAGATTCGGCGGCCTGAATTTTCCAAATCTCGTTTATACGATGGCAGTGGAAATAGTTTCGCGAGCGGACGCATCGCTTATGAATATATTCGGGCTCCAGGGGATAGCGGAGACGATAAACGCTTTTGCATCTGAAGAAATCAAGCAAAAATACCTCTGCAAATTCGCAAAGGGCGAGGTGACGGGCGCTATGGTTCTGACAGAGCCGGATGCGGGAAGCGACCTGCAGGCGGTGAAACTGCGGGCGTTTGAAGATGGAGCAGGCTCGTGGTTTTTACACGGGGTAAAGCGTTTTATCACCAACGGCTGCGGGGACGTGCTGCTGGTTTTGGCGAGGAGCGAGCCGGACAGGAGCGGCGGGCTGGGCTTGAGTCTTTTTGTGTGCGACAGAGGCCCGACGGTTCATATACGCAGGCTTGAGGAAAAACTCGGGATACACGGTTCGCCGACCTGCGAGATATTTTTTGACAATACGCCGTGCGAAATTATCGGCGAGAGGCAGCGGGGGCTGGTGACTTATGTGATGAGCCTGATGAACGGGGCGAGGGTGGGGATTGCAGCACAATCAATGGGGATTGTGGAGGCGGCATACAACCTTGCGAGGGATTATGCTGCAAGCCGAAGGCAGTTCGGAGTGGCGATAGAAAAACTGCCTGCGGTGCGGGATATGCTGATTGATATGAGAGTAGCAATCGAGGCGGGCAGGGCGATTTTGTATGAGACAAGCACGATGGTAGATTACGAGATTAATTATACGAAAATGACGGAAACAAATCCGCCGGCAGACAAGGAAAAAAGTAAGGAACTGCGAAATACTTTGAAGAAGTATTCGAGATATGCGTCGATGCTGACGCCGATGAGTAAATATTACTGTTCGGAGATGTGCAACAGGGTCGCTTACGATGCAATGCAGATTTTAGGCGGAAGCGGGTATATGCGGGATTATGCAGCTGAAAGATATTACAGGGATGCGAGAATTACAACTATCTATGAGGGGACAAGTCAATTGCAGATTGTGGCGGCAGTGCGAGGGGTCTGCAGCGGGACGGCGGAGAGGCTGCTGGCCGAATTGCAGGCGGCGCAGTACGATGAAGCAATCAAGGATTTGCTTGAAAAACTTTCGGCGGGGACTGAACAACTGAAACGCTCGATTTTCTTTGTCAAGGAGAGAGGCAATGAGTATATGGACCTTTACGGCAGGGCGATTGTGGATATTGCGATTGACTTAATCTGCGGTTATCTGTTCTGCGGGCAGGCAAGCACAAAAGTGGATACGCAGATTCCAATTTCCGGCAAAGACGGCAGGGCAGCGGGTTCGACAGGCTCACCGCAAGATGAAGGACAGCCTATTTCAATAAAGGAGCGGAAGACAATAATCGCCCGAAGATTCATCGATGAGGCGGTGCCAAAGATTGCAAGTCTAGCGGAACAAATCTGCTCGGGCGACAAGTCAACATTGAGCGACTACGAAAAACTGGTACCGCCGGTACCGGGCGAGTGAATATAAAAACTCATCAGAGGTGCAAAGGAATAAAGGATGCTGCGGGCGGTTATATTTGATTTTGACGGCGTGATAGTCGATTCTGAGATGCTGCATTTGAAGGCGTTCAATATCGCTCTTGCACCTTACGGGGTGCAGATAACAAAAGAGCAATATTATAAACAGATGCTGGGGCTGACGGACCTCGACCTTTTCAAGACCATAATCGAGAAGGATTTTCAGAAAGCTGATGACGAAAAGTTAAAAGAGCTGCTCGAAAAAAAGAGGACGGCATTTGAAAATCTGGCGAGGACCGAATGCAGGACAATCGGCGGAGTAAAAGAGTTTCTGGATAATTTAAAGGCAAATAAGATACCGATGGCAATCTGCTCGGGGGCTTTATTGGGTGAGATTAAGCTCATCCTTGATGCAAATCATTTAGCTGATTACTTTGAAGTAATCGTTTCGGCTGAATTGGTAAAACGAGGCAAACCCTTTCCTGATGGTTTCCTGTTCACGTTGCAAAAATTAAATGAGAAAATCAGACCGAAAATCCTGCCTGCGCACTGCGTAGTGATAGAAGACTCGATGTGGGGTCTTGTGGCGGCACAAAAGGCCGGTATGAAAACAATCGCTGTTACAAATTCCTACGCCGCCGACCAGCTTTCCAGTGCGGACAAGATAACCGAAACCCTCGCAAAAATTTTCATTGAAGATTTGCGAAAGATATGCGGATAAGAAACGGCAGGAGCACAGAACCCACAATACACTACAAGCCATTTCATAATTGTCTCCCCTGCGAAACTTGTCCTTGCTAAAAGGAATAGCGGGAATCCAGTCCGCCGCCAGCGGATTGCTCTGTTGGCAATCGCGATGTCGGCTCTTATTTGCTGAAATTATTATAATAAAAAGGCTCGTATGTTCGTAGTCTTTTCGATTAATCGAAAAGACTACGAACGCCAACAAGCAAGGTTATGAAATGCGTTCTATTCAAAAGAAAAAGACAGGGGGTGGGCGAAGAATTACCAGATGGCGCCGGGGGCAAGAATTTTAGTCTCCTTAAGTCTGCCTGTCGAAAGCTGATATTCAATCCCGTCAACCTGAACGCCGTTTAAAAAGCACGGCCAGGACTGATTTCCCCAGACGGTAATAACTGGATTGGCAGCGTTTTCGACGTTGTAGATGAGGTCGCTGCCGACGAGCTGAAGGTTTTTGTTTTTGCTGCCTTTTGTATTGTTCTGCTCATCGTATGTGACGCCATCGGATGCATACAATTTGACAAGCTCTCTCTGGCCTGTGGCGGTTTGTATAAGTTTGGCCTCGACCTTGCCGACCGTTGCCTTTACGACCTGCCCTTCTTTACCGTCGATGATGGGCAGATAGCCGATGTTCATTCTGTTTTTGCCGGCCTGCGCAGGATATGCTCGGTTTTGAGGTTGTATTCAAGACTTGCAAAGTCCGTAATTATGGCATAGCAGGGTTTTTGCAGGCTAAAATTTCGGGCGATATTTTCTTGGGGCTTTAAGGCATCGATTTCCTTTTTGGTCGGTTTGGAATTATCAATGGCAATAAGGCCTGGACCACCTGCCGCGAGAGTTTGACTGGCAGAGTCAAAATCGAAATTGAAACACTTAATTTTGGTAAAGCCGAGCGTCCTGTTCTGTTCGAGCTTTTCAACGGCGAACTGGACGACGCCGCCATCGGCCCTGATGTGCGAAAGTTCTCCGAACATTTGTCCTTCGTTTTTCTCTGTGAGATTTGCCGCAATTCTCTGGGCGGCGATAGAATATCTGCGGTCGATGGAGCTTGAGGGGGCAAGCATCTTGGCGGCACAGTTTCCCTGCAGAACGGCAAGATTGGATGCGGCATCAAATTCTAATTTTCGGCCTTCAAGCGTGGTCTTGCCCTTCGGGTCGCCGTACTTTGCAAGCCCTCTGCCGCCGGTCACAGAATCTTTCGAATCAACCGGCTCTGGTCTTCTGTCAGAATCCATCGGCGTAACGAGGATACCGCCTTCGCACTTTACAGTGACAGGCATTAGCTCTTCGGACCTGCCCGCATTTTTACTGTTCTTGACAGGTCTACTTGTATCGGTTTTATTTTCAGCAGCGGCTTCTTTTTGGGTTTCAGGATTTTTGGCTCGACCGAGCCTCCCGAAGTCCGAAATCTTCGGCATTCGGGGCGGATTGTTTCAGGAAAACATTATTGATATTAAACCGGTCTGTGAAAATAACCTGCCGGGGACTGTCGATAACAACATTTTTATTAAACATCAATTGATAAAGGGTCTTGTTGCCGGCAGAATTTACGTCCTTTTCTTCAGAAGCATAAATTTTGCCGCCGTATTCTGAAGCTTTGTCCGTATCTTTCATTGATGTAGTCTGCGAATGAGAAACAGCGTTTTTAGCGGCTATATCCTTCCTGCCGGTTGAGAGCGGAATTGATTTGGCGGGAACTTTCAATTGAAGACTATTGAGGTCGTCAATCTTGAAGAATTCGAGCCTTCTTTTTTCTGCGTTATAGACGAATTCCATCCCTGTTCCGGTCAATTGGATATTTTCTGAAACGAACCTGACAGGCCCGCTGGTAAAGGCGTGTGAGCTGTCGGATTCGAATGAGATATTATCGAGATAGGCGAAACTTTCCTTAATATCGGCGGAGTCTTTCGGCTGGATATGAACGACGACGTTTCCGGCAAGAGCGGCATCTTTTGGTCGAACCTGCTTTAAGACGGTTTCGGTCTGAACATCAGCCTTATCCGCCGTCACAATCACCGAAAGGTCATCACGGAAAAAACTGATTCCGGGGTTTTCCACCTCCCATTTATCGCCGACAGCCTTCAAAATTCTTTTAAAGGTAAATTCCCTGTCAACCTCGCCTTTTTTGTTCAGATGCTTATATACCGGATTTTCCATCTCGGCAATGTTCACATCTCCGATTCTTCCGATTTGTCCCGAGCGAAGCGTATTGCTGTCGGGACGGGAAAACTGGGAAGATTTTTCAACAATAATGGGTTCTCTGCTGCTTAATAAACTGATGAGGAAGTAACCGACAGCCGCAAGAACCACACAAGCAATCCCAATATATAAATTTCGTAAATTTAAACGCATAATCTGTTCATCCCGAACTCAGGCAGTATAACGTTCCAGCAGTTTCTGCCACAAACCCTTTTTTTTCAACATATATTCAATTACCTCCCTGACGGCGCCGGAGCCTCCGCTGAGTTTTGTCACAAAATCAGCGTATTGTTTTACCTCGTTGACGGCATTTGCGACAGCGACCGCGAAACCGGCGCATCTCATCGGGGAAATATCGGGCAGGTCATCGCCGACAAAGGCGGTCTGCTTCGCTGTAAGGGCAAGCTCATCGAGCAATTTTTTCAAAGCGGGCATTTTATCGCGACAATTTTCAAGGCAGTAATCAACTTCTAACTGCTCGGCCCTGAAGCGTGTCGGCTGCGAGGCTCGTCCGCTTAATAATGCAACCTTTAGTCCCGCTCTTCTCCACATTTTAATGCCGTGGCCGTCGAGAACATTAAAGAATTTGCTCTCGCTGCCGTCAGGATTTATGACAATGGTGCCGTCGGTTAAGACGCCGTCCACATCGAGGACAAGCAGTTGTATGTTCTCAAAATTTACCTTTTTCTTTTTCAATCTGGTCATCAACCTGCCTGGAGTCGAAGATCCGCCGTCCTTGTGGCGGAAAGAGACAATTAACCAACAACCTTTATCGTTAAAATATCCTGAACGTCGATTAATCCGACAGGCCTGTCTATAGAATCAACAACGGGCAATTCGTCAATGCGGTATTTATGAAAGATGGCCGTTGCCTCGGAAGCGAGGGCATCTGCGCGGATTTTTTTGCAGCCGGCGGTCATAATATCTGCGGTTTTAATATCGAGGGCGGCGGATGCTTTGGCGGTAAAGAGCCGCCGCAGGTCGGCATCGGTAACAATGCCAGCCAATCTTCCGGCTTTATCGACAATCATCACGGCGCCGTGACGTTTAACACTTCCGGTTTTATCGAGCATCTGTCTTACGGTATCATCGACAGAGGCGATGGGCAGTTTCTCGCCGGTTCTGAAAATCATAGATTGCTCTACGGTAAGCAGTTTGGTGCCGAGCGAGCCGCCGGGATGAAACCGTGCAAAATCCTCGACACCGAAATTTCTGGCCTTCATAACGGTAAAGGCGAGTGCATCGCCAATGGCGAGCATACAGGCCGTCGAGACGCTGGGCACAGGCCGAGGGGACAGGCCTCTTCAATCTTTCCCATACATAAAACGACATCGCTGTGTTTGCTCAAGGTCGAATCGCTGTCGCCGGTAATTGCAATCAGTTTTATTTCTAACTGCTTTACGAGGTTTATGAGCCGAATAATCTCATCGGTTTCGCCGCCATAACTTAAAACGATAACAATATCGTCTCGCCGGAGTCTGCCGAGGTCGCCGTGAACGGCTTCAGCAGGATGCAGAAAATGGCTCGGTGAACCCGTGGAGGCCAACGTTGCGGAGATTTTTCTGGCGATAAGACCGGCCTTTCCGATGCCGCTGACGATGACCGAGCCGGTGCAGTTGTAAATCATCTCGGCAGCCTTTGCAAAAGACTCATCGACTACCGGCGTGATAGAGACGATGCCGGCAGCTTCGGCAGAAAAAACCATCCGTGCATATTCGAGGTCAAATTCCACGATAAAGTTTCCTTGCTACTCTGCGAAGCCCCCGCAGCTTCTTGCGGAGCAAGAGCGGGGACGAAGCACGAGTCAATCGTTTAAAAGCGAAGAATAGTATCGTCAAAAGGCCGAGGTTCGTCAAGGGCAATTTGTGGTGGTTCGATACGCGATTCACAATTTACAGTTTCACGACGGCGCCGCGGTCGTTGTAGCAGAGAATTTCGTATTTTTCGCCGGTAAAATTTACGGCAGAGTGAATAACTATCTTCTTGTCGCTCTGTTGCTCTATGCGGCTAATCACAGAGCGTTTTTCATTCTGGAGATACTCTGCAACCTCCGGCGAGACAAAAAGTTCGACGCGTTTGATTTGTTCCTTTGAGGCGGCAAGCCGAAGCAATCTTAACATTTCAATAGTCTGAGATTCCTGACTTTTGACAAAGCCTGAGCCGCCGCATTGCGGGCAAACTAAACAAATCGTTGACTGCAGCGAGGGTCTCATCCGCTGACGAGTCATTTCAATGATGCCAAATCTGCTTATCCGTAAAATTTTGATTCGTGCGCGGTCGGCCTTGAGCGCATCGCGGAAAACTTTTTCAACGCCGTGGCGGTGCTTTTCGTTTCGCATATCGATAAAGTCGCAGATAATCAGTCCGCCGAGGTCTCGAAGACGAAGCTGGCGGGCAATTTCAGAGGCGGCTTCACAATTTATTGAATAGGCGGTCTGCTCGGCATTTTCCTCTCTGCGGTATCTGCCACTGTTGACGTCGATGGCAACGAGCGCCTCTGTCTGCTCGATAATGATGGAGCCGCCGCATTTAAGCTCAACGGTGCGTGATTGAATCCTGGCAATTTCGTCTTCAATCTTGTACTGATGAAACAGCGGCAACTGCTCATTATAGAATGTGAGGCGATGTCTGAGCCGGGGGTATGCCTGCGAGAGGAAATCCCTGATTTTGCGAACGACGGCTTCCGAGTCGCAGACTATCTGTGTGATATTTGTGGTAAAGACGTCCCGCAGCGTCCGAATTACGAGGTCGGATTCGCGGTAGAGTTCAGCGGGGGTGTTTTCGGTTCTGATGCGCCTATCGATTGAGTACCAGAGCCTGTTTAGGTATCTTAAATCTCTCTGAATATCCCTTTTTGAAGCGCCTTCGGCGGCAGTTCGAATGATAAAACCTATATCTTTGGGCAGCCTGTTTTGTTCGAGGATTTTCAGCAGCCTCTCGCGTTCCTGTTCATCCTCGATTTTGTGCGAAACTCCCTCCTTGTGCATCCAAGGCATCATCACAAGATATTTTCCGGGCAGGGCCAGATACGTGCTGAGGGTCGGTCCTTTGCTGTTGATGCCCTCCTTTGTAACCTGCACGATAATTTCACTTCCCTTATGGAGGCATTTCTGGATAGGCAGTCTCTCTTTTAGGGCCTTTCTATGGCCTATCATCTCAGATTGCTCTGTTTTTTGGGAGCCTGGGAAATAACGAGGATGAAGGTCGCTAATATGTAAGAAGCCGTTTCTGCCTGCCCCGAAATCCACGAAGGCAGCCTGTATTCCCGATTCGATATTTACAACCCTGCCTTTATAGATATTGCCAACCTTGCTGTCGGAGCTGGTTCTTTCAATATACAACTCTTCAAGCGTTCCATTTTCCACGACCGCAATTCGGCACTCCTGCCCTTCGGCAACATTTATAAGCATTTCCCTGCTCATCTCGTTTTCCTTTTTTTTGTCGGTTTATTTTATTGTTAACTATCCAGTTTCCACTGCACGGAAGTTCTCCGCACAGGCCCGGATAAATCACTAACGCTCAATCCCAATAAGGCCAAAATTTCATCAACCCTTATTGTGCCGCCGGAATATATTTTGCAGCGAACAGATACGCCGCTTTCCTGAAGTATAATATCGTCAATAAAACCCCTTACATCAACATTTTTAACCCTTCGCCTCTTTGGTTCTGCCTTCCTCGGCACAATCAGGCTCGCAGCGGCCAAAAAACCGCTGATTGCGGATTTCAGCTTTTCTTGCCTGATATTATCATCTAAAAGACTCGATTTGGTGGGCAGGAAATATACTGCCGCCTGCGGAAAGGGGAGTTTGTTTGACTGGGATACGCAAACGGAATTTAATTTGAAACCTGCTGGCATCTGCATAGAAAGGGCGGCTTGAAAACGCCGGCTGTCAAAACTTGCCTTTGAATCTTTGATTCGAAGGCAAAAATAATCGTCATCGGATTCAACGCCTACCGACCGGGGCAGAGGTATTGAAATAATCGGATGCGGATTGAAACCCTGCGTATAGACCATATCTACGCCCGCCCTTACACAGGCCCGCTGGAACGCAACCATTTGTTCGAGATGTGATAAAAATCTCAGGTTGCCGCCAAGTGCAAACTTTACCAAAACCAAAATGTTCTCATCATCAGCGATACACTAATACTCCGAAAACTGAAAGGGGCAGGTTCAGTTTCAATATTCACTTTGCTCTGTAGAGAAGCGTTTGTTTGCTTTCTGTCATTCCCGCGCAAGCGGGAATCCAGACTTGTTTTTTTTGTTTCTGGATACCTGCTTTCGCAGGTATGACAAATAAATCGGTTGCTTTTCTACAGAGCATACTCACTTCAGAGATATTATGCTCATTGTTGTTGGTAAAAACAAGCGCCTTTCTTTTATACGACAACCCATATTTTGAAGTATGGTTCGTCGAAATTTGTTTTTTGTTCAATAAAAATGCGTGGATATTCAGCGATTTGGGGCTGTTGAAAAAGTCAGGATTGCTTCGTCATCCGCCATCGGCGGACTCCTCGCAATGACAGAAAGTGCGGTTTTGTGTCATTGCGAGCGAAGCGAAGCAATCTCAAACATCAAAATGTCAGGTTTTTCAACAGCCCCGATTTGCTTAATTTTTTGAACAGGAAAGGGGGGTTTTAAAATAAAAAAAGGCCTGACTAAAGGCAGGCCTTTTTGCTGCAGTCTAGCCTCCGCAGATGCCGTATGAAAATGTTTGGAATAAACCCTCTAATGCAAAGTGGGTAATTGTCTGCGATGAGAGAAAGTCCTTTTAACTTGCGTCAAGGCGTTTTCGACTCATCCAATGACCAATTTCCCTGATTTGGCTTTTATCGGTTTTTTCAAATCAGATTTTCAATACGAGCACCGCAGGGGTAATCCTGCAACATTATCTAACTTAACATATTTATCGGCTAAACACAAGAGAAAACTGTAGATGATAAAAATCAGAGAAACCCATGCAATCGGCTCTATCGCAAACAAAAGGGTATTTTATCGCCGCAGAGCGGTGAAAACACAGGTTGGATATAAAGGATTTGCAAAACAAAAACTGCGTTCAAAGGCCTGACCTGACAGGGATTTATTTACCTATCAGGCCAGGCATATTACCGCATGTTAGGCAAGCACATTAACATCTGAGTTTTTATCTGTTTGTTCAGATTGTACCGTCAAAAAGTTAGAGATGCTCGCTATCTTTTTTGAAATGTCGGCAAGAAGTTCATCCATAGTGACTTTTCCGTCGCCATTGGTGTCGGCTTCGAGGATTTTTTGTGAACGTTTTCCGCCTGCGTTGATTTCGTCTGTGCTCAGAACGCCATCTCCGTTGGTATCGAGCTTGTCCATTATATGACTGGCTATATTGCTTGCACTCGGCGGCTGCATTCCATTCATTTCAGGCTTCTTTTTCGAAATGTAGGCAAGAAGCTCATCCATGGTGACTTTGCCGTCACCATTGGTGTCAGCCTCAAGGATCTTTTTTGCGCGTTTACCGCCTTTGCTGATTTCGTCCGTGCTCAGGGCACCATCCCCGTCGGTATCGAGCTCATTCATTATACGACTGGCCATATCGCTCGCACTCGGCGGCTTCATTCCGAACATGCTCTGCATCGACATACTCTGTCCAATTCCACTGATTGTCATAATTATCACCTCCTTTCTTATCAGTATTTGAGGTAATACTTTTTAATTCTCTTTAACCTGCGGCAACGCAGACCTTCTGCGTTTGACAACAAGCAGGTTAATGAAATAGCCGCAAATATTATGCCATATTGACCGGTTATCGCTTTTCCTGTGGTAAATCGTCTTTTTTGCGGCAAAACCCGTATTTACGAATACCAACTGCCGAAATCTAATCGAACCGGGCTGGCAATTTGTTCCTCTGATACCAGAAGTTTTTGCCGGTGTTATGACTTCCGTTGTTTCAAACGCCACGGTCCGATAACGCAAAGAGAGCAGAAAATCTATTCAATCGCAGACCAAACAAAAAAACATCTCGGTATAAGGGGGTCCACTGGTGTAAAGAAAGCAGGATATGGACAGCAATAATCAAATTCAGAGGTAAAAAAAAGTATCTCGGACGGTTTGATAATGAAATTGATGCTGCCAAGACATACGACAAAGCGGCGGCAAAACTATTCGGCGAATTTGCTTATTTGAATTTCCCGGAAGAAAAATAAGCCACAGAGGACAAAGAGAAATGAGTTATAAACAGTGTAAATCCGTGTTAATCCGTGTCTAATGTCAACAGCGTAAAATCAGTGTCTTTTTCATTTTTGTTTTTGGTCTGCTTTTTCAGCCATTGCATAGTGGTCTTTTCATGTTTCTCTATCGACACCTTTACCGCCGAACGCCTAAAGTCAGCGGCAGCTAACGAGCGTCCGCTGGAGTGATTCGTTATGCATTCTCTTTGTCACGGTTTTTTATATTGTTCTTGATTTGTTCCATGACTCTGGAATACTCATCCTCATTTTCAATATTGAATCTTGCCCAATTACCGTCTTCATTCTGAGTAGATATCCGTATGAATGCTTGGCGGGGTTCCCAGTAGAAAAGAACCGAACCTTTGTATTTAACAGACTTACCCCATTGTAACGGGTCAACTGTTATTTCTTTTGTAAGGCTCTTTGCCTCGTCTAATAATCGCTTCGCCAATTGCCGGACACTCTCGTTCTTAATGTAGGTCAAGAGCTCAGTTAACTCTGGTGCTTTTCTCAGGACATTCGGCTGGACAGATACCTCTTGAGGAATAAAAACGAGAGTATCTTCCTTGTTGTTCGGAAAAGATAGATATTGGTAAACAAAAAGTGAAACCTGGATGTCTGGGTTCAGCCATCGACAGCGATTTATCATAATGGGACTGAAACTCGGCGCAATGAGCATCAAGCGGGGATATTTTTCTATGTCTATTTCATCTTTTGAATATAGTCTTGCAAACCCTTCAATTTTTTCTACGACGTAATCAAAATAATCCAAAGCTTGAAACAGCATATTAACATCTTCAATAATCTTTAGTTCTGCGACTACAAGCGTCCCATTGCTATCAACGAATAGTATGTCCAATCGTCCGGAAGAAGTATATCGTTGGTGCTCCAGGTACTTCAATCCTCCTTCAATCAAATAAGGATACTTTAAAATACGGTCCTCAAGCTCCTTCTCTGATAATTCTCCTCTTATGTATTCAAGCATCTTAGGCTCCTTTCTTGTTGCGAACAATAATTAGGTTGATCCGCATAAGATGCGGCGTTTCGTTTTCTTATCCAGATAAAACGCTGCTTATTTCCGTTTTTTAATACCCTTCTTTTACAAAACCGCCATCACCGTATTACTGGCTTGCTTGCCCTCCGGATGCAATTATGTCTTACACTCACAATTTCGTCTATGTCTTTCGCCTCATCTTTATCGAGATCCATTGACAACCAAGTCCTCGGTAGGTTTAAACATAATCGCCAATTCTTGCCCCTGCCTCGTCAGGAGCTCTTGAGGCCTTTCATTGACATCGACTACTGCAACATCAGCCGAACTATCAACCGGTACCGTGCCCTTAATGGAGATGGTGCGACTGCTTTTCGCTAGCACAGTATGCAAAATGAGCCAAACAATCTGCTGTCCATCTCTCGATGTACAGTTTAATCGCAACAGATCAGCAGACACAGTGATATGGCCAATCGCTGATTCGAGCAGGTGGTCCTGCGGGTCAGTTTCTACCTCCAAGGAAGAAGCTGTTACCCTCTTGACCGTGAACAAGTATCTTAAGAGCTACACTGTAGGCCGGAGAGTTCCCAAGATTCGTAACAGTTATTGGCGTCTGTGCGTGCCATTCCCCAGAATAGAGCCTGACAGAAGTTGGGGTTATAGCAACTACTCGGCCATTTCCAGCCTTGTGTTGTCGGCCGGCAACAATTATGTCCAAAACTTGCTCAAGCACAGAATCGAGACTGACAGTCGTTTTGACGGCAACTCTGTCGGCAAGAATGGGAGAATACTGGGTGATTTCACTTTGCGTAATCTCGTGCCAGATTGGGATTATTTTCTTTTCCCTACTTGTGGTCTCTTTCGCAAAAAGCCCATTCAGTCTCATTCTGCGGCCAACTCTTGGAAATGGAAAAGAAATGGTGACTAAGCACAACTATACCAAAACGCGAATCAGCAAGACCTCTATCGATGCTTCCTCGAAGTGAATCCCCAAGTTTAAGGGAGAATTCGTCATACCAGACATTCAAACCCGAAGATCGAAGACCTTCAGCCAAGGGACGTGCTATTTTGTCTTTATCCTCGCTCGCGTGACATACAAAAACGTCGTGCATCGCTAATCCTATAAACCGAACAATAATTATTCAGTCTGTATAAAACGCATTACAACACCGCCATCAGTACCTTTAGGCACATAAATATCTCGTTACTTTAATCCCTTTGTCAGCGTTTAGCACGAGTATTATCAGAGTACTGCTATTATCGTGTTGCTTGGCGAACCTTCGCCGGATTTATTGATTGCTAAAACGCAAAACACAGACTTCTTTCTGCCAGTATAAGAAGTTCTCGTTGATTCTTCAATACTCGTCTGATTTTCTTCTGCTGCAACTCCTCAGTTGCTTTGATTGCTTAATATTACGGATTTTGGATATCATCAGTTCTTAAAACAATCCGGTCACTTTTCGGGTATCGACATCGATGTCTATACGACGGAAAGCAGGGTTCGAGGCCGTCCCCGGCATCAATTGAATATCCCCCGCAACCGGCACGATAAAACCGGCCCCTTTATAGACCATAAAATCGCGGATGGGAAGCTGCCAGTTTCTCGGCCGACCTTTTATATTGGGGTCGTGCGATAAACTTAATTGCGTCTTCACCATACATGTTCCCAAGTGCATAGATTGAGAGTCGGCCTCAAGTGCTTTTGCCTTTTTCAGGGCTTTGGGGCTGTATGTAACGCCGGAGGCGCCGTAGATTGCGGTGGCGATGAGTTCAATTTGTTTCCTCAGCGGCATATCGGGTTCGTAAAGGAACCTGAATTCCTTTTTTTCCTCGCAGGAGGCAATCACTTTTTCCGCCAGTTCTACCGCACCAACACCTCCCTTTAACCAATGCTCGGAACAGGCCGCTATTGCACCGTTTTGCTCGGCGACCCTGCGGACCATTGCGATTTCAGCCGGCGTATCGGTAAGAAAACGGTTGACGCAGACCACAGGACGAACGCCGCTTTTTTTCACGATTTCGATATGGGCTATCAGATTCTCACATCCTTTTTCAAGAAGTTCAAGATGCTCTTTTGTATATTCCTCGCTCAGCGGCGCACCGGGTTTTACGGTTGGGCCTCCGCCATGCATCTTCAAGGCGCGAACGGTGGTTACGATTACAACGGCGTCGGGTTTCAGACCCGATATCCGGCATTTGAGGTTCCAGAATTTTTCGTAACCGATGTCTGAGCCGAAGCCGCTTTCGGTTATATGATATTCCGACAATTTTGCAGCCAGCAGGTCGGCAATGATTGAGCTTTGCCCGATGGCGATATTGGCAAAGGGGCCAGCGTGGACAAATACCGGCTGCCCCTCAAGGGTCTGTACGAGGGTCGGGTTAATGGTATCGAGCATCCAGGCGGCCATCGCACCGTCAACTTCGAGGTCTGCTGTCGTAATCTCGTTACCGCTTTTGTCGTAAGCGACAACCATTTTCGCTATTCTGCTGCGAAGGTCTTTTAAATCCTTCGAGACGGCCAGTATCGCCATCAGTTCGCTCGACGACGATATTGCAAATCCTGATTCCATCCGGTAGCCGTCCATCGCCGTGCCTTTGCCGACGATGATATTCCGCAGCGACTGGGCACAGAAGTCCATCACCCATTTTATCTGGACTCGTTTTGGGTCGATGTTCAGCCGTCGCATCCCGCTTTTTGCCAGCCGCTGGTCGTCATAATTTCTTTCGTGCTGCATTCTGGCCGTCAGTGCGACCATTGCCAGATTATGGGCGTTTGTGATATGGTCGATATCCCCCGTCAATCTGATGGCAAACGGCACCAGCGGGATACATTGAGCCAGTCCGCCGCCGGCTGCGGTACCTTTGATATTGAACGTGGGTCCGGCGTTGGCTGTCGAATGACGCCGGTTACACTTTTGCCCAGACGCCCAGTCCTTCAATCAGCCCGATGACCATAGTGGTTTTGCCCTCGCCCAGAGGTGTGGGCGTAATTGCGGTTACGTCAATATATTTTGCCGTGTTCCGGCCGCCTTTTAGACGTGCCATTGCCCGGCTAAAATCCACGCGAGCCAGATGCTGCCCCATCGGAAGGATTTCGTTATCTTTCAGCCCGAGCTCTCTGCCCAGAAGAGTAACGGGCTTCATTGTTTGCTCGGCGGCCTCGGCAATCTGCCAGCCCTTCATTTTAGTCGGGTCAAATTTCATAAATCTCCCTGTTGAAACTAAACAAATTAATACGGATTTGGATATGGTCTATTTAAAAGACAGGGTCATAGTAGGCATATTGACACATAATTGCAAGCGGCACAGTTTTTGGGAGTAAGGTCATTTCGATTCCATAATCTTACTCGAATTGTCTTTTATTCTTTCGATATTTCCTGTCCGCCGCCTTAAAAAGCGTCTTTCGTGGTTTATATCTTTTTAAATTCAGGCGGTTGCGCAGTTGTGCGCCTGTGGCCTTTTCCAATTCCGCAACAATATCTGACTGGAAACGGTCAACCGCATCGTGAGTAAGTGTGCCGTCATCGTCTCGAAAGAGGAGCGAAAGCATAATGCTTTTTTTGCCCTGCGGGATGTTTTTGCCTCGATATACCTCGACAAAGCGGACAATCTCGAGCTGGGCAGAAGCTTTTTTGCGAACAGCATTTTCAATTTCAGACCACTGTATTTTTTCGTCAACAATTATCGACAAATCCCGTTCAACAGCCGGAAATCTCGGCACATTCCTGTATTTGACCGTCCTATTGTAAAGGGCAAAAAGTCCTTCAAGGTCAAGTTCCGCTGCACATATTTCTGCGGGTGGAAAGTCGAATTTTTCCATCAGTTTTTTTGAGATAATGCCGGCGCTGCCCAGTTCCGTATTATCAGTAATAACGGCTGCAGCGGCCTTTGCCCAAACAAAATCGCCGGGGACAAATTTGACCTTTACATTGCTGTTAAGGGCCTGCAGCAATCCTTCAATGACCCCTTTCAGCTCTCTGAAGGAGCCGTCATAGACGACAGCGAGTTTTGTCTTTTCATCGGGCAGACCCTGCTTTGTCGGAAGGAATGTGTCGGCGATTTCGTAAATCCTGCAGGGCCGATTCTTCACATTCAGGTTCGTTTTCAAAACCTCAAGCAGTGATCCTAAAAGAGTCTGACGCAGCAGATTCAGCCCAGGCCGGAGCTGCTCACTTACGGATAAATGCGAATCGGGGGCAATCTTGCCGAACAGGCCGGCAGTGGAACTATCGACAAAGCTGGCCGTGATAGTCTCAAATAAGCCGCAGCCGTTAAGGTAAGCCCGTATAAGATTTGTAATTTTCCGGCGATTGTCGGCAGCTTTCACCTCTATGCTGATTTTCTTTTCGGTCGGCACTTTGTTATATCCATAGACCCGTGCCACTTCTTCTATTAAATCCGCCTCCCGATAGACGTCGCTCCGCCACGATGGAATTGTGCAGACGATAACCTGGCTCCTGCTTTTAGGCTGAAAACTCAACGCTGAAAGTATTCGCAAAATATCATCGACCGGCACATCGATGCCGAGCAGTTTTTTCAATCTTTCCAATCTTAAGGTTACTTCTTTTTTAGATGGTTTCCCCGGGTAGACGTCAACGGCGCCTTTTGCAATATGGCCGCCTGAGGTCTGGACAATCAGTTGTGCGCATCTTTTGGATGCCCAATCAATATTATCAATATCCACAATCCTTTCAAAGCGGTAGGAGGCCTCTGATGGCAGGCCCAGCTGCCGCGAAGTAGTCCTGACTGAAAGGGGGTCGAAGTGGGCATCTTCGAGGAGAATCCGGGTCGTGTGATTGCTGACCTCGGTATCAAGGCCGCCCATAACGCCTGCGATTGCGACAGGCCCTTTTGGGTCGGCAATTACAAGCATATTGTCGGATAACTGGCAGCGGGTACCGTCGATGCTTACCAGCGTTTCGCCGGGCTTTGCCTTTCGGACGATGATTTTGCCATTGGCGATTTTGTCATAATCGAAGGCGTGGGGGGGCTGGCCCGTCTCCATCATCGCATAATTTGTGGCATCCACGACATTATTGACGCTGCGTAGGCCAACCGCTTCGAGCCTTTTTACCATCCATTGCGGCGATGGGCCGACCATAACGGCCTCAATAACGCGAGCGGTGTATCTGCCGCAAAGCGCCGGCTCCAAAATCTCAACACCGACAAGGTCGCCTGCATTTCTTTGCGACTCGACGAGGTCAATGGCAGGCAACTTCAAATCGGCACCAGTGGCGGCGGCCAACTCCCTTGCGACGCCGATATGGCCCAAACAATCACCGCGATTGCTGGTTATCTCCAAGTCTATAACCGTATCGTCTTCGAGATGTTCGATGCCTTCGTTTGGAAAGCCGAGGTCGCTTAAAATTTCGGCAATTTCCTCTGCGGACTTGTCGATTTTGACATAATCATTTAACCAGTTTAAGGAAATCTTCATAACTTTCGCACCAGAAATAATCTAAAGAAACAGTATAAATACAGAAATTTCGATATTAGATTACAGGTTTATATTATCGATGTCAATAATTAGGGTATAGGGGATAGGGGGTAGGAAAAATGTGCTTTAATTCTGGTTATTGCTGGTTATAATAATGGCGAAAGTGAAAGGGTTTCAATTATGAAAAAATACTTGCAGGTTTTTCTTTATATTGCGGCGATGTCGGCTTGTTTGATTGCGAGCGGATGTCTTGAGAGGCAGTTGACGATAAAGACGAATCCGACGGCGGCGCTGGTTGAATTAAACGATGAGGAAATCGGCGTATCGCCTGTGACGGTCAATTTCAACTGGTATGGCGACTACAACGTCCGAGTCAGCAAGGAAGGCTACGAAACATTGAAGACTCATCGGCAGCTGAAAGGGCCGTGGTATGACAGCTTTCCGTTTGATTTTTTCGCACAGATTCTGTCAGCGGAAAAGAAGGTGGATAAATACGAATGGAAATTTGAGCTTGAGCCGAAAAAAGAAGTCAACCGCGACCAGCTAATCAAGGATGCATTGAAACTGAAAGAAGAGTTAAAATAAACAGATTTTCAAACCCGCCGTAAAACGACGGGCTAAATATAACGACTTCTGTGATTATCACAACAGATTATCTTTATACCAGTCTATAGCGAGGCGGAGGCCATCCTCAAACGAGACTTTCGGCTGGTAGCGGAGGAGTTTTTTGGCGGCGGTGATGTCGGCAAGAGAATGTTTGACATCGCCAGGGCGCGGAGGGGCGTATTCGGGTATAACATTTTTGCCGGTAATGGAGTTAATCATACGGATAATTTCATTGACGGTGACGGCCTTTCCGCAGGCGATATTTACAACCTCGCCTGTCGTTTTTTTGGCGTGGGCAGCAAGCAGATTGGCGTCAACCACATTATCGACATAAGTGAAATCACGGCTTTGTTCGCCATCGCCATAAATAGTTGGCGGCTCGTCTTTGAGAATAGAGGTGACAAAGGCAGGAATGGCCGCTGCATACTGGCTTGTCGGGTCCTGATTTGGGCCGAAGACGTTAAAATATCGCAGGGAGATTGTTTCGAGTCCGAAAACCGTATAAAAAACGGAGCAATAATATTCGCCGACCAGTTTGGCGACGGCATAAGGGGACAGCGGTTCGGGTCTGATAGTTTCAACCTTCTGCAGGGTCGTGGTGTCGCCGTAAGCCGATGAGCCTGCCGGCATAAACGAAGCGTTTTACTTTTGAATCACGGGCGGCGAGCAGGGCCATAAACGTCGCATCGACACAATGTTTGTGGGTAGCGGCAGGATTGTTAACACTTTTGGGAACAGAGGGCAGGGCAGCCTGGTGAAGCACAACATCAATTCCTTTTGTCGCGTGCCTGGCGGCATCTTCATCTCCAATATCCGCTTCGATAAATTCGATTTTACCTATAACGGATGCCAAATTGCTTTTTTTGCCCGTAATGAGATTGTCGACGACGCGGACAAAACAATTCTGGTCAACAAGTCTTTTACAGATATTAGAACCGATGAAACCGGCTCCGCCGGTAACAAGAAACCTTTCCATCAATAACTCCAGCACCTAAACAGATTTAAACAAACAGCTTCTGCCATAATCCTAACTGACAGCAGTTTTGGCGAACTGGGCCTTCTGATATTCCTGATAAGCCTTGAACTGCGCCTTGAAATAACCGCCCTTCATAGAACGGATGCCAAAGAGGACACAGCCGAGGACATTGGCATTAACCTGACGCAGCTCGGCGATAACCCTTTGAGCTGTCCCGCGTTTTGTGTTGGCGGTGTTGAAAACCAGAATCGTTCCATCCACAATCCGGGCGAGCGACTTTACGTCACCAACAAGCAGTTCGGGCGGGCCATCGACAATAACATAGTCATATCTTTCGCTCTGGTGCTTAATGAACTGCTCCATCTGAACACTGCTGAGCATTTCAGCAGGATTAGGCGGAAGCAATCCTGAATCAACGAGGTCGCAATTGCTGATGCCGGCAGGCCTGATTACCTCATGATAACCGCACAGACCTGCAAGGACGGTGCTTAAACCAAGCTCGACGTGCTCATTTGTCTCGCCGTTTTCTTCTGAGGCGCTATCCTGTTTCTTGACAGGTGTCTGCTGGCGGTCCGGCTTGGGGAAAATGACGTTCAATTTGGGCTGCCAGAAATTGGCGTCAATCAAGAGGATTTTCCTTCCCTGAGAGGCAAGGCTGACGGCGAGATTGACGGCAACAGAAGTTTTGCCATCGCCGGAAAAACCGCTGGTAACCAGAATCGACTTTGAGGTTGCCGGCAGCACCAACCTTAGATTAGACCTGAAGTTCCTGTAGGCCTCGCCGACGACAGAATACGGCGATTTAATCAAAGCCAGAGACGGGTCGATGCCATCGAGCTGGTCGTCTTCGTTGGCATCGGGAATAATACCCAAAAGAGATATGTGCAGAAATCTTGAGACATCCCTTGCCGTCCTGACGAGGTCGTTTAGAAATTCAATTGCAAAGGCCAGTGCCAGTCCCAGCAGGAGTCCGAGAACCGTTCCGCCCGGAAAGAACAATTCCCAACGCGGAAAACTGACATCCAATGGTTCCGTTGCAGCGGCAGCAATTTTGACTTTTGGAGTCTCCGGGTCGTTAAGAATTACATCATATTTCTCGATGGAGGCTTTTAGTTCCGCCAATCTACCCTGTGCTTCATCCCTTTTGGTAATAGTTTCCAAATATTGAACCTTTGCCAAATCAATTTTCTGCTTTTGAATTTCCGCCTCTTTCCTGCTGGCCTGCAGTTGATCCAATTTGGCTTTCAATATATCTAAAGCGTCCTGACCGCCTCTGAGATTCGATTGCCTGATTATTTCACCTATTTCCTTGGATCTGGCCTGTTTTTGATTATTGATTTCATTGAGTTGTTCCTGAAGCTGTCGAACAATTCTGTGATTTTCTCCATATTTTGTAAGCCCGCTTGCCAATGCGGCATTCAATAGAACAGCCTGCTGGTTAAGCATAGTTACCACGGGGTCGGTTTCTATAATTCTGGAGGTCAGATCTTTCTATCGGCCCGTTTGCCTGTCTCTCAAGCGTCTTTATCTCAGCCATAGTATTGCTGGCATCCAGCATAAGAGCACTGCTTTCCTGTTCGATAATAGCAACCCTTTGAGTTAATATATCCTGATACGAATGCTCCGCGAGATCGGTAAATCCGGTGGTAGTCATGATATTATTTAATGTTGTCTGATAGGTAGCCAATTCCTGCGTAACAGCTTCCCTCTGTTCGCGAAGCGCCTGGACCTTTTGTCTGATGTCCCCTTTTTCTTTCTCTTCACGAGATTGAAGAAACAAATTCACCATTTCATTGGCTATCAGCGCGCATTCCTTTACACCTTCGTCATATCCGGCACAGGTCATAGAAACGCGAATAAAATCTTGGTCTCTGTCGGCAGATGCCCCCATGTGTTTTTGGAGGTCTATAAGCCCATTCTCGATACTCCTGCCTGTAGTTTTCTCGCTTCCAGAAGCTCCAAGCTGTGTGAACCATTTCGTTTGTTTAATCTTTTCACTTTGGAGGAGGTTATTTAACATTCCCTGCTCTTGGATAAGCGTTGCAAGACTCATTCGATAGACATACTGGTCTTCCCTGTTTGTCGCGGATACACCTATTCTGGTAGGGTCTTTTATAACAGGCGAGAGAACCTCGATATAAGCTGTTGCAGTGTACTTGGGATAAAACCGCAAAAATAAAAACCATGAGAGTCCTCCGGCAACAAGACCTGCAAAGGTCAGCAGAATTATCAGCCAGATGTGCTGGCGCAGCATACTGAGTATTTCTTTGGGAGTCAGGGCATCAACCGCAGTCTTGTAAGCTGGCGGTCTGACAGATTTTCCAGCAAAGGTTTTCATTTGTGATTGTTCGGCCATATTTTTGTCCCATCCAAATACACAGCGACTCACAAACAGGCTTTCAGGCTGTTATTGGTTTTCTTTTGAAAGTTGCTCAATTGTTGCGTTTATCCTGGCTTTGTCAGCTTCGGTCATTTCTTTGGTACCAGCCAGTAATGCCTGTTTATATGCCGCTATTGCCTGCAGACGCGACCCAAGCTTTTCCATTATCATCCCTGCATGTTCATACACATTCCAGGAAGCCATTCTTTGTTGTGTGCTAAACAGTTGTATAGCAGACTGAATACTTTGCTCTGCGTCAGAATATTTTCTGTTTTTATATAGAACAAAAGCATAGGTATCCAGATAGTCCGGATTGTTCGGCCTCATCTGATAAGCCTGTTTTGCGTAATTTAAGGCATCATCCAGCCTTTCGTCATTTGCCGCCAACATATACGCAAGATTATTCATAATGTCTGCATTGGTATTTTTCGGTATTTCCTTAAGCAGACTTTCGTATTCATTAGTGGCTTTTTTAAGGAAATTTTTATCGGAAGTTTTGTTATAAGCCATATAGAAGGTTTTGGCCTTCTGAACCGCAAAACCAACCTTTCTGTTGGGATCGCCCTTTGTTATTTCAACGCATTTATTGATAGATTCAATGGCCTTTTGGTAATCGCCGGCAAGAAGTTGCAGTTGATATATCATCTGAAGCAGGGGCAGGGATGACGGATTTTCTTTTAATTTTTCATTGCAGTAATCCTCAACATCCTTTTGTCCGATAACCTTGTACATTGCCTGTAACGTCTGATAAAACATTGCCTCATTGATCTTGGCCTTTTCGGCGGCATCTCTGGCGTATCTTATGGCCTTTTCCTTATTGCCGCGTCTATTTTCGGCGTCCGCCATCTCCATCAGCGATATCGGCGCCAAATCATTATCATCTAAATGTTTGTTTGCCTCCTGAAAAAGTTTATCCGTCTGGCCCGATAACAACAGGGTTTCAAGGTAACCGTTAAACACCGCCGGATTGATTCTGCCTCTTTCAATGCTTTTCTTGAGGGCCTTTTCGTAAATGGATTCTGCTGATTTGAAATCCGATGCCGACAAAGCAAATCCACCGGCACGGTATAACCAAAAGATATTATCAGGATTCTTGTTCAGGATGTCTAAATAAAGTGCCTTCAGGTCTGCGGTCCTTCTTAGTCTGATATAAATGTTTTCCAAAAGGACTCTTGCCTCAGTCTCAACCTGAGGATTATCAATAACACTTTTCAGTTCCACAATAGCATTTTCATCTCTGCTCATTCCGAGAAGTGCCCTTGCCTGAAGAATACTCGTTACAGGGTCGTCAGATAACAATTTGCATTTGTCAAAATCGGCGACTGCCTTTACGAAATTGGCCTGCAGCAAATAAATTCTGCCTCGCAGTTGCCAGGCAGGTGCATAATAGCTCTTGTCTTTTTCCAGACTCTTGATTAATGGCATCGAGTCCTTGATTAAGCTTACCCTGTGCTGTCAGCAGCCAGGCCTCAACATACTGGGCCTTTGGTTCATCGGGGAATTTTTCCTTCAATGCATGGAGGAGCTTTTCGGCCTCGCTGATAAGCCCTGTATTCAGATAAGCCTGAATCTGCAGAAGCCTGTTTTCCACATTATCCTCAACATCCAAAAGGGCCTGGCCGTAACGCTTGGCATCTTCGCTGTTAGACATTTTCTCCGAAACAGACAATAATCCCCGCAGAACTCTGATGTCCTTGGGATTGTTCTGATATAAATCAGTTAAGACCTTTTGAGCCTGGTCATACTGGCCATTCTGATAATATAATGTCCACAATAATGTCTGGTCTTTCGACTCTTTGATGATATCTTCTGCCTTCTGAGCCTGCCCCATCGCCTTGTACATATCGGCAATGCCATAAAGGAGCCTGCTGATTGGTTGGTTCGATTGTCCTGCCCCGTTCAAATGCCCGGCTTGCGATATTAAACAAGGCAGTTTTTTCATTCTGGTCGGCAGTATCTTTGGCCATCCTTAAGGCCATTCTCCCGAGAAGCATAGCATTTTCAACACTGGGAAATTGTTCCAGCAAAAACTGTCGAACTGCCAGTGCCCTGACAGGGTCGGTAGGACTTATAAATTCGGCATAAAAACTGAACAGATCCAAATCCTCGCTGTTGACCCTCATTGCCAAATCCAGAGCGGTTTTAAGCTCATCCCTCTGGTCATTGGTAACGCTTTTGCCGAGCCTTTGATTCCGCTGAAAAAGGAGGCTTGCAAGATTTTTTGCAATAATGCCGTCCTTCGGGTTCTGTGCCACTGCTTTTTTAGCATCATCAATAGCTTCTTTTTCATTACCCATTGTGCTCCGCACGTTGCTTCTGAGCAGATAGCAGTAGGAGAAAATCGGCCTTTGTTTGAGACAATCATCAAGCAAACTCAGGGCAGGCTTGTCTTTTTTTGCAATAGCCAGACGAGCAGCATAGAATTTTCCCTCGCAATCATCCAGATTTTTTCTTTTGGCTGCCGCTTGAATGTCAGCGGCCAACTGCCAGTCCTGAGTCTGCAATGCGGCATTAAAGAGATAATCGACTGCAGCCATTTTTTGGAAGAAGGTCTTTTCATTTCGTAATTTGTCGATGGCAACATCTGTCTGGAGATAATCGCCGAGGACAATTTTGAACTGCTCTGTTGCTTTGGGCAGCTCATTATTTCTCTTGTAGAACATCCCGAGATTCATAGCCCTGTCGAGAGGTTCGGTAATATTTTTATAAGTCTGTTCCTCAATCTCCCCGCGTTTTTCTATTGAAAGCTTGTCAGGATTAGGCTCTGACAGGAGCCTCTGATAAAACCTGGCAGTAATATTATCGGGTGCATTTTTTACAAGCATATCTGCAAGTTCTTTTGCTTCTTTGATCTTGCCGTTGGCTAAATAATTCTCACAAACAACGGAAACGTATGGTTCTGCAACAGAAGTGGCCGATATCCTCGATAATTTGGCGACGAGCTCCCCTAAAGTATCGTTAAAACCTGCCAAATCATTCTTGAGCATATTCTCTTTGGCTGCAATCTGACTTTTTACCGAATTAGGCTCGGCCTGATATACTCCTTTTGCCAGTTCGTCCACCTGTGCCCGCGATATCGATGAACGGATCTGGTCGATTTTTGCCCGTACAAGGGCGATATTGAGTTTAATGGTATTGACGTCATTTTCCGGTTCGGCTGCAAGCAGTTTCTGGGCATCTTCATATTGTCCGGCCCCTATATGAGCGAAAATCTTGAGATATCGACTTCTCTGGTTAGCTCCGAAGAGCTGCTCATACACATTTGCATTTGATACAACCGTTGGCCAGAATTCCAGTTTAAGGGCAGCCTCACAATATTCCAGAATGGCTTGCGGCCTCGACCATCTGGCAATATTGTTGTTTATGGCGCTCACAAGAAATACCATGACAGAACCCTGTTCGTTCGAGTTCTCATAAACCTTGGCTAATGCGTAAGGGATAATGGGGTCGAGCTTTGCATCGGAAGTCCCGCCGGCCCGCTCATAAATGGTATCGAGTTTCTGAACACCTGACATAGTATTTCCTCTGACGAGGTCCAGCAGGCCCGTCCATTTGACAACCGTGGGGTTTTCACCGCTTCCGATTATCTGTTGAATCTGATAAACGGTATCTTCGGTTTCTTTTATCAATTGTTGTTTTTTCTGCTCGCTTACAGTTTCAAATGGATATAGTATCTGTTCTATATAACGGTTGGCGAGGAACTCGTATATTGCAAGCCTGTTCGTAACATAGGACCAGCGGCGAGGTCCGGGCGTATCCTGTGCCTCGGGCATTTGAGAGGCGATCTTCGCAGTTTCAACGGATTTTGCAAAAATCTGCGGCGACTGTCTGTCGTGAATTGCGAACTGATAAAGGTAAGTAATCGCAGCGGCCTGGGCATACCTGAAGTTGTTCTTATCGAGTTCTAATGCCTTTTCAATAGCCTGGGCGGCTTTATCTATCTGTGCGGGACCCAGAATCAGATAAAAATTGGCCAAATATACGTAAACCTCCGCATTTGTGCTGAATTTCTGAATGAGCGACTGATATTCGGGCTCGAGTTTTTTGACATCATCGATGCCGTTTTGGTCGGCAATTGCAAGTTTCATCCCGATCAGATTCAGATAAGCCTTAGAGTCATTGGCTGAAAGCTTGACGCACCGGTTCAAAAGTGCGATTGCATCTGCAACGGCTTTTTCTTTCTGTGCGGGATTGTTCTTCGCCTGCTCCTGTCCCTGTAAAATGATGGTCTGGGCCAGATAGGAATAAACATCAACATTATTTGGCTCTATTTCGAGAACCTTTTGGAAATCCTGTATTGCCTTTGCATACGTCTCTTCGGTGCTGGCCTCCTGTTTGCTCCCTGCCTTTTCAAGATACGCTCTGCCTCTGAGCAAATACAGGAAACTATCGATGCGTTTTGTAACAGCTTTTTCCGTAGTGTCAAATGTTTTCCAATTTGACAAGCTATCGGAAAGTACGCTTTTGTCGACTTTGTTGAGGAATTCGGTTACTTGTGTTTCAACGTTCTGCCAATAAGTATTAATACCGCTGTCGGCAATGGCGTAAAAGTATCTGAGATTCTCGAGTCTTGCCTGAGCATTGCCGGGGTCTATCTGAACAATCCTTTCCCAACAACCAAGGACATGTCCCCAGTCGTTCGTTTGCAGATACCCATCGGCAAGCTTAAAAAGGACTTCGAGCTTTAATGAATCCGCCCTTGCTCTTCCGAGCGCCTTTGTATAGGATTTGGCGGCAGAATCATAATCTTTTGTCTCCATTGCTTTATCGCCGTCGGCAATGAACCTGCTCGGGTCGCGACTTCTATAAAAGAAGAAACCCATAATGGAAACCGCCAAGAAAACAAAAACAATCCCACTTATAATCGCAACCTTTTTATTGAGCCTTCTTCTTGCCATAATTACTCCTCGGAAATCAGTAATATTTTTGATATATTAATCACGTTTTTATTTTTCCCAGTCCGGCCAATGCTCTTTTTCCAGTTTGGGCAAAATAACACCCAGCAATCTCTTGCTTGCCTGGACTGCCTGGTCTTTGTCCGGATAAACAGTCATAGAAAACCGATTGCTGTTGAAGAATTTCCACTCGACTTTTGAGAAATACGAATATTTTCTGAAAATGTTTTTGTTCAGCACTATCCGCGTTCCTTCCCTGCTGCTGGTATAGACGCCGTCGGTATTGAACAGGTAGAGAATCGGGAATTTTACTTCGGCCAGAAACCGGCCTTCGGTGCCGCCAAAAACAAGATACTGGACAGGTATTGTTTTATCAAAATCCTCCCCTTTGACAGGCAGCTCCATACCTTCAGAATTCAATTTTTCATTGCCGCCGCCGATGTAGCATTCTTCAGGTACATGCGGTACAATATCAGGCAGGTCATAGTAAGTTATAAACAACATACACGCCCTTACCGGGCTGTCCGCCGGTGCGTTTGTATCCTCGAGAGCCACTGGATATAATCTTGCGTTCCGAGCGTCTTTATAACATCTTCATTCGGAATCTTGAGTTTTTCAACTTTATAATGGTCCAAACCTGCCTTATCAAGAGAGTCGAGCGGACTTTTCAGGGGTATTGGTTCTTTCCTTAGATAAAGCCCAAAAATATGTTCCACGACAGGCAGGCCTGCAGCAAAGGCTGCGAGGATGCCGACGCATATCAAAAAGGCAGGCTGCAGATAAGGTCTCAAAAAAGAATCGTTCTTCATAGCAGATTGTCCGGGAAAAAATACTTACCTTTTACGAACAATAATATTTTCTTTCGCGATACTTTTTTCTTCTATAAACAATATCGACATAAACCGGTCGAGTAATCCGTACAATGCGAACGCCAGAGGGAGCATTGCCACACCCAGCAAATCATGATAAATGCCCTGTGCGTATTCCTGGTTTATAAAGACATAAATAAATCCTGTTATTACGACGCGAACGATATTGCAAATAATGGCAATCGGCACCGTTGAGACAAGCAGGACGAGTTTTTGCCATAAAGGCCTTTGATAGAGATAAGCCATAGCGACGCCCAGCGCCACAAAGGCCATCAAAAGTCTCATACCGCTGCACGCTTCAGCGACATTAATTGGCGGGTCGACCCTTTGTCCCTTATAGACAACATCTATCATTGTACCGAGGGTTGTTGCTTCCACGCTGCCGACAAGATTGAGCAAAGCGGTCGCAGCCTCAGCCGCCATTTTTTGCATCGGCATCGTCATACGAACATAATAGCCCTGCGGCAAAGGTACCGCAAAAATCAGAAAGACAATCGGCAGCCACGTAAGTTTTAACAGTCGCAATCCACCGAGAAACAGGACAATTGAGCCGAGCACCCATATCATTAAAAGCGGACTGGCATATCCGACGCGCAGGCTTGGCACTGCCAGGTTGAGGGCATAAAGGAAAAGCCACAGGAGCATAAAGACAAGACCGAGGTAATTGGGCCGGGTTTGCAGAGCGAGGATTTGGTCTTTTCGGTGATAGAGAAAATAAAGACTGAAAAGGGGAATGATAAAGCCGTGCGACCAGCTCGAATCTCCCTGCCACCTATAGAAAAGACTTCTGATCTCCTGGAGAAAAAGAAGGCAAAAAAGGATTGCTATAATGATAACCTTAATATAGATATAAACGGGAAGCTCGAGCCAGCTTTTTGAGGCGGCCTGGGTTTCCGTTTCTTGCCTTTGTCTCTGAACTGGTTCAAACTGTTTTTCCATGATAGGGGTGATTATACTATATAGGATCGGCAATTAAAAGTCAAAAGGTCCAAAAGGATGTTGAATTCCGAATGGCCTGTCGGTGGTGACGCCGAAGGTTTTCTGGGCGAAATTCCGGTCATAGATAAAGCCGAATCCATAAGTGGCCCTGAAGGCGTTTCGCAGGGCATAACGCCACTGTGAAGTGGTATGAGTGCCGACATTAATAAGGTCGTTTGGCTTGATAAAGAAATCAGGCTGCTCGCCCCTGGCAATCTTATCGAGGTCAACCATAATGGTCTCTTCTCTGTCTTTTCCGATTCTTCTTGTAATTTCGCAGTTTTTAGGCCAGGCAAGAGGTCCAAGCCCGCCGGCAGCAGCGATAGCCATTTTTAAGGTCAAAGGCCTGCCGGTTATTTCTAAAAAGCCCTGCCTGTAGACATTGCCCATAATGCAGAATTCACCGATAAGGTCGACCGGCACATGGATTACGTCGCCTTCCCTGATGACGATATTATATTTCGGGTCGCCGGTAACTAATCTATCCACAGGAATCTTTATCAATCTTGCTTTTGGACCTTCGGCGGCGGGCTTTTTCTGCTCTTGTTTAAGCTGCCTTGTCTGTTCAACTGCCTGTGTAGTTCCGCCTTCTTCAGCAACGGGCACCGCAACATACTTTCCATCTCTGAATATCCACTCAACTTTACCCGTCTGGTCGGTCGGCTTTGTCTTGAGACCTGCTATCTGGCTGAGAATATCGAGGTCCTCGGGTGAGGCGGTCCTTGTCAGCTCATCTTCAGTTGCCATTTCAGATGATGTTATTACAGCCCTCTTTTCAGTTGTTTGCTCTTTATCCTTTTGTGTCGGCATCAGCATTTTAAGCATTTCTTGTTCGGGAGTTGGAATTTCTTCTTCCTTGCCGCCGAGCAAATCTTGCCTGGCAGGGGCGATCACCTCACCCTTCTCTTTAATTAGCCGGCTGACATAAATAGTGCTGACATTAAATTGTGACATGCCGCCTGCCAAGGCAAGGGCGTCGAGCAGTCTGAAATCGTATCGTGGAATATCAAATCTTCCTCCGCTTCGAATGCCGCCGCCGGCGATTGAGTACTTCAGCTTTTGCGACGCCACCAGGGTTATGGTTACCATCGGGTTCTTAAGGATATTAGGTTGAAGAATACTTTGTATCTCCTCCTCCAGTTGTCTCTCGCTCATACCTGCTACATTAATGGCGCCGACCTCGGGTATGGTCATCATGCCGCTTTCATCTACGATATAACTATTTTCAAAGGCCGTACCCTCTGCTAACAATTCGAATATGGAGACCCTAATGACATCACCTGGCCCGAAGGTATAATCGCCCCCTTGCGAAACGCCGTCTTCAGACAAAGGCTCTTCAGCGTCAGCCCATGCGGGCGGCGTCTCCTCTTCAACGCCGAGCGAGTCCAGTATCACGTTGACGGCAGGCACAGGCCTGAATCGTCCAACCTGACTGGGGTCAAGTATCCTGTTGTTGTCATCGCAGCCGGTTAAAATTATCGTTGAAAAAATAAATATGCCGTAAATAACCGCACCTATAAACGATTTATTCGACACAATCTGTATCTTCTTCATTTCCTAACTTCCTCGCAAGACCTTTTTTGTTCGTTGCGATGTGCTTGGCGCAGCGGCAATATGTCCCGATGCCCCAAACAGTGAAGACAGAGAGATCACAACGGCTCGATGATTTTATCGGTTTTTACGCCCGATGCCTTAACTATGTTCACCACATAAAAAAATATGGCAGGGATGTATGGTTATAAGACCTACAAATCTTGGCCCGATAATTTTCTGGTTTTGGAGTCTTTGTGGTTTCGAAATCAGGCTACTCATATCGCAAAGCCTCGATTGGGTCGAGGCGTGAAGCTTTCCATGCAGGATAATAACCGAAAACAATCCCTACGCTCGCAGAGAGTGCGAAGGCTATAGCAATAGCGGGCAGCGACGGCAAGGTCTTCCAGTGCAGAAGCGTTGTCACTGCCAGCGATACACCCCGACCCAGCAGGATGCCAGCGCCGCCTCCGAAGAGGCAAAGAATCACCGCTTCGGTCAGGAACTGACGGAGGATGTCTTTGGCCCGTGCGCCTACCGCCATACGCAGCCCGATTTCCCTTGTTCGCTCGGTCACTGAAGCAAGCATGATGTTCATAATGCCAACCCCACCAACCACCAGAGAAATAAGCGCCACAATAATCAGCAGGCGGGACATCAGCCTTTGAGTAGAGGCCCGGGTCTGGGAGATTTCCGTCAGGTCTCTTATCCTAAAGTCGTCGGGAGCATCTTTCTGGATGCCGTGCCTCTCTCGAAGGAGGCCGGTTATCTGGCGAATGGCCAGCGGGACTTCAGCGGGCGAGGTAGCGGAAACCCAAATGTCGTCGAGGTCGGTGAACCTGACAATCTGCGGCCAGTTCGCTATCTGCGATGCGGACTTCTGCGGGTAAAGCTGCAGCTGCAGAGATGGGTAGGCTTGGCTGAGGGTGTTGACCTGTCCAGCAGACGACTGAGTGGTAATGTTGGGAGTCGTCGCCTGCCGCGAACCGGACAGCCGATACTTAACCGTCGTCCACGGCGCGATGACAAAATCGTCCTGGTCCCTGCCCATCATATTCGCACCCTTGGCACTAAGGACACCAACGACTTTCATTCCGACGTTCCTGACACGGATTTCTTTGCCGACAGGTGATTCGCCTCCGAAAAGCTCGCGGACGATTGTCTGGCCGACCAGGCAAACACGAGCTGCGCTGCGGACGTCATGGTCAGTGAACGGCTCTCCCTCAGTTAGATTCGCCCAGTTTCGGACCACCAGGAAATCCGACGTCGTACCGAGGATGTTCATCGGAGACCAGTTACGATTGCCGTAGGTAATCTGAGTGCGGCAGTCGATGCTGGGAGCGCCATATTTAACATCGCTGCACTCGCGGATGATGGCATCGCAATCCTCAGGGGTGAGGGTCACATGGCCTCCGCTCCCCGTGCTCACGCCGGCTTTGACGACATCGCTGGGGTCTATCTGTATGACGCTGCCGCCAATTGAGGCAATGGCCTGCTGTACCATGTAGGCAGTCCCTTGTCCGATTTCCATTATCGCAATGACGGCGGCGACACCGATGACGATTCCCAAACAGGTCAGCAGCGACCTCATAACGCTACGCCGCAACGTGTGCAGCGCCACTCGCAACATACGATAAAACGAATGCATTATTGGCTCATTTCTAAAGAGATTCGCCGAATAAACGTTTAATAACCAAAATTTAATCCTTCCCTGACTACAATTTACTCAAAATCGTATTGAAATGTCAAGGATTTTCATACTTTCAGGCCGATTGAGGAAAAGAAAAACCCGTCGGATAAACCGGCGGCGGGTATGCCGGCATATCAAGAACATCTAACAAAATGACTTGAAACCGCTGATTATTAGGGACGGCGGGCTACAGACGACAGACCAAAGACAAACTCACCGCGGAGGCCGCGAAGAAATGCAGAGGAAATTTAGAATTAAGAATTAAGAAAAATAATAACCACGGATTACACGGAGGACACGGAGGGTTTTAGACACGAATTAACACGGATTTTCGCGGATTTTAAAAAGACAAACAGTTGCCGGTTTGTTGGGAAAAGGTATAATATAAAGTCAAACGGGAATGTTGGGATGGGAGAAATAAGCAGGTATCCCTATTTATGTCAATTTATTCAAGATTGAGTAAGACATTTGAAAAAAAATAAAAGATAACGGAAAGAATAAATAAAATAATGAATATTTCAATCAGATTAGAAGAAAAGCAAGATTACAAAAAAGTAGAGTATTTAACAAGAGAAGCTTTTTGGGACTTATATCGACCAGGGTGCTGCGAACATTTGATAGTTCACAAAATAAGAAAAGTGCCTGTATTCGTAAAAGAATTAAGTTATGTTGCATGCGATGATGATAATGTTATCGGCAATATTGTTTATTCGACGGCAAAAGTAGTTAATGATGAAAATAAAGAATTTGAGGTTTTGTGTATGGGGCCAATTGGAGTATTGCCTCCTTTTCAAAAAAAAGGCATAGGTTCAATGTTAATGAACTGTTCTATTAAAAAAGCAAGAGAGCTTGGATTTAAAGCGATTGTTATTTTTGGTAATCCAAAATATTATCAACGATTTGGTTTTGTAAACGCTAAAAATTATGGAATTACCACGTCTTCAGGCGGAAATTTTGACGCGTTTATGGTATTAGAATTATTTGACGGGGCTCTCGATGGAATAACAGGCAAATATTATGACAGCGATGTTTTCAAGATAGATGACAAGGAGCTTGAAGTTTTTGAAAGAGAATTTCCTTATAAAGAAAAACATATTACAGATACTCAGTTTAAATAGATATTATTTAAAATTGTAGAGAAACATTAGTCCTGGCCACCGGTTTTTTGTTATTACTGTTTTCTTTTTATTTGACCAAAACGCAAAAAAACGATAATCTGCTGCTCCGTAACTACAAAAAATACAGGCAGTGTAAATCCGTGCAAATCCGTCCGCCCCAAGAATGGCGGATAAATTCCATCTGTGGTTTCATTTTATTAAGGTCTTTAAGTTGTTTTCTGTTTATCGCCGCCGTTGCATTTGAGGGCGGCGAGCTGCTCCATCAGGCGAAATCTATCGGCCACATCTTTGGCGGCGAGGGCAATAAGCTTTTTTGCTTCTTCGGGATGGGATTGCTTGAGCGTCCGATAGCGGTTCTCGCCGTAAGCATACTGCTCAAAATCGAGCGTTGGTGGTTTCGAGTCGAGTGGAGCGGATTTTTGCCCTCGTCTTTGAGGAGCGGATTAAACCTGTAGAGAGGCCAATGGCCGCACTCGACGGCTTTTTTTTGCTCATCAAAACCCTTGGTCATATTAATGCCGTGAGCGATGCAGTGCGAATAAGCGATAATCAGCGACGGCCCCGGATAGGCCTCGGCTTCAGCGAAGGCCTTAACGGCCTGGTTGGGATTAGCGCCCATCGCAACCTTTGCGACATAGATATTGCCGTAAGTCATCGAAATCATACCGAGGTCTTTTTTGGGCATTTTCTTTCCTGCGGCAGCGAACTGTGCAACCGCTGCCCTCGGGGTGGATTTGGACATTTGACCGCCGGTATTGGAATAGACCTCGGTATCGAGGACAAGGACATTGACGTCTGCGCCGCTGGCGAGGACGTGGTCGAGGCCGCCGTAGCCGATGTCATAAGCCCAGCCGTCGCCGCCGACCGCCCAGATGGATTTGCGAACTAAATAATCGGCGACTGAAAGCAATCTTCTGCACTCATCGCAGCCGCACTTTTCCAATTGTTTTTTCAGGTCTGAAACACGCTGCCTTTGCTGCTCGATGGCCTGCTGCGAGGGGTCATTTGCTTTTGTTGCTGATTTGGTGTCTTCAGCAAGTTTTTTATCTATGCAGCCTTTTGAAGCGGCTGCATCGAGCAATTCGGTTGCAAATTGTTTGAATTTGTCAGCGGCAAGGTGCAAGCCCATAGCGAACTCGGCGTTATCCTCGAAGAGGCTGTTGCTCCAGGATGGGCCTCTGCCGTCGGGCCTGGTGCAGTATGGAGTTGTCGGCAGATTGCCTCCATAAATGGAAGAACAGCCTGTGGCATTGCCTATCATAGCCCTGTCGCCGAAGAGCTGCGTGAGGAGTTTGATATACGGGGTTTCGCCGCAGCCGGCACAGGCGCCGGAATACTCAAAGAGGGGCTGGATGAGCTGGCTGCCCTTTATGCTGTCAGGTTTAAACAGTTTTGGGTCGGTATTTGGAATCGAGAGGAAATACGCATAATTTTCTCTTTCCTGCTCACGCAGCGGCTCCTGCAGGGCCATATTTATGGCCTTTCTGCCGGTAGGCTGCTTGTTTGCATCTTTCTCCTCTGCAGGACACATCTGGACGCAGTTGCCGCAGCCTGTGCAATCCTCCGGTGCAACCTGCACGGTATATTTCATACCTGAAAATTCCTTGCCCTTTGCATCAGCGCTTTTGAAGGTTTTGGGCGCTTTCTGGATATATTCTGCATCGTAGTCTTTAATCCGAATGCTCGCGTGGGGGCATACAAGGGAACACCTGCCGCACTGGATACAGACATCGGGGAGCCAGACAGGGATATGGACGGCGATGTTTCGCTTCTCAAACCGGGTGGTAGCAGTCGGGAATTTTCCATCGACGGGGAATTTACTTACAGGGATTTTGTCGCCGTGAAGGGCCATAATCTCGGCTGTGACGTCGCGAACAAACTGCGGTGCATCAGCGGGAACAACGGGCGGCATCTTTATTTTGCTTGTCACCTTGTTCGGATAATTGACCTGGAAAATCTTACTCAGGGCGGCATCGACGGCGGCATTGTTCATATTGACTACCTTTTCGCCCTTGCTGCCGTAAGTCTTTTTAATAGCGTCTTTAATGGCCTTGACGGATTGGTCAAGGGGTATGATGCCGCTAATCTTGAAAAATGCGGTCTGCATAATCATATTGATACGCGCCCCGAGGCCGAGCTCTTCGGCAATCGAGATTGCATCAATGACGTATAGTTTGAGCTTTTTGTCTATAATCTGCTTTTGGACCTCCTGCGTGAGTGTATCCCAGACATCTTCGGCCTTATGCATTGTCGTAAGCAAAAAAGTTGCACCATTCTTTGCATCTGAAAGCATATCGTATTTTTCGAGAAAGCTCGGATTATGGCAGGCGACGAAATCAGCCTTGGTTACCAAATAAGGTTTCCTGATGAGGTCTTTTCCGAACCGCAGATGTGAAACGGTGACTGCGCCGGCCTTTTTTGAGTCATAGACAAAATAGCCCTGAGCAAAATTGTCCGTCTCTTCGCCGATAATTTTAATGGAGTTTTTGTTGGCGCCGACCGTCCCATCCGAGCCAAGACCCCAGAACATTGCCGAATAAACACCTTCGCTATCAATATCAAAGGACTCATCGACATCGAGGCTTAAATTGGTGACGTCATCGATAATGCCGACAGAGAAATTGTTTTTGGGCTGCCTGGCATCGAGATTATCAAAGACGGCCTTTACCATAGCGGGCGTAAATTCCTTTGACCCGAGGCCGTATCTGCCGCCGACAATCATCGGATATTCTTTAAACGGTGCAAAGCCGAAACCCATCGCCTCGCCGACCGCCGTGCGGACATCCAGATAGAGAGGCTCGCCGATTGAGCCTACCTCTTTTGTTCTGTCGAGGACGGCAATCTTTTGGACGGTGGGGGGGATTGCATTGATAAAGGCCTTTACATTGAAAGGCCTGAAGAGCCGCACCTTGACGACGCCGACCTTCTGGCCTTTGCCGTTAAGGTAATCGACTGTTTCGTGGGCGGTATCGCTGCCTGAACCCATAATTATGATGATTTTATCGGCCTGCGGGTGGCCGACGTAATCAAATAAATGGTATTGACGGCCTGCAAGGGCGGCGAATTTGTCCATAGTCTTTTGATAAATATTGGGGATGGCCAGATAAAACTTGTTGACGGTCTCCCTGCCCTGAAAATAGACATCCGGGTTTTGTGCGGTGCCGCAGATTTTAGGTCTATCGGGCGACAAGGCACGGGCCTTTACCTCGGCCACGAGCCTGTCATCAATCATAGAGCGAATATCATCTTTTGTAAGCTCTTCGACCTTCTGGACCTCGTGACTGGTGCGGAAGCCGTCGAAGAAATTGAGGAATGGCACACTCGATTCGAGCGTTGCACTTTGGGAAATCAGGGCAAGGTCCATAATCTCCTGAATATTGCAGGCACAGACGAGGGCAAAGCCGGTCTGGCGAACGGCCATTACATCGGCATGGTCGCCGAAGATTGAGAGGGCGTGGCAGGCAAGCGAACGGGCCGAGACGTGAAAAACGGTCGGAAGCAGCTCGCCGGAAATCTTATACATATTCGGAATCATAAGAAGCAGCCCCTGTGAGGCTGTAAAGGTGGTTGACATCGCTCCGCTTATCAACGCACCGTGAACGGCGCCTGCGGCGCCTCCTTCGGACTGCATTTCGGTGACGGAGGGAACTGTCCCCCAGATATTGGTCTGGCCATCGGCGGATAATTCGTCGGCCAATTCACCCATAGGCGAGCTGGGAGTAATGGGGTATATTGCGATTACTTCGTTAGTGGCGTGCGCAATCATCGCCGCCGCCGTATTGCCGTCTATCGTAATCATTCTTCGCTTCATATTATTTATGCCTTTCCTATAAAAAATACCAATCCCGACTTCTTAAAAAGATAAACCTTCAATATATAGATTTTATTTCCTTTTTGCAACAGCTTTTTGATATGGATTATTTAACCGCGGATTTCACGGATTGCACAGATTAAAAAAGACTCAAGACTCCAGACACAAGACCAACGACAAATATTCACCGCCGAGAACGCAGAGAAATTTTATAGACAGGATTAACGCAGATTCTATATCCACTTAAAGCCCGGAAAAGCAATTATTGACTGACAACATTAAAATCCTATAATGTTAAAAAGTAAAGATTATGGCCGTACCGGAAGGAACTGCTGATATATTAGAAAGGACTAAGTTTGTGCATAAATCAACATCATCAACAATAGAACCTCCTCAAATACAGTTGCCGACAGCGATTCTCGATGGAAGCGATTTTTCCGGTAAAAAGCTGCCGATAGGTCATAAAAGAACCTGCCAGTGCGGCCCGACACATATCAATTGTATGGCCGCAAAAGAATGGCTGAAAAGCCAATTGGGCGTATGGCAGTTCGTTTTAAGGAGCCCTCTATAATGCAAGAGTTAAACAATAAGCAGACCGAGCGTCAAGATTATGTTGATAACGCTGTCTTTCAATTAATTCGGGATATCAATCCTACCTCGAAAGATATTTCCTGGAACATCGAAATGATTGGCGAAATTCGTGATAACATTAGATATTGGCTTGTTGAAAGATTGAAAGCCTGTGAAGAGATGGCGTTCTATCCTTATATTAAGGAGTAAAGAATGGAAATTAGAGAGGCGCAAATCGAGGACATTCTTGTCAATGCTCCAGAACTAACAAAAAAAATACTCGATCTCGATGAGATGCCCTTTTTGCTTTCCAGACAAATGCTTATCCCTTCTGGCAGACTTGACCTTCTCTATGCCTATCAAGCAAAGCTACTTCTGATTGAATTAAAAGTTACTTCGTTCCATCGTAACTTTATTAGGCAAATTTTGGATTACAAAAGTGATTTGCTGACATATCAACAAAGTGGCAGAATCACAAAGGGACAAATCCAACCGTATTTACTTTGCACCTCGACAACCGAATCGCAAAAAAAGATTGCATCGGATAACGGTGTGATTTGCACTGATTATCAGCCTGAACAAGTTCTTCAATTTTTTTATGAAAACCTTCGACCAATTGCTTTTTTTGGCGGAATCAAACCGATAGACATTGGCATTTGGAATTTCCATTTAATACATGAATTGCTCTATCTGCTTGAAAAAACAAAAAGTGTTAAAGTGCTTCGTCAACTAGTACGAAATTCGCAGCGAACTCTTTACAATAAGATCAAATTTGCGAATGAGCTCCGGTTAATAGAATGGAGGCCAAATTCAGACAGTATTGCTCTTTCAAAGTTTGGCCAAGAATATGTGAATAGAAAAGACAAAATATTCCCCGAGGTGCTAAGCGAAGCACAAAGCGACTTGATGAGAAAGTTTGTGATGCAAAATCCTTATGAGTCTCCAATTGTCTTGGGTATTGCCTCAATTGTGGAATCCGTCTTTTTTCTCTCAAAAAATATTTATCCAGTTCCAATGTCCCATCTTCTACAATATTTCACTTATTACGCCGGAAAGTATTATGACTGGCAAACAAAAAAAGCAAAATATAACGCCACAAGAATGTATACAAATTATGCGGTGGATCTTGGTCTCTTAGCAAAATCAGGTGACACCATTTACTTGACGCCCGAAGGATTCCGATTCACTATCCAGATGCAAATGCACAAAAGTCTGAAAATGATGGATTCATTAAAACTTGCCTAAATATGGGTGGAAGCACCCAGAGGCAGGGACCAAGTATGATGTCGATGATATGAGTTTCAGACAAACGATAACAGGCACGGTAAGAAGTGATAGAGGTTTTAAGGTTGTTCTTGACCGTGAGCAGCGAAAGGTTCTTATTTCCTTTGATGTAAATTCCGTTGACTCTCGACATGCTGAGTGGCTTGAATCAGTAAAAAAACACGTAGGTCTTGGCGAATTATCCCCACAACCATATTGGGGATTTGATGACCTTGAACATAAAGCGGGTACTAAACTTTTGAATTGCTTTTATGTTCAGGCCAGAACAAAAACAGAAAACGGAAAAGAATATTTTTATTACGAAAAGATTTCGATGCTGAGGAAATTCGGTATCCGCGCCTTTACTAATGCAATCGAAAAGGGTTATGTCTATGTGGATTTCGATGCGAGAACAGGACATAATCACGGAACGAAATTCCGACTAAGACAGGATAAATTCCCTGAGTTATACGAAGATATACAAACTATTTGAAGATAATCGTCCGCGAAATGATTATCACCCTACTTCGCTTGTGAAGCTACGCAGGGCAGGCAGAAGTCAGAAGTCAGAATAAAAACTCTCTGTGTTATCGGTGCCCTCTGTGGCTAATAATTAATCAGCGAAAATCGGCGTTAATCAGTGTCAAACAATGGTTGAAATGTAGTGTACAGGGTGTGACGAAGACAAATTTCATTCCGGGAATGGTTGATTATTACAGACTGTTTGTGATTATGTTTATGATTTTCTGCACCAGACCGGCGTGACGTTTTTCATCCTCAACTATCTGGCTGAATGTTTCCGCCATTCCTAATTGCTGAACACGGCTGTCTGCGCTAATCCGCTGATACAAATCCACAGCGGATTCCTCCACTGATTTGAGCATCTCAAATTCGACTGTCAGGTCTTTTTTGGATTTAGTCTGTGTTGTCGGCATTTAATCTGTCCTGTAAAGACAAAACTGTTTTTTTATGCCTGGCGCTGTCTTTAATCAAAATTTCCAGATACGTCCGTATGGACTGAAAGGCCTCTTCCTTCATCGAAGCAGGCCACGCCTCCCGCTTCACATAATCGATATAAATACCCTCGACGACTTGGTCTTCTATGTCCAAAGCCGATGCTATATAACCAGCAATGATCTTTTCAGAGCCAAAGTCCTGCTGCTTACCGGTATTTTCTCTTACGCTGTCTTTCATACCCAAATATATCGGACAACTGAGGCAGGCACTTCTATAAATTTCAGTCCCCCTTTCCGGTTCTTGATACAGCGTTTTCACTGCTGAAAACACAAATTTTAAGTTTTACCGTCCTTATAATCGATAGGTCACAAGTCGTAAGTCATAAGTCACGAACTGCTGTTCGTTAGGGATATATCAATCCGTGTAAATCCGCGGAATCTGCGGTTTAATTAGTTTTTAGTGGTTAGTTTTTAGTGGTTAGTTTTTAGTTTTTGAAAGGTGCCTGAAAATCTCTGCGGCCTTTGCGTTCTCTGCGGTGAAATAATCCGTCGAAGGGCAAGCAGAGGTCAGAATGCGGATATAATGACGGCTTTGGGGATGGAGAATCGGCTGATTTAAGTTCCCTTAAGGAAACAAGTTAAACCATAAATTTCACGGGGGACGATTTATTTTCCAGATTACCCTTGACGAGAAAGAGAAAATCGTTTCAATTCTAAAGGAGAAAAGCAACCCCCAGTAAAACTGGAGGCTAAATATAACGACAAAAGCAACCCCGCAATAAATTGCGGGGCTATATATAAAGACACAAAAAGACCAAATGTAAAAAAATGGATTATTTTTTTGAAAGGATTGAACGATGACTCGTCCAAAAATTTTCCTGACAGCGGCAGTAATACTAACAATTTCCCTGATTAGCGGCTGTGCCAATGACCTGCAACTTCAGAACGAACGACAGCGTAAAACCATAGCCGACATGGAAAGCAAACTGCGAACCAGCACGTTGGTGGCCGACCAGACTGATAGACAGCTTGCCGATGCCAACAGTGAATGCGCAGTCAAGACGGAAGCACTTGAGCAGACGGTTGCCGCTCTCGAAAAAGACCTTCAGCAGAAAAAGACTTTGCTGAGTTCGGTGGGCGGTCAGCTATTGTACGGTGCACCGCTGCCGGTGGAGCTTGCCACGAAGCTGGAGGATTTTGCAAAAGGCACAAACGGTATGGTGACATTTGATTCGAGCCGCGGCCTGGTAAAATTCCAAAGCGACCTTTTGTTCGATAAAGGCAGCGATGAAGTGTCCGCCTCAGGCGTCAATGCAGTCAAGTCACTCTGCTCAATCCTTAATTCAGAAGAGGGCAAAAAGTTCGACGTGATAGTCGCCGGCCATACGGACGATGTCCCGATTGGCAAGCCTGAGACAAAGGCCAAACATCCGACGAACTGGCATCTGTCAGTTGACAGGGCAATATCAGTTCTGAGTATTATGTCGAAAAATGACGTAGCATCTAACAGGATGAGCGTCCGCGGGTTCGGTGAATACAGGCCCCTTGAACCGAACGCCGCCGGCCAAAAGGGCAATGCAAAGAACAGACGCGTCGAAATCTACGTCGTGCCAAAAGGAGTTTGACCAAAAAAACTCGCAGATTTCGGGATTTACAGCTTGACAAGATATTGGAAATATGGTTTAATATAACAATATGAGGCAAATTACCCGGAAAAATACAAATAATTGGTGGCGGCCTGAAGGAGAATATCCGACGGGCAAACGGTAATTTGCTTTACATTGAGGAAGGTATCCCTAAAGCGGCCTGTCGGAAAGACAGGCCGCTTTTTTTGTTTGTATTTGGCAAAAATTTAAGATAGAAAGGGGAGTTTGAGGATATTATGGAAGACTATAAACAAGTAATAAACAATGCCCAGCCGGGGCAGATAATCCCGATAGTCAAGCAAATCGACATCGGCGACCCAATGGACTTCTTCGCCAAGATAAGCGATTACGGCAGAGCGGAAAATTGCTGCCTGTTCGAATCGAAAGAATATCTTAAAGACGCAAGCGCACTGTCGTTCGGGACGGCAAGACCGGCCCTGTATCTGACCGGCACAGGCAATCAATTTACCATTAAAGCGCTTAACAGCACAGGCAGACGAATGCTCCGCTATTTGGCAGCCGACAAAAACAGGTTCGGCTTCTGCGAGTCGGTGCAATTTAGTGACCAAACAATCACAGGCAAAATAAAAAGCGTCGCGGAAACAATCGATGAGCAGACAAGACTGGCAACCACAAATCAGATGGACGTGCTGCGGGCGGTTGCTTTTGCGTTCAAATTGGCAAGCAAACCGTTTCGAGTGACGTGCGGCCTGCTCGGCGCAATCAGCTACGACTTTATCGACCAGTTTGAAAAATTGCCCTCCAGCAAAGCAGACCTGCTGGGCAACCCGGATTACGAACTTTATTTTGCCGACAACATCTTCCTGATGGACCACCAGAAGAATCAGGGATACATAATTGTAAATGTCCTGATAACCGACGGCGACCGCCGGGATGCAATTAAAGAGGCGCAGGACTGCTTCGACTTTTATTACAATATCGTGCGCTTCGATACGCCAAAGCCCCGAAAATACGCCGCACCGGCGCCTTCTGTCTTGACCGATACGACCCAAAATGAATACGAGGAAATGGTCCGCACCGCAAAAAAGCACATCATTGACGGCGACATTTTTCAGGTGGTGTTGAGCAGAACAATTATCGAACCCTGCAGGGATGAGCCGCTCGATGTTTATAGGCGGCTGCGACAGCTTAACCCGTCGCCGTATATGTTTTATATCCACAGCCCGAATACTATCCTTTTAGGCTCAAGCCCGGAACTTAACCTTCGGGTGAGCGGCACGGAAAACCGGCAGGTTGAAATTCGCCCAATCGCCGGCACAAAACCTCGTGGAAGACTCGGCGGCAAAATTGACCCCGATACCGATTTTCGTTACGAAGCGGAGCTGAAAATCGACCGCAAAGAATTGGCGGAGCATATGATGCTTGTCGATTTGGCCCGCAACGACATTGCACGGGTTGCAAGGCCCGGCAGCAGGATAGTCACCGAGCTGTTGACCGCGGAAAAATACGAATCCGTCCAGCACTTAGTGAGCAACGTTCGCGGCATATTGGCCGATAATCTCGATGCGTTAAGTGCATATCTTGCGACAATGAATATGGGGACATTAACCGGCGCACCGAAAATCGAGGCGATGAAGATTATACGCCGGCTTGAAAAAACCAAAAGGGGCTATTATGGCGGAGCGGTTATGTATCTGACCGTGGACGGACAGTTTGACAGCGGCATCACAATCAGAAGCCTCCAGGTGAAAAACAGCACGGCGTATATACGAGTCGGGGCAGGTATCGTTCACGATTCCGTGCCAAAAACCGAATTTGAAGAAACCGAGCATAAGGCAAATTCCTGCCTTAATGCTGTTCGAAAGAAATAAAACGCAAAGGTAAATTCTATGGATATTGGAAATAGAAAAGTTCTGTTCATTGATAACTTCGATTCGTTCACATATAACCTTGTCGATGACTTCTGCAAGAGAAACTGCGAGGCAAAGGTTTATCGCAGCGATACCGATATTGAACAGTTAAAAATAATTGCAGACGAATTTGCTCCTGATTTACTTGTAATTTCGCCGGGGCCGGGCAACCCGGACAGCGCAGGCGTATCAATAGCTGCCGTCGATTACTTCAAAGATAGGCTGCCTATTTTCGGCGTTTGTCTGGGTCATCAGGTAATCGTTCAGTATTTCGGCGGGACAGTCGGCCACGCACCGAAGCCGGTTCACGGCAAACCATCGAGAGTAATGCACAACCAGAAAGACATATTCGAGGGCATTGAAAACCCGATGCAGGCAGGGCGTTATCACAGCCTTTGTGCAATGAAACTACCGGACTGCCTCGAAAAAGTTGCCGATTTCGAGGGTATCGTTATGGCCGTCCGTCACAGGGAGTGCCCATTTTCGGCGTCCAGTTTCATCCTGAAAGCATCCTGACGCCTGCCGGCGGCAAAATAATCGAAAATATTCTTAATATCGCACAAAAGCAAAAAGTATAAAAGGAACAGATATGACAAAGATAACTGAATATTTGGAGATAATACTGGAAGGCAATGACCTTACAAGCGACCAGGCCGAAAAACTCCTTGACACCATATTCGAAGGGGATGTCTCCGAGGTTCAGATAGCCGCCTTTTTAGCAGCAATGCGGGTGAAGAAGGCATCGGTATCGGAGCTTGCGGGGCTGGCAACATCGCTTCGCCGCCACGCCCTGAGGGTGAACGCCGGCATAAATAATCTGGTTGACACCTGTGGGACAGGCGGGGCAAAACACAAGACCTTTAATGTCTCGACCGCCGCCGCCATTGTCGCCGCCGGCGCAGGCGTTTATATTGCAAAGCACGGCAACCGCGGCATAACAAGCAAATGCGGCTCGGCGGATGTTCTGTTGCAGCTCGGCGTTAATATCGAGGCGGAGCCCCAAACAATAGCCGATTGTATCAGAGAGGCTCATATCGGCTTTATGTTCGCACCGAGGTTTCACCCGGCGATGAAACACGTTCAGCCGGTAAGACAAAGCCTCGATTTTAGAACAGCGTTTAACATACTCGGGCCTCTGGCAAACCCCGCCGTGCAAAATTGCAGCTTATCGGCGTATCGGAAGAATCGCTTACTGCAAGAATCGCCGAGACACTAAAAATGCTTGGCAGCAGGCGCGCTATGGTGGTTTGCAGCAACGGCTTCGATGAAATCAGCACGATGGGCCCGACAAAAATTCTCGAATTAAAAAACGGCAAGATAACAGAAAAAGAGATTAAAGCCGCCGACTTCGGCATATCGCTCGCCCGTCTCGACGACCTTAAAGGCGGAGACGCACAGACAAATGCAAAAATCATAAAAGGTATAATCAGCGGTAAAGACAGCGGGCCGCGCAGAGACATAGTGCTTCTAAATGCCGCAGCCGCAGTGATTATTGCTAATTTAGTTGACGATTTTCCCTCTGCGATTAAGATTGCCGCAGATTCTATAGATAACGGCAAGGCGGAAATGTGCCTGGAACAGTTGATTAAAATCTCAAATTCATAAAACTTAAAACTAAAAATGCTCTGTTGAAAAGATGCCGATTTATCTGTCATACCCGCGAAGCTTGTCCTCGCGAAAGCGGGGAGCGGGTATCCAGAAACCTGTGTAAACAATGGATTCCTGCTTTCGCAGGAATGACAAACCTAAGTTTTCAACAGAGCAAACTCAAAACTTAAAACTTAAAACTAAAAATTAACAATGCTGATTGTGAAGGTAAAAATTTGTGGCATAACAAATTATGAGGATGCGGCTGCCGCCGCTGATATTGGGGCGGATATGCTCGGTTTCAATTTTTGCAAGGAAAGTCCGCGATATATCGAGCCGCAAAAGGCGGTTGAAATAATCGACAAACTGCCCGCCTACGTCGATATTGCGGGCGTCTTTGTGAACGTGCCGCTTGAACAAATCCACAAAACTATCAATCTATGTCAGCTCAACTGGGTTCAGCTTCACGGTGATGAAACGCCGCAGTTCTGCCGGCTTCTTCTTTCGTATAATGTGAAAACAATGAAGGCCATACGCGTCAAAGACCAGGCCGATATAAAACGAGCAGAGGAATATTTTACCGACGCTATACTTCTCGACGCCTTTGACCCTCAAAAATACGGCGGCACAGGACTAACCTTTGACTGGAACATAATAGGGCATATCGGGAAAAGGATTTTTCTGGCAGGGGGGATAAATCCGGACAATGTTGTCAAGGCGGTGGAGTTAGGCGTTTACGGAATTGACGTCTGCAGCGGCATCGAGAAGCAGCCCGGCAAAAAAGACCACAAAAAAATGAAGCAATTATTTGACAATATCAGACACTTACGAGGTTAATAATCCATAAATAAGGGTGTGGTTATGAAAAGTAAGGGCAGATTCGGCAAATTCGGAGGCTTTTACGTTCCAGAGGTGCTTATACCGGCGCTGGAGGAACTCGAAGGGGCATTTTTGCGTTTTAGCAGGGATGCGGCCTTTAACAAAGAGCTGGAGAGTCTCCTGAAAGACTACGCAGGCAGACCCACGCCCCTTTATCTTGCGAAAAGACTGAGCGAGTATGCAGGCTTTAAGATATACCTCAAACGCGAAGACCTGCTTCACGGCGGCGCGCACAAAATGAACAACACGCTCGGCCAGGGGCTGCTCGCAAAATATATGGGCAAAACAAAGCTTATCGCCGAGACCGGCGCAGGCCAGCACGGCTTGGCAACCGCTATGGTCGGGGCACTGTTCGGTATGGAAACAAAAATTTTTATGGGCGTAACCGACATCGAGCGTCAGAGCGTCAACGTCCATAAAATGAAACTGTGCGGTGCGGAGGTCGTCGGCGTCAAAGGCGGCACAGGCACCTTGAAGGATGCCATCAACGATGCCCTTCGCTACTGGACGGCAAATGTCACCGACACGTTTTATCTGTTCGGTTCGGCGGCAGGCCCGCACCCATACCCGACCATTGTAAAACATTTTCAAAGCTGCATCGGAAGTGAAACTCGTCAGCAGTGCATCGAGCAGACAGGCGGACTGCCCAGTATGGTTGTCGCCTGTGTAGGCGGCGGAAGCAATGCCATCGGCATTTTTTCAGCCTTTGTAAACGATAAAAACGTGCAGATTGTCGGGGTTGAAGCCGGTGGCACATCGTTGGCTGCCGGCCATCACGCCGCCACACTGGCAGCAGGGAAAATCGGCGTCCTGCACGGCTCAAAAACATATCTGCTTCAGAATGATGACGGCCAGATTGAACAGACTGAATCTGTCTCCGCCGGTCTCGATTACCCGGCTGTCGGCCCCGAACACAGCTTCCTGAAAGATACAGGCAGGGTAAAGTATGTTCCTGCATTCGATGAAGATGTGCTTGACGCATTTGAGCTGCTTACAAAAACAGAGGGCATCCTGCCGGCGCTGGAAAGCTCACACGCCCTCGCTTACGTGCTGAATCTGAAAGGCAAGCTATCGCCGGAAACAACCGTTATCATCAACCTCTCCGGTCGCGGCGACAAGGACGTGGCAATTGTTGAAAAATTCAGACCCGTAAAATAAGAGATGGAGACTTATGAAGACATATAAAGACCTGTTTGCACAGCTAAAAGGGCCGGCGCTGATACCGTTTTTTGTCATTGGCGACCCTGATTTTGATACAAGTCTCGATATTGTTAAACTATCTATTGATGCCGGCGCAGATATTCTCGAACTTGGAATTCCGTTTTCCGACCCTATTGCGGACGGCCCGACAATCCAGAAGGCCGACGTCCGCGCTCTGAATAGTGGAATGACGGTTGCAAAGGCCCTCGATTTTATCCGGCTGATAAAACAATACAGGGACATCCCTATTGGTCTGCTTTTGTATTACAATCTAATCTATCATTATGGAACAGAGAAATTTTTCACCTGTTTTCACCGGGCCGGCGTCAACAGCATTCTGATTGCGGACCTACCCATCGACGATGCCGATGAAATCGTCCCTGCCGCCCAAATGGCAGGGCTTGATACGGTATTTATGGTGACACCGAACACAGATGAGCAGCGAATCAAACAAATCGCCTCGCAAACAAGCGGCTTTATCTATGCGGTATCTGTTCTCGGCGTGACAGGGGTTCGAGAAGGCCTGTCGGATACGATTGAAGGTTTTATCAAAAAACTGAAAAAGCTGACGGAAATTCCTGTTTGTGTCGGTTTCGGGATAAGCAAACCGGAGCATGCTGCCGCGATTGCCGCCGCCGGCGCCGACGGGATAATCATCGGCTCAAAAATTGTTCGGATTATCGAGGACAACCTCAACAACAAGAAGAAGATGCTGTCAGAAATTGCCGGATTTATTTCCAATATCAAAGAGGCGATAAAAAACACATAGGTTTTAACCCCCTCATAAATAAGGGGCTATATATAACGACGAGGTTATGAGTTTATGAGAAGATAGGACCTGATAAGCTCTGCGACGCTCCAGGCCTGTGCGAAACAGCCCCGCGGTTTGTGCGGCTGGTCGCCGTCGAATATCTCACGAACCTGGCCGATACAGCCCTGCTGCGTCATAAGGTCAAGGAGAGGCTCAATGAATTTTTCCGCCTGCCTTTTGCTTTGGGGGCTGAAGTTGTTAACCCTGAGAAACGCAGCGACAAACGGACCGATGAGAAAAGGCCAGACTGTTCCCTGATGATATGCCTCGTCCCTTTGTCTCCACGAACCGCTGTATGTTCCTTTATAACGTCTGTCACAAATATCGAGCGTGCGAAGCCCGTAAGGCGTCAGGAGTCTTCCTTGCACAACATCCACAACACAGCGGGCCTGGAAACCTTCGAGCGGCGAAAAGCCCAGCGATACCGCAAATATCTGATTGGGACGCAGGCTGGCGTCAATCTGGCCGTCGGGGCTGATGCAGTCGTTCAGATACCCCGCCGTTGCGTTCCAGAACATCCTTTGGAAACTTTCCTTTGTGTGCTGTGCCATTGTGCGGTACTGCTGCGAAACACTGGCATTGCGAAATGCGTAAAACTGAGACAGGCTGCACAGTGCGTTATACCACAAGGCGTTGACCTCGACAGCCTTGCCGAAGCGAGGTGTAAATGAGTATCCCTCGAATTTGGCATCCATCCAGGTAAGCTGCGTCTTCTTGTCGCCGCCTGTTAGAAGGCCGTCCGCATCGGTATGAATTCCAAATTGCGTTCCCTCGCAATACGAATCGACAATCCAGCGAATCAGCGGAAGAAACTGCTGCGTGAATGTCTCGTTATCGCCGCTTGCCCGCAGGTAATCGAAAGCCGCATTGATAAACCACAGGGACGCATCTATGCTGTTGAAATGTGCCTTGTTGCTGCGGTCATCGAAATAATTTGGAATCATTCCGCCGTCGGCTGCCTGCGCAAAGGTTAACAGCACCGATTTTGCCTCATCGAACCTGCCTACCGAGAGCAGCAGGCAGGGCAGCGAAATAAAGGCGTCTCTGCCCCAGTCTGCGAACCACGGGTAGCCGGCCAAGATGGTCCAGCCTTCTTTTTCGCCCATCTGTCTTTTCACTAAAAACTGGTCTGCTGCCAAAACTAAACGTGCAAAATTATTATCTGGCGACATCAACTTTGCCTTTTCTTTTAGCTGCTGGCGATGCCTGAACAATTCCTCATGCATCTGTTCTATCTGAAATTCAGGCAAAGCTGATGCATCTGCTCCATTCTCAGAGGCATAAATTGACTTCAGTGTCGCCCGGAAGACAATTCTTCTCGGCGAATCCAAAACTGCCCTGAAGACACCCGGCGACCACAAATCCTCTTTAAACTCCTCGCCGCGTTCTCTCTCCTGGCGATAAACTATATTGTACCACCACTGCTGGTCGGCGACAAAATCGGCCTGTTCGGATGCCATAAGCAGTTCGCAATCCCCCCACAAATTTCGCCGGACGACCGCTCCTTTGTCGTCAAGATAACAAACAAAATGCTCCCCACTTTTGAGCAGCGAATGAAAATCTCTCAGGCCGATAAAGGGCCTGATGAAAAGCTGAACAGGCCCATCAATGTGCAAAAAATCATAAATAACAGCGATACTGTCGGCGTTGAGGTCAAGGCAAATTGATTTTGTCAGCTGAACGCCGTCGAATTGATAATCAAATCGAACCTCGCTATCCTGACAGAATTTTTTTGCGGCGACAGGCAAAGGCGAAAAAAGACCGTCAAATTCAAAACCGGATAAATCATAAGTTTTTGTTTCTGTCTTTATCGTCTCGATACGACAGACTCAGTGCCATAACCCTCTGCGCAGGCGGCGTAAGCGAGGCAATAAGCAGGCCGTGATATTTTCTGGTATTGCAGCTGGCAAGAGTTGAGCTGCAGTAAGAACCTCTTTTGTTGGTCAAAAGCCATTCTTTATCCAGCAGACCCTCGAGGCTGCTTTCCTGCGTCGTAACGCAAATATCCTCCGAGCTGTCAAGGTGCTGGAATGTGGACAATTTACCACTCCTGAAAAAATCCGTTTCAATGCGACCATACGATAGTCCCCCGCATTTTGTATTAACCGGTCGGCTGTAAAGACCGAGCCTGCCTGCCGCTGTTTATACCGTCGGCTTTGCCGGGGTTTCTCTTTGCATCCAAAGCCCTGGCACATCTGACCTTGAGGTTATTAAGTATATTCATAAAGTTGATATACGCATCATAAGGCGAATCATAAGGATTAAAATACTTATGCACGTCGCCATCCGAAAACCACTTGGTGCACATATAATAGAAGTGGTCTGAAATCTGCATTCTGCGCCAGTCGGTCAGAATCTGCTCATCGCCGCAGGCTTTGACCTGTTTTTCGAGTTTATACAATTCGTGAATGGCATTGCTCTGCATTGCATTGCCGACCCAGGCTGATATGTCCCGCTCGGTATCGGCCCAGCTTACCACGTGCGGCACATCAACGGAATCCATCACCGGATACGATGCAATAACCTCGCTGGGCGTCTTGAAATCATTATCGGGATGCTCAAAAATCTTTTCCGGCAGATGTCTTAAAAATTCAAATATGCCGGTGTCTGCCCACTGATGCTCGCCGAACGTCTCGTAATCCATAAACAGATTTATGACATAGCCGTTTCCGTTGACCTTGTTGACCCAGTGTGCAAACTTATCAGCGGTCAGGGGCCACTGCGACCAGCCCCTGTTTGAAAAGCGAAAGGCAATATCGTCGCTGAGCTGGTAATTTTTCATCAAAAGCTTCAAATGATTACAGCCTGAAGGCTTATAAACAAAATTCGGGCTTCGATAGCCGAGAATATGGCCTGCACCCTCGCAAAGAATCCCGTCAAAACCGCCGATTGATTCGATAAAGGAAGCAAGCTCATTGTTGTAAATCAGCTCCGTATTGCGGAAAACATGCGGTTTTTGGCCGAAAAGGTATTCAATAGTCTGGCGGTGATGATTTATCTGCTCTGCAAACTCATTTCTGGAATACAGGAACGAGAGGCTGTGATAATAGGTTTCGGCCAGAAATTCGACACACCCGGTCCGTGCCAGTGCGTCAAATGTGCTTATCACCTCCGGCGAATATTTCTGCAGTTGTTCAAGCAGAACCCCCGTTATGCTGAAGGCGACCTTAAAACGCCCGTTATACCTGCGAATCAAATCGAGAAGCAAACGGTTTGTCGGCAGATAGCACTTGTCTGCAACCTTCCTGCATATCTGGGAATTTTTATGCTCATCAAAGTAATTATTATGACCGTCGAAGACTGTGTAATGACCGAGCCTCATCGGCTGGTGAACCTGAAAATAAAAACATATCGATGCCATAAAGCTCCCTCTTTCTATCACCCCATCCCTAAACCGAAACTACTTCCCCCATCAATTCCTCATAAATCCTGGCACAACGCACAGCGGAATCGCGCCAGCGAAGTTTGCGAACCTCCGAGTTGCCGTAATTTCGAAGTGTAATGCCTAGAGGCGGATAACGCAAGACAGCGATTATCATGTTGGCCATCTCGTTGACATCCCAGAAATCTACCTTCAGGGCGTGCGTCAGGACCTCCGCAACGCCGCTTTGCTTGCTGATAATCACCGGCACGTCATTTTCGAGGGCCTCCAAAGGCACTATCCCGAACGGCTCCGATACCGAGGGCATCACAAACAAATCTGCCATTTTGTAAAGCTTCTGCACTTCCTCACCCTGCAAAAAGCCGGTGAACATTACCTTGCTGCCGATTCCGAGCTCTGCAGCCATCTCCACCGCCCTGTGCATTAAATCGCCGCTGCCTGCCATAACAAACTTTACGTCGTCATCGGTCACCTCAAGGACCTTCTTTGCAGCCTGCAGGAAATACTCGGGGCCTTTCTGCATTGTTATCCTGCCGAGGAACAGGACAATTTTTTCACCCTTTTTTATGCCGATTTCATTCAGTTTTTTTCCGTTGCCGCCGTTGCGTTCCACGCCATTGTAGACCACTTCCACCTTTTCCGGGCTGACTCCATAACGATTGATTACGATATTACGTGTAAAATTGCTGACCGTTATCACGCGAGATGCCGCATGCATACCTGCCCGTTCAATGTCGTATATCATCTGGTTGACATTTTCTCCGCTGCGGTCGAATTCTGTGGAATGGACGTGAACAACAAGCGGTCTTCCGCTTATTCTTGCAATCGCAATGCCGGCCGGATAGGTCATCCAGTCGTGTGCGTGGACAATATCAAAATCCTCCTTCGAAGCAAGCTCTAATGCTAACGCCGCATATCTATGTACCTCTGTGTACATATCGCCTGCATAATCCAGCCCGCCTATTGACTGGCCTGCAGAATTCAGCCTGCCCTTCTTGGCCCGCAAGAGAGCCTCTATCTGCCTTGTATATTCATCCGCCGACGAATAGGGCTTTAATGCAGAATCTATCAATTTGAATCTGGTTCGCTTGAATTTTTTCTGCTCGGCACTTTTCGCCGGAAACAATGAACCCGGGCCAAGCAGTTTGACGTGACTGGTATAATTGCCCTCCACCGCTCTGGGCAGAACAAATGTCACCTCCACTCCGAGCCGGTCCAGCGCTTTTGTCAGGCCGTAACAAGCCGTCCCAAGTCCGCCGCTGATGTAAGGAGGAAACTCCCAGCCTAACATAAAGACTTTCATCGTATCCCCCTAACCTTTCTCAACATTTTCCTCCCACATTTTATCATTTTTTCTGTTATTCAATTAAGTAAAATTATCTATTAAAAAAATTCCAATCACCTCTTTACCCTCTCGTCCTCCGTTGTCAGCTTGATAATCGGCAAAAAATCCACACCGCCTTAATCCAAATCCCACCTGAAAAATGACTTTTTCTACCTTAGTCGTAGATATATAAAATATTTTACCATTGCTATCAAAGAAAATTCCCCCCAAAATGCCGTTTTCCGTGCTGCCGTCAAAAATATTATAGGCCAATATTAATTCTTTAACGGCCTCAAACCGGAATCCGTTCAAAATCAAATTCCTTCAACCGAGGACCTATATGTCCTCTAAAGACTTACCTTATAAAGGCGTCACTCGTACAGCGTATTGCGGGGCATGAGGCGTCCTGACTTGTTGGGATATTTTAGCATGCGGCTAAATACATAAATCCCAGGCACAACTGGGTGATAAACACGAATGAAAAATACCACCGGCATGAAATTAGGGGCTAAACAACGGTGCAGGCCGATAAGAAGAGGTTCCCCAAAAAACCGCTCTGCCTCTTTTGAAGCAGAGCGGTTACCAAGCAACTTCCGATTTTTCATAAGCTGCTTGACATAAAAGAGTAAAGAAAATTTCTTTTTACAGGTCCTGAGGCTTTACAGTGCTGCGGCGATTGGCCTTTGTCCTCTCCGTCGCCTTATCCAGCAGACAGTAAATCTTCTCGCTCAAAGCTTCCAGAGCATCTGCCGATGTCATCATCTTCTTGCTCTTTATGTAAGCCTTTACCTTGCTCGCCACAACCACTGAATCTCTTTTCTTTGCCATTCTTTTTTCCTCCATATAAAAAGGAAGTTTTGAAAATTTTGTACCAGTTTCCATTACATTTGGCACATATTATTGGCCGTTATTACTAAACCCGAGCCGCTTTTGCAACAAAAAAATCGCCTAAAATCATTTTTTTTACACCAGACAGCAAAAATTAAAAAACACTTTCCTTAAAAAACTGCCGATTTATAATTTTATCATAACCGTAAATTTTTTATAAATTCCATTCAGAACTTTGTCGAAAATGTCTTAACGAAGATAAAGCATCATCGAATTGCTCACAACCGGCTTTTTCGGAGATATAAAATGGCAAGACGTCGTAAAAACAAAAAAACAGCGTCCAACCTCGACGAGCTGGTGGTAATAGCTTACGCCGACGACTTCGAGCAGGCCCGGGACTTTGAAACCCTGCTGAAAAATAACGACATCCCTGTTTTAGTCAAACAGCAGGAGACCGAAGATGTCGGCCGAAGGTCCATCGCCGTTATGGTCCCCGAAGAATACGTTGACGAAGCTCACGTCGTTATCGAATCCCAGAGCGCCTACGACGACTTCTATGACCTGACGGTCGATAACGAAGAGCAGTTTGGCAGCGAACCTTTAGATGACGAACTCTAACCGTTGATAAAAAAATCCGGCCCGGGAACCGAAAATCCCGCCGGTCTGCTATTTTATTTTTAATGTATTTATTGTCTGCCAAATTAAACCTGGCGATTTGAGAGAGGTAAAAATGTCACAGGAACATATTGAAGAGCGCAGAGAAGGCAGCGACCGCAGAGATTCCGTTGTTGACCGCAGGCTTGGGCTTGACCGCCGGCGCGGACCGGGCCGCAGAAGAAGCGACGACCGAAAGTCCGCCGAGGAAGGCCAGATGTCGCAGGAACAATTCGATTTCCTGATGGCCATCGAGCAATACAAGCAATACAACTCAAGGCCATTCCCTACCTGGACGGAGGTCCTCGAGGTAATAGAGGCTATGGGCTATCGCAAGGTAGCAGAACCGCAGTCCCTCGAACAGCTTGCAAAACAAAAAGTCCAGCAGGAAAAGCAGGACGACCAGCCGGAAGAGCAACCCGAATCCGCAGAAAAATATTAACAAGAACATCTAATTTTGCGGGAGTTCCCCGCCTGTGAAGGCGGGGGTGAGAGCCGTTTCCTGTGTCTTCCGGTTTATGATATATTATATGGATGCGATTAATAAAGTCGGCACATTCAGTATACAAGACGCAGTATCATATTGTGTGGGTGACAAGGTACAGACGAAAAGTCCTGAATTTTGGTGTACGGGAGTATCTGGAAACGAAACTTCGGGAAGCCAGGAAATACTATCCGGATTGGGAATATATTGCGATTGGTATCGCAGAGGACCATATACATTTACATATGGTTATTCCACCGAAATATGCAGTAAGTACGGTTGAGGAGACTTTAAAGAAGAACACGAGCAGGGAACTAATCCAGAAGTTTCGTTTCCTCAAGCAGGTGTATTGGGACAATGAAGGTATATGGTCTACAGGATTTTTCGTTTCCACGGTCGGTATAAATGAAGCGATTGTCAGGAAATACGTTCAGCAACAGGAAAAGGCAGACACAGGACAAGCGCAGTTGAAATTTAAAGAACCACGCCTGTAAAGGCGTGGGTATCTATAAAAAATGACCGGCTCACTTTGGCCCAGCGCATTTGTGGCGGCCGCATTTGCCCTCCATCCGATGCATGTCGAATCGGTCGCGTGGATCACTGAGCGCAAGGATGTGCTGAGCACATTTTTCCTGCTGCTTACCCTGGCCGTTTATGCCGGCTATGTCAGACGCCGCGGCATGATGCGCTATCTGCTGGCCATGCTGCTGTTCGCATCAGGCCTTCTTGTAAAACCCATGCTCGTAACGCTGCCGTTTGTACTGTTGCTGTTGGACTATTGGCCATTGGAACAATTTGCCTCGCCTCGAGCCGTTAAGACCGCCGCCATTTCCGACAGGCGACGAATTTTGTATCGAGTAATAATCGAAAAAATCCCTTTCTTTGCTCTTGCGGCTGTCTCAAGTGTAATTACGTTTATAGTTCAAAAGGGCAGCGGGGGGGTACCCGATCTCAATACCATTTCTTTACAAAGCAGGGTTGCCAATGTTTTTTTGTCTTATACCAGATACATTGGCAAAATGTTCTGGCCTGAAAATCTCGCGGTATTTTATCCTCTTGACGTCGATAGCGTCACGTTCTGGCAGGTGGCGATGTGTATTTTGCTGTTTTTTGTTATATCCATTTCTGTAATTTGTTTCCGACGAAATCAAAAGTACCTGCCGGTCGGCTGGTTCTGGTTTGTGGGAACACTTATCCCCGTTATAGGCTTGATTCAAGCCGGCGCTCAGGCCTATGCCGACCGCTATACCTACATCTCATATATAGGTCTTTTCATAATAATTGCATGGGGCCTGCCGGAGCTTCTTTCGAAATGGCCGCAGCGAAAGATCGTTCTCGGCTTATCGATGGTCGTCGTACTGACGACCCTCGGAATATGCGCCCATCAGCAGGCAAGCTATTGGAAGAACAGCGACGGCCTTTTTACCCATGCGCTTAAAGTGACACAGGGTAATTATATTGCGTACAATAATCGTGGCATTACTTACGACAAACTTGGACGCTATCAGGAGTCGATAGACGATTGTAAACAGGCCATCAGGATCAGACCGGATTACGCCGATGCGTACTATAATCTCGGCGTTACCTACGGCAAGCTTGGCCGCTGGCAGGAGGCGATAGATGTCCATAAGCAGACCATAAAAATTAAACCGAATTATGTCAAGGCATACAACAATCTCGGCTCCGCCTACGGTAAGTTTAGCCGCTGGCAGGAGGCGATAGATGCCTTTAAGCAGGCCATAAAAATCGAGCCGGATTGCGTCGAAGTGATTACTAATCTCGGCATTGTTTACAACAGGCTTGGCCGCTATCAGGAATCGATAGACGCTTGTAATACCAATTACAATAATTAAATGCGCTTTATAGGATATTCCGATACATACCATAGTAACCCTGATTTATAAAAATGATTGATATGGAGGTTATTATGACAGTAAAGGAATACAAAAGCGTAAAAGAGTTGTTAAAATCAGCAAAATCTCAAACAAACGCCCGCCTCGCAGGAAGAATCCAGGCTGTTGCGCTCGCCCAGCAGGGATATACTTGTGTCGAGATTGCACAAATGACCGCATATTCTCGAAGGGCGATTCAAAGCTGGGTAGCAAAGTATAACACCCATGGCATCGATGGTCTGAAGGAACAGCACCATTCAGGTCGAAAGCCGAATCTGCCTGCAGCCAGTTATGAACACTTTTCATCCCGTATCGATGCTGGTCCTACAAAGAACGATGCAGTAGCAACACTGTACGGCAAGGACATTCAAAAAATCTTGAACAAGGAGTTTGGCGTAGTTTACAGTCTCAACGGTGTTTATCAGCTGCTGTATCGTCTGGGGTATAGTTATTTGGCTCCGCGACCTCGGCATCAGAGGGCGGACATTAAAGCACAGCAGGATTTTAAAAAAACATCGGCGGGAGGCTGGAAGTCATAGCTGCATCTCATCCTTACAAACGGTTAGAGGTATGGTTCGAGGATGAAGCTCGTTTCGGTCAGCAGGGGACATTGGCAAGGGTTTGGGCAAGACGCGGCAGTCGCCCGGCTGCTGTTAAGCAGACTCAATATGAGTGGTTGTATGTAATATCAGCAGTATGTCCGCAGACCGGACAATCGGTAGGTATGTTATCACCGTATATCAGTACAGAGGTTATGAATGTTTATCTTAAGCAGTTCGCAACGGAGATTGCTGCGGATGTTCATGCGGTTCTGATTTGGGATCAGGCTGGTTTTCACAAGTCTAAGGAACTTGTCGTACCCGAAAACGTTACCATAATAGAACTACCAGCCTATAGTCCGGAATTGAATCCTGTTGAGAATTTGTGGCAATATCTTCGCAGCCATTTTTGGTCAAATCGAAGTTATCGAGATTATGATGACCTTCGCGAGGCCGCATGCGAGGCGTGGCAAAGGGTTTGTCTTACCGCTGAATTGGTTAAAAGTATATGTCGAGCTAACTACATCGAGCGCAATTAATTTATGGAATTGGTATAAGAACGCTATCAGGATTAAGCCGGATTACGCCATGGCACACTGTAATCTTGGCATTACCTATTTAGCGGCTGGTGACAAAAGTTCAGCCCTTGAAGAATATAAAATCTTAAAAACCCTGGATGCTAAACTGGCAAACAAATTGTTTAACTTGATTCATAACTAAAAGCGTTTAACAAAATGCCTTTGTATTCAAGCAGCTTATTTTGCGTCCGTGCCATTATTCATTCGTCAGTTTTTGCCATCCTTTCCAATAAGGCGGTAGCTGACAAAGGCAATACGTTTGCTGTCAGGCGACCATGAGGGAACATTGATTGTTCCCTGCCCGCCAAAAAGCTGCGTCAGAATCCTCGGCTCCCCTCCTGAAACGGGCATAATCCGCAGAGCGACATCTTTATTAGCGGGATGCCCTTCGACACTGCTGTCATAGGACAGGAACACAATCCACTTGCCATCCGGGGATGGATGAGGGAACCAATCGCCATATTTGTCATCCTTGGTTATCTGAGTCTGATTCGTCCCGTCACTATTCATCCGCCATATTCGCATGGCTCCCGTTCGCACTGAGTTAAAGTAAATAGTCCGACCGTCGGGAGAATAGTCGGGGCCATCATCCAGTCCCTCGGCGTCGGTCAGCCTTGTTTCCTGCCCGCCTTTTACGGAAATGCTATAGACGTCGTAGTTATTGTTTCTCGCCGCGCAATAAGCAAGAGTCTTGCCGTCCGGCGACCATCCGTGCCAGTAGGAATGCCCCAGTTCCGTTACGAGCCGTGGAGTCCCGCCGGTACTTGGCAGGATATAGATAAGAGACTTTCCTTCCTGGTCATGGCTTATGGCCAGCTCTTTACCATCCGGGGAGAATCCGTGGTCATTATTGCAGTGTACCGCAAATCCCGTGTTCAACTGCCTGGGGTTTCCGCCGGAGACAGGGATAGTATAGATGCATCCCCCGCTGTTAAAGAGCAGGGTTTTCCCATCGCGGGACCAGTTCGGAGCCTCAATATGAGTCTCGGTACAGTAGATGATTTCTCTCTGTCCTGTTTCTATGGAGAGTGTTTCCAGTGTGCTTTCAACGAGTCTGTCTTGCATGGCATGTGTTCCTAATGATTTCATTTCAATATCGGAAAATATGGCCGTCTCTGACAAAGTGTCCTCATGAGAGCAAACGGCCAGCCCCACATAGACCGGGTCTGTCAAAGGGATGGAGATGGACCCTGCGGGATGATAGGATTTGCCGTCTGCCGAGACGGAAAATGTATAGACTTCCCCATGCCGCTCGAGCCACAGGAAAGCAGGGGCTAAGATGGGAGATTTTATTTCTTCAGTCCCTCCCCCTTTGGTCTTTCGAAATTGCAGAGAGGCCAATCCGTTGCCGTGGACTACGGCGTCAGCGTAGGGGCTGTCAGCAGTCAAATCCTGACGAATTATCCAGCCGGCCTTTCGATGTTCGTTCTTGCCTTTTCCAACCCATCGGATTTTCGCTTTCAGGCTCCAGTCTCCCGAAGCCCGTTTCCACAGGTATTGGAAAGCATCTTCGGTTTCCCATATATTGAATCCTGCACCCGTAACCGCATATTCACAACGGTCCTGAAGGAACTTTACAGAGCCAGGATGGGCCACCCTCCCGATGTCAGAATTGCTGTCAAATGGAACCACGGAGCAGTTTGTACGACCACATCCTGCCAGAGACATGGCTCCAATCACCGCCAGGGATCCGTAGAGAATAATTGAGAAATACCGAAGTAATAACCAGGGACAATTATCTGTTTTTAGCATAGTTATTATCCTTTCTGTTTTTTTGGGGTCGGCCGACCGTGCCCCGGTAGACCTGAGTGATGAATTCCTTTACTTGTTTGAGGTTCATATCCGTTTTTCTTCCTGAAAAAGAATAAAGGGGATTATACACCCCAAAAGGACAAAAGGCAAAGGAGAAAATTGTAGATTGTCGTCCCTCGACCGGCTCAGGATTTCATTGTAAAATGAGGAATAATGGCTTACAATTCCATATCGTTTGGGTTTTGGCCGGCGTGAGAAGGCCGTATTCTATGGATGGGTCAGGATAATGAATCTGATTGTCATACTTCTTATCGGCGTTGTTGTTGTCATCGCAATGATTGTCGCGTTGCGTGTCAACGCGTTTATCGCTCTGATCACGGCGTCCATCGTAGTCAGCATCCTGGTGCCGGGGGCAAGGTACTATAGTATCTCCTGGATAGATGGTTATGGCAACCTGTGGCTTTTCGGAGGGTTAGGCTACGACGCGAGCGGCAGTTTAGGCTTCTTGAACGACCTGTGGAAGTTTGTCTACAGCAAACCTGCTGCTGATGCGGATTTGAACGGTGACGGCATCGTGAATTTTGAAGACTATGCCTTACTTGCTTCCCACTGGCTTACAGGACCATAACAACAGCGAATGCAGAATTTAAAAAGGGCTGTGAGCATAACGCTTGCAGCCCTTTTTTTATATATGAATCGTGTTTGCCAGATAGCGGTCAATTAAAGTATAAATTATTGTCTTACCGAACCTACAACTTCACTACAACCCAAAAATCAAATAGCGTGTAAAATCTCAAAAATTGCATATCTATAAGATTTGTAATATCAAAGACTTAAAAAATTCTCAGAAACCGTAAACATTTTATATAACCTATTGACTTCCATTTCGTATAATAATCACAACTCAATATATTACGGTTAGTTGTAATTATCGACCGTTGTTGCCTTACTAAGAGCCTCTAACAAAACCTCAAGGATTGATACTGGTATAGCCGATGAAAACAATGGTTGAAAAACTTATGAAAACCCTTAGTCATAGAGGACTTATTAATGGCCAAGCCATTGTTACCCGACGAATTATGGGAAATCATCGAACCAGTTTTGCCCAAACTACCGTCTCGTCCCAAGGGGGGCAGGCCACCTGTGAGCAACCGGAAAGCTCTGACAGGGATTCTTTTTGTGCTCAAGACCGGTATCGGTTGGGAATATCTTCCATTGGAGATGGGATGTGGTTCCGGGATGACCTGCTGGCGTCGGCTTCGCGACTGGCACAAAGCAGGCATCTGGGACAAAATACACCATATCTTGCTCAACAAACTTCGCCACGCAGACCAAATCGATTTTTCACGGGCGGTAGTAGATTCGTCTTCAGTTCGTGCTGTTTTTGGGGGGCGAAAACAGGCCCAAATCCCACGGATAGGCGAAAAATGGGTTCGAAGCATCATGTCATCACCGACGCCGAAGGAGTCCCGCTCGCAGTCCAATTGACCGGCGCAAACCGACATGATGTCACACAACTGCTGCCTCTGGTGAAAGCCATTCCTCCTATCGCGGGAAAGGTAGGTCGACCTCGCTGTAAACCCGATTGTGTTCACGGAGATCGAGGCTACGATTCCGAACCGCACCGTAAAGAAATTCGTCAGAAAGGAATTGAGCCTGTATTGGCCAAACGCCGAACTAAAAACGGCAGCGGTTTGGGTGTCTTTCGCTGGGTGGTCGAACGCACACTGTCGTGGCTGCATCAATTCCGACGGTTGCGGGTTCGCTATGAACGCCGAGCAGATATCCATGAGGCTCTGCTCGAAATTGGTTGTATTGTTATCTGTCATAACACATTACAAAACAAGTTTTGTTAGAGGCTCTAAAAATAACAACCATAACTACAACTAATTCGGGATTATCTGAAAAAGTAAACATTTTTTTAGGATGCAGGATTATGAAAACTTTAAAAAGAAAAACACGCTCAGACAAATTTCCACTAACGCTTCATCCAACAGGACAATACTGTAAAAAAATCAAAGGGAAAACGTATTACTTCGGCTCCGATAAAAAAGATGCACTTCAAAGATATCTCGATCAGGCAACATATCTGCATGGATGTCAAAACAATTTACAAATACCAACAGACGATAGTATGACTCTAATTTCGCGGGGGTTCCCCGCCTGTGAAGGCGGGGGTGAGAGCCGTTTCCTGTGTCTTCCGGTTTATGATATATTATATGGATGCGATTAATAAAGTCGGCACATTCAGTATACAAGACGCAGTATCATATTGTGTGGGTGACAAGGTACAGACGAAAAATCCTGAATCTTGGTGTACGGGAGTATCTGGAAACGAAACTTCGGGAAGCCAGGAAATACTATCCGGATTGGGAATATATTGCGATTGGTATCGCAGAGGACCATATACATTTACATATGGTTATTCCACCGAAATATGCAGTAAGTACGGTTGAGGAGACTTTAAAGAAGAACACGAGCAGGGAACTAATCCAGAAGTTTCGTTTCCTCAAGCAGGTGTATTGGGACAATGAAGGTATATGGTCTACAGGATTTTTCGTTTCCACGGTCGGTATAAATGAAGCGATTGTCAGGAAATACGTTCAGCAACAGGAAAAGGCAGACACAGGACAAGCGCAGCTTGAATTTTAAAGAACCACGCCTGTAAAGGCGTGGGTATCTATGGAAATCTCAGGATTATTCAAGAATCGAATTAGAAGCCGTAGACAGACCTTAACTGTTCTTCAGTAGGCATGGTTGAATATACTTCATTTTTCGGACCAATAAAGTTCGGGCCGCTCTTTCTGAGAGTAACAGGTATCTTCGAGCCATTGCTGTTTGTAATCCAGACTGTAACGGTATTCTGTTCGGCACTGACTTCATTTAGTTGAGCCTGAGTTTTTTTCTTGTCCATTTCGTTGCCTATCATATAGCCTGCGCCAGCGCCAACGGCAGTGCCGATGACCGTGGATTTTCTATTTCGGCCGATGGCTTGGCCTGCTAATGCACCAGTACCTGCTCCGAGGAGGGTGCCTGTCTGGGCATCGCTTTCACAGCCGACGATGAATGGTACGGTTGTGCACAATACCAACAATGCCGAAATTCCAACGATTGACAACTGTTTCCTGTTCATTTCTGTTTTCTCCTAAAGAAATAAAAAATAAATTCGCGTAATTCTATCGAATAATTTCCGAGAGTTCAAAGCAAAAATCATGAACCTTTTATTTTCCTGATAGCCTGGTCTATTTCTTGTTGTATCTGTTTATTGTTATCGGCTGCCTTCGCCTGTTCCAGAATTGGAATAACCTTTTCATTGTTGGATTTACCAAAAGCGGTCGCAACATCTTTACGTAAATCTGTGTTGGGGTCATTTAGCAAAATGTTTTTGAGTTTTTCTCTGACCTGTTCGTCAAAGGTAAAGCCTGCAAGATTTGCAATAGCTTTTGATTTTTCAGAATTGTCCGTTGATTGAAGCTGCTTGAGAAGTTCGTTTTTTTTGTTTCGGGCATCTGCGAAGGTCTCGCTTGATTGCCTGGCGGCCGGCACATATTCCTTATATATGGTTTGTGCCGGCGACGCGGCTTCGTGAACTATAATTGCCGGTCTTTCAATAATAACGGGCGAATCAAAGAGTACGTCAGGATAGCTTTCAAACATATAAGGATGACCGAAGGGGTAGAAAAATGGGTCAAACCCAAAAATAAACCCGTAATGGTATGGATGATAGTAGCCTGCGTGAACGGAAAAATAGCCGCGATAATGTTCCCTTGCATTTGCTGCTGCCGGTATGCTCAAGCCGATTAAAACGGCCGCAATCAATATATATGTCAAAATTTTCATAAAGTCGCCTTTCCCTTTACACAATGCTTGCAGAGCAATACGTTTTTTTGGTCTGAATGTTCAGTTTTTAAAGAACTGGCCGAATTCTGCTCCCTGTTTTCCTGCACAAGTTTGTGTGGGAGGGTTGTTATTATCTATTTTTTGCCCTAATCCATTTATCGGCTTTTTGGGTGGCAAAAGTTGAGAGTGCTGTCGCTTCTTGCTGATAGAAGCAGAACAGTTGACCAAATAACGCTTTTTCGACTCTACTCGTTGATTTTTTGGGGAGTGTACGTCTGCAGCAAAAATGAGACAGATTTGCCTTTGAATTAGGAGGCGGTTTCAGTTCCTGTTACTGTGATTGTATTGTTACATTTTTTTCTTTCAAGAACTGTTTTTATTTTCAATTACTCTATCCGTTTGTTCAGAAACATCCTGCACATACCTTGTTGCCAATTGTAAATCTGCATGGCCAAGAAGCCTTTGAACACGGATATATAAAATGTTAGCCTTTTCTGAGATTTTTTTGAGTCGTTGATATTATAAGCCTTATGGATTCACGTTTTTTGCGATTTTACACGTTACCGAGTCTTTGGGTTGTAGTTGGGTTGTATGAATTGTCCTCACTTATTACAGCCGCAAGGTCATCAGAATTTTAGCGATTGCAGCTGAAAGAAAATCTTGATATTATTGCAGAATTGAAAGGCTTGGTTGTGTAGACAAGCGTTTAATATGAGAATGTCAGTCAATAAGTATTTGTTTTTTTGGTAGGAAAACCGATATGGAACGCAGGGAATTTTTAAAAACAGCTATCTTGGCAGGTTCATCGGTATTGGCAGACAAGGTTTTTTCAATGTCCAGGCCTTCAGATAACAATATCAAAACCACTTTTCCTAAACGGTCTTTAGGTAAAACCCGTCAGGAACTTTCAATAATCGGTTTCGGTGGTATTGTTGTTATGAATGCTGAGCCTGAAAACGCCAAAAAGATCGTTGCAGAATATGTTGAAAAAGGCATCAATTATTTTGATGTCGCACCGAGTTATGGCGATGCAGAGTTGAAACTTGGTCCTGCAATAAAACCTTACAGAGACAGGATATTTTTAGCCTGCAAGACGGGTAAGCGTGACAAAGCAGGCGCTAAAGATGAGCTTAATAATTCACTAAAACGCCTAGAGACCGATCATATCGACTTATATCAACTTCATGCGATAACGGATGTTGAAAAGGATGTTAAGGCTGCATTATCTAAAGAAGGAGCGATTCAGACATTTATAGAAGCAAGAAAAGCCGGCATCATAAAATATATCGGCTTTTCAGCACACTCTCCACAGGCGGCTCTTACAGCCATGCAGGAATATGATTTTGATACCATATTGTACCCGATTAATTTCTGCACACATTTTCATAGCAAATTCGAAGAGCGGGTACTTAGTGAAGCGAAAAAGAGAAATATGGGTATTCTTGCGCTGAAAGCGATAGCAATGCAGAAATGGCAAAGCGAAGAAGGTAAGCGTCAGGATTATAAAAAATGCTGGTATGAGCCTATCGATGATCCTCAATTGGCAAAACTTGCTCTCAACTGGACCCTTTCGCAGGGAATAACAGCGGCGCTGCCTCCTGGTGAAGAAAAGCTTTTCAGGTTTGCTGTTGAACTTGCTACTAACTGCAAAAAATTGACAAACTTAGAACTGGCTGAACTTGAAAAAACAGCAAAATCTCTTCAGCCGATATTTACTGCTTGATCACAGTTGTTTTTTGTGAAACTTTCTAATTTATCGCGATAAGAGGGCATTTTCGATCTCTGGCAGGTTAAAGGCATAGACCGTTTGGCAAGCAATATATGAATTTTCATGAATTAAGATGTTAGGAGGGAAAGGGGGGATGTGTTCCTTATTGGCACCAAAACAAATCGTTGTTTTGGGATAAGTTCAAAGAGCAATTTTATCTATGCTTGAGCAAGCAACGGTTATATAAAATGTTTGCCTTTTCTACGAATTTTTTAAGTTTTTGATATTACGAATCTTACAGATGTACAATTTTTGAGATTTTGCTGTCGTAAAGTGACATATCTAATTATCGTAATATAATCGCGATATAGCGGATTTATAGTAATTTAAGTTTTCGTATTCGTATTGCCGATATGTTTTTTATGAAACCATATTCAATAGATTTACGAAAACGCGTTATGGCTGCTTATGATTCCGGCAAATACCCCCTCAAACAGGTTGCAGAGAGCTTTCAGGTTACGACTCGATGGATACAGCAACTCAGACAGCGAAGACAATTGGAGGGTACTATTGCTCCGCACCCTCAAAATCAGGGGCGAAAACCGGCCTTCAGAGGCAAACAACTCGAAGAACTCAATGAGTTTGTAAGGCATCATCCGGATGCAATCCTCAGAGAGATACAGGAGCATTTTTGCTCAAAGGTAAGATGCAGCCTAGTTGCTATCCACTACACCTTAAAACGTCTGGGCTGGCGTTATAAAAAAAAGCGTTACGAGCCAGTGAACAAGGTAGAGAAGATATAGCGTTAAAACGCTGGCTGTGGAACAAAGCTCAGTCGTCAATGGCTTTGACCAGGCTTGTGTTTGTCGATGAATCCGGCGAATAAGACAAATATGACAAGGCTCTATGGCAGGGCTAAGGCAGGTAAGCGGGTAGTTGATAATGTTCCTGCCGGTCATTGGTGTACAACAACTATGATATCATCGGTTCGTTTGGATGACTCAACTGCCTGTATGGTTGTTGACGGAGCTACAACCAAAGACATTTTTGAAGCTTATATCAAACAAATACTTGTGCCGGCCCTTAAGGCGGGAGATGTTGTCGTTTTGGATAATCTGTCAGCCCATAAGAGTCAGCAAGTCCGAGAGTTGATAAAATCTGTCGGAGCCGAACTGTGGTATTTGCCGGCATACTCACCAGATTTGAATCCGATAGAGAATATGTGGAGCAAGATAAAGTCTATTTTAAGAGCGTTCAAGGCCAGAACAGAAGAGGCACTGATACTTGCTATTGCCAAGGCGCTTGAGATGGTAACAGCCAGTGATGTGAAGGGATGGTTTGAATCATGTGGTTATGTGAACACAATAAATTAAAATGCTATATAGCACCGTTTTGCTTGATTCTCAGTTTTCATTTCCGCTTGATTCGCACCCTTATATTTACGATAGAATAAATATTATGAAAAAGATTTGGATTTACAAGCGGAAAAATATCAACGGCTGGTGGGTCGGATGGTACGAGAGCGGAAATCGTAAAGCGAAAGCTTTGCCGAATAGAAAACTGGCCGAACACTATTGCCAGTTAAAGTATAGCCAACTCAACTCTGACGTATTTACAGGAATCGTGACTATTGATTGGAAGCAGATGGGCGATGAATATAGAGAATCCGAAAAGGTTCAGGGAGTTACCGAAGCTTCGCTTTATGAAACGGCCCTCACGCTCAGACACTTTGAACAGTTGATAGGAAAATGCAATTCAAAACAGATAACTCAAAATAATATCGATAAGTTTATTCTTGAAAGAGGTAATGAAGTAAAACGGTCAACGCTCAATAAAGACATCAGGAATATGAAAACGTTCACCAACTGGTGCAGGGAAAACAGGTACTTGAATGGGAATCTGAAAATTAAGGAACTGAAGGAAGACGAAAGGCCCGTTAAGTCGCTGAATGATATTCAGGTAAAAAAACTGTTGAAAACGGCAGAGCCTTATCGGCTAATGAAAATAAGAATCTTGTTGGCTTTAAGTACAGGCCTCAGACGGGGTGATATTGAATCGTTGAAAGTTTCTGATATTGATTTTGCAAAAAACTACATCACTACAACGAGCAGAAAAACCAGAAAGAGTATGGGAGCTCGTCCTGTACCTGCTGTGGTAATAGCAGAGCTTTCAGAATATGTTTCCGGGATGGATGTTGGACAAGAAAAATTGTTTAATGACAATTTCGGCTATAAGCGATGGAAAAGTATATGTAAGGATGCAGGTTTATCTGACTTGAAGTTTCATAATTTACGTAAAACCTTCGGTTCCATGCTTGCTCAAAACGGTGTATCAACTGCTGTTACACAGCGGCTGTTGGAACACTCATCGCCGATACTCACAAACAAAATTTATACAAATGTTGACCCCGTGCTTCGTCAATCCGTGAACCAGTTGCCAATAGAACAGTGGCTGCAAAAATAGCATTTGTTATTTCTTTAGGGAGTTTTTCAGAGACGACTAATTACAATTAGTATTACTCAACAGACCCACTGGAGCAAGGAAGATAATTGTAAAAAAACTCACATATATAAATCTCATCTGTTCAATGAACAGAGTTTTCTGTGAATTTGGTAAATGAACTCTCAGGCCATAGAATCACACGAAGGATGAGCGTTTTGTTATTAACCGCCCCTATATCCAGAATCACCCAACGGTTTCCGTTGTGACAAGGCTGAGCATCCCATACAATAAGTTTAGCTTTGTAACCTGACAGTGGAATCCCATCGGATGCATACAAATATGGCAAATTCGACACCGGACATTTCAAAGGTGTCGTCTTGGCAGTATGGTCAATGGGTAATAAATCTTCCAGTCGCTCTGGGAGACGACCGTATCTGGAATAAAATAACAGCAGTGCCCCTGCTAAATCGTGAAGCCGTTCGGCGCATGGGTCGGTCAACATTGCGGAGGCAGTATGCGGCGGTTCCTGCATCCGGCAGCCGGACCAGACTATAAAAACTCCTAACGTAATGATTATAAATTTACGGTTTTGTGACGTCCTCATATTTTTCTATTGGTTTTGCTGTTGAAGGGGCCTCACCTCGCTGCATGCCTCTCATATGTTCCTGGAAAGTCCCTTTCTCAACCGCCTCCGGTACAATTTTCATTCCCGCTTTTTCATCCTCAGTCATCGTGGTCAGACTTTCAGGCTGTGTCGCTACATGCGGCGTAATAAAGACAAGCAGTTCTGTTTTGGCTTTGGTAGCAGTAGAACTCTGAAAGAGCATACCTATCAGTGGAATATCTCCAAGTAAGGGTACTTTCTGAATGCTTTTAGTCAACTGGTCCTGCATAAGACCGCCGATAACTATAGTCTGTCCGTCACGAATACTAACGTGGCTTTCGGCAGCGCGTTTGGTGAAAACTGGTGCGTACGTCGCCGAAGAAATAGGTACAGTTTGACTCTTATCTATGCCGGAAATCTCCGGATACACGTCCATAATCACCAGCCCGTCAGGATTAATGTGAGGAGTAACATCCAAAATGATACCAATATCCTGGTATTGTATGGAGTTGATGGTTTGCCCCGTGTCTGTGAGGCGGGAATCGGTTATAATAGGAACTTCCTCGCCGACCATTATTGCCGCCTCCTGGTTATCACTGGTCAGGATGTACGGGCGTGAAAGAACGTCCAGCTTGGAGGTGGCGGCCAAAGCTTGAATAGCTGCTGTAACATTAGTTTCCAGAAGCTTTATGACCAAACCGTTCGCCCCTGCAGCCTGTTCTGCTGCGCTGAAAGTGGTACCAACCGAAGTGCCGTTACCTGAGGCACGCATATTCAGTATTGAAAATTCCATTCCGAGGTCCGTCTCATTGCTGTGAGTTACTTCTGCGATAAGCACCTTAATCAGGACCTGGGGCACGGCACGGTCCAGGTCTGTGATTATAGCCTTGACACGATCGAAATTCGTGGATGAGGTGGTTACCAGCAGGCTGTTTGTTGCCGTGTCAGCGACAACAAATACCTGTTTGGCCAAATCCGATGCCGCCGCGGCTGTAGCAGATGTCATACCGTAGGTTGTTGGACGTGTGGATGTGGCGGTCGAAGTACGGCTTTGTGAACCATACGTTCTGCTGCTCATAGAACTGCTGCTAGACCTGTTTGTGCTTCCGAAGCTGCTGCTGCCGAAACCACTGCTGCCGAAACCGCTTGTACTACCGAAACCGCTTGTACCGCCGAACCCGGTCAGGGATAATGTACTCTGTCTTGATGGTGTACTGCTCGTAGAGGCTCCTGAAGAAGTATTAAAAAGATTACTCAGCACGGCCTGCAGGTTGCCGGCGTCCGCATTTTTAAGATGGTAAATAAATGTCGCTTGCTGCTCTGTAGGATTACTATCCAATTCCTTGATAATACCCTCAATCACCTTGAGAATGTCCGGAGGTCCGCTCACTACAACCGTATTGGTCCTGTCATCCGCGGAAGCTGTAACTTTTTGCTGCCGTGTTCCTGTTCCTGAGGTCTGGTCACTGGAACTCTGTCCATCGCGGGCGTTTTCGCCGCCACCGGGAGGTCCGCCTTCTCCTCCGCCGGGAGGTCCGCCGAAACCGCGGAACATCCTGAATCTGGATAAAAACCCTCCGCTTGTTCCGCCCGTTGTTGTCGGTTGCTGCTGGAATAAATCGTTGATTAATTTGGCAGCGTTGGTAGCATTGGCGTACTTCAATTGAAACACTTTAACCTCCGATACGCTCGCCATCCGAGCATCGAGGGAATGCACGATTTCCACAATCCGGCGGATATTTGCCTGAGTATCGGTCAGAATCAGGGCATTACCGGCGGCGTTGCTGGATAAATCAGCATACGCGGGAATCAGCGGCGCAAGGTCACGCTTGAGCTGTACGGCGTCAGTAAACTGGAGGGGAATGACTTGTGTAACCAAACGGTCGGTTGCCGGAATGGCTTCAGGGTCACTGCCAGAATAAACCGGAATGTTCCGTTTCTTTGCTTCCTCTAGTGTTACAATTTTTAATGTTTTACCCATCTGAATTGCGGCATAGCCCTTTTCTTTCAAAACGGTATTAAGCAGCGCCACCGCCTCAGCTTCATGCATAGGCTGGCTGTTCATAATAGTTACCCTGCCCTCCGGTTTCACCTCTTCGACGATAACCAGCCCGGCAGTCTCAGACAGATACTCGAGCACGACCTGAAGCGAGGCGTCCTTGAAGTTCATTACCAGCATCGGGTCATTAACATCAAAATACCGCGTCTTTGGCAACGGTACCTCCTCTTTCTTCGTGGCATTGGGGTCGTTTGTAGCGGCAGGAATTAAAATATCATTTTGCTCGTGGATAACCGCAGGGACAAGCGGCTTTGCGTTCGGTTCATTGCTTTCCGCTGGAGCCCCTATAACGCGGATAGTCATTACTAACAACAATACGATAACCGCATATCGCAAATTTCGTATCGCCCGGCATGAACCGTCTCTTTGATTAAAAAATAAACTCATAATATATATCCTCATAACATCACTCTCCAGTTTCTCGCAAGCGTCGCTCGCGCATCATACGCTCCATTGCGTTTGTATCTTTTGACCCGGGCGTATTCGAATCATTTATTGACGCTCGGGTCGTTACCGTTTTTCCCTGCGTGGTTGCCGGTTTTTCCTGAGTTGTTGCCTCCGGTTTTCCCGTGCTGCCCAATGTCTTTGTTATTCCTAACAGATTGTTGCCAATGGCAATCACTCTTTGTTGGCCTCCTTGTTCATAAACCGCCTCATTTGGTCTGATCGCGACTATCTTTCCGCCCTCGAATTCCTGGCCAACATGGATTAATGTTGTGGTTTGCGTCTGGGGATTTTCAAAAAAAGCAATTGTTTCCTGCCCTCGCCGGGCAATTCCGGTCAATACGGGCGTTTCCCGAATCTCTTTTACCTGTACCCCAGCGGTTTCTTTGCCGGTTGACCTCGCAGACCAGTGGCGTATAAAAATATTGTGGTCATAAATTATCTGATAATCCTGCCATGAACGCTCCACCGGCGATGTTTCCTGTGCCCGCACCGATAACGCGGTTAGTATCACTATCCAGGTTATGTACTTCCACTTATGTATGCTCAGATTCATATCTGTTATCCATCTCCTCAAGGTTCCTGTGCTTTAGTTTTCATTGTGGACTCTTTTGCCGGCGTTGCTTCCTGGGCAACATACAGTGTTGACCACGTTACCGTCAGCGATAAATCGTCCGCACCTTCTTTGCGGCTGCCGAGCTGCAATTGTTTTATCCGTACCGGGGTTTTTGCCGTTTCCGCCAGCCAGAGAAAACGTGATACCGCCTTCATCGGGCCTGTTGAAGATGCCTGCAGAACCACCTCACGTAAATACTTGCCCTCGTTCGGCCGCTCCGGTTTCAGTGAAATCAACGTCAATCCAGCTTCGGATGACCATTGGCGGTATATGTGCAAAAGCTGGCTTTCCGCGGCGGCGGCGTCCTTTTCCAGACCGGACGCACGCATCGCATCCCACTTTTGGTTCATCTGATGCTGTCGCTGCAGCAGGAGCTGCTCCGATTCGAGCGTATGCGATAAACTCGCAAGCTGTTGTTGAGCCTCGCCGCTTTGCTCTAATAGCGGCGTAACCACAAAACGGTCCAGCAGCAATATCGCCACCACGAGGATTGTCGCCATAAAAATAAATTGCTCTCGTTTTGAGAAAATCATTGTTTTCCTCCCGATTCAAAGCGGAAACTAAATGCAAAGGATACCGAGCCTGAGCTGCCTGCTCCGCCCTGGCGCAAATACTGCGGTTTTATCTGGCTAAATGCTTTGCCCGCCCGGAGCTTGTCAAGCAGCTCCAAAATTGATTGCTCATCATCTGCCCGCCCCGTGCAGACTCCGAGCTGGTCTTCTCCGAAAGTAAGGCTTGTCAGCCAAACCCGGCCATTTTTCGGAAACGCCAGCGTCAGTTCCCGCAGGCATTCCAGCGTAGGCGGCCGCCGGTCATACCAGCCCCTTGCCATTTCCACCCTCGCCGCCAATTCCTTCGCCGTTTGCACGGCTGGTTTCATAATTTCAAGCTGGTTCTGCATCGCTAAAATCCCACTGCGGTTTTTATAAACTCCAGCCCACCAAAAAATCAGCACTGCGAATACAACCACGCCTGCTGCCGCTACCCATAACATAGGCCGGGTTACAAACTGCTTTGGTGGGGCGGCCAATCGCGAATGAAGGAAATCATTCGATAAAGTACCGCATCTCGCCATCCAAGCTAAAACCGCTGCTGTTCGGCTGTCCGGAATGCCGTCTGCGGAATCGTTGGCAAAATCGACATTCGGTATCTCCCATCGTTTCACCGGTAAAGCCAGGCGGCTGCTTATTTCATCGAGGAGACTTTCTTTTTCGTCCTTTTCCCAAATCCATACACTCTGCGCATCACCGTCAGGGAAAGCTGTGTACGCTCTGCGTATTTCCCCGCACAGTAAATTCAGCGATGAAGATATTTCTTCTTCATTTATGATAACCGGAAGCCACCGCACAAGGACGATGCGTTCCCCGTCTTTCAGGATAATTTCGCTGCCATTATCCGTTATTCTTAATAATACCGCTTTTTCTTCAGGCGATGCTGGTGTTATCCCCGACAGGGCTGGTCCTATGGAGGTAACAGCAGTTACCTGTAAGCCGGCCCCTCGCAACGCTGTAACAATTTGCTCCAACACCGGAGACGAAGTTGCTACCAACTGAACTGTCGTTCCTTTTGTCGTTGTCCACGGCCCAAGATAATCAAATGTCAGATGTTCCCTGTCCGTACCGAATTCACGTTCAGCAGCAAGGTTCAAAATATTAACTACTTCATCGACAGCATCAGGCGGCAGCACTTTTTCCCTCGCCACAAGGTATCGTCCCTCCAACCCGACTGCACAGCGTCGAGCTGAAAACTTATGTTCCCGCAGGTATTGCCTTATCGCCTGAGCCGACTGCGCGGCGTCTCCTGTCGGGAAGGCCAGTTCCGCTGCCCGCCGCACCTGTGTTTTACCGCCGCTGTAATGCACCTCGGCCAACGTTATTGAACCTTCCCGAACCAGTACACCCATATTTCTGCCAAACTTCATCATAATGTCATCCCCCTTGCCTGTTGCATCGGTACTACTTGTTCAAGTGGTTTGCCTGCCCGCAAATCCGCCAAAATCTGAGGCGGCAGCGGCCAGCCCAGCCCAGTCCAATCCTGCCGATATATCACCTTGGGCGGACTGTTGCTGGCGTCAACGACAATTCGGCAACGTCTGAACGCCCGGCCGTTGCCCGCGATACTGACTATGTCAGCGCTGAACTGAAACGAGCTTCCGGTAATAAGGTTGCGAATGGCCGCCGCCTTTTCGTTTGACAGAGCACTCGTTAACCATCCTATATTGGTCGAAGCCGTGGTATTTTGGGCCCTCTTGACCAACAGTGCGGCCACGTCGCTATCGGTAAGGCCAGGCAGACATAGCAGCACTTCTCTCGGTGCGGTATTCACGTTAATCAATCCCACTCTGCTTCCTTCTCTGCTATATACTGTAACCAGATTATAAATTCCGCGGTCAAGCCTGCCGTCGCCGGTAGCATCTTCGTTTCTGTCCAATACGCCGTTGCGATTCGTATCCTCACCAAAGAGTAATTTTATCGATGCCCCCTTAATCCAGAGCAGTTCCTCTACCGTCTCCAGCGGTCCGTTCTTGCTTTCGTACGGGTCCGGAAGGAGTAAATAATATGAGCTTTGCGTTCCGCCGGATGGGTTGCGCCAATCCGTAATCGCGGTCGGAAGGTCAATCGCCATGTTCGGCAGCATCGACAGCATCGTTACCGTGGCGGTGTTAAGATTCAGTTTCCCCCCTTCATCCCCAATTCCATAACGATACGTTCTATCGTCATTACCTGCGTTGGTACTCTGCCACAGAATCCAGAATGCGCCGTTTCCAAGGATTACACCTTCGCAGGGAACATTGCTGGGGTCAGGTACTTTTCCCTGCAATCCGTCAACATTGGCCAAGACATACTCAATTGCGCCTCGTTCGATTGCGGCCGCTTCAGCCTCCGCCTGTGTGTTGGCTGAGCAGTTCGCCTCAACTCGAATCATCTGAGTCAGGACAAGAACCAGACCTGCAAGAAACAGCATAATCCACATTGTTACAATCAGTACGGTTCCGTCACGGCGGCTGCGATTTGCAGCGGTGTTTCCTGCCGCAGACAATCTGATGATGTGTCGGATTATATGGTTCATAGATTGCCAGCTCCTATCGTTTGCGTTGAAAGTTTTTGTCCGCACATCGGCAGCAATACACCTGTAATACAGAGTCCCTGGGCTGCACCCCGGTCTGATCTATCAGCTAACTGCAAGGAAACCTCGATGACGGCAGGCAGATTGTTATTCTGTACCGTCGAGTCCCATATATTCTGCCACGCCGTGCCGTCGAAGTACCTTAAATTAAATGATGCTATGCCGCGGCAAAGCACCTCGGGCTGCTGCTCTACCCTGGTCGGCGACAGAAGATTATGCGTTACGCGGCGCAGCAAGACCTGCGATTTCCCATCCTCAGCAGGCTGACAATAAATCTCCACTTCTTGAACGTCTCCGACCGGTTCCAGAATATTGCCTGTCCAATTCGGGTCAGGTACCGCCTGGGCGGTATTGTAGAACATCATCGCGTCGTTGACGCCGTCCACCAGGCTTTGTCCAGTGAAGGGGCCTTTCAGCACTCCGCCCGGCGGTAAGATTGAAGCAACATCCTGCCGCAAAATTTCCATCAGCAGGCTTACTTTCCGCGTCTGTGCCAAGGACCCAGTTGCGCTTCGCTGGATTTGAATCCCGGTACGCAGCATTGTGTACAGCGATACTGCCAAAATAGCCATCATCACGGTAGCTACCAACACTTCTATCAATGTAAAGGCCTTTATTGTCCGTATTTTATTCATTATCCGCTCCCTGTACTTCCGGTATTTCCGGTATAGGTCAGCGTACTTAGCTGCACCATTCGTTGTTTACCGCGGCTCGTCCAGGTTACTGTTATATCTAACTGCCATAATATATTTTCTTCCCATTGTGTCCACTTTGACGACCAGTTGTAATCCGGCTGTTCGGGTCCGAAGTTTCCCGCAAGAGACCCGAGCGCCGGTGTTCCCATTGCCAGCAGTTCCAACATTTTCGTTTGTGCCAGTTCGCATGCCTCTGCCTGCCGTCTTGCATTCTCCGCTGTTGCCAAAACGAAGGATAATCCCCCCACTGCAACAGGCAGCACAATCCCCACGAACATGAGACTTGCCAAAACCTCCAGCAGAGTAAAACCTTTTAGCCGTCCCGTGGCTCGTCTATGACATGCCCGAGCCTGGTTCATCGTTTTGCTTCCTCCGGCTGGTCAGCGATAATGAATCCCTCCGTCACCGAAGGACTCGTAATTGTATAGATTTCACCGTGTTTCCCTGTGATTTTGATGACGGCTGGGTCATTGCGACCGTCGGAATAAAACTGCACATAACTTACACTCTGGCCGGTCTGTGCCGTCAAACTGATGTTCAATCCTTCGGCCAGGTAAAACCTCCATCCAAGGTCGCAGCCTAATTCTGAAAAAGTACCTTCCTGCTGAGCGGTCAGCCAATACGCATTGGCAGTTGTGTCAGCGTTCAGCCGGTAAACCGTACCCTCAGAAGCGGCGTGCGACCTCGCCCATCGCGTAAGTGCCAGCAGTTGCGTGGCTGTATCCTGTGCTTTCCGCGAGGCGAAAAATCCCCGCAGCGATGGGGCCGACATTGCCAAAAGTGTACTGACTAAAATCAGCACTAAAATCATCTCCAATAAAGTAAAGCCGCCAATTCTGCAAAGGCGATATTTATCATTGTGTCCAATTATCGACGTCATCGCTGGTACCTTCCTGTCCATCCGGTCCAAAAGAGTAAAGGTCGTAACCACCTGGGTTGTGCTGGCCCGGTTGATGATATACAAAGGGGTTTCCCCACGGGTCTTTCGGCACCCCGCGTGTCAGATATGGTCCGTGCCAGTCTTGGGCGTTTGCAGGCTGCACAACAAGCGCCGCCAAGCCTTCCTCGTTGGTTGGATATCGCCCGCAATCCACCTCAAAAGCATCAAGAAGAAGCTGAAGATTGGCGATATCGGCCTTGCAAGCGGTAATTTTAGCCTCCTTTGACCTCGCGGTAAACCTGGGAACCACAACCGCTGCGAGAGTTCCTATAATAACCAGCACCAGCAGCAGCTCAATCAATGTAAAACCTGTTTTTTGTGTTTTTCTTTGCATAGTTTCTGTCCTTTTGTTTACTCTTTTACTATTTTCGATATTTAATGAATTAATTCCTGTAACATAAACACCGGTAAAAGCATGCCCATTACGACCGTTCCGACTATCGCCGCCATCACGAATAACATCAGAGGTTCTGCCAGCATTACCAGCATTCGCAGCCGCCGGTCGAGTTCGTTTTCACTTGTTTCAGCCAAACGCAGTAATTCCTTGTCTAACCGTCCGCTTTCCTCGGCTACCGCTATCATTTCCACGACCGATTCTGGAAACAGAACCCGGCAATTCCCCAGGCTGCTCGACAACGAGCGTCCCTGCTGCACAAGTTCCATCGACTGACTAACTACATCTGCCAGTGTTTGATTGCCTATGGCTTCTCTCGCCACACGAAGTGACATAACCAGAGGTACGCCCGCACCAAGCAAAGTACCGAGCATGCGCGAAAACCGTACCAGGGCAAACTGCGACAGTACGCCACCTATGCCCGGAGTTCGCAGTATTGCCTGCTCCCGTATTCGCCGCCCTGCCTCTGTCATCAGCATTCGCCGCACAACCACAAAAATAATAACTGCCCCAACCACAAAGACTAAACCGTACCGTGTTATTGCCTTGCTCGCCGTCACGATTATCCTGGTCAAAAGAGGTAACGCCGAGCCGAAATCCGCAAAAATCTGTGAGAACCTTGGAATAAAATATATCATTAGAAAGGCCAGCACCCCCACGGCTAATACTGCTATAATGGATGGATAAATCATTGCGCCTTTTACTTTTGAAATCAGGTCCCGCTCCCGCTCCCGAAAATCGGCAATCTGTCCCAGCACAACATCGAGGAACCCTCCGGTTTCCCCAGCCCGAATCATCGCAACATATACGGGTGGAAAAGAATGTGGCCATTTCGCCAGGGCATCTGCCAAAGAAGAGCCTCCCATAACGTCGTCACGAATCTCGCTCCATTGCCGTCTCGCCGATGACAGGGCAGCCTCTCTGCTGACAATCTGCATCGCGCGGCTAAGCGGCACGCCCGCCGTCAAAAGATTTGATAATTCACGGCTAAATGCCTCCACCGCCCGTGCCGGCACACGCGTGCCTCGACGAGTCCTGGTTTTTTGCGTTGTCTGTTCCGACTTCTGCTTCTCCACCGAAACTGGAATCTGACCAAGCCGTGCGAGCTGCTCAAGTGCCGCCGCGCGGTTTGCCGCCGCGATTACTCCCTGGCTCTTTCCGCCCTTTGAATCCATCGCTTTGTAAACAAATTCCGGCATTAGATTTCACCTTCCGTCTTATCCGTAATCGTTTCTGCTGCGTCTTCCCGCTTAGCTGCTGTCGTCTCATGGCCATTACCGTTCAACCGCTCGTCTTTCGTCGCACGCAGCACTTCTTCGACCGTTGTTTTCCCCTCGCAAATCAGCCGCCACCCGTCTTCACGCAGGCTGTTCATCCCTTGTTTTGCTGCCAGCCGCCGTATCTCGCTGACTGACGCGCGTTCCAGTATCAATGTTCGTATGGCTGCATTGGTTATCATCAGTTCAAAAATTCCGGTTCTCCCAAAATAACCTGTCCCCTGACAATTACGGCACCCTTGACCCCGATACAGAACTTTAGGCGCTTTCATACCAAACTCCTCCTGCATCGCATGACTGTCCGTTGGTACAAATGATTCCTTGCATTGAGGGCAAATTAACCTTACCAGCCGCTGTGCCAGAACCATTTCCAGCGATGATGCAACCAAGAAAGGCTCAATTCCCATATCCACCAGCCGGTTTGTCGCACCTGGTGCGTCGTTGGTGTGTAGTGTGGAGAACACCAAATGTCCCGTCAGCGACGCCTGTACCGCGATTTCTGCTGTCTCCCTGTCGCGAATTTCTCCTACGAGAACTACGTCCGGGTCATGGCGCAGAATACTCCGCAAACCCCTGGCAAAAGTTAATCCCGCTTTGTTCGACACCTGTATCTGATTGATGCCTCGCAATTGGTATTCAATTGGGTCTTCAATCGTAATAATTTTCTGGTCAATGCTGTTTATCTGCGACAGGGCCGCATACAGCGTCGTCGTCTTGCCGCTTCCGGTCGGACCGGTTACCAGCACAATCCCGTGCGGTAAATTCAAAACTTTCTCAAACAACGCCTTGTCTTTGGCTGACATTCCGAGGTTCTCTAAACCCAGCAGCATCGCTCCCTTATTAAGAAGGCGCAATACCACCGCCTCTCCGTGCAGCATCGGTATCACCGATACGCGAACGTCGATTTCACGCCCGGCCACTTTCAGCTTGATACGACCATCCTGCGGGAGCCGTTTCTCAGCAATGTCCAGCCTGCTCAGAATTTTCAGCCTGCTCACAATCGCCTGTTGAAACTGCCGCACTTCCGCCGGGATATTTGCCTCCTGAAGCATTCCGTCAATCCGATACCGCACCCGCAGCGCATCCTCAAACGGCTCAAAATGTACATCTGTTGCCCGCCGTTCAATTGCCTCCGCCAGCACCTGGTTTACAAATCTTATGATTGAGGCGTCAGCCGCGCCGTCGGCCAAATCAACCTCTTCATCCGATTCGCGGTCAACCACCTCTACGGTCTCTCCTTCCGCCTCCGATACGAGCGTCTGGAGCGTGTCCGCGCCCACACCCAGCAAACTCTTGAGGCACCGCTGAAGTTCTTCTGATGTTGCAAGCACTAACCTCACTTCTCGGCCCGATACCAGACGAAGCTCATCCAGGGCGACTCCGTCAAATAGGCGACTGGTGGCTACCATTACCACTCCCGCCTCTTCGCTCAACGGCAGCAATTGATGCTGCACGAGCAGCCTCGCTGGAAACTGTCCCACAAATTCCTTACCTGGTACGGTCTGTTCGAGATTCACCACTGGCACGTTAAATTCACGGCCTAAAATCTCAAGAAGCTCACGTTCCGCCAGCCCGCTTCCCCCGCGAAGGGCATCGTCCATTTGTTCACCGGCATCCAGCAGATTTTGCACCTGTGCGCATGCCTCATCCCCCAGTATCCCTTTGCGTGCCAAATCTGTTAATAACGCGTTCATTCATCACCTCAAAACAAACTTCCTTTACCCGTTCCTGTGGACTCATACCACCTGTCCATGAGCAGGCAAGGGGAGTTTAAGAATCTGTTACCTCCAATGTTCCTATTACTACAAGTTCCGCTTCCTGCCGAACGCTCACCACGTCGCGCAGGTCTTTTTGCGCTGCGGCGATATCTGCTTTAACCTTCTCGCGGGCATCCCGTACCGCCTTTAATGCTGCTTTAATGTTCGCCGGACTTGACTTTTCATCCGCCAGCAGCTTCTGCAGCTCAGCCGTCTTCTTGCCTATTTCTGTCGTGGGTGCGGGCGGAGTCGGCTGTTCATTTTCCGAACCTCGCCGTGAACCAAACATCCCTCTCATTCCGTCCATCCGCATCTGCCTCTGCAAAGTCTGTACTTTTTCAATCTTCGGCTCCAGAACCTTCCATTCATCATCAGTCGCCTTGAGATTTTCCTTGAGTTGTTCCATCATCCGTGCCCGGAACGCGTTGGGGTCCATCATCCCCCGCGCATTCCCTGTTGCCTCGGCTGCGGCTGCGTCGTCGCATCATCCGCCGCGAACAACTGACTCCCCATAACACCAATCAACATCGCTGTTCCCAGCACCACCATCATACGTCGTAACATGTTTGTCTCCTTTATCTTTCCGTTATTAATTTTCACCTTCTTCACCGCCAACTGCGGGCTGTGTTTGGATTTTCTTAAATGCCGCGCCGCTCAATAAGCAATCATTTACAATGGCGGCGGCGGGGGAGAAGGCTCAACCTTATTTGCGTCTTCAAGATGCGGCCTGCCTCTGCCGCCAAAACGACCCCCACGCTCTCGCGGCTGTTTCATCGAGCTCTTCATATTTCTTTGCCTGCTCAGGCGTCAGTATCGTCCGCGTCTGTTCCACCGCCTTTTGAAAAGCCTCCATTCGTTCCTGTGATAATTCCGCCATTTTGCGATCGTGTTCCTTAAGAATCTGCTCATATTTCGGCAGTTGCTCGGCACTCAGCAGTTCCTTAACCGCTTTGTCCCGCTCCGCCGCCAAAGCCTTACGCTTGTCCAACTCATTGGTCTCGATATGTTGCGACCAGATTTTTCGCATCTGTTCCTGCTGCGCAGTAGTAAGATTTAATTCCTGCTCTAACCACGACCGCCCATGCGGCCTATGCTCTGGTTTCAGAATAAGCAAACCGCCCGCCGCTCCTGCCGCGAAAATTACTAAATAAGATACCAGCAGAATTATTTTGTTTTTACTCATTGCCGTTATTCCTTGAAAGGTCCTGCATAATCCATTGTGCCACGTTTTCTTCCGAATTATTCACCGTCCGCTCCTCGCCAGGCGGAGCCAGCAATGCGATTTCCCATACCGGCATAGACACTGTGTTCACCCCCGACGCCCGTTCCGTCATCAACATCGCTCCGCATATTATCAGCACACACGCTGCCAATGCCGTGCATATCTCCGCAAATCGCTGCATCGGCTGGTTTCGCCTGGTTGTATCTAACCGCCTGTGCAGTCGCATCATCGTTTCATGCTCTACCGGAACCGCAATCTGTCGCATAAGCCGCGACAATTTCCGCAGCCGCTCCAATTCCGCCGCGCACGCCTCGCATTGTTCTATATGCCGCTCCATCGCCTCAACCTCGCTCGCCGCTAATTCCCCATCGTAATAAATACCGATTCGTTCTGTATATGGACACTTAAACATAATTTCTTTTCCTTACATTCCCACCATAACTTTACTCGATATAGTCCTTAAGCATCACCTTCAATTCCTGCCTCGCGCGATAAATCCGCGATTCGACGGTTCCCTGCGGCACATTCAACATCTCGGCGATTTCTCCGTAAGATAACCCATTAAGCTCCCGCAGCACAATCACCATCCGATGCTCTGTCGATAAACACTGCAGTGCCCCAGCTATATCCACGCTTATATCTGCCGCCTTTGGTCCGACCGAATAATACTCTTCCGCACGGCTACCCGCTTCTAACCTCAGCCCTTTTTCCCGGTTGCGCTTTGCCAGCAGTTTTGACGCCTGACGTATTAATATTCTAATGAGCCACGTTTTAACCGACGAACGCCCCGCGAAACTCCCCGCCCCGCGATATACAGCCAGAGCCGTCTCCTGAAACACGTCCTCAGCGTCAGCCTTATTACCCACCATCGCCGCCGCCGTTCGATAGAACAACGGCCCGTAGCGCTCTATAAGGGCATCAAACGCTTTGTCATCGCCTCGTCGCGTTAATTCCAGAAGTTCTGCGTCTGTCGGTTGCACAGTTCTTTCTCTTGCTTATGTTTCTAATATATAGTTATTAGATGCACTGGTTTTATTCCATAAAAAAAAGTTTTTCCAGTAAATTTCCAAGTTCATCATTCAAAAAGGGCGATGTTTCCTCCCAAATAAGCAGAAACTCTCTCACTACCGCACTAATTTACCCCAATTATTTGCATAAACAGGCGGTTTACAATCTCCGAATGCCTGTTGGCAGTTTTAGGCGACAATCCTGTTTTTGGTATGTTTTGTCATAAAGTTGAATATGCCAGCTGTTGTTATTCCACACCATACAGTGTTTCGCTAACGTATAACAGAATTTAGAAAAGCAAGCTATATTGTATTTGTCAAAGCGACTTTCGGCAGTGAAAAAAATGAAAAAAATTTGAAAAATTTCATTTTCTTATTGACGAACATCAATAGAAGGTTATAATTTAGTTTATGATTATCGAGATGCTAAGAAAAAGAATAAAGACCTCCGGTAGAAGCCTGAATCAAATCAATAGAGAAACAGGTATAGATACGGCTGCGCTTTGCCGGATTATGCAGGGCGGAAGCTGTAAGGCCGAAACCGCTGATATTCTGTTTAAGTATTTTGGAATTGAACTGGTGGAAAAAAAGAGTAAGAAAAAGGCAAGGTGAGTTATGAGCGAAGCAAGTGAGAGGTTCGTTATGAGCTTTAAGAAAATCTTATCGGTGGTTAATCTCTGCGAAAGAAGAATTTCGAGAGAATGGCCGGTCAGAACCATTCTGACGGTGTGCGTTATAGTGATTTTATGGCAGACTTTTTCGATAACATCTCGTATATCCTCGTTAGAATCGAAAGTTCCTTCCATAGGTTCGGAAGTATCTTCAACAAAGACTCGCATATCCGGCCTTGAGTCAGACATGTCCTGGGTAAAACAGCGTATATCCTCCTTGGCGTTACGAGAACCTTCGATAAGAGCCGATGTTTCATCTAAAGAGTCTGATATATCTTCGGTGGAGCGGCGGGTATCTTCCTTAGAGTCGGACATATCTTCAGTAAAGCCGAAAGCATCGTCAATAAAACCTGATGTTTCCTCCATAGAGTCAACCGTTTCTTCAATAAAATCAGACGTTTCCTCAATCAAGTCTAATGTGTCTTCAATAGAGCTACGCGTATCTTCCTTAGAATCAGACTTGTCTTTGATAGAATCAGAAATGTCTTCTATAATTCAACAGCAACCGTCACTTACACAGTAAAAGTTTTAGAAAAAGGCAAGGTAAATTATGAGAGTATTGAGAACCTCATACAAATAGGCCTTAACTGGAATAGACAAGACTTAATCTGGCACTAAATTGCAAGGAAGTGATTTTTATTATTGATTTCCTTGCAAAACATGGAGGTTTTTATGCAGCCTAAACAGCAAAGCAATTCCCGTGCAATATTATTCACCTCAAGGTTGGAGCAGATACTAAACGAGCAGCATCCTTTATATAAGCTGGCAAATTCACCGTCTGGTTTGCGTTTGACACTGCCTTCGGCAAACTCTATGACCCACGCTTCAGCAGACCGGCCAAGCCCACCCGCCTGACAGTGGGACTTCATTATCTCAAGAGTGCCTATAATCTCAGTGATGAATCGGTAGTTAAGGGATGGATAGAGAATCCTTACTGGCAATATTTTTGCGGTGAACACAGCCGGATGCCGCGTTGCTCTGACTCCAATATGTCTCCAACAACTAAGACTTTTGCCATCAAGAGTCAAAAATACACCCCATTTTTTGAGCAAATAATTAACTTTTTTAAAAAGTTTTCAAAAAAATCGGATATATAATACTATTTTTGCTGAAAAATTTTAAAAATCTTCATTTTTCGGCAAAGATTTGGTGTTTAGTGCGTTCACGAATCTTTAAATTTGACATCTATGGTGACATCCTGGAGACATGAATTTATCTAAACCCGAAACAATATCGAATGTCCAAAATACAAATGACCAAAACGTTTCGGACATTAGAAAATTTGTCCGCCTTCGGCGGATCGAATTTGTTTTGTGCTTCGATATTCGAATTTCGAATTTATTTATATAAAGTGTAGATGATTATTAACGAAACATTCTATTCTCTGCAGGGCGAAGGCTTATTGGCGGGAACGCCGAGCATTTTTATTCGACTCGCAGGCTGCCCCCTTCGTTGCAAATGGTGCGATACAAAATATGCATGGGACGCATCAGCGGGGCAGGATTTTACCGTTTCACAGATACTCGACCAGATAAAAAAATATTCCTGCAATTTTGTAGTCGTAACCGGCGGCGAACCGATGATAAACTCGGTTTTGCCGGAATTGGTAAAAAAATTAAAAGCGACTAAAAAACATATCACCATCGAAACAGCAGGCATCGCATTTATACCCGATTTGCCCTGTGATTTTGTAAGTATCAGCCCGAAGTTAAGCAACTCGGCAGGGGAGCATGGAACTCTTTTTGACGCAGCGGCAATCAGAATGCTAATTGACAATTATGATTACCAGTTGAAATTTGTTGTGGATTCTAAAAAGGACATTACGGAAATTTTGCAGGCAATAAAGATGATTGGCAATGTGGATAAGCGAAAGATTATGCTGATGCCGCAGGCCGTGACCAGAGATGAGTTTTTTGCAAAGGCCGAAATGGTTGCTGATTTGTGCAAACGAACCGGCTTTGCCTTTGGTAATCGTCTGCAGGTAATTTTGTGGAATAACCAAAGAGGCAAATGATTTTTTTACGTTTTTGTGCCGGTTTTCTTATAAACTGCTGAATAAGGATTGACAAAAAATCGTAAATAATAAATAATAAATCGAGAATTAAAAATTGATTCGCCCGGGTGGCGGAATTGGCAGACGCGCCAGCTTGAGGGGCTGGTTCCCGTTAGGGAGTGCAGGTTCAAATCCTGTCCCGGGCATTTCATCACGCCAGGCCTAATTTCCTCGCCTCGTCATAGAGGCCGTAACGTTTCATTTTCTTAAATAATGTTGTCCGGTTTATCTCCAGGGCCTGGGCAACTGCCTGCCTGTTCCAGTGATTTGCCTCGAGGGCCTGGCGAATAATACTTTTCTCCGGTTCAGCGAGGGCCTCTTTGAGATTCATTGATTTGAAAATTGTCGGCTGATGATTTTGCACCACCAGTGGAATGTCGTCAACATCAATGTATTTGTTTTTACTTATTAGAACAGCCTGCTCGATAACATTTTCCAGCTCCCTGATATTGCCGGGCCAGGAATACCGCTCTAAAAGCTCCATCGCCTTGTCGGTGATTCCGAGTTTTATCTTGTTGTGCTGTGCGCAGTAAATATGCAGAAAATGCCTTGCCAGCAGGCTCACATCGCCCACCCTTTCTCGCAGCGGCGGCAGGTCTATTGTCACAACGTTCACGCGATAATACAGGTCTTCCCTGAATTGTCCCTGCCTCACCTCTTCTACGAGGTCTTTATTTGATGCCGTTATTATACGGGTATCGACCGTTTCCGTCCTGTTGCTGCCTACAGGCTCAAATTGCCTTTCTTGAATAACCCGCAGCAGTTTTACCTGTAGGGCGGGCGAGGCGTTTGAAATCTCATCGAGAAAAATCGTTCCGCCGTCGGCTGTCAGAATTTTCCCTTTTTTATTGTTTATCGCACCGGTAAATGACCCCTTTATATGTCCGAAAAGTTCGCTCTCCAAAAGCGTTTCCGGCATCGCTCCGCAGCTTACCTCCACGAACGGTTTGTTCCGCCTGCTCGAACGATGATGTATCGCACGGGCCAGCATACTTTTGCCCGTCCCTGAAGGCCCAGTCATAAGGATGGAGGTCTTGCTGTCGGCGACGGCCTCAACCAGCTCGAATATTTTTGCCATTTTATAATTTTGGCTGATGATGTTTTCGAGACTGTATTTGTGCTTTAGCTGCGAACGCAGGATTTCGTTTTCGCTCAAAAGCGACTGCTGATTTAATGCCCGTTGTATTACAAGCCGAAGCTCATCGTCAACTATCGGCTTTACAAGATAATCGTAAGCGCCGGCCTTGATTGCCTTAACGGCATTTTCAATTGTCCCCGAACCTGTCAGGATAAGGCTTACCGTCTGCGGATGATTTTTCTTTATTGCCTCCAGCAGTTCGAACCCGTTTCCGTCCGGCAGATTTATCTCTGTTATGACCAAAGAGTATCTGTTTTGCCGAAGCTCGCTTATCGCTTCCTTTGTGCTTTTGACGCGTTTTGTCTCGAACCCTTCGTCGCCGAGAAACCGGCAGAGCTGCTCCGAAAGAATCCTGTCGTCATCGACAATTAAGATGTTGCCCGATTCTACGTTCATCACCATTCCTTTTCAAAAGATGCGCTATTTTCAGTTAAACCGATTATAAGGATTACGGAACGTTTTTTCAAGAGAAATGTTTATTTATTGAAACATCACCGTTGAAAAAAAGCTACTTTTGCAGGCTGGATGTGCTATTTTAGATTAAAAACGCCCTCAAAAACCTCGACGGCAGGGCCGGTCATATACACGCAGTTTTTTTCCTCGCTCCAGAACAAATCAAGGTCGCCGCCCGGCAAATGGGCTGTGCATTTACGATTCGATTGATTAGTTACCACAGCCGCTACGCAGCACGCACACGCCCCTGTCCCGCACGCTAACGTTTCGCCGCAGCCTCGCTCCCAGCTTCGCATAGTAAATTCGCTTTTGTTGTCAATTTGAACAAAATGAACGTTTGTTCTTTCCGGGAAAAGCTCGTGGTTTTCAATCGCAGGGCCGAGTTTTTCAAGCTCGATAATACTCACATCATCGCAGAAGAATACCGCGTGAGGATTGCCCATCGATACGCACGTCATCAAAAACCTCTGCCCAAGAAACACCACCGGTTCGTTAATGACAATGCTTTTCTGAATATTTACCGGAATTTCTTTGGGCGATAATATCGGCTTACCCATATTCACGCATACCTTGCGAACCTTATTATTCCTGTCTATCGACAGCCCAACAGTCAAAACGCCTCTGCCGGTCTCGATAGTGAGGCTGGCAGGGAAGGGCGGTTGCCCTGGCATTACGAACCCGCCTTTAGACTTTGCAGCCTTGTGTTCATAGACGTATTTTGCTAAGCAGCGGATTCCATTGCCGCACATCTCGGCTTCACTGCCGTCCGAATTGAAAATCCTCATTCGGACGTCTGCTTTTTTCGATGGGCAAATCAGGATTAGGCCGTCGCCGCCGATGCCGGTGTGCCGGTCGCTTACTATTTTTGCTAATTTGCTCGGGTTTTTGACTTTTTCTTTGAAGCAGTTGACATAGATGAAATCATTGCCTGCCCCGTGCATTTTTGTAAATTTCATTTTTAACCTCATTAAAATTTGATGGAATTATATCAGAAAACTGCCTCTTTGACCAAAAAAATATGATGTGAATCGAAGGTTTTGATTAGTTTTCTAATTATTCAATTCTCCGTTTTCCGTTAACAAATCATCAAGGAAATCAATTGGAATAATTTCATTTTGAATCGATGTCTTGCTACCGGATTTATCATCCCCTCTGACAGCAATTCCTACAACTTGCTTATGATCATTCAGAACAGGGCCTCCACTATTGCCCTCATAGATCGATGTGCTCACGGTAAAACGTTTTTTCTCAAAGAATCTCCTCTCTCCCACAACGACACCTGGATATATTTGAATCGTCTGTCCATAGCCGTAGTGCGGAAATCCGGCAATCTTGATAGGATCTCCATGCTTTATTTTGCTACTTGTACCTCTGGGTAGATGTGAAAATTCCTCCATTCTCTCTATCTCTAATACCGCGATGTCCAGCCTGTCGTTTCTCTTGATTACTCTTACCTGATAATGGTTTTGTGGGGATGTCCATTTGAATGCATAAAGACCTTTTCTCAATACATGATCGCATGTCACCAGACCTACCCCCTCCAAGAGAAACCCTGTTCCCTGATTTTCTGCCGACTCTAATATAATTATTGAATTATCTAGGATATTTTCTTCCATAAACATGTGTATTTTCCTGTAGGCACCCACGAACTCCGGATCGACCTCTGCAAGTTTTTTGCATAGCTTTATGTACTGAGGGTTACTTCCGCCTCGCACCGCCTTTAAGAAGTTTAATTTTCCCCTGACAATTTGTTTGAATGTTCCATGTGGGCTAGAAGTCCTTCTATGTTTATGGTCGTACTTGCTGAAGAACTCTTTCTCGGCCATATCCAATCCATACTTCTCCCAGGCGTGCAACATTGCACGTATATGATTCTGTATATTTTCGAGACACATTCGGAAAACTATTGACACTCAAACCTGTGACTTGCTGCCTGAAAGCTGATGGTTGTAACCATACCTTCCTCTGATTAACAGAGAATCCATTACTCTCAATCACCTCCTTAAGTTCGGCCCCTAATTCAGCTACCATTTTGAAAGGGATGCTTGAAGGTTTTGGGATTGCGAGCTCAACCGGAAAGTCAGGCCGGTCTGTAGAGATTGTAATGTCATCGGCATACCTAGTGTAGGCGCACTCATATTTTCGCGCAATCTCACCTATCTGCCCATCCAACCGTCTGCATATCATGTTTGACACAATTGGTGAAGTCGGTGCTCCTTGAGGTAATTGGTTCCTAAAACAGCACAATTTAGCAACAACCGCAGCAGCTTTTTGATTTAACTTGTAAGGCTTGGCCATTAGCATCTTATAAACACGTCCGAAATTTATGCTCGGAAAGAAATCCAAAAGGTCGACATTAAGAACATATTCTTTGTTTACGTGTACCTTTGCGTTGGTTACTATATTGTGATTTAGAACGAATCCATGCACAAACTCCTTTCTTCTATACACATGCTGTAATATTGAATTGAGTTTCTTTTGGAGTATCTTTATTGGCCCTATCGGAGCTAAAATTTGTCGTTTGCCGCCTCCTCTCTTTGGTATCTTAAAGCTCCCATACTTCTTTGATTCGGGCGCAATATAAAGATGGTAATTCAAAATCCTATAGGGGACCTCAAGTAATTCTGCCAAGTCATGCCCGTCTCTTAGAGTGAAAAAATCTTTGGCTACTTCAGCAGGATCTTTTTGTAAATTCAGGTGCAATTCAAAAGTCTCCAATCAGAGAGCTTGTGCTCACGGTGATATTCCTCTTTCTGCGAGGTGAGCATATAGTCAGATTACATAAAGCAAAGACTGAGAATGCACATAAAGCTAACATTGTTTTCTTAGACTGTCGCTGGATCAGCGGCAAGAATACAATATTTATACCGTGAGCACTTCAGCTCTCTTAAATTTTCGTCTCGTAACTTAAATTTGCGCCGTAGCACATTGTACCATTTCCCATCACATTTTCAACACCAAATCCCACGTGTCTTACCCTAGTTTCCTCTAAACCAATTTTAAATCATCATAAATCGACTGTTAACCTAATTAACCCATCGACTAACTCTTCGTGACTCGGCAGCTTTGTGGTTCTAAAAATCCGTGAAAATCCGTGTAATCCGCGGTTAAAAACTACCTCTGTGTCCTCGTGTTCTCTGTGGCTAAAATAAATCCTGTCAATCCTGTCTATACTTTTATCTTCGTGGTGAATTTTGCGGATTTTAAACGGAGAATTCCTTTTTGCGGGAATTTAGCTGGGCCTTGAGCCGGGCGACAATGGATGAGTGCATCTGCGAAACACGTGATTCCGACAAATCGAGCGTCAGGCCGATTTCCTTCATCGTCATTTCTTCATAATAATATAGCGTTATGATAAGTCGCTCCGCTCGGGTCAGGCCTTTATTGAGGAGATTTTTCAGGTCTCTTTTTTGTGCGCCGATAAGCGGGTCCTGGCTTTTCTGGTCCTTGATGACGTCGATTTCACGAATATCCTTGTCGCCGTCGTCATTATTATACTGATTGTCTAATGAAACGAGACTAATTGCAGTGGCGTCTTTTTCGAGCCTTTCAAAATCGTCCATACCGAGGTCGAGTTTGTCTGCCAGCTCTTCTTTGGTGGGTTTTCTGCCGAGATGCGCCTCGAGCGATTGAGTTGCCTTTGTTAACTGGCTGGTGCGGCTCCGCACTAACCGCGGCGCCCAGTCCATACTGCGGAGCTCATCGAGGATGGAGCCTTTAATGCGGGGCGTGCAGAAGGTTTCAAACTTTACGCCTCTGGTCGGGTCGAAGGCGTATATTGCGTCCATAAGCCCGAAGTTGCCCGCGCTGACCAGGTCATCAACTTCAACCTTGCCGGGTAATTTACTGTGCAGCCGTTCCGCGGTATATTTGACGAGATAGCGATAGTGTTCCATTAACATGTTGCGATAACAATCGTCGCTTGTCTTGTAGAAAAGCACCCAGACTTCGGCGATGTCGAGTTGGGTCTTGTGAGCACGCACCTTGGTTTTCATTATGCATCCTCCGTGAGCTAATTAACAGGATTTCCTGAGCCGGCATTTACGTCCTATAAACACAAAAAGTATCCTTATTCCCTAATATAAGTCTTCCATCCGCCTGCGGCGGACTAATTGTTTTTATCGTTTTTTGACGGCATAACTTTAGATGAATTTGCAGATGCGTTTTTTCGTCAGCGGGAGCGGTGCTGCGAGTTTTATTTGTTGTCGGATACAATTTTATCTCCTTATGGCGAGATTTCTCGCCTTGAATTCTGTTTCTAAAATTGGCCGGAAGATTCTGCGACTTCCACTCTTTGCTGGAGCAGTTCAGCCGCCAGCCTCTGGTTTATTCCATTTTCAAGAAGCTTGTTTATCTGAAGTTCGATGTATTTATCCTTGTCTTCTTCGAGCAACTTTTTGGCAAAGTCGTCTATAACAGGTTTGGCAGCGAAAAAACCATCCTGGCCGAAGGTGATGTTTTTTGAGTCGCAGAGAATAAGACGCTGATTTCTGATATGCTCATTGATGGCCGTGTCCATCAGGTCGGAAAACTCGTTCACGGGAAGGTCTTTGGGTATGAAGCCGAAGTTGTGAACGTTGTTTATGTTTTCTGTGAGGATTTTTTGGCGTGTGTTTGTGAATTCGATAATCTTGGTAAGCACTTCCGTGATGTTATCAGCTATTATTGTCTGCTGGTTCATATTTTATCCTTCCATGGATTTTTATTAAAAAGTAACCTTTATTTAGTTAAGTTTTGATTTGGAGCCTGTTGATTTAGAAGCTGTTTTATTTCATCGAGGGTTTTTGTCTTCTTCAGCTCGGAAATTTGAGACAGCCTTTCAAAGACAGATTCAGCATAAAGACGATGTCCGCCCTCTGTCCATTGGGCCTCGCGTATCAGCCCCATAATAGTGTAATTATGGATTGTTTGCCGTGAGAAGGGGGTGAAACGGATGATTTCACCAATTCGATAAAGCTTGGCGGGAATCTGAAAACTGCGATTTTTTGCTAACTGTTGCATTAAGCTGACTTCCTTTTCCTGCTAATAATCCATTACTCGTAAGAATCTTTTCGCAAAATTCGGTTTTCATTTCGAAAGAGCTTTTTGTCGCAGCCACATCGAGTTGTCTTGTCAGTATCTTAAAAACATATTTTAAGTTTTGTAAAATGTAAAATACATTTTTTACACTTTCGATATTTTGTCAAGGGTTTTTTTGAATTTTTTTTATTTTAAGATATTTATTTTAAGATATTTCTTAACTTACTGTCAGAAATAGACTTATTTGCAGATTTAAATCCGCAAGTCCCATAAAATTCGTAGAAATCTCGTTTGTTAAGTAAGTCTCGTATCAATTTTTTACGGTTATACGGAAAGATAAAGAAGTGTTATGCCGGCATCGAGGCAGAATCAGCAGAACCGTTTGTTTTGGTGAGTTTGCAGATTGCTAATTCTAAAGAAAGGTCGTTCGGTGCTACTTGGCCGACGAGTTTTTTTGGGCCGCCATTATAACGGAGCGAGGTTTGAGCGGTTTGCTTGAATTTTTTTTGACTGCTGAGCGGGATTTTCATAATTTTTTTGTAATTTTTTTTGGAGGGCATTTTTCAGGTTATAGGGTCTAAAAGGGATAATCTGCGAAAGGGTTGCGATAGTCTTAATCGGTTTTAATTAGATAATGGCTGGAAGAGGAAGAGGTGATAATTTATTCAATGGATTATCTTCTTACCTGTTTTAACTACCTTTGATGTCTGTTTGCGAGGGGGGTAAAAAAATATTTAAGCTTTAGAATTAGTGCAGCCGATTGCCTTTAAAGAGTTTGAAAATAGCGGCTCTTGAAAATGACCAGTGAGGTCTTAATTAGTTCAGGCTTATGTTGCCCTCTTTCGACAAACGCACACAAGGCAGAGCGAAAAACAGGCACTGTAAGAGGTAGAGCTAAATTGAGAAAAGGAAAGAGCCGTATAATCGAAAAGGAGAGCAATAATGAATTGCTCTCCTTTTTTTATTAGAACGCAGTAGTCAGGTTCCAGAGTTAAGGATGTAAAACACATTATGCGATACGAGCGACCAGCGACTAAATTATCTTCGCCATTCGGCCTTGCGGACCATAAGAGGCGGTAAATTTGCGGAGTTATTTTTTTTGCTTTCGATGTTTGCATAGTTTCTGCCCGGATACCACGGTATCTGGAGTGTTTGCAGTTTTGTGAACAGTTTGTGTTTTTTCTCTTTGCAAAGCATATTTATAGCGACCCTGTCGAAGATCCGCCGTCCTTTTGGCGGGTTAAACCAGTTTTTTTACTGCCAACAAAAAGAGAGTTTGGCTGTAGATTGTTATCGGCCAAAAGGCGTGTCTGCTTTTGTAAAATGTTGCAAAGAGGGCGGTGAAAAATTGCCGCAGTTTTATATAGGCATATTTTTATAATCTTACCGGTATGTTTCGCTCGGCGAGATGCTCTTTCATTTGTCTGATTGAAAATGTTCCGAAGTGGGCGATTGAGGCAACGAGGACGGCGTCTGCGCCCTTGACTAATCGGCCGTTCTTTACATCAAGACAGGGGATTATTCGTCGATAGTCCATTTTTAGCTTCTCCAATCCGCCTTCGGCGGATGGTTTATAGGGTATTTCTGGAAACAACAAAAACAATACCACGGTTTGTTGCGGGGTGAAACCTTCCGTGGCTCATTATTTGTTAGCATAAGATAAGGAGATTAGGGTTTTTCAGGTTTAGGCTGAATTATTTTTTTGGTTTTTTTCTCTTTCGGGGGTTTTACCTTTTTCTCTTTTGGCTTGGCTTCTCCTGATGTCAATCCGCCGAGGATTGCGCCGCCGCCGATTATCAGCAGGGCTGCTACAGCGAGGCTGGCCACTATGACCCAGCCCATATAGATGCCCAATAAGGTGTTCTTTGCCTGTAAAATGGACGGCAGGCTGGATTGTGTTGCGACGATTATTATTGTGAAGATTGTAGCCAGCAGGGGGATAAAGAGTGCGATGCCGAGAGCGTTGCTTAATGCATCGGGTTTGATTTCAATACGAGCCGGCATAACAACAGCGGCTTCGGTAGCCTGCCTTGACGCCTCCAGTATTTCGTCTGCCTTGATTTCCTCTTCCATTGAAGGTGCGGCTGGTGCTGTTTTACCTGCTGCCTGCGGTGTTGCCTCTGCTGTTTCTGAGGTGTAGATTTCGTCGAGAACTCCGCCTAACGAGGTGTCGTCAGCCTGTAAAGAGATGTCGAGCAGTCCGCCGCTGCCGAACGAGTCGAGGTTTAAATCGCTCTCGCCCTTGCCTGATGTTTTGCTTTCACCGCTTTTGGTTGCATCCATAATATCATCGAACTTTTCTGCACCGCTTCCGGTTTCAGCCAGACTCAGCCCCTCGCTTATCAGTGCGGTGTCGGCGTTAAGGAGGTCTGCTTTTGGCGTTGTCGTATCGTCTGCCAGAAAGATGCTGTCATCGGGTTTTTCTTCGGGTTTTGAAGGAGTCTTGCCGTCTTCTTTGCCGGTTGCGGGCACGCCTGTCTCAGCGAGCATAATCTGTTCAAAATCCGCTTCGGTGTCCTGCTTTGTTAACGCATCAACTTCATCAGCCTTAAACAGCAGATTAGGGCCATCGCGGAACTCCCGCAATTTGCCTGCCTTGGTCATTTCCCTGATTTCATCTTCTGTTTTGTGAAGTTTTTGAGCTACTTCCTGTATCGAATAAAATAAGCCTGCCATAGTATTACCCCTCAAGCCGAAGGTCTGTTTTGTTTAACTGAATTATCCATTTTTATCAATTATACTTTAATTTTCGCCGTTATGCAAGTCAAATCTCGCAAAAAGAGGCGTTTGGCGGTGTAAAATTGTGTGTGAGGTCGATTCCGTTTTTTGTATTCAAAGGATTTTATTGCAGTATCGGCCATTTTTTTGTAGAATTTCAGGTTTGGTAAGCTCACTATAAATTTGTATCGGGGTGTAGCTCAGCTTGGCTTAGAGCACCTGCTTTGGGAGCAGGAGGTCGCTGGTTCAAGTCCAGTCACCCCGACTTTTGTTAAGAATTGTCTGTTCGGCAAGAACGTCGAAAGGCTTTCTCTTTGTTATACAAAGACTTACGTTACTCAGGGAACGGTTCAAACTTAGTGCTTCCAGTATCCCGCCCTCTCCGTTGATTTCACTGCAGCATCTTAAGTGTCTTAAAATAAAGAGCTTATGTTCCTCTGTGTCGGAGAGTCCAGCTTCTCTCCTCTTTTTTTTCATTTCATTTTGTAACTCTCTGATTCAACCATACTTAAGAAACATTTTCAATGCATTTATAACCCGACTGTCCTAGGATTGTCCTACTTTTCCTTTTTATCAGCCCCACTTTATAGAAAGCCAGTGACGACACATTTAAGTTTTGTGAGCATTGGACATTCTATCCGACGATAAAAAGATAACGCATACCATGAGATAAAAAATCCTCTGGTTACGCCTTGGGTTTTTTATGAGTAACAGACAGTATCACCGAAAAGTACCACTATCAGACAATAGGCTTATTTTTATCCTTTTGTTTTTTATGCATGGTGCTGCCTCTGGCCTCCGCTATTTTGCTTTTCTTTTTTAGGGCTTTTTACCGATATCCTGGTTCCTGTGTAACCAGGCTTCAAACCTTTTGAAAATCTTCGCTGCTGTGGTTACTAACGCTTTCTTTCTTGGTTTATACTGCACCTCAATATCTTCAACTTCTTTGCCGACTTCCACCTTCAGCGAGGGCGATTTGCTTATAGCCAGTATCTGGCTCGGATACACGCTCCTGTGTCCAGTCATAAGAAAGCTTATTATACACGCCACTGTTGCGTAAGGCGCAAGTTTCGGTCCGAAAAGCTCCACTGCCATTATGCTTGCGCTTATCGGTGTATTGGCCGCTCCGGCCAGCAGGCTTACCAGTCCTATTGCCGAGAACGTGGCCAGATTAAGTCCGAACAAAACGGCGAAAAGAGAACCTGCCGCAGCACCTATAAAGAATATTGGTGTAACTATCCCGCCGCTACCGCCAAAACTTAGTGTTACAGCAGTATAAATAGTTTTCATAATGAAAGCGTACCACGGCATTTTTGTCCCCTCCAGCGATGATTGAATTGCGTCAAGTCCCAGTCCGAGATACTGCTTCGAAAAAATAAATGTCAGGATTACGAGCACTGTTCCGGCCAGAAATGCCTTCACCGGTGCCGGGATTTTCAGTTTCGCCGACAACAGTTCCGTACCTTTTAACGATTCTACCAGAAAGCCGGAACAAAGCCCGAAGAATACCCCCGCAAAGATCACCTTTATAAAAAATACCTCGCTGAATACAGGTACGAAGTTAAGCGGACGATAAAAGTATGTCACCCCAAATCCACGGGCAATCTGGTATGCCGTAATTCCAGCGATAAATGACGGCAAAAGAACTTCATAAAGAATACTGCCCACGAACAATACTTCCACGCCGAAAAACGCACCGCTTATTGGTGTCCCGAATACCGCCGCAAACCCGGCGCTTATTCCACATATCACAAGTTTCTTACGGTCATGGTCATCGAATTTCAATACTCCTGCCAGAAATGAAGTAATCGCAGCACCTATTTGAGCACATGGCCCTTCCTTACCGACAGACCCACCTGTCATAAGTGTTATTATTGTAGCAGCCAGCTTCACCGGAACTACAGCAATATTTATTCTGCCCGACCGTTTGTGTATCGCCTCAATTACCTTCTCCGTGCCGTGTCCTTCAGCTTCCGGTGCTAGATATTTCACGAGAAGTACACTTATTACCATCGCCATGGGCAGCAGCAGGAAATAATATCCGAATCGCTCCGCCAGCCATTCGCTCCACAACAGGATTTTTATGAATACAGTCGTCGAAAAGCCAACAATTACCCCGATTACGGTGGCTATAAAAACCCACTTGGCGATACTTATAAATAATACCGTCTCTTCTGTTATTCTTCGTCGCATAATTAATATTTAAAGACTCACAATTTCCCCCATTTTCAAAGTATTAGAATAAGTTACTTAGTCCATCCCGTCAATATTAAACAAAAACCAGACAAACACTTTAGCGAGAAATTTTACTTTATGATTTTAGAAAACAGATTATAATGTTGACATGGGGATTTTTAGACTGGACTTACGCAAGGCAGCGTTAATTAGGGGTGATATCATCTTTTTTTTGTGGGGTAAAAGGCAAATTTGTCTTATTTTGGCTAACGACGTACAGTCAGAGGTGAAAAGACAGTGGGATATATTGTTTGGAAGAATGTTTAAGAAAGAGTTTTTATTTAGGGAGAATTTATGATTTCAACAATTCTTGTGCCAACAGACGGTTCAAAAACAGCTCAAAAGGCAGGTACATATGCGGTTGGTCTGGCAAAGCAGTTACATGCCTCAATAATTGTCATAAGCGTTATGGATAAACGATTACTGGTAAGTCGGACAGTGTCTGTTGGGCGATCACTCCCGGGTGTGGCTGAGTCCATAGATGATTATTTACGGGAGGCTGCTGAAAGATATGCTGTAGAAATAAAGAAACTATGTGAAAAAAAAGGTGTTCAATCGAAGGCTATTATAAAACCAGGACATCCTGTTGAGGGGATTGTGAAAGAGGCTGAAAAATCAAATGTAGACCTTATTGTTATGGGTTCCCATGGACAAATCGCTTTAGCAGCTGCGACCCTTGGCAGTGTTACCTATGGTGTGATCCACAAGGATACCAAAATCCCGATTCTAGTGGTAAAGAGGTGACGCGTGTTCAATGTTGAGAGCGACCTGACAGTGTTTTATAGCTGCATATGCAAAATCGAAAGCAGGACAAGATAAATGGTAAATCCTTTGAAAATGGAAGAACGGTATATAGATGATTTTTTATTCTATATATTAACCTAAATATGATTCATAGTAACGATGTTGTGTACAAGAGTAAAATTTGAGCTAAAACCAAAAAATCAAAACAGCAATAACATTTAAGGAGATCAAATTATGGCTGAGAATAAAAATGCAATGGTTGCAGTGTATAACACACACATAGAAGCTGAGACTGGTATCAAAGAACTGCAGAAAGCGGGGTTTGCCATGAAGAAGCTTTCTATTGTGGGTAAGGACTATCACTCTGACGAGCATGTAGTCGGGTACTACAATACGGGCGACCGGATGAAGTATTGGGGCAAGCTTGGCGCTTTCTGGGGAGGTATCTGGAGTTTATTATTTGGATCGGCATTCTTTATGATTCCCGGATTTGGGCCGATTTTAGTTGCGGGTCCGCTGGTAGCCTGGTTGGTTGGAGCGCTGGAAGGCGCTGTAGTTGTTGGAGGCCTCAGCGCCATAGGTGCTGCCCTTTACAGCATAGGCATCCCTAAAGATAGTGTGGTGAAATATGAAACAGCGATCAAGGCAGGTAAATATGTTATAGTCGCACATGGTACAGCCGATGAGGTGGCCAATGCCAAGAAAATCATCGAAGGCACAGAAGCCATTGAATCCGAGGTGCATCACACAGAGCCTGTTAAAGTTTAGCATAGCATCTCATCTCAGAAGGATACGGAACGGGCGTAATTTTGAACAGCTTGGCCTCGCACGGCGGAGCCATCCCATTTGGCGATTCAGTTCCCGGACCGGTTGCGATGCGATAGTACGGATTCAGTGTGGGGAATGTCTGCGAACGAGATATGACCTTGTTGGAAGGAAAGCCCAATGGCTGATCCAAGAAAAATGTTGCCTATGACGCCGAAACACATCGGAGTCGCAGCCGACCATGGAGGGTTTGAGTTGAAGGAATACCTCGTCGAGAGGTTGCGCAAGGCCAGCTACAAAGTGACCGAATTTGGTAATCGCCAGCCGAAGCCGGATGATGATTATCCGGATTTTATTATACCCTTGGCCCGTGCAGTCGCTGGCGGGAAGGTGGATCGCGGCATAGCCATCTGCGGCAGCGGTGTGGGGGCGTGCGTTGTTGCCAACAAAGTGGCAGGTGTACGTGCGAGCTTAATTCATGAAACTTTTTCGGCTCATCAGGGGGTTGAGGACGACGACATGAACATGATCTGTCTTGGTGGCCTTGTAGTCGGCCATGCGTTCGCCTGGGAATTGGTCAAAACATTTCTTCAGGCTAAATTCAGCGGCGACGAGCGATTCCAACGCCGCCTGGCGAAAGTTGCGGCACTGGAACATAAGGAGGCAAAATAATGAAAGACAATCCTTTGAAAAAATTGGAAACGCTCGGTCAGTCAATTTGGCTTGACTACATCCGACGTGATCTGATCGCAAGCGGTGAGCTCCGACGTTTGATTGAGGAGGATGGATTACGAGGGATGACTTCGAACCCATCCATCTTTGAGAAGGCGATAGCGGAAAGCCATATTTACGACCAGGACATTCGTGATATGGCCCTCAAGAAAAAAGATGTTAAAGTAATCTATGAAGCTCTCAGCCAGCGTGACGTGCAGGATGCTGCTGACGAGTTCAGGTCTGTGTATGAAAACACTGACGGCAAAGATGGATATGTCAGCTTAGAGGTCAACCCTCATCTGGCGCATGACGCCAAAGGTACAATTGAAGAGGCCCGCCGATTGTGGGCTGCACTGAACAGGCCCAACGTTTTCATCAAAGTCCCGGCGACGTCCGAAGGTCTGCCTGCTCTCCAGCAACTCATCAGCGAAGGAATCAATGTCAATGTGACGTTGCTCTTTGGGTTGCCTCGTTATCGACGGGCTGCGGAAGCCTACATTGCAGGTCTCGAAAGCGCGCACAGCCCAGGGGAAGCCAGTGAAACATATAGCCTCGGTGGCTAGCTTCTTTTTAAGCCGTATTGACACCCTGTTGGACCCTCTGGTGGAGAAATTCCTCGAGCCAGGCGGCAAGAAGAGGGAAATTGCGAAGAAGGTGTGTGGGCAAGTGGCCATATCGAGCGCTAAGGCGGCTTATCAGATCTTCAAGGAGATTTTCGGCAGTAATAGATTTAAGAAACTGGCTGACAAGGGTGCTCGTGTCCAGCGGCTGCTCTGGGCCAGCACAAGCACCAAGAACCCGGACTACAGCGATATAAAATACATTGAACAGATAATCGGACCGGACACCGTAAACACGGTTATGCTTGAAACCATCAACGCCTACCGTGATCACGGCGATCCGAAATTACGCCTCGAACAAGATGTCAAAGAAGCCAACTGGATAATGGCACGATTGCCTGAACTCGGGATAAATATCAACAAAGCGACTCAGCAGCTTGAAGACGAAGGCGTCGAAAAATTCGACAAACCATTCGACAAGCTGATGGAGACCTTAATAAAAAAGTCATCAGAGTAATTAAAGGGAGAACGATGGAAGTAAACCCTTATGCAGGAAAACTTGCCGAACCAGCGATGCTGGTGAACGTACCTAAACTTGTCACGGCTTATTTTCCCGAAGTTCCTGATCCATCGGTGCCAGAGCAATGGGTTATGTTCGGCACTTCAGGGTATCGTGGGCGGTCTCTTTGGAAGCTGTTCAAATACTGTGGCAGCGGTGATAAACAGGTGTAGAAGACATGGTTTATTCGCAGGTTTGGAGAATGATGGCGGTGGCGAGTAGAACGCATTCATTGAGCAAGAAATCACAACAGGGTATTCAAGAAAGGTGATAATATGACGAATACAGACGACAGACAACACCGCTCTCTCTTACAAAAAATTGCACACCAGGTGATGATGGAAAGAGGACTTTTTCCGGATTTTTCTCCTCAGGCGCTCGCCGAGCTCAACGAAATCCACGGGCCAGCGACGCGAACTGAGGAACCGACGCGCAATCTCAGGGGCCTTCTCTGGTGCTCCATCGACAACGACGATTCGCGTGATCTGGACCAGCTTACCGTTGCCGAAGCTATGCCCAATGGGGCCGCAAAGATACTTGTCGCCATTGCCGACGTTGACGCTATCGTCAAGAAGCAATTGGCACTTGACGATCATGCGAGGCAAAACACCACCTCGGTCTATACTGTTGCCGAGACGTTTCCGATGCTGCCCGAGAAACTCTCCACGGATCTTACCTCTCTTAATTATGAATCAGACCGCCTTGCTATCGTCATTGAAATGGTTCTTGCCGGGGATGGATCGCTTCAGAGTTCAGACATCTACGGAGCGACAGTCCGTAATCGCGCAAAGCTTGCCTACAACAGCGTTGGCGCCTGGCTTGAGGGCAATGGCCCGATGCCGCAAGGGATCGGCACGGTCAAAGGTCTCGACGAGAACCTTCGCCTTCAGGACCGCGTGGCCCAGAAACTGAAAGCGCTCCGGCACCTGAACGGTGCGCTTGACCTCGAAATAATAAAAGCACGTCCGGTCTTTGACGGAGATGAGCTCAAGGACTTGGAAGTCGAACAAAAGAACAGGGCCAAAGAAATTATTGAGGACTTAATGATCGCTGCCAATGGCGTTGCCGCACGATACCTCGCGTCCAAAAAGTTTACGTCGCTGCGACGTGTAGTCCGCATACCCAAACGCTGGGACCGGATCATCGAGCTTGCCGCAGAACGGGGCTCAACGTTGCCCAGGGAGCCCGACTCAAAGGCACTGGAGCAATTCCTGGCATCGGCGAAAGCCGCTGATCCTCTCCGCTTTCCCGATCTATCTCTCAGCGTCGTCAAGCTCATGGGGGCGGGTGAATACGTCGTCGAACTTCCGGGAGGCAGTGTCGCCGGGCACTTCGGTCTTGCGGTCAAGGACTATACTCACTCCACCGCCCCGAATCGCCGATACCCCGATCTGATTACACAACGGTTGCTGAAAGCAGCAATGGTGGGACGTTCCATGCCCTACGAGAACGATGAATTGGAATCGCTCGCAAAGCATTGCACCGAAGAAGAAGACGCAGCGACAAAAGTTGAACGGCAGGTCACAAAATCCGCAGCAGCAATACTGCTGGAATCGAGGATCGGGGAGCAGTTCGATGCTATCGTCACCGGCGCATCTGACAAAGGCACGTGGGTCCGTCTTCTGCATCCGCCCATTGAAGGAAGATTAGAGAGCGGTTTTGAAGGCATGGATGTCGGCCAAGGGCTCCGAGTGCAATTAGTCAGTACGGATGTGGAACGCGGATATATCGACTTTAAGAGAGCGGTGTAAGGAGAGGCGGTTTCACCAAAGGAGAACCAATGCCACAAACACCACATATTGAACACCACTTCAGGTGGCACGATTGTGCTGAAGGAGGCTGAATGAAAAAGAGCAGTTCAATTACGGCATTATTCCTGGATATCGGCGGCGTTTTGCTCACCGACGGATGGGGTCACGAGTCCCGCAAACTGGCAGCAAAGAAGTTCAATCTGGACTTTGATGAGATGGAAAACCGGCATAACCAGGCCTTAGACACCTACGAGGAGGGAAAGCTCACGCTGGAAGAATATTTAGGTCGGGTGGTCTTCTACCAAAAGCGACCGTTCACTCGGGCTCAGTTTCGCAAATTCATGTTCGCCCAGTCGAAGCCTTTCCCTCAGATGATCGAGCTTGTCTGCAGCCTCAAGGAACGGTACAGATTGAAGATTGTCGTGGTCAGCAACGAAGGGCGCGAACTGAATGCGTATCGGATTCGAAAGTTCAAGCTTGATGGGTTCGTGGATTTTTTCATTTCCTCCTGCTTCGTCCACTTGCGAAAGCCTGACGTGGACATCTTTCGGGTTGCGCTCGATATCGCGCAGGTTCCGGCCAATCAGGTGGTCTATATCGAAAACCTCCTGATGTTTGTCCAAGTCGCGGAAGGCTTGGGAATTCGAGGTATTTGTCACACGGATTACAAGTCCACGTGTGCGAAACTGGCTTCGTTTGGATTGGAGGTTGCAAAATGACAAACCAGTCATCCGCAAAACCGACTCACGCTAGCGTGCTGACAATCAATGGCGGCTCATCGAGCATCAAGTTCGCATTGTATCAGACAGGCGAGCCGCTGGAACAAAGTTTTCATGGAAGCGTTGACCGTATCGGTTTGCCAGGTACGAATTTAACTTTCAGCGACTCAACAGGAAACCAGAAAGGTAGTCTCATTCTTGAATCCTCTGATACCAGGTCGGCATCAAATTTCCTGATAGATTGGCTCGAAGAACAGATTGATTTTTCTTTGATCAGTGGCGTCGGACATCGAGTGGTTTTCGGCATGAAACACACGGAACCCGAACGCATCACACAGGAATTGCTGAATGAACTACACCGCATCAGCCCGTACGATACGGATCATCTGCCTGCTGAGGTTGAACTGATCGAGGCGTTACGGCAACGTTATCCTAAACTGCCTCAAGTAGCTTGCTTTGATACGGCGTTTCACCGTACCATGCCGCGTGTGGCCCGGCTCTTGCCTATCCCTCGCCGTTTCGACGCGATCGGGATCCAACGATATGGATTCCACGGATTATCGTATGCCTATCTAATAGAAGAACTCGCTCGTGTCGCCGGTGCGAAGGCAGCCCAAGGGCGGGTGATACTGGCTCATCTGGGTAATGGCGCAAGCTTGACTGCTGTCCATGGTGGCAAAAGTATTGACACCAGTATGGGATTCACGCCGACCTCCGGATTACTGATGAGCACTCGGCCGGGCGATTTAGATCCAGGCGTGGCATGGTACCTGATGCGGGCGGAGAATCTGACACCCAAACAGTTTAATAATCTCATCAATCATGAATCTGGTCTGCTCGGAATTTCTGAAACCAGTTCCGACATGCGCGATTTGATAGAGCGTCAGACGAGCGATGTCAGGGCAGCTGAGGCGGTTGAACTGTTTTGTTATTATACTCGCAAATGGATAGGGGCATTCGCCGCAGTGCTCGGCGGACTGGATACACTGGTATTCGCCGGCGGTATCGGGGAGAACTCGCCAGAAGTTCGTGCCAGGGTTTGCGACGGGTTGGGATTTCTTGGTATCGTACTCGAAGAAAAGCGAAACGCGGCGAATGAGGGCGTGATTTCCGCGGCGGCCAGCCGGGTTGCGGTCCGCGTCATTCGCACGGACGAAGAACACATGATAGCCAAAACGGTTTGCCGCGTTCTCGGTCTTGGCTGAAAAAAGGAGAATTGAACCATGAAGACAAAAACCCTTTCCCCGGAACTGCTCGGCAAGATGGATGCCTACTGGCGCACCGCCAACTATCTGTCGGTCGGCCAGATTTATCTTTACGACAATCCGCTGCTGAAGCAGCCGCTGAAACTGTCGCACGTGAAGCCGCTGGTGGTCGGACACTGGGGCACGACGCCGGGCCAGAACTTCATCTATGTGCATTTGAACCGGGTCATCAAGAAGTATGACTTGGATATGTTCTACATTGCCGGTCCCGGTCATGGCGGCCCGGCGCTGGTGGCCAATACTTACCTTGAGGGCACCTACAGTGAGGTCTATCCGAACATCAGTCAGGATGAGGCCGGGCTCAAGAAGCTGTTCAAGCAGTTCTCGTTTCCCGGCGGGATTTCCAGCCATGTTTCGCCGGAGACGCCGGGGTCGATTCACGAAGGTGGCGAGTTGGGGTACTCGCTCAGCCATGCCTTCGGAGCCGCCTTTGACAATCCCGATCTGATCGTCGCCTGCGTCGTCGGCGACGGCGAAGCGGAAACCGGTCCGTTGGCGACCGCATGGCAGTCCAACAAGTTTCTCAACCCAATTACCGACGGAGCCGTGTTGCCGATCCTGCACCTCAATGGCTACAAGATTTCCAACCCGACCGTGCTGGCCCGCATTGAGCATGAGGAACTGGAGCAATTTCTGCGAGGCTGCGGCTGGACACCCTATTTTGTGGAAGGCGATGACCCGGAAGAGATGCATCAACTCATGGCCAGTACTTTGGAAAAAGCCATCGAGGGCATTCGGCAAATCCAAAGCAATGCACGGAACAAGAACGACACCACTCGGCCTCGCTGGCCAATGATCGTCCTGAGGTCACCCAAGGGCTGGACGGGACCGAAAGTCGTCGATGGTCTGCAAGTTGAGGGCACCTTCCGAGCGCACCAAGTGCCGCTCCTGGTGGATTCTGAGCACCCCGACCATGTCAAGCAGCTCGAAAGCTGGATGAAAAGCTACAAGGCAAAGGAACTCTTCGATGAGGATGGCCGACTCATTCCGGAATTGGCCGAACTGGCGCCTAAGGGCGACCGGCGGATGAGCGCCAATCCTCACACCAACGGCGGCATTCTGCTGCGCGACCTGCGAATGCCGGACTTCCACATCCACGCGGTGAAGGTGCCTTCGCCCGGCGCCGTTGACGCCCAGGATACACTCGTTCTGGGCAGCTTCCTGCGTGATGTGGCTAATCTAAATCAGGATCAGCGAAATTTCCGGATATTCGGTCCCGACGAGACACTCTCGAATCTTTTGGGCGCGGTCTTTGAAGTTACCAATCGTCAGTGGGACGCCCGGGCAGTAAAGAATGATGAATTTCTCGCGCCCGCCGGACGCGTGCTGGACTCGATGCTCAGCGAGCACCAGTGCGAAGGTTGGCTGGAGGGTTATCTGCTCACAGGACGGCACGGGTTGTTTAACTGCTACGAGGCATTCATTCACATCATTGATTCGATGTTCAACCAGCACGCCAAGTGGCTGAAGGTCACATCGCAACTGCCGTGGCGGCGGAAGATCGCCTCGCTGAACTATTTGCTCGCCTCCCACGTCTGGCAGCAGGATCACAACGGCTTCACGCACCAGGATCCCGGCTTCCTCGACCATGTGGTGAACAAGAAGGCCGATATCGTGCGCGTTTACCTTCCGCCCGATGCCAACTGCCTGTTGTCGGTTTTTGATCACTGCCTGCGCAGCCGGCACTATGTGAACGTGGTGGTTGCGGGAAAACACGCACTGCCTCAATGGCTGACCATGGACGCCGCCGTCAAGCACTGCACCGAGGGCATTGGCATCTGGCAATGGGCCAGCAACGACCAAGACGCCGAGCCGGACGTGGTAATGGCCTGTTGCGGAGACACGCCCACGCTGGAGATCTTGGCTGCCGTTTCCATCCTTCGCAAACATCTGCCCGATCTGAAAATCCGGGTGGTCAACGTCGTCGATCTCATGAAGCTGGAGCCCAGCACGGAGCACCCGCACGGGCTGAGCGACAAGGATTACGACTCGCTTTTCACGAAAGACAAGCACATCATCTTTGGCTTTCATGGATACCCCTGGCTGGTCCACAGGCTGACCTACCGCCGGACCAACCACAACCTGCACGTCCGAGGCTACAAGGAAGAGGGCACCATCACGACGGCCTTTGACATAAGGGTACAGAACGAGCTGGACCGGTTCCACCTCGTACAAGACGTGGTTGATCGGCTACCGCAGTTGGGTGCTAAGGGGGCCTACCTGAAGCAGATGGTGCAGGACAAGCTCATCGAGCACAAGCAGTACATCAACAAGCACGGCCAAGACATGCCGGAAATCCGGAACTGGAAGTGGAGCGACCCCGAATGAATGCGCAAGAGCTTATAGACACCGCGAGGGCGCTGGTCGCCGGCGATAAGGACCTGGTGGCGATGGATGAAAGTAATCCAACCTGCAACAAACGATTTGCCAAGTTGGGGATTCTCCGGACCAAGGAGACCCACGTGTTGGCGGCACAGCAAGCTCTGTACCATCGAGCCATGTGCAACCGGGCTGCGCACCGTGGCGAATACAATGCCGCGATGGAAAGGACATGAGCATGGCAACAAAGAGACATACCATGAGTCAAATGCTTCTGTATCCCCTGCGATTCGAACCGATCCATCAGTATCGGCTCTGGGGCGGCCGGCGTTTGGCCAAAGGGGCGAAAACTCTAAGCGAGATCGCACAAATTCAGAGGTGGAAGGATAATGAAAAAGCTAATTGTTTATGATCTGGACGGTACACTTGCCGAAAGTAAATCGTCTCTTGATACCGAAATGGCGGCGCTGCTGCATGACCTTCTCGGCATCGTCAAAGTGGCCGTGATTTCCGGAGGCGATTGGCCGCAGTTTGAGAAACAAGTGCTCTCCAATCTTCCCTATGACGAACGCCTGAAGAATCTGTCTCTCCTTCCTACATGTGGAACAAAGTTCTACCAGTACGCAGGGGATTGGAAAAAGATCTATTCAGAAGATTTCACGGCGGATGAAAAGGAGAAAATCGTCAGTTCTCTAAAGAAGGCGCTCAGAGTAGCGGACTTCAAGGTCGAAAAGGTCTGGGGAGAGATAATTGAAGATCGGGGAAGCCAGATAACATTTTCCGCATTAGGGCAGCAAGCTCCCATCGAAGAAAAGAAAAAATGGGACCCTGACTTCACCAAGCGGAAGAAAATAAAAGCAATCCTTGATAAGCTTATCCCCGAGTTTTCCGTGCGACTGGGTGGCACAACATCCGTTGACGTCACCAAGCCCGGCATCGACAAAGCCTACGGGATTAGAAAACTCCGGGACACCCTTGGCATTGCAATTCAGGAGATGATTTTTATCGGGGATGCCTTGTTCCCTGGTGGAAACGACTATCCGGCTGAAGAAGCAGGTGTTGTTTCTATCCCAGTTCGAGGTCCCAATGAGACGAAACGGGTTACCGAAGCAATCATCGCTTGTTTAGATCGCTATCAGCAAGCGTGACCTTGTGAAAGGATTTTATGAGTGGATTTATGTTGCGGCGCCTGGGGCTGGTGATGAAGCCGCAGCCGGGTAATCCCCAGGAGATCGAAGGTGTCCTGAATCCGGCTGCCGTTCGTGGCCCTGATGGTAAGCTTTACCTGTTTCCACGGCTCGTCGCGCGGGGCAATTATTCACGCATCGGCATTGTACGAGTACGGTTCAATGAAGCCAGCGATCCGGCAGGCGTCGAGCGGCTCGGCATCGCACTGGAGCCGGAAGCCGATTATGAGCGGCGGCCCGACGGCGGTGGTGGCTGCGAGGATCCTCGTATCACGTTTGTGGAACGGTTCCAGCGCTACGTGATGACTTACACGGCACTTTCGCCCCAAGGCCCACGGATCGCCTTGGCCGTATCGGAGGATTTGTTCCGCTGGAAGCGACTTGGGCTCGCGACCTTTGCTCCATATCACGGCATCGATTTCGTCCACGTGGACAACAAGGATGCCAGCGTCTTCCCTATCGCCGTTCCCAATCACGCCGGGAAAATGCAGACTGGCTATACTCCATCGCCCTCTTTTCCCCGGCACTCGTCCCGAGGAAACCGCCTGCCACCCCGTGTCCCGGGTGGTGGACCTCGATCATGAAAGCATCTGGATTTCCTACTGCCCGATGGCCTTGGAGGGCCTCGAACCGGGTCACCTCGGCCTGTTTAACTCGCATCATCGGCTCGCGACTCCGGTATCGCCCTGGGAGCGGCTCAAAATCGGTGGCGGCACTCCGCCCATACTAACCCGGCACGGCTGGCTGATCATTTACCACGGTGTGAGCAAAATGTCGGAGCCGAGCAACGATGGACATAAGCTGTGCTACTCGGCCGGGGTGATGGTGCTCTCGAAGGAGCATCCTCGCTTGATCCGCTATCGTTCGGCGAAGCCGGTGTTGACGCCGGTGCTGCCGCAAGAACGCCGTGGGATCATCGCCAATGTCGTGTTCCCCACCGGCATCGACCGGCGCGACGATCTTGGCTCACCGGACCGCTTCGACGTCTATTATGGGATGGCCGACGACCGGATTGGCGTGGCACGCCTTGATGTGCCGGATTTCTTACCGCCGGGAGGAGTTGCCGACCCGCCGGAAGCAAAGGTGTAACGCTCCTAATTTCGAAAATTCAAAACCGTGAAAGGATACACATTATGAAACCAAACACCGACCAGCCCAGGGCTCCCGAATCGAAGCCGGGATCGAAGCCCAATGTAAAAGACGATTTGAAATCCCTGCCCCTGCCGGAAGTGGAGAAAAAATTGGGGTCGTCGCCGGACGGCCTCAGTCAAGCCGAGGCGCAGAAACGGCTGACCCAATATGGACCTAACGAGATTGAAGAAAAGAAAACCAATCCGTTCCTGAAATTCCTTACCTATTTTTGGGGTCCTATCCCGTGGATGATCGAAGCGGCCGTGATCCTTTCGGCGGTGGCCCGGCATTGGCCGGACTTTGCCATCATCTTGCTTCTGCTTCTGGCAAACGCCATGGTCGGATTCTGGGAAGAACACCAGGCGGGCAACGCTATCGCTGCCCTGAAGACAAAGCTGGCGATTAAGGCTCGGGTGAAACGTGATGGTAAGTGGATCACCCCGGCGGCGAGTGAGTTGGTGCCGGGCGATGTCATCCGCATACGCCTGGGCGACATTGTGCCGGCGGATGCGCGATTGTTAAAGGGTGACCCGGTGGAGGTGGATCAGTCCGCGTTGACAGGTGAATCTTTGCCCGTCACGCGTAAATCTGGCGAGGCGGTGTTTTCCGGTTCGATCATTCGTGAGGGTGAAATCGGCGCACTGGTCTATGCCACGGGTGCAAACACCTACTTCGGCAAGACGGCGCAACTGGTGCAGGAGGCGCATACTGTCAGCCATTTCCAGCGTGCCGTACTGAAGATTGGCGATTACCTGATCATCCTCGCGGTGGGTCTGGTGGCGATGATTATTACCGTCGCGCTCTTCCGCGGCGACCGGATGCTCACCACGCTCCAGTTCGCGTTAGTGTTGACGGTGGCAGCGATTCCCGTAGCGATGCCTACGGTGCTGTCGGTGACAATGGCAGTCGGTGTGCGCCTGCTGGCCAAGAAAGAGGCGATTGTGACCCGGTTGGCGGCCATCGAGGAATTGGCGGGAGTGGACGTGCTGTGCGCGGACAAGACCGGCACCCTGACCCAGAACAAGCTGACGCTGGGTGATCCGTTCAGCGTGAACAGTATCCCAGCCGAGCAAGTTGTCCTTAGCGCCGCACTGGCGTCGCGCGAGGACAATAAGGATACAATTGACCTGGCCGTGCTGGGCGGTCTGAAAAATGATCAGGCTCTGAAGGGTTATCAGGTGGTCCATTTCCAGCCATTCGATCCCGTGCATAAACGCACCGAAGCCACCGTCAAGGGTGCGGACGGAAAGGAGTTCAAGGTGACCAAGGGTGCGCCGCAGGTGATTTTGGAATTGTCGGCCAATGCCAGGCAGGTCAAACCCGCCATCGAGAAAGCCGTCAACGAATTTGCGGTGCGCGGGTTCCGTTCATTGGGCGTGGCGCGGGCTGAGGGAGAAGGCCAATGGCAGTTTCTTGGTGTGTTGCCCCTATTCGATCCGCCTCGGGAAGATTCCAAAGCAACTATCGCAAGCGCTCGGCAGATGGGCGTGAACGTCAAGATGGTTACGGGAGATCAAATGGCCATCGCTCGGGAAACTGCCGGGAAATTGGGGCTGGGCACAAATATTCTCGATGCCAGCGGCTTCGGCGATACGAAGCATCACGAGACGGCGCAGCTGGCCGAGTCCATCGAGAAGGCCGACGGTTTCGCCCAGGTATTCCCAGAACATAAGTTCCACATTGTAGATGTCCTGCAGCAGCGCAGCCACATCGTCGGCATGACTGGCGACGGGGTAAACGACGCCCCCGCGCTGAAGAAGGCCGACTGCGGCATTGCTGTTTCGGGTGCGACGGACGCAGCGCGCGCGGCGGCTTCCATTGTGCTGCTGATGCCCGGCCTGTCGGTAATCATCGACGCGATCAAGGAAAGCCGCAAAATCTTCCAGCGAATGAACAGTTACGCGATATACCGCATCGCCGAGACGATCCGTGTACTGCTGTTTATGACACTTTCCATCCTGATATTCAACTTCTACCCGGTCACGGCGGTAATGATTGTGCTCTTGGCCTTGCTCAACGATGGCGCGATCCTGTCCATTGCGTATGACAAGGTTCACTACTTGAACAAGCCAGAGGCTTGGAACATGCGCATGGTGCTGGGAATAGCAACGGTCTTAGGGGTGGCAGGTGTTGTCGCATCATTCGGGCTGTTTTATCTTGGGGAACGCGTATTTCATCTTGACCGTGACTTCATCCGGTCGCTGATGTACCTGAAACTGTCTGTGGCTGGCCATCTAACTATTTTCCTTACACGTACCCGTAGGGCTTTCTGGTCACATCGGCCTTCTAATATTCTGCTTTTTGCTGTCATAGGTACTCAAGTGATTGCCACGCTTATTTCAGTGTATGGACTTTTTATGACACCAGTTGGATGGAAGTGGGCCGCGTTGGTTTGGGGCTATGCTTTTGCGTGGTTTTTAGTCAATGACCGAATAAAACTTGCCGCATACAGAATATTTGATATAAAACAGGTTGGTCTTTCGGCAAAAACTGTCTGAAGTTAGACAAAGCTGTGCTATTATTGATACTGTTGCTGACCATTCTGCGAGTAACTGTAACGGGAGGAAAAAACAACGAAGCAAAGGTAAAGAAACTTAATTCCAGCAGAAATTAAATTTCGGAAAGGGGCCAGTATGAAGCTGAATGTAAAGGTATTTGCACTGACGTGTGGTTTGATGTGGGGATTCGGAGTATTTGCGTTAGCTTGGTGGATTATGGCTTTTGAAGGGGCTACAGGAGAAGTTACCATCATAGGGAAGATATACCGGGGTTTTTCAATTACTCCTATGGGTAGTTTAATCGGCTTGGGCTGGGCATTGGCGGATGGATTCGTCGGCGGGTTGGTATTTGCGTGGCTGTATAATCTGCTTAGCGATCAGTCTGCAAAAAATCAGGCGGTTGGCCAGTGACAGAGGGAAGTATGCAGGGTTAAAATTTCATTTTATTTTCTTGTACCCCGTGCTGTTCTCGGTTGTGACGCAGTGCGCCGACAAGAACACTGAAGAACTCTGTCGAGTTGCATTGGAAGTAAGGATATTCCCTCTGTTGGAGTTGAGAGCCAAAAAATCAAGACATCTCGAGACAGTCGTGGATAGACTTGAAAAAGGTAGTTTTGTGGTCGATATGAAGAAAGTATCGTATTAGTTTCAAAAATGCGGGAACGAAATGTTAAGGGTTACAGCCACATGACAAATCAATGCACCTGACCGCAAATCGCTGTGAGATTTCCGGAAGGTGATTTGTGCCGTACGGCGAGGATGCCAAGACATGATTAAAAGATTCCAAACTATCACGGGACAACCTGCCGCAGACGGTGTCGCCATGGGAACCGCGGTCATGCCACCAGTTCCGTCCGAAATCGTTAACAATGTTGAGGCCAGAGTAGCAGCGACATACACTATTCAGGATTTTGAGTCTCGCCGTACGCAGGACGCAAGAGCAACTCCGTGGGTTTCAGCAGCGGATCCAGAAACGTATGACTGAAGCGGTGTTACAGATTTTCGGTGCCCATCTCGCCATGCTGCGTGACGAAGGATTCACAGGGAAGATTCGCAAACAGATCGAAGCCGGGATTCGTGTGCCGGACGCGATCAAAGCGGTTACGGGTGAATACATTGTAGTGTTTTCCCATAGTCCGAATATGCGCTTCCGTGAGAAAACGGATGACCTAAATGACCTCGCACATCGTCTTCTCACGAATTTGGCCCAGAGCGCAGAAGCAGAATTGGGACTCGATTATCATGGCCAGATCATCATCACTCAACGGTTATTGCCATCGGACGTGTTGCGATTGGTGGCGCAGAGAGCAGAAGGCATCATTCTTACGGCAGGAGGAGTCACAGCCCATATTTCGGTTCTTGCGCGTGGCCTCGAAATACCGATGATTCTCATTGATACAAGACTCTTAGGGAACGTGACCACCGGCACAGCGCTTCTCATGGATGGCAACAATGGCACGATCTACGTAAATCCCGACCCGAAGATCCTTTCCAGTTACGAGGGTCTTTTGGAGATGCGAGGTAAGGTCTTTAAGGATAAAGCTATGTTGCGGCCGCCCACTAAAACGCATGACGGCCGCAGGATCCGTGTTCTTGCTGCAATAAGCCTTGTCAGCGAGGTCAACGTAGCCCGCGCGTTGGGGGCCGAAGGTATCGGCCTGTACCGTAGCGAGATACCATTTCTGATCCGAGATGACCCTCCGTCAGAAGAAGAACAGTATGCCATTTATCGCAAGATAGTGGAAGATGCCGGAGAAGGCGAGATCGTGCTGCGCACACTGGATGTAGGGGGGGACAAGGTTCTGCGGTACTTTCCCGCGGGCATGGAGTCGAACCCGTTTCTTGGGCTTCGAGGAATCCGCTTTTCATTCCGCCACTTGGAAATATTCGAGACACAGATCCGTGCACTCTTGCGAGCTGGACATGATCGAGCCATCAGTATCATGTTCCCTTTCGTGTCGTCTGTAGACGGTTTTCTTTACGCCCGCAGTCTTGTCGCCGACACTATCCGGAACCTAAAGTCCATGCATGAGCCTCATCAATCCAGTCCCAAGGTGGGTGCAATGATAGAGTTGCCGTCCGCTGTGGGTGTGGCCGAGGAATTGGCCGAGGTAGCGGATTTTCTCTCCATCGGCAGTAACGACCTTGTCCAATACATGCTCGGTGTCGACCGCACAAATGAACAAGTCGCCGGTTGGTACACGCCGTGGCATCCAGCTATCCTGAGAGTCATAAGGACTGTGACGGATGCCGCCCGGCAACACAACAAGTCTCTCTCCCTTTGTGGCGATATGGCCTTTGCCCCCAAACTCATACCTGTTCTCGTCGGAATGGATATTACTGCGCTCTCGGTTCCGCCGCAGCGAATAGCAGATGTCCGGCGAATCCTTGAGTCTGTTGATGCTGCCGCAGCTAATGAACTCTCAAGTAAAGCTCTGAGCGCACCGTACGGTAGCAGAGGTTGCACATCTTCTCGATATCCCATGGATCCCGCCGAGTCGATGAAAGAAAGCCGAACCAAGCGACCGAGATTACAGCTCGGCAAACTTACCGAACCTTAATGCTGACGTTAGATTGCATTATTATGAGTTTATGGGTCATCTCAGTACGGCAACCGTAGGCAGAATAGATTTACCGAGAAAACCACTCAATTATTGTTCACCTTTTAATAAGGATTTTGAAGTAGTCTCTATTAGTAACGAATCGTATAGGTATAGTAACGTATCGTAGCGGTTAATCCTTTACCAAAAAAGAACTTGTGTCATAAGTGCTTATTTTATAACATATTGCAAAAGAGGGCGGTTCGAATCCCGCCCTCTCCGCCCGCATGGTCAATCTTGAAAATATAATTGTTTGTCAAAAGGCGAAAGACCAACGCATTAACCATATTTTTTTGCAAGTTCTTGTGCTAATTGCAGTTCTGGGTTATTATTTAGGCGGATTTCTAGAAAGGCGTCAAGCAACGGTTCAAACGAAGGACAGTTGCCCCGATTTTATTAGCGAAGAATCGTCGAAATAACAGCGGTTTTCTTCATTTATGAGGGGTTCAAATTTCGGCCAGTTGCCTCTCAGTTTGAACTGCCGGAGCAAAACAAAAATTAGTATTATAAAACACAAGAAACTATATGACACGAAACGCCCGGCCTTTCTCTCAATCCAATCAAATCGCTATTTTACCGCCGCTTCAAGTTCTGCAAGTCTATTTACAAAAAAGATTATGAAGGTTTATACTGCAGCGGCTGTGAGGATTTCTATTTAGAAAAAGATTTGGTAAATGGATGCTGTCCGGATCACGGAACGCAACCTATAGAGGTTAAGGAAACGAATTACTTTTTTCGACTTTCAGCTTATCAGGAACGTTTATATCAACTTTTGAGCAACAACGTAATCAAAGTCATTCCGGTAACTCGAAAAAATGAGGTTTTGAGCTTCATAGGTAATGGCCAGCGAGATTTTAGTATTTCTCTGCGGACATACTGCTGATATTACATACAACCACTCATATTGAGTCTGCTTAACAGCAGCCGGGAGACTGCCGCGTCTTGCCCAAACCCTTGCCAATGTCCCCTGCTGGTGGTAAAAACACCAAAAGATAACAATGTAGACTCTTGACCAAACTGGGCCGGAAGTCTATAGTAACGGAAGTTGTGAGGTGTTGCCGGCTCTAATTTCGCGGGAGTTCCCCGCCTGTGAAGGCGGGGGTGAGAGCCATTTCCAGCAACGAAGTTGCTGGACAGGCAAAGCCTGAAACAATAAGTGCCACGCCTGTAAAGGCGTGGGAATATACACCGCAGTGAACCGAAAAATTGGGGAAAAATCAAAAAGAAGTTATTTATGGAAGCGAATTCTAAATCGCCAATAATTGGCCGTTGGAATATTACCGAGATGGAAGCATGGGACCCTGAGTCATTCAATATGGAGGTTCACGCATTTATTGAGTTCGGCCCTGACAGCAGAGGCAGGTTTCAGTTCTGTTTGGTCCAGGGCTTTATGGACTATTGTCTGACGGATAGGGATGGAAAACCATCGGTCGAATGGTCATGGGAAGGTTCAGATGAGATGGACCCTGCCTCTGGCCGAGGTCGGGCAATTCTTGAGGAAGATGGAAAGCTATCCGGCAGGATCTTCATCCATGACGGTGATAGCTCAGCATTTATAGCAGAACTTAGTAGGTGATTTTTCTTTTGAATAATGAGGTTACATTTGATGGATAGATCTGTCGAAACAGATTACGCCGAACTGGAAGATCGCTACAAGTGCTTTCGAAAAATCAACCGACAATTACACAGCACTTTACTTGACTATTTGCCCAAAAAGGCACTTAAGAAATGTGCAAAAAAGCTGGGGATTTCAAAGTCTGGTGTTTTTGTTTTTCAGGAACAACATGAAGCAGATGTTTTGATGGACTATTGCATATATGATTATTATGAGGACGGTGTAAATACTGTATCTCGGTATAAGATGAAGCATCCGCCAACTTCTGATTCTGATGAATATATTGTGCTTAATGCAATGTTGGATTCATATTACTCACTCGTACAGGTAGAGGATGTCGTGGATGGCATTGGAATTGGGGCACATGATCTGCTGAGAGACAAAAGATTTTTCCTCGTTGATATTGGGTTTAGCCAGACGGCTGTGCAAGGCGTTGTAATTGCTGCCAGGATTATACCATTCGAAGACTTTGTAATGACGTCCGGTGCTGCTCTGCCGGTAGATGCGGATACGCTAGCAGAAATTCTTAATTTGCTAACGCAGCGATTCGATGGAGGACCTGAGAAATTCCAAGATTTTTCTGTTGGGCAAAAGGCTGATTTGACAGCATCTATTATTCAACTCTGCCTTGAGTCAAATGCATATTCGCGGATTACCTATGAAGACGTCGAAAGAGAACCAGATTCATTCCTTTTCCAGATACAAATAGTCGCATTGGTAGAAACGACCCATGCCCCTGCGGCAGCGGCAAAAAATACAAGCGTTGTTGTGCCCGATGATTGTGCCTACCAGCACATCACAGCAGGGAGACAGACTCGCAACCAGTTAAATAAATAACCTGCCTCCCTTTTTTATGCTCATTCGACGTTTGCTTGGTGAACTGATGCTTAAAAGGAAACGCCAAAGTATTTATAGCAAGTACCCTTACTTCTGGGAACGGGAATGATAAAAGACGTGTTATTTATGAGTACTGATGTCATTCGATGCAGAGTCTTTTGTAACTGAAATGACTTCACCCTTCACAAATACACGGATATGAAATATGCGGGCTAAATTATTTTTTTATGGTTGAATAAAAAAAGGTAGACGTGTTCTATCTTTATTGTAAACTTGCCTGTTAAGGAAGGCCAAATTAATATAAACGAACGAAGATTTTAAGTTCATAACAGCTTAGATTCGTAAAGATAAATCAAAGTTACACGGGCTGTTATGCAAAGTTCCAGGAGTAAAAAGGGATGACAGTAGAATATCCATTTACTAAATCAGGGATAATGCATGCAACTATTAATGGCCACAGGTTTCATTTAAGATTAAAGGACCCTACAGAAGAAAATTTCCTTTGGATAGATGGTCGGATTCTTCTTGTGCTCGATGCAGTTGCAGCAGATTTTGTCTCCTACATTATTGAAGCAATGTGGTTATTCCAGCAAGGACAGGCAGACCAATCGGACAAAGTAAATAATTTCGTCGTTGATAGAATGAAAAATAAATATAGTGGCTTTTTCCCATTGTTTGACAGGAAAATCACTACAAAACAATTGCGTGCCGACCTTGACAGGATTTACGGAACCATTGTTGGCATTGCAGACGGCCGGTGTCCTGTTGATGCAGCTTTAGAGTCTAAAGCAGTAGATATTGGGCAATGGATTGCTCCTGCTCGAATGGATCTGGCAGTAACTTACAAGTGTAATCTTAACTGCCCCCACTGTTACACGTGGTCTGGGCCTAATAGTGATACACAAGAGCTTTCCTATGATGAATGGGCCAAGATACTTGACAAGCTATGGGAAATTGGAATCCCTAATGTAGTTTTCACAGGAGGCGAACCTACTCTTCGCCAGGATATTGTAAAGCTGGTAGATAAAGCAAAACAGTTCGTAACCGGAATTGTAACCAACGGAACAAAGCTTGTTGAACTTTCGGAACCGTTAAGGAAAGCAAGCATAGATTATGTTCAGGTTACACTGGAATCTCATACAAGCCAGGTCCATAATAAAATGGCAGGTGCTTCTTTTGATGCATTTTCACAAACTGTTGCCGGCATTCGACATGCTCTTGGACTGGGAATGCAGGTAGTAACGAACACGACTCTAACCAAGGAAAACGCCTTTCAATTTAATGAACTTTTGAAGTTTGGAAAAGATATCGGCCTGAGTAATATGTCCTGTAACACTCTGATTTGCAGCGGCAGAGGTATTGCAGCCAAAAAGGAGACAGGCCTGTCACTGGATGAAATAAAATCAGTTTTAGAGAAAGCAATCAATGTGGCAAAAAATTTGAACATAAACCTCCAATGGTATTCTCCGACCTGCTATCTGCACCTAAATCCCGTGGAGGCTCGGTTTCGGTGCTAAAGGCTGTTCAGCAGCGGCATATAATATGACTATTCAGCCCGATGGAACAGTTTTACCCTGCCAGAGCTGGCCGGAAACTGTCGGCAATATTCTTAATGATTTGTGGGCAAATATATGGAACCATCCTACTTGTTTAAAAGCTTCGCAATCACGGTTTCGCTCAGGAAGATACGGCATGTAAGGATTGCATTCACAATCAGATTTGTGGCGGAGCTTGTCCCCTTGAAAGCAAAGGAGATAAACTTTGAAAAAGATACCCTTTCAAATAATGGTCTTCATTTCGTCTTTAATCTTTGCCCAAACGTTCGGCTGGGCAGACACAGGAACCTACACGATACTGGATTACAAAGTAAAACTCATACCCAAATCAGATGGTAATGTTGAAATAGAATACTATCAAAAATGGCTCGTTACCGGTGGAGATATACCATGGATAACTGTCGGCACACCAAACAGCAGCTTCCAAATTATTCAAAATAAGAACAAAGGAGCTGTAAGAAGTATTCAGGCAGACAATTACGGCAGCTGGTCAGGAGTAAGAATTGACCTCGATAAGGATTACAAACCGAATGAAACTTTTGAAATTTCATTCGCAATTACTCAAAATCGCTTGTTTTATGCAGAAGGGAACAATTATAAGCTCGATTTTACACCCGGCTGGTATGACAGGGCTGAAACGAACCATCTGACGCTGGAGATTTTTTTCTTCGCAAAGATGGAAACAGTAAAGGCCAAGCCGGTCCCTGCAAGAACAGAAGGTCAGAGCATGTTTTGGGAAAAATCCAATCTGGGAAAAGGCGAAAAATTCAACATTTCCGTTTCTTTTCCCAAAACGTTCTTTCCCACGATGATAACACAGCAAAAACCAAATCCCGAATTTCCATGGTTTTTTGTTTTTTTTATCGCCATTGTGATTTTCATATTGGTAAGTTATCTTCGTCGATATCGCACTCTCTTTTCCGGTCATGATAGAAGAACCAAATATGGAAGCGGTGGAAGTATTTATTACGGAGGTTCTTCGAGGGGAAAAGGGGTATCTACTGGCGGAGGTGGAGGTTTCGGAGGAAGGTCCTTTTCCTGTGTTTGTGCCTGTGCTTGCGTAGGTTGTGCTTGTGCCTGTGCTTGTGCAGGTGGAGGCGGCGCCGGCTGCGAGAGAAAAATTAACCATCAGTGTCCTCTTTGTAAAGTATGTCAAAATAAGCAGAATTGCCCTATTTGGAAAGGGACTGAGGCTTGAAGAAATATATAGCTTCGATTTTACTTATTGTTGTCTTATTATCTTGCATCGGTTGCAAAAAAGTCAATGATGGCACGGATGATAATGTTGCCGTTCCAAAAGGAGATCCACCTTTTCCTCCACTTACAACTTCCTGGATTATTGACAACGTCGGCGTTGTCGAAAAAGATACAGCCGTAAAATGCAGCAATATTTGCCAGAAAATGAAGGATGATAGAATCGCAGAAGTGGTTGTACTAATCCGGAACGGTGTTAAACACCCTTCTGATTATGCTACGCACTATGGCAGATGGTTAAAACTGGGGACTAAAGGATTGAGTACAGGGGGTGGTAATAATGGTTTAGTCTGGTTGATAAGGCCGGATGCTGATGAAAAGATGACCTATTCGATAGGCAGAGGCCTGCCTATGCTGACGTCAAGCCGTATGGTGGATATAATGAATAAGGCAAAAGAATATCTTAACTTTAACAATTATGACAAAGGCATTTCCGTCATTGTCGAAGAAACGGAAAAGCAGCTTTTAGAAATTGGGAAAGGAGAAAGAAAATGAATGTATTTTACAAGGTGCTGCTCCCACTGATTATTATTATAGTCGTAGGAGCAGGTGTATTTTTTTTGACATACGTAAGCAAGTATAACAACTTGGTAAACCTGCAGGAAAGAACAAACGAGGGAAAAAGCAAATTTGCAGCTGCAATCAACACCTGTTCACAGAAAATGAAATCTGTATGGACCCTCGCCGATCAGGAAGGTATCCTGGAGAAAGAAACCTACATCGAAGTTGCCAAGGCAAGGGCTGCCTACGATACTGCGGAAAAGGAATATGAAAAAGCACGAGACGAAAAATCCTCTTCTATAATGGATTTGACAAAGTTGGGTGCCGATTTTGGAAAGTCCCTGATAAATGTGCGTGTTGCATTTGAAGCTTATCCACAGCTTAGGACAACTGAAACGTATCAGAAAGCAATGGCTGCTGTGGAAGAGGGTTTCAACGAAATTAAAACAGCATTGGACGATTGGATTACATTGTGCAAAGACTACAACAAATATAGGAAATCTTTAATTACGGATTGGTTTGCATCTAAATTCACTTGGGATTTTCCCAAACAAATAGCCTATTACGAAGGTGGTATTAAAGAGCCTGAGAAGATCAAAGTTATGTCAGATGAACTTAATCCACGGACAAAGACAGAAAATAAATAACAAAACGTTTCCTTACAAGCCATCCCAAAACCTCAAAAAGCGCCATTTATGGCATTGAAAACGTCGATAATGGAGGTTTTGGGATAGGTTCATAGTTAAAAATTTCAAAGTCTTTGACTGATGCTGTGTAAGTAAAGATTCTTCATATTGCAGGTCTACAGCATGAATATGGCAAATTAAGACATTTTTTATTAAGAGCCTCTAACAAAACTTGTTTTGTAATGTGTTATGACAGATAACAATACAACCAATTTCGAGCAGAGCCTCATGGATATCTGCTCGGCGTTCATAGCGAACCCGCAACCGTCGGAATTGATGCAGCCACGACAGTGTGCGTTCGACCACCCAGCGAAAGACACCCAAACCGCTGCCGTTTTTAGTTCGGCGTTTGGCCAATACAGGCTCAATTCCTTTCTGACGAATTTCTTTACGGTGCGGTTCGGAATCGTAGCCTCGATCTCCGTGAACACAATCGGGTTTACAGCGAGGTCGACCTACCTTTCCCGCGATAGGAGGAATGGCTTTCACCAGAGGCAGCAGTTGTGTGACATCATGTCGGTTTGCGCCGGTCAATTGGACTGCGAGCGGGACTCCTTCGGCGTCGGTGATGACATGATGCTTCGAACCCATTTTTCGCCTATCCGTGGGATTTGGGCCTGTTTTCGCCCCCCAAAAACAGCACGAACTGAAGACGAATCTACTACCGCCCGTGAAAAATCGATTTGGTCTGCGTGGCGAAGTTTGTTGAGCAAGATATGGTGTATTTTGTCCCAGATGCCTGCTTTGTGCCAGTCGCGAAGCCGACGCCAGCAGGTCATCCCGGAACCACATCCCATCTCCAATGGAAGATATTCCCAACCGATACCGGTCTTGAGCACAAAAAGAATCCCTGTCAGAGCTTTCCGGTTGCTCACAGGTGGCCTGCCCCCCTTGGGACGAGACGGTAGTTTGGGCAAAACTGGTTCGATGATTTCCCATAATTCGTCGGGTAACAATGGCTTGGCCATTAATAAGTCCTCTATGACTAAGGGTTTTCATAAGTTTTTCAACCATTGTTTTCATCGGCTATACCAGTATCAATCCTTGAGGTTTTGTTAGAGGCTCTTAATACCCTAACCTGTGCCATTTAGCTACGCCCCTTCGTGTCTGCTGATGTCTAATACTGTTAAGTAAATACGGATTCTAATACTAATCAGTATTTTCGATAAAAATGGGATTTCTGTAGCAATAAACTTTTAGCAACGACTTCAACTTGAGGTGTCAAATTTATTGACATATTTTGCCTGCAAATTATAATTAACATGGTCAAGATTGTCAGAGTTTTATGTTTGCACAGCGTAAACGAGAGGAATCTATCTATATGGAGAGATTGGAACAAACACAATGGACTTTTCGCTCGCCAGGCAAACTTTTCACGCCGGCAGTAACTTATATCATTGTGTTGTCGATTGCAGGAATTCTATTATCAGTTTTCTTGCCGAGCTTTACGAAAAGTTTTTTAGCTGTTAGTGCAACAAAGGTAATCCATGGGAGGATTTGGCAATTAATTACATATCCATTTGTTACTGATTCGCCGATGAACTTGGTGCTCAGTGGCATAATGATTCTTTTTATCGGTAGCATAATCGAGAGGGAATGGAAGACAGCTTCTTTTGTGAGCCTATGGCTGGTTGTGTCAACGGGGTGCGGCCTGATTTGGGTTATTGTGAATCTGTTGACCGACAATGATTTTATCGGCGCCGGTGCAGCAGGATGCAGCTACGGACTTATAACAATCCTGGGACTTATTTTCCGGGGTAGAAAATTCTTCGTTTTTTTCATCGCTGTCAAATCAGAATATATAGTTTTGATTCTGATAGCCACAGGAATCCTGATGAGCATAACTTTTCCAATAAATCTGGTCTGGATTTCTGGTGCTTTGTTTGCGTATCTCTACTCGAAGCTGCGGTTGCGGATGATTTACGGCATCGGAAAAACGACAGGCCAGAAACGTCCTGGCGGATTTGTCGATATTGACTGAATTATATAAATATGAATGCAGAAGCACACAAACAGGCGTCGGAGAGGGCAAGACAGGCAAGGGAAGAGTTGAGCTGTTGCAGGCTTTGCCCGCATGAGTGCGGCGTCAACCGAACAGCCGGCGAAAAGGGTTATTGTGGACTGGACGCCACGGTTCGCGTTTTTCGGGAAATGATATATTGTGGTGAGGAACAGGAGTTAATACCTTCCCACCAGGTCCATTTCGCCGGATGCAACCTGAGATGTGAATTTTGTCTTGTGGCAGAATGGAATGAAGAACCCCGGGCAGCAGAGAAGATAAATTATGAAGATATGGCAAAAAGAATCGTCCGACGCCGGAAAGAAGGGGCGAAAACGCTTAACTTACTTGGAGGTGAACCTGCGGTAAATCTGCACGGGGTTCTCGAACTGCTTTCGCTAGCAGATTCAAAGACAAAAGTTGTGTGGAACTCTAATATGTATTATAATGATATAGTGGACAGGCTGATGACAGGGTTGGCAGATGTGTATCTTGCAGATTTGAAATGTGGAGATTCCAGATGCGCAGAGGCTATGCTTGAAGCACGAGATTATGTTGAGGTAGCAAAGGAAAATATACTGAAAGCATGGAAGCATTCGGAAATAATAGTCCGTCACGTAGTTATCCCAGGTCATAACGAATGTTGTCTTAAACCCGTGCTCGAATGGCTGGCAGAAAAAATGCCGGAAGTAAAATTGAGTTTGAGGACAAATTATATACCGCCAGCAGAGGCGGTTTCAGCGCCTAAGGGATATCTTAAAGAAGAAGATGTACAAAGTGCTCTAAATTTGGCAAGGAGCATGGGGTTGAGACTTATAAAATGAAAAAGGGGCCATACAAGCGAAAACCGGGCGATTTTGAAATTCGGATATTGAGGAGTGGCCAGGTGGTTATGCTTGCACCTGATGAAACGCTTATGGAAGTAGCGCGTACGGTAGAGCCTAATAATAGTGCACTGTCACTTAAGATGGAGACAAAAGAAGATGGCGGAACCCAAACCATTAAAACCGGTTCAACAAATCGCGAAGAATGAGAACGGTAAAAAACAAATGAGTGAATTGGAAGTGCTCGTCAGGGCGCGATATCCGCTGATATATGTAATAAGCTGGGAGGAACAGCGGGTATTGGCAGAGGTGGCAAAAATTGCGACGAGGTTAGGCAAAAATGTATTTGAGTGGTCGATTAACACAGGACTTGTACCTGGTGGAACAAGCATACAATCGCAAAAGCAAGACGGTACAACACAAGATCCGCTTGTGGCACTTGGCAATGTTATAGAGCACATTGATCCGGCACTTTATGTATTCAAAGACTTCCATCCCTTTTTGAAGACCCAGAACATGTCTGTAATTCGACGACTGAGAGAAGTCGCAACATCGCTAAAAAACACCTATAAAACGATAATTATCGTCAGCCCGATGTTCGAGATGCCTGCTGAACTGGAAAAGGATATAACGCTGGTTGACTTTGATTTGCCGACTGCAACCGATTTTGCTGTACTCCTGGACAGAATTATCCAGGAAGTTAAGGATAATCCTAAACTTAATGTGAGAATAGACGTCAAAGGTCGTGAGCAAGTAGTTAATGCCCTGCTGGGACTTACATTGTCGGAAGCGGAGAATGTTCTTGCAAAAACCCTGGTGCAAAACCGCGGCCTCGATGGAAAGAGTCTTGAGGTAATAAACGCCGAGAAGAAACAGATAATCCGCAAGAGCGGTCTGTTGGAGTTTTACGACGCAGAGGAAAAGATGGACTCGGTAGGCGGTCTGGACGCTCTGAAAAACTGGCTGACCAAACGAACCGTTGCTTTTACCGAGCAGGCACGAGCATACGGGCTTCCGGCACCAAAAGGGGTATTGCTTCTTGGTGTCCAAGGGTGCGGCAAAAGCCTGATGGCCAAAACGATAAGCAATGTCTGGCAGCTTCCGCTTTTACGATTTGATGTTGGGCGAGTTTTCGGGAGCCTTGTAGGTTCATCGGAAATGAATATACGCAGGGCAATAAAGGTGGCGGAATCGGTTTCGCCGGTGGTGTTCTGGATAGATGAAATTGATAAGGCGTTTCGTGGCTCGCGGGGAAGCGGCGCAGCAACCGACGCAGGCACATCGGCTCGGGTTTTCAGCTCGTTTTTAACATGGTTGTCTGAAAAAAAGTCACCCGTTTTCGTGGTGGCAACGGCCAATGATGTTTCGATGCTTCCACCAGAACTGCTTCGAAAGGGACGTTTTGACGAGATATTTTTTGTTGACCTTCCTTTAGTTAATGAACGCAAAGAGATATTTAAGGTTCATCTATCCAAACGAAAACTGGATTGGACAAAGTTCGACATAAACAGACTGGCAATGGTGTCGTCGGAATACAGCGGTGCAGAAATTGAAGAGGCCATAATAAGCGCGATGTTCGATGCCTTTTATGAAAAGAAGGAATTAACGACGGAAGGATTGCTTGCGAGTCTGCAGCAGACGGTTCCATTATCGAAAACAATGAGCGAAGATGTTGATAACCTTCGTAAATGGGCAAAGGGGCGTGCCAGACCGGCAACGAGTGCGGAGGCAGCTACTGAGGGCGGCGAAGAGGGACGCAAACTTGAAATATAAATCATAGAATTGTTTATAGTTATAGAAAGGGTAAAGAAATGAGCGCGGTATTAGTCTTGACGCCTATAATCATAGCCAATTGGTCGACAATAATGGTAGCGGTTGCCGGGGCAGCGTCAGCTATGGGATTAGTGACGGGTGAATCTATTAAGGAAGCTGTTAAAGGCGAACAAAACAAAAATGTAGAGAAACAGGTGGAAGTGGCGCTTTCCGAAAGCGAAGTAATAACAAAAAGTATGGTGACAGACCAGGAAATTGTACTTAGAAAAGGAGATATAGAACTACGCGTAAGACGTGACGAGCGAGGACGATGCAGTGTCTGTGCAAAAGGGGCAGGCCACAGCCAGGCTGAGCTGAAACAGGTTGCTACGGAATTTACACAAAAGTTAACACAATGTTTTGTTTATGACAAGCTGATGCGGGAGCTTAAAAACAAGGAATTCCAGGTAGTCAACGAAGAAGTAATGGAAGACGACAGTATTCGGATACATGTCCGCAGATGGGTGGATTAAATTATGGCACAGCATGAAGTTGAAATTGTCATATCTAAAACCGGTGAAGTCAAAGTTCATATTAAAGGAGCAAAGGGAAAAAGCTGCATGGCATACTCGAAGTGGCTGGCAGAAATCATCGGCAGGGTAAAAAATGAGCAGCTCACAAGCGAGTATTATGAACCTGACACAAAAGCACGGATTGACCTTAACCAGGATTTAAAAACGGAAGAATAATTTCCGATGAGATGCGAAAGATGCAAATTCGAAAACATTCCGGGCCAGAAAACGTGCGTAAAATGCGGCTCAATACTCGAGATTCGGACAAGAACTATAGATGTTCATCCGTCCCGAATGGCAAACTGGAAAAAGCCGTTCCGCGAAATGGCCAGATTGGTGCGTCAAATATATATAGCCCCACGACAAAATGACAATCGATTTCATTTTCAAACGCGGATAAAAGAGATTTTGAACGACGACTTTGTGGGGTTGGTTATTTCCATCATACCTGGATTAGCACACCTTATTAAGGGTCGGTTCAATGAGATCCTCTGGTATTTTTTGGGATGGTTAGCATCGCTTTTACTGGCGTTATTTCTATACGGCAGTTTAGCAGGATTTACTTTACTCGGACTGTCGATTGCTGTTCACGGGGCCATCGGACTGCGGTATGGAATAATGCAAACATTAGCAAATATGAGAGAGAAAATCGTAACGGTCATACTTGTTTTAATTGCTCTGACTGCAATATATAGATTTATCCCACATTTAATTTTCCCTGCCCTTGCCGGAGGATATTCAAACGTAACTATCCCGCATGATAACATCATCACAGGCGATTATATTTTAGCCTGGCGAAATGTTGATAAGGGGATTCAGCTGCCTCGGGGTTTACTCGTGATGGTGCATCCGGCTTATTATAACGGTCATAATAGGATAGTAACCCGCAGCAGAGATTTGGCACTGGGAGAGATTGTTGGTCTTGCAGGCGAAGAGGTTAAAATTGCCGGCGGTGCATATATAATTAACAGTCAGGAACTTGCCAAAGAAAAATATCCTGTCCCAGAATGGCTCCATAATGTAAACTTCTCTATTATGATTCCCGAGAAGAGTTATTTTGTAAGTATGCGATACGATCTTACAGCTCACGGTATGGTACTTAATAATTCAGACATCGGGAACATATGCATAATAACAGCCGACGATATCGAAGCCAAAGCTTTTATGCGCTGGTGGCCGTTATCAAGACGAGGCTTTATAAGGAATATCGAATGAATCGTTTTTCACAACTGGAATTTGGAGAAGAAAGCCCCGAACCTAAATGCTCCCGCGGGGAAGCGGTTCGCGATGCGGATTATTTTCAAAAGGAAGCCATGAGGTTCTGGCTGGCCGGCGACTTCGAGATGGCGCTGCGGAATTATTCGAGGGTTCTCGAGCAAAACAGCATGGTTTTCGATGCATGGGTCGGACAGGTGCTGATGTTGATTGAATTAGGGGAGTATAAGGAAGCTATGGTCTGGGCAGACAAGGCGTTGGAATTATTTCCGGAACATCCTGAGCTTTTGGCGGTTAAAGCAGTAGCATGCCTTCGAGATGCAAAAGCAGAAAAGGCAATTGCATATTCGGACAACTCAATCAGTAAAGAGAATGTAACTCCGCGGGTCTGGCTGGCAAGGGCTGAAGTAGTATTGGACCGCAAAAGTTCTGTAGCGGATAACTGCATCAGCAAGGCGATAGGCAGTGCGGGTAATATTACTCCAATCATTAAGCTGGAAGCTGCCCGGTTGCTCAGGAAAAAGGGGGATTATTCTGCGGCGATAAGATATCTTAATGATGTGGTAAAAGTCTTTCCAAAATCAGCGTTGGCGTGGTACGAGATTGGTTGCTGCCAGGCGAAACTTGGTCTATCGGAAGCCGAGGCAGCTTTGGAACAGAGTCTCAAGCTGCGTCCCGATTGGGAAGCGGCAAAAACGGCATTGAGACAGTTGCGTAGAAAAGGTTTTTTTAGAAAATTGTTTAACTGGTGAGTAAGGTATGGTCGTATCAGCAGAAATGCAAAAAATATTGGCACTTGCCCGTCGAGAAAATGCATCAGACATTCACATAGTAGCGGGGTTACCCCCTCTTTTTCGTATAAACGGTGAAATAATGCTATCGGATGTTCCGCCATTATCGCGTGAAGATACTGCCCGCTTAAGTATGGGACTGTTAAACGAGGAGCAGAAGAAAACCTTCGAACGAAATTGGGAGCTTTGTTGTTCGCTGTATGAACCGAATCTGGGCCGATTTCGTATCTCGCTATATTATCACGTGGCAAATCCGGAAATGGCAATTCGGCCTGTAATGGACCATATTAAGACCAGAGAGGAACTGCGTCTGCCAGAGCAGGTTGAAGACCTAACAAGATTGTCAGGCGGCTTGGTTCTTTTGACGGGGCCTACAGGAAGCGGCAAGACCACAACCATGAATTTTATGATCGATATAATTAACACTGAACGTCGTTGTAAAATAATCGCTATTGAGGACCCTGTTGAGTATGTGCACAGGCAAAAAAAGGCGGTCATTGTTCAGCAGGAATTACACACAGATGTAAAGTCATTTTCTCGTGCTCTGGTACATGTGCTGCGTCAAAATCCCGATGTAATATGCATTGGCGAGATGCGCGACCTTGAAACAACAGAAACTGCTCTTATTGCAGCTGAAACAGGGCATTTAGTTATTGCTACCTGTCATACCCCAAATGCGTTTCAGACAGTTGAACGTATTGTGTCCATATTTCCTGAAAATAAACAGCCGCAGGTATTCACGCAACTGGCCAATTGTCTGCAGGGCGTTGTCGCACAAAGGCTTGTTCCTTCTGCAGATAAAAAGAACAGAAGGCTTGTAACGGAAGTACTCATTATGGAACCTGCCGCACGAAAACACATTCGTGACCGTGAACTGCACCTTTTGGTTAATGTTATACAGATGGGACGAAGAAAAGGTATGCACACGATGGATGATTCCCTTGTAGAACTGTACGAGGCAGGAGAAATAACTTATGACACGGCCATTAACAATTCATACGATCCAGCCGGTTTGCGTGACAGGATACATAAAGAGACCTAGCCGCAAAATGGATAAGTTTGTCAATATTTCGCTGAAGTCAGACAATCTCAATTAGTTATGTCCTTGCTTAATTATAATTTGCCGATTAAAATAATTGAGAAGTATAGTGCCTTTGCAAGAGTACAATTGTCGCAGAGCTTCTGTGCGGGTATGGAAAGGAAAATCCAAAACTCATAGAAGAGGGAGGCCTATTGGTGATTAAGTTCAGCTGCAAAAATTGTGGTCAGAATATAAGTGTCCCCGATGTACATGCTGGCAAAAAAGGTAAATGTCCAAAATGCAAAACCATAGTTATTGTTCCACAGGTAAAAAGTGCCGCAGACGAGCACAAAAACCTTGTTTCTGGTAAACAGCTTGATTCTTCATCATCTGCTTCAAATTTTCAGCTGAAAAAAGAACCACCAAGTCAGACAGGAGGCGCTTATAAAGTATTTGCAAACGACTTGGATACAATGCGTAACCAAGAACGGATAACAAAAATGCCAGAAGACGAGAAACCACAGGAACGTAAGCTGCCGTGGATTCTGGACATATTCCTGTATCCCACAAGCACATCAGGTTTGATAAATCTGGGGATATTCTGGATACTGCCAATCCTGCTCGGATTCACCGGAAGAATTCTACCTATACTGTTCATCTGGGGTATACAATTGATTTTAGGGTTAGCTGGTTTAGTCGTAGCCGGTTATATGTACTATTACTTTATGGAATGTATTCGCGATAGCGCTTCCGGCGGAATAAGAGCACCTGAAAATATAGGCAGCATGCCCGATATGGGTGATGTTGTTACGCAAGTAATGGAAATAATTGCTTCCGTTGTCATCTTTTGGGGACCGCTTGGTGCTTATTTAATGTATAAAATCTTCTTTCAATCAACTGAGGCTACTTCCTACTATGAGCCGACAACTGATATGGTTTTTTGGCTGTTGTTGGGATATGGAATTTTCTTTTTTCCGATGGGACTATTAGCACTTGCTATGTTTGGCTCAAGTTCGGCTTTTAATCCTTTTTTGTGGATAGTGTCAATCTTCAGTGCTTTTTTTCAATACTGCAGCCTGGTTTTATTCTTTTGTGTGCTTGTCTGGCTCTTCTCAAGAGTAGCATCTTTTCTCCAGCAGTCTCTATTATTTTCGTATTTATTTGGAGCTGCTTTTATTTATCTGGCAATGGTTGCATCCCATTTGCTTGGACGCTTTTATTATCTTAATTCCAAGAAACTAAACTGGGACGTTCAGTAATTTACAAAAGCCGAAATCTGGTTTTCTGCTGTCCTAAAACTGTCCTATTTTTGGAGTCACGTATAGTAACGAATCGTATAGGTATAGTAACGATTCGTAACAGTTAATCCTTTACTAAAAAAGAACTTGCGTCATAAATGCTCGTTTTATAACATATAACAGAAGAGGGCGATTATAATCCCGCCCTCTCCACCCGTTTGTTTAATTCTGAATGCAATTATTCGTCAAAAAGTTCGCCAAGAAGGCGAAAAACTAAGGAGTATTAAGCATATTTTCTTGCAAGTTCTTGTGCTAATTGCAGTTCTGGGTTATTATTTAGGATGCTTTCGATAAAGGCATTGAGCAACGGTTCAAACGAAGGACAGTTGCCCCGATTAGGCAAGTTTGGCCAGTTGGCCTTTCTGCTTTGTGTTATTGCATCCTTTGGCTTTGTAATTTTCGGCTTCTTTCCGGGACAAAATACCTAACTATTAAACCGAAACCGCAAGTTGAAGAGATCTCCTTTTACCCAAGAAATCTTAAGAAACCTCTTGAATCTCTCTCTTAACCAAATGTCTCAACTTGTGCTACTTTCGCTGACGTCAAACACAAGACAAGTGAGAGAAAAAATATTTTAAAATTAACTTGACATCGCTGTATTACGTGATATAGTACACATACGAACGCAAAGAAGTGTTCATAGGTAGGTGGTAAACAGTGATAAATTTTTCTGTAAATTTTAAATCAGGCATTCCGATTTATGAGCAGGTAATCTATGCCGTGAAAAAAGCAATTGTTTTAGGACAGCTCCGAGAAGGCGACCCATTTCCTTCGGTCCGAGAGATTAGTAAGGAATTACGAATAAATCCCAATACCGCTCAAAAAGTAGTCACAAATCTTGTTCAAGAAAAGCTGTTGGAAATAAAACCGGGGATTGGCAGCATGGTTTCCAAATTAAGCAATGCTACCGAGGAACAACGACATAATATTTTAAATACGGAAGTTGAAAAATTGGTCGTTGAAGCTAAACGGTTATCAATTAAAAAAGGGGAATTAATTGAAGCGATTCAAAATCAATGGGGTAAAGGGAAATAGAAAGAAGGCAAAATGGAGTATGCAATAACAACTAATCAATTGACAAAAAGATTCGGCAAGCAGGTTGCTGTAAGCAATCTTACCTTGGATATTCCCGTGGGAGGTATTTTTGCTTTTCTGGGACCTAACGGGGCAGGTAAAACAACAACTATAAAAATGGTTATGAATATTATGGCCCCCAGTCAAGGGACATCCACAGTTTTGGGAATTGATTCCAAGAAGCTTGGTCCCGCCGAGTTTGTCCAGATAGGTTACGTATCTGAAAATCAGGAATTGCCTGATTGGATGAAGGTTAGACAGTTTTTGGACTACTGTAAATCGATGTATCCGAATTGGGATGACAGTTTCTGCCAGCATTTGCTATCTCAATTCGATATCCCCATAAATCAAAAACTAAAAGATTTATCACGAGGGATGCGAATGAAAGCGGCATTGGCATCTTCTCTGGCCTACCGTCCCAAACTCTTGATTTTTGATGAACCATTTGCGGGATTAGATCCCTTAGTCCGAGAGGAATTCGTTAATGGTATTTTGGAAATCACTGAAACTGAAAACTGGACGATTTTTATTTCCTCTCATGATATTGACGAAGTAGAGAGGTTGGCTGATTGGGTAGGAATTATTGATAAGGGAACGCTTATAATAAATGAAAAAACAGAGGATTTGCAGCGTCGATTCCGTCAGGTTGAATTGACGCTTACCGAACCATTTTCATCGCCGATATCTTTCCCGGAAGAGTGGCTATTACCAGAACAAAAGGGACGAGCAATACGGTTTACTGATACACAGTATCAAGAAGGAACCAGCGAAAAAAGGATACAGTCTCTATTACCACAATGCGTGAACATTGTCACCCAAGGAATGTCCTTGCGGGAAATTTTTGTAGTTTTGGCTAAAAAATTTAAAATATCGAATAAGTAGGGAAAACTTTTATGAATTTTTTATTTCATATCTTTAAAAAGATTTGATGCGGCTTAAATGGGTTCTGATATGCTGGCTGGGGCTTCTTTGCGTCCAATCATTTTTGGGAATTGGAGGGGCACACATCGCGGCCGATAATCTCAATCTCCAAATAGTTATACCAGAGCTGGCCATGTTAATAAATCTGCTACAAGGTTTAATGTTAATTATCATCATCCCGCTTTTGATTCAAGATGATCCTTTGGTTGGTACGACTGGTTTTTGGTTTACACGACCAATCGGACGTAAAGAGTTACTTATCACAAAAGGCTGTTTTGTGTTAGGTATATTATTGCTCTCGTCCATAATTGCCGAAGTAATCGTTTTCATGGTGAACGGTTTTCTTTTTAAGCATATTCTGCTTGCAATACCGGAAATTATTATTGAAAAATTGGCGTTCATGACACCCTTCCTTCTCCTGGCTGCCATTACACCAAAATTCAGTCGGTATGCCATTGTCGGAGTGATTATCTTTGCCGGTATTATTATGTTAGGAATTCTAACAGGGATTTTGGGCTTCCTGTTGCCAGAGCTTAAATCTCTTACCTCGTATTTTGTAAACCACGAAGCAATTCGAAATTACACGCTTGGGCTGTCCGTCAAGGTTGTAAGAAAGATATTTATTATCCTGTTCGGAAGCGGCTTAATCGCACATCAATACCTAAGCAGGAAAACAAAGAAAACAGTTCTATTAGCTGTATTGGCTTTTGCTCTATTAATCATTGTTAATAAGTTCTGGGAGATCGATTTTATTAAGCCGGTTTCACCTAAACCAGTTGAGAATGTTGCAGCTAATGCTATTAAGCTGACAATAGATGCCAATCATGTTATTGTGGCAGATGCTCTCCGCTACAGTAGAAGGGACACTCGCGAAAAAACTATAAGTGCACAAGTGGATATTTCCAACCTTGCTCCTGGCGAGTTTGCAATATTGACCGATTTAAAACCAAAAATTGAATTTCAAAATAAACAAACATTGGATTCATCATATGTCTCACAAATTTCGTCATATGTCTCACAAATTTCGCAAGAGACTCTTGCTAATGCTAAATTCATGCAACCACTACAAGCAATATTAACAAATACGAAAATCTTGAATCCTTTTCTTAATCAAAGGGACTATCAAGAAATCTTTCAGTGTAGTGAAACATCTTTCAATCATTATAAAAACACAGTAGGAACGTATAAAGCGAGTGTCACGTTTGACATTTATAAATATAAAATTAGTGCAAGCGTTCCATTAAGACAAGGGGGTCGAGAAATATTTGATTCTGAACAAGTGGTAATTTTTGATATCTTGCACCAGGAAACCGGTATCAGTATTATTGTGGGGGAGAAAAAGGCAAGGCTTCTTTTCGACCGACAGATGGAGAAAACCAAGCCTATTATGGACGTTATGGAACGTTCATTTCCTCGCAGTGTTTATCTTATCGAGAATAAGAAACGTAACGAAGCCTTTGTGCAAGAAACTTCAGATACATCAATGTTGAGTTTTGATGAAGTTATGAGTACTCACTCTCGTTTATTTAGCAAAGCCCAAAGGCTTGATTTTGTTTATGTTAATAACCGTAGCGGTTCTCTGTCCCAGTTAGACGAAGAATGGTTAAAAGATGCTCAGTTGGTGAGAGCTGATGCCGTTCGAGTAGGGAGTGTGACAAAGGAAGTTGAGTGCGAAGGATTTCGCTTGCCAGAAAAATCAACTGTTCAAGCACCAGAACGCGATCAACTCGAACAAAATCTCCGTATTCAAGAGAACATCCGCAGAAGCCAAGCAACCAAAGGTCAATGATGCTCTGCCACTCGCCTGTGCTGGGGCACAATATAATTAGGACTGTAATTTTGATATTTTTGGTATGGGCAGATATGAATGCTTTATCTAGAAGGTGAAGGACTAACGAGTGTTAAGCATATTTTCTTGCCAGCTCTTGTGCTAATTGCAATTCTGAGTTATTATTTAACAAGACTTCAAGAAAAGCATTAAGCAACGGTTCAAACGAGTGACAGTTGCCCCGATTTCGATTGGCAAAGCCAATCAAAATGGGGCAGGTGAGCATTTGAGCAGGTGGATTAAAGCGGTTAAATAGCAGAAGGGGTGAGCGGGTGATTATTCTGTTCACCTGAGGTCAACTGTTCTGCTTTCAACGGAGAGCGGTCAGGATGAGAAGCCGGAGAAAATTACTTGTTAATGTGTAAGATTTTAGCGCCATCAAAGCCGTTGAATTTCGTTGAAGAAGCAGTGCTGTAAGCCCCTATATTTTCCGTGTAAAGATAATCGCCGATTTGAAGATTTGCCGGCAGATGCTCCGACACCGAAATTTTATCGAAACTGTCGCAGGTAGGCCCGACAACGGCGCATACTTCGGTTTTGCCTCGTTTGAACGCCCGGAAATTCGGGACCCAGTGGTCGAAAACTATCCCCGAAAAGGTATGATAGACGCCGTCATTTATATGATAGAAGATTTTGCCGTTCCGCCGGGCCTTTCCTATTATTTGGGAAACTAATGTTGCCGTGGTTGCCACCATAAACCTTCCCGGCTCGGCTATAAGCTCCGCATCTTCAGGAAACAGTCTTTCGCATTCGGAGCTTATTATTTCCGCAAGCTGCTCGAATTTGGGAACCTGCGAATCGTAAGGCACCGGAAATCCACCGCCTATATCCACTATTCTTGTATTATAGCCTTTTTTACGGCAGTCGTTAAAAATATCAGAGGTGATATGCAGCGCGGAACTATAATTATCAAAATTAGTGCATTGGCTCCCGACGTGAAAACTCAAACCTTCAACGGTCAGACCCAAATCAAAAGCTTGTTTTATCAAATCAGCCGCTTCGCCCGGCTCAGCTCCGAATTTTGAGCCCAGCTCCACCTGCGAGCCGCTGTCCGGCACCTTCAATCGCAAAACTAATCCCGCCGTCGGGCAGTATTCTTTAATTTTTTTCACCTCATCTGCGTTGTCATAAGTGACAAGAGGCTTATATCTTCTTATTTTGCTTAGAGTCTCTCTGTCTTTTATTGTGTTGGAAAAGATAATTTTGTCCCAGATGAAAAAGTATTTATCACTTCTTTGAAAGTGCTTCAAATACTTATAGACCTGCATAAACTCATTGTAGGAAGCGACGTCGAAACTCGAACCTTCCTTGAATAACGTCTCGATTATTTGCTGGTTGGAGTTTGCCTTTACCGCATAATAGCACTGCACTCTCGGCAGATTTTTTTTGAATGTTCTGTAATTCTGCCTTATTTTGTCGTGGTCGATTATAAATAACGGCGTCCCGTGTTTTTTCGCCAACTTTATAAGTTCTGCTTTCATATTATTTTCTGATTTCCTTTTATTTCAGCCACAGAGAACACAGAGTTCACAGAGATTTTTATTTTTACTGAGAACTGAGAACCGATAACTGATAACTGTAGTAAGAATAATATGGAACTGTCTGGTAATCAAGATTTTATTTATCCCCGAATCCTCAATGTGCTTCCCCCCAATCAATCCAAAAACTTTTCAACTGTTTGGAACTACCAATTTTATCCTGCCATTATGCTAATATCAACAAAAGGTAGGTGGTGACTGTCCATATTATTTCTCAGTGGGGCTTAAGTCCTTTCTCATCAGCCAAGAACCTTTTGAGGTCGTCACTGGTTATCTTTGGATCATACTTCCTCATTTCGTGGGCGAACGTTTCGAATTCCCCAAACAGCGATGTGTCGTCGCCCTTTCGCCTACGTTCTTCATCAACATAAGGCTTAGCAGCTTCCCACCACCGAGTTACATACCAACTGAAGGTTGATGCAGCGAGGTTCTTGTTAAGCAGGTCTTCGTTATAGACGGTAGCGATTGACTCGAACAACTCCAAGACCTCTTCGTTCATCTCGTCGTGATGCGAGGGATTGTAAGGGTCGCACTGCTCCGCAAGGAGTTTGCGTGCTCGCTTCATGTCGTTGGAGTCGAAACGTGCCTCTAAAGCGAGCCAAGTTTGGACGCCTATCTGACGAGAAGTCCCCTCGCGAGTTTCAGTTGCAAGCCGAAAGGTTGCATAAGCAAGTACTGCTGTAAAGAACGCCAGAACGACTGTAGAAATCGCCAAAACCCATGTTGGATCGCGCATGATTGTCTCCTTCCATCACATCCAACTTCTGTTTATATGGTTTCCAGATAACACGCCACGTCGTAAAATAACAGGAACAGTCATCGTTTTTATATAATAATATACCACACTTTTTGCCTTAACAATTTAGTTTACCGCAAATAAAACATCAACGAAACTTGTCTGCCTCAGGCGGGGCAACCGTCTGACGTTCTTTCTTACCTGTCAACTGTTCACCTGCTCAATTTGCTAATCAGGCTCTTCAGCTTTTCAACTTCCTTATTATTTTCAAGATAAGATTTTATTAGTTTCTCGTGCAGTTCTTCGCCTCTGTCGTAGAGCCTTTTGAGTTTTTTGGGTTTGGTCGTCTGTATGGCATAAGCAGCCATTATTGGAAGCGCTACTGTCACATCGAGATATGCCGTCACGGTTTCATCTAATTTTGTCGGGTCAATCTTGCCCCAGCTTGCCGCTTCAGAGGGCGGTGCGCCGGACAGGCCTCCTGTGTCAGGCCGGGCGTCCGTTATATTGATATCATAATCCTGACCCATTTCCGGTATCATAAGAACTTCCTGAATTTGAGGTTCTGTCTGGAGCATAAAGTTTTTCGGACTGCCGCCGCCGATTAGGATAACTCCTGTCTTGCCATTTTCGTATCTTTTGGCATTTAGGACTATGGCTGTCGAATCGTGAACATCAATACTGGGATTGATTTTGAGTTTGAATTTATCCTGCAGGCCAGAAGCTTCTGCAAGAAGCTCGATGCCGGCCACATTCATACCGATAGTTGAATCGCCCGGCGAAGACGTAAAGACAGGTATGCCGTTTCGATACGCTGCGGCGAGGATACTTACCTGGCCGAGATTGTTCTTTTGTTCGAGTTCATCGAGGATTTTGCCGAGGTGATGATAAAATTCGCGAGTTCCCATTTCTTTTTGGAATTCAGGTCTGATGAGGATTTCTCGCAGTCGCCTGTCGGTTTCCATCAGGACGTCTTCGTAGTCGAACAGGATGTCGTAGATTCTTGTCACGCCTTTTTCTCGCAAATCGGCATCGTCAACGTTATGGCTGCCTCTGAACATTGGCAGATTGAAGGCATAATGCAGGTCGTGATACATATTAGCGCCTGTTGCGGTAATCCAATCGACAAAGCCGTGATTCATCAGGGGGATTATTGTGGAAGGCCCCAGGCCCGCCGGCGTTAATGCGCCCGCCAGGCTTAATCCTATCGTCACATCTTCCTGAGAATATCTATCTGTTAATAAATGGCAGGCGGCTCTTAATCTTCCGCTGTTATAAGCGTCCATATTGTCAATCAATTTTACTATATCCGTATCCTGAGAGATTGGTGCTGGAAGGATTCTCTTTCCGGACAGATATTTTTGTTTACCCGGGCAATTTGTTTTTTTCATATATTTTTTCCATTCAAAGATTTAATATTTTTAGAGCTTGCGGGAAGGATTTTATCAAAAAAAACAAGAAATAAAAAGTTAAAATTGTTAGAAAATTTCCCTGCCTTCAGCGAACTGGAGAAGTAAGCAGGGTAATGCCGATGATATAAAGAGTTCTTTCGACAGGTTTTTTTTAATCGTAAATTTGAGAGGACAATATGGCAAAGTCGCGAAAAAGCATCAAACTGCTGGTGTATTTATCAATAATTGTATTGCTGGCGGTATTATTTATGTCTGCGTTAAGCAATTTTTTGATGCCGAAAACGATAGGCGAGCTGCTGGCTGAAAATAAACTTCTTAAAGAATCCATAACCAATCTTACGCAGGAGGACCAGATAGGATACGCAAAGGTAATTTCAAAGGAATACAAAGGCGACAAAGTTTATACTACGATAAAGTTTGTCGAGACTGCCCGTGATGACAAGCTCAAGAGGATTCTCGAAAAGAATTACACTATCGAGGGGGACGTTGTGAACTTCGATGCGCTGATTGTTAAATTCACAGACAAAATGGTAATGGACGGAAAGCAGAAGGCTATTTATCTCTGGCGAAGGGTGTATGGCGAGAAAACCGCACCTGAAAATGGTTTTGCGATTGAACAGGCCGGCCAGAAACCCGCAAGATATGCCGATATGTTAAAGAAGCTGCGTCTCAAAGACAGGCAGCTTTTCTGGTCTAACATCTGGCTTCTCGCCAATGAGCCGGAAAAGCTGAAAGAGTACGGCATCGAGGCGATTTACGGCAATGCGGTCTATCATCAATTAAAAGAAGGCCTGATATACGTTTTTAAGATTACGCCGACGGGCCAGTTATATCCCGAAGTCGTTCCCGAGATGTAGCGATAGGATATAATTTATAAACCGGCGGTTTTTCATCACGCCTATTGACGAAGTGGTGTATTTTGTATTACAAGTATATTACAAGCGATTAAGATTTTTTGCGCCCGTAGCTCAGCTGGATAGAGCAACGGATTTCTAATCCGTAAAGGGGTTTTACAAGTATTTGTCAATAAACGATTAATGATTGTCAAATAATAACTTATGAAGCTGGCCGAGAAGCAACCGAAAGCCCACCGAGAGCCAAATAAGAGGTCTTGGTGCAAATTTTGGTGCAACTCACTGGCTCATGTAATCCATAATATCATAACAAACATTATTTCACCTTGAAAGTCTGTATAAGCAATTGAGATTAACGGGGCTTACAATCGCAAGACGATCTGTAGACTCATAATTTGCGGGTCTTAAAATTTATCAATACGTCTATCGTTGAAGGCTTTCTGATAAGTGGGGATTGGATCACTGGTTTTGCTTGACATAAGTTTAAAAAGGCAGTAGATTTGTATTGTATGAAAATTTACGATATTGCTGAGAAACGGAAAAATGGTAAAGAATAATACAAAACAATATTTAAGCCCCAGAGAAAGTGAAGTGATAGCCAGGCTAAGCTATGAAAAGGCATCGTTGGTAACACAGGAACAGTTTGATAAGTACTTCAAATTTCCAAAGAGCGTAAGGGAAAAGGTTCTTTTCAGACTCAAGAAAAAAGGCATATTGAACCCAGTGAAAAAAGGAGTATATTTTTATTCACCTCTTGAGTCGGGTCCAGCCGGCAGCAATATAAACGAGTTTTTGATTCCTTCCGTTTTTTTCCCGAAGGGTAATTACTATATTGGTTATTCTACGATGTATAACTACTATGGCTTTACTGACCAGATTTTTCAGGCAACGTACATTTTAAATACATCACTACAGCGGGAGAAGACAATAGGGGGCATGCAGTTTAAAATGATAAAAGTCCCTACAAATAGGATGTATGGCCTTGAGAAGATAATAATCCGGGATGCTAAGGTGACAGTAAGCGACAGGGAAAGGACCCTTGTTGACTTGATTTATTTCCCTGAGTCAGTGGGCGGATTGAAAAGTGCTTTTGAGGTATTAAAGGGACAAGTTAGAACAAAGAAGGCAGATGTCACCAAGCTCATAAAATATGCTGCACGATTTCCGAATCCTTCGATACGCAAAAGAATCGGTTTTATTCTTGAGCAGGCCGGCGTTAAAAACAAAGAACTTAAACCTTTATTGAAAAGTGTTAGGAAAACTTCTCTTGTCACGCTTTATCCTTCAAAATCGAGAGCCGGCAGGATAAATAATAAGTGGATGGTAATTGAAAATGCTTCATAACGATAGGGCAGAATTTCTAAAAGTATTGGAGAGAACATCTGCACAGACCAGCTTCCCATTGAGACTTCTCGAAAAGGACTACTACATCACGATTGTGCTGTCCGGAATAAATAAACTGAGTAACGACCTGGTATTTAAGGGCGGCACCTGCCTTAGCAAGATTTATTATTCCTATTACCGCTTAAGCGAGGATTTAGATTTTACTTTGAGGCTGCCTGTCGATAGTGCAACCAGAACAACAAGAAGAAATGCTATCAAATTAATAAAGGAGTCCTTAAAACCTTTTCTGAAAAATTTCGACATGAGTATTGAAAGCCCTGAAAAGGGTGGGCACAGGGAGTCCACACAATACATCTATTATCTGGATTATGAGTCAGTTGTCTTAAACAGGAAAGAATCAATAAAGCTTGAAATTGGCCTGAGGTTTAATCCGATACTTGCTACTGTTACAAAAAGGGTGATTCACAAATTCCTACACCCCTTTACCAAAGAGCCCTTGTTTGGGACCGGCAGTATTAATTGCCTTGCATTAAAAGAGCTTGTAGCTGAGAAGTTAAGGGCTGCTGCGACAAGAGAGGTTATTGCGGGAAGGGACTTTTATGACTTAGGATTCTTGTTAAAAGAAGGATTTAATTTCAAGGATAAGGAGTTTCTTGTGGTTTTCAAGAGAAAGCTTGAGGAGGATGATTTCTCCCCCGATTTGAGCAAATACAAAACCAACTTAGGAAGAGAAGATGCTGAAATCGGGGAAATGAAAGCGAGAGCTAAAGATGAGCTGCTTCCTGTCCTGACTTTGGATGAACAGAAATCCTTTGATATGCAGAAGGTCATTGATGAGTTGAACAGGGTCTTTAATGGTGTTGAGTGAAACCTCAGTGAGCAAACTTGTAGGGAAATAAGAGTATACCCACTTTTCTGACCTACAAATTCATATTTGCAGGGTCTTTTGAAATTCGAATACTTCAGCCGTCTCAGATGGCTGTAATTTAGCAGCATCGCAAAATTTTTTTTGCTTCTAAGTGCGCTACAGCGCGCATGTTACGCTCATACCTCAAGATTTTTCCCAAAATTAACTTGCGCTCTTATTTCTCGCGCTATGCTGACAACATGGTTCAGTAATAGGAGCTTGGAAATATGGTTGTAGCAATAAAAGAATTTAACCGAGAAATAGGCCAGCTGTGGTATGAGTAACTGCCAGAGTGTTGTGTAGAAAATTGTTGCAAATTGGTGCAGGAGATGTTTTGGCATCAAACAACATTGACAGCATGTCCAGGAAGTGTTTATAATACAAGCACTTAAAACTTTTTGCGCCCGTAGCTCAGCTGGATAGAGCAACGGATTTCTAATCCGTAGGTCACAGGTCCGAATCCTGTCGGGCGTACTTCCTAACACTTTCTTCATCAAGCAGTTACGGCTGATTGACTTTTTTCGCCTTGGGCAGAAATGGGGGTGCGCAACAAATGCGCAACAAAATCGGGATTTAGAGTCTGCAGCGAGGCCCCTCTTGTTTGTGGGATTAATTCTGTAATGTTCTTGCTACGTAAGGCCCTATTTGCCTTAAAACCCATTTTTGTCAGGTACTTTGCCTGGTTTGGTATTAATGCGGGACATGCTTCAAAAAGTTTTTCGGGCTATCTTTAAAACTGATAAAAAGGTATTTTATGTGCTGTTCATCATGCAGGATTCAATTTAAAAGAAGAGAGCCGCAGGACAACACCAATCAGATTGGAATCAGCATTGGCTTTTGTGATGTACAGGCTTTTTACCCACAATAGCCGGTTTGACGACTCTGTTTTAAGCAGGAACTCAACAAGCTGCTGAAGTGTTATGTTTTCGAGTTGTATTTCGGCCACTATCTCGGAATACTTTGAGTCTATAGGAAGCACTTCCTGTTTCATCGTGACAACTTTTTTCGCAAGCCCGCAACTTGTGCAATTAGATTCGATGAAAGCAGCAAGCTCGAAATCTTTCTGAGCTTGAGCTTCGTTATTCTTCACTTTTCCTAATGTTGCCGATAGAGAAAGGTACTGCTTACTTTTAACCTTAAGGTCTTGAAGCTTCCTTTCGTTTTCCGGGATTACACGTTTGAGGGTTTCTATTCGCTCGATTGCAGGTCGCAGGCCGAATACATAAGACGCCCAGACTAAGACGATACTCGTAATTGCAGTAATCAACCAACGTTCTCTATGTGTTAACCGCATCAGATTTTCTCCGAACTATCCAACGATATCAAAATGGTGAACTTTACCGATTCGCTCTGTGTACCTGCGCCAACATCCAGGATATCCACTGCGGAGAATTTTGGATTCGCCTTAAGCCGGCTCTGCCAATCATAAACAGATTTGAATGAAGGCGAAGTCCCCGACAGGCGAGCGGATTTGCTTGTGAGCAATATATTATTGACCGTGATGTTTGACTCCGAAGGGGTGCTTGAACTGATATCGCGAAGTATTTCCAACGGTTTAGTTGTTCCAGCCGACATCGGATCAAACATATTATAGTCGGCTTGTAGGGGCTTAAGCCTCTGCTCCAGCTGGGCAAGAGGGTCAACAATAGTTGTCTCATCAGGCACCGTTTTTTTGAAAATGTCTTTCATTTCTTCTTTGATGAAGGCATATTCCTTCTCCAGATAAAACAGGCGGGCAAACAGCCCCAGAACCAGAAACACAACAATTGCTGCGCCAAGCCAAGCACAAATCGCGAGATTCTTCCTGATTGCCGGCATAGGGTCGGCCTCGAAATCAGTTGCTTTAAGAAAATTGATTCCGCTCGTTTGTTCCGGTGCTAACAAACCCAGGGCAAGGCCCTCAGCCGTGCATATAGTTGGTTCGGTAGTGCAATCGGCCGAAGATTTTACCATTCGGCAAGGGTCTGGAATAATCACCTGATAATTCAGCTTTTGCTCTAACGCCGGCAAAATGTCAGTGTTGATACTGCAAGATGGCACTATGTAAATCTTAGTATTCTTTTCTATGCCGGTGCCATATAACCTATGCCATGTTACCTCGACCTCCTGATGCAAAACCGACGCTATCTGGTCTGCAATTAACTCCAAATCTGATTCTTTGGGCACAAGCGGAAGGCTTCTTATAAGCACGATGCCGTTGTTTTCAACCACTGCCAGGGTCAGGTTAGCTTCATCAATGTACGCAATAATACTGGTACCACACGGGATTTCCAGGTAGTTAACCTTTACCGTCGAATATGCTGAGAATATTGCTGCCTCGACAAGGCTTGGGTATACCGATGCCCCTGCAAGCATATCGAGCATTTCTCGCATAGAGCTCTTGGTTGTCGCTGCGACCACAGTATGGTTACTTTCTGAAGTTTTGCACTGTGGGAATTGCAGAACGAGTTCATCCGCTTGTGCTGGAAACTCCTGCTTAAACATCGAAGAGTTCTGTTCATTAATATGGTTCGGATCAGATGCATCGGTTTCCAATCTGCGGAAGAAAACCTTGGTATTGGGCAGTGAAACGGCAACATCTGCATGCGGGTCAAAGCCAATTTTACTGAAAAGCTGCCTTAGATACGATACAGGCGAATCCGTGCTTCGCCGCATTTGCACACTGAAGGTCTTTTCGATATGAAACAGTTCCGCCGAGCGCACCATTTGGACCGCTGATATATATGTAGAGCCAATATCGATACCGATGCATCGCTTAACCATTTTCTTTCCTTTTCATATTACTTGCCCTGGTCACCGCTTAACTCCTTGTACCAGACCACATCTATTTTTTTGGTCTGGGAGTTCAATTTAACTGTGGCGATAATCGTACAGCCGTCGGGATTTTCTGTTTTCGCTGTAATAGTGTAGTATTTCTCCATCGGCTTTGTTGTCAATTTGTCCTTGATTTCGTTATACATCGCCTCTGTCATCCATGGAAACTGGCGAAGCTCCGCTATTGTTTCAAAAAACTTAAAGTTTCGTCTGTCTATGATTGCCTGCGCAAGGCTGGCGTCCATTTTTTCAGACAAACTTTCTACAACCTCTTTGGGTGCGGAATTGATGTTGACTTTCCCCTCGCCGTAGGCTGTTACGTACTTTCGTATTCGTGCATAGGTCTCAAGAGTAATGCCTTTTACGAGTAAAAGCTCATCGACGGTATCCAATGGTGCGTTCCTGCATTTATATGAGGGATTTAATTTCATATAGTAAGCGGATTCCGCACCCATATTATCATTCCGCAAAAACGGTAAAGAAATAACATTGTCATCCGCATCTATCCAATCAACAATTGCCGGCACAATGCCGTAATCGATGCGTGAGCCGGATTGTCTATTCAGCACATCAATCAGGCAAAGGAATTGCTCAATCGCAGGTTTGCAGGGTTTTCCCTGCTCGTCGATTAACTTGTTCAGATTTATTTTGCCGTTTTCGTCGGTAATCTCTGCCGAACATTGGCAGGAATCAATGTCAAAAGTTTTTTTGTCTGAGAATAAGTCGATAGAAGATTTTTTGCCTTCGATGTCAGCGTTATTTCCAATCGCCGCAATTACAATATTGAGAGCCGACCTGGCGCAGTTATAAGCCTGATAAGTCTTTTTCAGACTTTCTGCGGCACGCAGGTCGTTGTCCGATTGGCGGTTGAAGCAAAGCAGAATAACGGCCAGCATAGTTATTATGCTCAAGACAACAACTATTACAAAGCCGCCTCGTTGTTTTATACATCTTATCCTCATTGCTTCCTCGCAGTCGCTAATTGTTTTGATTCTGTTAGCCGGGTTTGGGCAGACCACGTGAAAGAGACGGTCTCGTACTGATATCGAATGTTGTGTTCACCCTGCAGGGTTATTTCAATGCTTACGGCGACAGGCAGCCTTTGTTTTTGGTCGAACCAGTCCCAGCTTTGCTGCCAGGTTTTGCCATCGAAGAATTTTAGAGCAATTTTGTCAATACCTTCTGCGACGGGTCGCCAATTCCCATTAAGGTCTTCGCTGACAGGAGCAAATTGTCTCTGGTCATAAAAGAGTATGCCTGTATCTTTGTCGAGTTTGTAGGCGACTTCAAAGAGTCCTGACGGCGCATACTGTCCGGTGGAGTTTCCGCTTGTGGTCACCAGTCGCAGGATATCGCCGGTTTTATCGTTCCAGTTGCCGCTGAAATAGTTAAAGCCTTTTTCAGTGTCGGTTTTGCTTGTCTGGGTGGCCGGCGATGTCGAGCCTGAAATACTGTTGGCTGAAGGGGCGTAAGAGCATCTTATCTGTCGGGCCATCTGCTCGATGACTTTCTTTGCGGGCAGGACCAAATCCTGCCTTGCGTTGTAGGCACAAACTGCTTTGGTAATTGCAGAATTGGTGCCATACACCATAGCAAATATAAGTGCTACCATTGCCATAGCTATCAGAATCTCAATAAGTGTAAAACCTTGATTATTTGACTTTTGTTTCATTTAAGCGTCCTGTCTGCGACGTAAGTTGAAATATTCAGATACTTATTGGCAAGGCCGTTTTTCCACCTGATGTCGACTGATATTTTTCTAAGTCCCTTTCCTGATAAATCGGGATTCAAATTGCTAAACTGGGAAAGGTATGTGTCCGTAACTTCAGTCTGCCATTGAAATGATGTGCCGCCATGCTGAACGGTACCCCTGGTTACCCCTAAGTTCGGATAGTCCTCGGCCAGTGCCTCCGCAATTTTTCCGTCAGCTAATAGCACAGCCTGACTTGTCAGCTCCGCTGTGTCGGCAAGGACAGTGCTAACCAGGTGCAGTCTGAGCAAAGCCAGCAAGGATATGGAAGTAATTGCAAGGGCAATGACCACTTCCATTAAAGTGAACGCCCTGTTTGACAGCCCGCCGCCGGCGGGTCGTGCTATGTTCCAATTCTGTTTTGTCATAATATCTTACTCAGTGATATTCCAGCTTTCGATATCGGCATTGTCCCCGGTGCCGCCTTCTTCTCCATCTTTTCCATAAGACTTCAGGTCGTAGTCTTTACTGTGGACGCCCGGGCAGACGTAGATATACCTGTTGCCCCAGGGGTCTTTAGGTGCCTTGTCTAAATAACCATCTTCGTTGTAGCCTTTTATCCCCGGATTTGAGACAAGCGATTCAAGCCCCTCGGAGGTGGTCGGGAAACGTCCGGTGTCGGCCTTAAAAAGGGCCAAACTTGCTTCTATGCTGCGGATATCTATTTTTGCCTTTGTTCTTCTCGCCTGCTCAGGTCTGTTGAGCATTCTTGGCACGACAACAGTAGCCAAAAGACCCAGTATGACGACCACTATCATAAGTTCAATCAACGTAAAGCCTGCCGAGATTAAATTTTTACCCTTTTTCATTTTTGTCACCACCTCTCAGACCACTTGACTTATTTCAAATATAGGCAGCAGAATAGCCAACACTATGAAAGCCACAATAACTCCCATTATCAAAAGTATTGCAGGCTCAAGCAGAGAAGTAAGTGTTTTTGCGGTAATTTCAATCTCGTTATCATACATATCGGCTATGCTTAAAAGGCTCTTTTCAATATCCCCGCTAATCTGACCGGTTGCCAAGATGTGACAGATAATAGGCGGGAACAATCGCGTTTTTCTTACAGCGTTTGCTATATTGTCACCTTTTCCAATCGAGTCCCGTATTTGGTCAATCGAATCAGCTATCAGGCTGTTGTGGACTACCTTCTTTACTATCTTCAATGCGTTAAGTATAGGGATTCCGCTTATAAGCATTATTCCAAGCATCCTGCTCATTCTGGATATTTCGAGTTTTAGCAAGAGAGAGCCGAAAATGGGTGCCTTTAGCTTCCAGCGGTCAGCGAAGAGTCTTCCCTGTTTTGTTCTATATGCTGCCAAAGCTGCGAACAGGGCAATACCAGCCAGCACGACCATAAATGGCGCGAAAGTTTTTACAAAAGAGCTTATCGAGATAAGAAGCTGCGTCGGCCAGGGAAGGGTCTGGTTGTTTTCAACAAAGATACGAGTTATATCCGGCACCACAAAACCCAATAAAAATAATACAACCCCTGCTGCAACAACGACCATCACAGAAGGATAAGCGAGGGCACTTTTGACCTTGGCTGAAATGTTTAACCTTTTATCCAGCATGTCTGCGAGATGTAAAAGCACCTGCTCGAGATTTCCGCTTTCTTCGCCTGCAGCTACCATACCTGCGTAGAAATCAGGAAAGATTTCCGGGTGTCTGGAAAGCGCAGCAGCCAGACTGCTTCCTGAGTCAACAGCGATTGCGATATCTTCCATAATATCAGCAAGATATGCATCTTTGCGGCTCGACCAGTTAAACCGCCCTTCAGTACCTTCCCGCAGTTGCTCGGTAAGTGCCTCCAAAGCAAATAACAGCGGCATACCAGCCCGTAGCAATATTGCCAACTGGCGGGTCAGTCGGCATACGTCCCGTTGACTTACTCTTTGGCTTATATCTGCCGAACGTGGTTTATCCGCATTCGTTTGCAGATTATTGCCGCTATCTATTATTTGTTTCCGGGCCGGTTTATTCAATAGCAGGTTGTATTCAACTGTCGACATTTTGACTTACCTCCACACAAGACTGTGAATTGTCTTGTGTTACCCTGTATACCTCTTCAAGGGTGGTTTCACCCGACAGTGCTTTTTGCAGTCCATCCTCACGCAACGATATCAATCCTTTCTTGACCGCAAGCTGTTTTATGATATGAGAACTGCTCCGTTTCAATATGAGTATCTCTAATGTCGTCATCAATGGTTAAAAGTTCAAATATCCCCGTTCTTCCAAAGTAGCCAGTTTCCAGACAATTTTTGCAGCCCTCACCTTTGTAGAGCTGTCTGCCGGCCTCTGCCGGAAAATTCTGGTTGCCGAGGAAAGCTAACTCTTGCGGCTTATCGTAAGGTCTTTTGCAATTCGGACATATAGTTCGAACTAATCGCTGGGCCATAACAGCGACCACCGAGCTTGATATCAGATAGGGTTCAACTCTCATATCGACAAGCCTGGTCACTGCGGAAGTCGAGTCATTTGTGTGCAGAGTGCTAAGAACCAAATGGCCGGTAAGTGATGCCTGAATTGCAATCTCAGCCGTTTCGAGGTCCCGGATTTCCCCTATCATAATAACGTCCGGGTCCTGGCGGAGTATGTGGCGCAGACAGCTTGCAAACGTCAGGTTTATCTTTGGCTTGACCTGCATCTGTCCGACGCCGGGCAGCTGGTACTCTATCGGGTCTTCCACTGTGAGGATATTGCGAACTTCGCTATTGAGCTGGTTGATGGTCGCATAAAGTGTTGTGGTTTTACCACTACCGGTAGGACCAGTTAACAGGATTATTCCATAAGGCAGCTTAATAAGGTTTTTGAAACTTGCCAGCAACTGTGATGAGAATCCTATCTCGTCGAGGCCCAGTTTTCGGTTGCTTTTTTCAAGCAGCCTTAACATTAGCCGCTCACCGCCGAGTGTTGGTATCACAGACATTCGAATGTCAACCACTTTCTGACCGATTTTGACACGGCTTTGACCGTCCTGCGGAAGACGTTGCTCGGCGATATCGAGGTTTGCCATTATTTTCAGCCTTGATGCCAGTCCATTCATCTGGTGCTTGGGCAGAGCAAGGACATTATGCAACACCCCATCAACCCTGAAACGTACCCTTACCTCGTCTTCGTACGGCTCGATATGGATGTCACTGGCGCGGCTGTGCAGAGCCTGGAAAAGAATTCTATTAACAAGTTTGACAGTTGGCGCCTTGTTGGCGACGCTAAGAAGGTCCTCGGCGCGTGGTGCAAACCATGTTTTGCCAAACTTGTTCTCACCGGAAGATGAATCATCTTTGATTGTGTTTTCGGTATTGTCGCCAACGTCTCCATTTTGGTAGAAACAGCGGCTTATAGCATGCTCGATTTCAGAAGCCGGACAGATGACTCTTTCGCAGGTCAATTTCAAAACGTTTGATATTGAATCGTAGGCCTCAAAATTGAGCGGGTCGGACAACGCGATGGCAACTGAGCCGCCCTCCAGTGTGATGGGAATAGCGTTGTGTTTTTTGAGAAACTCCAGGGGCAGCTTCCTGACCAGCTCAGGGTCCAGCTGCTCGGGCGATATCGTCTCGAGGTAATTGTCTTGAATCTGTGGAGCAGGTTTTTCATTTCTTGATGCGCCCACAATTAACACTCCCGGAATCTATTTGTGATTAATATCCGCTTTTTTTCCGTTAATATCTGTCACGGCTGAATTCATCTGCTGCTTCTTTTGCAAGGTGAGCCTGTCAAGGTCCTGCTGAGAGCTGACAATGTGCGGCGTTATGAATATCAGCAGGTTGGTCTTTTGGATACTGTCTCTTTTCAGGCTGAAGAGCTGGCCAACCAGAGGAATATCCCCGATGATGGGAATTTTTTCGCGAAGGGTCACCTTGTCATCCCGGATAAGGCCGCCTATCACAACAGTGGAGCCGTTATCCATTGACACAACTGTCTGGGCCTGGCGTTTGGCTGTTGTAGGCGTCTCCGACGATGTTGACGTCGATGTCGTAGAGGCTGTCTCAACAAGCTTGGTGAACTGACTATCCATTTCGAGCCTGACTAATCCGCCCTGACTGATATGCGGGGTTATCTCGAGGGTAATTCCGACATCCTTGTATTCGTATGTCTTTATGACGGTCGGGGTCTGCGGGTCAGTTTCAGTTATCCTCGACTGCGTGACAAACGGCATATTCTCGCCGACTATTATTTGTGCCTTTTGATGGTTTAAAGTGAGGATGTGCGGCGTAGAGAGGATGTTCACGCCGGAAATCTTATCGAGAGCGTTCATAATCGCGCCAATGGTTACATTAGAGCCATTTTTCTTCCAGGCACCAACTGACAGGCCCTCGAGGTCGCCGGCGGCATAACCCTCGCGCACGCCAAAATTTGTTCCTCCAAAGTACCTGACCCCGCCTTCGACAGCCTGGTCAAGCGTTGCCCAGTCCACGCCGATTTCATTGAGACTGTCCTGACTAATCTCAACGATGAGCATTTCGACAAGGACCGATTCCCGAACTATGTCGAGCTTCTCGATGATGTCGTTGATTGCATCAAAATCCTGCGCAGAGGCCGTTATAATTAGTGCGTTTGTTCCTTCATCTGCGGCGACGTAAACCTGCTGGGAATTGGCACTATCGATGGCGCCGGAGATTTTCAGGTTTGCAAGGGCTGCCGTCAGTGACTGGGCTGTCTCCTTTGCCGGTGCGTTCTTCAAGTACACGACGTGAACGTTATTGTTTCCGCGCGGCCTTTCGATATCCAATTGTTTTGCCAGCGATTTTATCGTCTCGGTGTCCTGATTGCTCGCCACAACGATTAGCGAGTTTGTCCTTCTGTCGGTAATGATTCTGAACTGGGGTTCGGCAGAAGACACGTCCCTGTTGCGGCCTGCCTGCGAAGAAACCGATTTACCCTTCTCCATTATTTGAATGATTTGCTCACCGACCACTTCCGCAGAGGCATAAGTCAGATTGATAACCGTGACTTGTTCTTCGGACCTCATACGGTCGAGCCGTTGTATTACCCTGGCTGCGTGGGATATATTTGAGGAGGTATCCGTGATAACGATTGAATTTGCCTTGGGGTAAGTTGCTATTTGTGAGCCGGTACTTAAAAGGGGCTTGACTATCTGGCTGACTTCGGTTGCATCTGCATACCTGAGAGGAATTATTTGAGTGACGATTGCATCGCTTTGCGGTATTTCAGAAGGGTCGCTGCCTGTGCGGACCATAAGGTTACGTTTGATTGCCTCGGCACGAGGAACTATTTTAACCAGATTTCCTGCCGGAACCGCGGCATACCCTTTGACTTCAAGTATCGACTGGAGAAACTCATAAATATCTCCAAGACGTATCTTGGTGGGAGACATTACGGTTACGGTGCCCTGAACACCGTCATCAACAACGAAGTTAATACCGGTTATATCTCCGATGGTCTTCAAGACGGTACGTATGTCCATTTGGTCAAAATTTACCGATATAAGCTCATTAGCCATATTCGAATCAGCAAGCAGGGGCAGTCTAAACGCTGTGTCGAAAGATTCTTGCTTCTCTGTTGCCCCAACGGTGGCGGTGATGGGCAAAATTTCCTCGCCAGATAGGGCTGGCTTTTCAGAACCCGATAGGGAAGCTGGATTCAACAAGCTCACCATTTGTTGCGTCAATTCTGTGCTGCCCTTTGAAAGAACCGTATTGTCGGTTTGCTTAGAGTGAGCAAAAGACAGAATGTCCTCTGTCTTCCCCAAACTATCAAGATTCGTAATTACCTTATCGCGGCTCTTGCCATCTTTTGTCGGCGAGGTTGGCGAGGCAATATATCTGGATGAGCCTGGCATTTGGTTTTGCTGTAGGCTCAACGATGCGTTCTCTGATTCGTGACCGCAACCAGCAAAAAATAACAGAAAAAGGGGCGCTGTGTATAAGAGCCGGGAGAGCCTGGAAGGTAAGGTCCGACACAACTTTCTATTTGTATCTGGGGTTCCAATATTCATCTGTTTTAATACCCAAAAAATTTTCATTTTAATTATCTACCTAAGTGGAAATGATAACGTCTCGGGTTTTCCATCTCGTGACAGATTAACTGTTATCGTTGATTGAGACCTGGCCTTTTTGAGAACCTGATAAGCTTTTTGCACGCTGGTCAATTTTTGGTCATTGACCGCCTGGATTATGTCTCCATCCTTTAATCCAAGCCCGGCTGCAATTGCAGAGTTTCCAATGTCTTTGATTGAAAGCCCTTCAACCTTTCCGCCGGTCTCATTCGGTTCGATAGTTGCCGTTTTCAATACCGTTTTAATATTATTACCGAGGCGAGCGAGCGCCTTTACTTCAGGTTTGCTGGTTGTATTGGTTTCAGTCTCGTTCACGTTCTGCTTATATGCCGACGACTGGTCAGGTTGCCCACCATTTGCTCCGCGACTGTGCGGAACTTTAGCATAGAGATGAAGTGCCTTCCTCTGGCTATCGTGGATTAGAATAACACTATTCTTTTCGATTCGCTCGATAGTTGCTTCACCTACTGTATCGCCGATTTTGTAAAGTCCGGACATATTTGTCTTAAGGTCCTTTATAATTGCTCTTGCAACACTACGATTACCAGTAACCGTGCCGGTTAGCTGCAGGCCCAACAACTCCTCGGCGGATGGCATAGCTTCGTACATATTCCCTTCTGATTCAGGTTTAACTATGCTGCTGCCGAAGATGTTTTTCTCAAAGATTGCTGCATAATCCGAGATTGTTAGCTGACTCCTTGATACCGGCTGCATTGCGGATAAACTCGGTGCAGCGACCGCCGAATAGGGTAACAGCGAACCGCTGGACTGTCTCAAGATAAAGACCGTTCTTAGAGTCACAAACGCGAGCACAATCCCTAGCGCTAACTTGTTTAATGACAAAATCTTACGAACGAGCAATTTGTGTTTTTTGTTCATCTAAACGCACCTTCAGCCTACGGCTGTTTATCGACTTGTTTTCCAGTCCACTTAAGCGGCCTTTTGGCAGGGGGCTGCGGTCACAAACGTTAAAATTGAAGTATTCGGGACGTGTTTTTATGGGTCCTTGAACCTGTATGTGATGCTGACGCTGATGGATGCGATACTTTGATGCTACGCCAGCCCCATACAGATAAGAAAATAGCAGGTGTTGGCAAGGCCGTGAAACAAGACTGGTGCAACAAGCGACCTTGTTCGCAAAAAGAGCCAGCCGAAGACTAAGCCCGGAAAGAAGGTAAGGATTCCGGTAATTTGGGAGCGAATCACAACGTGGGCAGCAGCAAAACAGAGTGCTGATGTGAGCACGACCGCAGACCTTTGGAGTGCGTGGTGCCTGTCTATCAGCCTTTTTGCCAGCGTAAGGATATTGGTTTGCAGATAACCTCTGAAAAACATTTCTTCAGGCAGTGCTACATAAAGGAACTGATATGCTATCCAGCGGACAGAAAGGCTCTGCTGTGGGGCAATTTGTTGCAAAGGCAGGCTGAATCCGCATAATTGTAACAGCCACAGAACAAGAAACACCGAGGGAAGAATTAGAAACGAAGCCCAAAAAAGTAGACGTGCGGATAACCTGATATTATTTATATTCAGACCAATCTGTTTTAACCTATGCCCTCTGATTGCAGTTGGGACCAACGCCGCCGCCATCAAAATAGCTGGTATCATCTGCGTGTTAATGTCAGCAATGCCGCGACTAAACAACAGTCTTATGACCCCTATTGTGGCAACTGTCACCAGAATTGTTTCGAGAAGAAGCAGGGCATTAAACAGCGTAAATTTTTTTCTGGACAGGCTCGCTGGGTGGGCTGGCGGTGTCCGGCTTGAAGTGCTCGTGCTTTCCGCCTGCGGCGGACTGCTTCGCAGAGTAGCACAGGAGTTTGCGGGCATAGCAGCCATATATCAGACCTTGTTTATCTTCGAGAGAAGCCTCTTATGGTTTTGCCTGTCTCGCCGCTTGATTACTGTAATCACAAGCCCCAGTGCCAAGAATGGCAACACAAATCCTATGATGTTGCCGGTTTTCCCCGGAGGAGCCAGGGAACATCCGCCGCCCCCTCCACCGCCACCGCCACTGCTGCTGCTGCCTACTGACCCGACAAAGAACGGTGTGAAGTGGTCGGTCTTAAAGCGAATGGCATGGAGTGAGCCAGAAATTGTGATGTCTTCAATGTTCGTTACGCCTTCCTGACTGGCCGCAGCGGTAAGTATGTCGTACCAGTATATAGTTCCGCTGCCAGAACCAGAGGCTATGTAAGGTATAATGAGGGTGACCGGCTGATCGAAGGTAATACCGCTCGGCCCGAATTCGTATAGTGCGCTTAAGAATGTAATTGAAAGATTAGGCGGGTTTTCGATTTTCGAGCTTGTTATGTTCACGTCACATAGATATGTTCCTGCCGGAATAACAACACAAATATCGTCCTGATTTCTTATGGCCGAAATGTCTTTTCCGATTGTTGTTGCGGATGCCATTGATACGTTTTGTGCAAATAGTGGTGTTGTTTGTGCATAGGTACTGCCGGCGTAAAAGATATCTGCGTTGGTGTTTCTGTCGTCAACCCACAAAAGATAAGGATATCCGCTTTCGTCGATTCCAATAACAGGGGTGGACTGTTCTGCGCCGGTGCCGTTATCTCCAACGAATATGTTCGTGCTGCTGCCTGAGCTAATCTGGGCAAAGTAAAGGTCGGTATCTGTATTACGCTCGTCGCGCCAGCAGGCAAAGACCTTCAAATTGTTGCCGGTACTGCCTGTTACAATTATCGAAGGCTGGTCGGCTCCGGAATTCCCATCAATGATACTTGCGCCCGAGAGTGCGTGCAGAGAGCCGCTGCAGGATGCATAGAAAATGTCCCCGTTTCCAGACGAATTGTCGACCCATAACAAGTGTAGAGTCGCTCCTGTTGCCTCAGCGGCAACCGCCGGTTCAGACTGGTTGCCGGAGCCGGTGACGATTGCGACATTGCTCCATAGCCCGCCGGTTGAGGCTGCCCCGTAGATATCTTTGGAGCCATTTCTCAAATCTGTCCAGAAGATATAAGCCGTGTTGGCAGCATCGATTACGATAGTGGGTCCTGTCTGGTCGGAATTATCTGAAGTTTACCTGGGTGATGGTTTTTGTGAGAAACAAATCGGTTGAAGTGGCTACGTATATATCCTGATTGCTATTCCGGTCATCCTGCCAGGCGACATAAACCTTATTCGGCGATGAGCGGTCAATAGCTATTGCGGGATTGACCTGGTTGGCGTTGTTTGAGTCTGTGATTCTTGTTGCGGTCGACCAGCTATTTCCATCAACCGATGTTGAAAGATAAATATCCCAGTTGCCCCGTCTGTTATCCTGCCATACGACGTATAGCTTACCAGTTGAGTCTTTGGCGATTGCAGGGTTGCACTGGTCGGATGCATCAGTTGTCAACTGGGTGCTTGTCTCGAAAGTTTCATTTCCAGCCTTTAGTTTGCCGCTGTAAATATCCCGGCTCCCCACATTACCTTTGTGCCAGACAGCCCAGATATTTCCGCTACTGTCTCTGAGGGTCGCAGGATGGCCGTTTGCGAGGCTGTCAGAGCCTGAATTGACCTTCTGATTTTTCCCGAACGAAATCATTTCCGTCTTGAACGAATACGAGTCGCTTCCCTGATTGCCGGCCAGGTCGGCGGCGCTTGCCGCTACCGTGACGGATTGGTCGAAGTCGAAGTTTTGGTTGGGTTGGTAGATATATGTGTATTCAGCAATATTTCCTACTCTGTGGCATTGGCCGTAAAGGCTGTCATAACTGGAAACATTTCCAGTTCCTTTATAAATGATGTTGCTATTAACCTCAATAGATACGGTGTTGGCATCAATCCCTCTACCTTCATCAACGATGTGAATGGCGATGATGGTGTCCAAAGACACTTGTATTGCATTTGGTAGAGGATAGCATCTGGATTTGGCGATGCTCGGAGCATTAGTATCAACGAGCGTATATACGAAATTTGCCGTGACTGATTTGTTTGAATTCATCGTAAGGCTGACAGGGTTGCTGCTGCCGGAGGCATCGCCGGTCCAGCCTGTAAAGACGTGTCCGCTGTTAGGGACAGCCGTCAGAGAAACTGTTTCGCCATAATTGTAAAGCGTCTTGTTGGGCGACTTGGTAACCGAGCCGAAAACTGCCGTAATATCCAACGTATATGTGTTGATTGCGAAGTTGGCGGTAACGGATTTATTGCTGGTCATAGTAACGGTTGTTGTGCTGTTTATTCCCGAGGCATCACCGGACCAATTTGAGAAGTGATAGCCTGTGTTTGCAGTGGCGGCTAAGGTTACTGATTCGCCGTAGTTGTAAGAGTTTTTGTCCAGCATCTTGGATACCGAACCGTTAGTTGCTGTTACATTCAGAGTATAGGTGTTTATTGCAAAGTTGGCAATTACCGTCTTATTTGCGTTCATTGTTATTGTTGTTGAACTGCTGGTCCCCGAGGCATCGCCAGACCAGCTTGAAAAGTGGTAACCTGTATTTGCGGTGGCTCCCAAGGTTACCGTATCGCCGTAATTGTAAGAGCTTTTATCCAGCGTCTTGGATACCGAACCGTTAGTTGCTGTTACATTCAGAGTATAGGTGTTTATTGCGAAGTTGGCGGTCGCTGATTTATTTGAATTCATTGTGATTGCCACCGAACTGTTTGTGTCGGTGGCATCGCCGGACCAGTTGACAAAATGGTAACCTGTGTTCGGCGTCGCTTGCAGCGTTACCGTTTCGCCTGAACTGTAGCTGGTGCTGTCCGGCGATTTGGTTACTGTGCCGTTGGCAGCCGTTATAGTTAAACTATAGCTCTGGCTGCCCGACACATACTCGTAGCAGCCAACACTATGATGACTTGCATCACGGGCAGGACCATTAGCTATTATGAAACCATCTGCCCCCAATGAACCAAGACTATCGCTCGGTTGATTATTGGCATCACCAAAATTGATACCTGGCGAACCAGGAGCAAGATGATAATCCCAAGTTTGATAACCGCCTTTGTTTGGGCCATTTTCTGTCGGTGTTTGATTTGTGTAATAATTTGGGTCAACAAAGAACGCCTGTGGAGGAGAAATGTGAGTATATTCAGAAGTATTTGTTTCGTAACCTATATCTTCAAAATAGTCATAAAATCCGTGCAAACCCGTTGTGGGAGAAGTAAGCCATACAATCTTCTTAGAATTTGCACCTTTAACTCCAGAACCGGTAGAAGACTCTTTCCAAAATATGTTGTAATTTTCGGTAAAAAGCAAATTGGCATCAGTGGGAGAAGGCAGGTTATATGACGCTATACAGATATTATTATAAACTTCAACTCCAGTTCCATCAAAACCGGCCTCAAGACCCACATTCAAGGCGTTAGTCCCATATCTGCCTATAATATAAGCAATGTTACTTACTCTTTCATCAACAATCCAGCCTATACTCGTATTGTTTCTTATTGTAGCAGCACCATCAATGTGAACCATATTTATAGTGCCTGTGTCATAAAATAAATTGTTCTCTACAGTCATATTGTGATAAGTTTGACCGGAATACCAATTCATTCCCTCGGCAAATCCGCCGTGAACTATATTTCCCCTAATTGTAGTATCGTGATTTTTTATCGATAAACCACTACCTATATGAACGTTCGCAGACGGTTCTTCGTATGGATAATACGCATCATAAACGTCTTTACTTTGGTTGGCTACGTGATTGTCTTCAATAAGAGTATTAGTTCCAACAATTGCCTCGACTCTTATGCCAGAACCCAAACACATATCGTGAACATAATTATGTTTAATAGTTACGTTATAACCCCACGTTGACCCTCCATCTACATAAATACCATCAGCTATTTTAGCCACCTCACAATTTTGAATAATGATGTTAGAACCATATAAACAATGAACACCATTTGATAGATATTTATTGTAACCCTGATAATTACCATTTAGAAATTGGAGATAATTTGCGAATTGGGTTTCAACAAGATACCCAAGCCCATTTGCATCTGTAGAACCACTGTATGGAGTTTTTGTATGCCAATAACCATCATCTATTGGCGTATAAGCCGGATGTTGAATGTCGATTCCATCAAATTTCAGATAAGAATTAACACCAGGAGAAATACTCTTGTAAATATAAATTTTAGTAAATACAGGAACACTTCCTGTATCAGCCGTATATGTAACCCAGTCGGTTCGATTAATTGCCGGCGATTCACTATAGGCACCATAGTTACCGGTTCGAAGTTTTACGGTATCCCCGCTTGTCACAACTGACTGCGCCTTCGCAATTGTCTTCCATGGTGCACTGCTTGTGCCGGGATTGCTGTCATTACCATCGGCAGCAGAAACGTAATAAGTCGTTGCACTTGCCGTGTTAGTGGTGGTGATGTAGAAAATTACGGTGGTCAACAAGCATAATGCAAAGAATGCCCTTCGGGGCCGATAACGCGGCTTGTTTGCCTGAAAGAAAGTTGAGAGTTCTTTTACCATAAGGGTATACCCAAGGAAGAACTACTTATTGAGACATACTTTTACATTTTAAATTTTAAATATAAAACTCAAAAACACAAATAAATCACATAATGTCGATTGTCGAGAAAGCATTTATCGAGCTTCTGTAGGGCCTCATAAAACCGTCACAGTCCGGAAAAGCACTTCAAAATTGCACAATAAGTACGTAGTCTGCTTATGGCCTCAAAACCCTATAAAGGGGTTTTACCACATATTATACTTATTTTTATTTCGGTTAGATTAAAGAATGAATTATTGGTTTTCCTAAAGAATGTTAAACATCCTTCTATGCTCAATATATTGTAGTCTCATTTCTGTCAGACCACAACCTGTGGAGGTTATGTCGCCAGCAGAATCTTTTAGAACTATTGCCACTCTTTATAGGACTCGGCCTATAAAACCGAGAAGGCTTGTTGATTTTTGAGAATTTATTTTTAATTGAGCAAAAAAACCTTGAAGTCGTTTCCCCGAAGTAATATAATAATACATCAAAGCTCAGGAAGTGTGATTTTTGGAAGGAAGGAGTCTTCCCCCCGTGAATTGATGTAGAAGCATTGTGTATCTATATACTTGATACTTAAGGGTATGGATACTATTGAGATTTGACTAAAAGGTCCTAAAAAGCCTTTTTATTTTTTTGGCGTGCATTACTACTATTGGCATAGGCGTTTTGGATAAGTCTCTGTAAGGAATTGTACGATTATGCGAGGCAGCTTGTCGTTGGTGGTGACGTCCTAATGAGTCAATGGCCAATCAATTACAGCAGGTATGCACGAATGGAGAAAGTTGGATGGCTGAGATAAGAGGAAGCGGCAAAATAACTGCCAGCGACAGTACCGAACCATCGGCCATTGGCGACTTGCGGGTATGGATGCTGGCTATATTATTATTGATATTGTCCGGCGTATTATATCGTGGGGTCACGGGCCGATTACAAGCAGCATATCAGTCGCCAGTTAAGCTTCCAATACCATTAAGTGATTTCCCTAAAGAAATTGGCAACTGGGTAGGTATGGATATACCTATTCGCAGCACCACAAAGGAATATATGGAGCAAAACTTCGCTGATGATTTCTTCAGCCGCAGGTATATCAATTCACAAAACAATTCGTGGGCAGATGTCTATGTTGTGTACTGCTCAACCAAACCCGGCGGAATACTTGGCCATCGGCCTCAGGTCTGTTACCCGGGTGCCGGATGGATCTGGGATAGTACCGATGAATCATCTTTTGTCACTACTGCTGGAAGAAAAATATCGTGTTTAGTACACCGATTTCATATTCCGGAACCACAGTATCGAGAAACGGTTGTCTTGAATTTCTACATACTGAACGGGCAGATTACAACTCGAGAGGACGATTTTTCCGGGCTTCTCGGAAGAAGGCCTAATATTGCCGGCAATCCGGCACGTTATGTGGTTCAGGTGCAGATAAGCTCGGTTGTTGAGAATTCGATCCGGGAAATAGCAAAGGCCATAGCTGATAAGATACTCGTTTTTTTCCCTGACGAGAACGGTATAGTTAAAACGGCTGGATACTCCCAGCCTATGAGCGGGAACTCGAAGTGAAGATATGCCGTTAAAGAGCGGCATCATAGCTATGTTAGTGATATAAGTATTGTTGATAAAATAAGTTACGTTGAAATTCTTCAATGCAACCGACAGGGACGGAGTGTATTTATGCGTAGCAGAAGAGATCCGTTTGTTTTTATCATATTAATGATGATTTTATTGTTTCTGCCAGTTGGTGCTCAGGCAGTTGTGTATGTTGCATTTCGCTACGATGATTTTGCTGGCGATGCGCCCGGAGTTAGGGAGACAGACGTTCTTCGAAGACAGATATGGGAGGCTGAGCAGGCGATTGACCGTTTGTTCCAGAAATACAATTTTAACTACACAATAGCCATTATTCCGAACTTTAATAATATACCACTGGGTGCAGATGTAGAAAAAACGGATTTTATCAAGGATGCAGTTGTTGCTGGAAGGGTAGAAATAGCACAACACGGTTTTACACATACAAATTTTGCTGGTGTCAACCACAAAGGAGGAGAATTTCGAGACCGTGATTTCCAATCACAGTATCAAGACATTAAGAAGGGCAGGGACATTTTATTATCGGCACTTGGGCTTAAAAATGTAGATGTCTTTGTGCCCCCTTGGAATGGGTGGACATACGATACCGGCAGAATCGTAGAAGAATTCGGCTTTAAAGTATTATCGGCTGATAGTTACTACTATTACAACTCAACTAAAAAAACGTTACTAATTCCATTTACATCACATCTTAGAGAAATTGAATTTTTGTTGGTTGGCAAGAGTTTGCCTGATAAAAGTGTAATTGTTGTTTTATATCATCCTTATGACATAGTTAAGTTTCCTAATGGACAAAAGAACCGATATTTTGAAATAGAGAGGTTTGATAAACTTCTGCAATTACTTTCTAATGAACCGAATGTCAAAGTTGTAACGTTGGGTCGCTTACGTGAAGAAAATGCAGATTTGATTGCAGAAGGTTATTTTCTCGCAAATAAATTGGAACGGTTACAAAGTTTTTGGAGACGATTACTACCACTGCGGTTATTACCTGGAGCAGGACGAGACTTATTTTATCTGGATGTTCAGAAACATTCAGAGATACTGAGACCTTGGTACTATATAACATCTGTATTTATTGCAGGCATCGTAGCAACAGGGTTTCTGTTCCGCATTTTTCTTGGTAGGCGATTATCTGTAAAATGGCGCGTGGGAATTGATATCTTTGCAGCCGTCCTATTGTTTGTTTCGATTTTCGCTGAATTTCGAGTGCTACAGAAGGGTTTTTATATCACAGGAATAAGGGCAATTCCTGGTTTGATCGCAGTCGGGGTTTTATTTGGAATGTTAATCATATGGCTAATGAAGATACTACACAAAATTACTATCTCTGTAACACAACATAGATTGGGTGATTGATTTTTAGTCTGACTAGACCGGCAAGGTTGGAGTTGCAGGATTTATGCAGTCTACCGGCGGTAATATAAAAATCGCCGACTGAAAAAACAAGAAGTACAGGGCTAAGGACATATTGATAATGTGTTACTCCGTATGAGGTTACATTGATTTCTCAATATAACCGACAGGGACGAAGTGTATAAAGAATAAAAGTGACCACATTGTGGTCAGGATTGAGATATCGCAGCAGGTTTTTTGAGGAATGGTAATCTCGCACAGGTTACTTACAAGTTTTTTCTGCTTTTTGATTACCGCTAATTAATGTCGCCTGCCAACGAAAATAGTTGAGAATAATACATAATGGCTGACTCTCTAAAATCCAAAACCCTTCATGCTCTCTCGTGGAGTTTTTTCGAGTCTGTCGGGGTGCGGGGCGTGCAGTTTATTGTCGGGATTGTGCTGGCCCGACTGTTAATGCCTGCACAGTTCGGCCTGATTGGGATGCTGACCATTTTTATGGCCATAGCGCAGTCATTCCTCGACAGCGGCTTCGGGGCCGCACTGATTCAGAAACGCAATGCCACTCAAACCGACACATCTTCGATTTTTTATTTCAACATTGTGATTGGGTTGGTGGCAGCAGGTCTGTTGTGCGTCGTCGCCCCGTGGATTGCGGCTTTCTACAACCAGCCCATTCTGACGCCCCTGACGCGGGTGCTGTCACTGACCATCGTGATTAACTCCTTTGGTCTGGTCCAGAACACAATCCTCACCAGGCAAATCAACTTCAAGACTCTGACTAAGGTAAGCCTGATTGCCGGTGTACTATCCGGCATCATTGGGATATCTGCAGCCGCCGCTGGTTTTGGGGTGTGGAGCCTGGTCGTCCAGCAAATATCCAGCACCTTCTTCAGGACCGTTTTCCTGTGGTTTTTGAAGACCTGGCGGCCAGCACTAACTTTCAGTCTAAACTCCCTGCGAGAGATGTTCGGTTTCGGCTCGCGAGTACTGGCCTCAGGATTGCTTAACACAATCTTTGACAACATTTATCTATTGGTTATCGGCAAGCTGTTTTCGGCAACTGAACTGGGGTTCTTTACCCGTGCCAAGTCCTTGGCGGAGCTTCCCTCGAATCATTTGACATGGATGGTTGGACGGGTCACATTTCCGGTATTCTCCACCATCCAGGATGACCCTGCCCGATTGAAAAGGGGGTTGAAAAAGGCTTTGACTACCCTGGTTTTAGTAAATTTCCCGTTGATGATCGAGTTGCTGGTGACCGCCCGGCCTTTAGTGCTGGTACTGCTGACAGAGAAGTGGGCCCCGTGTATTCCCTACTTGCGATTGCTTTGCATAGTTTGCCTGTTGTTTCCCTTGAACTGGATCAACATGAATGTCCTGTTTGCCATGGGGCGTTCCGACTTGTGCCTGCGACTGGAGGTTATCAAAAAGGTCCTAATTGTAATTAACATTGCTGTCACCTGGCGGTGGGGCATTGAGGCTCTGATATATGGGCAGATTGCGCTGACAATTTTCTCATATTATCTGAACAGTTATTATAACGGTAAGTTAATAAACTATCCAATCAAAGAACAATTGCTTGATTTATTTACCTATCTGATTACGGCAATCTTGATGGGCCTGGTGGTATACGGCGTGGGCTACTTGCCGTTCCCGAACATCTGGTCCTTGCTGCTGATTCAGGTTTCAACGGGATTCATAGTGTACATTGGTCTGTGTCGATTGTTCCGATTACCTGCTTTTTTGGAAATGTGGCAGATAGGCTGGAGAAAAGTACAGTTTTTGAGAGCTGGCACTGATTAGTCGTTTCAAGCATTCTATATTTTAATTTTTTCATAAGCCGAGCCGGGTATGAAAGAGCCTTTGATTGGTGTGACAATGATTACTTATAACCACCCCCCTATATTGCCTCGGCCATTGAAGGAATACCTGAGTGAGTGACTTTATAGTCAGTATTGGCAAAAAGTATAGAGGAGATAATTTACTGAACCTGCTGAAGCGGCCTTATAGTGAACGTGCTCCCGAAGGACGGTCTTTTGATTTTCCCTGGGGCAGTGCCGCAATACTCCAGGACAGAATTGCGGACAATAACAACATTGTTACAAAAAATGGTGTAACTTTCGGATGGGTCGGCGACCTTGTGACGGACATGTCCGGCAAAATCCTCGAGTCTTTTCTGCTACGTATTGAGACGCTTATGGCAGATCACAGCGGTAAAATCGACTTTCTTAAAACCGATGAGTACTTCAGCATGCTAAATGGTGCTTTTGCAATTATTGTGCTACACAATAAAGGGTTTAGTATTGTTACGGACCCTCTCAACTATACTCAGGTGTACATAGACAGAAAAGAGGGACACACAATATCAACTATCGGCACACACCCGGATTTGGTTGCAAGTGTCAGCGATAATCTTTCTATATTAGATATCTCATCACTTGGTGAATATTTGAATTCCGGCAGAGCCACCTTTCCAAACACAATGTATCTTAATGTGAAACAGCTTGAGCCAGGAAGCCTTTATATCGTCTCTGTACAGAAAAATGACGTCGAAATTGCAAGTTCGAAATACTGGTCTCCTCCCGGAGAATTGGAAGACCCAATAAACCAAAATGATTTAGCAGAAGAACTGAGATACGATTTCCTTTCTGCTGTACGAGAACGAAGCGTGGGGCGCAGAGTTGCTGTTTCGCTTAGCGGGGGATTGGACTCCCGCCTGATAATAGCTTCGGTCCCAAAGGAGGTAGATTGCATTGGGCTGACATTTTGTGATGAACTAAATCGCGAAACTAAAACTGCCCACAAACTTGCCGACTGTTACAACCGGTCATGGTACCCCTTGTATAGGGATAAAGAATATGTAGCCAACAATGCCGTCAAAACTATAATGCTCACGGGTTGTGAATCCGATTGGGTTCATGCCCACGCTGTCGGATTTGCCGAGACAATTAGTTCTTACGGGATAGGTGCAGTCCTTGGAGGAGATTTAGTTGGGTGCTATCTCAGGGCGCCTTTGGCAGCAGATTTCAAAAGGGCTAAACGTATGGGGGGCATGTTGCCTCACAAGTATGAAAAAGTTGGATACGATTATGTGGGCAGGGTCACCGACTTTGCAAGATGGTATCTGGCAAACGATATAGTTGAGCAGGTGCGTGCCCGGAGAAAGGATTTTTACGAGAGAAATTTTGACGCCCGCCGAAGTAGCATAGCTGAATGGCTGGAGGTTTACCCTTTTTCACAAAGACCAGAAATCTCTACGTGGGCAGCACAACGCAGAGTGCTGCCCTCACGTCCGGTAGGAATGGATAGGCGTCTGCTGGATATCGGCTTTAAGACCCCTGTAAATCTTAAGCTGGATGACAGGATGTTCGTCCTTGCAGCAAAGGACATTTATGGTGACGGTCTTCGTATTCCAAACGCCAACGATGGGGTTAGACCCGGCAGCGGACATTGGGGGTATCTGCTACAGCGGGCCATAAGGAAATTGCAGGATCGGACCGACAATGTGTTGGAGAAGCTCGGCAAAGAAAAAAAAATCCAACATTCCTGGCATGATTATCAGAAATATTGGAAGGAAAGCAAGTTCATCAAAGAGATGATTGAAGAATATGGTGCCAATCTCAAAAAGTTGGAAGGAATTTTATTTGTGGGCAGCGGCAAGGATTTGTTGCGAAGCGAAGACTTGTTCTGGCGAGATGGTTTTAGATTATTACAGTTGGCAGTCTGGCTGGGCATAAAGGAGAATTATCCGTTGGTACCACAGTAGAATCTCCACAAGGTAAAACTATGACAATAGACTTAGTTTTTATCACCTACAACCGACTTGAGTACACCAAATTAGCATTAGCTTCTTTATTAGCCGATCCTGCTGAAGAGTTTTCTTTGACAATCTGGGATAATGCCTCAACCGATGGTACTGTCGAATACCTCAAAAATGAGGTGAAGGACCGGCGAATAGTTGACATAGTTTTCTCAAAGAGCAATGTTGGCCAGACAGTGGCGGTAAATGCAATATGGAGCAGATCAAAAGCCGATTTGATAGGAAAGCTCGATAATGATTGTCTGATGACGCCTGGCTGGACACGTATCTTAGCCCAAGCCCATCTGGATATACTGAATCTCGGCGTCGTTGCATGCTGGCATTTTTTCCCGGAAGACTTTGACTACGAGCAGGCCAAGCACAAGATACAGACCTTCGGCAAACATCAGATTTTCAGGCACCCGTGGACCTGTGGAACGGGTTTATTGCTCAAACGAGAAACATTCGAGAGACTTGGTCCCATCGGCTATAAGGCCACAACAGAGTATTGGATGAGAATGGCTCTGGCAGGGTACATAAACGGTTTCTATTACCCATTGATCTATCAGGAACATATGGACGACCCCAAAAGCAGACATTCTCACCTAAAGGAGGAAGCAAGCTATCAAGCCGCCAAGAAGGTATCATTCAACATTAATTCCCCTGGTCAGGAGACATTAGCTGGTCGATGGCGATGGAGACAGGAGGTCCTGGATAACCTCCTTGATGACCCATGGGACCCAAGGTTTTATGTTGGCTGGCGAGACAAATTGCGCAGAATCAAAAAGAGGATAACAAAACTTTTGAGTTAGAAACTTTCATGCAAACCATAATCACAGAAAATTCGTGGCGTCTGGAGAAATTTCAGACCAAAACTATTCTGGGTACCGAAAACGGTCATCAGGTTATATGGAAATGCCCCATAACGGAAGCAGCCTTGCCATTTATCAACACTATTGCGGACAGAGAAAAGGCATCGCGGGAATATCTAAAAGGTTATTTCGACATATTATGCGGCGATATAGAGGATGGCTGTCTTAAGTATGATTATCTTCCATATAAGTCTTTACTACAGGTAATAGAAACGCAGTTTCGGCAAAATCGTTCTTCAATCGCGGATAAAATGATTAAAGCCTACGTTGATAAGATTAAAGCTTTGGAGGGTATTTATACCGTCCCCAGAGAGTTTTACCAGATAATCGGTTTAAACGGTGCTTATGATAACACTAAACTACTATGTCTTTGCCGAGGGCTGCTTGACCTTACGCCGCGAAATATTCTGGTTAATGGCGAACAGTGGATTGTTATCGACTCAGAATGGTCGTTTGATTTTCCCATTCCTGCAGTCTTCCTCCTCTTTCGTGCTATTAGAGAAACAGTAACTGAGCTTCAATATGAGATACGAAGGCACACGGGAAAAACACACCCTGCCGTAGGTATCTTCGCACGAGGATTACGGACATATTATTTGCCACAAGACTGGGTCAAATATATCAGCAATATCAACATCAGCTTTGCACAAATGCTAAGATGGGAGATGGGTTTTCGTCGATACATAACCGGATCCAACAGAGGGACTGTGGGTCGGATAAAATTGAACCCCAGAACTAAAACTCGCTTTTTATCGCGGCAGTTAAAGACCGATACCGGAATTCTTGAAAAATTGTCCTGTTTCTTAAAAAAACTGCCCGGCATGCGTAAGCTTGTATACTTTTTTGAACGTGTGCTGCTTTATTTACAAAAGTAACGGGCAGGATGGATTTTCTACAATATGGTAGAACTAACTTTACTTGTCAGTGCTATAGCCAGTATTATGGTGTTTTTCGTGTCACCAGTTTATGGGCTTGTGGTCTATTTAGCTGCCTTTGTATACTATCCCTCGTATCTTTCAGCTCCAATAGGAACAATTGACTTTACAGTGCGCAGGATAGTAATTCTTGCAGTATTTATGAAACTGTTTCTGCAAACAGATTTGCCGGGTCGATTTAAATTAATAATGCTCGACAAGCTTGTGATTGCATATTTCTTAGCCGAAATTTTAGCAGGGGCCACAATAGCCCAATCTCTGGAAGCATTCCTTGAGAACCGAGCAGGAGCAATCTTTGATATGGTTTTGCCATATTTTGCCGTGCGACTTATTATAATAAATAAAGACCGATATATAAGCTTACTAAAAGGAATACTGTTCTCAATAGCTCCTTTGGCGATATTTGGATTTTATCAGTGTTTGACCGGCCGCAATCCCCTCGTTTTCCTACCCGGGCAATTTTATTCTGAGCCGCCAATGAGGTTCGGATTTTACCGGGCCGCATTAACGTTTTCAGAGTCCATCATGTTCGGCTTGTACTTTGCAATGTTGGGGCCAGTATGTGCTGGCTTATGGTATTCGATAAGAAAAAACAGGTGGCTGTACATAATATTGCTTAGCCTGATGGCATTGGGTGTTTTTTCTTCTATGTCCAGCGGACCTATATTGGCTGCAATGCTGGCAGTCATGTTTATTGCGTTCTATAGATACCGTCGATATTGGAAGATTGTAGTTGTTTTTTTAATAATTATGTTCAGTTTGGTTGAGATAATAAGCAACCGTCACTTTTATGACGTGATTGGCAGGTTTACCTTTGATTCGAGAACTGCATGGTATCGCAGTAAATTAATAGATGTGGCACTGTTTCAAGGTGGGATGTCCAGCCACTGGCTAACCGGATACGGGCTTATAGACCCTGGCTGGTCTTCAAAAATTGACAATCGTGACCATACAGATGTGGTTAACCATTATTTGTTAGTTCTCTGCAGGTATGGAATTATAGGGCTGATTCCATTTATTGTTGTTATTGTATCAGCTTTCAAGATGATTATAAAATCTTTTCAGGAAAGCATTTTAGAAAGAGATAGGTGGCTGATCTGGTGTCTGGCAGGTGCGTTATTTGGATTGTTAGTTTCCATGTTTACAGTTTCATTGTTTGGCCCACCGACATCAATTTTTTATATTTTATTTGGATTCTGCGGCGTGTTGCCGATAATCCTGAGAGAAAACAATTGCCGGATTTGATGAGAGGTTAAATGAAATATTCAAGTTTGAAAGAGACTATTCAATGTGTGGAATTGTCGGGATTTTTCGTCCTTATGGGGCAAGGGTTGTTGAAAACGAGATAAAGTCGATGCTCGACCGTATTTTGTATCGTGGCCCTGATGGTTCAGGGATGTACGTGGCAGAGGGAATAGGTTTTGGTCATGCAAGACTTGCCATCCAGGACCTGTCTTTACTTGCCGCTCAGCCCATGATTTCCCATAACAAGAGATATGTTCTGACCTACAACGGAGAGGTGTATAACGTTCGGGAGCTACAGAAGGAACTCAAAGAAAAAGGGGTGGTGCTTAAATCAACGGGTGATACCGAGGCGTTGTTGGAGTATCTTTCGGAATTTGGAGTTGAGGCAACACTGGCCAAAATAGAGGGGATGTTCGCCTTTGCACTTTGGGACCAGCGGGAAAGGAATCTGGTATTAGCCAGGGATCGGCACGGCGTCAAGCCGCTTTATTACACGATGGGGCCCAGGGGGGAGGTTCGGTTTGCTTCCGAAATGAAATCGCTTATCTGCTCACAGGCGAACCCGGATTTATGTACGCTCAACGCGACTCTTCTTGGATTTGGAGGTACCTGTGGTGACTCCACGGTTTTTCGAGGGGTCAGGCATGTTGGTCCAGGAGAGTGGTTGGTATTTGGTCGGGATATAGCCATGAAAAGGCGTGTTTTCTTTACTATTAACGACTTCGTTGACCAGACGATGTATGATGAACTCAGGCGGCTTAGCAAGGAGGAGGTAGTTAACAAGGTCAAGGATGCTTTGGAAGAGAGTATAGAATTGCGATTGATCAGTGATGCGCCAGTGGGATCTCTGGTAAGCGGTGGCGTGGATTCCAGTCTGATCGTGGCTATGGCTATGTTTAAGGGGCGAAGTCCCGGTCTGAAGCTTTATCACGCTAACGTTATAAGCAATAGTGAAATATCCCCTGCTCAACATCTATCGCAAACACTGGGTTTAAAATTACAGTCAGTTAACGTCAGCGATGAGGATATTCTTGATAATACTCCTATTGTTACTTATCACTATGAGATACCCATCATATACCATAGTTCGTCTGTACCGTTCTATATGGTGAGTAAGTTGGCTGGACAAGATGGCATCAAAGTTTTGTTGACTGGCGAAGCAAGTGACGAATATTTCCTGGGATATCCTATCTATTCGATACAGCCCTACCTGCTGAAATGCCGTCAGATACTTGGATTCTTACGGAACCTGCTTCACAAAGTCCCTGCGATTGGCAATCTCTTACGGCTCAACAGGGAGGCCGATTCTGCAAGCTCCCTTATAGCTCTTGTGTCTCGGTATGAGCGTGAGAGGAGACGGACCGAAGCTGCCAAGAGATTTTCTTTCATTCGTAATAAGAAGGAACTTTTTTGGCATGTCAAGTGCATAGATTTGGTAATTGGCAGCGTTAGTTCGCTGCTACATCGCAATGACCGTCTTGCGATGGCCTGGGGTATAGAATCGCGTTTCCCATTCTTGGGGTATCATCTTGCCAGGATAGCTGCAAATCTCCCCGGCGAGTACAAAATCCGCAAAACGCTTAACTTCAGTGACTGGCGTCATCCTTTTATTACGGATAAATGGGTGGTTCGAAAGATTGCCGAGAGGTATTTGCCAGCCGAACTGGCTCATCGTGCCAAATATCCTTTCCGAAGTTCCGTTTATCAACGCTTAAATGTCGACAAACAATTCTTTCAGAATGGGTTTATGGCTGAATATTACGGATTAGACAACCGGGCAATTGATTGTCTTTTTGATACAGCTGCGCCCCTTTGGCTATGCCGGTTAATGTTACTCGAGGTTTGGGGGCAAATTTTCCCTCTTGGCTGTAGCGTCGATGCAGTGAGAGATCACTTGCGACGGTACGTAACCATCAAGTCTTAGGAATTGTTTACAGATATGCGATAATTTGGTGGTACGGTGGCGTGCCTGTAAATAGCAGTATTAAAAAGTAGGTTTTAACAAGTTTTTGTACGAGCAAAATAGAAAGTTATAGTGGCATCAAAAGATTCGTAGTTCTTTTGAAAATCGTGTCTAATGAAACAATCGGAGATATCAATTATCATAGTCAACTGGAATACACGCGATGTTCTCTGTGATTGTTTGCGGACTTTATACCAGCAGGCGGGCGGAATCGATTTCGAGGTAATTGTTGTTGATAATGCTTCGACCGACAGTTCTGCCGAAATGGTAAAGGTGCGTTTCCCGAATGTAATTCTTATTGAGAATCACGAGAATAGAGGTTTTGCGGCGGCGAATAACCAGGGAATGGCTATCGCACGCGGCAGATATGTGTTACTGCTCAACAGCGATACTGTCGTACCGGATGACACGATGCCCAAAATGGTTGCGTTTGCCTATAACCATCCTGAAGCAGCCGTGGTTGGCTGCCGTGTGTTGAATCCTGATGGGACGTTGCAGCCGACTTGTTTTATGTTCCCATCTTTGTTGAATATGGTTCTGTCAAGCACTTATCTGTATAAGCTTTTCCCCGGGAGCAAATTCTTCGGCCGCGAGCGTATGACCTGGTGGGATCGCAATGATGCCCGCGAGGTGGATGTTGTTACCGGCTGCTTTATGCTTGTTCGCCGTGAAGCCATTGAGCAGATTGGTCTGCTGGATGAGTATTTCTTTATGTATGGGGAAGAGACAGATTGGTGCTACCGTTTCAAGCAGGCCGGCTGGAAAGTTATCTTTACCCCCGCAGGCTGAAATTATCCACCTCGGTGGCGAAAGCAGTAAGCAGATTCGAGCAAAGATGCTGGTGCAATTGAGATTAAGTATCCTCCATTTTATAAGCAAACATTATGGCTGGCTATCACATAAAATAGCGTCGTTACTGGTAGTGCTGTTTTTCGCAGTAAGAGTACCTGTGTGGCTCATAGTTTATGCTTTTGCCAACGACTATAGAAAAATAGCAGCAGTTAAAATACGGGCGTATCTCAGCGGTATTAAGCAGATATTTTCCCCATCCTGCAATTCACCAGCAAAACAAGAGACGATATGAACATAAAAATATTGACTAAAGGTGCGGTTAATCTGTTCGTCAAGCGCTTTACCGGGCCGTTCTGGTTCAGGCGGAAACAACTGGTAAAAACGCAATGGTGGAGCGAGCAAGAACTTGAAACGCTGCAGTTAAAAATGCTTAAACGGCTTGTTTCGCACTGCTATAATACTGTGCCGTATTACCGAAAACTAATGGACGAGCGCAGCATAACTCCTGATAGCATAAAGACGTTGGAAGACATAAAACAGTTCCCAATCCTGACCAAAAAAGACGTGTTGCTCGCCGGAGACTCAATTATCTCGACCAAATACCCCAAGTTTCTGGTACGAACTGCTTATACGGGAGGAACCACTGGTACGCCTATGAGAATCTGGAGGGACTTGTTCTCTATAGGAAACGAGCATGCGTTTGTGAGGAGACAGTGGGATTGGGCTGGAATCAGTTTGTCGGATAAATGTGCCTTTCTTACGGGCAGGCTGATAGTTCCGCCTGATAAACAGGAGGGGCAATTATACGTATATGACCCATTTATGAAAGAACTAATATTTTCAACATATCATTTGTCGCGAAATACAGCAAAAGACTATGCACTGATAATGAAGCGATACAAAGTTAAAGCTATTGTCGGGTATCCGTCAGCAGTTTATTTTCTTGCACGAACTTGTTTGGATTCAGGTATCGAGGTTAAGCTAAAGTCTGCGTTAACGTCATCTGAGATATTAACTGAGTCCATGAGTCAGACAATAGGGAAAGCGTTTGGTTGCAAAGTATTTGATTTCTATGGCGGTGCCGAGCGTGTATGCTATATCCATACCTGCGAACACAGTTGTTATCATGTGATACCTGAATATGGTCTGACTGAGTTGATGCCCATCGACAATTCCAGTAGCGATAAGTGTAAGATAATTTCAACAGGGTTCTGGAATATGGCCATGCCGCTTATCAGGTACGATACAGGGGATATTGTGGTTAGGTCAAATAATGATTGTCCCTGCGGCAGGGCTTTTCAAGTGATTAAATCTGTGATTGGACGTGAAGGGGATATAGTAAGGACACCATCTGGCAGGGAGTTTGGTTCGGCAATACTGACTCATTTACTTTATGGTACTGACCATATAGCCGAGAGCCAAGTAATCCAGGACAAATTAAATCATATGACGGTTGAGTATGTACCGGGTGAAAAATTTTCGACGAAGGATTTAGAGGATTTTGAAAAGCTTATTGCCCAACATCTTCCGAGCGAGTCTGAGTGTTGATTTCAAACAAGTCAAAGCTGTGCAGCGGACATCAAGCGGAAAAATCAGACCTGTTGTTTTACTTATTGGAGAAGCGGTTGGTCGTGATTTGCAAACGTAACATAATTTGTTTTGCACCAAGCGACTGGTGGGGAATGAACCCTAGTTGCACAACCCACATTATGAAGAGGTTGGCTGAGAAGAACAAGGTTCTATACGTCAATCCTTTTAGCTCGGACATATTGGCTGGCGTAAAAAGGAAAAAAGGGCTTGGTGTCCGCATCACCCGAAAGCTCAAAAGTCTTACAAAATATCTGCGGCATCCGCAAAAAAACCTTTACGTATTCAGTCCCATTTTTCTTCCAATACAAGGCAAGAGTTGGATAGATGCTATGAATAATCTTTTGCTTAAACTGCAGCTTAAAACAATTTGTTATTTCTTAGGAATATCAAAACCACTGCTCTGGTTGGAGAACGTTCGTGCAGCCGCTATGATAAGCTGGCTTAACCCTTCACTAAAACTCTATCATGTCTCTGACCTGTTCGTCGATGATTCATACACAACTAATCGCCAGTTGCAACACCAGAGCGAAAAGCAAATTTGCGATGAAAGCGACTTGGTAATCTGCGTTTCTAAAGAGCTATGCACCAGAAAACAGACGCGGCGGGACAATGTGTTTTACATACCACACGGGGTGGACTTTGAGCTATTCCAAGAAGCCGCACATAAAGGCCAGTGGCTGAAAGAACTGGCGAATGTTCCCAAACCGATTGCGGGATATTTTGGAACATTAACCGCTTATAATGATATTGAGCTGCTGGAGTATTGTGCAAAGCGGCTGCGAAATGTGTCTTTTGTTTTTGCAGGACAGATTACCGGCGGTGATTACTCGGGATTGAAACGACTGGATAACGTATATTTTTTAGGCCGCCTGCCTTATGAGAAGATTCCGCAGTTGTGTGCCAGTTTCGACGTATGTTTGCTGCAATGGAAGATGAGTGAGTGGATAAGATGCTGCAATCCACTAAAGATGTTTGAATACATGGCGTCGGGCAAACCAATTGTCTCAGTGCCCATCGAGGAAGCGAAGCAGTATTCTGACATTATTAGCATCGCACACAGTAAGGAGCGGTTTGCCGAGGCAATTCGCTGGGAATTACAAAACGATACCCCAGAACGGGGCCAGCAAACGAATCGAAATTGCAAAAAACCATAGCTGGGATAAGCATGTAGAAAAAATATCGGAATTGATTGAGAACGTAATAACAACCAAACAAAGTGGCAGGTTCCACCTCAACAGCCAATCGCTCGGGGAAATTAACCGATGAGTGAGTTAAAGATAGCTTGCGTTGGCGATACGATGTGTGGGGACTCGTTTAACCTGCTGGGCTATGGCGTCGCATCCAGCCTGGATAAATACGGCAGCGATTTTCTATCCCCTGAAATCATTAATATTTTTTCCTCACACGATATAGTGATTTGCAACATGGAGTGTGTTTTATCAGATATTGGTCGCAAAGAAAATATCTTGCGCACCCTTCACATGCGAGGCCGACCGGAAACAGCCAAGTATCTGGCCAAATGGGGAGTAACAGTCGCCCACGTCGCCAACAATCACATCCTTGAGCAAGGCCTTGAAGCTGCGGTGGACACAGTCCGGCAATTGGAAAACGCCGGGATAAGAACAGTCGGCGCAGGCAAAAACAGCCGTTTCCAGCCCGGAATCGAACCTCTCCACCTGCGATTCGGTGACCAACCCATTGCTATAATAGGAGCGTGCTTCCACGATGGTAAATATGCTTTTAACAACAGTATGGAGGACGTAGTTCAAGCAGTCAAAGAGCAAGCGAGCATGGGTAGACTGGTTATAGTTTCAGTTCATTGGGGGGATGAATGGATTGACCGTCCGAGCCTTCGACAAAGGCAAATGGCTCGTGAATTGGTGGATGCTGGCGCATCTCTGGTTGTTGGACATCATCCTCATGTAGTCCAAGGTATTGATACACTTGGTGATTTACTGGTAGCATACAGCTTAGGCAACTTCATTTTTGACGGTGATTTGGAAGCAGCCGGCTGGTCAATCATACTCGGCGTAACAATAGCAGGAAGAAGTATCAAAAAGTGGGAAGCGATACCCATAGTCCGAAGTAAAGGTTTTCGACCCATAATTGCCAATGGCGAAAGAAAAGATGAACTCGATAGGGAGATAATACGAAGATGTAATCTTGCTCGGCAAGGAATTCCCGATAAGGAAGACTATGCAAAAAAATACCTATTGGAGTTGAAAACGTTAGAGACTAAATTCAGACGTAGGTTATGGTTGAATATTATACAGAGGTCATTTCGATACAGGCCGATTTACTTGCCTCAGATTCTTTGGCGACCGGTCCAAAGACGGTTGGGAATTTGGTAAAATGCAGAGAAAATTAAAGATTTGCGTGGCTGCGTCAGCAGGGGGGCATATGAGTCAATTGCTGAAGTTGGCGGAAAGTTGGGAGGGACGTCAGACCTTTTACATGACAACCCTGAGTTCCATTTGGTCAGTACAAGAAAAGCAAGCAAGGGTTTATGTGGTTGGGGAGTGCAATCGGGAGCATCTTGTTCGAGTGATTGTGGTGCTTTTTAAGTGTATGAGAGTGATTCTTCGTGAAAGGCCCGATGTTGTGATCAGCACGGGTGCTGCAGTTGGTTGCATCGTTTGCTTTCTCGGTAAATTATTGGGTGCAAAGATAGTCTGGATTGATAGCATTACCAATGTGGACCAGATATCATTATCGGGCCGAATGGTAAGACACATTGCAGATTTATTCCTTGTCCAGTGGCCGGAGCTTGTTGAAAAATATAAGAACGTGGAATATGTTGGGGAGATTGTATGATTTTTTTGACAGTAGGAACACAATTTCCCTTTGACCGCCTAGTAAAAGCAGTAGATGAAGCGGTTGAGAGAGGTTTCATTAAAGACCAAGTATACGCGCAGATAGGTAAAAGTCATTACAAGCCGCGCAATTTTGACTATGTGGAGCTTCTGCAAAAAGAACAATTTGACGATTATGTCAGGAATTCAACATATCTGATAAGTCACGCCGGTATGGGTATTATAACAATAGCATTGGAGTATAACAGGCCATTGCTTGTAATGCCAAGGTGTAAAAAGCACAATGAAGTTGTAAATGACCACCAAGTGGCAATTGCGAAGAAGTTTGAGGAGTGTGGCTATGTTTTAGTTGCATATGATACGAATGGGTTACAGGAAGGTGTTCGAAAACTTATGTGCTTTGTGCCTCGACAAAGAATGGCTAACCCCGCTGCTGTGGCGGACAGAATCCGTTGTTTTATTAATAATTTGCAGATTTCGATGGCTCGTGGGAAGTGAATGATTAGAGATAAGTCAGTCATAGCTATTATACTCGCCGGTGGGCGTAATTTGGGCAGATGTTCCCGGGAATCGCAATTACCGGCAGCCTTGTGGCCGGTTGGAGAGGAAGCTGTTTTGCAGCGGCTTCTTGAACATCTGGCAAGACAGGGAGTAACCGAAGCGGCTCTATTTTCTAATGGCGACGATTTGCTACGTCAAAAATTAAGTCATTTGAACAGTAATTACAATCTGAAGCTGAAATTTCTTGATGAACCATTGCCTATGGGAACGGCTGGATGTATTCGCAAGGCTGCCGAAGACGAAGACGGACGATTATTTATTATATTTTCTGCTGCCGTTGTTTCGCCGCCTGACATTGATTTTTTGCTGCAGGCTCACAATAAAGGCCAATCCCATTTGACAGTATTTTTTAATCCCAGCCAGAATGGAAACCTGCGAATTGGCAACCCTGCCGATATCTATGTTTGCGACCGTGCACTCTCCAGTATGTACCTGCCGATGGATACTTTGATATCAAACAAGGACTTATTCCTGCTATGGTTGGCGTCGGTAAAATGGTTCAAGCAGTTACTCTTCCAAAAGATGCTGGAAATTTTCAAGATTGGCGGGGATATTTATCTGCTGTCGGTAATTTCCTGCAGCAGACAACAAACCCAGCAGGAAGCTTAAATCTTACAGAACACAATCATAGCCGGACAATTTGGAAAGGCGCTGATGTAAGTATCAACCTCACCGCACGGCTCTGCGGGCATATCGCCATCTTGGATGGGGCATCAATATCCCAAGGAGCAGTTATCACAGGCCCGACTATCATCGGCGCAATCGTTACATTGGCGCCAATAGTGCCATAGTCAACAGCATCATTTGGGACGATGCCAAAATTGCAGAGAACTGTTTGGTTAGAAACTGTGTGATTGACAGCGGTGCGTTTTTGCGACGCGATACCATTTTTGAAGAACAGGCCGTTTCTTCGCGGCCGAGAGGATTGTTGCGAACTTCCTTTGCTGCGGGATATGAACTTACCAGAAAGAGTGTGATTGGAATTAGCACCGTCCTGCAGAAGCAGTGGGAACGTTTGGATAAACTGGTCCCGAATTCGGTACGACAGCGCACAGGTAATGCTTTAAACGTAATTGCAGTCATTATTCTTTTACTTGTCTTTTTCTGGTCTTACCGTTCCGGCATAGAAGACCTTTGGAATGTTTGGAGAAGGAGCGATGAATATTCATCCGGCATGCTGGTTCCCCTTTTGGCCTTGTATGTTTTGTGGTCGAGACGAAAAGAAATTGCACAGTGTCCCATAAGGCCGTCTATGTGGGGAATAGTTGCTTTTCTTTTTGCTCAGGCTGTCAGGTTCTTCGGCCTTTTCTTTATGTATGGTTCTCTGGAAAGATTGTCTATCGTCCTGAGTATTGCCGCTGTCATATTACTTATCTGCGGCTGGAAGTTTTTCAAGAAGGTTTCAACGGTGTTGCTGTTTCTATGCCTGATGCTGCCGTGGCCAAACCGCGTTCAGGCTGCAATTGCCCTGCCTCTTCAACGGTGGGCTACTTCTTCTGCGGTATTCTGCCTCGAATCGGTTGGTTATGAGGTTGTTCAGGAAGGCAACATCATCAATATAGGTCAGTCAAGCGTTGCGGTCGCTGAGGCTTGCAATGGCCTGAGAATGATAACCGCATTTTTTGTGATAGGTGCCTGGGTTGTTCTGCTGGTCAAACGCAAATGGTGGGAGAAATTGGTTATTCTGGTTTCGTGTCTGCCGATAGCTTTGCTCTGTAACACAATACGTCTGGCTATTACAGCGGTTGCCTTCACAATGGTTAGCGGCGATCGATGGGAGCAAATATTTCACGATTTCGGAGGATATGCAATGATGCCGCTGGCCTTGGGAGCAGTGGTGGCTGAATTGCAGCTTCTGTCAGCGCTGACAGTGCCTCCTGAAAAAAAAGATTTAGTGGTGGTGAAAAGAAAGTGATTAGCAAAACCAAATTATCAGAGGAATTTAACAATGAATGACTTACAGAAATTCGATGGCGAGTTGATTGAACAAAGGCCGGTTATTTTTGAATCGCCAACTGAAGCGGAAAGTGTTGGCACGACCGAGATGATTAAAGGTATCTTGCGCCGCTGGTACATCGTAGTTCTTGTCTTTCTGGCGATGTCTGTCGTCGGCTTACCGCTTGTTTGGCTGGCAATCAAACCGGTGTATGATGTCACCGGCGCCATACGCGTTGCGCCAATTCTGCGCAATATCGTAACAGGCGAAACAGACAAAGGAGAGATATCCAACTATGAAAGCTTTGTGAATACTCAGGCAGCGCTTATTGCCAGCGACCGGGTCATACAGAGGGTAGCAGACGACCTGGCAAACAAGAATCTGCTTTTCTTTCAGGAACTAAGCAACCGCTTTATAGAAAGGATAAAAAGCAAAATAGACAACGTTCCGACACAACAAGACCCTGTAGTGTTATTAAAACTGGCAATCAATGATGGAGTCATTACGGTCGAGCCGGCTCGTCGAACAGAGTTGATAACAATCACAGTGAAAAGCAAAAATCCCAAGGAAGCCGAACAAATAGTCAACGCCTTTATCAATAATTATACGGCGGTACAAAGTTCCATTGAAATGCAGGATGATGCTGTTCGACTTGAACAGTTGAAAAAATATCAGAAGGAGCTTGAGGAAAAGATTAAAGGGGAGCGTCAGCAGCTCCGGTCGGTGCAGGAATATGTTACTACTGCCTCGGGTGGTCAGAAGGATATCACATTGCCGGAGCAAATTTCTGTTTTGGCCAGTGAACTAACCAGGGTAGAGGCGGATAGAATCAGACTTGAAATCAAGATAAAGCTGTCCGAGGAGATGATTGCGAAAGAAAATGCCAAAGAAGAGCCTAATGAAGATGCTGACTCGGCTGGCAGGCTTTTGGAAATGCGCACCAAGTATATAAATTCCGATCCGACAGTTCAAACCTTAACCAGAAATTTGGACCAGCTGGAGCTGAATCTGCTTATGGCCAGACTGACGCTGGCGCCCGAGAACCCGGATCTGAAGCAAAAACAGGAGCTTTATGACACATACAAGTCGCGCCTCGATGAGCAGCGTCGTCAGGTTGGTGAGCAATTTGATGGCACGGTTGCTAAAGTTCAAAAGAACGCCGGCAAACAGAAAGTGTCCGAGAACCTCTTCTTAATGGACAGGGCCGAACTGGAGGCAAAGAAGGCATTTGAAAAGCGCCTCGAAGAGAGAATTGCGGAGGTAAAGGCAAAACTGGGTGTGGAAAGCAATCAAACCGTAAATCTGGGTTTGAAGCAGTTAGATATCCAAGACGTCGATTTTCAAATTGCGATGGACCAGGACAATCTAAAGAGGGTTCTCAAAGGGATTGAAGAGTTGGAAATGGATCTAAAACGGCCTGCACGAATTTCTGTTGCTTATTATGCAGATATTGCTTCTATCGGAGATAAGCGGGTTAAATACACCCTGGCGCTGTTTTTTGGCGCGGCATTTTGCGGAATACTGCTGGCCTTTCTGCGGGACAAGGCGGACAAGCGTTTGTATACGCCTGAAGAAGTCGTCAATCGCATTGGCGTAAGAGTAATCGGGACCACAACCAGTCAGCGAGAAATTAAGCCTGCACTTTTGCCTCAGCAGATTGAGCAGGATTACCAAACTATCTGGGCAAATCTGGGCCTGCTCGACGACGGTAAAATACCAAAGGGGCTGGTTGTCACAAGCCCTGGCAGGAGCGAAGGAAAAACGACTTTCGCGATTAATTTGGCTGCGAGCATTGCAAAGTCAGGCAAAAAAGTTCTTTTGATAGATGGAGATTTGAGAAAACCGGATGTTGCTCATCTCCTGAACCTGCCCAACGGGTCCAGGGGTTTACAGGGTATTCTTTCTGGAATCCCGCTTAGCCAGGTTATTTGTAAGGTCTCATCAAATGGTTTGGATGTGCTGGCTGCAGATTTCGTCAACGGACTCAATCCTCTGCAATTATTGGCTTTGCCAAACCTTGCCCTCTCTGTGCGCGAGTTCGCCCAAATATACGACCACGTGATTATCGATACCCCTCCGCTGCTTGCCTTCCCAGATGCCCTGCTGTGGGCGAAAATGGCTGACGCGGTAATTTTGACGAGTTTTGCAGGCCGCACAACCGCCAAGGACCTCGAAGATGCAAAAGAAAAAATTCACCAGGTAAATGTTAGATTGCTTGGCATGGTGCTTAGTAACGTCCAGTCTGACGCAGGTTATTATCGCTATGGCTACGGCTATCACGCAAAGCACTACGGCGAGAAAAGAAACAAGTCGCAAACTACGCTAGGGTTCCTGCTGCCCTTTAACGAGATTGACCCACAATAAGATTACCCTGTGGATTCCGCAGAAGAGGTCTTGTTTTGCTTCCGATGCAGCCCCAAAGTAGGCGGACCTGTATTGATGCAAACAATTCCATAAGCAAATCGGATATTTTATGCAGTTGGTAATTATACACAAAGGCAATCACACCTCACATAGTAAGGACAACGGTCTGCTCCGGTTTGCACTCTCCAGCCCGCCCATTTCTGGGGCTATCCTCGAAGGGCTGGCGAAGTGGCCGTCGCCGACCTGCAAGCCCAGCAGGACATTAATCATGCTTCCGAAGGATTGGGGCTGTGAGAGCGTCGTGAAAGGAAACCAAATAATCCCTTATGTGGATAATGTTTCTATTCCTCCTCTGCAGGCCGTCCGAAAAGCTGGCCGACAAGGCTGGATTTGTGTTTCAAATGGGAGATTTGTCACAAAAATCGTCTCAGAATTAATTGAAAAAATGCTGACTGCTGTTCAGGCTGATTTGGTAGTAGTTGATGTCACCAGTCAGTTAAGGGCATATAATGAGAAGGCTCAAATGGCTGGGCAGGGCAATCTCGTTGGTTTCCGCAGGTTGTATTCCGATTCTTTCGAACCAGTGCCTTTGCCTATCGACTGGCCACATTGCCTTTTTGTCAGAACCGATTGTTTCGAACAGGTCGCCAATGGCCTTGGCCTGCCCCGAAATTTTCCAGACCTTTTGGATAGGTGCAAGTCGGCTTCGTTAAGAATAGTCTCGGTTAAAGTAGGCGGGGAAGTGCTGGACTTGGAGACGGAAGATGGTCTGCTTGATTTCTGCAGTGCCATTCTTGGTTCAGTCACACCGGTTTCTCATAAAGGGACAGCCAATTCGAGCAGTCCGCTGTTTTTTGGCAGGGTCTTGTTGGGTAAGAACGTTCGAATTAGTCCCAAAGCAGTCATCATAGGGCCAACTATTATCGGTGACAACGTTAGGGTCGAGGATGGGGCTATAATAACTTCATCGGTGATTGGTCCGGATATTTTAGTCCCAGCCGAAAAGGTTGTGCAAAACAGGGTTCTCAGAATGTCCGAATCCAACAGTGCAGGTACCGCTAACAGAACCAGAGCCTGCGATTGCATACAAAATCTATTGCGTAATCATAATGTAATCAGTCGTAAGTCTCAGAATAGCGCCTTTCGTGTCTGGCCAAGATTTTCCTACGCAAGATTCTTTAAGAGAATTGCTGATATTGCAGTGGCAAGTATCACTCTACTGCTTTTTGCGCCTTTTTTCCTGGTTATCGCAGTTGCAATAAAACTTTCATCGCCCGGTCCTTTGTTTTTCAAGGACAAGCGGCAGGGACTGCACGGCAAAGAATTTAATTGTATCAAGTTCAGAACTATGATTGTCGGTGCAGATGATATGCAGGATAAGATGAGGGCGTTAAACCAGGTGGATGGGCCGCAGTTCAAGATAGATGATGACCCGCGTGTCAACAGTGTTGGCAGATTTCTGAGAGCTACGTACATCGATGAAGTGCCGCAGTTTATCAATGTTTTGCTCGGCCAGATGAGCGTTGTTGGTCCCCGACCTTCGCCTGAGTCGGAGAATGAGTCGTGTCCGTTTTGGCGCTATGCGAGGTTGTCGGTTCGGCCAGGCATTACGGGGCTTTGGCAGGTTTTCGGTACTCGGGAACCACTGAAAGATTTTCAGGAGTGGATACACTATGATGTCAAATATATAGAAAAATTGTCCATAAAGCTGGATTTATGGATATGTTACAAGACGGTGAGAAAAATGATTAAACTTTTTATTCAACAGCTCTGAAACCAAAATGAAAGGGAGATTCAGACATGCCAAAGAGATATTTTAATTGGAAGTTGGCCGTTGCCATACTGCTCGGTATTTTAGTTATAGCGATTACCGCTTTTGGACTTCGTCAATGGCGGCGGACCATGCGGGCAGAAAGCGGACTCCGCCTCGGCAAAAAGGCATACGAGGAACATAATTATGAAGAAGCGGCAAATCAATTCGGCCGTTATATTTCAGTCTATCCAAACGATGTCAATGCACTTCTTAAATACGCCGACTCCCAAATGAAAATCAGGCCGATAAAACCCGGCAACCTTCAGCAGGCAATAGCTGCTTACAGGTCGGTTTTAAGAGCAGACCGGGCCAATTCGGTGGCAGCTGTAGAGCTATGTGGGTTGTATCTTCGTATAGGCCAGCCCGGTGAGTCTGAGCTGATTGCCAAAAGATTCTGCGAATCAAAAAAGGATCCCGAAGTCCGCAGAAGTTTGGCTTTGGCTTATGCAGCCCAAAGGAAGTTCGACCAGGCTGTAGAGGAGCTAAAAAGCATAGTCTCTGAAGATCCGAATCAGGTGTTAGCTTATGAGATGTTGGGACAGATAGCCCTTCAAAATCCGAAGGACACTAATCAAACCCCAGATTACTGGTTTAACCAGGCAGTCAAAAACAACCCATCCTCCGCGCTAGCCTACATAGTTCGCGCCGGCTTCTATAGGAGCACCAGCGATCAGGCGAAGGCATTAGCCGACCTTCAAAAAGCCGAACAGCTTGATTTGTCGGATGTGAAAGTGCGATTGCGTTTGGCGATGGAATTTATCAGCGCCGGAAATCTCGAACAGGCAGAAAAACATCTTTCTGCTATAAAAGAAACAGAACCACAAAACCAGCTGCTGTGGCAGAGCTGGGCTCAACTTGCGCTGAAGTCAGCTTCTACTGAAAAGATGCGGCAGGTAGCCCAGGCAGGATTGAAGGAACTTTCTGAACAAAGATGGGATTTTGTGCCCTTAGCTGCCGAGCTATTCATTCGGTCTGATGACCTTCAGGGCGCAGAAGAATGCGTTAAGCAGATGCGTCAGAAGGAAATCTTGCCGGCGGTAGCAGCCTTTCTGGAGGGTCTCGTGGCTGACCGCAAAGACCAGGGTTACGAGGCGATAAGATGCTGGCGGCGGTCAATCGAACTGGGAAATAAATCCTTACAAGTCAAGCTGGCACTGGCGTCGGCGTATTCTCGATTGCGAGATACTCAATCTGCCTTGCGGCAGTTAAAAACTTTGGTTTCCGAGATGCCCGACTCCTTTGAAGCACGTTTTGCACTTGCCACTCTGCTGGCTCAGACCGGCCGGTGGGCTGAAGTTGAGGAGCAGTCGGAAAAGGCTTTATCGCTTTCGCCCAGACATTTGGGGGCCGTATTACTGAATCTGCGGGCAAGAAGCCAACTGTTGGCGAGGAGTTCTGCCGGCCAGGATGCACAAGCCTGGCAGGATATCGAAAAAGAGTGGCAATGTTAGACCATGCCACCAACGGTGCCTTGGACGTCAAGCTTTTGAGATTTCAATGCGCCCTGTCAAAAGAAGATATGGCAGGGGCAGAAAGTATATTATCTGAACTGAAGCAGTTGTATCCTTTGAATACAAACGTTATCCTGGCTGAGGCGATTTTATTTTCTGCCGGGGGAGGCCGGAGCAATCTTTGTCTGTTCTAAGCGATGCAGTAAAGAAATCTCCTGAGGCAATTGAACTTCTGGAATATTATGTAACCTTATCAGTTAAACAAAGAAGGTTTGCAGATTGTGAATCGTTGATAAAAGAGGTGTTGGCGCATTTCGATAGACCGTCTGCCCGCAAAGAGACAATTCTTTTACTGTCTCAAATTTACAGACTTTGGGGGAAAGAGGAACTTGCCTACAACTGCCTTGCCGAACTTGACAAAGAACTGCCGCAGGATATTCTGGTCAAGCGGCAGCTACTGATGTGCAAAAAGGTTGAGGACAGTCCACAGCAGGCCCAAGGAATTGTCGACTCAATAAAATCCATCGAGGGGGAAAATGGTTGGCAGTGGCGGTATGAGCAGGCAAAACTGTGGTACCAATCTGGTGATTTCAGGCAACGTTACCCTCAAATTGCTTCCATTCTCAAAGAGAACCTCATTGCCAATCCGCTCGATAACTACAGCCGAATACTGCTGGCCGATACTTACAACAAAGCAGGGGATTTTCGCCTTGCGGCTTCAGCCTATAGCGAGGTCCTAAATAGCTCGCCGGATGATATTCGCCTAATAGTTATGACTGTTGCTGCTCTTCAAAGGGCAAATGAATATACCAGAGCAGACGAGATTTTGGCCCAGGCAGCCCAGCAGAAACTATTTCACCCCGAGCTGAGACGGTTGGAGTTGCAAAGCCATCTTATTCGGGGCGAACTGAAGCCCGCCGGTCAGATTCTCGAAGATATGCTCGCTGATGACCCAAACAACTTAGCAGTCTGCTTGTCTCTGGCCTCATTGAAGATTCAACAGCGCCAATACACCGAAGCGGAGGAACTGCTGTCAAGATTGAGAAGCCAGGAACCTGATTTACTGGCGGTCATAGAAAAACAGGTCGAACTCTACGTGCGCCAGAACAGGCTGCCGGAGGCGATAGCTCTATGCGACCGGACTGTAGGCAAATCTAATAATGCTTATGCCTATGTGCTTCGCGGCAGAACATACTCTATGCTTAAACAGATAGATAAGGCGTCAAAAGATTTTGAACAGGCAACCATTATCGAACCTAACAACGCCCAGATTTGGCTGGCTAAAAGTGATTTTGAACGCTCTGTCGGTCAGCTTGAAAGCGCCGCATCGGATGTCCGGCATGCGATTGTTCTGGAACCGAACGACCTTCAAATTCAAAAACGTGCCGTTTCATTATATTTGGAACACCCCGATCCGGAGACCAGAAGACAGGGAATCAAACTCCTCAGCAAGGCTATGCAAATCAATCCGGATGATTATCAACTCCAACTGCTAAAAGTTAGTTCCCTGCTTGCTGATATAAATTATCCAGCCGTTAGGCAGGCTGAAAATATTCTTCGGTCGATGACTGAAGAAAAACCGGAAGAGAGCCAAGCTTGGCTGTTGCTGGGTGAGATATTGCTCAGATACGAGCGAGAGCCAAGTGACTCCATCGGCATCGCCTTGAAAGGCCTTGCACACAATCACAATGATAAGGCATTGCTTATGCTCAAGGCCAGGGCTGAGGCAATCCTTTCACCGACTTATGCAGTCCTGACTCTCAAGGGGCTCATTGGGCAAGACCCCAATGATATTGATGCTACGTTAATGCTTGGTGAAACGTTCATAACCGCCGGCCAATCCCAGGATGCTGTTGCTTTTCTCAAAAAGCAGTTACCCGCGTTTGTCGGCGCATCCTTATGAACGTGACGTAAATGTATTGCTGGCCAGAGCGCTATACAAAAACGGCGAAAAAAATGGTGCGGAGGAAATTTTTGACAATCTCTATAGTACCGACTCGAATGACCCTCGAATATTCCTGGCATACATCCGACTGCTTAAAGATGATAAGCTCTGGGACCAGTTGCGTCAAAAGGTCGCATCGTGGTATCAGAAGCATCCAGAGAATAAACTGTTAGTCGTGAATATCGCTGGGGAGTTAGCCACGAGCGGTAATGACCAGGCCGGTATTGCAGCTGAAGATATCCTTAACTTAATACTTAAAGATAATCCTGCCAGCACCGAGGCCCTCAGTGCCCTCGGTATGTTGTTTTCCTCGAGAGGTCAATCTGCTCAAGCGGCAAGTGTTTACCAACGACTCTTGGAACTGGCGCCTGATGATGTTGTCGCTATGAACAATCTGGCCTGGATATTGTGCGGGCAAGGCCAGTATGACAGTGCCCTCGAACTTGCTCAGAAAGGGCTCAAAATAGCTCCGAATTATGTTGACCTCCTTGATACTCGCGGCCTGATTTACAGTCAAATGGGTAATATGCAGGATGCTATCGGTGATTTCAACAGGTGCATAGAATTATATTTACCCAACACCCCTTCGCGTACAACTTCCTGCTTCCACCTTGGAAAAGTTTTTTACAAGCTCGGAGAAAAACAAAAAGCGGCAGATACATTAAAACAGGCAATAAAACTGAATGAAAAAATAGGTGGGCTCTCACCGGCAGAGCTAACAGAAAGCCAGCATTTACTTCAAGAAATGTCGAGAGGAGAATGAAAATGTCAACGGCCGAACAATATAGCAATGATAGCAAAAAAGAAGAAACCTTTCGTGACGAGCCATCCGCTGCTATCCTTGATGAGAAAGAATGGTCCTACCTGCAAAGGTATTATGACATGAGCCCTCGAGAATTGCAGGTCGCGAGGCTGGTTTGCAGCGGTTTTACAAATGGAGATATTGCTGACAGGTTAAGGGTTCGGCCCGGAACAGTAAAAACACACCTGCGAAGTATCTTTGGTAAAACGCGAACACGCAACAGGATATCAATGTTGTTAAGATATGTAGAGAAAGTCCACCAATTCCACCATCAAAACGGAATTGCCTATAATACTCCTGTTGCAGCAGACAGACAGGAAAATATCGGGCCCCAGCAGTTACCATTATAAAGAAGGGAGAAAAATGGGTGTGCGACCAGTTCAGGTTGTTTCAATTTAGTAATACTGCCAATCTATATTGCGGATTCTTCCAATGACTTTTTCAAATCATCGAATCGGCTGTCTTTGGATGAAGAGTAATAAGGTATGCCATTTGGATTATGCCAAAAGTAGTAGAAATAGGACCACCGACCAGTAATATCAAAATTTTTTTAAAAGTTTTCCCCTCTTCTAACATTTTCACAAATTTTATCTTGACAGTCCCCTCCTAAAACACTACCATATCAGAAGTTTAAGCTTATAGAGAGAAGGCCCTCATAGAAGTAGATAAGTTCACAGAAGCGGGGGTCTCAATACAAGGAAGTATTTTTAGCAGCTGACAAGGAGGGAGTGCTGTTGTTTGTATTTGTTGAGGACGGGTTTAGGGTTGTGGAAGGCTATAGCCATTTTGTTTTTAGTCGGCGCAAGCTCTGTCTTTGCAATTGACGATGCAGAGTGGTTCAGCGTTGAGCCTGTTATGCTCTTGCAAATGAGCCCTTGCGCCGAATTCGGCGTAACACGCCAACAGCAAAGCGGATGCATTGATATAAGTTTGGCAAACGCCGCTACGGAGTTTCTCAAGCCGCCGGCAGACTTTGTTCAATTATCTGACAGGTTACCAGTCGGTTTTATGACACTACCCACTGTCCCCGCAGCTGTTTTTATGGTTCTATGCGGGTTTTTCTGCGTCGTGTTCATTAAGGACCGCAGGGTTTGGTTGGTAGCTTTGGCTGGTTTATTTTGGGCAGGTCAGGCCGGCATCAATGCCATACCAAAGCTCGTCCTCCGCCTGGCAGAAAGAAATAGCAGCCAACCCACACAATTGTCATCATCACTCTATATCAGAAACTTCTCAGAGTTACCGGCTTACAATGAAGACACTCGATATATGGGGTTGCTTCGTCACCTGGCCGGCATTCCAGTTTCAAGTTTCAAGTTTCAAACTTCAAATTTCAAATATAATAATAAGGCCGAGAAGCTGCCCGTGGCTTGGCCACGAGATGCAATCATAACGCCACAGGCTTCAAATTCGCTGCTCAGATGTCTGGTTAAGAAAACTGAGCAGTTTACTTATTTCACGCCAGCTTTTATATTCAATAATCTTGCCCGCGGCCCTCCTATACCCACCCAGAGAGATTGTTTTTCAAACTTAACTATTAGGGAATGTAATCGCGAAACACTCCCTGAGTTGAGTTTGATTCGATTTTCAAATGGATAATTTCCTGTTTCGCAAGGAAAAATATTAAAGGATATTAGTTATGAAAAAGTTACTTTTAATAAGCGTTTTGTTGGCATTGATGATGACGCCTGCAATGGCTTCACCAACACTGGAGTTTGCAAAAGCCAGTTTTACCGGTGGTTGGTCTTTTGATGGTGTTGATACGTTTACATTTCCGCAAAAAGTGGAGATTAATGCAGTACAGGGCGGCGGCTCAGATGCTTTGTATGGCACTTACGTTTACCTTCCTACCATGACGGTTAGTGGAGGTCCTGGTGCCTGGAACCTGTCTGGTGGTACCATATACATCAAGAGTACTTCTACCGGCACAGGAGACATTCTTATTGGGACACTGGGGATAGGCGACTTGGTTCCTTCGATGACTGCAGCTGATGCTTATACAGTTCCTCAGATAGATATCACCTGGACATGGTATGTCGGGGGATATTCGCCTGTGGCTGATGCTCTGTGGGCTCATGCTTACCGCAGACATGGATTTAGGTTTTTCGGCCTCCAGTGGTATACCAGGTCATAGCTTTGAAGCTATGCTGGAGGGTGCAGGGCATTATAGTGATGGTTTGACGGGAGCTATCACCATTCCCGCTCCGGGAGCAATTCTGCTGGGTGGTATTGGTGTAGCATTGGTTGGCTGGCTGCGAGGACGGAGGACACTGTAAGTGAATACTAAAAAACGACTAATGGCAGGGCTTAAATGCTCTGCCTTGGGACGTTTAATTTAGGGGAAACATATGATGAAAATGATGAAGATGAATTTGTTAGTTGTGGCTCTTATTTTAGCAGCCGGCAGCGTTGCTCAGGCAGGCTTTACTACTGTCTATTCTGCGCATCCGGGCGAAGATGGAATCCAGAGTATCATTAATGAGGTTTATGGTGTTAGTACGACAAGGAACGTAGGCGGGGCGAACATTTATGCGGCTCAGTCTTATGTGGATGGTGCTTTTACGGCCACCCGTATAGATGACAAAAACGTAGCAGGGCTGATGAATATGATTTCTGGTACTCCTGGCTCGGCTACGGATAAAATCTGGACAGATGGTATAGCAGACATCAAGGTGCAAGCCAAATTTGCTGCATACTCCCAGGAATTTGGCTACGATTCCGGCTCAGGTTATGTCAAGCTCTTTGGTGTCGCAGGAAATGGCTATTCGGTTTCCGGCTCCGGTGGTGTAGATTTTGCAGAGGGCTCAACTTGGAATTGGGTTCGCTCCGGCACTGGCGGCATGTGGTATTCTGACCCTTCTAACAACACTGACGATTTAGACCATATGATTACCTATCAGATTACCGGCCTTGGCAATGGCTATACAACCTGGCTGATCTTTTGGGAAGACCTGAAAGGAGGATATAATGGCTGTGGTGGCTCTGACCGTGACTTCAATGATTTTGTGGTTCAGATTACGGCTACGGTACGGCCCACTCCTCCTCCACCCATTCCTGCTCCAGGCGCTATTTTACTGGGCGGTATCGGTGTAGCTTTTGTCGGCTGGCTGCGAAGACGCAGAGCACTGTAGAATTATCAAGAGCGAACGATAGCGGGGCTTTTGCCCCGCTATCGCAGAGCTCTAAAAAAGCAGAATAGATAGGTGGAGTGAGTTTTTGTTTTAACTTTTGCAGTGTGAAACAGCAAAATTCACCTTTAATATGGAAATGGCTTCATAATGGGCTATTTCATTATGAAGAAGGACTAAATGTATATTTTGCAGGGATGAGAAATAATGAAAAAGTTTTTTTTAGTGGTCATATTTTTCGCAACATTTTTTCTGCTGGCACATTCAGCAATAGCCAATATAACCAACGGCACTTTTAATACGGACCTAAGTTATTGGACAACCGTAGGTCTGGTTCAGCAGTGGTATCCCGGCGTGGCGCAGTTGGCCCCTCAGTTGCCTCTCCCGGGTGAAGTGCCGCCGGAAAATGACAATAGCAGCCTCAGTCAGGGTCCAGATTATTTTACCCTGGAAGAAAATTCCAAAACGCTTTCCTTTTATGTTGCTATGGATATCACCGAAACCCATGAGACGGATATATTTACCGCCTCGCTTGATGGAACACAGTTCTATTCCTGGGACAGCAGCGGCAATGAAACACCCGACAATGAATCAATGTGGCTGACAGACGCAACCGACTCTGACATCAGCATTTTGGGCCCCGATACGCCTATGAGAAGCAGGACTGTCAATCTGAACTTGTTGGCTTTGTCTCTGTCCCCCGGCGGTCATACATTGACTTTCAATCTATTCAATGACTATGAAGATAACGTGAACACGTACATCTACATAGACAATGTAAATATTTCAGGTGAACTTCCTGCTGTACCCGGCCCTGATTCACTGATTCTTTGCTGCATAGGTGGTTTATCATTCTTTTTGTTTAGACGAAAAGTTTTGTGAAAAGATAAAATAGCTGTTTGTAAAAAAGTACGTATAAATAAAATTGGGCGAAGTCATAAGGCTTCGCCCTTTTTGGTTCTTAACACTTGGCACACGATTATTCCCGCTGCCAGAGCCAGTTTTTTGCAAAGATAGCAAAGTCCCGGAAATCAACGCCGCCGGTCAAGTTGAGATTCACGATACCGCCGTTCTCATCGAGCCACTTTGAACTGAACTCCATAAGGTCGGAAGAATTTACAACACCATTGACATCGAAATCAGCTATATTGCCGTTTTTGCTCGCCTGCTTTGTTCCACCATAGGCGCCCATATTGATTCGTTTCCCGTTTGGCCAGGGTTCGCCAGTCCAGTCGGAATTTGGGTCGCCGGCGTCAATACACTGGCTGAGGTTTGCGTCGATTACCCATTCTGAATTGCTGGGATTCCATCGCCCGGAAGTGCTCTGGAGATGAAAGTCCCATAAATTCGGGTCACCGTTGGGGTCGAATGACGCAAAACAGGGGTCGGCACCTATGTTGCCGCTGCCCCAGCTTAGTATGCTGCAGGGATTCGTATGAACTGCTGAAATACCACCTTGCACGTCGCTATAGCTGATTGTTACTTCGCTTGTGTTAAAGGGCGACGACTCGACGGCAATCTGCGCACCTTTAGCCGCACGATTTGACCAGATGATACTATTCTCTATGGTCGCCTTACCATTATCAACACAGCGCAATGCACCGCCAGTACCGGCCACATTTGTAACCAGCGTGCAGTTATACAATTCAGCTTGTCCTTCCCAATAGCAGTCAATTGCGCCGCCATTATTCGAAGCAGTATTGTTGCTGATGATGCAGTTTCGAATTATAGTAGTGCCGGACCAGCATTCAAGGGTACCGCCATCGTGTGCCGAATTGCCGGTTATCGTACAACCTGTAATCTCAGGACTGCTGGAGTCGCAGAATAGAGCCCCGCCATACCAATCTGCAGTATTATTTTTTATGACGCAGTTGCTGATTGTTGGGTTACTATTATAGCAAAGAATTGCACCACCTGAGCCGTCTGCAGCAAGTCCATTTCTTATGGTAAGACCCGAGATGACGCAGTTTGCGTTTTCGCCGCTATGAATATAGAAACCGCGTCCGGCGTGGTTTGGGTCAATGATTGTATTTGCAACGACTTCAAGATTCTCTGGATTTATGCTGCGAACAGTAATAGATTTGCCGTTTGGGTCAAGGTCATAATTGCCTCCTTCAGTATAAACGCCGGGCCGTATCTCGATAGTGTCACCCGCCTGGGCAGCATCAATTGCGTTTTGAATTCTCTTGAATGGATCGGTATATAAGCCGCTGCCGGGGTCATTAGGTCCGTTAACATCTACATATATATTGGTCGCATTAGAAACAGAAGCAATGGACAAAATGAACACAATGATAAATAAAGCCTTTGTCTTTTTCATACCCACTCCTTATATCATATCAACAATCTCAAGTTTAGCTCTCGTGTCAGCGATTTATCTTTTAACCAAAGGAAGGATTTCGCCAGTTGCCGATTCCACCCCACCAGCTTGAAAGGTAATCGTTAATTGGCAGGTCTGTGTGCCTTTTGGTATAAATAGTAATTGCCATATCTCGAAGCTGCTTCATACAGTTCAAGCCGCCTATCTGCCAGGCCTTCACGCCCATCTGGACTGCTTCTTCTTCCGCGCTTTCAAAATCCTTTGCCTCTACTGTCAGAAGTTCTGCGAGTCTTTCTGCCGGTGGAGTCAGCAGTTCCTGCCAATAACGAGTATTGAGTTCTTCTCTTTGAACTACTTCTGCCAGCAGACGCTCGCGATCTTTCTGTTTCCTTTCTCGCTCGGCTCTTGTCCGGGCCAGGCGTTCAGTCTTGTGTTTTCGGCCTGCAGGTAAGAGAACTTCAACAAATCCTGCTATAGGGTCAACAATTACCCAGACCAGAAACGCCGTCCCCAGGCTTGCAATTGAGATTTCCAAGAGAAATTCAATTGCTCTTGTTTCGCCTATGCCGCCAAAGCAGCCTGTTATGCCGCCTAACAGCGGGGCTGCTACATAAAAAAACATATAGTAATCACTGGTGGTTAAAGGATGTTCTGCCTCGATTCTTTGGGTTCTGGCGACCCCTCTGTAGGCTACGAAGAGATATAAACTAACCAGCAGGCAAATAAGCAAAGCTGAATAGCCCGATAGTGAGAATATCACCCACCACTGGACACCGGCACTTCGGAGTGCTATGGCCATAATATATAAAAGACATAAAGCCAGCCATGCTAAACCGGACAAATGGACTTTCTTTATTAGACTATGCTTGTCCATATATGACCTGCCGCACCCTTGGTCCTTCCTCCGTCAATATTGCACAGGTAAACATAAATGTTTAGAACCCGCCCCCGCCGCCCGCTTGCATGTAATATGCGGTTGAGAAAACCCGACCGATTGGCCGGACAAGCTCCTCGACTTTCTCTCCTATAGCCGCCAAAATGGTTGGTGGCACAAATATTATGTCCCCTTGCTGCAACAATACGTTCTTACTGCTGTCACCGTGGGCGAACATTTTGTCGAAGTCCACCTCGAAAATCTTCGGCTTGACGTTCTTGTCTTCGGATGGTCGTATTACCTGAATACGCTCCTTCCAGGCTAAAACCGTTGGATTTGCAGCTGCCAGTGCGCTTAAGACCGTATCCCGCCCCGTATAAACTTTAGGTCCCTGGTATTGCACTTCCCCAATTACATAGTAGAATTGGCTCTGGTAAGCAACAACACGTACATCGATTGGGTCATTGCCGGTAAGTGCGTAAAGCTTCTGTGCTTTCTGTTTGAGTATATCAGCAACTTCTCCGGGCGTTTTTCCGGCAGCTTCTATCTCTCCGATGGCTTCAAAATTTACCTTTCCGTCCGGGCGAATTCTTTGACGCTGCAAGTTGAGCTCGGCTATCTTCAAGGAATGTATTTCGATTTCATCCGGCGGCTGAAGGATGTATTTATCCGATGTCACAATCACTTCTCTCGGTATGGCGAACGCTCCAATGTCAGCCGGATTGGATGAAAAACAACCAGCCAATATGAACGGGAGTAACACCAAATTCAATTTTAGAAAAATTTGCTTCGCACTCATTTTCAAACCTTTCTGTAATTTAGTATCCACGCTTTATCCGCTTTAGCCCTTTCCTGCACACTGCTTATAAGTATAGGATAAATTATAACTTATGACCTTCCTTTTGTCAACTCTTTCATTTCAAGCGATTATCCCCGTTTAGGATAGGATTAGGGCAAAAAGCCCCTTTTGCCTTCAAAAACTGTGTTATCGTATACCAGCATTATGAAGTTCTACCAAGAGAGTATAGATTTACAAAGTGAACCACAAGCGGTTTTATTAAACAGCCGCGTAAAACAAGATTTACCTAACAAAGTAAATGGTATTAAAGTATTCATTGTGAGAACGAAACGGTGTTAAAAAAGTGTCACACAGGTTGTTGAGTTATGGATTACATTAGCCAGTGAGTTGCACCAAAATTTGCACCAAAGGGTCTCTATTAGCTCTCGGTAGGCTTTCGGTTGCCTCTCGGCCAGCTTCATAAGTCTTTATTTGACAAGTATAAACCACTTTCGCTACAATACTTACAAAAGCCCGAAACGGATTTCTAATCTGTAGGTCAGAGGTTCGAATCCTGTCGGGCGTATTCGGGTTTGAGCCGTTGCCATTCGGTGACATCAATTCTTTTTCCGTTCCTAATCCTGCCGTTTGTAAAGACTTAGTCTGTCCTATGTTTTGCTCAGCAAAAGATTTTTCTTGCGGTCCTTGCACTACTGGGCAGGTTCAGGATTACAGTGAAACCTTGACGCCTTTTTCTTTCATATTTTTGACGAGCTGTTGCATATCGTCGAGAAGCGTTTTCAGTTGTCTGCTGTTTTCGAGCATACTCTCGTAGAACCTTGCGTCGTTGAAAATTCTGCCGGCTGTGCCCTGGCCTGAATTGACCTTGTCCAAAATCAGGCCGGCTGCCGCAACCATTTTAGAAAGCTCCTCGCTGGTCTGATTGGCAGAAGCGAAAAACACTTCGAGCTGCTTTAGCGTTTTCGTTGCCTCCGCCGTTGCCTGCGACAGATTCGCCAGAGAGGTTTTGACATTTTGCCTGTTGTTGGGGTCGCCGATAATTTCATTGGTGTTATTTATCATAGTGATTAGGCTGCTAATCAACTCATCGAGTTTCTTCTGGCTTTCCTCGGGAAAGAATTCGCTTGACGTCCCAACCTGCCCCTGCAGCAGAATGCCGTCTGCCAGGTATTTGCTTTCTTCCGGCCTGTTCGCATCCAGCGGCATAAGAGGCGAGTTCGGCTCGTAGACCAGCTCTATATAGCTGCTTCCCAGGCCGCGTGTTATAAGTTTTACTTTCACGTTTGCAGGTATATTTTTGTATTGTTTGTCGATATTGATAATGACAAGGCTTTGATGGAACCGCCTGCCCGTTTTTCGGCCGTCTTTTAATTCGTCTCTGATTTCCGGAGGTTTTATATCCGTGACACGGCCTATCTGATACCCGCAAAACCTTACAGGCGTGTCCTTCTGCGTGCCGGGGGCGGAAGCGAACTGGACGGCAACCTCGTAAGAATTGATTTTGCTTACAGTGATAGGCAGGTCGTTAAACTTAAAAATCAGCCAGCCCAGCGCAAGTAAACCGATAATTACGAATATGCCGACGGCGATGTTCTGGAACTTTTCAATCCTTTCGTAGCCGCTCACTTTCGCTTCCTTTCAAAATCACTTGTAAATGAAGCTTTCGATTTCCTTTCCGCCTTCTCACCATCACCTGTTGTTACTATCCGCTATTCCCTAAACCCTGTCCTTTTTTCCTTCGATGAACAGTTCCCGAATCTCCCTCAAGGGGTAGCCGGTGTCGTTGAGCTGCTTTATGAGTTTTATCCGTTCGACACCCCTTTCGTCAAACAGCCGTCTGCCCGTCTTTGTCACCTCTGTCGCCTTCAGCAGGCCGACCATAAGATAATACTGCACGGACTGTCGTGAAACGCCGGCCTTTTTCGCCGCCTTTCCAACCGGTAATAATTTGTCGTCCATATTTAAACCGTTGTTATTCTACCTTGAGCCTGCCCGACTGTCCAATCTCTTTTGCAAGGGCCAGAAAGGAGCGTTCGACCTCCTTTAATGTTAGTTTTTTGAACGCCTCTTTGCCGATTTGCGATTTTAGCAGCCTTAAAAATCGCGGCGAAAGCATAACCAAATAATCCCGCCCCTGCGGTATTTGCTGCTGATTGAGGCGATACGCCTCGCGAATCAGCCTTTTGAGCCGGTTGCGATTGACCGCATTGCCGGCTGTTCGGCCTATCGAAACCCCCAATCGCGGATGGCCGCAGTCATTTTCAGCGACGAAAAGCGTCAGCAGATTGTCGCTTGCGGCAACTTTGCGGGCGAGCACCCGCCTGAACTGGCCGTTATTGAGCAGTCTGGCACTTTTTGGAAACGTCAGCCTCTTCATTTACTTTTCTTATCGGCCAATTTGAAACATTTTACTTAAAAATAGCCGTAGAGCATTTTTAGCCACAGAGAACACAGAGGCCACAGAGATTTACCCGCCGAAGGCAGATGTGGGAGACGGCGACGGCTTATACTGTTTTTGCCTGCTGACGCGTCTTCCCCGCAGTTTGCTTGTGTAAACAAGCAGCGGAGCAGCGGCACGATAGAAAACGCAGGGGGTTGCCTTCTTGCTTTTGTGATGTATAATTACATCAGTGAAAGGAGAACTAATATGAATATCGAGCAGGTAAAGCAATTCATAAAGCAGGTTGGCTGGGGTTTTTTAGCCACAACCGATGGCCGAATAGTCGGCGTAAGGCCGATGGGTGGTCTCGCCTGGAAGGGAAACCAACTTCTGTGTGCGACAGGTGCCTCTTCTGACAAGGTCGCTCAACTTAAAAAAGTTCCTTATGCCGAATACTGTTTCTGTGATTCTGCTGGCAAGCACGTCCGCATCGCAGGCCCTTGTTCTGTCAGCACCGACAACGCCGAAAAGCTTTGGCTGTACAACGCTCTCCCCGGCTTGAAAGAATACATCTCTGACCCCGCCTCACCGGAATATGTCGTAATAAAAATGACCCCCGAAAACATCCGTGCTTTTGAATCCACCGATATGAAATACGAACAGGTAAAACTAAAATAATTGGCATTTGTGACCGTGACATAAAAAAATCAAAAATTGAAAATAGGAGATAAAGTGGGACAAACTTGGGAAGAAATTGGCAGAGGTATTGCAAAGGAATTAGGAATTAAACCAAAGACTATTGGGTTTATTGAAGCGAGAGGGTTTTTGTGCCATGAACTTTTATATCTTTTGGGTGGTCGGATAGAATTCATTTCAACTCCGTGGTGGCATATTTTGAAGCGTCTTTGTGATATTTTCGGAGTTTTTCCAGCTTGTCGTTGGTATCCTCCCGAAAGTTCCATTCTCGAATATGTTGGGTATCACAGGGAACATGAAACAAAAGTATATCGACTTACGATCGCAAAAAGCAACATAGTTGTTTTCTTTATTGAATACCAACCAGAACTAACGTTTAATTCATTTGGAATGTTTTTCCCTTTCGAAATGCCATTATTGAAGGAAGATAAGTTTTTAAACCCACCCTTTAACGACGATGGAAGATTTATCAATAGAACCCTGCGACACGGTTTGTGGTTCAAACAGATTTTCCAACCATTGTGGGATGATGATACAAGACGACAAAATTATGAAACTGTTTTCAAACCAATGAAAAAAGGAGCTTGGGAAGGTTTTACACAAATGAAATGATGGGAATAATTGGGACAGCTACCTATTTTTATCTGCCGCAGCCTGTTTTTGCATTTATAATTCTGTGGAAATAAAAAAAGAGTTCTATTATTTTATGGCATCAATTTTTTATATTCAAGAAAAATTATCTAACGCAGTGTACGTTCTTGCAGTTGGCGAGGGGGATGTACGCGAAAGATTAGTAAGTGCTTTTATTGCTTGTATTACTTTAAAACCTAAAGATTTTCCTCCAGAGTTTCAAAAAGATTGGGAATGGGTTCTTCAACAATTAACAAAATACGGTCCAATTGTTCGTGACGATGGTAGTGTCTTTAGAGGTTCTGTAGAGAATACAATGAGTAGAATTAAGAGAAAAACAGGTGCCAAAATTGCACGAAAAATCTACGAGTTGCACGATCATCTCAATAGTGAAAAATACTCGTAATAAATAGTGGCCGTTTAATTTTTTCTCCGCCGCAGCTGCATTTTTAATTTTTGATGTTTATTATATGAAAGATTTTTTCGAGAAAAACAAAATACCCGTAACAATTATCGCAGCAGCGTTATTAATTGCCGGTGCAATCTGGCTGACAAAAAGGCCGGCTCCGGTCAGGCCGCAAAGTGTAATTGACAGGCAGCCAGCCCCGCAACAATTGCCAAAAACAACCGAGCCGCCGCAACTGCCGAAAACAGCCGAACCGCTGCGACAAGCCGCCATACGCATCGATTACATTGAAGTGTCGAATCACGTTGGAGAGTATGCTTGTGTGGTGGGTAGAGTAGATCATGTTAGCACCCCAAAAGAAACCACATTTCTGAATTTCTGTCCCGATTACAAAACCTGTCAATTCGGTGCTGTAATTTTTAATTCAGACGCATATAAATTTCCCAATCCGAAACAATACGAAGGACAAACTGTGGAAATCACCGGCTTGATAAGGTCTTATCAAGGCCGGCCGGAGATTATCCTCAAAGACCCGGGTCAAATCAAAATTTCACCTCTCAAGTCTTCGTCTGTTAGAGAAATACCGGCTCTTTACCGCGTTGTGAAAGTAATTGATGGTGACACAATCAAAGTCGATATTGGAGGAAAAATTGAAACTGTAAGGCTGATTGGGATGGATACTCCCGAGATATCGCATCCTCTTCATCCACAGGATGATTATTTCGGTCCCGAAGCTGCCCAATATACCAAGCAGCTCTTGGAAAACCAGTCGGTCTATTTAATCCCGGACCCAATGCAGTCAAACAGAGATAAATACAATAGACTTCTAAGATATGTCTTTTTGGAAGATGGCACTTTAGTCAACGCTAAACTCGTCGCAGAGGGGTATGCTTATAATTATATGTATGAGCCGTTCCAGTTTATGAAACAGTTCGATTATTTAGAGAAACAGGCAAAAGAAAACCAGTTGGGGCTATGGAGTGGCAAAAAAACCAAAAACTAATTAAAAGGAGAGCTGCATGGTGACCAAAAAACAAGCCTTCCTGATGGTTCCATTGGTCATCAGTGTTCTCATCGTCATCTTCGGCCTCATCGGTAACCTTATCGGGATTGTTTTCGGGCTGCCGACTCGCCTGGGGCTGCCGTTACCGGTTCGTGCATTCGGCGTCATCGTATTGCTTGCGGGATTTCTCCTCCTGGTTTGGGTCTTCAGTTACAGAAAGCCTGTCGATGTCATGGTCTCCACTTTCCTGACGATGCGAAAAGTAATCACGGGCACGCTGACTAAGGACAAGTCAGCACGGACCGAGCCCCTGGTGCTCGAAGGTCCGCAACGGTATGTGAGGCATCCTATGTACTTCGCGGTCGTGGTGTTGGTCCTCGGCTGGTGGCTGGTGCTCGACTATACATTCGTTCTCCTGATGGCCGGTTTGCTCATTCTCTGGTTCAACCTCGTTGTGATTCGGTTTGAAGAGCAGGAACTCCGAGCCGTCTTTGGTGAGCAATACGAATCCTACTCGAAATCTGTGCCGAGATTCATTCCGTCATTCAGGCGTCGTCGAGAAAAATAGGGACGGTCACCTGTTTTTCTCCGCCGGAACTTTTTGCACTTTTAACTTTGAATTTTTTCGTCGCAATCTGCGGTTTCTTTTCTTTCTTAATTTTTAATTCATAATTCTTAATTCCCTCTGTGTTCTCTGTGTCCTCTGTGGCTAAATTAGTCATTAGTTTTTAGTTGTTAGTGGTTAGTTTTAAATCTGCGTAATCCGTGCAATCCGTGGTTTATTTCGACTTTTTGACGAAGAAAAGGCGGTTTCTTTGGTTTTGGGGTTGTTCGGCGTAAATATTTTTTCGGTTTTGTGTATATTTTCGTTGCTTATGTGGATTATGTCGATTATTATGCCGATTATTATGTTATAGTAGTAGTATGAAAAGGGGTTGTAATCTTCCATCTCTCAAGAGTATGTCCCCTATTGAAAAAAGTATGAGAGATATTATTTGTAATGGCCCGTAAAAAGGCTTAGGAGAAACACAGTGAGTACAGGCAAAGTAAAATGGTTTAACGCAAGCAAAGGTTTCGGATTTATTTCACCGGATGAAGGCGGCGAGGATTTGTTCGTCCATCATTCGGAAATAAAGACCACTGGCTACGCAAATTTAGATGAAGGCCAGAAGGTCCAGTTCGAGGTAGGTCAGGGCAAAAAAGGCCCTTGCGCCACCAATGTAACACCCTGCTAATCAGGGATGCTGCTTGAAAACCGAAAAGCCCTGCCAAATCGGCGGGGCTTTTTTATTTGCCTGTTGTCAACGCAGAACAATCACGTTTTTATCCATTGAATCTTGACAAAAAAAGGCTATACTTGCCGGCTATGGGAAGCGACATAGAAAAGCCGAAGACAATCGCCTTTGAGGTGACTCGCCATTGCAGATATCACTGCCTGCACTGCCGTGCCGGCACCGGGCCTGACAAAACAGACGAGCTGACGACCTCGCAGTGCAAAAAAATCTTAAAGGCCGTCGCCCGTTTTACCAAATGTGTGCTTGTTTTTTCCGGCGGCGAGCCGATGGAAAGAGAGGACATCTACGAGCTTATCCGCCACGCTTGCTCGCTGGAGTTAAAGCCCGTTCTGGCCACCTGCGGCTATCTGATTGACGAAGACTCAATCGAGAAATTGAAACAGGCAGGCCTGACCTCGCTGTCTTTTTCTCTTGATGGCGCCGTCGCACAGACCCACGATTTTCTCCGGCAAAGCGACGGCTCATTCGACCAGGTTCTCCTCGCCGCCGAAATTGCACGCAACGCTCATCTGCCGTTTCAGATAAATACCACCATTACAAAATACAATCTTGCGGAGGTGCACGCAATTGCACGGCTTGCCCAGGAAATCGGCGCCGTATGTTTTAATCCGTTCATTTTTGTTCCGACCGGCCGGGCCGAAAAAATTGCCGACCTCCTCCTCGACCCCGTCGAATACGAAGCCCTCCTCTACCACCTGCTCGAAATGAAACTCAATTCGTCTATGAAAATAAGAGTCACCTGTGGTCCCTCTTTTGCCAGAATTGTTCGTCAGTCCAATGCCGAAAAAAGAGTCGGCATTACAAACGGCTGTGTGGGCGGCGACGGCTTCGGCTTTATCAGCTTCAATGGCGATGTCCAGACCTGTGGTTTTCTCGATATTTCTGCCGGCAATCTGATTGAGGAAAATTTCAACTTCAAAAAAATCTGGGAAAATTCCAAGCTCCTCAACGAAATTCGCAACCGCTCAGAATACACGGGAAAATGCCTCAACTGCGATTACCGTGACTTTTGCGGCGGCTGCCGAGCAAGGGCTTATACCACCTGCGGCGATTACCTGCACACCGACCCTGTCTGCAGCTACCAGGCCGGAGAAAAAGACTGATAAGGCGCCAATCGCATAATGGCTGACTCAAAGATAAATATAATATATCAGGATGAGCAGATTATCGTAATCAACAAGCCTTCAGGTATATCAGTGACGGCGGACCGCAGCGGCTCGGTATCCCTCAAGGAGGCGCTTAAAAAACAGATGCCCTCCGAGACCGCAGAGGAAATTCGCCTGATACACAGACTCGACAAAGATACTTCGGGCGTAATGATTCTGGCAAAATCCAAACAGGCGCAGACGCTTTTCTGCGGATTCTTCGAAGAGAGGCTCGTCAAAAAAACTTATCTTGCCCTCGTGACCGGCCGACCCGCATCAACGAGCGGCACAATTACCGCTAATATAGCTCCAAAATTACGTGATGGCCAATTGATGTGCATCAGCAATAAAAAAGGCAAATCCGCCGTCACTGACTGGCGAGTATTGGCGGACTTTGGAGGCATGCTTTTGCTTGCGGTAAATCCTCTAACCGGCCGAACTCATCAAATCAGGGTTCATCTGCCGAGCATCGGTTTGAATCTGGCTATTGACCCGTTATATAGCTACGGCAGAGGTTTATTTCTGTCTGATTTTAAGAGCCGTTACAGGCTTGGCAAAGGCCGGACCGAAAAACCTCTTATCGACAGGCTCACCCTGCACGCCTACCAGGCTCGAATTTGCCGAGTCGCCGCTGAATACGCCCGCCGTTTTTATTGCCGCTCTCGACAAAAATTTTGCCGCCGCAATTAAAATGCTCACAAAATACAACCCCAAAGGCCCCGCCGCCTTTCTCCAGTCCGATACTTATCAGAAAATCCTGACCGCCTCAAAAATATAACCAATCCCTTTTTTCGATTACCCGCCGCAGAAAATTTTCAGAACATATAAACATATATTTTCTTCCGTCTTGACGGCTTGTCAGATTGCTTTCCGCCTTCGGTCCGCCGAAGGCGGACGGCGGACTCGCAGTGACAATGTTTCTAATGAACTTAATAAGTCGGAATCCAGATTTTTTTGGCCTTTATGACCTCGGCGCCGGGCGGCAAATTCAGGGGTGTCGCTGTCTTTGTGTAAAAAACCAAACCCTTATACCCCATCAGATATTGATACTTTGTTGAAAAGATGCCGCCCCGGCTGAAAACCACAAGCGGCTTATCCTGCCTCTGAACCAGCGCATCAAAATCAGCGGGTTCTATTCGCACAATCGACCCGAATGCCTTTGCAGCTTCCGCCATTACTGCTATTGCGCCTGCCTCTGCTCCATTTGTCATAATTGTACCCCTTTGGTTTTTATTCGCTTGTATCGAGAATGCTCATAAAGGCCTTTTGTGGTATCTGCACCGAGCCGATGTTCTTCATCCGTTTCTTGCCTTCTCTCTGCTTTTTAAGGACCTTCATCTTCCGTGTAACATCTCCGCCGTAAAGCTTCGCCGTCACATCCTTGCGGAAAGCCTTGATTGTCTCCCTTGCGATTATCTTACCGCCGATAGCAACCTGCAGCGGTATTTCGAACTGGTGTCTCGGTATCGCCTTTCTTAATTTCGTAATGACTTTTCTGCCCCTGGCCTCGGCGTTGCTGCGGTGCACAATCAGCGAAAGGGCATCGACGGGAGTTTTATTAACAAGTATATCGATTTTAACCAGGTCGCTGTCTTCGAAACCAATAAACTCGTAATCCATTGTCGCGTAGCCCCTGCTTATGCCTTTGAGCTGATCATAGAAATCATAGACAATCTCCGCAAGAGGGGCCTTGTACTCAATCATAATCCTCGCCTGGCTTATATAATCCGTCTTAATCAGCCGGCACCGCCTGCTCTCGGCCAGCTTCATTATCCCGCCGATGGAATCCGCAGTTGAAATAATCTCAAGCCTTACAATAGGCTCACGCAGCGATTTAATTTTCGTCCTGTCAGGCAGCTCGCTCGGGGAATCAATTTTTGTAACCGTGCCGTCACTGGTGACAACCTCGTAGCTTACCGTCGGGGCGGTCTGCACGACGTCTATATAGTTTTCCCTTTCCAGCCGTTCCTGGATTATGTCCATATGCAAAAGGCCGAGGAATCCGCACCGAAATCCGAAACCCAGCGCAGGGGAGTTCTGCGGGAAAAATGAAAAGCTCGAGTCGTTGAGCGAGAGCTTATCAAAGGCCGTCCGGAGTTTTTCATAGTCGGTATTGTTGCCGGGATAAAAATCTGAAAACACCATTTGGACAGGTTTTTTGTAACCCGGTATCGGCTTGTCTGCCGGTTCCGATGCATCGGTTATTGTATCCCCGATAGTGATATCCGAGATATTTTTGATATTGGCAATGACGTATCCCACCTCGCCGGTGCCGAGCTCGCCGATGGGCGTCATTTTTGGTCTGAACTTGCCGAGCTCCGTTATCTGGTAGATTTTGTCGCTGCCCATTACTTTTATTCTTTGTTTTGCTTTCAGCTTGCCTGCGAAAATCCTGACGTAGCATATTACACCCCTGTATTCGTCGCAGTGACTGTCGAAAATCAAAGCCGCCGCAGGCTCGCCGCTTTTATCCTCAGGCGGCGGCAGAAGCTCGCAAACCGCATCCAGCACCTCTTTGACTCCCAGGCCGGTCTTTGCGCTTATCCTGAAGCACTGCTCTTTTTTGATGCCGAGTATATGCTCGATTTCCTCTGCCGCTGCATCTGGTTGTGCCGAGGGCAGGTCGATTTTGTTAAGCACCGGCAGCAATTCAACGCCGCTCTCCATCGCAAGGTATGTGTTTGCCACCGTCTGTGCCTCTACGCCCTGGCTGGCATCGACTACAAGCAGCGCTCCCTCACAGGCCGCCAGCGCCCGCGACACTTCATAATGGAAATCGACATGGCCGGGCGTGTCTATAAGATTCAGCATATAAGGCTTCCCGTTGTATTCGTAATTCATCATTACCGCTGATGCCTTGATGGTTATGCCGCGTTCCCTCTCCAAATCCATATCGTCGAGCATCTGGTCTTTGAAATCGCGGCTGTTAATTGTTCCCGTCAATTGCAGCATCCTGTCGGCGAGCGTGCTTTTGCCGTGGTCTATATGTGCTATTATTGAAAAGTTTCTTATATATTGCGTGTCCATTTCGTGTTTTGCTTTCGTCAATCTATAATAAAATCACATAGTATCGTATCTGCTATCGGCAGTGCCTTTTTCGTAAGGTGTACACTGTTTTGCTCCCTGGCAATAAAGTCGAGCTTGCGATAGCGGTTTATCGGCTCGGCAAAAACATCGCATACATCCAGCCCATGACGCTGTTTGTAATCTTCGATGTCTATCCCGTCGGCTGTCCGAAGATTAAGCACAGCGGTTTCACTGGCAATGTCACCCGCAGAGAGAATAACAGCTTCTTCTGCGGCACTATTGTTTGTTTCAATTGCCTGTATGTATTTATCTATATCAGCGATGTTTTTTGTCCGCCGGTTGCCTATACACGATGCCGCCGCCGGCCCAACACCGATATAAGGCTTATTTTGCCAGTATCGCATATTGTGTCTGCACCGGAACCCCGGCTTCGCAAAGTTCGATATCTCATAATGCTTGAAGCCACCGCTTTCGAACATTTTTATTGCAAGCTCGTACATTGCACGGTCCGTCTCTTCATCGACAGCCTGAATTGCCCCTGTATCTAACTGCTGTTTCAATATCGTTCCATCCTCGTAGCTCAAGCTGTATGTCGATATATGAGAAACACCGAGCCTTGTTGCCTGTAACAGGTTTTGCCGCCACGAGGAAATCGTCGAGCCGGGTATAGCGAAAATCAAATCGATACTGATATTTTCGAAACTGGCCTTTTTCGCCAGCGTCACCGCTTTGAATATATCGTCAACATTATGCGTCCTGCCCAAAAATTCAAGCTCGGACTGGTTAAATGATTGTGCCCCGATTGAAATTCGGTTCACGCCGAGATTCCTGATTTCCCGCAGCATCTCAAAATTTACCTGGCCGGGGTTGCATTCCATTGTGAACTCCTCTATTGCCTTCCACCGATTTTGTATATACCCGATTAGTTTGAGCAGCTCTTTTGCGGGCAGGCAGCTCGGACTGCCTCCGCCGATATATACTGTTTGAACCGAATCTACGCGGCTGTAATTGTCAAGCTCGGTTATTACAGATGCAATTAGCCTTTCGACGTCATAATTTTCGACAGGACGCGAATAAAAGCCGCAATACCTGCATTTCGACCGGCAAAAGGGTATATGCACATATAAACCGATATTCTCAATGATACTATTGGATTCCATAACCTTTCTCAATCAATTCCGCCGTTATCAGCTTTCGTAACCATATCTTTTCCTGGCAACGTTAATGGCACAACTGCCGGTTGACTTATATAACAAGTCATTATAAAATCACATCTTCATATTTTCAAAGGAATATCTGATTATATAGAAAAGGCTGTTATGGCTGCTATAAATGAAAACTTCCTGAAACTTCAGGCTGGATACCTCTTTCCTGAAGTCGGTCGGCGGGTTCGCGAGTATAAGGCCAAAAATCCGAAGGCCGACATCATTAGTATGGGCATAGGCGATGTGACAGAGCCTTTGCCGCCGGTCTGTATCGAGGCGATACACAGGGCGGCAGACGAGATGTCCAGGCCGGAAACGTTTCACGGCTACGGCCCGGAACAGGGCTATGACTTTTTAATCGATGCTATTATCAAAAACGATTTTCAAAGCAGGGGGGTGGAATTACAGAAAGACGAAATCTTCGTAAGCGATGGCGCAAAATGCGACACGGGAAATATTCAGGAAATCTTCGGCATCGACAACATCGTAGCGGTGACTGACCCTGTATATCCGGTTTATGTTGATACTAACGTTATGACGGGCAGGACCGGACAGGCGGACAAGAACGGCCAATTCGACCGAATCGTCTATATGCCCTGCACTGCACAAAACAATTTCGTCCCGGAACTGCCCGTGCAGAAGGTGGATTTGATTTATCTGTGCTATCCCAACAATCCTACCGGCGCTGTCGCAACGAAAGAGCAATTGAAAAAATGGGTCGATTACGCGAGAGAAAATAAATCCATAATTCTTTTTGACGCCGCCTATGAAGCATACATAACCGGCGTTGAAATTCCGCATTCAATTTACCAGATTGACGGCGCCAAAGATGTTGCCATTGAGTTTCGCAGCTTCTCGAAAACAGCGGGCTTCACTGGCGTCCGATGCGCCTTTACCGTTATACCGAAGCAGCTAAAGGCCTACACCAAAAACGGCAGGGCGGTTGCCGTTAACCCTGTCTGGCTTCGCCGGCACTGCACAAAATTCAACGGCGCCTCATACATTTCGCAGGCCGCCGCCGCTGCCATTTACACCGAAAAAGGCAAAAAGCAGTGCCGCCAAATAATCGAAGTTTATCTTAACAATGCCTCCTGTATCCGCGATTCGCTTATTCGTCTCGATTATGCAGTCTTTGGCGGCATCAACGCACCATACATCTGGGTGAAAACGCCCGAAGGTTTAACATCTTGGCAATTTTTTGACGTCCTCCTGCGGCAGGCAAATGTTGTCTGCACGTCCGGCTCCGGTTTTGGACCTGCCGGCGAGGGATACTTCAGATTAACTGCCTTCGCAAAACCGGAAAATGTAAAAGAGGCTATGACTCGTTTTGCTAAAGTAAAAATATAACAATTTGGGGTTTTAAAGATGAACGAATCCAAAATTGCCTATGTCGGCCTTGGCAGCAATCTCGGCGACCGAAAAAAAAATATCGACGACGCCCTCAAAATGCTCACTCGGACTGATGGCACCGAGCTTCTCCGAACCAGTGACATCGTTGAAACCACGCCACTGGCAGGCGCCGACCAGCCCGGCTACTTAAACACCGTCGCAGAACTAAAAACCACGCTGCCCGCACAGGAGTTCCACAAAAAAATCCTCACCGTCGAGACCGCTCTCGGCAGAACGCACAACGTCAAGTGGTCGCCGCGAATAATTGACCTCGACCTTCTCCTTTTCGGCGACGAAGTTATAAACCAGACTAACCTCATCGTTCCACACCCGCAGATGCACCTTCGAGCATTTGTTCTCGGCGGCCTGTGCCGGCTCAATCCGAAACTGCTGCACCCCGTTATGATGGTCACCGTCTCGGCTCTTGCCGACCGCCTCAACAGTATGAACTTCGTTCCCAATTCGGATGCTCCGCAGCTTGTAAGCATCGCAGGCCTTATCGGCTCGGGCAAGACCACTCTCGCAGAAAAACTATCGCAACTGCTTAATTGTCCCCTTATCCTCGAACCGTATGGCGCCAACCCTTATCTGCCCGAAGTATATGCCGGCAATAAAGACCTTGCCCTCGACTCGCAGTTATTTTTCCTCACCCATCGCTTCGACCAGCTCAATGCCGACGTTCTTAAAGCCGGCCAAACCTCTGTCAGCGATTATCTCTTTGATAAGGAGCTTATCTACGCGGAAATCCTCCTCAAAGCCGACCAGATGGACCTCTACCGCCGTATTTACAACCTCTATAGTCCTAAAATTGCTCCGCCCGTCCTCGTCATTTACCTTACCGACTCGTCTGCCAGCTGCCTCGAACGAATCAAGCAGCGAAATCGTCCTTACGAACAGAAAATTGACATCTCTTTCCTCGACGCTATCCTTGCCGCCCACGAGCAGCTTTTTGCCTTTTGGAAAAAGTGTCCTGTTATCCGAATCCGCGCAGCAGACCTCGATTATTCGAAACCTAAAACCATTGCCTATCTGGCAGACCAGGTCAAATGCTACATCAACGTCCCGTCCACCAAACAAAAACCGCCTCAGAACGTATGATACGGCTATGAAAATCGCCAAAACAATCCGCTCTGTCAGAAAACTCGTAAGGCAGGCACGCTCAAAAGGCAAATCCGTCGGCCTTGTCCCGACAATGGGCGCACTCCATCGGGGACATATCTCGCTTATAGAAAAGGCTGCGAAAGATGCCGATTTTGTTGTCGTAAGTATTTTTGTCAATCCGACCCAGTTCGGCCCGAAAGAAGATTTCAAAAAGTATCCTCGACCTGTTCAAGATGACCTGAATGCCTGCAGAAAGGCCGGTGCCGATTTGGTATTCGCTCCTTCTGCAAAACAAATGTATCCTCGGCAAAACCTTGCCTGGGTCAGTGTCGAAAAATTATCCGAACCGCTTTGTGGCCGTTTCAGGCCGGGCCATTTCAGGGGTGTCGCAACTGTCTGCACGAAACTTTTTAATATCGTTCAGCCCGACCTTGCCTTTTTCGGCCAGAAAGATGCCCAGCAGACTCTTCTTGTCAAACAAATGGTCGCTGACCTAAATATGCCTCTCAAAATTGTTGTCTGCCCCACCGTCCGCGAAAAGACAGGCTTGGCAATGTCGAGCAGAAATCATTATCTTACGCCGCAGGAAAAAATTGACGCTGCCTGCCTCTACAAATCCCTGCGAAAAGCTGAGCAAATGGTCAGCGCAGGCATAATTGACGCAAACAGAATTATCGCACAAATGCGTAAAATCATCACTGCTGCTGCCTCCGCAAAAATCGAATACATCGAAATTGTCGATGCTGAAACCCTTTGCCCGATTAAAAAAATCGACCGTCCGGCCCTCGTTGCCCTCGCCGTCCATATCGGCCGGACCCGGCTCATCGACAACATTATAATAGACAGCCAAAAATGATTTTGTATAATAAACGAAAGTGTTTTGTCCGCCGTTTTACCCTGGTTTTAGAAAATAAAATATGCTTGTAAAGTTGTTAAAATCTAAATTACACAATGCAACGATAACCGCCGCAAGGCTCAATTATCAGGGCAGTCTTGCTGTTGACCGCTCCCTTATGGAGGCGGCAGGTCTTTTGCCTTATGAGGCCGTCATCGTAGCCGATGTCACCAGCGGCAACAGAGTCCAGACCTATGTAATCCCTGCCCCCGCAGGTTCCGGCAAGATTGAAATCCTCGGTGCCGCCGCTCAGCTAATCAAGCCGAAGGACATAGTTATTATTCTCAATTTTGCCTTCTATTCACTGGATGAGGCGAAAAAGCATAAACCCAGAATTGTTGTCCTCAACAAAAACAACAAAATCAAACATGTAAGGCGACGCCGAAATGCCTGAATTAAGAAAGCATATATTCCACAATTTTGATTTTTTATTTTTGATTTTTAAGTTTGTTTTTGATGTTTCCTGAACTATTTAAGATACCTTTTACACATTTAACCATATACTCTTATGGCCTGATGCTTGTCATTGCCTTTCTTGCTGCCATTTTTCTTATAAGGAGGCTCTCAAGAGACTTCACCCCCGACCCGAAAATGATTACCAACGCTGCCCTCTACGCCCTCATCGCCGGCGTCGGCGGAGCCCGTATCTTTTACGTTTTTCATTACTGGGACAGATTTAAGGATAATCTTGCTTCCGTCTTTGCCATATGGGACGGCGGCCTTGAGCAGCTCGGCGGCCTCCTCGCACTCGTTGCCATTTACCTTTACATTAGATTCCACAAACTGCCTGTCCGAAAATATTTTGATATTATCGCCATTGCGCTTATGCTCGCACTGGCCATCGGCAGAATCGGCTGTTTTCTGTCCGGCTGCTGCTTCGGGAAGCCCGCCGATGTCCCCTGGGCTGTTCGTTTCCCTTATGCCTCCGATGCTTATTACAGCCAAATTTATCCCGACCTTAAACGCAATCGACCCCAGCCTTATATAAATTTGCCCGCCGATTTTTTTGAGTTCAGCCGACTCAAACCATATAACCAGTTGACAGACCAGCAGAAACTATCCGTCAAATCAGGCGAATATCGTTGCCTGCCGGTTCATCCGACACAGCTTTATTCCTCTGCCGCCGCCGGCACGCTTTCTCTTTTGCTTTACCTGCTCTGGCGGCGAAACAAAAAAATCAACCTCGCTAAATCAGGCCGAAAGTTCCTCTCCGCTCCCGGCTCGGTCTTTGCCCTGATGTTTGTTTTTTATGGTATTGGCCGCTTCTTTATCGAATTCCTTCGCGACGATAACCCCTTCGAATTCGGCTGGTGGGCTATTTATAAAGGCGGCACTATTTCTCAAAACCTCGCTGTCTGTCTGTTTATTTTCGGTCTGCTCCTCCTGTTCCTTTTACAAAGGATTGAAACGAAAAAAGGCGGCTTTTAATTTTTAAATTATTCTTTTTGCCACACCAAAATTTGACGATTATTTATATAGTATTCGATTTTGCGGTCTTGGCGGTGACAAAAATTTCGGATTTCGGTGTTCGTATTTCGGATTTTTTAAAGTATGGGCCTTTACGACAGAGATTACGCTCAGGATAAAAGCGGGCAGCAGTATGAATATATGCCTCAGATGCGGTTCGGCCTGCCTAAATTGACCGCCGCCGTCAAATGGCTGCTCGTTGCAAACATTGCCGTATTCCTTGCCGATTCATTTATTCCTGCCAATATCGTTATCCCAGGCTGCCCAAGACCGGTAAATTTCTTTGATTGCTGGTTTTCTGTCTTCCCGTTTTCTCTTGATGCTGTTCTCCAGATTTGGCGGCTATTCACTTATCAATTTCTGCACGGCGACGTCTCCCACATCTTCTTTAATATGTTAGGCCTGTTCTTCCTCGGGCCGGCTCTCGAACAGCACTGGGGCTGGCGAAAATTCCTCACCTTCTATCTCGTTTGCGGCGCTGCGGGCGGGCTGCTTTATACCCTCCTTACCGCCATAAAGTATCTGCCGGTTCTGCCTATGATAGGCGCTTCCGGCTCTATCCTCGGGCTGCTCGCTGCCTGCGCCATACTCTTTCCGAGTTTTGTTGTCTTTATTTTTATCTTTCCTGTTCCTATCAGGATTGCTGCCGTCGGTTTTTTGGTCGTCTTTCTTGTGAATGTCCTCACAAAAGGTCCTAATGCAGGCGGTGAGGCGGCGCATCTGGCTGGTATGGTTACCGGCGCAGCTTATTGCCTCTCACAGCCGATTCGAACTAAAATTACTTTGAAAATCAAGGCCTCACGATGGGAAAAACAGCTCCTCAACGAACGGAAACTGCAGGCCGAGCTTGACCGTATCCTCGAAAAGGTTCACCAGCACGGCCTCCACAGCCTTTCCGCAAAGGAAAAAAGAATCCTCAAAAAAGCCACCCACCTTGAACAATCCAAAAAAACTCTGTTTTGAGTTTGCTTTGTAGAAAATGCCACTCCCGCCCTTGTCTTCTGCGAGAAGACGGGGGGCATTGCGAGGGAGTCCGCCTTTCCGCCTTCGGCCCGCCGCAGGCGGGTCGCAGCAGGCGCACCGTCGCGGCAGGTATTTAAACGCCCGGCTATGCAAAGGCCTTTCGATTCCATGATAATATCAAAATCTTCCTCGAATTAAAATAATCTGAAGTGTTTTTCGCATGACCCTACTCATTAAAGCTACTAGTTGTTTGGTACTGTATTTCCTAATCCCACAGATTAGAAAACAAACCCTAAATTTTGCACTTTTAACTTTAAATTTTGAATCCTCAAACTGACCATCGGTCAGTTTGAGAATATTACTTGTTAGTTTTGTTATGATTTAAAATTTAATCCAGCCAGAATAGTGAAAGGTAGTACAAATCTTCAAAGTCCACTCTTCCGTCCGGCTGATAATCTGCACCGTTACAGTTGTCGTTTGCACTACTGCAGTTGTTGTGCAGCCAGTTGTTGGCCAGAATAGCAAAATCTGCAATATTAACCGTCCCATCACCATTTAGGTCTGCCGGACCGGCAGAAACACAACTGCCCACAACAAAATTGTGTTTGTTACTCATGGTGGTATGCTCGCCTTGTCCGGGAAAACTATAAGTATAATAAAAGTATATAGTCTGTCCTGCAGATGCGGTTATTTGATAAGGAACATTTGGCGTTACATAATATCCGGGATATGTCCCTGTAGGCGAAGTCGAGTAGTACAAAAGACAGATCGGGCTGCCTACCCCAGTACCGCCTGGAATAAATGTTATGGTAGGATTTGAACTGGCCCCGCTTACCTGGTATGTGTAATCGCCATTGGCCGGCCCGCCGGTACATATTCCCTGATACATCTGAACTGTCACCGCTGCCGTTCCCTGTATCGAACCGACTTGAGCTTTGACCGTAAATGGTCCTCCGAGGGTTGTCGCGATGAATTCTCCATGCGAATCAATTGCGCCTCCGCCTGTTACCGACCAGACAGGATTTATTGTCATCGTCTGACCGAACTGGTCACGTCCAACAGCCGTAAATTGCTGGGCATCTCCCTTTGCCACCGTGGCAGAGGATGGTGTGACCGTGATACTGGTCAATACAGATGTGCCGACATATACCGTTACCGGCGATGAAACTCTGTTAGCGTCATTATTGTCCGTTGCACGTGCCGTCAAAATATACGTACCGGTTGGAACACTGTGCCAGGTGGTACTGTATGGGCTGTTTGTATCTACGCCCAATGAATTTGTTCCGGAGAAGAATTCCACCTGTGTCACATTGCCGTCACTATCGGAAGCGGTGGCATTAATGGTTATGTCGCTTCCCGGACTGAATATTGTCCCGTTGGCAGGACTGGTTATACTTACCGTAGGAGCTCTGTTGCCGCCGGTTTCTTCAAAAACAGGCTCGCCGCCGCCTGTGAAGCAGATATCGTCAATCTCGATGTTGCTTATCGGGCCGGTAGTGCCCAGAAGCTCAAACAACTGGCTGACCTGCGATAAGTCAACCTCACCCGAAATGTCCGTCATTGGAATTTCAACAATGTGCCAGTTGCCGTCACGCACAAAACCGTAAGGGTCGTTGCCATTCTGGAAAGTAATCCATTTCTGCCCGATACCGTCAACGTTGCCGCTCTTCATTCCAATCTGGAATGTGGCTGTTGAGTTGGTTTTAAGAGCAAAATGCAGCCTGCTTTCAGAATATCTGAATGCTGTAAGATTATGTTTCACATTTGGAGTAAACGCGGCGCCAAACCACGTTAAGCCGGGAGTTGATTGAAGACTCATACTGTCGGTGCCTTCGTATGGAGTTTTCGTACCTGGAACGAGCGTGCTTTCCCAGACAAAGAAGTCACCGTCAGTGCCGAGAACAAACTCTCCTGCATTTTTGTGTGCTGTATTTTCGGTGAATACTCCGAAATTACCGTTTGCCGGTGTCGGTCTTTCAACACTTTCGCTCCAGTATATATTGTCTAATGATATATTAAATGCAGCGGCAGCATCGCCGGCAATCATAAATATTTGATTTATTGTTTGGAAATCGATGTTCGCATATCGGTTCAGCGGAATCATAACTTCATGCCAGTTGCCGTCACGCACCAATCCGAATTCTTCTGCTCCGTTTACCAGTGGAAGCCAGAATTCTCCTGCAGCTGAACTCTTTATTCCGATTTTGAACGTCTGTGTTGTGGTTGTCTTTACATGGAGGTGAAGATAGCCGTCAGAGTAGTTTTTCATATTTCTGTCAACCGAAGATAAAACACCCATTCCCCACCAGGTGCCTCCCCCGATACTGCATGACCACGCCTCGGTTCCTTCATAAGGCGTTGTTTCTGGAGTCACAATCACGTCGTTCCATGTGAACAGGTTTGCATCGGTTCCGTAAGTTACATGATTTTCTACGGGCGTTGTTTCAGTGAAAACTCCAAAATTGCCGTGTTCCGCAGTGTTTTCGGAAGTGTACAACTGTGTATAACCATCGTCATAAACGCGGACCCAGTCCACATACAGTTTTGCCGGCAATGGAGCAGTGATTGCACCCGGGTCGATAATATTGACAAAATTCTGGCCGCCCACCGCCATGTTCATAATGACATAGAATGGCCTGTGAAACTCCTCAAGTGAGTTTTCGGTTATAGTGCTGATATCCATTGCCCAGAATTCGGTTCCATCCAGATAGGCTGTCATCATCGTGGGTGTCCAGGACAATTTATAGAGATGGTAATCATTGTTGAGATTCACCGCTGCGTCAACCTGCAAATAGTAGTTGGCGGTTGTACCCATGTAATCCCAGAACGCGCCAGCGCTATGTTTTTTGTTTTGAGTGCCGGCGGCAATACCTTCAGCCATACCCATTTCGAGGATATCGACTTCACCGCACTTAGGCCAGGGCTGTGACCCAACGTTATTGCCCAGCAGCCAGAATGCAGGCCATAATCCGTTTGCCAGGTTGGGTATTTTTATTCTCGCCTCGATAGTGCCATATTGGAAGGCCATTCTGCCCTTTGTTTTCAGCCTTGCTGAAGTGAATGAACTGCCGCTGTAATTTTCACGCTTGGCTTGAATAACGAGCTTGCCATCTTCGATATAAGCGTTGTCGGGACGGGCAGTGTAATACTCCAACTCGCCGTTACCCCAGCCCCAGCCGGTAGGGCCGGTGCCAATATCGTATATCCACTTGGTCGTGTCGATATTAGGGCCGTCGAATTCATCCGACCATACTAAAGTTTCAGCATAAAGTAAGCTTGAAAAAACGATAGTTAGACAAACTAACAATAACACAAACACATTTTGGTTAACCTCTGATGTTTTCATTTTATTCGTTTTTTTTATTCCTTTTTTTTTAATTTTTCTACTTCCAAACAAAAAAAAGGCAACCAAATATTATAGGCGGCACATATTCCTTGTCTATCTGACTGAAAATTCCATTAATCTGACATTTCCCATATTAATCCGCATAGCTATACGCCCAAGCCTTTCGATTCCATAATCGTTAAGATGGCATAGCCATAATACCAAAATCTTCCTCGAATTACAATAATCTGAACAGGTTCTCCCTTTTTTAATGGCCAAACTTAATCCGTCAGAGGTGGATTTAACCGCCGTTCGTCTGGCGGGCGTCCTCTGTGGCTTTCTTTACAGTGAAATCTGTGCAATCAGTGGCTGATTAAATGATGAATGATAATTGATGATTGATTATTTCTTCGTGTCTTAGTGCCCTTGTGGTAAAAAAACCGTATGAATCCGTGTCTGAATCTTCAGAAATGCATCTCTTTCGCAAAGACATCCTCAAAATCCGCCTCCTTTGCCGTCTCAACACATTCTATCCTGCGGGCAAGCCCGCTCGAAAGGAGTCGCTCTCTGCTGCTCAAAAGTGTCATCTCTGCTCCGCTGCACGCTGCGTTGCCGGTAAAATGGATTCGTTCTAACGGCAGATTCGGCAGTAGCCCAATCCGCAGCGCACTTTCCTTCCTGATAAAGTTTCCGAACGCTCCCGCCAGAAATATCTGTTCTATATCCTCATCGTTCAGGCCGAGTTTCCTTTGCAGTATCCTTATTCCTGCTCGAACCGCCGCCTTGGCGAGCTGAAGCTGTCTTATATCTTTCTGGGTGAGCAAAATCTCTTTCTCTCCTCGGGCAATCAGAACTGCCGCCTGTCCGTCTTCTTCTGTAATAAGTCTCGATAGATTCTCCTTTAGCCCTTCCTTCCTTGCAATCCTGCCGGTCGAATCAATAATCCCGAGCTCGACAAAAACCGCCAATGCATCTATCAGCCCGCTGCCGCATATTGACCTTGCATCATTTGCCGCCTGCGAACCTATTACCTTCACAGTTAAATTCTGGTCGTCCCATTCCACCGTCTCTATCGCCCCCTCGACCGCTCTGCTGCCTCTGCTTATCCTTGCCCCTTCGAAGGCAGGCCCCGCAGCACAGCTTGCTGCCAAAAGCCTGTCTTTGTCTCCGAGCACAACCTCGCTGTTTGTCCCGATATCCACAAGAAGCGTCTTTTTGTCCGCCTCTCCGATGCCCGTTGCAAGGGCCGCTGCCGTAGTATCTGACCCGACAAAACTTCCGATACCGGCAACCGCATAAATGTTACCGTGCGGATTTATCTGCAATCCTATCTCCGATGGATACAGCTGCTGTGCCTCCAAGTTATACGCCTTATACGGCGCCTGCCCCAATCCTTTAACGGGCATCTTCAGAAAAAGATGATTCATCGCAGTATTGCCGACCACGCTGGCCTCATATATTTCCTTCCGGTCGATTCCGCTTTTGCGACAAAGCGCCCCCGTCAATTCGTTGAGACAATCGATTATCAACCTGTGCAGTTCCCCCAGCCCCTTCCTCGTGCCGGCATAACTTATCCTGCTTATCACATCATCGCCGAAACGGGTCTGCGGATTAACCGCCGATTGTGTGGTTGCACAATCTCCGCTTTTCATATCTATCAGCTTTACAACAACAGTCGTCGTTCCGATATCTGCGGCCAGGCCGAAAATCTTTTCCGAACTGCCGGCGTGTGCATATTTTTTGTAAATATCAGGCTTAATCTTTCCTCTTATGTTTATTATGTCTATCCATTCTTCAAGGATTTTTAGTCCCGTTAATCGTGAGCCGTCCTCTTCCGCCGCTTCGGTATTGACAACTATATCTCCCTTAACATTATATTGGCAGGCCAGAACTTTGTCTTCGGCATCGCCAATCTTTCCATTCTTCGTAGTCTCGATTTCATCGGGACGAAGGACGAACACGGCGCATTTTCCGCAAATTCCCTTGCCTCCGCAGACGGTATTAAAAACGATGCCTGCCCCGGCGGCAGCTTCCAGAATACTCATACCTTCTGGAACAAAAGCCGTTTTGCCCGCAGGTCTGAAGGTTATTTTGAAATGCTTCATTTATCAATACTCCCTGTCGCACTGCCGTTAATCCGCCTCGCCGTGCGTGTGGCGGATAAATGTGTTTGTTTTTCCCTTTATAAAACAAACTCACCCGTTGCCTGTTGATACGGGCAGCGAAATCTCATCAGTTCTCCTCCCGTCTGCAACGCGCCTTATCCTCTGATTTTATGTCTTAATTTCCATCGCACGTGTCTTTTTTTGCTGCCTACCTTGCGTCTGCGTCTCGCTTTTGCCATTCCTTTTTATCCGCCATTTTTGTGGTGGATACCTCAAAAAAATTAAAATAATCCCTTATTGCCAATGACTTTCCGAACAATAAACCGTATAATAATATAATATAACATTATAATGAACAAGCCCTGAACGTAAAGCAAAACTTCTTTAACTTTTTGATTGCGGGACACAAAATATGATTCAGTGTAAAGACTGTGAGCTTTTTCGAACTACTCCCGACGGCAAAAAGTCCTTTGCCTGCGACCCGTTCTCGAATATAAAGGAGCCGGAGTGCATCGCAAAATGGCAGCTCATCCGTCTCGATATGCTCCTCGCCTCTTATCATTCTATGCTTAGTTGGCAGCAGAGGCTCGCTCCTCTTCAGGACAAAATCCTTAAATATATGAAGCGGGAACTCGAAGACCTCGATGAATCTGACCGCTGGAAAATTGACGATGAAAATCCGGACTTTCCTTCGCCGCCTGATGACAAGAATCCTGATGACAAGCCTTAAAATAAAAATGGCTCACAATGTTTCGTGAGCCATTTTAACACTTTCAATCAGTATCCCGATTTATCGGGATTCCGAAATTTTTCACTTTTAACTTTTAGCTTTTCTTTTCTGTTACCATCTCGGGAATGGTTCATCCCCTTGTTCCAACAGCCTTTTCACCTGCTCTTTTACCTTTTCTTTTTTGTATTTCTCGTTCTTCCACTTTTCTACATTTGCCTTGCTTATTTCTACCTGCTTTTTCAGTTCTTCAATCCTCTTGCCGAGCTGCTCATATTCAATCTGCGTTCTTTTTATTATCAAATCATATCTTTCACTAATGACCTTTTCCAGTTCGCTTGTCAGCTTTTCCTTTTCCGCGTCGCTCTTGGCCTCCTTTATCTTTTTCAAAATGATGCCTCGCTCTTTTGCCAGTTCCATATCTTCTTTGAGAACCTCTCCGAGTTTCGGATTTTCCCTGATGCGTTCATAAAGCCACCCATATTTTCTTCCGAGAAGGCGCAACTGCCTTTCATATAAATCCTGGTTGCTCTTCAATTCCTCCAGCTTCTTTGACTCGTCAGGATAATTGTCTTTAATCCATTTGAGAAACTCCTCGTTTTTTTCCTGAAACGGCCCGAATCCCGGCGGCTGCTCCCCGGGTCCTGGGGGCCTGCCCGCCATTCCCTTAGGTCCTTCCGGTCCACCGGCCATCTCCTCCGGTCCAAATCCCCTGTCCCTCATCTCATCCCTCATTGTCTCCATCCGTTCGTGAAATATCTCCTTTAATTCTTCTCTGAATTTTGCAGGGTCCTTATCACGCAAGGCCTCAAGCTCCTTCGCCTTATTAGGGTCTCTCTCTTTAATATCTGCCAGTATTTTGTCAATCATATCTTTGGGCATCTCGAACGGCCTGTTGGCATCCGCTTTTATCTGCGGCGTAGCCTTTCTGCCTCCTGTTTCCTCGGCTGGGCAGCAAATCGCCATACCCGCTATCAGAATCAGCGCCGCTATCGCCGGTATAAAACTCCCTTTCTTCATTTTATTACCCTTTCCAAAAATCACTGGCAATTGTTAGATATTCTGTCTCCAATTCGTCCGCATCGTCTGCTTGTTCATCATTTATCTGCCCGGATTCTATTGTCGCAAGCCGACTCTCCACCTGGTCAACCTCTTCCGACAGTATTGCTGCCTTTGCATCCATCAGTCCGCCAGCGCCGGTGTCAATCACCACCATTGGCGACTCTGTTTTCTGCACCCCTCCATCTTCTATTATTTTCACACCGACTGCCAGCATAATTATTATCACCGCTGCCGTCGCCAGCACTCGATAGACGCTGCGCCGTAATCCGCCGAAGGCGGACTGCCTTTTCTCTTGCAGCGCCTTTGCGACAGCAGCCTTTATCCGCCACTTGGTTGCTTCTGTCGGCTCAGGCGCAGGGTAGCTTCTCAGAATCCGCTCACCGGCCTCGATGTCGTCGGCTGCCTGTTTGGCCTCTATCTGGTCGTAGAACTTCCCCAGCAGCGACTGTAATTCTTCTCTGTTTTCCTTATTATGCTGTATATCCATTTTTACAAATCCCTATCCCCTGATTATTCCATCAGTTCTCGTAATTTTTTCAATCCCCGGTGGACCTTCGATATCGTCGTGCCTATCGGCTCACCCCGCATCTCAGCAATCTCCTTGAAACTCATATCGGAATAAAATCGAAGCATAATCACCTCGCGCGTCTGCTCATCCACTCTGCCAAGCTGCTTTTGCAATCGGTCCGCATCCTCGCCTCTATCGTCCGCAGCCTCTGGCCAGCGCCCTGACCTTTCGTCTTCTTCTAACCTTTTGATGTGTTCTTCAATCAACCCCTGCTGCCGTTGCTTTTCACGCAGGTGGTCGTAAAAAAGATTCGACGCCACCCTGAAAAGCCAGCTGTCAAAACTGCCCCCTCGATACTGGCCGATTCTTTCCACTAACTTTACAAATAGCTCGCTTAATAATTCATCGCTGGTGTCCCTGCTGCCGGTCAGCCTGTAAAAATAGCCAAACATCCTGCTGCTGTATATATCGACTAACTGCGAAAAACTTGCCCCATCCGCCCTCTTGCAGCCGGCTATTATCTGACCTAAGTCCTTCTCTGGCATACATTGTCTTTCGATATTATAGACGTTTTCGCCCCGTTTTTTATTGCAATAAACCGCAAATTTACTATATTCTACGCATTATGCCGGAAAATGGTAAAAAAATTGTCTCGAAAAACACCTGGTCTGCTAAAGGCATTCGCATTTTTACCTCTTTTTTGCCCATCGCTCCGAACCGCACCGGCTCGTGCCGGCGCTGCGGAGCCTGCTGCCAACTGCCGAACAAATGTCCCTTTCTTTCTTATGACAAGGACGGCTTGGCCATCTGCAAAATCTACCCCCTTCGTTATTTTAGCTGCCGAAAATACCCCCGCACCTCCGATGAGCATATTACTGAATCTTCTTGCGGCTTCTCCTTCCCCCTGCGACGCAACCCACCAAGCAAATCATAATATTTTGTGGCTGTCATTCCCGCGCAAGGTTGTCATCCCTGCGGAAGCAGGGGCGGGAATCCATTTTGTTATTCGTTATTGGACATTTCCGATTTATCGTGATTCCCACGCCATTTAAAGTTAATTTCTCCCCTTGACTGTCATTGTGGATTTGGTAGTTTTATAATATGATATGAGGCAAAAGAAATGATCGACTGGCTATAATCGCTCGGAGAGAATATGCCGTTTTACATAAAACCAGAATCTTTAGATTGGGCTCTCAAACATATAGAAAATTATGGTGATACCGATATATTCCCTCTGCCTTTCGAATTTGAAGCAATAAGGCTTTCTTGGGATTCCAAGATTCGAAATTACCTTTCAGAACAAGATATTCTTCAATATCGCACCCGACCTTATCGCAGATGTTTATCTCCGAAGCATAGGTTTGGATTTCGCATTTCTACCCAACTCGACCCATTTGACATGTTGATATACACGGCTTTGGTTTATGACATCGGTTACGACATTGAGTCGTATCGTGTTCCGGTTAGTAATCAGATTGTTCACAGCTATCGATTTAACCCAGATACAGATGGACGTTTTTTTGACACCGATGTTGGATATGACTCTTTTATTCAGCAGTCAAAATATTTTGCTTTTTCTGGTAAATTCCAAAAGGTTGTAATTGCAGACATAGCTGACTTCTTCCCGAGAATCTACCACCATCCACTTGGAAATGCTTTAGATGTATGTACGCGGCTCTTTTTAACCTGGGCATTCGATATTGGAAATTGGACATTGGACATTCCTCTGTCCTCCGTCCTCTGTCTTCTGTAGTCTGGCATCTTGTGTCTATTTTAATCTGTGTCTGATAAAAAACTCAAAACTAAGAACTAAAAACTCAAAACTCCTTATGTCTTTGCCGGCTAAAAGCTGTTGCAAGTATCGGTTTATGCATGATGAGTTAAAATCTTAGGTTTATGCCCCTGCGGCAGCTGGTCCCAACGTGGAGTCATCTGTTCCCGATGTATATAACAGTAAGCCTCATGGTTATAGATGCTCAAGGTGTGCGTGCAGTTCGGAAACATACATTTCCTGTTAATAGCCGATGTTTTCAGCATTTTTCCCATTGTCACTCCCTTAGGTAAATTACCAATCAAAAAAACTGCAAAGGTTAGTTGTCTTGGTCTGCGGCCTAAAGATTTCCTAATCTTTTGTATGTATTGCTTAATTATACCACATTATTGGGCCTTGTCAAACTGTATTCTGCAACGATTAAATTGACGATAGCCTCTCACCATTAGTTGTTAGTGTTTAGTTATAAAAAGAATCCGTGTTAATCCTCCTTTGCTGAAGCTACGGAGGACAGGTCCGCGAAATCAGTGGCTGAATTAAATTTTGGTTTTCTTTTAATCCGTGAAAATCCGTGTAATCCGCGGTTAAAAAATCTCTTTAAATAGTGTTAATCTGTGTAATCTGTGGCTAATTTTCCTACATAGCTAAATGTCCAAACAGTGAATTTTTTTTTCAATTAAGATGAATTTTTCTTGCTATTGGCCAACAAATGTTTTATACTTTTGTTTGAAACGACTGTTTAAGGGATTTATTATGGCTGATACCGATAATGTATCAAAAAACGCGGTAAATACCGAAGACAGGGATGTCGAGAGGCGGCTTTTGGACACCGCAGAGGAGCTTTTCTGCCAGAAAGGCTTCGCCGGCACATCAATTCGCGACATAACTGCGAAGGCCGACTGCAATGTCGCCGCCGTCAACTACCATTTCGGCAGCAAGGAAAATCTTTACCTTGCCATATTCAAACGTCATTTCAGCCAACTGCGGGATACTCACATAACGGCTGTCGAGAGGGCAATGTCAGAAAAAGCAGATGCGGTCACTCTCGAAGACCTGTTGATGTCTTTTGCATTGGCTTTTATTGAGCCGCTGGTCGGCAAAAACAGGACCCAGCGATTTATCACATTGATGTCCCGTGAAATGTTAGACCCGCATCTGCCGCCGAACCTTTTTTATGACGAGATGATGCTGCCTGTTCAAACTGTAATGAAGGATGCCCTCAAGAAGGTCTGTCCGGGCATAAGTGATGAGGACGCAGTGTTGTCAATTTTGTCAATCGTTGGTCAGCTTATACACATTGTTCGTTTTACGGAATTTATTAAGCGAGGCGGCGTTGCAGCGATACCGCTTGAACTCAATCAGTTGATTGAACATACAGTAAATTTTTCCGCTGCCGGTATCCGAGCCGCGGTTAGAGAAAAACCGGGTTGAAAAACCAGCAAAAAGAAAGAGAGAATCGACTTGAAGGAAAGGTTTTACAAGGGAAAGATATGAAGGCGGTAAAAAGCAAAACGATTGTATTTATTCTGATGACGATGATAGTGTTTCTGGCGGGCTGCACAAGCACAGAGGAGTATTATAATGATGTGAGCCTGTCTCGGGAGTCGGCATACAATCAGTGGAAAGGCCGAAAGGAGTCCGCCGCAGGCGAACAGCCCGTTATAAGCGGCGAGCTTAGACTGCGGGACTGTATAAAGCTTACGCTGGTGAATAACAAGACATTGCAGCGGGTAGCGCAGGACAGGGAGATTGCCCGGGGCGGGGAGCTGGGTTCGTATTCTGCGATGCTGCCTTCGATAGCGGTATCAGCGGGTTATATGCGGCAAGACAAGTTGATGTCGATTGGTCCGTTTACTATCGGCGATGTGGATAATTACTCAATGAAGCTTCGGGTGACGCAGCCGATATTTGCGGGCGGCTCAATAATAGCGAGTATGAACGCCGCTAGGCTGTTTCGGCTTTTGACGGACCAGACGGTGCGTGCGACGACGCAGGAGGTTATGTATGCGGCTGAGCATGCGTATTATGATGTGATGCTCAATCAGCATTTGCTGGAGATAAGCAACGATGCAGTAAGGTCATCACAGGCTCATCTTGACAACGTAAAGCAAAAGAGAGAACAGGGAGTTGCGTCGGATTTTGATGTTCTGCGAGCAGAAGTGGAGTTGTCGAATTTTGAGGCGGATTTAATAAAGAACAAGAATGCCATAAATATTTCAAAGACAAATTTATTGAAGACTATGGGCGTTTCGCAGGACAGCGATGTTTTGATTTCGGAGGAATTTATTTATCAGCCGACCGATATTACCAGAGATGAGGCTGTGCAGACTGGCGTTTCGGAACAGGCCTGATTTGTTCAGCAGGGAATTTGGCATAAAATACGCCAACGAGATGCTGACAATTTCGAAAAGCAGATATTTTCCCGTGGTTGCAGGTTTCTTTGAGACATCGAGGGCCAAGCCCGACCCGCACAACCCAATGCTTATTGACTGGGGCAATATCTGGTCGGCGGGGGGTTCGATAACGTTGCCGGTGTTTGACGGTTTTGCTCGTGAAGGCGAAGTGATAGCACAAAAGGCGAGGCTCAAGCAGACGCAGATAGATTTGATTGACAGCGAGGAGACAGCCGTTTTTGAGCTGAATAAGGCGATGCTGAGCATCGAGAATGCGGCGGAATTTGTCGATTCCCAGAAGCTCAATCTTACGAGGGCAAAAGAGGGCTTGAGACTTGCAGAGGTTGGTTATCGGGAAGGGACGAATACGCAGGTTGAAATGATAGATGCGCAGTCGGCCCTTACGCAGGCGAAGGTGAATTACTATCAGTCTATTTATACACACAATATCGCCAAACTGGATTTGCAAAAGGCAATGGGGACACTGGCGGTGCCGGTGGAGGGCAAGACTGAAATTAAGAAGTGAGAAGTTAGAAGTAAAAAGGGGAAAAGGCACAAAGGAACAAAGAGACAAAGTTGAAATTCGGATTGACCGAGATTGATGTTTTTGGGCTAATGGAGTTGAGTATGGACATAAAGAAGGCACCAGAGGTCACCTGGCAGCGGCAGTTGCGGCGGTTGTGCTGGTGATTCTGGCATTGGTTTTTGGTTCACGTTATTTGTTCTTTGTAATGTCACACGAATCCACCGATGACGCTTTTATACAGGGACATATTGTTCCGGTGAGTGCAAGAGTGGGTGGCCATATTACCAAAGTGTATGTGGATGATAATCAATGGGTAGAGAAGGATGATTTGCTGGCCGAGCTTGACCCGAATGATTATCGGGTGAGTGCGGACCTGGCAGGCGCTGGTGCTTGCGGCGGTGCAGGCAGGCGCAGAGCAGAGCCTTGCACAGGTTGGGCAGGCAGAGGTGGAGGCAAAGCGAGCAGAGAGGGATTACAGCAGATACCGGCAGTTGTATGACGCTAATGGGGGAGTTACACGGCAGCAGGTAGATAATGCCATGGCGGCTGCACAATCGGCAGCGGCACAGCTTGAAGCGGCGAATAAGCAGGTTTTAGTCGCCCAGGCGAGGGTCTCCGAAGCGAGGGCCGCATTAGAAAGGGCACGGTTGGACCTTTCATATACCAAGATATACGCCCCGCAGTCTGGCCGAATCACCAAAAAGTCATTGGAGGAAGGCGAGCATATAAGTGTAGGCCAGCCGTTGATGATGATAATCCCGCGGGAAGTTTGGGTGGTTGCCAATTTCAAGGAGACGCAGCTCAAATATATGAGGCAGGGGCAGGTGGTTAAACTCAGGGTGGACACATATCCGCAGAAGTCTTTCAAAGGGCACATCGAGAGCATTCAGGCCGGAACAGGCGCCGTTTTCAGCCTGCTGCCGGCCGAAAATGCCACCGGCAATTTCATTAAGGTTGTTCAGCGTGTGCCGGTAAAAATTGTTTTTGACGAAGACCCCAATGAGACAAAAATGCTCTCTCCTGGGATGTCCGTTGTTCCTGATGTGAAGGTAAAATGAACAATGGTGCGGACAGATTACTGAATAGCGACGATTGGCTGCCGCACAATCCATGGGTGGTGGCGGGAGCGGTAATACTTGCGCCGTTTATGGAGGTTCTTGATACGAGCATCGCCAATGTTGCGCTGCCTCACATCGCGGGTAATCTGTCGGCGACAATTGACGAAAGCACCTGGGTCTTGACGTCGTATTTGGTCTCGAACGCCATTATGCTGCCTCTGAGTGGCTGGTTTTCGTCTTTGATTGGGCGAAAACGTTTCTATATCGGATGCGTAATTCTGTTTACTGTCAGCTCTTTTTTGTGCGGGTTGGCTCCAAGTATCGGATTTCTCGTGCTCTGCAGGATTATGCAGGGAGCGGCGGGCGGTGCGCTCCAGCCGATGGCTCAATCCATACTGATTGAGAGCTTTCCTGTCAAGAAACGCGGAATGGCAATGGCGATGTTCGGGATGTGCGTCGTGGTCGCGCCGATAATCGGGCCAACGCTGGGCGGATGGATTACGGACAATTATACCTGGCGGTGGATATTCTTTATTAATGTCCCCGTTGGAATAGCGGCCTTATTTCTTGCGATTCTCCTGATTGAAGACCCGCCTTATTTTGTTCGCAGGAAACTTGGACCGGAATTCAGAATTGATTATATAGGCCTCGGCCTGATAGCATTAGGCCTCGGCGCCCTCCAGATAGTCCTCGATAAAGGCGAACGCGAAGATTGGTTCAATTCCCATTTTATTATAATGTTCTCCGTAATTTGTGCGGTTTGCCTGGTCACGGCAATATTCTGGGAATTACGGCAGAAAGACCCTGTTATAAAACTGAGAATGCTGAAGGACCGGAATTTTGCCGTTGGGGTTTTTATGATGTATGCGCTTGGTTTTTCTCTATATGGCAGCACGGTGCTGCTGCCGCTTTTTCTGCAGAACCTGATGGGTTACAGCGCCCTGACCAGCGGCCTGGTGCTTTCGCCGGGGGCGATTATTACAATGCTCTCGATGCCGTTAGTCGGTTTCCTGATGATGCGGTTCCATGCACGCTGGCTTATAGTTGTCGGCCTGATTATCGGTGCTGCCGGGCTTTTCAAGACGGCAAATTTTAACCTGCAAATCAGCTATTCTGATGCGGTCTGGGCCAGATGCATACTGTCGGCGGGAATGGGGTTTTTGTTTGTCCCCATTAATACCGCCGCCTACTACTACATAGCGAAAAAAGAGACGGACTATGCCTCCGGGCTTATTAATCTGGCAAGAAACCTCGGGGGCAGTGCCGGTATCTCGTTTGTGACAACAATGCTTGCTCGCAGGCGCAGTTTCATCAGAATGTTTTAGTCAGCCACGTCACAGAAACCAACCCTGTCTACCGCAGTTATTTCGAGGGAGCGAAAGCAATGCTTATTCATCAGGGGGCAAATGCTGCTGAGGCGGCGTCGAAGGCTAATGCAATGATTTACGGCTTTGTTAAACAGCAGGCATCTATGCTTGCTTTTATCGACAATTTCTGGGTGCTGGGGTGCGTTTTTCTGGCGATGATTCCGTTGGTGTTTTTGATGAGGAAAACAATCCCGCAGAAGGAAGCAGTGCATTAGAAAGAGAGAATAACAGACCAATGTCTAATAGGAATAACGTATGCTGGTGCGTAAGGGATAAAGGCGCAGAGGCACAAAGTTAGGACGGGATGAGGAGACGGATGCCGGGCTGTAATCTGTTGGGGTCGATGGATGGATTTGCATTTTTGATTTTCGGCCATTTGGAGGCGGCGCCATAATACTGTTTTGCGATGTCGGAAAGTGTCTGGCCTCGAAGAACGATGTGAAACCGCTGGGCAGGGGCGGTTTCGGTTGGAGCAATAATATTTTCGGCAGGAGTTTTAGTCTGCACAGTTTGTGAGGTCGCAGGTTTTGCAGGGTGGTCTTGTGAGGGTTCGGCAGGGCCGACAGGTTTTAAGGTAATTGAGGAATTAGTTATACCCTCAACTGTGTTTGTCTGAGCGTTTTGGATGTTTCGGAAACGAGATGTGATACTCACCGACGAAAGTGTAGAGAGCCAGATTAAGGCGGCGACGGCCAGAAACAAACCAATAATCAAGCCTATTTTGAAGTCCTTTTGCATATCTGATTTCAATGCATTAGTCGAACAATAAAGATTATCGACAATTTGTTGAATTTTGTTGAGAAAAGAAAACCCCCACTCCTGCTTTCGCAAGAAAGCGTGGGGGCTAAATAATTTTAGAAGGAATCGCGAATTAAGCTTTGATTTTATTTACTTCAGTTTTGGCCTGTTTTCCGAACAAGAGGATAGGTGCCGAGATAGCGATTGAGGAATAAGTGCCAATAATGACACCAACTCCCATAGCGTAATTAAAGCCCCGCAAGGCGTCGCCGCCGAAAATATACATAATCCAGACCACAATGAGAACTGTGGAGCTCGTCAAAAGAGTCCTCGAGAGTGTGTCGTTTATGCTGTCGCTTATTAATTGCGGAGTAAGTGTGCCTCTTTTTCGGTTTTCACGGATGCGGTCGTAAATAATGATGGTGTCGTTAAGAGAATAACCGATAAGTGTCAAAATGGCAGCAATCATAGCGAGATTGATTTTAAAATCGCTGATGAGAAGCGCCTGGCCGATATGGGTTTTGGATAAGTAATAGCAGATACTTACGACGCCGAGTGTTGTGCAGGTATCGTGAAAGAGGGTGATAACAGCGCCGATGCCGTAACGGAGATCGAATCTGAACCAGATGTAAATAAGCAGTGCCAGCAGGGAGAGAATGATAGCGAGCAATGCCCTTGTTTTGGCTTCAGCGCCGACCGAGGGACTGATTTGGGTGACTCGCGGGAGTGATTCGGCGAGCTGCATAGCGGTCGTTATCTTGGTTTTTTCAGTATCCTCGTAGTTTTTCCATTCTTCCGGGGTCGGCTGACGAAATGCAAACTCTTCATTTGATAATATATAGACAAAGGATGTTACAGGCTGGCTTGCAGGTCCGCCAATGGCGGATAGGTCGGAGGCGAGGAATTTGTGATTATACATAGGCAGGCTCTGTGTATCGGGTTTAAATCTGAGGTCCTGGAATCTGCCTGAGATTTCATCAACAGTGGCAGGTTTTCCGAGCGAGCAGGTAATTTTAACACCGCCGACAAAGTCCGCCAGTTGCGGTTCAGACTCAATGAGTTTTTCGGTGATTTGCACAACCGACTGTGTTTGCGGTTCGAGGTTCTGGAGGATTTTGAGGTCATTGCCAAAGGCTTTGATTATGGCATTATTGACGGTTTCCTGCACCTGCGTTCCTGAAATTTCAGCTTCGGGGAAAGATTCCTTAATAACGTTGGTTACATAGGTTGTATTTGTCTGGCTTGAAGTAATTTCAAATACGTTGGGCTGGCTGGTTGCATTAACGGCGGCATCACCGAGCCTGTCGGAGATTTTGGCGAGAATGGTTTTGTCTGTTAGCTGCAGATTAGCGGGGAAGGAAACTTTGACGATGGATTTATTTGTTTCAGTAGTTGTAATCTCATACTGATGAAAGATTTTTTCGCCGTTTATCTCGCCGGTAGATTTTCCGATGCTCCAGATATTTGAGGCGGCGATAGCCGGGTTGGCGAGGTCGGCGCCGATTTTTTTGATTCTGTCATCGATATTCTGTCGGGTTAGCTGGCTGGTTTCCTTGAGGTCGATGACAACGGAGGTGCCGCCGGTAAATTCAATATCGTATTTGTTGCTTTTGGTATTGTCTCTTGTAAAGAAGACAACCAGGCCTCCGATAGTCAGGATTGCGGAAAGCGTAAAGAATACTGGTCTGTAGGCCATCCAGTTGATTTTGGGTTTTCGGATGAGATGGAGCATAAACATCTGGTTTTTCATAATGCCCTTGGCCAGCAAAAAGTCGAAGACGACACGGGTGACAAAGACGGCAGTGAACAGGTTCGATAAGAGGCCGAGAATCAGGACAATGGCGAAGCCTTTAATGTCTTCGGAGCCGACCCAATAAAGTACGACGGCTGAGATAATTGTAGTGAGGTTGGAGTCAAAGATGGCGGAGAAGGCCTTTTCGTAGCCGTTTTTGATGGCGGTCCTCAGGGTTGCGCCTTTCTGCTGCTCTTCACGCATCCTTTCAAAAATAAGCACGTTGGCATCGACACTCATGCCGATAGTCAAAATTGCGCCTGCAATGCCCGGCAGTGTAAAAGTGGCTCTTAGAAAGGCCATAATTGCGAGGGTGAAAAGCAGGTTTAACAGCAGTGCGGCGTCGGCGATGCATCCACCGACGGTATAGTAAATGGCCATACATAGGATTACGATAATAACGCCAATCAGGCCTGACTTGATGCCTTTATCGCGGTTGTCGGCGCCGATGGATGGGCCGATAGTCCTTTCGGAGATAGGCGGTTCGATAAGTCGAGCAGGAAGTGTGCCTGCGTTGAGCTTATTGACCATATCTATTTGCTGGTTCTGTGTGAATCCTTTGGAGCCGCCCGTGATTTGACCGTTGGTATAGATTCTCGAATTGATATTTGGAGCGGAAACAGCCAGATTATCGAGAAGGATACATAATGGCCGTCCGATATTTGCAGCCGTGATTTTTGCGAAGATTTCGCCGCCCTTGGTGTCAAGTTCGAAATCGATTGCGTTTTTGCCGGAATGTGGGTCTCTGCCGGGCGTGGATTTCTTCAGTTTCCAGGGGGTTTGTGGAGCTGTGGAGCATACATTCTTCAGGCTTGTTGCTGGTGAGGACATACCATTTGTTTCCAAAGGGTTCGGCGTAAACCGGATTTCCATCTTTGTCGCGCCAGGTGATTTGAGGAGCTCCGGTTTTGTCTTTTGCGAACAGTTCTTCAGTTTTTTCGGCTTCGCACCAGATATATTCATTATCGGAGGCGGAGGCATAAGACGGGCCGCTTGTTCTGAGTCTTTCGATGTAGGTCAGAATTTTGTCGGTGTCAGCGGTCGGACTTTTGGTCGGCAGGATTCTGAATTCAAGGATGCCTGCGCCTTCGTAGTATTCTCTGGAGGTCTTTGGGGTCATCGAGTCTTCCCTGAAAAGGTTTGTATGCGTCGTAGGCTTTCACGACGGCATCAATTTTTTGGGTTCGGTCCGGGAATTCGTCCTTTAGTTTGTCAATTTCCACTTTTCTTGTGAATTTGTTTTCAATGGAAAGGGCGGCGTTTGTCTGTTCTTCGGTGAGGTTTAATCTGTCGACCTTTTTTTGAGCGTCTTTATATTCGGCTGCGGGGCCTTTATCAGGGTTGATTAGTTGTTCGCTGACGGCGGCCCAATCGGCAAATATTTTCACGTAATTTTTGAGCAGTTCGATTTTTTCCGGCTCGGCGGCGTTGGGGTCTTTACATGAGATAAAAGAGCGTAATTGTTGTTCTCTTTTTGTTTCGTAGAGCAGGCTCCAGTTATAGACTTGTGTTCTGGCCTGTTTGGCGTCGAGGCCGGCGGCAGTGATTTTACCTGCTATGGATTTGACGGATTTATCGAGGTCTTCGCCTTGTTTACGGATGTTGTAATAGTTATCGTATGCTTTGGCGATGTTGTTTAAGATTTCGATTTTGTTGGGTTCGCCGGCGGTAATTTTATTGAAGTATTCTGTTCTTTGTTCAGCAGGCTGCTTAATGGCCTGCAGAATAAGAGCAGGATTGATATTGCCTTCGAGGAGGCCGGCGAGCGCGTTTTCAAAATTTTGTCTTTTTGCCCGGGCATCGGCGCTGGCCAGCGGCATCTGAATTTCGAAGCGGCTGTCGCCCTGTGGTCGCCAGATAAGGTTTCTTATATTTGCGGGGTCGATACGGCGTCTGAGGACGTCAATCATTCTGGTGGAAAGGTCTTTTCTGTCGGCCAGAGACAGGCCTGTAGTATCAATCTCATAAATAAGGCTTGTGCCGCCCGCAAGGTCGATGCCGGATTGCAGCGTTTTATTCGGGGGCCAGAAAAACAAAAATGCAATCAAGATTAAAACGGCAATCAACAGGATTTTAGCCCACAATTGTTTATTCATAGATATTTTTCCTTTTGAAAATAGATAGCGAGTTTGCAGGGAATCTATCGATTATTTGCTTTTCTCGTCAGCAAGATTTTTACCAATGGCGGACGGAAGCACCTTAATTTTAGTATTGGTTGATTCATCGACTTTGAGAGTTATCTCGTCATCCTTCACGTCAACGATGACGCCAATTATGCCGCCGATGGTTCTAACCTTGTCATTTTTCTTGAGGGACTGAATCATCTTGCGATGTTCCTGCTCTCTTTTTTTCGGGCCTCTAAAGAGGATAAAATACATAAAGACGAGCAGCAGACCGAGGAAAATCAGAGTCATTGGGTCAAAACCTCTGGTTTTTTGTTGTTGTCCTGGGGCGTTGACATCTTTAGCTGCAGACTGCAGGCTGTAATGTGTTGGTCTGTTCCTGTCCGGCTGGGGTAGCAACTATTTTTGATGGTGGCGACGGTTCGTTGGCGCCGCCCTGAGCAATAATCCACAAACTTTTCATTTTTTAAATCCTTAAAATATAAACTGTTTATTGCAAAAAATCCTTCGTTAAGCAGCAAAGAGCCGCGATATTAAAAACTCTTTAATATTTTCAGCGAAACACCTTATTATGTGGAAAAATTATAAATAATCAATCTTTTTTTGATAAACCATTAGAGGAATCCGCTGAAGGCGGATAACAGGAGTACTTATTCATTTGCGCCTCTGCCCAGGGGGCAAACCGGTTTTCTTCGATAAGGGAGCGGATTTTGGCCATAAGACGCAGATAGAAACGAATGTTGTGTATTGAAAGCAGGATAGGTCCGAGCATTTCGCCGACATTAAAGAAGTGGCGGATGGCAGCCCTCGAAAAATTTTTGCAGCAGTAACAATCGCAGTCGGCCTCGACAGGGGCGGTATCAGTCGTGTAGGCATTGTTTCGCAATCGCAATGGGCCGTTTTCGGTAAAGGCGTAGGCGTTTCTGCCGTTGCGTGTAGGCAGAACGCAATCGAAAATGTCGATACCCATCCTGACAGCGGCGATGATGTCGGCAGGAGTTCCGATGCCCATCAGGTAGCGTGGTTTGTCGGCAGGGAGCAGGGGACAGGTTGTGGCGAGTGTGTTAAGCATATTTGAATGGCCTTCGCCGAGGCCGAGACCGCCAATGGCGTAGCCGTCGAAGTCAATTTTGATAATTTTCTCGGCACAGTGTTTTCGCAAGGCAGGGTCGATACCGCCCTGAACGATTCCGAATAGTAATTGCAGGGGATTGCGGTGGGCACTTTTACATTGTGCAGCCCAGGCAAGTGTTTTTTCAACCGCTTGATTTAACAGGTTTCGGTCAGCGGGGTAGGGCGGGCAGTGGTCGAGGCACATTGCAATATCGGAGCCGAGGCGGTTCTGGATTTGGGTGGCGGATGCCGGGTCGAGGCGAATTTTTTGGCCGTCAATGTGTGATGCAAATTCGAGGCCTGTGTCGGTTATTTTAGTTAAAGGGCTTAGAGAAAAGACCTGGTAGCCGCCGCTGTCTGTAAGGATGGGGCCGTCCCAGGCCATTAGTTTATGTAGCCGTCCGATTTTTTCGATTGCTTCGATGCCAGGCCGGAGCAGGAGGTGGTAAGTATTTGCGAGGATGAGCGAGCAGCCGAGTTCTTTTAAGCGGTCAGGCGTGATGCCTTTGACTGCGCCAGCCGTTCCGACCGGACAAAATACCGGGGTTTGGACGGTTCCGTGGGCGGTATTCAGCAGTCCTGTGCGTGCCCGTGAGGAGCTGTCCCGGGCGAGAACGGTAAATTTTGCGTTAATAGACATAGGCAATTTTAGAATTTGGATAATAATAAGATAGAATTTGTGCTGCTGTTTTGGATTCGAATCTTGCGAGGGCTTCTGCGCCGCACTGGCAGAGTCCGCAGCCGTGTCCGAAACCTCTGCCGCCGGTTATCAGCCATTTATCATTTGCGTCCTGGATTTTGCAGACGGTGCTTTTGAATATTCCGCCTGATGGGTCGATTGTCATACGGAGGTCTTCGGCTTTTACGAAGGATGTTTTTCCATTGGAGCCGACAAGTTTGAGGAAGGTGAGCCTCGATATAGTCAGACTGTTGACCGGTATTGACGGTATAATCGCTTTGCTTGATTGGGATGATGCTGGTTATGCCTTCGAGTTTTGCGAGAGTCGGATATTTTTGGATTAGTTTTTCTGAGACGTCCTTTTTGCTGAACAGGATATCGGTCCAAAAGAAATAATCAGGCCTTGCGACGGAGCGGCAGTAAGGGCAGGGGACACCCTTGAGGGGTTCGAAGAAATCACCACCGAGAACGGCCTGGCTGTTTTCGGTGTGTCCGCCGCAACTGGAGACTGTAGTATGCGGGGAGGAGGTCGGTGGTGCCGTCAGGCTGGGTGCAGACGAGGACTTGTCCTTTTGTTTTATTGACAGCCTCGCCAGACCGATTTGGTTTCAGCCGATACGCCGAGATAAACCTGATTGGATTGTGTCCCTGTGACGTCCCAGTTTCGGTTTTTCCCGAAGTGTCTTTTGATGTAGAGGCAGTAGGTTCTGGCGGCGACGGCCTGCGCCTCAAGGGTGGCAGGTTCCCAGTAAGAGGGCATCTCTGCACCGACTACGCCGGCCAGATAGGGTTCGAGGGGGACGATGTTTATGACGTCATACGAGGAGCCGTCCGGATTGGCCGAGAGCATCAGTTTTCCGCGATAGTCGCTGCCGTTGAGATTGAATATGTAAGGGGATTTCGGGATGATGGTTATTTGCGGCGAGGATAACTTATTGTTGCCGATGGTAAATGTGCCGTTTTCGGCGGTTATGTTCAGGGCGGATGTTGCTGGTTCAAGATGTGTTGATGTCTCGGTCGGCAGATTTTGGCTGACGGTGCAGGGGGATTTGACGAGGAGGCTCGAACTTGTTGCGTTATTTATCAGGATGACCCTTATCCAGAAATCGGGGCCGGCATCAATCTGAAGCGTGGGCCTGGCAATGTCTCTTTTGCTGCAGCCGATAAGAAAAATCAGGGATAAAATGATGCAATTTGACAGAAATAAGACATACGAGAAATGTTTTTTGCGGGCGACGGAACTTTTATAATCGGTCGCTCGGCTGATTGTGTTGTGCAATCGGGAAACCACAGATTCGGCATTTGCTTTTTTCACAGCCCAAATCCTAATCGAGGCTGCGAAGCGATAAGCCGGTAACCGCTGAGGACTTTTTTGATTTCATTTAGGCTGGTGACCCCGAAATTTTTGATACCGAGCAGTTCCGCTTCGGTTTTGTGTGTCAGGTCGCCGATGGTGCGGAGATTCAGTCTTTGCAGACACTTCCGCGAACGGACCGAAAGCTGGAGGTCGTCGACGGATTTTGTAAGGAGGCTTTGGTTTTCAGGAATAATTTCCTCTGAAGACTCGATTGTTTCGTGCTGGGGTTCTTCGAGGGCCATTCCGAGCCGCAGGTTCTTGGAGGTGAGGATTACCTTGATTTCCTTGAGGGAGGTTTCGCCGAAATTTTTGTAAGAGAGCAATTCGGTCTCTGTAATCCTCATAAGGTCGCCGATGGTTCTGATATTCATTTTTTTGAGGCAGTTTCTGCTTCTGACCGACAGCTCGAAATCGGTAATGGGAGTATCGAGGAGCTGATTTCTGATGGTTTTCTTTTTTTCCTTTTCCTCGTCATAGACCATTGTTTTTGAACTTTCGATATCTTTTTTAAATCGAATGGCCCTTTGATGATTCGGATGATACTGGAGGACCTTATTGACGCACTGGGCGGCCTTTTCAAACTGGCCGGTGTCTTCATAGAGGACGGCGAGGTTAAGTAAGGTGCTGACGTAAACGGGGGTTGCAGAGGTAATCTGTTTGTAGTAATCGATTGCGGCCTCTTCATCGCCTGCCAGGTCGCAGCGGTATGCCAGATGAAACATCGCCTTCTGGTGGTCGGGCGAAAGCTCTATGGCGGTTTTATAATTATCAATTGCCTGGTCATAAAGGCCCTGAGCATCCTGAAGTCTGGCGAGCTGATAGTGGTAATCGGCGCTTACATTTTCATAGTTTGCATTTTTTTTGAGCTCCTTTTCGGCGGCCTCGAAATTGGATGCACAGCGGTATGTGGCAACCTTTTCGAGGCTTATTGAGAGGGGTTCCGCCTTCAAATCGAGACATTTATTGAGGGCTTCGATGGCCTTGTCGAACTGGGCTGTTTTTCGCAGGGCAAGTGCGAGGGCATAAAATTTTTCCTGACAGTCTTTGGCCTTTTCGAGTTTTTCGACGGCATGGTTGTATTTGCCTGCTATCAACAGGCCGATGCCGTTTGCGAGGGCAGCCTTTGGGCCGGTCTGCGACAGGTTCTGTTCCATCTGTTGACTGAAGGCCAACAGGTTTGCTTCGCTCGAATGGACATCGGTTGAAAGTTTCTTTATTTCATCCAAAGACGGCAGATTTTCGGCGAATAAGTTTATTTGTGATTGGGCGGTAGATACCATAAATTGCAACTCCTTTAAAAAAATTACTTAAGAGCTATTTGCGTCACACTTATAGGAAATTGTCAATTATAATGCCAAATATCTTTTATGCAACAGGATTTTAATATCGGCGATAAGCGGTCTGAAAAATGGGAATTTTAGCGGCTGACGGCGTTCCAGTTGAATGGCTGGTTGTTCACTTCGATGATTTCAGTCTGGTAGATTCGCCATTGGCGGTCGGTTTCTTTTTTAAGGGTTATTTTCAAGGCGACCTTGGCATCTGCGACACTGTAATCCCTGACGACAAAGCTGTTCTCGTTAAAAGCGATAAATACGGCGATGGTCACTACCGCCTCGGCGTTTTTTCTGTTTGTCTGCATAAAGGTTCGGGTGACGGAGTCGCAGAGAGGCTCTGAGAAGTAAAAGCTGAAGTGCCGCAGCAGGGCCTGTTTGTCGGTATGAAAGGAATCCTGATATTTATCAGATATGATTGAGCCGAGAAGTTTGATGTCTTCCTGCTGGAAAGCTCGCTGGCTTGCGTTGATAGTCGATTTTATCTTTTCCATATCGGTTTTTACGAGCCAGTCGAGGCCGAAACCTGCTGTCGAGAGGATAATCGGCAAAAGCCAGATGTATGCGGAACGTTCTTTTAACCGGATTATGCCGATTATAAGCCAGATTGACAGGCCTGCCGCGGCTGCGGGCAGGAGAATTTTGAGAATGGTTATTGTTTTTGGATTCAGGGAAAAAAGTTTAGCCTCCAGTAGCAGGTTCAGGGCGGCAAGTGAAAGCAGGATAAGCAGGGAAAGCCAGTAGAATTTTCTATCGAGAGTTGAGATGTAAAGACAAATCAGGCTGATAAAGGCAGCGGCAAAGAGAAGCCAGGGTTGCTCGAATATGTTAAGCATTATTTTTTCTCCTGCATTTTGATGTTCTCTACCCTATTTGATTGCCGGGGTGTGTCTATGAAAGGCTGCCGCATTTTGTAGAGGTTCAGGCGGCTTTTAATTGTTTCTGCCAGTTTATTATTACCCCGTGCCTGGGCCAGTTCAATTGCTTTTTGAGCGGTTTGAACAGCCAGGTCGAACTGGTTGTCTGCGGCGTAAGCGGCGGCGAGGGTGTCCAGAAAATCAGGCTGCTTATAATCGGTGATTTTGTTGGCCTTTTCAGCGAGACGGAGGCTTTCGGGCGGATTAAGAATTTTTTTATCAGGCGAAGTGGCCATAAGCCATGCAAGATTATTGAGCAGCTCAGGGCTATCGAGATTTGACTGGATGGCTTTGGTCCAGTAAAGAAAAGCCTTGTCGGATTGATTTTGGCGGTATAAGGCAAGGCCTTTAACATAACAGGCACGTGCGGTTTTTGGATTGAGGGCGATGGCCTTGTCGGCATAATCATTGGCCTGCTGAAGTTTTTTTTCGGACAGATATGCAAGGCTGAGTCCTTCATAGGCATCAAAACGATTTGGGTCGAGCAGAAGAGTTTTGTTGTAATAATTAATCGCCTGTTGGTAGTTTGCTTTATCATAGAAGGCGTTTGCAAGATTGTAATTGGAGCGGGGGCGATTTGGAGATTTAGCCACGCAATCCGACCATATGGTAATTTCATCAGCCCAGACCTTGTTTCTCTGGTAAGTTGACGATAAAAGCAGCAAAGCGAGGATTGTAAAGACGGCGGCCTTAAGCAGATTTGGCCTCAGCAATTTCCACAGCAGAGCGGCAAAGGCAATGGCAGCAAACATTGATGGCAGGTATAATCGATGCTCATAAATCAGTTCTATGCCGATAAAGGAAGATTCTATCAGCAGGTTTCCGAAAAAAAAGAGGATGCAAAATGAAAGGAGGCGGTCTCTTTTTGCTGACAGTATTGCGGATAAAATAAGAGCGAAAACTATGATTATATAAATCGGCGTTTGCGGAGGATTGAATAGCGAGGTAGAGATTGCGAAATCGTGGTCGAGGTTAAGCCGGGCAGGATTTGGATACCCAAGCAGGCTGATGTAAAAAACCACAACCCGAAATTCGGTAAGCTGTCTTTGAAAGGGGGTGAGATGCCAGCGGGGGTGTTCGGTCGCCATTTTTCGGGCAGGTTCGACGGAAAAGTATACTAAAGAAAGAAGCAGGACGAGGGCGAAAGCGGCGAAGATGAAGAGAAACCTTTTTTTGAGCCAGCTTGCTTTAAGATTCTGGAAGAAGAACCATTCGTAAAGCAGGATGAAAAAAGGTAAAGTGGCGGTAATTTCCTTGCAGCCGAAACTTAAGATACCCGAGAATGCGCAGGCGAGAAACCAGTGCCAGCTTCGTTTTTTAATTTGAAAGGCCAATCTGCCTTTGACGTAAAAGTACATCGACATAATATAAAACATTGCTGCCATGCTGGTCATTCGCTGGACGATGTAGGTGACGGCCTGCGTTTGTATCGGATGCAGCAGCCAGAGGAGAGCGGCGGCGAAGGCGAGATACTGGGAATGGTGAAACCTGTCGCGAAGCGGCGGCAGGGCGAGGGTGTTTTTGAGCAGCAGGAAAAGGAAAATTGCGGAGAGGATGTGGATAGCGATGTTTGTCAAGTGGTAGCCGACGATGTTGTATCTGTGGAAAAAATAGTTCAGTGCAAAGCTGATATTTGCGACCGGTCTTTCGGGCAGGGGGCTTTTAAGTGCCGCATCGGCGAGACCGTGTAAAGTCAACTCTGTTAAGCGGATATGCGGGTTATCTGTGATATGAACCTGATCGTCGAAAAGAAAAGGGCAGTTGAGCGTGTTGGAATAGGCAAGAAGGCCGATTGCGGCAATAGCGATAATGGGGAGAGCCGAGGATAAAGTTTTGTATCTGTATTTGACTGGCCTTTGGGCATCGGGTACATTTTTCGGCTTGTTGTCTTTTTCAGCCATAATAACTTTAAAACGGTTAGTTTCTCATAGCGGTTATGGGCGAGGGGATTCTGCCTCTTCGGGCGATGAACTTATATGAGCCTTTTTTGGGTATTTTCATAATGGGGGCGGAGCCGAGCAGATTGCCGAAATGGACGATTTGTCCTGCCTTTTTGCGGGGGACGGGGATAACGCGGACGCCCGTGGTTTTATTGTTGATTACGCCTATCGACAATTCGTCGGCGATTATGGCCGACAGAACATCAGCAGGTGTGTCGCCGGGGACGGCGAACATATCGAGGCCGACGGAGCAGACGCTTGTGAGGGCTTCGAGTTTTTCGAGGGATAAAGTTCCTTTTTCGACCGCTCGAATCATACCTGCGTCTTCGCTGACTGGGATAAAGGTGCCGGATAGCCCGCCGACATTGCCGGATGCCATAGCGCCGCCTTTTTTGACGGCATCCATAAGCAGGGCGAGCGCTGCGGTCGAGCCGGGAAGCCCCATACTTTCCACGCCCATAGATTCGATAATTTCGGCGACAGAATCGTGAACGGCGGTTGTCGAGGCAAGGGAAATATCGACGATGCCGAAATCGACATTCATCAGTTTTGCGATTTCGCGGCCGATAAGCTCGCCTGCACGGGTGATTTTGAAAACGGTTCGCTTTATGACTTCTGATAGTTGTGTAAGGTCGCAGTCAGGGTTTTGAGCGACGACGTTTCGGACGACGCCCGGGCCGGAGATTCCGATATTGAGTGAAAATTCCGGCTCGCCTATGCCGTGATGAGCGCCTGCCATAAAAGGATTGTCTTCAGGGACGTTGGCGAAGACGGTAAACTTCGTACAGCCGATACCGTTTTTTGTTCTGGATGCCAAATCTTTGAGGATATGGCCGAATTTTTCGGCGGCGTTCATATTGATGCCGGCCTGTGTCGAGGCAAGATTTAAGAAGCCGCAAAGCCTCCCTGTTGTGGCAATGGCAGCGGGGATGGATTCAATCAGATTTTCCTCTGCCTCGGTTGTGCCTTTCTGGACCATAGCGCCGAAGCCGCCGATGAAATCAATATCGGCTTTTTGGGCAGCTTTATCGAGGGCTTTGGCGAGTTTGACGGCGGTTGAGATTTTTCGAGGCAATGGTTCGAGCAATATGGAAACCGGGGTGACGGCGATGCGGCGGTTTGTGATTGGTATGCCGTATTTCTGCTCGGTGAGCTTTGCGAACTTGTTGAGGAGCAGGCCTTTTTCGACAATTTTTTTGTTGATTCTGCGGGCGCATTTGTCGAGGTTGCGGTCGATGCAGTCCTTCAGATTTATGCCGAGAGTGACGGTTCGGATGTCGAAATGATGGTCGAGGGTCATTTTGACGGTTTCGAAAACTTCTTCAATGGTTTCGCTCATAATTATACCCTGTGCATTGCCTTAAAGATGTTCTGGTCCTGAATGGTGATGACTAATTTCATTTGTCTGCCGATTTTGTCGATCTGTTTTTTTATTGTTGCCATATCGACGGTCGCTTTGGCGGTATCGACTGCCATTGTCATAACGAAGTAGTTTTCCATAACTTTCTGGTTGAGGTCGAGGATATTGATATTTGCCTTTGACATAGTGACGGCCAATTTTGCTATTATGCCGACACGGTCTTTGCCTGTTACGGTAACGATGCAGACCTGCGGTTCTTTTTTTGCGGCCATTTGTTTCTCCTAAAGGTTATACCATTTTGTCCGGGAACGATTATTGCATAGACAGGACGAAATGGGAATCAAAAATTCGTTTTAGCTCATCGGTTTTTTTGTGGTTTGTCATATCGGGATTCAATGCTGTAATTGTGATATACCCCTGTGCCAGCGATGTTGTGTCGGCGTTTTGGCTGTTTTCGGATTCGGTGTGGGTCAGAGAGCCCGCCAATTGGAAGACGGTCTGTCCGAGTTCATTTGACTGTTTGATGTAGTATTCCTCGAAGCCTTCGTTTGACTGCGGGACGATTTTTATGCCTTTCGGCCTGCCTTTGGATAGTTTCGGGATATTTATATTGTACACGGCGCCGCTTTTGACGGGCAGTAATTTGCGAAGGATGCTGACGCAGTATTTGGCGGCGGTCTCGAAATCCATCGGCTCGTCTCTGTCGAGGCTCATTGCAACGGCGGGGATATTCAGAAATGCGCCTTCCATTGCGGCGGCGACGGTGCCGGAATAATATACATTGATGCCGGCATTTGCGCCGGCGTTGATGCCCGCCACCAGCAGGTCGGGTTTTTGCGGGCAGAGCTGCATAAAGGCGAGCTTGACGCAGTCGGCGGGTGAGCCTTCGACGGAAAAACCGGTGAACGCACCTTCGATTTCAACCTTGTTGCAGACCAAAGGCTCGTGGAATGTGACGGAGTGGCTTGCGCCGGATTTGCTGGAGGCAGGAGCGACGACAAGAACGTTGCCGAGGCTGACAAGCTCTTTATAAATTGCAGCCAGGCCTGGTGCGAAAATGCCGTCGTCATTGGTAAGCAGTATCTGCATAAAAAAATCCTGATTCGGATTATAAGTATCGGCGGAAGGCTTGTCAATTGACAGGAATTGTTTGTAGTTTAAAATGCTCAATTATGAAGCGATATAAGTTAGGCGAAAAGTGTGTTGTGATGAGCAGGGAAGATGTGCGTTCTGTTGACGCCTGGGCGATAAACAAACTTGGTATCTCCGGTGTGGTGCTGATGGAAAATGCCGGCAGAAGCTGTGCGGAATTGATTGTGGAAAAGTTGTCGCATAAGAAAAAGCCGAAGGTCTGTATATTTTGCGGGACGGGTAATAACGGCGGCGATGGATTTGTGGCAGCAAGGCACTTGCGAAATTCGCCGCGGCGAATTGAGGTCGTTGTGGTTATTTGCGGCCAGCGGGAGAAAATAGGCGGAGATGCGAAGACGAATCTGGATATTCTCGAAAGGCTGGGACAACCTGTAGAAGTTTTGGATATAAATAATCCTGAAATTGGACGGCTGGTAAGGGATTTTGCCGCTGATGCAGGTTTAATTGTGGACGGCATTTTCGGCACAGGTTTAAAAGGAGAGGTAAGCGAACCGTATCAAAGGTTGATTGAGGAAATCAATGCGCAAAATATTGGTGTTCTGGCGATAGACATACCATCGGGTCTGGATTGCGATACGGGCGTGCCTCTCAGCGCCGCAATAAAAGCAGACTGGACTGTCACGTTTGTTGCCTTGAAGAAGGGCTTTTTGGCGAAAGAGGCGGCAAATTACACAGGCGAAATTTTTATCGCCTCAATAGGTGTCGAGCCGGATGGTTGGCGTTTAGCCGATTAAAGGGCGCCGGGTTTTGCGGCCTGTTCCTTGTAGCCGGTAAAGAAGAAAAATTTGTTTATATTAAAAATTGGTATTGAGAAGGTTCTGGCGTCCTGCTCGATCTGTTTATAATGCTCGTAAAGTTTTTTTGAGGCCTCATATCTTTCCATAGCAGCGGGGTTGAATTCGGCCTGTTCAGGAGTCGGCCTGGCGAAGATTAGCGGTGCGGTGCCGAGGATGATAAGGTCGGTATTGATGGAGACGTTATCTTCGAGTCGTCCGCCCATTTTTGTGATGAGGGCTTTTATTTTTTCTGCGTCGCCGTATTTTTCGAAATTGCCTGCAACGACGAAGTAATTCGTCTGGTTTTTATCCCAGACCAGATTTACAATAGAATCGTCTTTGGTTATGGGGTTGTGAGGATTGTGCGGAGTGGTGAGGCGGGCAGTTGATATGGTTTTGTCGACGTCATAGACCTCGATTTCCGTTTTTCCTTTGCCGTCTTTTGGGATAGGCAGACTTTTGTCGTAGACTGCGAAGGTCAGGCCCCGATAGACGCCGTCATCGCTGCCGAGGTTGATGTGGACGATTTGCGTCTGTGGGTCGAACAGGATTACCTTTCCGTCGATTTTGTAAGCGAGGGTATTGGTGTCCGGAAGAGGTTTAATCTTTTCGAGCTGGTCGAGGTTTTTTTTCATCCTGTTGTTGGTCATAGTCAAGACTGCCTGTGTTTTGAGAATCTCGTCCTTTAGTTGTTCATTCCCGGCTTTTATTGTCTTTAGTTCGTCCCTGAGACTTTGAACCTGCTGCTCGGTGGTCTGCTGCAGGAGCGATTCGAGTTTGGCGTATTCGGCTTTTATATCTTCAACCTGCATGGCGTATGTTTCGAGCTGTGTGTTGAGCGATTTTACTGTGTTGTTGTGAGAATCATTTGTGTTTTTGAGTTCCTCGTTAAGCCCTGCGTAATTGTTCTTAAGCTCGTTTAGCTGCTGGGTGGTGGTATCGAGCGTGTCGCCAAGTGTTTTTATTGTTCTTGCCAGCGACATCTTGTTGGGGTCGTTGGAATCAGCAGAGCAGTATTTTTGGAATACGGGCAGGACATTGTTGCTGACGGCTTTCATTGCGGCTTCGAATTTTATCTGAGATGAGGTGTCGGAAAGCGGGCCTCCTGCGATTAATTTTGTCAGCTGGTCGAGGTATTCAATCAATATGCCTGCAGCGCTTTTGCGGGGAGGTATGGTGCCTACAAGGGCGGTTAAGCCTTTACTTTGTTCGGAAGGGCTGACCCATTTTTCAAGTTCGCTTTGTGTGTTTTCGGCATTAGCCCTTTGCCCCTCGTATTTAACGTAGTAGATTACTGAAAATGTTGTGGAAACAACGAAAAGGGCGATAAAGAGAATGAGCGTAAGAAATATGGGATTGGTTTGTTGCCTTTTGGCTAACGCCATATAAAAACTCCTTGAACATAAGTAAAAACAAACATTTAGGGCATTTAGACCTATATATTATCGTCAAGAACCGACAGCAAGTCAATCAAAAAAACCTCACAAAAACACCAATTTGGTGGTAAGCTGGGTTTTTGGGGCATTTTAGGGGCTGTAAAAAATGTAAAGGCGGGAAATTTGGTAATTCTTGGCAGGGGTTTCTAACCTGCTGCGACGTCCGCCACGGGCGGACATAGCGGCGAGTTGCAAGAGCGGTTTTTCCATCCTGATTTGTTGGGACTGATTTCAAAGATTTTAATCCGCGTTAATCTGCCTGCGGTGAGCGTAGTCGAACCGTGCAATCTGTGGTTTCCTCTGTTTTTTGAATTCAGGTGCGAAAAATTCTGGGGATTGGTATAATCCAAACGTGTCAGAAAAAGAGGTTTTTATGGCGATGCAAAGATTACAGAAGATTATGGCAGCGGCGGGGGTGGATTCACGCAGGAACTGCGAGGAGCTGATTATCAGCGGGCAGGTTTCAGTCAACGGTAAAATGGTTGAGACTCTGCCGGCCTTTGCCGACCCGGATGAAGATACGATAACTGTCAACGGCAGGAAGATTACGGCGGTCAGGAAGGTATATTATCTTTTGAATAAGCCCAAGGGAGTGCTTTGCGCAGATTTTGACCCGCAGGGCAGACCGACGGCGATAGATATTGTCGGCGCAAGAGGGCGGATATTTTGTATCGGCAGATTGGATGCCGACACAACAGGCCTGATAATCCTTACAAATGATACTGAAATGGCGAATCGGCTTACGCACCCGCGTTACGGCGTGGCCAAGACATACATTGCCGAGGTTGAAGGGATGGTCGGGAGTGAGCAGGTTGAAAAAATTAAAAAGGGCGTTTGGCTGGCGGAAGGCAAGACTGGGCCTGCGATTGTAAAAATATTAAATCGGGGCCATAAAGGAACGCTGCTGGAGATAATAATAAAGCAGGGCCTAAACAGGCAGGTCCGCAGGATGTTGTTAAAGGTGGGATTTAAGGTTAAGTCGCTGAAACAGACACAGATTGGCAGGATTGACTGCCGAGGCGTCGGCGCAGGCAGATTCAGGCCTCTTAAAGCTGATGAAGTTGCTTACCTTAAAAAAATTACCGCGTATTCATCATCTTCAAAATTACCAAAGCCGATTGGGAAATAGGGCAGGCTTAAATTTGTCCGCCAGGCGTATTGGCGGATTTAAACTACAAGCCATTTCATAACTGTCATTCCCGCGAAGCTTGTCCTCGCGAAAGTGGGGAGCGGGAATCCAGATTCCAATTTTTACAACAATACCGCAGATTAAGACGATTCCATAACAAAAAACAAGGTTATGAAATGGCTTCTAAAAAATTAATATTTGGCCTTGTTTTTTTTTGTGAAACCCTTATACTTATAAAGTTCCCAGAATATGAGCATTGAACTATATTGTTTTGTCCAGAGGTGAACAAAGATGTCGAGAGTTTGTTTTTTTACGGGAAAGAAGACGAGTTTTGGAAAAAGCATAGTCAGGCGAGGCAAGGCTAAATACCTTGGCGGCGTCGGCAGAAAAATAACAGGCATTACCAAAAGAAGATTTAAGCCGAACATCCAGAAGGTGCGGGCGGTTGTCAACGGACGTGTCCGCAGGATAAAGGTATCGGTCAAGGCAATCCGGATGGGCCTTGTCCAAAAGCCGCTTAAACGAAGTTTCAAAAAAACAGAATTTCAGGCTCAGTAGGGAGCAGAACAGGCAAAGATTCGGCGAGGCGATTTTGCATCTCGCCTTTTTATTACGGCTATTACAAAGTAATGAGTCGAAAAAAGCTAAAAAGGGGTGACAAATGAAGAGACGAAAAGTCTTTGCGGTTTGTTTGATTACAATTTTCATTTTATCAGTTTCATTATACGCAGCAGATTCAAACACAAGCAGGGGGACTGCTGCTCAGGCGGGAAATGTAAAACCAAAGGTTGACGTTTTTGAAAAGGTTTTTGTGTCCGCAGAAGCTAATTCCCCAAATTATCTTGCCTATAAGCCGAAAGGATACGAGCAAGAAAAGAAATGGCCTTTGATTTTGTTTTTGCACGGCATCGGCCAGCGCGGAAGCGACCTCGAAAAGCTCAAGGCGACTGGGCTTCCGCAGACCATCGAGCAAGGAATGGATTTGCCTTTTGTTATTATTTGTCCGCAATGTCCTGAAAAGGAATGGTGGGACAGCACAAAGCTCGATAATCTGCTCGACGAGGTTATTAAAAAGTATTCGGTTGATCTAAACAGAGTATATTTAACCGGCTTGAGTATGGGTGGCTTCGGCACCTGGAGTCTCGGCTGTCAATCGCCGCAGCGGTTTGCAGCAATTGTTCCGATTTGCGGCGGCGGCAGAGTTCAGGATGCCAACAAATTAAAGGATGTTCCAGTCTGGGCATTTCACGGGGCAAAAGACCAGACCATACCTTTGAGCAGGTCGCAGGAAATGGTTGATGCCGTCAACAAGGCCGGCGGCAGTGCGAATCTGACAATCTATCCCGAAGCAGACCACGACTCCTGGACGCAGACTTACAACAATCCCGACCTTTATAAATGGTTATTGAGCCACAAAAAAAAGAAAAATAACTCGTAGCATGGTTGAATTGTTGGTTTAGCCCACGAACCTCGCGTTCGGCAGGTTTGTTTCCACAAAATCCTCCCCCAATTCAAGGCATAACGGGGTAGCTAACCGACCGCCTTAGGAGGTCCGACTTGAGCCGCTTTTTGGTTGTTTGATATCTTTGGCTTTAACAAGGAACGACCATTAACAACAAGCCAAAATAATCCAAATAAACAACTGGCTGTGATGTAGCTATATCGAAATATTTTTGTCCATAGAGCATTACTTGAATTTATTTTAGCCTCAACAGCTCTGAATTCAGGCAATGCTTCATCAAATGCTTTTTTCGACCATTGCATTAATTCAGTTGATATCATAATAATGGTATTCACATCTTCGGATTTTATGGCGTTCTCAATGTCCTCCTTGTATTGTGTGATCTTCTTGTGATGACCCATCAGTATAGTGGATTGAGGATTCATTTGTTTTGCTGCTTCAAGGATCTGCTTCATTGTGGAGGCATATCCGTAAGCCGTGTTAGCGATAACTTCGGGATCGTATGTTGGCTTTTTTCGTATCTCTTCTTGGTACTTAAGCATCCATTGCAATGCTTTGCCGTTCTCTGTACTAATGAATTGTGCGTTTGTTGTTATTTGTTTTATTTTTACGTCCAAGTCATAAATATAGATGTTCTGTGATACCCACGAAACAAACATGAGGATGCCGCCTACTGCTATTCCCCAATTTCCTATGGATAGTCGAAAAAACAACTTGGGTTTTAAGCCATTCTGATCAGATGATTTGCTATTATCTCTTCTCTTTTTATATTTTCTGTTCAATCCGAATTTCCCTTACATTTAACTATAGGAATGAGCGAACCGCTTTAGTGGACATGCTCAATCCCATCTTCCAAAGAAGAAATTTTTGATATTCTGCATATCGACACTAAAGGCCTTAATACCATCCAGAGAAAAAATCTTTCCTCCCTTCCACTGAGGTTTTGAAGATTTAAGATTCTCAGGAAAGAAAGAATGGGCAAGACCATTTCTTAAAGAATTTAATCGCTCAATGTCCGCAACAATTCCTTTTGGTATATTAGCGAAAGATTTTACGTAGCGTAACTTTTGAAGTAGACTAAGTCCTTCAATTACGTGGTGGTTGAAACGTTGAAACTTCTTTGTACGCCAAAGCTGTATAAAGCTATGTTTTTTCCCAAACTGATACCAGCATATCTCGCAATTGAGGAATTCATCAACCAAAACATAGGCCATAATCACATGGCTACGTATTAGCTGATTCTTTGCCATTTCAAGATAAGTTGTGCGGTATTCAGGCTCATATTCCTCTACGTCATGGTAATCAAGGTCAAACCACCGCGATAATTGATCCAACTCTGCTACTAACTCTCTTTGTTTTTTTGTTAAAGTCCAATTAATCATTTGGATAATTAGGCCTATTCCGCCTAATCATTCGACTCCGATACCGCCTTATTGTAGTGACCGTCATCCTTGAGGACTTCGTCGTCCCCGCCTCCCGGTTTCTCTTTTGTTACTTTCACATGGGACATATACCAGTCTCCCTGTGCATTTCTTTTCAGTGTGGTCAGCTGAGTGAATGCCCCGTTTCGCGCAATAGTGGTAATCCGTAGAATTCTTTCATCCCAATCTGGTTTCATTTGAACAAGTCCAACAGGGAAAGCACGATTGGGCAGGAATGTCCCTCCCTTTATGGGGCCGGCATTTTTGGCTAATAATGCGTTAATCATCTCCTGAGGCGAAGTAAATTTTTCAGGGTCAAGACGCTCGGTGATATCCGTATGTTCAATTATCGCATCGAAAATTGGCCTGTCACCAGTTACTGCAAAGTTACCCCTAATATATTCGGGTCGCTGATGTGCCGTAGATCTGGACCGTATACGAAGAATGGATACGAGTTGCCTCCTGTTATCGTTTGGTGCAGTTCTTTTGTAAGCTGCTGATTTTCTTCTGTGAGAGACTCAAGTTTCTTGTTTGTCGCACTCTGCTCAAGAGTTGACCAGAAACCGCCGATGACAACGATTACCGAACCTACTGCGATCAGGATAGACGACCAAGGAATTGAATTAAGACTAATCATATCAGTTCCCCGCAGAGTATTGTTTTGTCCCGCATAATAATATCCACCAATCTTTATCAGCAATTTAGTTTAGGGGAAATAAAAAGTCAACACCTCTTTAATTGATTATTGATAATTGATGAATGATTATTATTTTAATCCGCGAAAATCTGTGCAATCCGCGGTTAAATATAAAGAAACCACTGATTACACCGATTACACTGATTTGAAAAAGAGTTCGTCAAATTGGTGGTTATTTTCTCTCCGCCATCCGTCCTCCGTTTTCTGTCTACTGTCTCTCCATTTCCTTTTTTGCTTTTAGCCAAAAGTCTTGAGTGCTGGTTTTTTTCCAGCCGTTCGGCCCGCCATTCCAGATTCTGGCGTAAATCTCGCTGTCCGGCTGTTTGCCCGTCTTTTTGGTATAGACTTGGCCGTAATATTTGAGGTAGATTTCGGCCATTTGGATGCTTTTCTGCCTGTCGTATCTATCCTGCAGGGTGAAATTTGTGCCGGCGATTCTATTGATGTCTTCAACAACCACAGGGGTAATTTGCAGACAGCCGACGGCGTCGCCGTTTATCGCTTTATCGTCGCCGTGCGATTCCACTATGATTAACACAAGTAATAATACCTTCGTAACCATATATGCAATCTCTTAGATGTGTTTTTTGAATTAACATCAAATAGAATGATTTGAAACCGCCGATTTCACGGATTTCGCTGATTTTTTTATAAATATTTATTTAATCCGTGTAATCAGCGTAATCCGTGGTTTCATTTTATTAGAGTCTTTAAATGGGCAAACGCAATTGTGAAAAGTCCTCCAGCGATTGTCCGCTCCACCTGCGGCGGATTTGGCGAACCTGTCCGCCCCTCGGCGATACTTCTCCACCGAAGCCGATTTTCACAACTAAAAACTAACAACTCAAAACTCAAAACTAATCATTGTTGCCTATTTATTTTACGTATGGTGGATTGATCTTGTTCAATCTGACTTCGGCGAGTCTGGCTTAAGCCATTAAGCTGTGGATATAAAAAGGGCTGTCCCCGCTCTTGCTTTCGCAAGAAAGCGCTGGGGACAGCCCTTCGTTTCAATACAAGTTGTCTGTTAAGGCATTACGGGGGGCAGCTTTGGAGCCACTGGTTGCTGAAGATTTCGAGGTCTGCAGCATCAACATTGCCATCACAGTTGAGGTCTGCATTATACATTCCGCCGGGCAAGCCGGACAGCATCCAGTCCTTTGCAAAAATCGCAAAATCGTAGAAGTTCACAATGCCGTCCCAGTTGTAATCGGCACAACTTACGCATTTGCTCGGGTCGGTAAAGAGCATAAACGACATATCCGCACTTGCCCCTGTCTCATCATAAATCTCATCCCAGACCCAGGTCGTGCCTGACAAGTGCCCTGCGACCGCATCATCATTGTAGAAGTACTCGTGGTTAGTCCAGCCCCACGGATAATTCGGCGGGTTTATCGGGTTATATACCGCCATAATGCTTACCCAGTATATCTGGTTTACCTTTCTCTGCTTGAACCAGTTTTCTTCGGGCAGCCTTACCGAATACCGGTATACGGGCTCCTGCGTCTGCGGCTGGCTCAATAGATTCTTATCGTAGCCTACCATAACCTCGTCATAATTATAAGCCTTGTATCCCCAGACAACTACACCGGGATGACTCGGCGAGGCCCCTGCAGGAACATCGGTCCATATATTAATCATAAAATAAAGAGGCTTTACCGGCACTGGCGGCGGTATCGTTGTCATTTGACAAGGGATGTAGTTATAGTTTAAATATGAACCCCACCACACAAGGGATGTAACCGGCGTTCGCTTCTCGCATTTCCAGTCGTCGGCAACCTGACGGTTTATAGTCATCTTGACTCCGTCGTCGAAAGCCATAGAAGGCTGGTCCTCATAGTGCGGCCAGTCGCGGATTCCGGTATAAGGCTGTTCCCACTTGATATAATTGGGGTCGGTATCGAGCTCGAATGCCAGGTCCACACTTTCGCCAGTCATCGGGTCTGTGAGCGGCCAGTATTCCCATATCGGGCCGGACGGGCCGGGATAGCTTTCGTAATGCACCGCATCATCCATCCAGTGAGCAGGTCGTGTTTTCCAGCCCCACGGATATTGTGTTGGCATACCCTGCGAATAAACGGCAGTTATTCCGAGCCAGTAAATGTTGTCATTGGTGTCCTCTTGATAATTATTCTGCCAGAAGTACTCTCCGGGGTTCAGATTAACTTGATGCTGGAAGCAGGACTCCGTGCCATATTGTGGATGATAATCGTTGCCGACCCATTCTGTCTGAACTCGGTCGTTGGGTATATTAATTTCCCACAGCAACTCTCCGGGGTGGCTGTAGGGTAAAACTCCTGCAGGCACATTGGCAAAAAATTTCACGTTCCAGCCTGACGGCGTCTGTGGCGGCAGTGTCGGGGCGGTCCATCCTATAAACGAACCCCACCAGTGAATCGAGGTGACGGGCATAGAGCCGATGCAGCGGAAGTCATCGGCAGCGCCGGATATATACTGACCACCCAGGTCCTGCGTCCACGATGGCTCGTTCCAGCCGCAATAAGTAGGCTGGGGCATAGTTGGGTTCATTTCGATAGGCGGCTGAGACCACTTTGAGTGCTCAATCAGAGGCTTGGGCGGGTGGGCTTCGTGGATGTGCCAGACCCAGCGAATCTCGGATTGGCCGTTATTGTTTAAGAATCCGATTCGTTCCCTCGAAATCAGGAAGCCTCCCTGTTGGATTTGAATCGGCTCCATTGGGTGAATGGGCCACCCGCTGGCATCGAGAAATACATCAAAGAAACTATTAGGCAAGAAGTGTATCGGGTTATACTCGCTGATAGGACTCATTCCGTAATACACCGGTACCCACGGTAAGTACTGTTGGTCACCTCCAACACGAAGTTCCTTGAATGCCTCGGGAATAGGACCAAGATGCATCTCTAATTCTTCCTTGGTTAAGCTGACCATATCCATCTGGACGACATATTCCTCGATACCTCCGGCACCACCGCCACCTCCGCCAAAGAGTGGGAGTCATTGCGCAATGTAAATACCTGTGGTAGGTTTTGGTCCAGCACTTGGAAGCCTGGAACAGGCACCGCTCCGCCATTTACAGGTGGAGGGGGGATAGGGGGAATAGGTGGCCATACGGGCTGACCATTAAGAGTCCACCAGCCGACCAGGTCAAGAACGACATTGTGGCAAGTTGCGTCAAAAAACAGACCGAGGTGAAGGATACTGCAGTAGGGGTAATTATGGCCCGACCAGTCTGCCTTAACAATATACCAGTTCTGGCCTGGGTCGCTGAGGTCGGGCGTGATAGTGCAGCTAAAGTTGGGGAAAGCATCATCAATGTGGCTATCAAGTACCGGCGGGTTTGACCAGTTCCCGCCCACGACGCCGGACTCCATACGGCCCTCGACGTGAAAGTCGTTGGCTACTACATTGAGGTTATCCTGATGGATGTCGGAGTTGAAGCCAACGACCAAGCCCAGAGCCGAAGGTGCGAGGCCAAACAACAATATAATCACACAAAACAGCAATAGATTCACTTTCAATTTTTTCATAATTAAATCCTCCATAATAGTATTGATTTTTAAGTTTTGAAGAGCGACGTCAGGAAAATCTGTTTCATACCATTTCCTCCAAAAAGATTATATAAACCCCATTTTACGTTTTTGACACAGTCTCCACACAGTCCGCTATGCAGATTGCTCTCCAAAAAATTAGTAATGATATGCTTTTCGCTTGACTATTAAGTCTAATGTTTTTTAGGTGTTAGTCAAGCAAATTATGGGACTTTTTTAGATTTTTTTGTAGGCTTTTTTGGGGTCGAATGCTTTTTTTGCGATGAGTTTCAGTTTTTTGCCCCCCCTCTTGCTTTCGCAAGAAAGCGGGGGGGCGATGGTGCGGTAGAAGCAGGACTGATAGCCTGTGTGGCACTGGCCTGCGTCAACGTTCACCTTCAAAACTAAACAATCCTGGTCGCAATCGACGAGGATTTGCTGAACCTTTTGGAAGTGGCCTGACTGCTCGCCTTTTTTCCAAAGTTTTTTGCGTGTTCGGCTGAAATAGACGGCGTAGCCTGTCTGAATGGTTTGTTCGAGGGCCTCTTTATTCATATAAGCAAACATGAGGACCTGGCCTGTCTTTGCGTCCTGTGCGATGACGGGGATTAGGCCGAAAGAGTCGAATTTCGGGGTAAAATCAAGCGATTCTTCAATGGTTTTGTCAGGCATATTCTTAGTTTTTAGTTTTAAGTTTTAAGTTTTTAGTTCTAAGTTTTTAGTGTTATTCGCCGAAGGCGGACAGCAATCTATCATCTGGAGTCTTGCCATAAGGCAGTTTAGCCGTTATTATCAGGAAAAACAAGAATTTTCAGGACAAAGTTTTTTGATGAGCGTCGAAAAGAAAAAGGGTGGCAACAAGATATTTTTGGCCATTCGGCTTGCGGTGGTATCGTCGGGCCTGATTTGGGCGGGCATCTGGCTCAGTCAGGAGGGCCGGTTCGGCAGGCTGGTGGATGTTTTTGGACAGCTCAGTCCGTGGATTTTCATAGTGGCGCTGGCCTGTTATACAGCAGGGCAGTTCGCTGTAGGGCTTCGATGGTGGATATTGCTTCGGACGCAGGGGATTTTTATATCATTAAGTGCGGCGATAAGATTGGTATTCCTCGGCCTGTTTTATAATAATTTTATGCCGAGCGCGGTCGGAGGCGATTTGGTACGGGCGTGGTATGCGACAAAGCATACGGAAAAGCGATTTGAGGCGGCGCTGAGCGTGCTTGTTGACAGGCTGGTCGGGCTGGTCGGGTCTGTAATGATAGCGATTGTGTTTTATTTTCTTTTGCCGAGCAAAAAAAATATAGATTTGGCTATGCAGGACGGTTCATTCGGTTCTTTAAGTCTATACGAGCGGATTTTCATCGCGGCAGGATTGATTATAGCAGGGGTGGTTGTGATTCTTCTGGTAATTCCGGCGACAAGAAATATTCTGCGAAAGTGGTGGTCGGTTGGTTATGAGCAGGGCGGCAGGCTGTTAAGGAAATTATTGAAGGCGGCGGTTCTTTACTGCAAAAGGCCTGTTGAGGGGCTCTTTGTTTTAGTTTTGACCATAGCGCTGCAGATTTTGTCGATAACGGCGTATTGGTTAGTGGGCAGGCAGACAGGTGTGGATGTGAGCTTGAGTTATTATTATGTATTTTTCACAATAAGCTGGTCGATAGGGATGCTTCCGGTGAGCATTGGCGGGGCGGTGCTGGTGGAGGGGTCGCTTGCTGCGATGTTTGTAAAATTTGCATCTGTCCAGGCGGAGCCGGCCTTGGCGCTGGCGCTTTGTCAGAGGATTATATGGATGATTGCATCGCTGCCGGGCGGGTGGATTCATCTTGCAGGAGGGCATTTGCCTAAGGATTTTACGCTTGAAGAAGGCGACAAGACGGGTTAGGTTATGCAATGAAGGGATTTTAACGGAAATGAAGAGAAAGAAAAAGACAGGACGGATGAGAAGGTATTTTGTGCGTGGCCTGGCGGTTCTTGTGCCGACTGTGGTGACAATCTGGATATTCATCTGGACGTACCATTTAATACAGAAGACAATCGGCAGGCTTATCAATGAGGTTATCATTCGGATTTTGATGATACTGAGGGACATACCCTTGTCTGATAGGGTGGTTGTGGAGCGGATGCAGCAGTTCTGGGTTCATGGGTTGGGTTCACTGGCAGGGTTTGTCATAGCCCTGGTGATTGTTTTTGCTGTCGGCGTGGTGCTGGCCAGCTGGATTGGCAAACGGCTTTGGCGAAGCACGGAGAGGCTGATAGAAAATATGCCGCTGGTTCGGCAGGTTTATCCGTATGTCAAGCAGGTGTCCGATTTTCTGCTTTCGCAAAAAGAACAGACGAAATTTATTTCGCGGGTCGTGGCGTTCGAGTATCCGAGGAAGGGGTTATGGACAGTTGGTTTTGTGACGGGGGATGGGATGAAATGGATTGCTGATGGAAAGGAGATAGAGTTGATTACTATTCTGGTGCCTACTGCGCCGTCGCCATTATCCGGTTATCTGGTTTGGGTTCCTAAAAATGATACGGTGCCGCTGGATATGACGGTAGAAGAAGCACTGCGGTTTGTTATAAGCGACGGAGTGATTACGCCTGCGTATTCTATCGACGAGGCCAGGAAGGGGAAGGAGTGACGAAAAAGGCAAGAGAGTTTGCAATAGGTCGAAAGGTGGGGTTTATTGCAGAAGGATTTGATTTAGGTAATGAAATATTTATAATAAGGCAGATGTGTGCAGAAGATAAAATTGATGGTCTGATAAGTACAAGACAGTTTTAACAACGAAACATTTTTTTAATTAAGGAGAAGGAATTTGCTTTTTACGATTGCAGGTAAGCATATCGAAATAACAGAAACGCTTCGGATTTATGCGCAAAAGAAGACGGGCAGACTGTCGAGGTATTATAGCAGTATCAATCAGATAGACGTTATAGTTGAGCGTCAGGGGCGTGCGGATAAGAAGGTTGAAGTGGAAATCATAGCGAGGGCAAATCGCCGCAGGGTGTTTGTGGCAACTGAGTCCGGCAATGACGTGCTGGGTTGTATGGATGCTGCGGTTCATAAGCTTGAGCAGAGACTTCGGAAGATAAAGACAAAAGAGCGAGAAAGGAAGCATACGGCAAAGCAATAGTTGACAGGGGTCGGCGATTTTGTGATAATGGCGGTAATTTGAGGTTAAAATAGTTTTTGGACTTGAAAAACAGGAGCTTGAATGAAGTTTTCTGACTTTGTGTGTTTTGAGGCCATAATACCGGAGCTGGAGGCCACGGACAGAGACGGGGTAATAGCGGAATTAGTGTTGGCGCTTGATAAGGCGAAGAAACTTGGCAGAGGAAACTGTCAGAAGATAATCAAGGCGGTAGTGAAGCGTGAGAACGAGGCAAGCACAGGGATGGGCAAAGGTGTGGCTGTTCCTCACGTCAAACACGATGTTGTTAAGGGAGTTGTAGCGGCGATAGGCCAGAGCAGCAAGGGGATTGATTTTCGGTCGCTTGACAAGCAGCCGGTATATTCGGTGGTTCTGCTGGTCAGCCCGAAGGATTCGCCGGATAAACATCTTGAGGCAATGGAGAAGGTTTTCAAGCATCTTCAGCAGGAAAAGTTCCGCCGGTTTCTGCGGCAATCGAGAAATGCCGAGCAGATAAAAGACCTCTTGCTCGAAGCAGATGAAAAGCCGTTTTTATGATTAAAAGCAGCAAAGATGCAGCGGCTATGGACGGGGGAAAATTTTATCAATGAGCCATTGTGGATGTTTGAGGGCTTTTGATATTTTTTATTTGAAGCCGGGGAGAAAATCTTGGGCGAGCTTTTTTATCAGGCTGAGATGAAGATAAAGAACGCTGACGGTCTTCATATGCGCCCTGCGATGCAGTTTGTGGATGTGGCAAGCCGGTTCAAGAGCCGGATTACGGTAATCAAGGGGGATGTGGAGGTGGACGGCAAGAGTATAATGCAGGTAAGTATGCTTGCGGCAACTTATGGTACGACTCTTAGTGTAAAAGCAGAAGGGGCGGATGCGAAGAAGGCGGTAGAGGCCTTAAGAGAGCTTGTGGAGGTCAAATTATTTGGCGAGCCGCCGCCGGCGGAGGAAGAAACTGTAAATGCTCAAAAGGGTTTATAAAAATCTTTCGCAATAATTTTACCGAAAGTAAGATGAGCAATGGAGATTAAGAAGGGAATAGCGGTTTCGCCCGGCATAAGCATATCGAAGGCCCTTATTATCGATTCTGAAGATTACCTGATTCCACGTCGTGCGATAGAGCTTTCCCAGAGAATGATAGAAGTTCAGCGGGTCAGGAACGCCTTTAAGGCTTCCATTGACGAGTTGACAGGTATGCAGGGGGACCAAAAGGGAATAGAGGGGGAGAAGATTAAGGACATATTTGCCGTGCATTTGCGGTTTCTGCGAGATAAAAGCCTGCTCAAAAGGATTACGGATTTAATACGCGATGAGTATGTGACGGCTGAATTTGCAGTCTCGACGACGATGCGGGATATAGCAAGTCATTTTGCGAAGGTCAAGGACCATTACATAAGCGAGAGGGCAGCCGACATTTATGATATAGGAAGAAGGGTTCTCAAGCATCTTCTCGGCAAAAAGCATGAAGACATCAGCCGTCTGAAGGAAGAGGTTGTGGTAGTTGCCCGTCAGTTGAGTCCAACCCAGACGGCAGGTTTGAATAAGCATTTTGTCAAGGGCATAGCTACCGATGCGGGCGGTCGAACGAGCCATACGGCGATAGTGGCCAGGTCGCTGGGGATTCCTGCGGTTTTGGCGCTTGAGGACCTCACAGAGCATATTGAGGCGGGAGATACCGTCATCATAGACGGCAATCGCGGCATAGTAATAGTTAGTCCTGACGAAGATACACTGCAGCAGTACCAGAAGTATTCACGAGATTTTTTAGAGCTTGAGGAGAAGCTCAGCCTGATAAGGGAAAAGCCTGCGGTGACGCGTGATGGGGTGAGAATTACGTTGCTGGGCAATATCGAGTTTCCGGAGGAAGCGCTGACAGTTCTCGATAAAGGAGGCGAAGGGATTGGGCTTTACAGGACAGAGTTTTTGTATCTGAGCAGGCCTGAAGAGCCGACCGAAGAGGAGCATTACAAGGCTTATGCGGATACTGTCGGGGTGTTTGGACATCGGCCTGTGATAATAAGAACGATGGATTTGGGCGCTGATAAATTTACGCAGAGCAGACGTTTTGTCCGCGAGCCTAATCCTTTTTTGGGGCTTCGTTCAATCAGGTTCTGTCTGCGCAACCTCGATATGTTCAAAAATCAGCTTCGGGCGATTTTGCGGGCATCGGTTCTGGGCGAGGTCAGAATAATGTTTCCGCTGATAACGAATCTGCAGGAGTTGATGCAGACAAAAATGATTCTGCACGATGTTATGGAGGACCTCGACGAGGCATCGATAAGCTACAACCGTAATATTGAAGTTGGAATAATGATAGAGACGCCGTCGGCGGCGTTAATGGCGTCGGCGCTGGCACGCGATGTTGATTTTTTCAGCATAGGGACAAACGACCTTACACAGTACACGCTGGCGGTTGATAGGGGTAATGAGCTGGTCTCGACGCTTTATTCGTCGGTTGACCCTGCGGTGCTTCGTCTAATCAGGACGGTCATACAGGATGCCCATAAAGGGCAGATAGATTTGAGCGTGTGCGGGGAGATGGCGTCCGAGCCGGAGCAGGTGCTGCTGCTGCTGGGGATGGGAGTAAGGACGATATCGCTGGCGCCCCCGATGATACCGGAGGTAAAGCAGGTTATCCGTTCGGTGACGATAGAGGAATGCAACAGGATAGCCCGCAAGATACTTACAATGAGTTCCGAAAGGCACATTTCTGGTTTTTTGCACGATGCCACCCGTAAGGTGCTGCCGGAAGCGTTCTGAAGGCGGAAAAAAATACAGGATTTGGTATTATAACGAAGCCGTTTGACAGGTTGCGTTGGTGCAGGCAGAGGAGAGAGGCCAATTGCTTTTGTGATTTAAGCAGGCCTTGTTGAAGGCATCGACGACATCTGGGTCGAATTGAGCCCCTGAGGATGCGTTGATTTCAGCGATGGTATCGTGGAGGGATTTTGACTTTCTGTAGCTTTGTTCGTTTGTCATAGCATCAAAGGTGTCCGCAAGAGCGAGGATGCGCGAACCGATGGGGATTTCTTTGGTTTTTAAGCCGGCTGGATAACCGGTGCCGTCGAATCTTTCGTGGTGATGTTTGATGATTTGCAGTTCAAGGCCGAACAGGCCTATCGGTTCGAGGATTTTTGCAGCAGCCATTGGATGCTGTTTGATTGTCTGAAGTTCTTCGGGCGTCAGAGGAGTGGTTTTTTTCAGGATTTGGACGGGGATAGCGATTTTGCCGATATCCTGAAGGAGGGCAGCGTTGCTGATGCGTTCGCATAATTCATTGGATAGTCCCATTTCCTGTGCGATGGCAGCGGCATATTTTCTGACATTTTCGCCGTGCTGATGCAGATACGGCTCTTTTATGACCATATCGAGGGCCCTGGTCAGTGCGGAGATGGTGCCGATTGCGTGCGATTGCAGCTGTCTGACAAGAGAGTTAACCTTTCGCTGCAGCTCCTGGTAAACCGTATTGTCGGGCTGGGTGGATTCCTGTTCACCATTGACCTCATCCCAGCAGACAACGCAGTTCCTGCCTCGCCTTTTGGCGGCGTAAAGGGCGGCGTCGGCCTTTTCGACAATGTCGTAGGAATTGACAAGGTTGTAGGAATCGACGGTTGCAAGCCCGATACTGGCTGTAATGGAGATTTTTTGTTCACCGACCTTCCATTGATGCTGGTCGATAATTTTTCGAAGTCTCGCGGAGGCCTGAGCGACCTTTACAGGAGATGTAGTGGGCATAAGAATGATGAACTCCTCACCGCCGTATCGGGCGACAACGTCGAGAGGATAAACATTTTCTTTTAGTATCTGTCCCATTTGTTGCAGTATTTCGTCTCCGCCGCGGTGGCCATAAGTGTCGTTCACACTTTTGAAATGGTCGATATCGAGCATCATTATGGAAATGTCAGTGCCGCTGATTTTAGCCCTGAGGACCTCTCGGTCGAGAATATCAAAGAAATGTCTGCGATTGGTCAGGTTGGTTAGTCCATCGGTATCTGCCTGTTGCTGAAGCTTCTGTTGCAGCTCGACGATTTGCAGGGCAGTACTGATTTGGGTTCGCAGCCCCGTCGAAGTGAAGGGTTTCGTGACATAAATGATGGCGCCTTTTTTGATGGCCTCGGCGGCGACCTCCTCGTCTGATAGGCCTGTCAAAACAATAATCGGTGTGCTGGGACAGGTCTGATGGACTTTGTCGATGGTATCGATACCCTTGCTTTCCGGCAGGCCGAGGTCCAGAAGGACCAAATCGATGGGGCTATTTTGTATTCGCAGGAGGCAATCAGCCAAAGTGTCTGCCGTCGTAATGGAGAAATCAGTGTTATACAGACCGCCTCTCAGCGCCAGCTCGGTTAGTTTACGGTCAGCGGGGTCATCATCGACAAGTAAAAGATTTATCCGCTTTTTTTCCATTTTTGAAACTTTTTCGGCAATTTATTTTTAAAATTTAGCCTTGAGCACTTGAGACGAGTTGTTCATTTTCAACCACATTTTTGGCAGGCAGAGAGAACCAGAAGGTTGCCCCGTTTCCTGGTTTGGACTCTACACCGATTTTTCCGTTGTGTTTTTCGACGATTTTTTTGCAGATGGATAGCCCTATGCCGGTGCCTTCAAATTCGGTGCGGGAATGTAGGCGTCTGAACATTTTGAAGATGTCCTCGAAATACTTTTCTTCAATTCCTATACCGTTATCCTGCACCTCGACTCTGATTTCGCCGTTGTCGATATGTTTTGCTCTTATAATGATGTGTGGTTTTACATCCTTAGCATGATATTTGATGCCGTTGCTGACAAGATTCTGCAATAATTGTCTTATTTGAGTAGCATTGGCCTGTATCTTCGGCAGGGGCTCGGGCACCTCTAATGTTGCGTTTGTTTCTTCGAGCAGTTTCGAAAGCTCTATCTGTCTGAGCTGTTCGATGATTTCGTTTAAGTCAACCTCTTCGAGCGGCACTTCTTTGGAACTGACCCGTGAATAGGCCAAGAGACCTTCAATCATTTTTGTCATTCTGTTTGCGCCGTCTATCATATATTTCATATTTTCCTTGTCGTCGCCGGTTAATTTGTCTTCCAGTGATTCTTTGAGGATACTTCCGAAAGAGGTGATTTTTCGAAGCGGCTCGCGCAGGTCATGCGATGCGATGTAGACGAAATCCTTCAGTTCGCGGTTGGTTTCCTCCAGTTTCTGGGTAAGCGTCATAAGTTCGTGATTTGAAGCGGCCAGCTGCTGGTTTGCCTCCTTGAGCATTTCTTCAGTCTTTCGGCGTTCGACCATTTCTTCATTGAGGTTATTGACCCAGGCGGTCTGTTTTTCGAGTTCTTCGGCCATTTCATTGAAAGAATCAGCGAGGGCTCCGATTTCATCGTTGCTGCTTTTTTGAGTTCTGTGGCTTAAATTGCCTTTTGCCATAATCTTTGTTGATTCAACGAGGCTGGATATTGAGGAAATTATTTTTTTTGAGAAGTAGCTGGAAATTGACAATGCGAAGGTGGTAAATATTACCGACAGTATAAGAAGTATGATTTTCGAAGTTGCGATAAGGTCTGCGATAGATTCTGTCCGGTGAGACAGTTCGTCATTTTCGAGGACTATTGCTTGTGTGAACGTATTTATAACATCGGTTTTATATTGCTGCAGCAATTTATTTTCGGTCAGTATCTGGCGGGTTAGTTCAGTTATTTTCGCTGAGTTTTCGAGAAGTTTTTGTATGGTGCTTTCGATGTCCCCAAATTCGGCAGGCAGGACGATGTTCGAGTATGCCTTTAAGTTTGTTTGGGCGTGTTCTATTTGCTCCTGAATTTTTTTCTTTCGCAGGTTGTCGTCACCGTGGTTTTCCTCTGTGATTAGTGCGATTGTTCCTGCATATATGTTCTTTGCCTCGATTATTGCATTTTCGAGCTCTTCGTTCTGTTTTTCCTCAACCTTTTCTATTTTGTTGTGAAAGATATTTTCGATGGTTTTATCCGTTTGAGCGAGTTCTTTGATTAAATTTTCTCTTTCTTTGTATTTTACAAATATATCATTTCCTGCTGTTTCAATATTTGTCTTATATGTCAGGAGGATTTTCTTGATGTCGGACTCGCGGGCGGCGAAGTCTTTATTGGCTTTTCCATATCTTGAGAGCCATAATTCGAGGTCAGTTAAGTTTCTTTTGAAGGCGGAGATGTTGTTGCCGTCGCCTGTTGCGAGGAATTGTTGAACTGAGGCGAACGAGTGTCCGCAGACATTTTTGGCCTCAAGAATGGAAATGAAGTCCGACACAGAATTGCCTTTCACATCCTGGAAGGTCAGTCCGATGCGGTTGTAGCTGTTGAAAGAAACGGCGGTAATGGCTGTGACGAGTATGACAAGCGTCAGGGATATCAAGCTAAGTTTGTTTCCAATGCTGTAATTTTTAAATTTCATTTATTAAAACCCTTTCTGATATTATTGTTATAGATTCAGTTCTGATTGAAAAAGATTTCCTCATCAAGCTGGTCGAGGTTGATGTTTTCCATATTTATTTCAACAGGAGATTCCGAGGGCATCTGGCTGATCATCCAGTAAAGGTCAACAATCCGGATAGCTTTAACGAATTTTTTGTAGTCAACAGGTTTGACTATATATCCTGCGATGCCGGTTTTGAAGCAATTGGAGATGTCGTCGTGGTTTTGTGAGGTTGTCAGCGCGATGACAGGGATTTCTTTGAGTTTATCATTATTTTTTATGATTTTCAGGAATTCTATGCCGTTCATTTTCGGCATATTGAGGTCAAGGAAGATGATACAAGGTGCGGACTTTGAATGATTTTTGAGATATTCGAGGCCTTCCTCGCCGTTGTTGACCTGGACCAGTTCGTTTTTTATGTGCAGCTCTTTTATCGCTCTTTTTATAATAAGGACGTCTGCTGCATCATCTTCGATTATCATTACAGGCATTGAGCTTCTCATTTTGGTTTTCCTCGCATTGTTCACAATAATGCAAGTGGAGCAATTTCCCCCACAAATTTTTTACAACACAGTATCTGCATACCAATCGCATTCTTAAGGGTTTTTTCGGCTTTTATTTCGGGCTACTTTACCTATGGCTTTTGCCGGGTTTGTGGAATTTGGGATGATTATTTTACAGCCGTTTAATTGAGCAGTCCTGCCTTTTTATGGGACGCCGACAGAATTTGGAATAGTAGAGAGGCGAATGATAGATATCCAATATCCAATATCCAATATTCAACATCCAACGTCCCAAACTGGCGTGGGATTTGAATTATTACTGGTCTGTGGTGAAGGAGGATGCGGGCAGACCTTCTTTGTTGCACAGATTAGGCTGGGCATCTTCATTCCAGGCGAAACGGACCGCCGTTGGTTTGTTGACATTTTCGCTCCGGACAAGAACAGTATTATTGTCAATGACGGCATCGGCCTTTACAAAATTCTTGTCCGCACCTGCGATTTCGAAGTTAGTTAGCGGCTGATTGTCTCTTGATGTCAGGCCTGAGCCGGTATAATCAAAAAAGATGCGGATTTTATTGCCGTCCTCGATTTTCATAGATTTATAAATAGGGCCGGAATAAACGGGAATGTTTCGACCGTAAGTTTTTGCGAGTGCCCACAGTGCGAGTCTTTCGCCGACATCCTTTTTGTTTCGAGGATGGATGTCGTTTATGTCGTCAACGAGGTCGATGGTGACGGCCATACCGGTATTCGGGATGGCGGAGAGCGCGGCGGTCTGTGCCTGCCAGATGACCGGCAGGAGGTAAGGGTTGCTTTTGTATCTGTAGGGAGCAAGTTGCACGAAATAAAACGGGAAGTTGCCCTGTCCCCAGACTTTTCGCAGGCCTTCGATGAGGGCCTTCATTTTTTCCAGATAGAGCATACCGTCGTTGACGTTGGCTTCGCCCTGATACCAGATTGCGCCGCAGATGGCAAACGGTATGAAAGGATAAATCATAGAATTATAAATGCCTGTCGGCTGTGAGAAATTATTGAGTTGATGTTTGGGCAGGTCGAGTTCCGGCGGAAGAGGAGTATTATCAGCGACAGCCTTTTTTGTTTTTGCGAGCCAATCCTGAAAATTGTCGAGGGATTTTTCGATGGTTTTTTTGTAATCAGAGTTGACCTGTTGAATATAAGTTGCGATGTCTTTTGTTTTTTCAGACAGGTCGAAACCTTCCGGCGGAGTCCACGGTTCGATTCGCGAACCGCCCCAGGAGCTGTTAATCAGGCCTATGGGGACATTCAATTCCTTGTGGATTTTTCTGCCAAAGAAGTAGGCGACCGCGGAGAAATTATATATGGTTTCGGGTTTGCAGATTTTCCATTCGACGTCAGTGTCCGTTCTGGGCAGCCCTGCGGTTTTCTTGGGGACGGTGAGGATGCGGATTTGAGGGTAATTGGAATCGGCAATATCTTTTGCCGCATTGGTAGTTTTGTTTAACAGCAATTCCATATTGGATTGTCCCGAGCAGAGCCAGACGTCTCCGATTAGGATATTTTTAATCTGGATAAAGTTGTGTCCGGAGATTGACATAACGAATGGTCCGCCGGCCTTTGTCGGCGGAAGTTTGGTATGCCAGTAGCCGTTATCATCGGCGACGACAGACATTTTGCTGCCGGCAAATTCGAGCGTGATTTTTTCGCCCGGGTCAGCCCACCCCCAGATTGGCAGTTCGTTATCCCGCTGAAGCACCATATTGTCGGAAATGATATAAGGCAGGCGGACATCTGCCAACGCAGAGCAGGCGGTAGCCAGGATGAGGATAGTGAGAAATGCGTTTTTGGCCGGTTTGAATCGTTGTGTAGTGTTCATATTTGATTCCTTAATGTTAGACAAGAAAGTAAAAGAGTTATTGATAATTAATGGCGATACCTCGGCACAATTGTTGAATGTCCTGTGTGACGATTTCCTTTATGATAATAAAGTCCTGCTGCGGGGACGAGGCAGCCGACTGGAGGGCTGCCTGACCGGTCGGGCAGGTGTCTGACTGATTCGGAAGGGTTTCAGGCCTTTTTTCAGGCGATTTTCTGTTTGTTGCGGAAATGCTCCGCTGCCGGGCGAGGATTTGTTCAGCGAGGTCGAATTTTGGGATTTCGAAATCAGAGATGAGGTTATTGTCGGCATTATGGCCGGATGAGGTCGTTTTTGCCGGCGCAGGGAAGATGTCTTTGGCCCGCAGAATATCCGCTTTTCGGTTGGACAAATTTTTATTGTTATCAAAGGTGTTCAACTGTTCAACTCCTTAAATACCATATATAATTTATTGCTCTGTTGAAAACTTAGGTTTGTCATTCCTGCGAAAGCAGGAATCCATTATTTACACAGGTTTCTGGATACCCGCTCCCCGCTTTCGCGAGGACAAGCTTCGCGGGTATGACAGATAAATCGGCATCTTTTCAACAGAGCAATAATTTATCAAAAACCGCCTTTTGCGAACAAAGAAAAAAGTTATTTAATTATTCAGGTTTTTCCTGAAGGGCCGATTGAAAGGCGAGTGCAATCTGCGATTTTTAGTTCTTTTGCAAGCTCGCATACCTGATTGGCCGTGACAGTCCTGATAGCGTTAATATCGTCAGCGATGGTGCGGTATTTGCCGAGATACATCCAGTTTAAGCCGACATCGACCAGCCGTCCCATCGGAACCTCGTTTTTTATTACCAGTGCGCTTAAGATTTTATTTTTAGCCTTGTCAAGTTCATCTTCGGTGATACCTTTTTCCGCAACTTCGCAGAATATCCGGCTGACAATATCCAGAACAACGTTGACATTTTGAGGACTGCATTGGATATAGGTCTGGAATACGCCTGTGCCGTCCATAACGCCGAGGTGCATAGAGGCCTCTTCGGCCAGCGCCTTATCGACCAGATCCCAGAAGAGTCGCGAGCCTGTGCTGTCGCCGATTATGGTTGCCAGAAGGAAGGCGGCAAAGCGTCTTTCATCCTGGGCGGAAACAGCGAGACTCATCAGGCAGATGTGTTCTCTGGCGATGTTCGGTTTTTCAATTCGCTCAATTTTTCTGTCGCCGGCGTAATCGTTGGTATTTCTGCCGATTTCTTTTTTCTGCCATTTGGAGCAATCTTTTTCGGCCAGTGTGCAAATCTGGTCCCAGTTAAAATTGCCTGCGATGACGAGCGACATATTGTTGGGGACGTAACGGCTGTTAAAATATGCCCGCATCTGTTCGGCGGCGAGATTGTTTATGCTTTCAACGCTGCCGAGGACGCTGTATCCGCAGGGGTGAGTGTTGAAATAGAGCGTTCGGCATTTTTCCATTACCTGGAAATCCGGTAGGTCTTCATACATTGCGATTTCTTCTTTGATGACGTTTTTCTCGATATTGAAATCGTCATTGCGGAGTGCCGGCCTGAGCAATTCAATCCAGAGCGATGTTATTTGGACGAGATATTCCGGCAGGACGGCGGCGTAAAAAACGGTCGTTTCCTCGCCGGTAGAGGCGTTGAATTGCGCACCGGTGCGGTCAAAGGCGGCGTTGACCTCAAAGGCGTTAAGGCGTTCTGTCCCCTTGAAAAGCATATGTTCGAGGAAATGTGAGACGCCGTTAATCTGCGGATTTTCGTCGCGAGAACCCGTTTTTACAAAGAACCCAACGGCGGCGGATTTCGCAGAGCCGTTCAATTCGCCGATTATCGCAAGGCCGTTGTTGAGTATTTTCTGCTTAAATTCCATCTTTTTAATCCAGTTTTATTTCTTTTGGTCCGACTGTGACTATTGTGTATTCTTTAAAAGGGTTTTTCCGAAGGAAGGTGAGGACCGAATCGGCGGTCGTATGTTCGATTTTTTGTTTGATTTCATCGAGGCTTCTGATTCTGCCGAGCGTATAATAATCGCCGCCTATGTTGCCTGCGCGGCTCGAAGATGATTCGCTCTGAAGGATTAGCGAGCTTTTCAGACCTGCTTTTGCAATATTGATTTCTTCGGCGGATATTCCGTCTGCTAATCGTCCGAATTCAGCGATTATGATGTCGATTGTCTCCTGGGCCTTTTCTGGCGTGGTGCCTGCATAGCACATAATCCCCGCAAAATCCTTGAGGCTGTGATAGCGGGCGCCGATTGCGTAGCAGAGTCCTCTTTTTTCGCGGACCTCTGTAAATAGCCTTGCGCTCATACCGCCTGCAAGAACCGAAATTGCGACTCTCGCATTGTAGTAGTCCTTGTCGGCAGGCCTGACAGTGGGGGTCATCAGGCCGATATGCACCTGTGCACCGTCGTTGTGGATGTGGGTATATCTTTCTGTCTTCGGTTTTGTATGGGCAGGTTGGCCAGCTTTTTTGGAGCTGGTTTCGAAGAGTTTTTCCGTATGTTTTATAATTTTGTCAAAGTCGTATTTGCCTGCTACTGAAAATATGGTTTGCGAGAGATTAAAATGGTTCTGGACAAGCTGCCTTGTTTTCTGGGGAGTCAAATTTTGCAGCTCTTCTATATCGCCTGCGGTGCTGCGGCCGAGGGGCTGCGGATAAAAAATTTCGCAAAGTTTCAGCATAACTTTTTGTTTCGGGTCGTCGTCGAGTGCGGCGATTTCGTCGATTGCCAATTGTCTGGCAGGTTCGAACTGTTCGCTTTCGAGTTGAGGCCGCAGAATAATATCTGCGTAGAGGTCTATTGCCTTTTCGAGATTGCTGCTTTCCAGAACGGAGGCGATTGTTAAATGAGAGCTTGCAATAGAATTGCTGCGGTGCAGGCCGAGGCCGTCGAGGGCGTCGCCGAGCTGCCTGCTGTTTTTATCCCCTGCGCCTCTGAAAATCCAGTCTGCGATGACGTTTGCCGCTCCGCAGAAACCTTCTGGGAGCAGCGCAGCGCCGGCTGGCAGCATAAACTCAAAGGCGACGGACTCGACGGCCCTCATTCTTTCGCCCAACAAGACCATTCCGTTTTTCAAAGTGTGCTTGTCGAAATTCTCAGCCATTTATAATTCCTTATACTGCTGCAAAACAGGCCGGCATCATAACAAATTCCCGGCTTTTTGGGTATTGTTTTTTTGGATTGAAAATATGCAGCCATCACTTGTTTTACTGGATGCCGAGGGTGCTGAACTGACTTATTAGCTGGTTATAGAGGTAAGCCGACAGATAAACAAAAAGAGCGGTTGCGGCAACGACGATGATGGAAACGATTATTTTTGTGGCGGTTTTGTATTGCGGGTGCAGCCAGACTAAAGGCAGGGCGAATGGGCCTAAGAGGAGCAGGGCCAGTATTATTGTGGATGTTTTATGATACCATTTAGTTTCTGCTGCTGGGGCTTTGTCGAGGTATTCGCCGCAAAAACGGCATTTAATGGCCTCATCCTGAATCAATTCGGCACAGAAGGGGCACTTCTTCATAGTTTTTAGTTTTAAGTTTTAAGTTTTAAGTTCTTATTTTTTTTAAGCGACGGCGACGGCCTCTTTGGTTTCTTTTTCCGGTTCGTATTCGTCGAATTTGACTCCGATTTTTTTACTCACGCCTTTTGTCTGCATTGTAATGCCGTAGAGGACATCGGCGATACTCATTGTCCGTTTTGAGTGTGTGATTATCACAAACTGTGATTCTTTCTGGAATTCCCTTATCATCATATCGAATCGTTCGTTGTTTGCCTCGTCGAGAGCGGCATCGACCTCGTCCAAAAAGCAGAATGGGGAGGGCTTTGTTTTGAAGACGGCAAAGAGCAGGGCGATGGCAGTCATTGTTTTTTCGCCGCCGCTCAAAAGCGAGATGCTTCTTGTTTCCTTTCCGGGAGGCTGGGCGATGACTTCGATGCCTGCATCGAGTATGTCTTCGGAATCTTCGAGGAGTATATCCGCTTTTCCGCCGCCGAAGAGTTTTCGGAAAATCTGCTGGAAATTGTTGCGGATTTGCTCGAAGCAATCCCTGAATTTTTCCCTTGATTGTTTGTTAAGCCGGCTGATAAGCTGCTGGAGCTGGTCTTTGCTGCTATTGAGGTCGGCAACCTGTGTCAGAGAGGAAGTCGTTTCGTTTTTCAAGCTCGTCTGCTTCGCCAATCGAATCGATATTGACGTTTCCGAGCCTTTCGATTTTTTCCCGCAGGTCCGTCATTTCGGCTCTGACCTGTTCCCAGTTGACCGAGCTGTCGGTATAGGTTTCGTAGGACCTGGATTAGGTCTATTTGCAATTGTTCCTGCACTTTGTCGATTAAGTTTTGCTTCATTACGCAGAATTGTCCCTGCTCAATCTTCAGCCCGTTGATTTCCTGCTCGATTTGGTTTTGTTCTATTTTTTTCTGTCTGATGAATTGTTCAGTCTGTTTTCGTTCATCAATAAGGGCCTGGACCTGTTCGTGTAGGAGTCGGCTGTTCTGCTGGCTTTTTTCCTTTTCGATGAACAGTTCTGAGACGAGCATCTCGGATTGCAGAATTTCAGCAGACGCCTTTTGGACCTGTTCGCTGCAGTTTTGTATCTCTTGCATGCGGCTGATTGCGCATTGGTTTTGTTTTCTTCAAGCTGACCGGCGATATTTGTCATCGTTTGCTTTAATGGCCTTGCTTTGCTCTGAAATCCGGCCTATTGAAACCTTGAGGTCTGTCAGTTGATTTGCAAGATTTTGCTGCTCGGTTTTCTTATTTGCGAGATTGCCTTCGAGTTCCTTAATGTGTTCGGTTCGCTGCCTGTTGACTTCTTCGAGCTCGGTTCGAGTTTCTGCTTTGACTGGTATTCCTTCTGGACGGATTGTGTTATTTGCTCTTCGAGCAGGTCGATTTCGCCTGCGATGAGCGGCTCTTCATCGCGGAGCTTTTTGATGTTCTGCTCGATGAGGGCAAGAGCCGAGTTTGACTGCATTTTTTCCGTGTTCGCCTCATAAATGGCGGTGCGCAGGTCTTTGACTAATTTATTGAGGTGTTCAACAAGACTGTTGTTTTTTTCACACTGGTTTTCTAATTGTGTAATTTCGCCTGAGATATTTCCGATGGTTTCTTCAAGCTGTCGCAATCTGCTTTTACGGGAGATTAGGCTGGCGTTTTTACCCAGCGGGCCCGATTTTATTGTGCCTTCGGAAGAGAGGAATTGGCCGTTTAAGGTGACAAAACTGTAGCCGGCAGGAAGTTGTCGTGATAACAAGACGGCTGATTCGATGGAATCAACGACGAGCGTTTTTCCCAGAAGATGCCAGATAAGCGGGGCGAATTTACAGTCGAATTTTACGAATTCAACAAGTCTGCCTTTGGCACCGGCCGGATTAGAGAAGGTTTCGTTGTTGACAAACGGTGCGATTGTATCGGCGATTAAAAAATGAGTCCTGCTGTCGAGTTTTTCAATTGCCTGAATATCGGCGAACAGTTTTTCGGAATTGTTTATAACGAGGGTGTCGGTTTTGCCTTCGAGGGCGGCTTCAACGGCAGCTGCATATTGCATATCAGCGGCGATGATATCGGCCAGCAGGCCGTCAACATAATCGAATCTGCCAGTCGAGGCCTTTTCGGAAAGGATGCTTTTAACGCCGGCTTTTACGCCTTCGCCCCGCTGCTCCATATCTTTGAGGACCGCAAGTTCGCTGCCGAGCGCGCTGCGTGATTCCCTGCTGTTGGCGAGCCTTTTATTATCCGATGATAATTCTGTGTTGGTGCGGTCGATTCCTGTATGTTTAGACTCCAGATTCTGCTCGAGGTCGGCGAGGACTTTTTCGATATCGTCCAGCCGGGCCTTGTGTTGTGCCTTTTCTGCGAGCAGCTTCTCTAATTCTGCCCTGCTCAGTTCGGCACGGTCGGCAAGGCGGCTTTTCTGGCTCGATAGGCGGTCGCGGTAAAGCGAAATGCTCTGAAGCTCGTTATGAAGCTGGGCGGTCATTCTTACGATATCGATTATTCCCGATTTTTCATCTTCGAGGTCGGCCTCGAGGGATGCACATTCGTTGTTTATCTGCTGGATTGTTTGCTGAAGATTATCCGCAGCGGTGCGATTTTGCGTCAATTTATTTTCACATTCAGTAAAGTCCTTCTGATACTGTCCGAGGTCGGCGTCGAGAGAGCTTTGCTGCTCGTCAAGTTTTTGAATTCTTTGCCGGGCCGATTGGCTTCTTTCCTGAAGCTCTTTTATCCTTGCGGTTAGAAATTCGATTCGCTGAAGCTGCTGTTCAATTTTACTCTGGACGGAGACAAGAGAATTATCCGCCTGGTTTATCTGGTTTTCAGTATTGATAATTTTTTCGCCGAGACTGCTGAAGTGTGCATCTTGTTGGGCCAGTTGCGAAGCGAGGGCTGCAAACTGCTCTTCGACGGCGGCGAGCTCTTTCTGTTTCTGGATGCTTTCGGTATGAATTTTATGATATTCGGCCAGCGAATAGTTTAGCTGCAGATCCTTTAGCCTGTCGGTATATTTGAGATAGCTTCTGGCCTTTCCAGCCTGTAGTTTTACGCTGCGAAGCTGTTTAGCAACTTCATTGATGATGTCAGCCAGCCGCAGCAGGTTTTGTTCGGTCTGTTCGAGTTTGTGAATGGCCTCTTTTTTATGCACTTGTATTTGCTTATGCCAGCGGCTTCCTCGAAGATGTTTCTTCTGTCGAGCTTTGAAGCGGTAAGCAGGTGGTCAACCTGGCCCTGCTCAATGATTGAATATGCCCTGACGCCCACGCCGGTATCCATAAGCAGACTCGCGAATATCTTTGAGCCTGCATAGTTTGTTGTTGATTCGGTATTCGCTTTCGCCGGTTTTGAAGATTCGTCTGCTTATCTGCACCTCGCTTGCCTCGATAGGCAGTTTGCCTGCGGTATTTGAAAAGACGATGGTTGCCTGGGCAGTTGCGAGAGGTTTTCTGCTGCTGCTTCCGCTGAAAATGACGTCGGCCATCTGGTCGCTTCGAAGGCTTTTGGTGCTTTGTTCGCCGAGGACCCATTTGACGGCATCGACGACGTTGCTTTTTCCGCAGCCGTTAGGCCCGACAATGGCGGTAATCTGCGAATCAAAGTCAAGTTCAGTCTTGTCTGCGAAACTTTTGAAACCATCGAGAACGATTTTTTCAAGTCTCATTTTGTTCCTTTGTTGTTAAATAAAAACACCTTTACAAGCTCCTCGCACAGATTTTTGGCCGAGTTTGCAGTAGTATTATCGGTCAGTGGGCGGTTGTTTCTTTGATAAATCAGTCGATTTTTGGAAGGGGGCCGGCAAAAAATTGAGCGAAGACGGCCTGTTTGTCACAGAGCTGTTTGACGATTGATATCATATCGGCGTAAGGGGCATTCAGGCCAGGCTTTCGCGGGGAGTCCTGCGGAAGTTCAGCCTCTTCACACAGGGTTCCAATGATGTCACTGAGTTTGTAGCTGCATTCAAGCTTGATTGGGGGAATGTTGGGCAGCTTTCTTATGACCTGGACATTGTCAAGGTTTTCAGGTGTGTTTATGGTGATACTGCCGTCGTCAGATTGTGCGAAGGTGCCGACTCTGCAATAGATTGCGTCGCCAAAGAGGATGATTAGGGGCGTGCCGCTTCGGCTGACGTAAATAAATTGTTTTGATGAGCCGGACACAATATCGAGATAAAAGTTGCGACCGACAATCTGCCGTGATACAGCGATGTCGTCGATTTTGCATAACTGCCGGTAAGCGGCCAGAACGATATTAAAATCATCGTCCCGCAGGCTGTTGCAGGATTGCCGAGGCATCGCTTCTTTTTGCACCGAAAGAGATGGCCTCCAATGCTTCAATGCGGTATTTGGAGTTTTTATCGAGGGCAATCGTTCTGAGAGGTTCGAGTCCGCGGTCATCGCCCATATTTAAGAGGCATCTTGCGGCGGCCAATCTGGTCTTTTCATCGGCGGAATTGAGAAGAGATGCTGATTTTTCGGCGGCGGCGATGCCAATTGCTTCGAGGGCGGTCTCGCTTTGCAGTTTATTTTCGGAATTGGCCAGTCCAGAGATGAGGCTGTCAATTTTTTGATTTTGAGCGGAGGCAAACAGATAGGTTGTCTTCAACAGGGCCAAAAAATGATTTTCCTGTCCTTTGTATCTGTCAGGGATAGAAAGTGTAATCTGTCCGGGCATAACGGCCTTTGCGGTAGCGGAGCCGAATCGTTCGTTTATGCGGTCGCAGATGCGTCTCGTAAGGCGGTAATTTCGTTCGTTTATGACAAGGTTTATCTGGGAATCGTTGAGAACTCTGCCGCCGGCAAGGATAAAGCCTGACCTTTTGTCAACGGGTGTGTCGCCGAGGCTGTTGATGAAGACCTGCCCTTCAGCAAGAGCCAGAGTTTTTGTGCCGGTGCTGAACTGGCCTTTTACCTTAAGTTCGGCTCCTAATAGGATACCTCCTTCGAGAGATGTGGTCTGGGTGCCGGCGAGTGCGGCGACCTTCAGGTCGAAACGGTCGTTTTTTGAGGCATTTGCCGGTATGTTGCCGCTGATATGGACGACGGCGGTGTCGGCGCTGTCTATGATTTCGTTGACGTTTGTCTTGGCAGGCAGTTGTTTGAGCATATATTGTTCGAGGTATTGTCTGACTGCGGGCGGACACTGGGATGAGCCGGCACCCTTGAGATTACCTACCAGTGCATAGCCTTCAACGGGTATTGCCTGTGGTATAAAGACTTCTGTCAGTTCGCCTATGGTTGCCGACGAGCTTACCTGCGTTTTTTCTTCTATTTTAGAGGCTGGTCTGGAAGGGGGTCTGCAGCCCGCAATTGCGGTTGATACCAATAAAATGCTCGTCAAACACCTTTTTATGATTACAGGGGACATAATCGCCTTCCTTTCAAAAAAGTATTGCTATATTGGAAATACTACCTGCTGCTGGTTTTTTCGTCAAGTTTCGTCTGTCTTAAACAAATATTGTATTGTGAATTTTGTTTGCGGATAAAACAATTTGCGAAAACCGCCGTCTAACGGCAATTTTGGAGTTTTTTTGCACATTAAGGAAAAAATGTCCGAAAAATAAATTATTTCTTGCTTGTGTTTGACGTATCGAATAAAATAATCATTTGAACAGTTTAATCTGCCACATCCGCCGCGGGCGAGTCGTAGGCGGAGCGGATAAAAAGTTTATTAAGTGTAGAAGGGAAAAATATGAATATCTATGTAGGAAATTTGTCCAGTACTGTAACTGAGGATGAACTGCGTCAGGCATTTGAAGCGTTCGGCCAGGTTGAATCAGCGAGCATCATAAAAGACAAGTTCAGCGGTGAGTCGCGGGGATTCGGCTTCGTTGTAATGCCCTCAAAGGAAGAATCAGACAAAGCAATCGAGGGTATGAATAATAAGGATATCGGCGGCAAGAACATCGCGGTCAGTGAGGCGCGGCCGAAGGTTAATAAGTTCAGAGGCGGCAGCGGTGGCGGCGGCAGGGGACCGGGCGGCGGCAGAGGCGGACGACGTGGCGGCTTCGGCGGCGGCGGCGACAAACGCGAAGGCAATCGCAGATACTAACCGGACTGTTTTTTGTTTTAGTAATTTCCCGGTTCGGCACATCCTGAATAAATGCTGGTGCCGTTGTCTTTTTATTGAAAAGACGCGGCAGGGCATTGTAGTTAGCCCCCTTATTTATTATAAGGGGGTTTTGTTTTTATATTTAACCCCTCAATTACTTTTTACTCTTAACTCTTCACTCTTAACTCTTTTGTCGTGGGTTTGTTTTGTCTTATATATAGCCCCTCAATTTAGAGGAAATTGCGACAAATTACCTACATAGATGTTCATATTGACTGCTCCCTTTCCCTACCAAAAACGCGGGAAGCAGCTATTTGAACATAACTGTAAGACCGAAATAGACGAAGACGGTAAAGGCAATAAAAGCAATAACAAGGCCGATTGCGAAAACAGGGTTCGGTTTGAGAACCTTGGCAGCATCTTTCGAGAGGATTTTCGGCATTACGAAAAACAGTCCAAGCAGAACACAGGCCGCCTGCAACGGCGTTAAAAGCAGGCCGTCGAGGATGGAACCTACCTGCACAAGCAGGACGGGCTTAAAACCGAGGGTATAAATGATGACCATACTTGTTAAGAAAAAGACGACAAGAAAAAACCTGTATCTGGTCTTCCAGGAGAATTTATTGGCAACGGAGGGAATACAAATTCGACAGCAGTCTGATAGCATCCGAGGCCAGCCAGCCAATTGACCGACTTGTGTGGAAATGAGGGCGGCGGAGCCGGCCAGCATAAACAAAATTGCGCCAACTTTTCCCCAGTTTGCGCCGAAGATTTCCGACAGGGTAATGGCAACGCTCGGGCCATCGGGAGCAATCTGGCGAGGGCGCAGGACGCCTGCCCCGGCGATGACAAATGAGCAGGTAACAGTAACACCGATAATCATTGCAATCGTTGCGTCGGTATAAAGCACCCTGCACCAGCCCTTTATCCTGTGAGCGGTTTCGATACCTATACTTTTCAATCCAGGGACGTCTGCCGGCCTGCCGTCGCCTCTGCCGGCAGTTGCGCCGTAGCCGGCACCGAGAACCCAATAGGTGTACCAGACCTGGCTTGCAAAGCCGCCTGCACCCCAGCCGATAAGGGGGAGCATTTCTTTCCAGGGGTTAGTGGAGATGCCTTTTTGGAGCGCCCACTGGGGGACTTCAGGGATGTTAGGGACAAGAGAGCGGAGAAAATCGTAAAAAGGAGGAAAAACACAGGCGGCAACGTAGAAGGTGCCAAGGACAATGATAAGAACGAAGATGCTCATTACGATTTTGAGCGAGTCAAAGGTGCCGGACCAGACGATAGCAGCGGCGGACAGAGATACCGACCAGCCGCAAATAATTTGAATGCTTCTGGATTGAGTGCCCAGAAGAGAGGCAAAAAAGATGCCGGCGACGTTAGCGAGCGCAGCAATAGCGATAATGGCAGATATGAATTGAACTGCCAGCACCAGCCAGACGACCAAGTGTCGCGGGCCGGGTATCCGGTCGAACATATCAACCATACCCTCGCCCGTGCAGACGGTATAGCGGGCACCGCTAAGGCCTATCCAGTACTTTAAAAATCTGCCGACGATGACCGACCAGATTACGGCGGAACCAAGTATTGCGCCGGTGCGGGTTGCCAAAACCACTTCGCCTGAGCCGATATACTCGGCACACCAAACAAAAGCCGGGCCTACAAAAACAAGGACAGCAAGTCCGCGAGGCGGCGTTTTTATTATAGTCTCATCCATAAGCTGTGAAGCAAATTAACAAAGGATGAGGTAAATTGCACGTTTTTTTTCTGTTGCATAGTAAAAAAAGCCCTCTGTGACCCTTATATATAGCCCCCGAACCCCGCTTGTGGTGAGCTTGTCGAACCATTCGGGGGTTGCTTTTCCTAAAGCCCCCAACTCTTGTCCGCCGTCCTGTCCGTCGTAGCCTCGGCGAAGACGGAAGTTTTATCGAAGGCGGATTATGTTGGGGGTTATTTAACCTGGATTCTGTCCTCTGTCTTCTTTTCGTTCATTCACTCTCCACTCTTAACTCTTAACTTTCTTATTTATCCGACTAACCGAGCAACCCCAAGTCTGAGGAAGGGGCAAGTTTAGCCTGTTGAAAATAGAGTGAGGAAGGGTAGAATTTGGGGGTTGATATATTATGACAGATACGGTTCAAAAGACAGTTTACTTTCTTGGAGCAGGTGCTTCGAATGCCTCCGTTTTTAAGCTTCCTACGATGGGAGAATTCTTCGAGGGCATAGACTTTATAAGCGATGAGTATCGCGATCTCAAGCGATTTATTGATGAAAAGTTTCCCAGCCTACCTTTAGGAAATATGAATCTTGAAGAGGTGGTCACTACAATCGAATTGAGTCTCGATACCTTCGGGGCCTTGGGGGGACATCCAGAACCGTACATTTATGAAGCGAGAATAGATCTTGATAAATGTGTTAATGCCAGGTTGCAGATTAGCAAATTCAAAGGTTGTTCATTACTTGGAAAGATATTTGACGAGAACGTAGCAGGCGATAAATCTATCGATTCCATCATTACTCTAAATTACGACTTGGTTATAGACAATTGCTTGTTTGAAGGAAAGCATCAAATACCTGGACCTAGATATTTGTTGGACCGTATGTATGATTTGCTTGGCGTAACGCTATATCTCGACACCGGAAAAAGCTTGACCCCACCTCGTGAGGAAACAAATCTTGGGTTTTATCTAAAATTACACGGTTCCATCGATTGGTTTTATTGCCCAAATCCTGAATGCGGTTACCACCAGCTATTTTTCCCAAACCGGATCGGAAGTGATTTATCGTATAATAAACCCGGAGACCTTTGCAACCTTTGCGGCTCACCTGTTGCAAGTGTGATAGTTCCGCCAACGATGTATAAAACCTTTGAAAAATTTCCGAAGCTGGGCCTTCTCTGGAGTTTGGCTTATCGCGAACTTAACTGTGCCGACAAGATAGTTATCTTTGGTGTCTCATTTGCGCCATCAGATTATTACCTGCGATGGCTTTTTAAGAAAGCAATAACAGACAGAAAGAATAAACCGACCATTATCGACATTGATACCAATCCCGAAATTTGCGATAAGATAAAAGAATTTACCGGTGTTGGTCCAAAGCACTTCTCAACACTGGATGAATATTTGGTTAAGACATGAGACGTAAGGCATTTCATTTTTTTCTTTTATGTATGTACGTTTCTGATTGATAGAATAATAATTTCTGAAGGATTTGGGCGGGAAACGTTTTATTTAAGTACTTATGCCTTACCCACAGTGGGCGGGGCTTTTGTCTTTTTCCCTTGTCTTTGCCGATAATCCGAAGGATAATTGCTTGAATGAAAATGAAGACTCGCTTTCTTGGTGTGATTGGAAGTCCTCGCAAAAACGGCAATACACATATCCTCGTATCTCGATTCCTCGATGGTGCCCGTGCAGAGGGGGCTGATGTGGATACGGTCTTTCTGGGCGATTTGAAGATAGAAGAGTGCGATGGTTGTCAAGTCTGCTGGCAGGGGAAACAGTGCAGTAAAAATGATGATATGCTCGGACTATATCCCCGGCTTATAGATAGTGACATCCTGGTGTTCGGAACTCCTGTGTATTGGTATGGGCCGACGGCGCTTATGAAGTGTTTTATCGACCGGCTGGTGTATTTCAATTGTCCTGAAAACCGCTCCAAAATTCAGGGCAAATTGGCAGTCATTATTGTTCCCTTCGAAGAAGAAAATCCTGAAACCGCAAGGCTTGTAGTGGAATTCTTTGAGAAAAGTTTGGCGTATCTGGAGATGAAACTGACAGGAAGGCTCATAGTGCCGGGGGTGGGCGCCAAAGGCGAGATTTTAAAACATCCTGAGCGACTGCAGGAAAGCTACCAGCTCGGCCAGAAATTGACTTACGGGAATTATTGAGTATTTACCCGCCTTCGCACCAAGGCCGTCCGCCTAACGCCTTATAAAACAACCCCTTTTCGACTTTTAATACTTTTTTCGCTGACTTGAAATTTTAATTGAAAGCAATTTATTGCTTTCGTGGACGAAAAGAATTTTTTGGAAAAAGTTCACTTTTGGGGAAAAATCCTTGAATTCCAACACAGCCGCTTCGTGGTTGAATTCTCCGCGTTCTCCGTCCGCCGCAGGCGGATAGATTTCATCCGTGGTTCTTTTTATTCTGAATTCTATATCAAATTTTCCCGAGGCAGATGTCCGCATACTTTGCGGAGATTGTGTTCGTCAATACTCTGCAGCTGGTTTTTGTCACTAAGCAATCATCTTCAATCCGCACGCCGATTTCCCCCGGTATGTATATTCCCGGCTCGACCGTCAGCACCATACCTTCTTCTAATTTATCTTTGCTTTTGACTGACAGATACGGCTCTTCGTGCACCTCCAGCCCGAAGCCGTGGCCGGTGCTGTGCTGGTAGGGCGGCAGGCCGTATCTTCTTATCGTCTCTCTGGCTCTCCTTTCGGGCAGTTTGTTCGGCGTCCCCGGCTTAATCTGGGCAATCGCCGCCGCCTGCGCCTCTTTGACTGCCTTATAAACCTTTTCAAAAAACGGATTTGGCCTGCCGACAAGAAACGTGCGGGTTATATCGCAGCAGTAATGATTGAATTCACCGCCGAAATCAACGAGAACCGCGTCATTTTTCTTCAGTTTCGCCGCACCCGACTGATGATGCGGCTGCGAGGCGTTCGGCCCGAACGCCACGATTGTCTCGAAGGCATTTTTGCCGCCGAATCGCCTGATTTGATAATCGAAAAATCCCGCTACTTCATTTTCCGTCACGCCCGGCCGCAAAAACTTCAGCGTTGCATCAATCGCCTTTGCCGAAATCTGTATCGCTGCTTTTATCGAAGCAATCTCGAACGAATCCTTTATGCTTCTGCCGGCCTCTACAATCTTCGATACGATTCGAAGCCTTGCCTTTACTATTTTTTCCAATTGCCTGAAATCTTTTAAGCCGATTGTCTCCTCGACGGCAACAGCCCGGATTGTTTTCAGCTCTTTTACAAGGGCAGCGAGGGTATTATGCAGTGTTTCCTTCTGCAGAATCGGTTTGCAGCGAACGCATTCTTTCTCGGCCTGCTCGATGTATCTACTATCGGTTAAAAGATATGTATTTGTCGGCGTGACCACCGCCCAGGCGTCGCAGCCTAAAAAGCCCGTTAGGTATGTCACATTCGCCGGCTTGGTAAGCAAAAGGCAATTAATATTTTTTTTCTTCATCAGCCTGCGGACAGCCTGAACCCGTCTTTGAATCAGTTTGCTATCACTCATATTCTGCTCCCAAAAAACAGTCGAACCATACAATTGATTAACAATCCTTTCAGCAAAAGTAAAGGCGTTTCTTTTATTTACGCCGGCGCATTGTTTCCAAAAACACTCGTCAATGTGCTGTCTGTTTGACGATAAAGTATGAATTGACAGATAAATACGGCCTATTTTTATAAATCGTAAAATTATGGAGCAGAACGGACAGCCAAAAAAGGGCGGCGATAAGGTTGACTATTACAGATGGCTTGGTTTTGGTTTTGAATTTTGCGGCGTGGTTGGTTTTTTCTGTTATGTCGGCTATAGACTTGACGGCTATTTCGGGACAAGTCCATGGCTGCTCCTGGTGGGTTTTTTTGTAGGTTTTTTGGGTATGATGTATTCAACCATTAAAGATTTATGGAAAAAGGGCGATAATAACAAGAGGCAGTAAGCATTGATGCTGCGCCGTTGACGGTCTGTAGAGTTATATTGCGATTTAAGGTTGGTTTATTTGATTACTGTCGATTTATGCACACCTGTTTTGGCTGAATTTAATCCGCTGGCGCCGGTGACGGAGGAGACGCTGTTTCATTTTCCTGCAGGTCGCTGGTCTTTTACGGTAAGCAATCATATGTTTGTGATTGCTCTTGCATTCCTTTTGCTGCTTATTGTCATTCCTGTTATTGTGCGGTTTCGGAAGATAGTTCCGACCGGCCCGTATAATCTCATCGAGGCCATTTGTGTTTTCTTAAGAGAGGACCTTGCGAGGCCGATTCTCGGCGAGTTCACCGACAAATTCATAAGTTTTGTTTGGACGCTGTTTTTCTTTGTCCTCACGCTTAATCTGCTCGGTATGGTGCCTCTCGAAAAGATTATTACCCTGATAACCGGAAAGAACAGTTATTTCGGAGGAGCTGCTACCGCAAATATCTGGATAACCGGCACCTTGGCCGTTGTCACATTCTTTACTACAATTATCGCCGGTATAAAGACCAAAGGGTTTATCCCATACCTTGTGAGTCTGGCTCCGCCGGTGCCGTGGTGGATATTGCCTTTTATATATGTTTTGGAGCTGATTACTCTGCTTATTCGCCCCTTAACGCTTGCTATCCGACTTTTTGCCAACATTATGGCAGGACATATGCTCATCGGCACCTTCATAGGGCTGGTTCTTATTTTCAAAAATTATTATGTTGCGGCTGCCTCCATTTCTACAGCCGCAGTGCTTTCGCTGATGGATTTGCTCGTCGCTTTTATTCAGGCCTATATATTTACCTTTTTGTCAACCTTATATATTGGTTTTTCCGTAAAAACTGAACATTAGTTTAAAGTTTATTTGGAGGTTATATAAAATGGCAAATTTAGCAGGTGTCGGTTTGCTGGCGGTAGCAGAAGGTCTTTCGAGTCTGGTTTTCTTGGGCGTTGCAATCGGCTGCGGCCTGATAATCCTCGGTGCCAGTTTTGGTATCGGCCAGATTGGCGGAAAGGCTGTTGAGTCTATCAGTCGCCAGCCGGAAGCTCACGGCAAAATCTTCCCGGCAATGATTATTGCAGCAGCCCTTATTGAAGGTGTCACATTTTTCGCCCTCGTGATTTGCTTTCTGGTTCTATTCTGGCTCAAATAAGAGACTCTATGAAAAAATTGTTCATTTTAGTTTTGTTAATTGTCTGCTCAGACGCCTTTGCGGAAGAAGCCCACTCGGCCTCCGAACAGGGGATTTTCAACGGCACCTTCGCTGATGCTTTGTGGACCGTCCTTGCCTTTGCAGCTCTGTTTATTCTGCTGGCCAAATTTGCCTGGAAGCCGCTCCTTGCAAATCTCAAAGCGAGGGGAGACCACATTTCTCATCAGATTCAGGCTGCACACCAGACTCGACAGCAGGCTGATAAAATTCTCGACGAACACAAACAGCAGGCCCTGCAGATTGTCAAAGATGCCACCGACCAGGCTATGCTTCGCTCGCAGCAGATTGAGCAAAAGGCTCAGCGGCAGGCTCTGGAGATAAAACGAAAATCCGATGAGGATATCAAAAATGCACGGGCGGCATTCTCAGAGCATATCTGGCAGCAATCAGCCGACGTTATCCTTGCTGTCGGCACAAAAGTGCTTGAAAGGACTGTCACCAAAGAGGATAATCAGCAGCTTATCGACGAGGCTGTGGCGAAACTTAGGCAGGAGAGCTCGCCATGACGAATTTAGATTTGGCTTCAACCGGCAGCGGCTTTCGCATAGGTCAAGTTTATGCCCAGGCAATTTTTTCGCTCGCAACCGAGCAGAAAACAATTGACGACGTCAAAACCGACCTCGATGCCCTGATGAAGTTTGCCGATAAGGAAGAGAACTTTTTAGTCTTTCTGGCATCACCTTATTTTAATGCCCAGACAAAAAATGAGCTTATTCTAAAAGTCTTCAGCGACCGTCTTACACAACTGACAATGAATTTCCTTTTCGTTGTGATGAAAAATGGCCGAGCAGCGTATCTGCCCTTTATGATAGACAGATACGGCAAATTGTGGTTTGACAATTACCATTGCTGTTCGGTCGTCGCAACGGTGAGCGAACCGCTCAGCGATGAGCGAATACGCAATCTCTCGCATCAAATAGCAGCGTCCATCAAAAAGAATATCGAGTTGAGAGTTATTGTTGACCCGTCGATTATAGGCGGCGTAATTATCCGTTATGGCGAAAATGTCGTTGATAATTCCGTCAGAAGACGGCTCGCTGAAACCGTTAAAACCGTAAAAAATTACTGCAGAGAACGGGGAAGAATCGATGAAGTTTGATATTAATGAAGTAAGCAACATTCTCAAGGAAGAGATAAAACAATACAAATCAAAGCTCGATATATCAAAGGTCGGACGCGTCGTCGAGGTTGGCGACGGCATCGCTCGTATTTACGGGCTTGATGATGTAATGGCCGGCGAAATGCTCGAGTTTGAAAACGGTGTCCCGGGCGAAGTTTTCAACCTCGAAGAAAACTGCGTCGGCGCCGTTATCTATGGCGACTTCGCCCACGTTCGGGAAGGCTCGGATGTCCGTTCCACGGGTAAATTGCTTTCCATCCCCGTTGGCGATGCCCTGCTCGGCAGGGTTGTTAATTCTCTCTGTCAGCCTATTGACGGCGGACCTGCCGTTGAAACGCACACCTTTCGCTGGATTGAGACAGACGCCCCGGGAATTGCACAAAGGCAGCCCGTAAAGAAGCCGCTTCAGACGGGCATTAAAAGTATAGATTCTATGATTCCTATAGGCAGAGGTCAGCGGGAACTTATCATCGGCGACAGGAAAACAGGGAAAACCTCTATTGCTCTCGATACCATTATAAACCAGAAAGACAAAAATGTAATCTGCATTTACGTCGCTATCGGGCAAAAAGAATCCACCATCGCTGAAATCGTCGATATGCTCAAACGATACGGCGCAATGGATTACACAACGGTCATCATTGCCTCTGCTGCCTACAGAGCCCCTATGCAGTATATCGCACCTTATGCCGGCTGCACCCTCGCCGAATATTTTATGTATGAAAAGCATCGGGATACCCTCTGCATTTATGATGATTTGAGCAAGCACGCTGTTGCATACAGACAGTTAAGTCTGCTCTTGCGAAGGCCCCCGGGAAGAGAGGCATACCCGGGAGACGTCTTTTATCTGCACAGCAGACTGCTCGAACGAAGCGCAAAACTTTCCGACCGGCTCGGCGGCGGCTCAATGACGGCTCTGCCAATAGTTGAAACCCTCGAACACCAGATTTCTGCTTATATCCCGACAAACGTTATCTCCATTACCGACGGTCAGATTTATTTAGACAAGGATTTATTTTACGCCGGCATCAGGCCTGCTATCGATGTCGGCATCAGTGTAAGCAGGGTGGGCGGAAATGCCCAGGTCGACGCAATGAAAAAGGTCGCTGCAAGATTGCGGCTCGAACTGGCCGCTCATCGTGAGCTGCAGGATTTTGCCCGAATGGGAACCGAGCTTGATGCTTCTTCACAGGCTCAGCTTGACCGCGGCAACCGTATGGTCGAGCTTCTCAAGCAGCCGCAGTTTTCCCCTATGAGCGTTGGCCAGCAGGTCATAACGATTTACGCCGGTTCCACAGGGCTTTTCGACGATATTCCGCTAAAGGAGGTAAGCTCTTTTATGACTGCCTTCCTCGATTGGCTCACATCGAAGCATCCCGATTATATCGAGGAAATCGACAAAACTGGAAAATTCGAAGATTCTCTTGCCGAAAAAATTAAAGATGCGTTCGGCACATTCAAAACAATGTCTAAATCAGGTTCTCTAAAGTAATGGCGTCAGTAAGACAAATACTTTCCAGGCTCAGGGCCATCACCAATATCTGCAGAATTACGCGGACGATGGAGATGATGTCCACTGCCAAATACAAGGCTTACCGTGAAAAATTGTCTGACACCGTCGATTTTTATGACGCCCTCGCTCAGGCTGCCTTTCTGCTGATTAGTTCCCCCGAACCCGTTAATCATCCTCTTTTGAAGGAGAATTCATCAGGCAAAACCGCACTCCTATCAATCGGTTCCGACAGAGGGCTTTGCGGCTCATTCAATAATCGCATCTGCCGCCTCGTCATTGAACATTTTCGTGAAGCAAATGAACGTGGAAAAAAACTGGACATCTATGCAACAGGGGCAAGGCTGATTCATATCCTTAATTCTCATAATATAAAACCTGCAAAGGCTTATAACGATATTCAGGAAATGCCCACCGATTCCCAGCTCGACGAGATTTCGCAGTTCTTCTCCGGTGAATATATGGCAGGCAGGCTCGATTTTTTCGGCATCATCTATATGCGATTTTACTCTGTGACAAGTCAGCAGGCACAAACCCTCACCGTTTTGCCGCTCGCGGAGCTGATTGATGACCTTGCTACAAGGTCAAAGGTAATCTGGCCATGGGATTACACAATTGAGGACTTCTTCCTCTCACCTGCTGCAGACGAAGCCATTGAAGACCTTGCGAAAATGATTATCCGCTCTGCCATTCAGAACTGTTTTATGGAGGCCGTTCTTTCCGAACACATCGCACGGATGATTGCGATGAGAAGCGCCACAAAAAATGCAAATGATATGATAAGACAGCTCAAAGGCGACTATAACAGGGCAAGACAAACACATATTACCGCGGAACTGCTCGATATAATCGGGCCTACCGGAGTCGTTCACAATGAATAAAGGTAAAATTATCCAGGTTATTGGAAGCGTTTTGGATGCGGCTTTTGAACCCCAGAACGCACCGGCTATCTACAACGCCCTCGAAATTACCGCCGACCTCGGAAAAGGTCAGCAAACATTGATTGCCGAGGTTCAGCAGCATCTCGGCGGCGGACACGTAAGGGCCATTTCACTCGGCAGCGCACTCGGACTTCGCCGCGGTATGGAGGTAATCGATACCGGCCAGCCTTTAATGGTCCCGGTTGGTCAGGAGACGCTCGGCAGGGTATTTAATCTCCTCGGAGAGCCAATTGACGAAAAGGGACCGGTCAACACTGCTCAGAAAAAACCGATTCATCGCGAGCCTCCGCTATTAACGGAACTGCTGCCCAGAACCGAGATGTTTGAGACCGGCATAAAGGTTATCGACCTGCTCTGTCCGTTCGTCCTTGGCGGAAAGACAGGCCTTTTCGGCGGTGCCGGCGTCGGTAAAACAGTCGTAGTCCAGGAGCTTATCGCAAGAATCGCAACTAAACACGGCGGCTTCTCCGTCTTTGCGGGCGTCGGTGAAAGAACTCGTGAGGGAAATGACCTCTGGCTCGAAATGCAGCGCACACATATTGCTGATAGCGAAGATACTGTCCTTGACCATACCTGTCTGATTTTTGGTCAAATGAATGAGCCTCCGGGTGCAAGGCTGCGGGTCGCTCTTACCGCTATGACTATGGCAGAATACTTTCGCGATAGCAACCTCGGACAAACCCTGCTTTTCATCGATAATATCTTCAGATTTTCTCAGGCAGGCTCGGAAGTCTCCGCACTGCTCGGCAGAATACCTTCCGCAGTTGGTTATCAGCCAACCCTTTCTACCGAGATGGGACAGCTTCAGGAAAGAATCGCCTCAACAAGGACCGGTGCCATCACATCTGTTCAGGCCATTTATGTCCCTGCTGATGACCTCACCGACCCCGCCGCTGTTACAGCTTTCGCTCACCTCGATTCGTTTGCCGTCCTGAAACGTTCTATCACGGAAAAAGGCATTTATCCTGCCGTTGACCCCCTCGAAAGCACCTCGCGAATCCTCGATGCCAACATTGTCGGCAAGGAGCATTACGATGTTGCCCAGAAAGTCCTCGAATATCTCCAGCGATATCACGACCTGCAGGACATTATCGCAATTTTGGGCGTCGATGAGCTGAGCAAGGAAGACCAGGTAATCGTCTGGCGGGCACGTAGGCTCGAACGCTTCTTCTCCCAGCCGTTCCTCGTCACCAAACAATTTACAGGCCTCGAAGGAAAATACGTTGACAAAAACGATACCGTGCGAAGCTGCAAGGAAATTTGTGAAGGAAAATGGGACCACTTGCCCGAAGAGGCCTTTATGTATGTCGGCACTGTTGAAGAAGCCGCCCAGAAGGCACAGAAACTTAAATCAAGATAAACTATAACCGCCCCATTCTCCGTAGGACTACTACGAGGGACGAAAGTGGAAAACTCATCAGCGACATTTCAGTGTGTTGTTATTGCACCTTCCGGCAAACTGCTGGATTGTGCATCCGATTCGGTTATCATCCCTGCCCACGACGGCCAGCGGGGAATACTGCGCAATCATATGCCGATGTTTTGTGCGCTCGGCCTGGGTATTATGGAGATAAAAAATGTCTCCTCTGAATTGAATGCCCTCCAGAAGCCGTTATTCCTGATGATTGACGGGGGCTTTGCGCTTTTCGCATCCAATCTGCTCAAAGTTGTTGCATACGATGCCGTCAGCATCGATGGCCTCTCCGGCGAACAGATTGAGCATATCAGACAAAAGGAGCAGAAGCGGCTCACCCATAAGGGCATAAGCAAAGCCGAATACAATAAAGAGCTTGCCAGGTCAAAAGTCCTCGAAAGCCTCATCGAACTCCAAAAGGCAGTTTAGTTTTTGTCATATTGACTCCTGCATTGGGAGTTGCAGAGCCCCGACCGTCAGGGAGGGGGGTAAAAATTTCAAATTTCAAAATGCTCTGTAGAAACGCTGTCATTGCGAGTCCGCCGCAGGCGGACGAAGCAATCTAACCGTTCATTATGTTAGAGATTGCTTCGGTCGCCCCGATTACCCGGGGCTTCCTCGCAATGACAAACGCTATCTTTTCTACAAAGCAATCTCAAAATGCAAAATTAAAAGTCACAGTTCAGAATAGACCAGAAAAAAATTCAAATTCGCATTTTTGATTCTCACCAAAATAGATTATTTGATTTTGTCCCTCCTATTCTATATATTTAGGTTAGCAAAAATAAAAGAAAGTTTGCAGAAAACCGATTATTATGGAAAAGGAAAGTTTGAAAAAGGCGGTGTTGTGGGACGAGGCGCCGGATAAGAAGGTGCGGTGCAAGTTATGCGCACATCGCTGCCTGATTGCCGATGGCAAATTGGGTTTTTGTGCCGTGCGGAAAAATATCGACGGCGTCCTTTATTCGCTCAATTACTACAAGGTCTGCTCGGCAAATGTTGACCCGATTGAGAAAAAGCCTCTCTTTCATTTTCAGCCCGGCTCAAAGAGTTTCTCCATCGCAACCGTTGGCTGCAACTTCCGCTGCGATTTCTGCCAGAACTGGCAGATAAGTCAGGCTGCTGTCGAGCAAGGCTCCATCGACGGACAGGCCATAAGCCCTCAAAAAATTGTTGACGAAGCAGTTCAGACAGGCTGCAAATCAATCGCCTACACCTATACCGAGCCGACTATTTTTATGGAGCTTGCAGCCGATTGTGGCAGGCTTGCAAAACAAAAAGGCCTGGCCAATGTCTTTGTCAGCAATAGTTACCAAACCAAAGAGGCGATTGATTTTGCCAAAGAATGGCTCGACGGCATAAACGTTGACCTCAAGGCCTTCAGCGAAGATTATTACAGGCGGCTTTGCAAGTCTAAATTGCAGCCGGTGCTCGATACGATTGAATACATTGCAAAGAATACGAATATCTGGATGGAGATTACCACGCTGCTTGTGCCGGGTGAAAATGATTCCGAAGATGAATTAAAAAAGCTGGCAGAATTTCTGGCAACAAAGGCTGGCCCGGATGTCCCCTGGCATATCAGCCGGTTTTATCCGCAGTATAAATTGCTTGATTCCGAGCCGACGCCGATGGAGACTCTCGATCGGGCTTACCAAATCGGCAGGGCGGCTGGTCTGCATTATGTATATCTCGGAAATGTCCCAGGCTCAAAAACGGAAAAGACTCTATGTTTCAAGTGCGGCAAATTGCTGATAGACCGCATCGGCTACAGAATCCTTTCCAATGTAATTAAGGATAAGGCCTGTCCCGATTGCGGTGCGAAAATCGCAGGCTTTGAACTTTAGTTTTTGCCGCGAAGCGGCTGTGTTGGTGGTTAATGTAATGAAAATTGTTGCTGATAAGAGTACTGCCTTTGTTGTTGACGGCTTTTCGTCGATTGGCGAACTCGTGCTTTTGGACGGCAGAGAGATTACGCCCAAAGCGATAAATGACGCCGACATTCTGATTGTGGGAACCGCTACAAAGGTTAACGAAAAGCTGCTTGCCAAAAGCCGGGTGCGTTTTGTCGGCACGGCAACGACCGGATTCGACCATATAGATATCGAGTATCTCAAAAACAGGGGCATCGGTTTTGCATCCGCTCCCGGCTCGAATGCCAACTCGGTCGCTGAATTTGTAATTGCAGCCCTGCTGGAGATTGGACACAAGCGCAATATCAATTTAGAAGACAAATCGATTGGAATTGTCGGCATCGGCAGAATCGGCAGCAGGGTGGCGAAAAAGTGTGCCGCACTTGGAATGAAGATATGGCTGAATGACCCGCCTTTGCAAAGAGCGACCGGCGATAAAAAATTTTTGCCTTTGCAGCAGTTATTCGACTGTGATTTTATAACCCTGCATACGCCGCTTACCTTTGAGGGAATCGATAAAACATATCATTTAGCCGATGAGAATTTTTTTAATTCCCTCAAAGAAGATTGCATCTTTGTTAATTCTGCCCGCGGGGCTGTTGCGGATACTGCCGCATTAAAAAAGGCTATTCATACCGGCAAAGTCAGGGCTGCTGCCATAGATGTCTGGGAAAATGAGCCGGATATCGATATTGAGCTTCTCGAAATGGTCGATATTGGCACTCCCCACATCGCAGGTTATTCGCTCGACGGAAAAGTTGCAGGGATGGTTATGGTTCAAAGGGCGGTCTGTAATTTTTTCGGGTTGCCGATGGAAAAGAATGTGGAAGATTTTTTGCCCGAATCTGATGTTGCAAAAATCGAAATTGAAAACAGCGCTGCCGGCGAGCAGGAAATTTTGCGGCAGATGGTTAAAAGAATTTACGATATCACGAAAGATGATGCGGACTTTCGGCGGGTTCTGATGCTGCCACAGAACAAGAGGAGTTTTATATTCGACAGGCTGCGAAAAACATATCATATCCGCAGGGAATTTCATAATACCACGGTATCGGTTAAAAAGGACAGGGGCGGTTTGATTAAGACGCTAAATGGTATCGGATTTAAGGCAAATGAAGGCGCAAAGCGGTAGTAAACATATACTTGAATGGCCGACAGGCGGGCTGGATTTTTCGGCGGGCTGTTTGTTGATGGGGATATTGAATATCACGCCGGATTCATTCAGTGACGGCGGACAATTTTTCGATACCGATAAGGCGATTGCGCACGGCCTGAAAATGGCTGCCGATGGGGCGGCGATAGTTGATGTCGGGGCGGAATCAACCAGGCCGGGGGCAGAAATCGTCCCTGCGGATGAGCAGATTAAAAGGGCAATTCCGGTAATAAAATCTCTTTCAAAAAAAATTAATGTGCCGATTAGTATCGATACCTATAACTATAATATTGCTGAAGCCTCTCTCGAAGCCGGTGCTGCTATGATAAATGATATTACCGCATTAAGTGATGAGCGAATGGCAGAACTTGCCGCCGAAAAGCAGACCCCTGTTGTTTTAATGCACATTCAAGGCACGCCTAAAACAATGCAGGCCGAACCGAAATATAATGATGTGGTCAGCGAGGTTCTATCTTTTCTTTTGGAGCGAGCGAAAAGGGCAGAGCAGTTTGGCATACCGAAGGAGCGAATCTTTATCGACCCCGGCATTGGTTTTGGCAAGACATTAGAGCATAATCTTTTGCTCCTGAAAAATATCGACAGATTTATTGAAACTGGTTATCGAGTCCTTGTAGGCCCGAGCAGAAAGGCCTTTATCGGCAAAATTACCGGAAAAGAAAATCCTGCCGATAGAATTTTCGGCACCGCAGCAGCCGTCGCCCTTTGTGTCTCCGCCGGCGTCTCAATCCTCCGTGTCCACGACGTTGCCGAAATGGCTGATGTTGTGAAAATTATTGAAGGAATAAATTTTGTATGATTAGACAATCAGAACTATATTTATAAGTAAGTATATTATGACTAATAAAAGAGGAAACCAGTGTGACAACTTTTTTTCTTTCCAGTAACGTAATGCAATCCATAGAAATATACTTGTAGCGGCAAATATTGCCCCGAGGTAGCCATAAAGAGTTCCTTTCTTACCTGCCGCGATACTCTGAATTTTAAAATCCTTTGTATCTTAAGTATTAGTGGTTATTGATTTTGCAATGAGTAAAGTAGAAAGATTGAAGTATGTTTTGGAAGTTAGTTCACTGCTTATAGCACAGATTGCAAAAATCACAGAAATAAAAAAAATAGTATTCTTACATTTTTCATTTTTATCTATTGCTTAGGGCGATTTTGAGGGCGTCGCTGGTGGTTTTTACGAATTTGAATTGAAGACCTTTTTTGGCTTCAGGGGGGACGTCAGGCAAATCCTTTTTGTTGCGGGCAGGCAGGATTACGATTTTTATGCCGGCTCTTTTTGCAGCTAATATTTTTTCCTTCAGCCCGCCAATCGGCAAGACTAATCCGCGTAAAGTTATCTCGCCTGTCATTGCCACATCGGGGCGAGTCGGCTTTCCCAAAAGCAGCGACACCAATGAGGTGAACATCGCCACGCCTGCACTCGGCCCATCCTTCGGAATTGCTCCTGCGGGAACGTGGATGTGATAATCGAATTTTTTGAACCTGTCGGCTTCGATTCCAAGCTTTTTGGCATTGGCTTTAACGACACTGAAGGCGGCCTGTGCGCTTTCCTTCATCACCTCGCCGATTTGTCCTGTCAGTTGCAGAAGGCCTTTGCCGGGCATCGATGCCGATTCGATAAAGAGTAATTCTCCGCCGACCGGTGTATATGCCAGCGCTGTTGCTACGCCAGGGATGCCCGTCCGCAGGGCAAGCTCCGATTCAAACTGAGCCGGACCGAGGATTTTTGGCAGTTCATTTTTGGTAATTGTTGCTCGTCTTTTCCCATTTTTGGCAATCCGGGTTGCGATGTTTCGGCAGATTGCAGCGATATTTCGTTCGAGGTTTCTGACGCCCGCCTCCAGCGTGTAATTTCTGATTATTGAAAGAATTGCATCATCCTTTATGGCCAGCTTGTTTTTCGACAGGCCGTTTTCAGACAACTGTCTCGGAACAAGATATTTTTTTGCGATAAGGAGTTTTTCTGTTTCGGTGTAGCCGGGCAGCTCGATTGTCTCCATCCTGTCAAACAGGGCCGGCGGAATCGGCTCGGTGTAGTTTGCCGTGCCGATGAACATTACCTTCGACAGGTCGAACGGCTGGTCGAGGTAATGGTCGGTAAATGTGTTGTTCTGTTCCGGGTCGAGAACCTCCAACAGGGCGCTTGCCGGGTCGCCTCTGAAGTCGATGCCGATTTTGTCGAGCTCGTCGAGCATAAAAACCGGATTCCTGCTGCCCGCCTTTCGCAGTTCCTGCAGGATTCTGCCGGGCAGAGCACCGATATAAGTCCTACGGTGTCCGCGAATGTCGGCCTCATCTCTTATCCCGCCCAGCGATATTCGGATAAATTTCCTTCCTAATGTCCGGGCGATGGATTTGCCCAGGCTTGTTTTGCCTACGCCCGGCGGGCCAATGAAGCAAAGTATCGGGCTTTTGCCGGTCGGATTTAGTTTTCGCACCGCCAGGAATTCGAGAATTCGTTTCTTGACTTTTTTGAGGTCGTAGTGGTCTTCGTTGAGTATTTTTTCAGCTTTATTTATATCAAGCCTGTCTTCAGTCTGGACCGACCAGGGCAGTTCGCAGACCCAGTCCAAATAAGTTCTGATGACGCTGTATTCCGGCGAAACAGGCGGGATTTTACTTAATCTATCAAGCTCACGAAAGGCCTCATCCTCGACCTTTTTGGGCATTTTGGCCTTTTTTATGTTGTTTTTGATTTGTTTTAGTTCTTCGGTCTGGCTGTCTTCGCGTCCCAGTTCCGACTGAATCGCCTTTAATTGTTCCTGCAGAAAATATTCCCGCTGTGATTTCTCGATTGATTCTCTGACCTTGCCCTGAATCTTGTGGCTCATCTCGAGGACGTCGAGCTGGTTTGCCAGCGCGACCGACACCTTTTCAAGCCGTCTGCCCGCGTCAAGTTCTTCGAGCAGTTCCTGCTTCTCCGGCGTTTTAATATTCAGATTGGCTGCCAGAAAATCCGCCAATGCCGATGGGTTCTCTATATTTTCCAGCAGAACCGCAGCTTCTTCCGGCACGTTCGGACTTAACTGGATGACGCGGCCGGCAGCACGCCGAACCCCTACCATAAGGGCCTCGAGCTTCTTCGTCGTCTTGAATCTTACTTCCAGTGGTTCAATCGCAGCCCTTAAATACGGCTCCGAAGCCACTGGCCTCGTTATCTTGAATCGCGACAAGGCGTGTACAACGATGTGTATTGAACCCTGCGGCAGCTTTATCACCTTCAGAATAGCGGCTGCTGAACCGACCGAATAGATGTCGTTAAAACCCGGCTCATCGGTTTCGGCGGTTTTTTGTGCTACAAGACCAACTATGGTTTCGTTGATTTTGGTTTCGGCGACCAGCCGTTTGCTTTTATCGCGGCCAATAGCCAGCGGCGTCACCGTCCCAGGATACACTACCACATTGCGTATCGGCAGGATGCCGATTACCTGCGGCAGTTTGGTTGTCTGGTTGTTTTCCCGATTCTGGTCATTGGCCTCGGTTAAATACTTCTCGATGTTCGCTGTTTCTTCAGGCGGTATCTCTACCAGAAAGAAGTTATTCATAAATAAATTGTCAAAACTGGTTACCATACGCCGGTATCATAAACGATGCCAATCTAAAATGAAAGTGTGTATTTTGAAATCCAATCGCAAAAAAATTACATCGCTCGGAGCGAATTTGATATCCGTTCGTTTTGGTGTCCCTGTTCTCCATCTGTTTATGAATTATTGAACGATTGTTTTTGGGGCAGGATTACACGTTCAAACCGATAAGCCTGTCAAAACAAAAAAGGTTTTATGAGAAAAAGACAGATTGCTTTTGGTGAAGATATTGAATGGATTAGACCGAACAAATCTGGGGCATCGGCGCGAGCGATTGTTCTCTCGCCTTTTCTTTCTTGCCACGAATGTCCACGATGCCACAATTGGGAGCTTGTCCTTTTGCCCTGAGCCTTTGTCGGACATAACGGCACCGTGGACCTGCTGTTCTTTACTTTCTAACGGTGTAAAATCATAGTTGTCCAATCGCTTGTATCAGAATAGTTCCGGCTCTGGCGGCGGACCATTGGGGTCATCATCGAGGAACACAAACGGATTGCTGACGGCTGTCTGTGCGCAAAGTTCCGGCTCCGGCGGCAGACCATTCGGGTCGTCATCAGAGCAGACTGCCTTATTTGTCTGCGCAAGCACCGTCGTTAATCCTGCCAGCAGTACAATCGCAAACATCAGCATTACAGTTTTGTTTTTCATTTTTATTCTCCTTTAATTACAATTACTGTTCGGAATAAGTATCCTGATAGGTTTTAATTATAATAGGTGTAGTAATGCCGCTCGGCAGCAACTTATCCGGGTCAGGCGTAATGTCAATGATGCCGTTATCACCCGGAGGAATGGTGGTTTCCGAACCGCCATCTTTCGTTGTTGCTCCGATATTGCTCACGTATCCGCTTGAATAGCTGCTGGTGTCATACATCGAAATGATGGTACCATAAACCTGCGCAGTACCGCGAATGTCAACGATGCCGCCGACGATTGCGCCCGTCAGAACGTTGTTATCGCTCTTGGTGGGGTTATCATTACCGATATCGAGGCTGAAATTCGGAGCCAGAATTGTAGCCGGGACATCGGTCTGGTTCTGGAATGTTGAGGCGCCGGTGAAGTAGAGCTGGTTTCTCTGCCACCATCCGGACGAGGTATCCGTTGACGGCTTGGTGACAATGGGGCCGTTGAATGTACAGTTGTCAAACCGGATGTTATTAGAACTGCTTGAAGTGCCGCCATCAATGTAGAGGATGCCGTCGAAGGTGCAGTTCTCAAACAAGGTATTTTTATTTGTAGCGACCATTGCATTCGTGAGCGTCTTACCCGTACAGACATAGCGAGTCAGTTTCAAGCTTCCCGATGAAGACGGCTGACTGTAATTGCCGGCCACAGAAGGTGCATATTCCGTTACCGTTTTCAATGTCGTTTTGCCATGAGACGTGGTTGAGTCATAGGTAGCGTCCGGTATGGTTGTTGTCTGACTTTTGTAGGTGCTGGTGTCGTAATCGGTTATTTTCATTCCGGGCATATTTGCGGCCTCGTCGCCATAGTTGACGTTGTAGTTGATGCCATCGCACTGGCCTTGTATCTCATCTGTAGAGCTGATTATTTTGTTTCCCTGAGAGTCATATTCGGGATTACCGCTGGCGTCAAGTGTCTCAAGGTCGTAAGGCATCTTGGTCGTCCCTGCATACAGGTCAGGGCATGTTTTCTTTGTAGTGGGATTAATATTACTGAGAATAGTATTAATAGTCCCCTCGACCTTTGAATCGCTTGTCATATTAAAAGGGGAGATATTCTGGTATTTCCAGCTGCTGTAAATATTGCCGTGAATGGTCGAATTGCAGGTTATCCACACGCGGGCCTTTGAGGCGATGGCATATTTGAGGACATCGGAGCTTTTGGTAATATTTGCGTCAATGACGGCGCATCTGGAAACCTGGCTGTCCGTTCCCGTGGATTTAATAGCAATTGTCTTGGCAACGCTGTCATATACAAATTGAACCGTAAAACTTGAATTATTTCCGTAGGAAATAGGCGGTATGTTCACCTCGTTGCTGCCAACGGGTGGTAAATCTACGATTTTGCCGCTGATGGGGGTGTTGTGAATTGTAGTGCAAAGATTGGCCCAGACGGTATCTGCCTGCGCTTTGGTGACAGTGTTGTCGCTTGTGGAGGCCTGGGCAGGTAATTGTGCGATTAAGTATTTACCACAGTCGAGGCCTGATTGTGCGGCAGCGAGGGCGTTGTTGACCTGATGCTGCTCCGATGAAATCTGAACATTGGTGGTCGATAGTGCCGCCATTGAAATAGCCAATGCCGAAAAAATCGCAATAAAAATCAGCGCCGCAATAACGGCCACGCCGCACGATTTTCGGTAAATATGTTTTTTTAACGCCATTTTTATTTCCTCTTGCAATGGGAGTTCAATCTTTCCTATCATCAGGCACTTTAAAATATAATAAATGTTTTGCTAAAGACAAAATTGTCTATCTGCTTTTGTGTAAAATCTTATTGTCCGATAAGAAATGCCTTTTGGGCTTGCGATGTTAATCTGTATTCTCAAGTTCCGCAAAGTATGAGCTTCGCGTGAACGGCGAGGACATTACCCACTTAAAACCGATTTCGAATGCCTTTTGTTTCCAGCATTCGAATTTTTCGGGTTTTACATATTCAGCCACTTCAAGACTATCCCTCGATGGTCTTAAGTATTGACCGATTGTAATCCTGTCACAGCCGACATCTCGCAGGTCCGCAAGAGCCTGCTCAACTTCATTATCAGACTCTCCGAGACCTAACATAATCGATGACTTTGTCTGAACGTTTCGATAGTAATCTTTGGCTATTTTCAGCAGATTCAAAGAAAGCAGATAATCCGCTCCTCTTCTGGCCTTTGGATATAATGACGGCACGGTTTCGACATTGTGGGCAAAAACAAAGGGCAGGGCGTCAGCGAGGATTTCTATTGCCAACCTCTGGCAATGTCTAAAATCACCAGTCAGAATCTCGAAATTTATAAAAGGCAATTCTCTCCTCACCGCATTTATGCAATTCCGAAAGTGTCCCGCTCCGCCGTCGGGCAGGTCATCACGGCTGACGCTGGTAATCACTAAATATTTTAAGTCCATCTGTTTTGCCATTTGTGCTATCTTGGCCGGCTCTTCCGGGTCAGGAGGCTCTGGTTTTCCTTTTGCAACCGAACAAAATTTACAGCCGCGCGTGCAGATTTTGCCGAGTATCAGAACCGTTGCGGTGCCTCTGTTCCAGCATTCGCCGCGATTAGGACAATTTGCGTTGGTGCAGATTGTCTCAAGCCCCAGTGAAGAAAGAACGGTTTTTGTGTGGGAAAATTTCTGACCCGCGGGCAGAGGCCTTTTAAGCCAGACCGGCAATTTTCGCTTCTCGCATCTCGCTTCTTGTGTATCGTTGTTCATTTTCACAAAATTCTTCTCTCAAAATGTGCGCCAATATTTGTTTTACGTCGGCCATTGAAAATTCTTTTCCCGTCTCCTTGAGAACGCTTGTCATTTTTACGCCTTCGAGCCCGCAGGGGGCAAATAAATCAAAAATACTCAAATCATTGTTGATGTTGATTGCCATACCGTGGCAGCTTATGCCCTTTGAAACGCGTATGCCAATCGACGCAATCTTTTTCCCGCCCGCCCACAAACCCGGATATCCGTTTCTGCTTTCGCTTTTAACGCCGATTTGTTCGAGTATGGTTTGGCCGACCTTTTCGAGCCTGCTGATGTATTCTGTAATGCCGAGATGAAGCCTAAAAAGGTTGAGTATCGGGTAAAAAACAATCTGCCCCGGATTGTGTGCGGTTATGCCCCCGCCTCGCCGAGTCTGGACAATGTCAATATTTTTAGTCCTTATCAACTCCTCATTTACAACAAACCTGTTGGCGGTTTGGCGGGCTCCCAGTGTAATGACAGGGGGGTGTTCAACGATTAAAACCGTGTCAGGGATTTGGTCGCTGCGTCTTTGCTCCTGCAGTTTCATCTGCAAGCCCAGTATTTCGTTGTATTCGGCAAGCCCGCAATCAATTGTTTCTAATGGTTTCACCGTTATTGCCGACACAACAGTATCTTCCTATTTTTTCCCCAGTGCGTTTTCAATCGCTTCCTGCACCACTTCTGAAACCGTTGGATGCGGGAAACAAATATTGGAAATTCTTTCCTGCGTTCCAATCAATGCCCTCGCCAGCGCCGCAAGTTCCGTCACTCTCGAACCCACCATTGTTATGCCGACTATTTTTTGTTTCGCCTTGTCGCAAATCGCCCTCACCTCGCCTGCCGTTTCATTCTGGGCGACGCTTCCGCCGCCCGCTCTAAAAAATGCCTTGCCCACAGCGACATCCAGCCCGTCGGCACGGCATTGCTCCTCCGTTTTACCGACCGCAGCGACCTCAGGGAATGTAAAAGCCGCTCGTGGTATTAAATTGTAATCATACATCCTTTCGTTGCCGCCGCTGGCATTTGCCGCTGCGATTTCCGCTTCTGCTGTGGCGCCGTGTGCCAGAAAAGTCGTGCCGATACAATCGCCGACGGCATAGACGCCCGGGACATTTGTCTCGAATTTGTTGTTGACCTTAATGGCCGAGCCATTCATTTCCAGCCTTAACGCATCAATCGTTTCCTTGTCGCAGTTCGCTTTTCTGCCCACCGCCACCAGCACCTTTTCCGCCTCAATCGTTTTACCGCCTTCAAAATTGATTTTCGCAGGCCCTTTTTGTTTTACGCTCGACACGACTTTTTGGTTTGTCAATACATCGATATTCAATTTTTTAAATTCTCTGACTAATAGTTTGCCGACCCATTCATCTTCCCGCCGCAGGATTCTGTCGTGCGGCACAATAATGGTTACTTTGCATCCGACAGCGGCATAAAAGCAGCCGATTTCGCAGCCAATAAATCCTCCGCCGATGATTGCAAGAGATTTTGGTATTTCCGGCTGGAATAATGCCTCTTTACTGCTGATAATTGTTGTGCCGTCAAAAGGTACAGCAGGTAATTGAATCGAATCAGAGCCGGTTGCTATAATCAGTTTGTCCGTTTGTAGCTCTATCCGTCCTTTTTGTGTTTCGACCCGCACCAGATTCGGCGATACCGCAATCGCCCGACCCCCAAAGACAGCAACTTTGTTGTTTTTCATCGTAAGGGTCATTCCTTTGCGGAAGTTTTCGATAATTTTTTCGACCCTTTGTTGAATCTTTTCCCAGTTGGGTTTGACCGCCTGAACATCGATGCCCATTTCGCCTGCCTCTTTGGCCTGCAATAATGTATGTGCCGATGCGAGCAGCGCATTTGACGGGATGCATCCCCAGTTCAGACAAGTTCCCCCGATGAATTCTTTTTCGATTAAAGCAACCTTTGCCCCCTTTTGAGCACATCTCCTCGCAGCCCTTGCCCCGCCCGGCCCGCCGCCTATTACAACTATATCATACTTTTCTGCCATATCTTTTTCCTGTATATTTTTAAGGCTATTGGTGCCTTGCAAATCAGATGATAGACGGTTTTGTGGATTTCCGCAAGATTGTATTCGCCGTAGGCGAACCACCTTGCAATATAAATTGCACAAGTTAAACAGGGTATCTGTTTGAGAGGGTCTGCCATTGCAGGAAACAACAGAGAACTTAATTTGACAAAACGGTCAACTTGAGAACGTCAGTCACGTAAAAAAGTAATAGCGTTTCTATTGGGCAGTGGCGGTTTTACTTTTTTGAGGATTTTTTGCTCTTTGCAGATTTTGCCTTTGCCTTGGATTTACCTGACTTTTTTCCGCTTCGACACCCGCAGGTATTACACATTGCTAACCCTTTCAAAAAAAAGATATGTTTTGATAATTTTTTATGAAATCAGACATATTTTAACTGCTGGAACGTAATTGTCAAATGATAAAGGCCGGTTTATTCTTTAAGGCAGATTTTTTTTATGAGAGCGATAATAAACTTTGAAGACCTCGGGAAAAAATTCTCGAACGGTTGAATTGTTTTTACATCGGGATTGTTTCCGCCTTCTGTTGTAATCCCCGGACAGCCTGAATCGTAGTATAATTGGCCGTCAATATTATACCACGGATACTCCCTGCAGCCTCTCGGCCTGTTCGGATAAATCGAGCACAGATTTTCTTTCAGCAGACAGCAGGTGCAGCCCTCCGATTTGATAAACATTCCGTATTTATTTTTCAAGATGTATTGTCGGTCGATTTTTTCCGCCTCTTTTTCCGTCACAACAGGCGAACCGAGCAGCAGGCAGCACTTTGCACATTTACTGGCGAGGCATTCAAACCGCAGCGGGCCTTCGCAACGCTTCAAATGAAGAAGACCTGCTTTCCTGGCCTTTATGACGGCTTTTATCAATATCCAGTTCATTCTATCCACCTCGTTCGCCGTGGTATCTTAAGGGAGCCAGCAGTGCCCAAGCGGGTTTAGGGCTTCCTATTGTTCCTCTCGCCTCTTATGGTTTTGCGGATTTTGAAACCGAAATTGATGGAGTGGGTGCTGGAACGTGTTTATGGCACAGAGAGGACAATACTATCTCCTTGATTTTCGAATTTACCGGAGATTTGCATGGACAGATTGGAGCCGGGGCAGGGGGTATCCCTCTTTGGTTAGCGTCCGGAAATTTATTCCAGTCTGTTGAATATAGCGCAGGGGCAATATCGAAGGTGCGTTTAGAGGAGGTACGTGACACGAGTTTTGTTCTTAAAGAAATCAAGATAGCTTTAAATTTTAGCACACAAGTCGGCGAGAGCAGGGATGAGCAACAAATTGAATGGGTGATAAAATGTCCATCTCAAAATCTGGAAAAACTTACCAGTCAGTCTGGAATACTTATAAAATTTTGACAAAAGATAACATTTCAAGGCATTTTTTTAGCGTTTCTTTTTTCAGAACCAACACGCCAAGGCTGAGGATCTGGTTGCAGTTCAAGGAAGATTTTGATATTATTGTAGTATTGAAAGGCTTGGTTGCGTAGCCAAGCGTTTAATATGGGAAATCCCATATTAAGTTGTTGTTTTTGTATTTAGAGGTAAGAAATGAAAAGACTCTCTGTTTTGGTTTTTGTCATTCAAGCCATATTAGTATCTCCTTTGTTTGCTGATTATAGTAATCCGCCGCTATGGGAGAATAACGTTGATTTTACCCACCAGAGTTGGGCTTTTAATGGCACTGTTGATATGGAGCTTGATGGGCCGCCTTTACCTCTGATTGCGGATGGTCAGCCAAACTGGGTTAATGATTTTGGGGACCCTGTGTTAATAAGTTTTGAAAACAGTCATGAATGGATGAAAGGCTGGTATGTTAAACCTCCACAATTAACTACTGACCGCAGGTGTATGTACGGGGGGATGGGTAATAGCTATCTTACCTTTTTTGTTCCTAACAACTATCGAGATGAAAACTGGCATGAACAGCTATGGATTCAGATGACATATTTTGCACGTAAGGATGGAGCTGTGAACTATGCTATAGAAATCGCAAGGGATGCAAACTTCATTGAGGTAAATGGCTTTAATATGGTCTCAGAATTTTTAGAGGCATTAAACGAACCTGAGGGTATTACCGGTAAATGGTACCGAATCACCGCTATTTATGATTCTAATGATCAACCTGATTTTGAGTATATTCGCCTCACAGCTTTGTATGATCCAAATCCATTTATGGCAGCGAGCATGATTGATCAAGTCGATATCGACACCAGATGCCTTAACGTTGCTGACCTGAATGAAGATGGTGTGGTAAATTTCATAGATTATGCTATATTTGCCCTTGATTGGAAAGATAGCGAGAAGCTTACAGCGGGCCTGGATCTGGATGGGATTGTAGATAACAAGGACTTAAAAATTTTCTGTTTTAACTGGCTGAAATGAGTAGTATACCGAAAACGGTTATGTCGCTTATAAAAAGTACAAGGTTTGCTTCATATTTCGGAAAAAACTTTCTAAAGCATGGGCTAAATATCAAATGTTCCGGTAAAGGTTTTACCTTAAGTGAACTAGTTGTAGTCATTTCAATCATTGGTTTATTAATCAGCATTACAGTTCCAGCTTTGATAGGTGCAAGAAAAGTTACCAACCGTGTTATCTGCTCATCTCGTATGTGGCAGACAGCTTTAGCATTTAAAACCTATGCCAATGACAATGATGATCGGATTATCGTTGCCAAGGAACTGGTATATTCTCATAGTCTCAAAGAAGCTTTGGGGGTTTGGAATATAGCATTGCTTCCATATATAGGTCAAGACATTCATCAAGATCCATTAGATAATTATGCTCAAATATGGCTATGCCCAGAAGATAAGGACCCTTACCCGCTTGGTTTTAAAAACTGTCCGCACAAAGGCCTTACGAGTTATGCTTTGAATGGTTATTATGATGATTCTAAGGGTTCGACAGAAATAAAATTAGGTCCTGGCGGAAAATACAGATTTTATGAGATAAAGTATCCTTCAGACTGTTTGCTTATGGGAGAAACCAGCTATGCAGCTCAGTTTTATGATGCTGAACACCCTAATGTGAAAGATTTACACCTTCCCATAGATGGCCACCACAGGATGACGACGGGGTTTTTTCACGATGGAACTATGAATATGATTTTTGTTGATGGTCACGTAGGGAATATTAAGGGTGTAAAGTCACCTGTTGATGACAGATATGTACCTCCGAACTACAGGGATGGCAAATTCCAATTCTGGCCACAGCTTAGTCTACCATCAGCTTCAGAGCAACCTCAATTCTGGGGCCCTGGCTATAATTAAATAAATTGATGACTTAAGGATGTAACAGAAGATTTGCTTCAGACAATTCAGCAGGCAGGGATAAATAAGTAAAAGCATTTAAGATTATTTGACAGACTGGCCGTTATAGTTTTAAGGCCAGTCTGTTCCCTTTATACCGCCAACCGTCAGATTGGCATCCGGCCAATTGTCGTTGGCCTGCCGGATCTCGCTCGCTTCTATAAAATAAACGCTGCCGTCGGCAAAGAGAAAATTCCGGCATCCCTCCCAGCACCACCAGCCGTCATCTTTTCCTTTTGTTTGAAAGTGATTGCTGTTCCACTCGCCAATTAAAATCTTTTCCGCTGGTTTCCTAACTCCGAATATTTTCTGAGGTATTGATGGCCGCGGATTTGAATACGTGTCCTGAGAGCTGCTCATTGTATCAATTTGCTGCGGACTATGATAAAAACTCATTGAGTAGGCGTAGCTTGTTGCTTCAAATTTTTGTTTGTCTGTCATATCCTGCGGACACAACAGCACGCCCGGGTGATTTGCATCAATTTTTCCGCCCAGATATGGCTCGACAAATTTTCGCCAGCCGCGGCCCATCCACAGCCAGTTGCCTGACGGCAGTGGGTCCTGTGCGCAGGGGTATGTATCTTCATTGGAATTTAAATATAACCGACATTCCTAAATCGATTTGTTTCAAATTGTGGACACATTTTATCCGCCTTGCATAAGTCTGCACTTCCCTCAAACAAGGCAGCGTAATGGCAAGCAGCGTCGCAATTGTCCCCGTCACAACCAGCATCTCGACCAGCGTAAAAGCCGATGGCAGGGATTTTGAGGGAAAAGGGTGTCTTTGACTTCCTGTCACTACTTTTGCCTCCGTCACTCTTTATTCCACGGTAACGCTTTTGGCAAGATTGCGGGGTTTATCAACATCGTATCCCCGCAAAACCGCTGCATGATAGGCAAGCAGTTGGAGCGGGATTACAGTAAGAAGCGGCTGCAATATCTCAGGTGCATCAGGGATTGTTATTAAGTGCTCGGCATATTTTTTGATTGTCTCGTCACCCTCGGTTGCAACCGCTATTATTTTACCTCCGCGGGCACGCACCTCCTCGATATTACCCATAATTTTTTCATATTGCGGACCCGCAGTAGCGATGAACACAGCCGGCATCCCATCGACAATCAGCGCTATCGGGCCGTGCTTCATTTCTGCCGCCGGCAGCCCCTCTGCGTGAATATAGCTGATTTCTTTCAGCTTCAAAGCGCCTTCGAGTGCAACCGGATAGTTGAATCCACGTCCGAGGAACAGCCAGTTGTTCTTGTTGATGTTGGCAGCGGCAATTTTTTTGATTTCTTCCGATGACTGTAATATCCGGCTTATTTTATCCGGAATTTTGGAAAGCTCGTCGATGTAATATGCGGCGTCTGTGCTGCTTATATGTTTTCTTCTGCCCAGTTCTATTGCGAGCATCGTCAAAACAGCGACCTGCGCCGTAAATGCCTTTGTGCTTGCCACTCCGATTTCAGGCCCGGCGTGCAGATATATTCCTGCGTCGGTTGCTCTTGCTATTGTCGAGCCTACGACGTTGACGATTCCCAGAACGGTTGCTCCCCGCTCTTTCGCTTCTTCGACAGCTGCCAGCGTGTCGATTGTCTCGCCGGACTGACTTATCGCTATCACAACCGTTCCGTCTTCGATTATCGGGTTGCGGTACCGAAATTCGCTCGCATATTCCGTTTCCGTCGGAATCCTCGCCAGATGCTCGAACAAATACTCGCCGACCAGGCCTGCATGAAAAGCCGTTCCGCACGCCGTTAATATTACTCTTTTTGTCCTTGTCAGTCTCACGCAGATAGTTTGCAACGCCCCCCAATTTTATCCTGTTGCCCTGTATGTCGAGTCTGCCCCCCATACAGGTTTGCAGAGACGTCGGCTGCTCGAAAATCTCCTTGAGCATGTGGTGCGGAAGCCGCCCAGCTCAATCTGCTTCGAGCGAAAATTCAATCTGTTCAAGTTCCTTGCTGATAACGACATTGTCGATTGTCTTAGTATGAAATCCGCCTTCGCTTATGGTTACCATTTCGTTGTCGGCCAGATAAATCGCCTGCGTCGTATGTTCTACAATTGCAGCAGCATCGGAGGCCAGTATATATTCATTGTCGCCGACGCCTAAAATCAGCGGGCTTCCCCTCTTTGCGCCGATTATCGTATCTGCATAATCCGAACACAGAATCGCCAGTCCGAATGTGCCGTGCAGCTTCCCAATTGCCTGCTGAACCGCCCATTCGAATTTGTTCTGCCCGTCGCTGCATTTCGAATTCCCGCAGTTCGCCTTTGCTGTAAATATAACCTATCAGTTGTGCTATGACCTCCGTATCGGTTTCTGTTAGAAATTTTACGCCTTCTGTCTGGAGCCATTTTTTCAGTGTCCCGTAGTTTTCGACTAATGCCGTTATGAACGACGGCAAATTTGCCGCTGAAATCCGTATGAGGATGTGCATTAACGGTATTCGGCACCCCGTGCGTTGCCCATCGGGTATGGCCTATTCCGATGCGCTCCGTGACAATCTGTTTCATTGAGGATTTTTTCGAGGTCGCTTATTCTCCCCTTTGTCTTCTGGATTTCTATTTTGCCGTTTCTTAACAGGGCAATCCCTGCCGAGTCATAACCGCGATATTCCAGCCTTTTGAGGCCTTCTATCATGACCGGCTGAGCCGCCTTTTGGCCAATATAGGCTACTATTCCGCACATTTATTTCTCCTTAAATTTGGAGTCTTTCTTGTCAAAAAACGCCGCTTCTTAATTATACGCTAATTGACGAAGCCAGCAATTGATTTTTGCTTAAACCCATTATCAGACTTCCTTATTTGACCTTTAAGATTGAACGAGTAATAATTCTATGGTATAATTCAGACTTCTTATTTTCCTTAAAATGACTTTGTGCTTTTGACTTATGACTTTTGACTTATGACTTTTTATGATTGTTGTAATTGATTACAATATTGGAAATGTCCGCAGTGTCTGCAATGCCTTTGCCTATTTAGGCTGCCCGGCAAAGTTAAGCTGCCTCGAAAGCGAAATCCGCTCTGCCGACGGCATCGTCCTGCCCGGCGTTGCCGCCTTCGGCTATGCGGTAAGCCGGCTTGGCCGACTCGATAAAGTTATAAAGGATTTTGTACAGACCGGAAAACCGGTCCTTGGCATCTGCGTCGGCCATCAGTTATTGTTCGACAAAAGTTTTGAACAGGGCCAATACAAAGGCCTTGGCCTGATAGCCGGTGATGTCATTGCCTTGCCGCCGGGCAGAATTATTCCGCATATGGGCTGGAACAAGGTAAAGTCCCCTGACGATATGGAACTTTTTAAAGGTCTCGGCGGCGAAAGGCATTTTTATTTCGCCCATTCGTTCTATGCAAAAATTATCGATAGTGAAGCCAAAATTGCCTTTACTGATTATGGTTTTGACTTACCGGCAGCTGTCCAGAAAAATAATATCTACGGAACACAGTTTCATCCTGAAAAAAGCGGACCGGCTGGGCTGCAAGTTCTGAAAAATTTTGCTTCGTTTTGTGAAAAGGGGCCTTGATGCTTACAAAAAGAATTATCCCCTGCCTCGATGTGAAAGATAATCGGGTCGTGAAAGGCGTTAATTTTCTCAATCTGCAGGATGCCGGCGACCCCGTCGAACTCGGCATTCGTTACAGCGAAGAGGGCGCTGACGAACTGGTCTTTCTCGATATTACCGCCACCATTCGTTCGCGTAGAACCATTGTTGAGCTTGTCGAAAAGGTTGCTGAAAAGGTTTTTATCCCCTTTACCGTTGGCGGAGGCATCAGGTCAATTGAGCAGATTGACCGGCTTTTGCGCAGCGGTGCAGAAAAGGTCTCGATAAATACCGCTGCCGTTCAAGACCCGACACTGATATCAGAAGCAGCCGGGCGTTTGGGCAGCCAGTGCATCGTCCTTGCCATTGATGCCCGCAGGTCGGCAGGAAGTCCCGGCAGTTGGAATGTCTGCATAAAGGCAGGCACCGAGCCGACAGCTCTTGATGTGATTGAATGGGCAGTCAAAGGCGAAAAACTCGGCGCAGGCGAAATCCTTTTAACAAGTATGGATGCCGACGGCACCAGGGCAGGCTATGACAACCGGCTGAACAAGGCTGTAAGCGATGCCGTCAATATCCCCTTAATTGCCTCCGGCGGGGCTGGGGCCCTCGAACATTTCTACGACGCAATAGTCCTCGGCGATGCCGACGCAGTCCTGATGGCGTCCTTGACGCATTTCCAGCAATTCTCCGTAGGGCAAATAAAGGAATACCTCGCAGGCAGGGGGCTTGCTGTTAATTTATGAATTGTAATTGGTTCTGTATTTCAGCAGGCCCCATAAAAGAGTTCTCTTTCATCCTGTTGGTCAAGAAAAGACTAAAGTTGCTGGTTGCACCTGCCGATTTTGAAAGATTGACAGCTTGCTTGTTTATCCTTTTGCAGTCAAAGTTTTTTTTGACAAACGCTTGTTTTATTATATCGTATATAGGCGTTTAAGCCTGTTTTTTGAAATTCACCGGGCATTGTCGGCCGGGTGGTTTTATGGTTCGACCCGCCTGCGGCGGGATCACTATCCTGAGCAAAGTCGAAGGACTGATGTCAACGGAAACAAGTTACGACTCGATTTTGGGTAAGTTGGCTATCGAGCAGGGACTCTGCACCGAGGAGGAACTGCAGCGTTCCCTCAAAGAGCTTCAGGCTCGTCGTCAGATTCATCCGGTTATGCTTGCCGATATTATGATTGACCTCGGCTATGTCACGCCTGCCCAGCTCGAAAGGCTCAGGGCAAGGATTAAGGAAACCAAGGCCCTCCCCGAGCAGATTCCAGGCTATCAGATTATCGGCAAACTCGGCAAAGGCGCTATGGCCGTCGTCTATAAGGCAAAACAGGTCAGCCTCGACCGTATCGTTGCCATCAAAATCCTGCCGAAACAATTCAGCGAAAACCCTGAATATGTGACCCGCTTTTATAAGGAAGGCAAGGCCGCTGCAAAGCTTAACCACAACAACATCGTCCAGGCCATCGACGTCGGTGAGGCAGGCGGCTACCATTATTTCGTTATGGAGTATGTCGAGGGAAAAACCCTCTATGAAGACCTCGCCGCAGGAAAAATCTTCTCGGAGCAGGAAGCGCTCGATATTGTCATCCAGGTCGCAAAGGCGCTCAAGCATGCCCACGACAACGGCCTGATTCACCGGGACGTCAAACCGAAAAACATTATGATAAACAAGGAAGGGGTCGTCAAACTCGCAGATATGGGTCTTGCACGCCAGACCAGCGACATCGAGGCGGCACAGAGCGAGGCCGGCAAGGCCTACGGCACCCCTTACTATATCTCGCCTGAACAGATTCGGGGCGAAATCAACATCGATGGCCGTGCGGACATTTACGGCCTCGGCGCAACATTCTATCATATGGTCACCGGCCGCGTCCCTTTTATGGCTAATGACCCTTCGGAGGTTATGAAAAAACATCTGCGGCAGGAGCTTGTGCCGCCTGACCATATCAACACTTCCCTGTCGAACGGCGTATCCGAAGTGATTGAGGTTATGATGGCCAAACGAAAAGAAGACCGTTACAACAACGCCGAAGACCTCCTCGCAGACCTCCAAGCCGTCCAGGCAGGTCAGCTGCCTCTGTCGGGCCCATAAAAAATTTGACGTCTCTATGCTCAAAAAACTCGAAGAAGGCAGCGAAATTCAGGAAATTCCTGAAACTGTTGACATCGAACAGGAAAAGACTATCACCAATTACCGCATCGCTATTCTGCTTTTGAGCCTCGTTGCCGCCGCTTCTTTTCTCGGCTTTATTATCCTCTCCATCAAATCCTGCAGCGCATAAACCTTCTACTGCTTACAAACCATTTCATATAACTGTCATTCCCGCGAAAGCGGGAATCCAGACGCCAATTTTTACAACAGTACTGCAGATTAAGACGGTTCCATAACAAAAAACGAGGTTATGAAATGGCTTCTATGGTTTGTTGCTTTGGAAGAGATATTAAAACGTGTGGGGCAAAGAGCGCAGATAGAAGAATAAAAAACCCTTAACCCTTAACTCTTAACTATTATCTACCGGCTTCTTTACACTATTCTTCTTCCTTGCCGGTGTCTTTCTTATACATAGCGATGACCTGCTGCTGAATGTGCGACGGCACAGGCTCGTAATGGCTCAGCGTCATCGAGTAGCTGCCTCGCCCGCCGGTCACGCTTTTTATCTGGCTGTTATACTGCATAACCTCCGACAGCGGCACCTGCGCCTTGATTACCACAAAATTTCCCGGCAGCATATCCTGCCCCTGCACCCTCCCTCTTTTTCCCGCAAGGTCGCCGGTGATGTCGCCCATATTTTCCGCTGGCGCTGTCACCTCGATATTGACTATCGGCTCAAGCAGCGCTGGTTTTGCCTTCTGCAATGCGTCGATAAACGCCATTTTGCCTGCAATCCGAAATGCCACTTCCTTTGAGTCAACCGGGTGGTCCTTGCCGTCGTAAATCGATACCTTTATATCCTGCATTGTAAAGCCCGCAACGACGCCGTTCTGCATCACCTCGTTGATACCCTTCAGAACCGCAGGCTCATATTGACCCGGTACCGAGCCGCCGAATATGTCCCAGCTGAAAACAAGCGGCGGGTCCGAATTCCTCTCCGCCGGCTCGACCCGCAGATACACCTCGCCGAACTGTCCCGCTCCGCCCGTCTGCTTCTTGTGTCTGTAGTGCCCCTCCGCCTTGCCGGTGATTGTCTCACGATAGGGTATCTTCGGCTCTTTGGTCGTCACCTTTAGCTTGAATCTTCTTTCCATTTTCTGGAGCATAACACGCAGGTGCAGCTCGCCCAGGCCATGTATAACCAGCTCCTTTGTCTGCTGGTCGCGTGAAACCTTGAAACAGGGGTCCTCTTCGCAAAGCCTGTCAAGCACCGCTCCAATCTTTTGCTCGTCGCCTCTGGCTGCCGGCTCGAGCGCAAGTGCGAACATTGGTTCCGGGACGGCAGGGATGATAAATTTGCCGCAGGCATTACCGCTGTGCACCAAGTCGCCAATCCTCAGCTCTTCAAGCTTGGCTAATGTGATAATATCGCCCGCCTCGCCCAATTCTATCTCCTTATTTTCCGCACCCTGCGATTTAAGGATATGGCCCGCCCTGATTCCTTTGTGTTCATCATTGCGCATTATCGTGGTATCGGACTTCATCGTTCCGCTGAAAATCCGTATCGATGTATATTTTATATTCGATTTCGGGTCGCTGCCTACCCTGAACACAAGTCCCGCAAGGGGCCCGGACGGGTCGCTCTTTAACACCGTAATCTTTTCGCCGTCTTTCAACTCCATCGGCCTGACCTGTATTGGCGAGGGCGTGAAATCTGCGACCATATCCAGGAACTCTGTTATCCCTACCTCTTTGCGGGCGTCCGTGAAAAGCACCGGTATTATCGTTCCCGACTTAAATGCCTCCACAAAGACTGTCGCTATCTGCTCATCGCTGATTTCTTCACCCCCAAGATAACTTTCCATCAGCTTCTCATCAGCTTCGATAACACTTTCTATCAGTTCCGTATGCGCCGTGCCGACATCGCCTAAGCCGGAGCTTCCGCTTTTGTTCTTCACGCAGTCGATAACAGACTTGTTATCCGCAGAAGGCAGATTCGCACACCGGCAGGCCTTGCCGAACATTTCCTGTATTACCTTAACCAGTTCCGCCAGGTTTGTATTTTCCGCATCTATTTTGTTGACTATTATGATTCGTGACTTATTTGTCGTCAGCTCGAATACCTTTCGGCTCACCATCTCAACGCCCGCCGCCGCATTTATGACGATTACCACAGTCTCTGCCGCCGGTATCGTTGCTATCGACGGCCCAATAAATTCCGGCGAGCCGGGCGCGTCGATTATGTTTATCAATTTGTCTTTATATTTTACATAGACAACTGCTGGCTGAATCGAATGCTGATGCTCCTTTTCCTCTTCGTAGTAATCGCAGATGCTCGTTTTTTCATGGACGCTGCCCAGCCGGTTCGTTGCCCCGCATTTATGCAGTATTGCCTCTGCCAGTGATGTCTTGCCGCTTCCGCCGTGTCCTAACAATACCACATTTCTTATTTCGCCTGTCTTAGCCAATTCCAAGCCTCCAAAAACGTTCGATTCCTAAATTATTCAGAAACGAAGAATGTTAACTGAAGTCAATCAAAATAACAAGGGTTTTTTATTGAAGTTTTGCGTGTGTGTTCCGTTATATTTAGCCCCCAGTTTCACTGGGGGTTGTTTCTGTCGTTTTATTTAGCCCGCGTCGCTTGACTGCCCGATTACCTTACAATAAAGGCCTGGAATCTCGTGAATTTGGCTCCTGTCTGGGCATCTGCCGGTTTTGCAGACGTGATAGTCACATCTTCTCCAAGTTTGACAAGATATAAAACATAAAACGCTTGTATGCTCTCAGTCTTTTCTGTTATCCAGATTTTTTCCGGAAATGCCTGTGCAACCGCCCCGTTTTCGCCGATAACAAGACCCGCAACATCTTTATCTCTCGTTACAGCACAGTAATCAATCTCGTAAATCTTGTCCTCTCCGCTCTTCCCTGATGCAATGATGCCGACCGGATGATGTATTCTGCCATTAAGCTCTGCTAAAACCGGAAGCTGCCCTCCGCTGATTGCCGCCCCTGTAGCTGGCTCATTGCATTTCAACGCCAGAATATTATACCCTTCCATTTGTTTGAGCAGCTTTGAGACGTTGTTTGCGGCAAAGCCTGTCGATTTGGCCGCCTCGCCGGTCAATTTCAGCTCGGCCTGCACGAACGTGATTTGCCCCTCACTGAACCTCGCCTTTGCAATGCTTGTTTCCGTCTGGATTTTGTTCCATTCTTCTTCATTCTGAATCGACAAAGGCAAATCCTCAAGCACTCTTGTTTGTCCGGTCAGAATCCTACCGTAAATCTTCGACGATTCAATGGCTGACAATTCAGCGTAATCTTTCGCTGACTCGGATGCGGTTATAAAAGCTGTCATCGCTAAGGCCTTTTCCTCGCCCACGGGTGTCGGCACTGCAGAAATACTGTTTTGTCTCAATTCCATTGCATAAGGCGTGAAATTATTCGGCACCTCAAATACAAAATTAATCCATTTGCCCTGTCCTCCGGGCAATTGTTCGTTCAGGTCGTCTCGCCCGAGTGTCATTTTTTCAGACAGTCTTATCTTTTGCATCAGTTGCGATGTCTTAAGATACCCGAGAGGGTAGATATTTTTACCGCGACCCGCCGGTCCTTTTGTGCCTTCTTTTTTCTGTCCGCAGAGCAGTCTTATCTGTGAAAAGGTAAAGGCAACATCTGTCTGATAATTAGGAATCTTCTTTATTCCTGTTCTTACAATAATCAGCCAATACCCGCCTCTCGCTTCGACAATTTTTCCGTCGGTATCCTTAATATCTTTTCCGGCCTGCCAGGCGCCGTCGTCTGCAGGAACGATTATCTCATTGCCCACCGATGTTATCGGCGCGTTTTTGTATATGCCGTGTCTATTTAAATAAAGCTGGTCGATATATTTCGGATGAAGAGCGGCAAAGCTCCTTCCGTTTGTGATGGCGCTGAAGCTTCCCCTGCTTATCCACCCGAACAGCCCTGAAACAAAACCATCGCAGTTCAAAATTACCCTGTTCGGCCTTTCTGCATCAGGGTTAGCTTCGTCGAATCGCGAGTAGGGGTATTGGGCTGATATTGGCAGCATTGCTATGAACGTAAGAATAACACCTGAAAGAATGAAGCCTATCAATACACCCAGAGAAATTCGCCCTACATACTCTGCAGTTTTACCAAAGTTCACCTCATAGCGTGTTAGCTGAATCAGCAGCGCCTGCATAAGGGAAAAGCTAAAGCCGAAAATCAGCAGAAACGAAAGGGCCTGTGCCCACGGTATTAGAAAAGTAGCATTCTTGGCGCTGTAGCTGATAATCATCGCCGATAGCATTTCAAAATATCCGAACGCAAAAAACATTGCAAAAATGGCCGCTATCAGCATGCCAAATGACCTGATTATGCTCCCCTTGAAAAAATGGTATCCGGCAGAGCCTAATATAATCGCTGCAACTATTATAATTGCCATTGTCAAAATCTCCGGTTCTTCTTATATTCGTTTTGTTTCAAGCCGCCTGAAATTTCGTCTTTTTGAAATTATTTTTTCCCTTCGCCTTTTTGTCTTGATAATACTCGAATCATCTCATTTATTGATGTCGTTCCAGCCAGCACTCTTTTAAGCATCTGTTCCTGCAGATACAGCATCTTTGCATTTCTGAACTGCCTCGCAATTTCCGGCAGCTTTAAACTTAATATCGACCTTCGAAGCTGGTCATTTATCCTGATAATCTCGAATACTCCCATTCTGCCGACATACCCTGTCCCCTGGCACTTTTCGCAGGTTATCGCTTTGCCGCGCTTTGTCATACTGAGCCTTACCGGCACGGTAAAACGCCTTTGCCTTGTCCGCAGGTATATTGAACTTTTTCAGCAATTCCTGGTCTGGTGTATATGCTTCTTTGCATTCCTCGCACAGCTTCCTTACAAGCCTCTGATTGCTTATCCCCACAAGGATCCCCAGCGCCGCTGCGCTGTCCTCGACCATTTGAACCCATTTATCTAATGCCTGCAGGACGTTGTCTGCTTCCATAGTAACGTAAACAAGTTTATTTTCTCTGGCGGCCTTGCAGCAAAGCAGCGCTGCTTCTTTATCCGTGCAGCCCGCTACTCCGATAATGTCCGGCTCCGTCCTTAGCATTGCCTCGAGTTCCTCGCAAACGTCGTTGTGCCGCTGTCGCTCGGTGTAAATACCTCCTGCGTTATGTTTGGCGGCTCTCCTGATGGTTCTCTCTCAGCGCACTAATATTATTCAGAAAAGCATCATGATTGCGCAGAAGTGTGTAGAATGTTGTCGTTAAACCGCTTTTCGCCGGGCCGCTCACGATAAAAACTCCCTGTTTGATGTCCCGAAGCTCGCTGAGACTTTGATATTGGTCCGGTGCGAGATTCAGCTCATCGAGTTTTGTAAGACTTTGCCGTATCCTCTGGTTGATTTGTACCTGTTCTCCACTGTTGAGCCTGCCGTAATTATCTCCCATTCAATATCATCCCCCTCTTTTCTGATTTTGAATTTGCCTTTTTGCGGCTTGCGTTTTTCATTTGTATCCAGGTTGCTGAGCAGCTTTAAAAATTTGACAAGGTATTCCATCTGCTCTTTTGAAGTGACGGGCTGTTTTATTGCAATGCCGTCGATGTAGTACACGCAATTATATCCTTCCTGAACCGGCACAAGCACAATATTTGTCACTCTTCGCAGTATCGCATCGCTGAAAAGCTCGTGGGCTTTTTTGTATCCGTAAAAATCCGCTGTCCTTGGCTCGGGTACAGGCACCTCGTTTTTATTGGCGGTAATAAAAACAAATTTCTTGTCTGCTTTCAGCTTCTTGTCCTTGCTGCCGAATAACAGCCCTTTTATATGCTCAACTGTCAGAACCTTCTCGGACTCGATAACCTTTGCGTTTCGCCCCTTGATGTATGCCGATGTGGATGCCGCAACTGCTATTATGTAAAAAAGCATCCCTGCTATGAAAAATGGCACAACAATCCACATCACGATTGCCGCCGCTGCCGCCCCTAAGATAATCCCCGTCCACAACCGGTCTCTTTCTTCGAGGGCTGCCGCATCGTTATATATCCAGCCTAATAGCGGCAGCAACGGGAAAAAGAGCCCAAGGAATATAACAAGTTTCACTATTGATACATATCCGCCGAATTCAATGCTCGATGCTAATATCTCGGGCATAGACTGCTCCAAGAATGCCCACTCCCGCGCCTACAGAATCCTGCTCGCCGCCGAGCCGAATATGAGTATCATCGGGTTGTCTTTTTGCCACAATTCTTTTACAGTTCCGGTTGTTCAATGAAATTCATTTTGCCAGGTTTGACTTTGCTGCTGTTCTTACAGGGAAAAAACCTTTTACCCAATAGATTTATTGGTTCAAACCTATAAAAACGTTAATTTTATCATATTTTGTTCATCTTGTCAATTTATTCATACCAAACCTTATACATTCGTCATCGTTTTTTTTGTTGATTTTTCATTGCTTTCTCAGACATTAGAAATGCCCTGCTTGAATCTTGCTCTGTTGAAAACTTAGGGTTTGTCATTCCTGCGAGAGGTTGTCACCCCTGCGGAAGCAGGGGCAGGAATCCATTATTTACACAGGTTTCTGGAGACCCGCTGAAGTTCACCCCGCACTTGATGCGGGGCAGGTATGACAGATAAATCGGCATCTTTTCAACAGAGCAATTGGATCTTAAATACTTGTTTTCCCGTTTTAATCTGTTATAAATTACCGCTTTTAATCGGCCGTAATGAATAATCGGTTATTTTTTGATGCAGGTTTTTTATGAAAGCTATAATTCTTTTGACGGTATCGAACATATTTATGACTATTGCCTGGTATGGGCATCTCAAATACAAAAACAGCCCGCTCTGGGCCGCTATCGTGGTAAGCTGGCTTATTGCTTTTGTCGAGTATTGTTTTCAGGTTCCCGCAAACAGAATTGGCTCTTACCAGTTCTCTACCGCACAGCTTAAAACCATTCAGGAGGTTATCACGCTTCTTGTGTTTTCTGTTTTTTCCGTACTCTATCTGAAGGAAGATTTCAAGTGGAATTATCTGGTCGGTTTCCTGCTGATTGTCGTCGCCGTCTTTATTATTTTCAAGAAGTGGTGAGCCCGCCATACGTCTGGCGGATTGAACCGGTCGAATCCAAAGTGGTAAAAGATTATTCGAAATCCGCACTTTTCTTATCTTTGTTCCTTTGCGCCTCTGCTCCTTTGTTCCTCAGTTTATTTATTGCGGCGATAAGGTCTGCCCGGTTTTCTGTTTGCAGAAAGCCGGTAACAGTTCTTTTATTCCTGCCTTCACAAAATTGCATTAAGGCTGCCTGAAGCCGTTTTTCGCCCCGGCCTTGCGGAATGTGTATCTTGCTCCCCTTTGTATCTCTGCCTGATACGAACATTGCAGTCGATGTCGTAAGCGGTATCGGCACAAAATCCTGAACCTGCCGCAGGCACAAACCTCTTTCTACAAGATATTCCGTTAGTTTGAGGGCTTCTGTAATTCCGCAGCCCGGATGAGAGCTTATAAAATATGGCACAAGGAACTGCCTTTTGCCCGCTCGCTTCGACGCCTCGTTAAATCGTGCCTCAAATTCCTCGAAAAACTCGAACGAAGGCTTGCCCATAAGTTGCAGCACGGCAGGCGAGTTGTGTTCCGGCGCAACCTTCAGATGGCCGCCCACAAAATTTGAACTCAATAGCTCAATATAATCCTTATTCTGCAGTGCAAGGTCGTGCCGAATCCCCGAAGCAATATAAATATTAATCTTTCTCGAACTTTTTTCTTGCCATTTCTGCACCGCAATCATCATTGCGAGCAGCTGCTTAATTTCTACCTTCAGCCTTTTACACTTAGTTGGGAAAAGACAGCTGCTCCGACCGCACTTTTCTGCCTGTTCGCATTTTATCCCGTACATATTGGCCGTCGGGCCGCCTATATCGCTTATCGTCCCACGAAACTTCGGATGCCTTCTTATCCGCTCTGCTTCGCTTAAGATGCTGTCGGTCGAGCGGCTGCTTATTTGTTTCCCCTGATGAAAATAAAGCGAACAGAAGTTGCATCCGCCAAAACAGCCCCGATGACTTGTTATCGAAAATTGAATAGACGCAAGCGCAGGCACGCCGCCGCTCTTGTCATATTTCGGATGCCACATCCGGTTGAAAGGCAAATCGTATATCCTGTCCATCTCTTCGCTTGTCAATTGCTTGGCAGGCGGCATTACGACGATTGTGCCGGGGTCCTGCTCCTGAACCACCGGCAGTCCTTCCGGGCAGGCCTGCTTTTGGTATAACAATTGCGCCTCCATAACAAGCGATTTATCTTCCCGCTGTTCAATCAGAGAAGGCAGCCTTACCGCATTTGAAGGAGCAGCAGTCCCCGATTTTACAACAAAAGCTGTGCCCGCTATGTCGTTAAGATTTTCAATCGATTGCCCCGCATTTAACCGACGTGCTATCTCCAAAATAGCCGTTTCCGCCATTCCGAAAACGAGCATATCCGCCTTTGCATCAGCCAGAGCGGACCGTTTGAGCTGGTCTTCTATGTAATCGTAATGAACGAGCCTGCGAAGGCTGGCCTCAAGTCCTCCTAAAATTATCGGTATCCCTTTGAAGGCCTCTCTTGCCCGTGCAGCATAGACAAGCAGGGGCCTTACAGGCCGCAAACCTGCCTGACCGCCGGCGCTGTATAAATCCTCCTTCCGGCGATGTCCCATCGACGCATAATCGTTCAGTCTCGAATCGACGGCGCCGCTTGTTATGCCCCAGAAAAGTCTCGGCTGCCCCAGACTGCGGAACGCTTCGACGCTCCGCCAGTCCGGCTGGTCAAGCACCGCAACGCGAAACCCGTTCTTTTCCAACCACCTGCCTATAAGGGCAACGCCAAATGAGGGATGGTCAACGTAAGCATCAGCCGTCACCAGAATTACATCAACCCCATCCCATCCGCGCTCCCGAATCTCTTCAAATGTTGTGGGCAGAAATTCGTTCATAAAAATCAGATACCTGAATCCACAAAGAAATTTCGCAGACGATATACAGGAATATAATAACAAAAGATTGCCTCATCTTGCAACCTTTTGGGATTGATTAATGTTTGTCGATATATGAATGTTATTTTTCGAAGGTAGTGGAACGGCCGATTCGCCGTCGCCTGCTGTAGATAGCTCTGCCGCCTTTTCTTCGCATTCTTGTCAGAAAACCGCTTTTCCGTTTCTTCTTAATATGACTTATACGATGATTTTCCATAACTTATCCCTGTTTATTTTCAGCAACAATTGAGCAATTCGACGGCGATTATAACCGCTTCGAATCTTTTTGCAAGTTCTTTCTATGACTAATTTAATCTTTATCCGCCGGCATTTAATGTTATTATATATCCCTGCAAAAATACTTTATGTTAATCCAGAATATGCTGTTAATTGTAAGATTCGAAAACTTATGCTCGATTCGAAATCAGATATGCCTCTGCCGTTTCTTACCGCCTCTCTCGGCGGCACGGGCGGCAGCATCAAGGAATCTTTCGATGATTTCTTCGTCGAGGAAATCCCTCTCTACAAGGCCGGAGGCCTCGGCACACACACCTATATCTTTATCGAGAAAAGAGGCTTGACGACAGATGAGGCAATCGACCGCATTTCGCGTGCATTGAATATCTTGCGAAAGGATGTCGGTTCTGCCGGCCTCAAAGACGCCCGTGCCGTCACCCGACAGTGGCTCTCCATCGAGCATATCGAGCCTGAAAAAATCGCCGCCTTGCAAATCCCGAATATAAAGATCCTTGCCCTCGACAGGCACACCAATAAAATCAAACACGGACACCTCGCCGGCAATCGCTTTATTGTCAAACTCCGTCAGCCCCAAATCCCTTTGCGGCAGGCCGCCGCTCTCGCAGAACAAATCCTGTCAGTCCTTGCTAAAAGGGGGGTGCCGAATTATTTCGGCCTGCAGCGATTCGGCAGCCGCAAAAATAGTCACCTGCTCGGCCACGCCTGTATAAAAGCAGATGCCGATGAATTCATCGACATCTTGCTTGGCAGACCGCAGGATGGTGACATCCCTCCTGTCGCTGCCGCCTGCAGCTTTTATGAACAAGGTCTATACGAAAAAGCCCTCGAGGCCTGGCCGCGACTCAACCGTGAGCAGCGACGGACCCTTCAGTGCCTTATCAAAAGCGGAGGCGACAAAAAAAAGGCATTCGATACCTTTGATAAGCACCTGAAGACCTTTTATATCTCTTCATATCAGTCTTATTTATTCAATATGGTTCTTGCACGCCGTATGCCGGATATTGATTCTCTTCTTGTCGGCGATATGGCCTATAAACACGATAACGGCGCCTGCTTTGCCGTTGAAGATGCTGCTGCCGAGCAGACCCGCTGCGACAACTTCCAGATAAGCCCCACAGGCCCGCTTCTCGGACACCGGATGACGGAACTTACAGGCCCAGCGGGGCAAATTGAGAATCCTGTTTTAGCCGAGGCAAAATTAGATGAAAAAGACCTCAAACGTATGAAAAGATTGGGCGCACGCGGCGGCAGACGACCTCTGCGCTTTCAGCCGAGAAACTGGAAAGTAAATTGCGGACAGGATGAAAAAGGCGATTTTTTACAGCTTGAATTCGAGCTCGACTCCGGCTGTTATGCCACTATGCTCCTTCGTGAAATCGCAAAAAAAGATTTCGCGTAATGAAAAAGACAGGATGGAATTTATCCGCCACTGGCGGGAAGGACTTGGTTTGGGTAGAATTGGGGACGATATATGGCAGATACAATTCAAAAAACAGTTTATTTTCTTGGAGCTGGTGCTTCGGCGGCCTCTGATTTTCATCTTCCAATGATGAAAAATATTTTCAGAAAGGAAGATTTCACCGGCGAAGAATATCAGAACCTTAAGCTATTTATCGATAACAAGTTTGACGACCAGCCCTTAGAAGACCTGAATCTTGAAGAGGTTGTCACGGCAATCGAATTGAGTCTCGATACTTTCGGGTCTTTGGGGAAACATCCAGAACCGTACATTTATGAAGCGAGAACAGAGCTTAATAAGTATGTCGCCAATAGATTAGAGATTGATACTACAAAAGGGTGTACGAAGCTGGAAAAAATCATAACCTCCCAAATGGCCAGCAGAAGTTCGGCGGATTCGGTCATAACTCTTAATTATGACTTGGTTATTGATACGCTTATAAAAAAGCATATACCCGAAGAAGCGAAAAACAAGTTAGGCAGGCTGCACGATCTCCTGGGGACCAATCTCCGAGCGATTGGGGGGCCAGTAGTAACCTATGAAGCAGAGTCGCCAACTTCGTATAGTCAAGATTTAAACATTGGCTTTTACCTCAAACTTCATGGCTCTATAAATTGGCTGTATTGCCCAAATCCTAACTGTGGACATCACCAAATTTTCTTTCCGAACCAAAATATGGTTGGTAAACCCGGAGATTTTTGCACTTTGTGTGGTATGCCATTTGTAAGTGTAATTGTTCCGCCGACGATGTATAAAACCTTTGAGAAATTCCCGAAGATGGGGTTTCTCTGGAGTTTGGCCTATCGTGAGCTTAATGCAGCCGACAGGATAGTTATCTTCGGCGTCTCGTTTGCGCAATCAGATTATTACCTTCGATGGCTTTTTAAGAAAGCAATAACCGACAGAGACAGAGAAAACAAACCGACCCTTATCAATATCAATATTGATAAGAAATCTGGAGTCTGTGATAAGATAAAAGAAATAACAGGCATCGTTCCTGAGCACTTCCAAAAACTGGATGAATATCTGGCAAAATAGTAAAACCCCATAACTGCTGTGGACAGACACCTGTTTTTTGGAAAGGCAAGATTTATCCGCCGCAGTCAGTGTAATCTGTATAATCTGTGGCTAAAAAAGAGCATTTATTGTGCTTTTACAAAGGCCGGCTGGGGTTTGTATTTTGTCCGGCAGATTGTATTGCCCCACCTGATGACCCAGTCGTCGTAAACAGTAATTTTCCCACGCTGGCTCTCGTCGATATGAAGAATATGGTCTTTACGCCACTTTTTGATTTCGTCTGCAATCTGCCTGCTTCTCTGGGTAGATAAAGTGATTCGCTCCTTTTCGTCGGGGTCATTCTTTAAGTCATAGACCGATAGCACCTCTGTCACCTCATCATATATATATTTAGTATCGCCCTTTACGTATCCGGTTGGTCCATAATACATCCCGCCGACAAAGAAAACCTTCCGGTCGGCAGGGATTTCGCCCAAAACATTAATGCCGTCAAAATCATTTGCCTTTGTATTGAAACCCAGCATGCTCAATAGTGTCGGCGTCAGGTCGATGGAGCCTATCGGTTCATCAATCTTGGTGCCGGCCTTAATCAGTCCCGGCGCCCTTATTACCCACGGCAGCCGCATTGACTCTTCATAGCCGATTCCCTCGTGTGCAAATTGTCCATGCTCGCCGAACGCCTCGCCGTGGTCGCTCATTACGCAAAAAATCGTATTGTCCGTCAGGTTCAGCTTTGCAAGCTCAGCATCGAGGGCCTTGATGAATGAATCTGTATAATTTATCGTCTGCTGATACCGCTTTACCGGCTCACGGGCAGGCTCTGCAAACCATTTCGGCACAATATACGGGTCGTGCGATACCGAGCACATAATCGTCAGCAAGAACGGCCTGTCTTCGCTTTTAATCCAATCCGTTATTGGCTGAAGCATCACAAATTCATCGCAGCTCTGATAACCGAGAAATTTCTCCGAATTGCCGATACATTCCCTCGACCAGAATTTGTCGAACCCGAGATTATGGATGAGGCCGGGGCCGGATTCGAACTCGCCCTTGGCGGACTCGAAGAAAGCAGTCCTGTAATTTTCCCTGTCCTTTAGTATCGATGCCAGACTTACGAAAGGCTTGTTGACCGGTATCGTCTCTGTAATATCCTGCGACGGCGAGGGATGCCTGCCGCTCAACAGTGCAAACTGCGCCTTTGTCGTGTGCGTAAATGATGTCCTTGCATTTGAAAATTCAACTCCCTTGTCTGCCAGTTCTTTCAGATACGGCGTAAGGTTGTTTGCCTTGTCGTATAACGATGTATGCCGATATTGAATGCCCTCAAGCATGACGACAACGACATTATATCGTTTTTTATTGTTCAGGCCGTCATCAATTCCTGCCTGTTCGATGTTCGGGATTGTTCGTTGACCTGCCTGTGTCGATTTGTTTTGCTGCCATAAGGAACTGTCTGACAGGCTGCTTGTCACAGCTTTCAACTGGCAGTTATACCGCATCTCCTCTGTTGCTGATTGTCTCGTCTGTTCCTCCGCCGTTGCCGTGTATCCCGCTGTGCTTATAATTATCAGGATGCCGCTTACTACGGTTTTGCCGATAAAACGGGCATAGTTTTTAATCGGCAGCTTCGGTCTTGCAAGTACCGCTGACAGAAATGTAATGGCTGCCGCAATCGGACCTAAAAGAAATATTGCCATTACGGGCATCGCAATCATATTTACTGCCACTATCGCAATTGTGGTGTATGGGTCGCGAATAAGCGGGAACAGTTCTAATGGCATAAATTGCTTGCCCGTGCGCAGCATCCAGCCGGCATTGAGAAAAGACCATATAAGCATAATTGCCGCTATAATCGTCGCAACCCTGAAACTCCATCGCCGGGGCCGGAAAAAGCACGTTATCGAAAGAACCACCTCTATGCCGAGCAGCACCGCTATATCCGCAAAAACCCAGTGCGGATATTGCGAAAGCTCACCAATCCGCCACGATTGATACAGCTTGGCCACAAGTGTAAAGGCCAGCGCGCTGAAAATAATGACGCTGAAGGAACGCTTGGCCAGACAATTGTGCAAGCGCCTTACTATGCCGGAAAAAACACCGCCTGCTATCAGAAATTTTGAATACCAGTTGTCCATAAAAACTATTATATGTTGAGCTTGTTAATTGACCACATTAAAATAATTTTTTCAAATCTTGAACTTGGGTATTGACTTGTGCAAAAAAATCGCTAAACACATACCCTATTGTATCTGTTGGTGCTATAAGGCTAAAGCAGCTTGTTGTGCGTTCTTTTAAAGTTTATCGGCCTTTGGGAGCTGCTTTTCTTAATGATTTTTGCTCCTGTTGTGACTCCGGGCCGAATTAAGAAAAAAGAACAATTCAAATTCGTCTCCTTTTGACGAATAATTAGCAGTAAGTTATTAAGCCGGAACCTCTGTATGGTCAGGGATTCCGATTATGGTTTTTCTAAGGGAAAAATATATGTGTAAAAGCTCGAATCCTGCTGGCGACACGGATGACGACCAGGACTCGGAACCTCCGGGAACACAAAATCTCTGTAATCTCTCATCTCAAACAAAAACTAATCAATCCCCGCCCTCGCCTTCCGGCAGTTGGAATGATTGGCGATGGCAGATAAGGAACAGAATCCGAACTGTTGAGCAGCTAACAAAGTTTCTGCCCTCATTGCCGGATAGACAAAACCTCAAAACGGTAACCGCAAAGTATCCTCTGGCTATAACCCCATATTATGCCTCTCTGATTCAGCGACCGGATACCTCCGACCCCGTCTTTTCGATGTGTGTGCCGCAGGTTGCCGAACTGTATAATCCGCCTTGTCTTTGCGAAGACCCCCTCGAAGAGCAGGAACATATGCCCGTGCCGGGCCTTATCCATCGCTACCCTGACAGGGCGCTGCTCATTGTCACGACTGCCTGCGCATCATACTGCCGGCACTGCACCCGAAAACGCGTGGCCGGAAAGAGGGAAACCTCTATTTCTCCCTCAAGGCTCGAGCAGGTGGCAGATTACCTCACCGCCCATCCTGAGATTTGCGATTGTATCATCTCGGGCGGCGACCCGCTCACTATGTCAACTGGGGCCCTCGAAGCGGTTATTTCACGCATTCGTTCCATCGAATCTGTTCACGTTATTCGTATCGGCACTCGCACCCCTGCGGTTCTGCCTATGAGGGTCACCGATAGTTTAGTTAATATGCTCCGGAAGTATCACCCGATTTGGCTCAATATGCACTTCAATCATCCCGCCGAGCTGACCGATGAGGCGGCTGATGCCTGTGAAAAGCTTGCTGATGCCGGTATCCCCCTCGGCAACCAGACCGTGCTCCTGCGGGGGGTTAATGATGACCCCAGGATTATCGAGCAGCTTTGCCGAGGCCTTATTCGTATGCGAGTAAGACCCTATTACCTCTATCAATGCGACCTCGTCAAGGGCGTCGAGCATTTCCGCACCCCGCTCAGCAAAGGCATCGAGATTATGGAATATCTGCGGGGCAGAATAAGCGGTTTGGCTATCCCCAGTTTTGTCGTCGATGCACCGCACGGCGGAGGCAAGATTCCACTCCTGCCTAATTATATTGTTTCGATGAGCCCGACGCATACAGTTCTTCGCAACTATGAAGGCCTCCTTGTCAATTACCCCGAACCCGGCGCCCAGACTTTATCAGCTATCAAACAAGACCGGGAAAAAACTGCCGGCGTCTGGGAGCTTGCCTGCGGCCTCTCCTCCGTTATCCAGCCCACAGATGCACCTCGCCGACAAAAAATTTCAGAAAAAAGAAAAATTTCCCCAAAATTTGATAATGCCTTGTTGTTTGAACCTTAAAACACCAATGCAGCGGAAGGTGATGATACTGTGATTGTTGGACTGACTTATGATTTGCGTTCCGAATATCTTGCCTCTGGTTTCAGCGAGGAAAGTGTTGCGGAGTTTGATTCTGACCAGACCGTTGATGCTGTAGATTCCGCCATCCGGCAGCTCGGCCACCAGACCGAACGGATAGGAGGTGCCTTTTCACTCGCCAAAAAGTTGGCGGCAGGGCACAAGTGGGACCTCGTCTTTAATTTCGCCGAAGGACTCAAGGGCAGGTGCAGGGAATCGCAGGTGCCTGCACTGCTCGAACTCTACGATATCAGATACACCTTTTCTGACCCCCTCGTCTGCGCACTGACCCTCGATAAGGCTTTTGCCAAGCGGCTCGTTCGTGATGCTCACCTGCCCACGCCTGACTTTGCTGTCATTGAAAATCTTTCGCAGTTGCCGGCAGTTTCCCTCAAGTTTCCTCTGTTTGCCAAGCCTCTTGCTGAAGGCACAGGAAAGGGTATCGATAAACATTCTAAAATCGATTCTCCAGAGCAGCTTCAGGACATCTGCCGGAAACTTCTCAAAAGATTCGACCAGCCTGTCCTCATTGAGGAATATCTGCCCGGCAGGGAATTTACGACGGCAGTCCTCGGAAATGGTGCAAATGCCCGCGTCCTCGGCACAATGGAATTTGCCATTCGTAAAGATGCCCCCGCTCAGGATTACTCTTATCAGGTCAAAGAGTTCTGCGAGCAGTTTGTGCACTACTTCCCTATGACTAAGGGAAAACTTCGCTGCGAGGTTGAAGACCTTGCGATTAAGTCATATCGAGTATTAGAATGCAGAGATGCCGCCAGAGTTGATATTCGCCTCGACTCCGCTGGCAGGCCTTCTTTTTTGGAAATCAACCCTTTGCCAGGCCTCAACCCCACCCATTCCGACCTGCCTATGATTGCCGCTCAGGAAAGTTTAAGTTTCAAAGAACTGATTGGTATAATAATCAACAATGCCCTCGAAAGGCTTAAAAAATAAATGAGCAGTCGTTTAAAAAAAACGGTTCTGGTAATTCACAACGCCGTTGAAACAAAACAGACGCCGGATAAATCCACACTCGAAAGCGTCGCAGGCGTCCTCGATGAAGTAAAGGCCGTTACCGCTGCGTTAGATGAGCTCAGTATTGATTATCAGGTAAAGTCTATCGAAAAAATCGAACAGCTTCCCTCCATCCTCCAGCGCAGCGGCTCTGAAATTGTTTTTAATCTCGTCGAGGAATTGCCCGGCGCAATCATCGATGCCTGTCTCGTCCCCGCAGTATGTCTGGCACATAAAAAAGCCTGCACCGGTAACCAAACACCTGCTTTATTACTTTCCCAGAATAAATGGCAGACAAAGGCCGTCCTCGCCGCCTCGAACGTTCTCTGCCCTCAAGGCGTCGTTATTCACGTCGGCCAAAAAATCGAATCCGCCGAAGGCGGACCCTCAGGCAGGTATATTGTCAAGCCTGCACTCGCCGATGCCGGCGAAGGAATTGACAATGACTCGGTTGTTGATGTCCCAGGCCCGACCCTGCAAAAGGCCGTTGATAAAATCCATACTCAATTCGGCCAGTCTGCCATAGTCGAGCAGTTCATCTCAGGCAGGGAAATTAACGTCTCTTTGCTTGAGCGCAATGGCCGTGTTGAAGTTATGCCGCTCGCCGAAATTGATTTTGGCAGGTTTGGCCCTGACCGGCCCAAAATTGTCGGCTATTCCGCAAAATGGCTGCCAAACTCTTTCGAGTATCAAAATACCCCGCGGGTTATCCCTGCTGCGATTTCCGAAAAAGCGGCTGACAGGATTCGAAAGTGTGCCATCCTTACTTGGCAGGTAATCGGCTGCAGCGGCTATGCCCGCATCGATTTTCGCCTCGACCGGAACGAACAGCCCTTTGTCATCGAGGTTAATCCCAACCCCGATATCTCGCCTGACGCCGGTTTTGCCGCTGCCATTAACGCCGCCGGCATCGCTTACAGTCAGTTTATTAAAACTGTGCTCGATAACGCTATAAATAATAAATCATATCCATATTATCACTATATGCTTTCGGAGGTAATAAATGTCTAACGATAATGCCCGCTGCAAGATTCGTCCAGCCTCTCCCCAAGACAAAAAAAAGGTTATTTCTTTCCTTTCTGCCACCGAGTTTTTCAGAGACGGCGAACTGAAAATCGCCGAGGAAGTCTTTGACGATGCAATTCGAAGCGGTCCGGGCGGCGAGTATCTTTCTTATGTCGCCGAGCAGGCCTCCGACATTGTCGGCTGGATTTGTTTTGGCCCGACGCCCTGCACCGTTGGCACTTACGATATTTACTGGGTTGCCGTTGACCCTTCCCAGCAGCGTTCCGGCCTCGGCAGCGCTCTTGTTCGTTTTGCAGAGGATAAAATCAAAAACTCCAACGGCCGTTTGATTGTCATTGAAACCTCCGCAAGCAATCTTTATTTGCCCACTCGTTCTTTTTATAACAAGCTCGGCTATTTGCAGATGGGGACTATCGACAATTTCTACGCCCCCGGCGACGGCAAAGTCGTCTACGCAAAATATGTGTAAAAATATATTTAAAATATTTAGCCCCAGTTTTACTGGGGGTTATGTCGTTATATTTAGCTCCCGAACCTTGGTTCGGGGTTGCTGTGCCATTCGTAGCGCAGCGAAGAACGGAGTGGGCGGGATTCGAACCCGCGGTACGGGTTATTACCCATACGACGGTTTAGCAAACCGTTGCCTTCAGCCGCTCAGCCACCACTCCAAATCAATAGTCAAAGAGAACTTTTAGTTAAAAGACGCTATAAGAAATCTCACTAACTTTACATAAATCGGCTCTATTTTGCAAGAAGATAAAAGGCAAAATTTACCTGCCTCGTTCTGATTTCCCGAGTCCGTTACCAAATATATCGGGACTTCTCAGCCTTATAGGATATTTATGCGCCCGTAATATATTGATTGACTTTTTAGCGGATAGAATTATCCTATTGCTCTTTAAAAAGTGCGTCGGAGAGGCAGTGTAAGCGTCTTACATTAACTATTGGAAAGAAAAATTCCAAAATTGCAGAGAACAAAACAGCGAAAAATTGAAAGGTTAAAATATGTTTGCCAGGAAAGTTTTATTGACAATCGCGGTCTTTATGTTTTCGTGCAGCATTGGCCGAGCCGTTTCGGAGGATAAAGTAAGCTCGCTGGAAAAGGAAAATGCCCAGTTGCGCCAGCGTGTCGAAAATCTCGAAAGGAAGGTTGATGAGCTTACAAAAATGATAGCTCCAAAACCACAACCCACACAGCCGGCGCAGCCTGCAAAGCCTGCAGAGCCGGCTGTCCAGCAGCCGAAGTTAAGCGATGATGACATTAAAAAAATCCTCGCAGGTCTTGAGCGAAACAAGCAAACCGGAAAGAACGTCTTTTCAAGTCTCGATGTGGAATTATATGGTATGCTCAAACTCGACGCTGCTTATGATTCGTCAAAAATACATAACGGTAATTACGCAGACTGGGTCGAGAGCGAGGCGACGAATGATAATGACGGCCAGTTTTCAATGACGCCGAGGCAGACACGACTTGGAATGAAGATTTACGGCCCGCAGAATGAAGAATTCAAGACAAGCGGGCTTGTTGAGATAGATTTCTACGGTAATCCTGATGCAGGTGAGAATAAAGCGGGTATCCTGCTTCGACACGCATATATGCAGTTCGATTGGCCCAAAGACCGCTTCAGCATCCTTGCAGGACAGACATCCGACCTTATATCGCCTCTGTTTCCTTCCACGCTCAATTACACGGTCAATTGGTGGGTCGGCAATATCGGATATAGGAGACCTCAAATTCGCTTTACCAAGATTTATGCACTTAGCAAAGATATTGACTGGACTATTGCAGGCGCACTTGCTCGCACAATTGGAAGTACCACGAATATTTTCACGACAGATGCAGGCAAAGAAAGCGGCCTGCCCGGTTTGCAGGCCAGAACCGCACTTAAGTTCCCGTTCTTTGGCGACAAGCCCTCGGAAATAGGCCTTTCGGGCCACTGGGCAAAGGAAGAGCTCGATACCGACACTTACGGTCACCACGTAAACTTCGACAGCTGGTCGTATAACGTTGATGTTACGCAGCCGGTAAATAAGTGGCTTGCATTCAAGGGTGAGGCCTTTGCAGGCGAAAACCTCGGCGCATATTTAGGCGGCATTGGACAGGGCGTCAATACATCAACCAATCAGGAAATCGGAAGCAAAGGCGGATGGGTCGCTGCTTCTCTCGGGCCTTGGGACAAATGGTCTTTTACAGTTGGCAGCGGCGTGGATACCGCTGATAGAGATGATGTGGCAACAGGCGACAGGACCTTAAACCGAAATGTATTCGGCAATATGATTTATTCGTTTGATAAGAATGCAAAGGTTGGCTTGGAACTTTCGCACTGGCGGACAGAATATAAAGGACCGGGCGACGCAGAAAGCTTTCGTGCACAGATGTCCTTTATGTATAACTTTTAGAGGTATAAATAATATTTGCTGTTAAATTTAAGTTAGTAGATGATTGCCGTCGCTTCTTCGATCTTTTTAATCACTTCTGTGATGTTGCCCGCATCGGTTATAAACCCGTCGAAGCCTTTTTGAAGCAGGGCGGCTGATTCAGACGGCCCAAGGTTCTTCGCAATCGCAATTATCTTTACCGTCTGAAGCTCCTCAATGCTGCGGATATTTTTACAGATGTCACTTGCATCGATGCCGTCAGCCGACAGATTTATCAAAAGCACGTGCGGCGAAAACTTCTGCGCAACTGCTCCTGTCTCAAAATTGCTCCTGACTACCTGTGTCTCGTAATCAGCCTTCATTTGAAGTGTATTGGCAAGCCCTGACGAAGCCTCGCTGTTGCTGTCCACGATAAGCACCCGTATCTTGCCGAGAGGCACCACGTCCGTCGGCATATTGTGTGCCTTCATAAAGCGAACTAATTCGTTGACCGGTATGCGGCGGTCCTTGCTGCCCGGTATCCGATATCCCTTCAGTTGCCCGCTGTCGAACCATTTTGAGACTGTCCGGGGGGCCACGTTGCATATCCTTGCAACATCACCTGTTGTCAGGACGTTCTTACCTTTTGCCATTTTGCAACCCTTATAAACAGACTCTCCGGTTTCTGACATTCTTATTTCGGCCTTCTTTTGACACCTGTTTAGCTCAAAAACCAAATTCTCAACTATCTGCCCTCCCTCTTATGTATATACGTTTGAAAGTCCCATAAGTGAAAAAGTTTTACTGCCAAAAAACTTAAATCTCCCAAATAACCGCCCCTCAAGCATGTTTTGTCGAAATGGCAGCTTAAAAATCCCTGAGCCGAAAAGAAATCTCTTTGATTTATAGGCCGTAATCTGTAGAATTTGGCTCTATGCTGTAAAGCCAGTAAAAGGCTTCTTGTTGACCGGAATTTCTTGCGATTCTGTTTTTAGAGCCAGTTTTATGCGGATACATTTGTCCAGACCGGATATTACGGAAAAGGAAATAGAGGCCGTCTGCAAAGTCCTTCGCAGCCCGGATTTATCGCTTGGCCCAAAAGTGCCGGAATTTGAATCCGCTGTGGCGGATTACGTTGGCAGAAAACGTGCCGTCGCCGTCAACTCAGGCACCAGCGCGCTCTATCTGTGTATGCTCGCCGCAAACATCGGCCCCGGCGACGAGGTCATCACCACTCCTTTTACATTCATCGCCTCGACCAACTGCATCCTGATGGCTGGTGCGAAACCAGTATTTGTCGATATTGACCCGGCCAATATCAACATCGACCCTGACAAAATTGAAAAGAAGATTACCCAAAAAACCAAAGCCATTTTGCCCGTCGAGATTTTCGGCAGCCCGGCTAATTTCGATAAAATTTGCCAAATTGCACAAAAACATAAGCTGCCCGTTATTGAAGACAGTTGCGAGGCCATCGGCTCCACCCTGAATGGAAAAAAGGTAGGAACGTTCGGCAAAATCAGCGTCTTTGCCTTTTACCCAAACAAGCAAATCACTACCGGCGAAGGCGGTATGATTATCACCGACGATGACGACCTTGCTGATATGTGCATCTCCCTTCGCAACCAGGGACGCGGCAGGCAGGGCGGCTGGCTCGCTCACCAGAGGCTCGGCTTCAATTTCCGCATCAGCGATATAAATTGCGCTCTCGGCATCGTCCAGCTTTCCCGCCTCGAAGAAATAAAGGCCAAACGGCAGCAGGTCGCAAAATGGTATCAGGAATTCCTCGCCGACGAAAAACGCCTTATTGTCCCGACCGCTCCTGCCGGCTGCGATATAAGCTGGTTTGTCTTTGTCGTTAGATTAACCGAAAAATATACCTTCCAGCACCGCAGCTCAATCCTGCAGGCAATGCTAAATGAGGGCATTCAGGTCAGCAACTATTTCCCGCCCGTTCATTTACAGCCGTTTATTACCGAAAAATTGGGCTGTAAAAAGGGCGATTTTCCTATCACAGAGGCCGTTAGCGAACGCACTATCGCTCTGCCCTTTTACAACAACCTCAAAAAAGACGATGTCGCAGAGGTCTGCAAAATCCTCAAAAAAATCCTCGATAAAACACTATAACCCATTTGCAATCGGGCATATCTTTTGTTATACTATTATTAGAGAGAAGTTCCTCGAACGGGTCAGCACCACAAAATTCGGAATTCGTCTGGTTTTGCCTCTAAGGTCTGTCTATATCCGTAATGGTTTTGAAGGAGGGTTGATGATGAGAATGAAATTGGTGTTTTTGCTGATTGTGTATTGTGCGGGCTTTGCCACTGCGGTTTATATGCTCGCACCTGTCCCGCAGCAGAACGGCCAGGCCGCACAGGCCTCTCTCGACCAGCCGTTTGCCTCAAGCCAGTTTATTCAGTCCCTCAATACCGGACTGCACAGAGGCGTAGCCGTCACAAAGGCAGCGGCCAAAGATGCAGGCGCCTACATCCGGCAAAAACTCGACCAGACAAACCAGAACAGTCGGTAGCGTCTATCGCAGAGAATAAATTTACAATTTCAAATCTGAAATTTCAAATTGCAAAATCCGCATTCTTCTATTGATTGCTAACATAATGCTTCTCTGCGTAAGCCGGGGTCCCTGACCCAACCCCGGCTTCTTTATTGTCAACTGTTCGTTATGCGACAACCTTCGGCATTTATGCCAAATTGATTATCCAGCTTTGAGGCAGCTTTTTTTCGATGATTGCACCAGCCAGATTTACCCACCGCCTGCAGCCGTCCAGCACGACACTGTCGCTGCTTACAACTACCGAATCAGTCTCAATAAGCCTTTTATCCGGGCTTTGCACAAGTTGAATATCCCACCCCCAGCCGTTCTTTTCGCACAGTTCTGCCATCAGCGTCTTGAGCCTGCCGCTGTTGCTCACAGGGCTGTCAAGCAGCCAAAGGATTTGCGAAACAGATGCTTGTTGCAGAAAATCGCCAATCAATTGGAATGCCGGTATCGTCTCATCGACCCTCCGGTATGTCCCGTGAATGCTCGCAATGTCCCGCAGGCAGCCGTCCCGTCCCTTAAAGATCGCACCGCTGCTCATAGCCGCTTCAACCGTAATCAAAATGTTATAGCCGTCAATAGCCACTGACTGATTGGCAATTTCGGTTATTTGAACTTCTTTTTCTTTACGCAATTTCAGCTGCTCGTCCATGCAGTTGCATCGCATAACCGCAACCCTTTGTCGCTGCATTAATGCGAACCTGTCCCCGACAAGCTTTAACGCGCTTGTATCTGCGTAGCCTTTTGTAAGCAGCAGCGAGTAATCCGCCAATGCCGTTCGCAAACTGGCGATTTTTCCCGCGGCAAATAATTTGACGTCGTCAGGATGCGGTCCTCTGTGTTCCCTTTTGTCCGGCATAAAATGCCTCCAAAATCGAGCCAAATCATATCATAATGATATAAAAGCTCAAGCGACAGAAAAACAAATTGACACAATCTGCGTTTATTCCTACCATAGCAATTCAGTTTTGAGTTTTTAGTTTTAAGTTTTTAGTTTAGTAAATTATGCCCAGTCATAACTTAGCTTATGTAAAGATTGATGGCCTTGAAATCATCGGTTATTCAGTCGCCGGCGAGGAAACCGTCGTCGCTATCCCGCAGCTTGATGTCTGCTTCGATATCGGCAAGGCCCCTGACCAGATTATTTCCATCAACAATTGTTTGCTCACTCACGGCCATATGGACCACGCCGCCGGCATCGCTTATTATCTGTCGCATCGCAACTTTAACGGCCAGTCCCCCGGCAATGTCCTGGCACCGAAAAATCTGATACCTTCAATACAGCGGATACTCGATGCCTGGGAGCAGCTTGACGGCAATTCAATACCGGCCAATCTCATCGGCGTCGGACCGGGCGACGAATTCCAGATTAAACCGAACCTTTTTACACGCGTCTTTCCCACAAAGCACTCTAAAGGCTCGGTCGGCTTTACCGTTATTGAAAAACGTAAAAGATTGAAACCGGAATTTGGAGGCCTTACTGGCCCGCAGATTGTCGAGCTCAAAAAGCAGGGCATCGAAATTGACAACCAACTCGAATTGCCGCTCGTCACATATCTCGGCGACACCCAGTTTGTCGATTTTTCTCAGTTGGAATATGTTAAGAAAAGCAAAATCTTAATCGCAGAATGCACATTTTACGAAACCGACCATACCGGCCGTGCAGAGGCCGGCAAGCATATGCACATAACAGAATTCGCAAAACTTCTCGAAAGTATGGACAATAAATATATTATTGTCACTCACACAACCCACCGCACCCCGATGGCCGATATCCGCAAAATCCTCAAAGATTCCCTATCAGAGAAAATATACCAAAAAACCATCCTCTTTATGGACAAAAGGCAAAAGTAAAACTGCAAATTATTTTACAAAACGCACTTCCACCAGCGATACAGAATGTCTGGGCATCTCGAAACTAACTGACAGTAAACTGTTCTTTGCATCATAGTCCTTTTCAGGTTCGAACATCTCGCACAAAGATGCGAGTATGCTGAAAACTATTATTGTTATCAGCTTTTTGATTTTCTCACCTCATCTTTTATTCGCTGAATATGTCCTCGACCTAAGCCTTTGACTTCGCAGCCAAGTTCAAAATACTTCCTGATTCTCGCATCATCCAATATCCCGAAACAATCAATAACTGCTATGGGTTTGCCCGCCCATTCCACTATCTTTTCAGGCTCTAATTTCAGATATTGCGAATGCGGAACAGCGTAAATTGCCGCATCGACGCCTTTCAGCGCCGCTGCAATGTCCCTCTGAACCCTTATTTTCACTAATCCTTCCTGATTATGGAAAAACCTCGCCCACGAATGTCCCGGCGCAGGATACTCATCCTGACTTTCCAGCTCATACCAGTGTTCGACATAAGGGTCGTGCACCCGCATTTCCGCTCCCATCTCCGTCAGTTTCCGAACTATAATTTCAGAGCCGCTGTATCTTGTATCGCCGACATCCTGCCTGTAGCTCGCACCGCACAAAAGTATATTTGCTCCTGCTGTCTGCCTGCCCATATTCCGCAGCGCATCACGCACAAGGGCCGCTGCGTGCAATGCCCTCGTGTCGTTTGTGTCGATGGCCAAAGGCGTTATCTTGAAAATCTCATCGTTAAAACCGAGGATATGCTTATACGCCCAGTAACCTAATCCGCCGTCCTTCGGCAGGCAATAGCCGCCCACCCCCGGCCCGGGAAAAATAATATTACTGTGTGTAGGCCTCACTTTTATCGCACCTATCACCTTTATCAGGTCAACTCCGTTCCGCTCCGAAAACAGACTCCACTCATCCAGAAACGCCAGAATCGTCGCACGATACGAATTCTCGACAATCTTGGTCGTCTCAGATTCTATGGGCCTGTCCATAACCGTCAGCGGAAACTTTTCTGTATTAAGAACCTCTGTCAAAAATTTTTCGACTCGTTTTTTCGCCTCCTCATTGCACCCGGAACATACACGCCAGAAATCCCTTATCGACGAAACGTAATTTCTTCCCGGCATAACACGCTCGAAACTGTGTGCCAAAAGAGGCTCTTCTTTCATACCCCGCTTCGCAAACGCCTTTTTCATAATTGGCCACGCAATAAATTCCGTCGTCCCAGGTGCTACCGTCGTCTCAATCAGTGTAAGGCATCCTGCCGGCACATTTTCGCCTATCGTCTTCAACGTCGCCTCCAGCGCCGCCATTTCCGCCTTGCCGCTGCGCATATTCCCCAGCTCACTCTTCGTATAATCGCACTGAACATCCACAACCACGCAGTCCGCCAATTTGAGGCAATCGCTGTTATATGTAGCCACCAGCGTCTTTTTCTCCAGCACGCAGCGCTTAATCATCGGGTCAACCTCAGGGTCTTCCGCCTTTACTGGCGATTGCCCACGGTTAAGAAGCGGTATCTTCCAGTAGCTTCGTCCGCTTGGCCTCTGACAGCCGATGACGAATTTACTCGAGCGTCCGTTCTTCTTATCTACGGTGTCGGCTATTATCGCTGCCATTACCGCCCCGACAAAGCCAACTCCCATCACAACGACAATCTCCTTGCCTTCTCCGCGTGCATTCTGAACTAATGATTGAATCCTCTTAAATTCTGCTTCATACTGCTCTTTCGTCGGCAGGGCAAAACGCTCACCCGCAGGACTTACTGAATATTCAGCCATTTTTCATTACCTCTATTGTTAACAATAATTTGCCAAAATCTGACAGTCACCAGACCGCCCCGGCTCGAAACCTTACGCAAATTGTAGCAAATCGTTCATTTTTGGCAATAATTTTACCTGTTGTGATAAGTGTATGTGGTATTGGTTTGCAGTTTATGTCGTTGTTCTTTGTATATACCTCCTTATTTAGAGGGAATTGCGCCAAATTACCTAAGTTATTGCGCAAAAAGAGTTCGCTCTTATAATACTCCTGGATTGATAACGAAATGAAAGGAGTCTTTATGGAAAGCGAACTCTACAAAAAACTGTGCCATATTTTACACGACATCTATGAAAAAACAAACCTAAAAAGAATCAAATTTACCGATGCAGATATCATCTTAACGTACATGTGGGCAGTAATACACGACCGGCCTGTAAATTGGGCATGTCAAAAGAAAAACTGGCCGCTCTGTTATCGAAGAAAACAATTACCTGACCCATCGACAATGTCACGTAGAATCAGACGAGATGATGTCCAAAAGCTATTATGCAGAATCGAGATGTCACTGAATAATACAAAGCAACGAAGCATATGCAGGTGGATAGATGCTAAAGGATTGCTAATAAACAATTGCAGCTCAGACAAACGGGCTGGTTACGGATATGCCGGCGGCGGAATGGGAAAAGGCTACAAATTATACGCTATAGCGGACAAAAACCAGGGTTTTGTGCAATGGACGGTTAGGCCGATGAACCATAATGAAGGGACTGTTGCCAAAGAACTTATCAAACAGCTTGAGCCGGAAGGTTATCTTGTCGGTGACAGTGCGTACGATAAAAATATTCTGTATAACATTGCGGGAACAAAATCTGTTAAGCTTATTGCTCCTAAAAAAATGTCAAAAGCCAAAGGACTTGGACATCGTCGTCACAGCATTTACAGACTGGAAAATATCGAACGTATCAATAGTAAATTCTATCAAGGCCTCATTGACGGACGTTCACATATTGAACGAATGTTTGGTCACCTGACAAATTTTTGCTGTGGATTAACACCACTTCCTGGCTGGGTAAGAGGATTATTTAGGGTGACAAATTGGGTTCGTGCCAAACTTATTTTATATCAAATTTGGCGTATTTATATTGCCCCGGAGGTGATTTGATGCAATTCCCTCTTTATGAGGGGGTTGTTTCCGCCGTTATATTTAACCCCCGGTTTTACCGGGGGTTACCGAGTCACGAGCAACGAAAAAACCGCGCCCGGCAGGAATCGAACCTGCAACCTTCGGATTCGAAGTCCGGCACTCTGTCCAATTGAGCTACGGGCACTAAAATTTACATCGCTAAAATATACCAACTCTCCGAAACCTTTTCAATTTTTTTATCGCACGGATACTTCTACCGCCGAATTCGAAAATTCATTAAAAACACATCACCCTTCACCCTTCACCCTTCACCCTTTACCCTTTACCTTTTGCTCTTCACCCTTCTCCCCCTTATTGCCTCTTGTATGATTTCCCTGTGGTCAAATCCCACCTCTTTAGGCAGCTTCTTCACGGAAAACCACTTTGCTCCCGCCGCATCATCGCCGGCTTTTATTTGCTCTTTGCCTCTCGATATTCCCCAGAAGACTACTGTTATCTGTCTTCCCCGCGGGTCTCTGCCAACCGTGCCGTATGTTCTCAACTGTTCAAGTTTTATTTTGCTGACGCCTGTTTCCTCCTTCAGTTCTCTCGCCGCAGCATCTTCCAGCTCCTCATCCATTTCGATAAAGCCGCCCGGCAGCGCCCAGCAGCCCTTGAACGGTTCTTTCCCTCGTTTGATTAGCAGAACCTTTATATCGTCTTTCAAAAACCGCAATACCGCCGCATCGACCGTCACCATCGGCCTCGGCCACTCGTATATATATTTTCCTTTCTTCGCCATAACTCATCCCCTAAACCCTATTTAATTATTGCTCAATCCTGTTTCATATCTTAAAATCACAGCTCTATGGAATCAAGACTTAAAAATATCCTGATAATAAAACCAAGCTCCCTCGGCGACATCGTCCTTGTTTTGCCTGCTCTTTCTGCGCTTCGCAAAAGTTTCCCGAATGCCAAAATCTCATGGCTCATCCGTCCCGAATTTGCTCCTCTTTTGGAAAACCATCCCGACCTCAATAAAATTATTATCTTCGACCGCAAACTCCTCGGCAAATTCTTCTACCCCGCTGGTTTCAAATCGCTTTTTTATCTCATCAAGAAATTACGCAGCGCGAATTTCGACGCCGTCTTCGACCTTCAGGGCCTTCTCAGAACCGCTTTGCTGTCACGTCTTACGGGATGCAAAAATCGCTTCGGTATGGCTGACGCCAGAGAATTTGCACACCTTCTCTATACCCACAAAATCACGCAGGATAAACAATCAATTCACCTCGTCGATTTTTACCTTAAAATTGTCCGGGCGGCAGGGACTTCCGATACAAAGCCCAAATTTTTCCTGCCCATCGACCCCGCCGCCCAACAATCAGTCCAAAGACTGCTCGACAACCGCAAAATAAAAACCAAAAATTTCGCCGTCCTTATCTCTACTTCCGCTCGAAAGGGTAAATGCTGGCCTATCGAAAACTTCGCATCAATCGCAGAAAAACTTTACACCCAATTTAAGCTTCCCTCGATTGCTACCGGCCTCGCCTCCGAAAAAGATTATATAGATAGATTATCACATTTATCGAAAACGCCCGTAATAAAGCTCGCAGGCTCTCTTTCTCTTAAGCAGCTTGTTGCGTTGCTTGCTTCCGCTAAAATTGTTTTAAGCAACGACACTGGCCCGGGCCACATCGCCGCCGCTTTAAATACGCCGGTTGTTATGATTTTCGGCTATTCCAATCCCGCAAGGGTTGCTCCTTACAACAGGCCGAACTCCTTTGTCGCCATTGATGATGGCAGCAGGGGGGATAAAACCAATAACTTCGCCCCAAGATATGACGTCAAAAATATAACAATCGATATGACCTTCGAAAAACTCCGCTTCTTCTTATAATCCAAAATCGAAAATGGAATAATCTAAAATCCAAAAGTTTTCTTAAGCCCCTCGGCTGTTGTTCTCTCGAAAGCGTCTTTTACAGCTTCCTCAATCCAACCATCAATGTTATTTGCTATGTCATTGTAAGCATTCGATGAGTTAGGATTATAACACCTAACAATGCTGGATAACTTTTTCCCATTAACGTTATATTGGTCAAAAGGATTTACTCCCTGATTGCAGGTGCCAGTTCTTGGGCATCTTATGTTATGAATATATATACCCATAAGTCCTTTGCCTTTTTCCCATGCTTTTTCGATTTCACGCTTAACCCATGGTCGATGGGCTGTTTCTTCACCAATCAAAACAATAACGCATGAACGGTACTTCATATTATCATCAATCCATTTTTCAACTGCACTATCGCCTTTTCGTTTAAGTTCTTCCCAATCGCTGGCAGAAACAGGGGTATTTCCTTCAATTACCCCTATATTACGGATTTGTTGAACACGCATCACGTCTTTGTCAAAATAAAAACTGTAAAATACTTGTCTTTTTGACATAGCTCATCTCCTTACTTGTAAATATGTTATAATTTCTTTGAAATCTTGTTGTATTTGCTCAACAGGGATATATTTACCGTGACACTTATCGAATCTTCTATTACTCTTACACAAACATTTGTCGTATCTTTTAAATTTCCCCGACAACTTTTTCTTTAAATCGTTTTCTGTCAAATCGAAGATTCTTTTGTAAGAATCTATCAATCCCTCCGTGAAATGAGCTTCTGGCTCTTCAAGCCATTGACCTTTAACCATGAAATGTTTTGCTTGAAAAAAATGTATAATAATTATCTGCTCTAAAAACTGGCAAAAGCTCAGGATATCGTTACTGTGCATATAATCAAAAAGGGCTATCTTTGTGCCAAGGCAGCATTTCCCTTCATTATCCATGTGATATTTAATTGTTCTGGGTATCTTTCCGTCTTTCTCAATAACGGTTGGTAGCTGATTCGGAAAATTAAAAGGTACAACAATCACAACACTAAAAACATCATGTAACTCTTCAAATCCCTTCACGCAGCAATGTAATTGCCCTTCTAATACATATTCATTACCATTTTTCCGCAATATAGGGCTATCTTCGAAATATTTGAAAGTACTTTTAATATCAGTTTCCAAATTAATCATTTCTGTGAGGTCGAACCATTTTTTCGGGCTTTACAACAACGAAAGGTGCATTGGCAAGGTTATTACGATCGATTTTTCTTTTGATATAAGAACTTCCGTTCTTGATAAAATCGACAACATCCTCAGGCCCTAAAATTGCATAATTCTTTAAATATTCTCGGTGTTCAAATGTTTCATGATTAAACTCGCTATCGTCATCTTCAATCAAAAGAACACCTATTTTGTCGTTGTCCTTGTTATCAAAATATCCTGTTTCCCAAGGTACCCATGAAGAATCATCAGAATTGTCTGTCTTAACAATCAAGAAAGTTTTTGAGCGGTTCATGGCGTCTTTAACAGTATCTGCAATCTCATCTCTTGATGTTCCGGCATCTTCATCCCAATCAATGTAAACAGAGATACCAAAATGGTCCTCTAAAATATCCCTAATAGCTTTTATCAAGGTCATATCTTTTGTGCTATGAGACAGGAAAACATCATATTGAACCTGTTCTCCCATAGCGCTGAGGCGTGCTCTTTTCTCATTCAGTACTCTAATCTGTGATGTTGATAGTGGTACTGAAAAATCTTTTCTATTGTAAAATTTCCTTGCCATAGTATTATCCTTTCTTTATTAGGTTAATAAGCAATTAATATAGATATTTATAAGTATTACTGCTATAAATAAAACCAACTATCAGAATAATTGTTGGGATGACGTAAAACACTAAAAGTGTTTTTGAAAACATAATACAAAACTCACAAGAAACTTCTTTCTTGAAACGATGTGGATTCAAATCATAGAGATAATCATCTGTCGTTTTTCTATTCTTTATAACCCATTCATACATTTGCCTATACATTTTTTCAGTTCGTAGAAAGAATGCATCTAAATACCAAAAGCATATCACGGGAAGCAAAAGCAGAAGACACAAATACATAAAATTAAAATCTTTGGCCAGGGCAATAACCACAGCTACAAGCGAAACTGTCCATCCCTTTAACAAAAAAGAATTTTGAGCCATGCGATTAATACAGTTCTGAATCAAATCAATTTCTTTATGAATGATTTCTATGTTTTTCTCTGCCATAGCTAACCTCCAAATTAAACGACAATTCTATCTGATTGACTAATGTTCCCTATCTCTCGGCGGTAAATGGTCATTTCCCTTGTTCATTGTACTTTGGTTCAGTCCGAGAAATTATATTCTCCTCTTTTTCTTTCGCCGCTTCTATGCTGGGCATTTGTTCTATCTGCACTTTTGTGCCCGGTATTTTTCTATCTTCAAGATGCTCGCTGATTCTGTCCTGCACTCGACCTTTCTTAGCCACACCAACATAGTTGGTTTTGCCCCCAATGGTCTCAATTCGATAAACAACGGGTTTGTTGTTGGGGAGTTTTTCTACTCCACTTTTGTTATAACCGACCGTTTTCTTGGACATCTCTAATTCCTTTCAAGAATAATATTCCTATATTTTTCAGAAGACCAGAAGGAATGGAAGGCGATGTGGTTATGAGCAATTACTCTAAAACTACCTCGACGATCCATCCTCTGATGGCCGTCTATATTTAATGAATATTATATAGCAAATATTGGTCAAATCAAATAAAAAATAATTCACCCTTTTTCCTGATGACTGATGACTTATGACCTTCCGTCCTCTGTTGACAATAAGGCGTATTTTATTTAGTATAACTGTTTTATGTTGAATTAGGGATTCCATAGATGGCTGAAGAAAGAAAGAACGTTTACAAGGACAGTATCAATCTGCCGAAAACGGCGTTTGCGATGAAGGCGGATTTGGTTTCGCGCGAGCCGGCTATGCGAAAGAAATGGGCCAAAGACGATATTTACGGCCAAATCCGCAAGGCCCGGCAAAACGCACCACTGTATATTCTGCACGATGGCCCGCCTTACGCCAACGGCGATATACATATGGGACACGTGATAAACAAAGTCCTCAAGGATATGGTCGTCAAATACAAGACGATGCAGGGCTTCGATGCGCCGTATATTCCCGGCTGGGATTGTCACGGCCTGCCGATAGAGGCGAAGGTAATGACGGAGCTTGGCGAGAAGGCACTTGTTATGCCGAAGGCTGAGATTAGGCAGCGATGCAAAAAGTATGCGAGCAATTTTGTAAAAATCCAGAGCAAACAATTCCAGAATCTCGGCGTCTTCGGGGATTTTGAAAAGCCGTATCTGACATTTAAACCCCAATACGAGGCAGGGATTCTGGAGGTCTTTGCAGAGCTTGTCGGCAAGAATCTGGTTTATAAGCAGCTTCGGCCGATTCACTGGTCGATTGGATGTCAGACGGCCCTTGCAGAGGCGGAGCTGGAATATTACGACATTCAATCGCCGAGCATATACGTCAATTTCCCACTATGCAAAGAATCGGTTGAGAAACTCATCAGTCTCGGTGTTGTTGACAAGAAGGATACGGAAAGGCACAAAGTATCTCTAATGATATGGACGACGACGCCGTGGACGCTCGCTGCCAATCTTGCGGTAGCGGTACACCCATCGCTCGAATATGTCGCAGTATCTTATCAACACAATGGCGGTAAATTTATTTCGATTGTTGCAAAAGAAAGGATTGCTGCGATAGCAGCCGCAGGCAAATTACAAACAAGCGATTATAGAGTGAGCGGACGGGCGATAACCGGCAGCGAACTAGAAGGGTTGCGATATTGTCATCCTTTTGTGGATAAAAACCCTACAGAAAAAGATGCCTATATGGTGATACTTGCCAATTACGTCACGACAGAGGACGGCACAGGTCTGGTGCATATTGCGCCGGGGCACGGCCTTGAGGATTATATTTCGGGCCAGAAATACGCTCTTGCGATTTATTCGCCTGTGAACGATGACGGTTGCTATGATGACACGGTGCCGGATTGGCTTGCCGGGAAAAATGTCCTCGAGGTCGAGGATATTGTCAATAATAAATTGGCGGAACTGGGACTGCTGTTTTCAAAAGGGACTCTGACTCACAGTTACCCCCACTGCTGGCGCAGCAAGGGGCCGGTGATATTTCGGGCTACTGAGCAGTGGTTTATAAGTGTTGACAGGGAACTGCCGGGAACGGGAAAAAGTCTGCGGGATATGGCGCTGGAGAGCGTAAAAAGAGTTAAATGGATACCCGGCTGGGGACAAAAGAGAATCGAGGGGATGCTGGAGTCGAGGCCGGACTGGTGCATTAGCAGGCAGCGGAGCTGGGGACTGCCGATACCGGTATTTGTAAATTCGGAGGGAAAAAGTCTGCTTACGAAGGAATCGGTTCTGGCGGCATCGAGGCATATCGGGCAAAAAGGCTCGGATTGCTGGTTCACCGATTCGCCGAAAGAGATTTTGGGTGAGGATTTTGTTCTGCCGGCAGGTTTCCGCTGGGACGATTTGAAAAAGGAAGAGAATATTTTCGATGTATGGTTCGAGGCGGGCTGCAGTTGGTACAGCGTAGCGAGGAACGCCGGCTGGCCTATACCCGTCGATTTGTACCTCGAAGGCTCCGACCAGCATCGGGGATGGTTCCAGTTGTCGCTTTTGCCGGCGCTTGGGTCGATTGAAAAGGAGCCTTTCAAGGCGGTTCTTACGCACGGCTTTATGGTCGATGAAAAAGGAGTCAAGCAATCCAAATCGCTGGGAAATTATGTGAACGCCCAGGAAGAGGTGACTAAATACGGGGCGGATATTCTGCGGCTGTGGGTGGCGAGCGTGAATTGTCAGGAGGATACGCGATGCACCGATGAGCTGATAGGCAGGACGCAGGATTCGTACCGGAAGATTCGCAATACGCTGCGGTATCTATTGGGCAATATCGGAGATTACGACCCGCAAAAAGATGCTGTGCCATATCAGCAGATGCACGAGATTGACAGGTGGGCGATGCAGCAGTTGCAGAAATTGGTTGCGGATGTGACGGGCAATTATGAGGAGTTTGCGTTCCATCGGGTTTTTTCGCTCATTTTTAATTTCTGCACGGTGGAGATGAGCAGCATATATATGGATGTAATGAAAGACCGAATGTATTGCGATGCGGCGGGCAGCCAGTCGCGGCGAAGCGGGCAGACGGCAATGTATAAGATTTTAGATGCACTGGTGCGGATGCTGACGCCGATTCTTGTGCATACGGCTGAGGAGGCGTGGGATGCGAGAAGAGCGTTAAGCGTGAAGCGTGAAGCGTCGAGCGAAAAGGAAAAAACGCAATACGAAGAAAGCGTGCATTTGGCGAGGATGCCGGCGGTTGATGAATCTATCGACTGGAAAAAAGATGAGGCGAAGTGGGAAAAAATTATGCAGGTGCGAAACGATTGTCTGCTGGTTCTGGAGGGACTGCGACAAAACAAAGAGATTACGAGCAATCAGCAGGCAAGCGTGACAATCGAATGTGCAAATGATGAAGAACTTGCGGAGCTGGAAAGGTTCGGCGCGGAAAAAATGGCGGCGCTGTGCATTGTAAGCGAGGTCGAATTTGTTGCAGGCATGGATTCGACAAGCTCACCACATAGCAGCGAAAAGCGGGTTGTGACGGCCAAAAAGAGCAGCCATCAGAAATGTCAGAGGTGCTGGAATTACTGGCCAAGCGTGGGCAAAAATGAGAAGTATACGGACTTGTGCAAGAGATGTGCGGAAGTGGTAAGAGGAGTTATGAGTTCTTAGTTTTGAGTTGTGGAATTTAACCGCGGATTACACGGATTTCACTGATTTATAAACCACGAAGACACCCGCCTTCGTCAAGACTTCGGCGGACAAGTTCCGGCACAAAGGAATTAGCCACTGATTTCACAGATTACACAGATTATTAAAGACGCCAGACGACGGACCAACGACAAATTGGCCACAGAGGCCACAGAGAATTTTTAGACACGGATTAACACGGATTTGTTTTGCCACAGAGCACACAGAGGACACAGAGATATTTTCTGTTTAAAATAACACTTGCCTGTATTTTCCAAAATCCGTAAAATGAAGCAATCAAAGCAACTGAGGAGTTGCAGCAGAAGAAAATCAGACGAGTATTGAAGAAGCTACGGGAACTTATTATAATGGCAGAAGCAGTTTGTCCCCCGTTTTATGTCCGCCTCTGGCGGATTAATATGGGAAATGTCAATTTAAGAATATTTGATGTGAGAAAAGTGAATGGCAACCGGAAGAACAATTAGCGCAAGTTTTTTAACAGATTTAGATAACAAGGTTATTGAGCTTTGTAACTCTATCTCAACTGTTATTTATAAATCCATAACAAATGAAGAGTTTAGAGAAGAATTTAAAAAGAATATGGAAAAATAAGTTTAACCAGAGATAGCGGATTGGGATTGGGTGGCGGTAAATTACAGAGAGATGCGGTATGCACAAGAGGCCGACAAGGCAAGGCGCCATTTTCAAATAGAAATTTAAGGTGGCACCCTTTAATAGTTGCTGAAAATAAGCCAGACTTCGCGGAAAAAATTGAAAGGATTGAAATTGAAGGCGAAGACGATGCTCAAGTTTTAGTTTTTGTAATAAAGGATAATAGCGGTAGAGAGGTTAAATATCCATCTGACAAAGTGCATGAAATTAAAGGTAGATTTGTTTCTCTCCCCGAACATTGGTATCCTCACATCAACAGACTAAAACATTGGTCAGACACTCTATGGACCCAAAACTCTTGTGTTATTCCTGCCCTTGAGGCATGTAATTGGTTTGATTCAGTCGAAACCTATGCCGTTCTTGGCATTGCCTTGGCTGTTGATTTATATGGTGCCAATTTTGAAACACTTTACAGAGAAATAATACAGATTTTACAAAATCAAAATATTGATCGAGGCATTACTTTGCCAAGTTCAGTATTCCCATCTGATAAAAATGACATTATTAAATGTCCGGTCTGTAGATTGAATATATCCCAGGATCTTGAGAGGTTTAGGTCTTCTAGTAGAGGTATAACATGGCAACCAGCTTGGCGTATCTTCAAAAAAAGAAGAGGGCGATGATTTCAAGTATTCAAGTAATGCATGTTAATCCTTTGTTAGAAACTAAAATAAAACATAACGCAAGCAATGTGAGATATGGCCATAGATGGTGCAATGTTTCAATGACGGATCACTCTTTGGACGAAACTCTTGATTTCATGGAATATATAGTAAAGGCACACAACCGATGCGGACAAAAGTAGCAAAAAATGAAGGAATCGATCTTTTAAAGATTATGAATTGCGTAGACCTCATAAGCTCCTGCATAAATCAGACTTAGAACCTATTAACAATTTAAAATTCATTTTTCGCGAGATCCGCGATTTTTGTGCCGGGAATGTTACCGGAATTTCGCGCGATGAAAAAATTGCAGAAAACATAATGCGGCTTTTGTTTTGCAAGATATTTGATGAAAAAACAAAAACTGATACCGAGTTGTTGGATTTTGCAAACAGGCCAGGAGATTGTACTACCGCATTTAAATTACGAATGGACGGCCTCTTTGAACAAGTCAAAACCAAGTATCCAGACATTTTTTCAATAGATGAACAGATCGAAATTGCACCAGCAGATTTAAGCGTTATTATCTCAAAATTTGAAGAATATACCATAGTGGATGCTGATCGGGACGTAATCGCCGATGCATTTGAAGAACTTATCGGAACTTCTTTTCGCGGGGGCGAGGGTCAGTTCTTTACTCCCCGGAATGTTGTTCAGATGATGATAGATGTGTTGAAGCCAAGTTCAGATGAGAAAATTTTAGACCCAGCTTGCGGGAGTGGCGGGTTCCTTGCTTATATATTGAAGTATTTGATCAAACAAAATGCGTCTGGTTATTTCATAGCAGGAATTGATAAGGACCATTTTTTATCGAGGCTGGCTAAAATATATTTAACCTTAATAGGTGAAACAAGGTACCATGTATTCTGTGAAAACAGTTTGGAAGAACCTAGGCAAATGGACGGCCAATACTCAGGATTACATTAAATTAAACATTTTTGATTTGATCCTGACTAATCCGCCTTTTGGGGCAAAAATTCCTGTTGTTGGAAAAACGCTTTTGCGCCAATATGAGTTAGGACATAATTGGGTGTGTTCAGAAAAATGGCAGAGGACGCCGAAATTGCTGGATAAGCAACCGCCACAAGTTTTATTTATTGAAAGATGTTTACAATTACTCAAGGATGGCGGACGGTTAGGTATAGTTTTGCCAGAAGGTATTTATGGGAATCCTTCTGACAGATATATATGGGAGTTCATTAAACAAAACGCAACCATTATAGGGGTTGTGAGCCTGCCACAAGAAACATTTCAACCGAGCACACACACAAAAACAAGCGTGCTATTTTTTGCGCAAAGGAAAATCTCATACTTCCAAAATATTCATGGCAATTCCTAAAACGGCAGGGCACAACAAGAATGGAAAAGAAATATATAAAATGAACTTAGATGGTTCATATATTTTAGACTCGAAAGTAAATAAAATATTCGATGACGAACTGCCAATAGTTGCCAAGAATTTTCAAACATTTTTAAAACAAGAGAACAGGTTGGAAAACACTAATTATCTGGGTTTTTCTATTCACCAGAACAAAATAAATGACTATGTATTTATTCCAGAATATTACAATCCTGAAATCGAACAGGAACTAAATGAATTGCAGTCAAGCGGGGCGTATAAATTAGTTTTGATAAGGGACTTGATCGAAGCGAAAGTTCTACAAGTCAGGCGAGGCAACGAGATAGGTATCAATTTTACGGTACAGGGTCCGTTCCGTTCGTGCGAACAACTGATGTCGTAAATTGGGAAATCAAAATGGATCCTATTAAAGCGGTTGCGGAAGAAATATATGAGCAATACAAGTTCCAGCAAGATATTCGCGAAAATGATATTTTATTCGTGAATGACGGAACTTTTCTTATCGGTAGAACAGCAATCATAACAAAGTTTGATATAAAAATGATAATTCAAAGCCATTTGAAAAAGATAAGAATCTTAGATACGACAAAGCTCGATCCATTTTATTTTTTATACCTGCTTAACTCTAAAATTGTGAGAAAGCAAATAGACGCAAAGACGTTTGTCCAGGCAACAATTTCGACGCTGGGGAACAGATTGAATGAATTAATTCTTCCGATCAGCACAGATACGGACCGCGTTAAGCAAATTTCTGACGAGGTTCGAGAAATTATTGATGGGAAGACCCGGTTGAGGCAAAGGACTATGCAGATAATCGGAGATGAGATTTAGTAATCCGGGAGAAATCTGGGGGCACCATACCGGGGAAAAAGGAATCCCGATAAATCGGGACTTTTTTTAATCTAAATCAGGGATGTTTACCGTTTTTGGGTTAGTCAATTTTAGATTTTGGATTGTCGATTTTGGATTTCCGATTATTCAAGGGAAATTCAGATAGGCGAATTGGCCGAAAAATTTACGGGCCGCTTTATCGTATGCTCTGGCAGCATCAGTTTCATTTTCAAAATAGCCGAGATAGTGAAATTTGTTATTATACCTTATAGATGAAATCCATTTTTTATCTTTCTTGCACCTGGTTACTCCTTTATATCGAGAAGTTTTTCCCCAGCCTTTCGTATTGCGAATGTTTTCTGCAAATGAACAGATTCGAAGGTTGGACCTTCGGTTGTTTAGGCCGTTACGGTCAATATGGTCAACAACTTTTCCGGTGGGAGGACTGGTAATGAGTCTGTGCATATAGATACGTCGAGTTTTGGTACCTGCGTAAAAGCCGTTTTGATATTTGGCAGCATGCCATTTATACGTACTCAGCCATTGGTAATCGGCTGCATCGCTAGCCCAAGATGTGCAGAAACAAAAGTAAATCCCAACTAAATTAAAGTCTACGAGCTGTCCAGTTAATCATATTTGCTAACAGAGCTGCATACCAATTGCCTACTTCTATAGGATTTGCACCTGGTCCCTGAGCTTTTACTCTGCTGTTACCCCAATCAACCAAACCACCTACCCAGTGAGGAGCAACATCAGTGGCGAAAGCACATACTCTACCTTGTTTATATGAGCTCCACAACCAATAGCGGATCTGGGGCTTCCAAGGATGTAACTGTGAAATTGCCATTTACGTAAGAGGCCTTAAACCTGCGTGCAAGCAAGATGGTATTACTATCCGGCTTGCTTTTGAGACGGTTAAAGCCGTTAATACTAGGCGTGTTTTCCTCAAAAGGCAAAGAGCCAAGAATTTCATGTTCTTTCATTTTCTCTGCTAAGCATGGAGCAAAACAATTTACTCTATCATCTTTGAATTGCATAATCACCGGCAGAACTTGGCTCAGTTTAGTATCCGTGTATTGTCCCTTATCGCCGGTGAAAGATCCCCAACCACCAATCATCAAAAGTCCCAGTCCTGCGGTGACCTGCTCTACTATGGTATTTATTTGCTCAGTTGAAAAGTTCTCTGCTGGATAATCGCTTATGATAACAGCTTGATATTTATTGTTAAGGAGAGTGTCGCCAAATTGCTGGTCAGAAGGTAAATAGTCAAAGCTAATATTGTGATGACTCATAACTCCAGCTAAGTACGAGCCGGCCTCTTTTAATGTGTTATCACCGAGATACAATATTGACTTACTCATAAAAAGATAAGTATATCACTTGGTCACTCGTATTCAACCCAAAACCACAAAAGATTACAGACTTGATATGCTACCTTATTGGCTGATATGATGCCGACTTCATTGAGTTGCACCTCCCGCACGCCCATATCTGGTTATGAATCTCCTGAATCGTATCACAAATCTCGCACTTCTCCCCCCTCCCCCCCACTATTGCTTCAACAAGCGCAAAAGTTGCGAAAAAACGTGCAGATTGCCGGTGGACAATTGCTATAACTTGTTGTGATTAAATGAGTAAAAAAAATTTGGAAAATTTCCATTTTGTCGAATAGGTACCAGCGCCTGTGCGCACAGATGCGTGAACTAAAAACTCAAAACTTAGAACTAATAACTAAAAATCCCCCCCCCCGCATTTTTGCGCAATCAGGCCGTTGCTTATGACTTGCGGCTTTTGACTTGTTGCTGCTTGCTTTCGTCCGGCAGGGGGGGTATATTTTTAATTTATGTCTGAAACCCTGTATATAATCGACGGCCACGCATATATTTACGCTGCATATTTTGCCCCGATGAGTCAGCGGTTCACAAGCCCTTCGGGGGAACCGACCAAAGCCACATACATATTCACAAACACGATTCTCGGCCTGATTGCCAATCAGAAACCCGATATGCTCGTCGTTGCTATGGACAGCAAGACGCCGAGTTTCCGCACAAAAATTTATAAAGAATACAAGGCCCATCGCCCGCCGATGCCGGACGATATGCCCATCCAGATAAACCGCATTGAGCAAATCCTCGGCGCTCTGAACATTCCCGTCATTCGGGTTGACGGCTACGAGGCTGATGACGTCATCGGGACACTGGCGAAAAAGGCCGCCTCAAAAAAAATCGACGTCTATATCTGCGCAAAAGACAAGGATATGTATCAGCTTGTCGATGACAATATACACATTTACGATATAAAAAAAGGCGAAAGCCTTGACGATAAAACGCTTTACAAGATGTATGGATTTGAGCCTCATCATTTTGTTGACGTTTTGGCGCTGCAGGGTGATGCGTCTGACAATGTCCCCGGCGTGCCGCTAATCGGTGAAATGAACGCAATCAAGCTGATTGGTGCATACGGCTCTCTCGATAATTTATATAAAAATGCCGATAAAATTGATGGAAAAAGAGGAGAAAACCTGCGTAAATTCAAGGAGCAGGCGTATCTCAGCAAAGAGCTTATGATTATAAATACGCAGGTGCCGATTGATATTGATTATCAAAAATTCAAACTAAAAGAACCCGATAGAGAAAAACTCTCTTCTGTTTTTACCGAGCTTGGCTTCAGCCGCCTCCTGACCCAGTTAGGCCTTTCGCAGACTCCAGACTCCAGACAACAAACTACAGACTACAGACTCCAGACTCCAGACTCAAGACTCAAGACACAAGACCAACAATTCGTCCTTCGCCCCGATTCAATCAGGGCTGCGGAGAATGAACAAGGGGCCAGCTTTGGCGAACCCGCTTCTGCGAAAACTGTTTCGCACGATTACCAGCTGGTAGACTCGCCGCAAAAATTCGACACCTTTTTTGCCGAGCTGAAAAAACAGGCGTTTTTTGCGATTGATACCGAAACGACGTCGCTTTCGCCGATGGCAGCCGAGCTTGTCGGCATCAGTTTCTCCTGGCAGGCGCATAAGGCCTATTATCTGCCCGTAAAAGCATCGCTCGGCCAAAGGCACCTCGATGTTAGTTCTGTGCGGGAAAGAATTGCCCCCATTTTGGCAAATGAAAATATCAAAAAGGTCGGCCAGAATATAAAATTCGATATGCTCATCCTCCAAAATGCGGGGATGCCGCTGGCGGGCATTTTCTTCGATACAATGGTCGCCTCCTATTGTCTTGACCCGACCCGCACCAGTCATTCAATGGATTCGATGGCGCTCGACTTTCTCGGGTTCGAATGTATCCCGATTTTTTCACTTATAGGCAAAGGCAAAAACCAGCTCACCTTTGATATGGTTGATACCGCTGCTGCCTGCGAATACTCCGCACAGGATGCCGACATTACATATCAGCTATATCTATATTTCACCTCCCGCCTCGAAGCCGAACCGGATTTAAAGAAACTCTTTGAGGAAGTCGAGATGCCCCTCGTCTCCGTGCTGGCTGCGATGGAATTTAACGGCGTTTCTCTCGATGTCGGCCTGTTGAAAAAAATGTCTGTCGAAATAAATGAAATGATAAAACAGCTATCCGACAAAATCTACGAACACGCAGGGGCCGTTTTCAATATTGATTCACCAAAGCAGCTGGCTGAGATTCTCTTTGACAAGCTGCACCTGCAGTCCTTTAAGGTCGGCAAAGGGGGGCGCAGCACCGACGCAGACGTTCTCGAACAGCTCGCAGGCCGGCATAAAATTATTCCCCTCATCCTCGAATATCGCCAGTTAAGCAAACTGCATAATACCTACGTTGATAAGCTGCCCTTTCTGATAAACCCTAAAACCGGCAGGGTCCACACCTCGTTCAATCAGACCGTCACCGAAACCGGACGTTTAAGCTCCTCAAACCCCAACCTGCAGAACATCCCCATCCGAACTGGAATAGGCAGAAAAATCCGCTCCGCCTTTGTCCCCGCCAAAAAGACCGACTGCATTCTGAGCGCCGACTATTCCCAGATTGAGCTTCGGTTGCTCGCACACTTTTCAAAAGATTCTGCCCTTCGAAAAGCCTTCGCCGAAGACCGTGACATCCACCGCTTCGTGGCCTCGCAGATTTACGGCGTCCCAATCGAGCAGGTGACGGACGAGATGCGTTCACACTGCAAGGCGGTCAATTTCGGAATCATATACGGGCAGGGGGCTTTCGGGCTGTCGCAGAGCGTCGGCATCAGCCAGGCCGAAGCAAAAAAATTCATAGATGATTACTTTGCCCGCTATAGCTCCATCAGAGATTTTATGAATAACGTCACCGAAACCGCCCGGCGCAGCGGCTTTGCGGAGACAATCCTTCACCGCAGACGAGCGTTGCCTGACATTAAAGCCAAAAACGCCAACAGGCGCAACCAATCCGAGCGAATGGCGATTAACACGGTAATTCAGGGTTCTGCCGCCGACCTTATAAAAGTAGCGATGATAAACATCCAGCGGAAAATCGAGAGCGAAAAACTGTCCGTTAAAATGATTTTACAAATCCACGATGAGCTTGTCTTTGAATTGCCCGTATCAGAAGCCGATACTTTCGCCAAATGGATAAGTAAGGAAATGACGACAGCAATAAAACTCGACGTTCCATTAAAAGTCGATATCTCCACCGGCTCATCCTGGCAAAAATAGAAAGACAATTGACATTTGTTTATGGCTACTTTGTGGAACAAGTAAGTTTATCTGAGAGTAATATGAAAAATATAGTTCCAAAAAGGAGAATAAGAAATTTTCTTTTAATTATTATTTTATCCACTCTTCTGTTTGATATTGTTGGTTTTGTGAATTTGTTTTTTCAGGGATATAATTTTGGTTTTATGATATTATTTTTTGTATGGATACTCACTGCACTTGCATACGTGGTAATACTTATAATCTGCTTAATTAAATCCATAAAATGGACTATCAAATCTAAACATTACTGGCCATTACCTCTTGTTTGTCTTTCTTGTTTTTTTATCGGCGCAATTTGGCGGCCTTTTTCCCGTTATGCAGATCCTATGTTCCTGGGGCAAAATACTCTTTAAGTAAAAGTGATCCTGAAAAAATCGTTCAGGAAGGAATAGCTTTGATGAATAATGAAAAATACCTTAATAAACGGATACTATTTGATAAAGTCGCTGATATTGCACCATACATTTCAAAAATAAATCCTCTCTATATTCATGTAGAAAAGAACAGAGTGACAATAAAAAAATTGGGAATATTTGGTGATTTTGGGGGCTTTATTATAACTTTAGACCCGAAAGAGCAGCATGGCAAAAAAATAATTGATGGCCTTTACTGGGTTCAATGGATTGGATGAGTTTCTGAAAATCCTCAAAGTCGATATCTCCATCGGGCCAAACTGGCAAAAATAAGAAACAGAATTCAGAATACAGGAGACAGAATACAGAATTTTTTAAGAACGATAATTTTGTGTTCAAAATCCGATAATTTTGTCGATAATAAGGAATAAATATGGTGTGGGTGTTCTATCGGTAAGGCGTTATGGCCTTGGGGCAGCATCACTATTGGTGATGAAGCCGCTTAAGGTTGTTGCCGAAGTTGCCTATGCTGAGCCGTTTGAAGAGACGGATAAGGAGAGGCGGTTCAGTTCGCCGAGGATGTAGGAAGGACGGCGATGAAACAATGTGGGGGCGTTCGGTCTCCGGGGGTTGCGGAGAGTTAGAATCTACAAACTTGTTTCGGGAAATCTTTCTACTTAACGCTGCGTGGATTGGACCACAAGCCGAAGGAGATTTTACTCTCTGTTCCTGCAAGCAGTCTTTTGATGTTGGGGCGATGGCGAATAATCACAATCAATGGTAATGCTACCGCCATTATTAAAAGCGGCCAAAGTTTTCCATATCTCCAGTCGGGGAAAATGAATATTGCCCCTGTCAAGACAAGCGGAAAAGCTATCGCTGCAATGATTGATGCCAGCGAGATGTATCGGCTGAGCAGCACTACGATTACCCACACAGCCAGTGCAGCAAATGCGCAGATTGTATAATACGGCCAGAACCCCAGAGCTGCGCCGAAACTTGTCGCCACGCCTTTGCCCCCTTTAAATTTCAGCCAGACCGGAAAAATATGGCCCAATACCAGCGGCTGCTGCGACTGCCAGTGCGCCGAACAACTGCGCTGCGGATGGATTTGCCGGAAGAATCCACGAAGCTGCTAACGTCGGCAGCAGACCCTTTAACGTATCGAGAATAAAACAAAAATAACCCCACTTTTTACCGAGCGCTCGCGACAGGTTCGTTGCGCCGATATTGCCCGAACCGATATTGCGAATATCAATGCCTTTAATTTTGGCAAAGATATATGCAAATGGTATCGAGCCGACAAAATACGCTGCTATAATCAGCAATAAAAAATCCATTCTTACCTCTTTTTCCTTTTCGAGTATCGTTTCATACAGCCTGATTAACCGCCGGACAGCAGAATCGATGGAAATCCGCTCTTTCAGGCTGTCGGCGGCTATCGCTTCTGAAGCATTGGCAATGTTGTCTTTGTTTGTAAAATAAACGATTCCATCTGCCAATGCCTCGATATTTTCAGGCTCGTCAATTATTCTGCCGTGTCGATAATCTGTCAACAGCTCGCTCGCTCCGTTATATCTTGTCGTTATTACCGGTTTGCCTGCGGCAATGGCCTCGAGAATAAATCTGCTCGACGGGTCATAAAATGTCGGCAGAACCGCCACATCTGAAATTGCTGTGATTTTTTCGATATCCCGAACATAATTTAAAAGTCGATTCGTCCTTCAATGCCCAGTCTTTTTGCCGAAGCCATATATTTCCTGCTGTTGTCTCTGCTGGCAACGAGGAGAAAAATTGAACCGTCGATTTTTTTTCTTGTCGCCCTGTAAATTGCCTCGAGTAAAACTGACAGTCCTTTCAGCCTGAAATTGTTGGCGACAAACAAGAACAAAACTGCTTTCTTGGTATTCTTTATGCCAAATTCACTTAAGATTTGTGAGCGTGTCTGCTCCGATTCGGCTGGGTCGATTTTCCTGTCGGTTTTTACGCCGTTGGGGACAACCACAATTCGACGTCCGCTTGTTTTGTAATGTTTTTTGAATTGCTCGGCCACATAATTCGATAGAGCGGCGATAACCGGGCCGTCTTCCGGCCTGCAAAGTTTCCTTTCGGCCTGCCAAAGAATCGTTCGCCGCACATTGGCAAAGGCCGTTATCCTTTTATAATATTCGATAAATCCATTCCGGTAACTTGCGGCATTTCTTATAATCGCTTCAGGGTAAGTGCCTCCGCGGGGCTGATATACATCCGCAAAATCAAAGGGCAGAAAGCTGTGAATGATATCGTAATGATTTTTGTCCAGATGTTCGATTATTGCCTTTTTGTATGAGCAGAAACCGACTCTTTTTGTCCGCTTATCGCCAAAGAGGATGTGAACATTTTTTGCAGAAATTTCCTGCTCCCCCGCAGCCGCAATCAGATGAACATCTGTGCCTGCCTGCAACAGAGCCTCCGTAAGCTCCGCTGCCGAACGCTCTGCGCCGCCTAACGCGGTTATTGCCCGCTCATTTATTATCGCAATCTTCATTTTCATTACGGTTAAAAAATTTTAATAGCTCTCACAAGGGATAGATCTGTTATGTTTTTTATCGTGCCGTGCAATCTGTCTTACCTTGCATATCAGCCTTTTTATAAATCGCTTGTCTTCTTTGCCCAACTTTTGACAGTCTGAATAGAAGAAATAAAAACGAAGTCTGTCGGCCTTCGAAAAGAATTTTGCCGGCGCCGAATAATATAATTGTGCAACGTCTTTTATGCGAAAATAATGTGCTAAACATAATGGGCGGAAGGTTCTGGACAAATCTATAAGAAAAAATTGCCCCGTTGTATCACGGAAAATATGCGAGAAATACAGGTCGCGATGCCGATAGCCTGTATCGTGAAACCTTTTGACAAACTCCGCCAGCTTTCTTATGAATTCTTTCTGCAGCAATCTGTTTTTTTTATTTCGGCTCAGGAAACTGTCGGGCAATTTTCTTTCGATTGCCTCGGCGTCGGGGATTTGTTCAGTTATGCAAAAGCTCCTTTTCTCGAAAAGCAATCCCAAATGTTCGCCGAAGGCAATTACCTTTGCCGTATTTATGCCGAGTTTTGATAGTTCCAGCGAGTTTTCAAAATCGATTCGACCGCAGCTTTTCCTGCTTCTCTGTGCAGACCAGTTTTTCAGCTGAAGCCGAACCGGAGGCCTGTTATACCGCTTCAGAAATAAAATGCCTTTAGGCGAATCTGTTTCAAACCGCAGCCTGCTTCTGTATGAAGCGAGATTTTTCTTGGCCAAATTCCGGCCTTCAGAAAAAGAGAACACGCCGTCGATGGAATTAATCCCCAGTTTCCCAAATGCCTCCCTGTAATCTTCATCGACGATGAATGTATCTTCAATTTTGACAAATCTCTGTTCTTTCATATCTTATTTTCTTGCAAGCAGTTTATCGGCTGCTTCGCATACCATATCAACGCTAATTGATTCCATACATTCGTGCCGTATTCTTTTGCATTTCTTTTCTGCACAGGGGACACAATCAGCCCTGCCCGTTATTTTAATCTCCCTTTCCCAGCCTGTCTGGGTCCAGGCGGGGTCGTTCGGGCCAAAAAGGGTTATGACATCTCGCTTAAAGGCGATGGCGATGTGCCGCGGGCCGGTATCGTTGGTGATAACCAAATCAGCAACGGAAAAAAGAAATTTCAGCTCGCCTATAGTTAAAGGATTTTCAGCCAGATTGATAATTTTATTTTTGCTCTGTCTGCAGATTTCATCAGCGATTTTCTTTTCAGCCTTTGCGTGCGAAACAGAAACGGAAACTGATGCGTTGTATTTTGAGATAAGCCTGTCTGCTGTTAGTGCGAACCTCTCTGCCGGCCAGCATTTGCTCGGTCCGAATGTACCGCCGGGCACAAAAACAATAATAGGACCAGCCGGGTTTTTCAAATGTGGATATTTAGAGTATATTTTACTGTCTTTGGTGCCGGTTTGCAATTCGAGCGTCCTGTCTTCAGCGGAACAGCCGAGCCGATAAGCGATTTCAAGATAGTAATCAATCATCGAGCCCGGTTGATATCGGCCGTCAGGCGTTTTTCTGGGGATTAGCCTGTCTGTGAGCAGCAAGCCCCGGCATTCCCTTGCGTATCCAGTGCGCTTCGGGATAGCCGCAAAGAAACTTGCGAGCGCCGATGCAAAGGAATTCTTGAAGAGTATCGCCTGTGCGAATCTGTTTTTTTGCAGAACCCTTGCATTCTCAAACGGATTGTCATTTGTCTGCGACAGCCAGCCATTGTTAAAATTGCAGGGCGATAAAACCTGTCGAACCGTGCCGCTGCCGAAAAAAGTTATCTGTGAGTTTTCAAAATGTTTTCGTATGGCACGCAGGGCAGGTGTGCAAAGAATCGCATCGCCCATCGGGCTTGGCAGCCAGACTAATATCTTGTTTGCTGCTTTTTCCATTTCATATTCACAGTTTAATTCCCTCCCTTTCGGACGGGCGGCTTCGACAGGACGATTTATTTGCGAATCTGCATTAAATAAAAAGTAAGCGCCATTAACTGTAAAACCGTTGCAAAGCCCAGCGTAATTAAAATAAGGTCTAATCTCCTTGCCGGTTCCATCGTCAGCCAGATGCTCACGAGCAGACAGAAAAAAACAATAACCTGCAGAAGGCCGGCAAGCAGTCTTATGATGGAAAACTCCCCGTAGCCCTGCGTCTTTCTCATACCTTTAAGCTCATGGAGAATACTTTCGAGCAGTTGTTCAGGAGCTTGCGGCTCTGTCTGCTCTTCAACGGATTCACCTGGTGGCGGCGGTGGTTCCAGTGGTGCAGGTCGGTTTCTCCTTGAGCTTCGCAATTGTGTAGGCGTCTGTTCCTGAACCTGTTGCTGGGCTTTCACTGCCGGCGTTGGAGCCGGTGCAGGTGCAGATGGCGGCGGAGGCGGCACGGTCCGAAACCTCATTCGTTCAGGCCGCGGCGACGCACTTTCAATTCTTTGTTTCTGCTCAAGCTCCCTGTAGTGTCTTTTGACGATATTTACCGCCTCTTTCATATTGACCGCACGAAAATCAGGCGTTGCCTCCTCGTCTTTTCTAAAAAACATCAAAGGCGAGGGGCGGCTCTTCTTCTCAATAAGTATTGTCTTGCAGCCCGCACTTCTGCCCGCATCGATATCGCGTGCACTGTTGCCTATAGCCCATGACTGGCTCAAGTCAATATTGTGTTCTTTGGCGGCGGTCATAATCATTCCCGGATTCGGTTTTCTGTCCTCGCTTTCTTTGCGATACTGCGGCACGATACCGTCAGGATGAAACGGGCAATAGTAAATGGCATCGAGAACAACGCCTTTTTCCGACAAAAGGACATTCAGCCGCTCGTGTATCTCGCCTAATGCCTTTTCCGTGAGAACCCCCCGCGCCACACCCGACTGGTTCGTGATGACTATCAGCTTAAACCCCATCTCCTTAAATTCCAGCAGAGATTTGGCGACGCCGCTTATCAGTTTTACCTGGTCGGGATTATTGATATAACCTGTGTCCTCGATTATCGTGTCGTCACGGTCGAAAAATATCGCCTTGCTTTCCATATTATCCATATCTGTCACATCCTGTTATTGATACAAACAATCCTCAACAAGACCGCATATTATATGATAGGCAAGCTGATGAATTTCCTGGCTGCGGGCAGCGGACTTATCGCCTGCACAAAAGCATAAATCCGCTGTTCTTTCGAGCGGACTTCGCCTTCTGCCTGTGAATGCAATTACAAGGGCATCTTTTTTCTTCGCCGCTTTGGCTGCCGCTAAAACATTTGCCGACGTGCCGCTCGTAGAAATGCACCACAATATGTCGCCTTTATTTACGAAAGCATCAACCTGCCTGTGGAAAATATCTTCAAAACTGTAATCGTTTGCAACGGATGTTAAAAGCGAAGTGTCGGTGGTGAGGGCGACGGCGGGCAGCGGCTCTCGGTGGAGTTCGAATCTGCCGACCAGTTCCGCAGCGATATGCTGTGCGTCGGCGGCAGAGCCGCCATTGCCGCAGATATACACCGTCCCGCCTTTCTTAAACGTCTTTGTTATTGCTTCCGCAATGCCGACAATTACTTCGACGGAATTTCTCTCAAATTCCGCAACGGCTTTTTTATGTGCGGCGATTGCCTGTCCGATTTTTCTGTTCTTTTTCATTCCCGCGTTTCTAACGATTTAATCTTTTCAATTATTTTTGTTGAGCTTTTTTCTTTAACAAGCGGCGCAAAGAGTATTTTGCCGCCATACTGTTTTACAAAATCGGCGCCGACTATTCCTTTCTGTTCCCAGTCCTTGCCCTTAATCAGCACATCAGGCCTGACCTGCTTTATAAGATTAAGGGGGTTTGGTTCATCGAAGATTATTACATAATCGACCGCTTCCATCGCCGCCAGCACCGATGCTCTGTCTTGCTGATTATTGACAGGCCGACCAGCCTCTTTTATGGCTTTGACCGACGCATCCGAATTCAGACCGACCACAAGGACATTACCCGCATCTTTGCAGAATTTCAGATATTCTATATGGCCTCTGTGAAGCACATCGAAACAGCCGTTGGTAAATACAATTGTATCATTCCGGCTTCGATGCCAGTTCAGTTCCCGCAGCAGCGGCTCAGTTGTGCGTATCTTGCCTCCTTTGCAGCGGTTCTGCCCAACGATTTCGTTAATTATTTCTTCCACGCTGACTGTAGCGATGCCGAATTTTTCCACCTCGAGACCGCCTGCGATATTGGCAATCTGCACCGCCGACCTGTAATCGCAGTCTGCCGCCAGTGTCACCGCCAGAGTGGCAAGCACCATATCGCCCGCCCCTGTGACGTCATAAACGTCTCGCGGCCGTGTCGGCACCAATTCACTTATGGTATTCGTCTTAAGATATGCGCCTTCTTTGTCGAGTGTGATTACCACCGCATCGAGTTTCAGCTTTTCTGCAAGAGCATCGGCGGCCTTCGGATAAGCGTCCGGTGTTTTTAGTTCAAAACCGACCGCTAACGAGGCCTCGTTTCGATTCGGCGTGATAAGCGTTGCGGATGTATATTTTGAATAATCGGCCCGAAGCGACGGGTCAATCAAAACTTTTTTATCCGCCTGTCGGGCAAGTCGAATCATTTCTTTGCAAACATCAGGACAAAGCAGGCCCTTGTTGTAATCCTGCAGACAAACCAAATCGACATCGGGCAGCTTTTTCTTGTAAAGTTGAATAATCTTTTCGTTTTCCTTTTCCGACAGTGGGTCGGTAATTTCTTCGTCAATCCTGAAAAGCTGCTGCTGATGCCGATGCTGCGCAAGGCCGATAAGCCTTTGTTTTGTTATGGTCGGGCGGCCTCTTACCGTTACGATGACTGAAATATCGACCCCTGCTCCTGTAATTTTTCCCTTGAGAATCCCGCCGTTCGTATCGTCGCCGATAATGCCGATGCAATATACCTTTGCTCCCAGCCTGTACCAGGTCCATTGCTACTGCACCTGCTCCGCCGCATCGGTATTGGGTTTCGGTGACCCTCAAAATCGGCACAGGCGCTTCAGGGCTTATCCGTTCAGCATCGCCGAAGGTATAAACATCCAGCATAAAATCCCCCGCAAGCAAAACCCGGGGGCTGCCGAGGCTCGTAACAATCTTCAATAGTTTTTCGTACAAATTTTTTCCCCTTAACTTTGCATCAGATTTTACCTGCTATCGCTTCTTTAATCAACCTTCTTAATTTATCCTCTCCTTCAATAATTTTAATCTCAATCCGCAGATATGCAAACGGCACAGCGGAATAGTTGAAAATAAATTGCTGTAAATCTTTAATCCTTGCCCAGTCCTTCTGCGTTGTCATCACAAGTTCGCTGTTTAGCTGACCTGCCTTTTGGCACAAGATAGAAAAATCATCCTCTCTGTAGCGGCAATGGTCGTCATAAATTTGCTGGCCGACCACAACCGCACCGATTTTTTTTAACATCTGAAAAAATGAATCGGGATTGCCGATGCCGCAAAACGCAAAGACCCTTTTACCCCTCAGGCAGTCAATCGATTCCTCCATACCCTCAAAATATTTTATCTCCGCCGGCTCGTGCATCGCCTTTGCGATCAGCAAATTCGGATTGATTTTTAACAGTTTATTTTGAATCTCGCCGACCTCTTTGCCAATTGTTAAATCGCTGCGGGTGATTATTGCTGCATTTGCCCTTTTAAGCGAGCTTACCGGCTCCCGCAGCAGGCCCGCAGGAAGCATCCTGCCAAACCCGAAGGGAGAAGTTGCATCTATCGCCACAATGTCGAGATTGCGGAAAAGCCTTCTGTGCTGAAAGCCGTCATCCAAAACAAGAACCTTTGCTCCGAATTTTTCAATCGCTTCCCTTGCACCCGTTAAACGGTTGGGATTGATAATCACCGCTGCATCAGGACAGCTTTTCGCAATCAGGGCTGGCTCATCCGTCTGCGTTCTAAGTTCTGTATTCTGCGCTTTGTATCCTCTTGTCAAAACCGCAACGGAAATATTTTGCCGTCTTAGAAAATCGCACAGCCATATAACAAGCGGCGTCTTGCCCGTTCCGCCTGTTGTGATATTGCCGATGCTGATTACAACCGCATTTACCCTGCGGATTTTGAATAAACCTGCGTCGTAAAAAAAGTTGCGAAGCACAATTGCCGCTGCGTAGAAAAACGAGGTAATGTATAACAGCAGCCGTAAAGTGCCGGCAGCAAATCCTTTGCTTTGCCCGGATATAATCTTTTTGTAGTTTTGCTGGTTCATAAATTTAATCATCTGAGTTGCTTTATATTATTTGTTTCGTAATAAATAGTAAATAGACAATAAAAAAGACATGCCGGCTTTCGCAAACCGACACGTCTTTTCGTAAAAAACATTACTATTCTGTCATTCATTCCAGAGCCGGTTATCTGCTAAGATGCAGAAATCGAGGAAGTTGACCAGCCCTGTTTTGTTCAGATTTAGTGTCAGCAGATTGTCCGCCACTTTTTCAACAGCCCTGTTATTCCTTTTCTTTTTCGAGGATTTTGCCCGTATCTGTAAGCTTCAGGACAACTGTAGAGCCGCCTTTCTTGCCTTCCACCTCGTAGAATGTTTTGTCTTTCTCGACTTCCCTGGAGGCCTTAAGACCTTCGGCAGAGCCAAAGTATTTCTTAACGGCGTCTTGAACCGCTGCCGGTAGCGAGGTATATGGAACGCTCTCCTCCGCCGTGAGCACCTTGCCGTCGCTGGCGACATCATACTCCACGTCTTTGTCTTTTACTTTCGCCTCGACATCGTAGATTACCGTGCCGTTTTGCTCTTCCTTCTCAATCATCTTGATCTCGCCTCCGGCTGTCAACCTCTCAATGGTGGCACGTGCAGGTGCGGGAATGTCCGACAGTGACACTACCTGGCCGGGTGCTTCCTTCTTTCCTGATCGTCCCGAGATGGCATTGCACCCGAAGAGCCCGACTATCAGGACGGCAACCAGAACACTCTGAAGAATTCGGTATTGCATTGTATTATCTCCTTTTCTGTTGTAACCGTTCACGGATATTTTAGCAGTATTAGGCAACACGCCCAATATCAAATACCCCGTTCTTAAATTTTCCAGCTCACTTTATTCTACTGTATATGAACTTAACAACCCCAAAATGAGAAAATGATGAGAATTACCTATTATTTCTCCTTTTCCTTTTTATTTTCGTCTTTTTGCAGCCGTTCACAAATATTTTGACGGCTTAGGCAACACGCTCATAAGTTACCGTTCCTCGAAACTTCAATTGATTGTATAACTATGATTAGCGGGATTCAAAAGGAAAATTTAACTTATTCTGAAAGAAAGGTATGTATGGATTTTTCTGTAATTTTTGGATACAATGCCAGTAGAAAATAGCGTGGAGCGTATAGCGTATAAAATTGTCTCGGGTCTGGAGTATGTCGTCTTGGGTCTTTTTAATATGAAGGTCAAAGTTGCTGAGAAATGTGGTTTTTGTCACGGTGTTGAGAACGCCATAAGCCTTGCGGAAAAGGTCCTCGCTAAAGGCAGGCCTGTCTATAGCCTCGGCCCGATTATCCACAATAAGGATGTCGTGCGAAAATTGGCAAAGAAAGGCCTCAAAACCGTCAGCCGCATCGACCAACTCGGCGAAGGAACGGTACTAATTCGTTCTCACGGCGTCGCTCCTAAGCAGATAGCAGAGATTAAAAAAAGAGGCCTGGCTATCGTCGATGCTACCTGCGTCCTCGTCAAAAGGCTGCAAAAAATCGCAAAACAACTCGAAAGGGAAGGCTACAAGGTTGTAATCATCGGCGATAAAAACCACCCCGAAGTGCAGTCAGTCGTCGGCTGTTTGAAGGATTCTATTGTGGTTGATAGCGGGGCGGATTTGCGCAAGCTGCCCAAGAATAAGAAGTTAGGAATTGTTTGTCAGACAACCCAATCCGCTGACCACTTCGGAGAGGTAGTGGGCAGCATTGTCAGAGAAGGCTTTAGCGAGCTGAAGGTCATCAACACGTTATGCAGAGAGGCACAAAAAAGACAGGCCTCTGCTGTCGGGCTTTGTAAAAAAGTGGATGTGATGTTTGTCCTCGGCGGCCTTGACAGCGCTAATACCCACAAATTGGCTCAAATTTGCAAAAAATATAATTCCAAAACTTATCATTTGCAAAATTGGAGGGAATTTGATAAAAGGATGGTCTCCGGCCAAAAAAAGGCCGGCGTTACCGCAGGGGCATCAACCCCAAAATGGGTAATTGATGATTTTATTGAAAACCTCGAGGTGGTGAACGAACCCCGAAGCAGGCTTGCGGGGCTAACCAAAGATAATTAACGTCGCCGTGCCGGCGACGGCTAAACAACCCTCAAGCGGGCTTGGGGGGTAAGCATTTTTTATTGATGCAGGACAAAAGTTTTTTCTGTAATGGGCCTGTCGGCGTAAATGTGGGGCGTCGCCAGGCAAAAACAGACTCCACAAAGGATTGGGTTTATGGCTGATAAAAATATTGTTAACAAGTTAGGTTTGTCGCACGAAGAATTAGACAGGCAGGTCTCCGAGATGTTCACTCAAACCGATAGTGAATATCTCGAAAAGGTTCTCCAGACTAAAATCGATTCCCGCCTGCCTGGAACAATTCTCAAGGGAACTATAGTTTCACAGGTCGGTAATGATGTAATTGTAGAAATCGGTCTCAAAAGCGAAGGCGTCGTGGATGCCGGTGAATTCGACAGTCCCGATGAGATTCAACCGGGAGAAGAGATTGAGGTCTTGCTCGAAGATACCGACACCGAAGGGGGTCTCATACCGCTCAGCAAGCGCAAGGCCGACCGTATCAGGGGCTGGGAAAGAATCATCAATACCAAAAAAGAGGGGGATGTTGTCACAGGCACGGTCATAAGGCGCATCAAGGGAGGTCTGCTTGTAGATATCGGGGTGCCGGTATTTCTGCCGGCTTCACAAGTCGATATTCGCAAACCGGGTGACATCAGCAGATTTATCGGCAAGCAAATCGAAAGCAAAATTCTCAAAATCGATATCGAAGGTCGTAATATCGTTATCTCACGAAGGAAACTTATCGAAGAGCAGAGACACGAAAGCAAGGAAAAGGTTCTCGCCGAAATCGAGGTCGGACACCTCCGAAAAGGTGTCGTCAAAAACATCGCTGATTTCGGCGTCTTCGTTGACCTCGGCGGCGTTGACGGCCTGCTGCATATCTCAGACCTGAGCTGGGGCAGAATCTCACATCCCTCGGAGGTCCTCCAGATTGACCAGGAAATCGAATGCGTCGTCATAGGCCTCGACAAGGAAAAGGAGAAAATATCGCTCGGCCTTAAACAGAAAACTCAAAGCCCATGGCAGACCGTCGAACAGCGTTATCCGGTCGGCGTCCGCGTAAAAGGAAAAGTCGTCAACATAATGAATTACGGCGTCTTTGTCAGGCTCGAGGACGGCATCGAAGGTCTTGTCCATATAAGCGAAATGAGCTGGACAAAGAGGCTCAATCACCCGAGTGAAATGCTCAATCTCGGCGATGAGGTTGAAGTGATGGTCCTCAGCGTCAACAAGGAAAAACAAGAAATCTCTCTGGGCCTCAAACAGACCGAAACCAATCCCTGGACAGTCGCCACGCAGAAATATCCGCAGGGAACAATCGTTACCACCACCGTTAAAAGCATTACAAACTTTGGGGTCTTTGCCGAGATAGAGGAAGGCATCAACGGTATGATTCACATATCGGATTTGAGCTGGACTCGAAAATACAATCATCCCAGCGAGGCGTTCTCTAAAGGAGGCAGCGTCAAATGCGTTGTCCTCGAAGTTGACTCCGAAAAACAGCGAATATCCCTCGGCGTAAAACAGATAACCGAAGACCCGTGGATTCACGCAATTCCTGAAAAATATATCCCAGGCCAGATTGTCAAAGGTAAGGTGACAAAGATTACCAACTTTGGCGCTTTTATCGAGCTCGAGCCGGAACTCGAAGGTCTTCTTCATATCTCGGAGCTTGCCGACCATAAAATCGACAAACCCCAGGATATCGTAAAAGAAGGCCAGGAGGTCGAAGTCAAGATACTGAAGGTGGAGCCTGAAAGCCGCAAGATCGGGCTTAGCCTGCGAAGGGCTCAGTGGGCCGCGGAAAAACTTACCGAGGCAGTTCCTGCCGCCGATGAGACAATCCTTTCTGACAAAGACCACGCCGACACGGGTCAGACAGAAAGCATACCTGAAAAAAAGGATGATGCTGCGCAGGAAGCAGAACCGCCTCAAGAATCATAGAACTCGCTCGTTTCTGCAATAGCAAATTTTAAAAGCTGCCCCCGCTTTCGAGACGCGGGGGCGGCTTTTTTGAATCCGTTAAAAACCTAAATTCTACTTACTAAAGGTATGATTTTAACCAGCCGATAGCATTACTGTGCGGACGACGGATGGTCGTCCCATAAAAAACAAAGTTGAAAGCAAAAGCCAATATCGGGCAAGGAGAACAACTTATCGCTTTCGATATTACCATAAAAGAATACTTAAAGGAAATCGACAGGGCGCCGCTTCTGACCGCCCAGCAGGAGCAGGAACTGGGAAGGCGCGTCGTTGGGGACAATGACCCTTTGGCCAGAGACTGTCTTGTCAGAAGCAACCTTCGGCTTGTCGTCAACATTGCCAAAAAATATGCCGACCGCGGTATGTTGCTCGGCGACCTCATCGAGGAGGGGAATCTCGGCCTGATTCGGGCGGTTGATTATTTCGACCCGGAACGCGGCACGAGATTCAGCACTTATGCCGCCTGGTGGATTAAGCAGAGCATCAAGCGTTCCTTATTGATGAACGTTCAGCCGATTCACATCCCGACTTATATGGTTGCTCTCATCAATCATTGGAAATACACCTACACCGAGGTTGAAAACAGATTCGGCAGAGAGCCTGAGCTTGAGGAAATGGCAGAAATTATGCAGATGCCGCTCCACAAGACAAAGGTTATTTATCAGATAGTAAAATCGCTCCATTCTCCCAAGGAAGTGCACCCTCAGCAAGAGGAAGCAGACGACGAGCAGCAGGGCGGCGAAGAGTCGATGCATAGAAACAGGGATATAGACAGGCCTGAACATGAAATCGTCCAAAGCGAGGAAAAATCAAAGGCGATTCGCCTCCTCGACAGGATTGACCCCCGCGAAGCTGCTATTTTGAGACTGCATTATGGGCTGGATGGCCGCAAGCCTATGTCGCTCAAACAAATCAGCGAAAAGCTCGGCCTTACCCGCGAGCGAATCCGACAAATCCAGCGCGAATCACTCACAAAACTCTACGAATTTATGAATGAGTAAAAAAGTCTTTCGAGTTGAATGTTGCATTTCGCAAAAAAAATATTAACATAGTTCGGAGAAAGAATTGTGTTTTTATTTTAATCTTTGTCAGGGGTGGATAAAAATGGCAGCGAAAAAGAGTAAAATAAAAAAATATATCCGCAATATACTCAACTGGCCGAAAAGGGGAATTATTTTCAGGGACATTACGCCGCTTCTTGCGGACAAAAAGGCCTTTTCAAAGGCGGTAGGGGAGCTTTGCAGCTCCTTTACAGGTCGCAAAATTGATTACGTAGCGGCTGTGGAAGCGAGGGGCTTTATATTCGGGGCGGCAGTTGCGCAAGACTCGGCGCAGGTTTTATCCCTATCCGCAAAAAAGGAAAACTCCCTTATAAAACCGAACGGATTACTTACGGCCTCGAATACGGCAAAGACACCATCGAGGTTCACCGTGATGCGATAAAAAAAGGAGCTAAAGTTCTGATGATTGACGACCTGCTGGCTACGGGGGGAACAATGGCCGCCGCCTGCAAACTGATAGAAAGAATCGGCGGCAAAATTGTCGGCATCGCCTTCCTTATCGAATTAAGCAAACTGGCAGGCAGGGAAAAAATCGGTAAATACGACATTAAAACCATTATAACATATTGACTTTGTCGTTATAATTATTTGTGGTTTTCCGGGCAATTACAATCCTGTCGTTATTCTGGAAATCCTTTTCGACTTTTATATCTGAAAAGACGGAGGTTTTTTCGAGCAGCTCCCTGACGGCCTGTCCCTGACCGTAGCCGATTTCTAAAATCAAGGCGCCGTCAGGTTTGAGAAAGTCGTCAACTTTTAGGGCAATTTTCCTATAAACATCGAGGCCGTCCTCGCCGCCGTAAAGGGCCTGTTGCGGCTCAAAATCCTTTACGTTTTTTTCCAGCGATTGGTAATCGGGTTTGCCCACGTAGGGAGGATTGCAGACAATAAGGTCGAACTTGGCTGTATCTATTTGCTCAATTAGCGGGTCGAACAAGTCGCCGAGTAGAAGTTTTATCCTGTCGGAAAGTTTATATTTTTCCACATTTTTTTCGGCGACCTTCAGGGCCGCCTCCGATATATCGGTTGCGATAATATCGGCTTTGGCGAAGTTTTTGGCAACTGCGACTGCTATACAGCCGCAGCCGGTGCAGAGGTCGCAGACCAGCTGTTTGCCTGTCCGTTTTCTCAAAAAATCCACAGACATTTCGACCAGCAGTTCCGTCTCCGGGCGTGGTATCAGGCAGTCCGCTGTTACATCAAGCTCGATTGAGTAAAATTCCGTCTTTCCGATTAAATATGCAACAGGCTCATTTTGAGACGCTCGCTTTACAAGCCGGCGCAGGTAGTCTAATTTGTCCTTCGGAACAGTTTTGTCGAATTGAGTATATAATTCGATGCGTGACATCGACAATGTGGAAGCCAGAAGCATCTCTGCCGATAGGCGTGGCGAGTCAACCTTTTTATCGGTAAAATACTCCGTTATCCACGCAAGAAGTTTCTGTATTGTCCAGTCCGACATCTTTTTGAAAAACTCTATAGCGGCTCAAATTCATCTTTTGCAGCACCGCATTCCGGGCAGGTCCAGTCGTCAGGCAGGTCATCGAAGCTTGTCCCGGGTTCGATGCCGTTTGACGGGTCGCCGATTTCCGGGTCGTATATGTAGCCGCAAAGAGTGCATTTGTATTTTTTCATAGCGACAATTCCTTTATTCTTTTCCTTTTCCTGATGATAGGTGGCAGCAGTTCTCGGCGTTCTGCCGCATTTGACGCAGCGATAATATTCATAAGTCATCGAAGGTTTCGAGCCGTCCGTCGTTTCACAGGCAATAACTTTGGCGATAAACAAAGTATGCGAAATTACATCAATGCTGTTTATAACCTCGGCCTCAATAAAAGCAATGGCGTTCTCCAGAATTATTGGCGAGCCGGTCTGTCCGGTTTTGTATTTTACTCCTTCAAATTTATTGAAATTTCTGCCCGTGCGAAAACCGAATCTGCCTATGAACGACATCGGCGTATCTTCCGCCAGTATCGATACCGCAAAACTCCTGCCGGCCGAGATGTAATCCCACGTCAGATTTTGCTTATTGACGCTTACGGCAATTATCGGCGGCTCCGGCGTGACCTGAAAGACGGTGTTGATGATGCAGCCGCTTATTTTGGCGTCCTTTTGTGCACTTACTATGCACATCCCATAACTTAATTTAAACAGCGTTTCGAGGTCTATCATCCCTGCTCCTTCTCGCCAATCCCGCCCCAGCCGTTTATTTGTAATGCCGCAATTGGTTATATAAAGCTATAATATGCCCTTTTTCCTCCTCAATGATTTTGTCAACCTTTTCTTTATTCTCCTTTCCATCCACATAATCCTCGATGCCGACATAATACACGATAGAATCCTTTTCCGCCTGGACGGCCATTCTGAAAATTTGCTCAACCGATTCCTTCCCCGTCAGTTTCCTGCTCAAATCGGTTTTCAAATCAAAAACGTTGCCGTCCGCCATCGCCTGCAGATAAAGCGACGCCTCGTTATCGGGGTCGAAGACCACCACTTGCTTTTCGGCAAGCTGCTCCTTCATTTCCCGAAAAATCTTTTCGTGCCTTACTTCCATATCGGCGATATCGAGCAGAAATTTTTTGACATCAGAGTCGGCGACAATCTGGGCGGCCTTTTTGTAGAACTTCTGGCCGTTGCGTTCAATCTCGATTGCCATTTCCAGAATTTCGGAAACATTAAATGTTATGCTCATAGCTATCCCTTCCATAAACCGTGCACGTTGCAGTGTTCGCGAGCGGTGACTCTTTCCGCCTTTATGCAAAAGGCCGCCTCCGGCACCATCCCGGGCGCAGATACTGCCGATAAGTTTTACCGTCAGCGATAATCTCAATCCATTCGATATAATGTTTTTCCTCCATCGGATGCGGCACCGACCCGACCTTGACCTTATAGCCGTTGGCGGTCTTTTCAATCACGGGGACATGTTTCTCTTTGCCCTGGTCGGCGGTTTTTTCGGTCAATTTCTCCATCGGTTGTCCGCAGCAGACCAGCTCTCCTTTTCCGCCATCCAGCACCTCGACAATATTGCCGCAAATCGCGCATTTATAGATTTCCAATCTTACAGCCATAATCTATCTCCTTACGATAATTTTTTTTAAGTTGCGATTTTTAACTCTTTATGTTTTGCCAGGATTTTTTCTGCCAGCTCTTCGAGAGCAATAAAATCCTTATCTTTAGGGAAACCCTTTGCAATTACCGGTTCGAGGATTTCGACTTTTAGATTCGGCAGCAGGCCTGTTAATTGCTCGACCATTTTGCCGCCCCAGCCGAACGAGCCGATTATGGATGCAAATTTTGTTTTTGGGCGCAGTGCGTTTGTCAGAATCGCCGCATAAGCCGCCAACGGATGCGCACCCGTAAGCACGGTGGGCGAGCCTAAAACTATCGTTGCTGCATCGACCATCGAAACGGCTAATTTGCCGATATCGGTCGTCGCCAAATCAAACTGCTTGACCGTAATGCCTCTTTCAATAAGGCAATCGACGAAATGCTCGACCATTTTCGCCGTGCTTTTGTGCATCGAGACATAAGCGACAACGACTTCGTTTTTTACCGATTCGCTTATCCAGTCCTTATACGCATCAATGATAAATTTCGGCCTGTCGTAAAGAGGGCCGTGGCTCGGGGCGACAATCTCGATATTAAGGCTCGATATCTTCTCGATATTCTTTTTGATATTGCTCCTGAAGGGCATCATAATCTCGGCGTAATACCTTTTTGCCGCCTCATACACTGTCGCTTCATTATCCACAAACAGGCTGCCTGTCGCCAGATGAGAGCCGAAAAAGTCGCAACTGAAAAATATTTTATCTTCCTTTAGATATGTCCCCATCGTCTCGGGCCAGTGAACCCACGGGATATAAACAAACTTTAACGTTTTATCCCCTAATGAAAGCTCCCGGCCGTCTTCAACGGCAATAAATTTTTCCTCCTCGATGCCGAGTAAATCCATCAGCATCTCTTTGCACTTAGGGTTTGTCACGACCTTCGCATCCGGGTATATCGTAAGAATATCCGGAATCGAACCGGAATGGTCCTGTTCTGCGTGGTGGCTGATTACGAAATCGATTTTTTCGGCGCCGCCCTGACTAAATTATCTATAAGCACATCAGTTTTTGTCGAGTCAACCGTATCGATAAGAGCAACTTTTTCGCTGCCCTTTATCAGATAGGCGTTGTAGCTCGTTCCATCCGGCAGGGGGATGAGCTGGTCAAAAAGCCGCCTGTCAAAATCGATTGCGCCGACTTCATATATGCTGGGTCTTAATTGTCTCATTTGATAAGCCCTTTTGCTGCGTTTATTGCCGCTTCGTAATTGGGTTCGCTGGAGATTTCCGGCACAATCTGTTTATATCTGACAATGCCTGTCTTGTCTATCACGAAAACCGCCCGCGCCAGGAGCCTCGACTCTTTAATCAAAACGCCAAAGGATTGCCCGAAAGATGCGTCGCGATGGTCTGAAAGCGTCTGCACATTTTTGATGCCGGCTGCGCCGCACCACCGTTTCTGTGCGAAGGGCAGGTCCATACTTATCGTAAGCACTTTTACTTCTCCGGCGAGTTGTCCTGCCTTTTCATTAAATTTTCGGGTTTCGATGTCGCATACAGACGTATCGAGCGAAGGCACCGAACTTAAAATCAGGACCTTGCCTTTCAGTGAAGAAAGCCTTACCGGTTTCAAGTCATTGTCAACCGCTTCAAAGTCCGGCCCAGCCTGGCCAACCCTAACCTCATCACCGACCAGTGTTATCGGCTTTCCCTTTAGCGTCACCAACCCCTTAAATTCCGGCATTGTTAATCTCTCCGTAAGAAATACGAATTAGTAATTTATTTTTTCAAGTTCGAAGTAATTTTTCGGATGATTACAGGATGGGCAGGACTCAGGCGGTTCCATCCCTTCATAAACATAGCCGCAATTCCTGCAGACCCATTTAACACTTTGTTCGCGTTTAAAGACCCTGTCTTTGGCAATGTTTTTTGCCAGCGCTCTATATCTTTCTTCGTGCCGTCTTTCCGCAATCGCGATATTCCTGAACACCTTGGCTATTTCGACAAAACCTTCCTTGTCGGCTGTCTGTGCAAATTCAGGATACATCTTCGTGTTTTCGTAATGCTCGCCTTCAGCAGCGGCCTGAAGGTTATCAAACGTATTGCCGATAACGCCCGCCGGAAACGATGCGGTTATTTCCACCTCCCCGCCCTCTAAAAACTTAAATTCCCTCTTGGCGTGCTCCTTTTCCTGATTGGCAGTCTCTTCAAAAATGGCCGCTATCTGCTCGTAGCCTTCCTTTTTGGCCTGGCCGGCAAAATATGAATATCTGTTCCTCGCCTGAGATTCGCCCGCAAATGCCGTCAGCAGATTTTTTTCCGTTTGGCTTCCCTTGAGTTTCATCGATAACCTCCATTAAAATTTTCACAATTTTTTTTCGTTCGTCTTTCGCAGTCTTATATTTTGAATGGTCAATCTCAAAAGTCAATGGTTCTTTTAAATTTATACACCAGAAATGCTGAAGATGTTCGCCTCCCCCGGTTTTATTCAGCTTTGACCTCATAGAGGTGGAGCCGTAAACTCATTCACTCCGGATATTAAGAAAATGACATTCTTAAAGCGGCAAACTGCCACATAACAAGTGAGATGACAAACTCCTTTTATGGCACTGTAAGCACTTAGGATTATAAACTAATTTAACAGCCTTTCCTTCTTAAAACAGCAAGAGATCCGCAGCGAGCAATAACAGAGTGGCTGGCTCAGGTGTAACAACAACATTATCCACCCACGTGTCTGTATAAGAATTGTACGAATTAGTTGATGCGTATGCCCAGAATTCAAGCTTAACGTGTGAAATGGAATCTACATCAATTGTAATGTTTGATAAAAGGTTCTGAACATTAAGATTGTAAGAAACGATACCTGAACCCTGGGGAATGGAGAGTAAGCGATGTGTCGGCATCTGAAGAGTATCAAAGGGATAAGAAGATGTACAAGAAATGTAAATTACATCACCCAAATCTATATTTGAAGAATCCAAAAAAAGGAATTGCACAAGACCGTATGCGTAGTGTGTGCTTGTAGAAGAAGCATCTGAATGCGGGGCAACTTCCATATCAAAATTAAAGGTGAGAGCAGGATTGTAATCAAAGCTTTTAAACATCGTAATTTCACTAAAATTTTTATGGTAGAGGTGGGCCATTTGAGTCGAATTTTTAGTCACGACTTCCGCTACATTTATTCCTTGCTGTCTTCCGTCAATAGTCCATTTATTGAGAGTTCCATCCTCAAAATTATCCTCGAAAATTACTACTGCCTGTGCTGAAACGACAACAAATGCAATTACATAAAGAAATGCTAACCTTCTCATCTTAATCCTCCTTTAAAAAATATGGTTAAATTATATATGTTTTAGGGCATTTTCTTTCTCGAATGGAATAGTCGGATTTGGGATATGTTTCTTCTCATCTCGCTTCTCTCTTAAATTTTCGGGCCAAAAGCAATGCCCGATAAAAACTAATGTTATTATATGCTTTCTCTGCTGAAAATCAAGGGGAAAGCCAAATACTGAATGTAAATGGCCGGATAAGCCGCTTTATTACCTAGACATCATAGTGTTGCAGCAAAGACCTGTTTATATTCGTAAATGTTTCTTACGTGGTAGCGTCCTGAATATCCTGATATGAACCTGCCTATTTTGTATAGGAAATATCCTTTTTCATTGAACCATTTTCAGATTTTACCCGCCTTCGACAAGGTTACAGCGGGTATGCTGTAATAGACAATAAAAAAGATATTGTTGTATTTTAATACGTCAGGCCATAGCCATTCCCACAGCCACTGCATAAAGCAGGAATACAATCCGATACGCACAATGAATACGTGATTTCATGGATTTACCTCTTTACAGTCAAAACTCTTGGCCTTGATGTCCCTTACGATACAAGAATAACCGCATTCCTGCAGTAAAATTCCCGCGAATTGCAGTTTCGCATTAGTCAATACCGGACGGCAGTCGTTTGCCTATGCAAGCCAAACGTCGATTCGCTGAATTTTTCGCTGCCGAATCCGCTCCACGGATGTTCCAGTGAGTTTCGATGCAGTGATAACGTGTTCATTGTCCAATACATATTTAACCGGACGAACCGCACCGTCTCCATAGGTATTTTGGCGGGTTGGATTGTGATACACCAGCAGAATTTTCCCCAGCAGCGCACAGGCAAACGCATTTTCAGGGATTTGGAGTTCCTTCTCATTCCAGCGGACATCGACAGGTTTTTCCGTAAACCACTGGGCCGGCAAAGCGGGTTGCAGCGCAAATATCAACTGTCCATCCTCCATCTTGAACGGCTGTTTTCCCGTCGTCAACAACAGCCAGATATGAATAAACTCCGCCGTCGTTCCGCTAAGCCGTGCGACAAGGCCCCGTCCACGCGATTGTGGGTCCGGACAATCCGAGGAGGCAATAAATGAGCTGTTTTCGAGAATACTTCGTCCATAGACTTTGGGGTCCATAAATGGAACCAGCATCGTTTCAGCATCGGTGTAAAACTCATCGTAGAGCCCGTTATTGACAAGCTCCAGCAGGTATTTACTGGACATGTGCTGCCATATCGATTCATTTTCAAACCATCCCCGGCTGAAGATGCGAGCTCGACCAATCAACGGAGAACACTTCTCCAGACATTCATTCAGTTTATACATCACAAGTTTTTTATCCACTAATGGACTGTTTCGAACGGCCTTGTAGATTTGTCTGGCTTGTTGGGCAGAGCAAACCCGTAACCAGTGGACTTGCCCTTCCAGAAACAGCGGCAGCGGCTCGGGGTCAAAACAATGGATTTCCACAGTGCCGGCTTGCCCCTTGCGATCTTTTGCATCCACCGGTTTATGCAGGTAATAGGTATGCAGAAGTCCGTTTTCAGGATTTATGGACTTGTTTAAACCGCTTTCAAATCGGGCCGCAATCCCCTTGAGCAACTCCTGAAGGCATTGACCGGAGATCGTTTCGGTCGCGTTCGAGGTGTTCTGATAAATCCTTTGCCGGAATGCTTCCCGAAGGGTCGCGGAACAATCCCAGTTATATTCGGACTGCACGTCTTTATGAACCGCTTTTATAAGGTTGGCAATCTCTATCGGGAGTTCGACGTCCGGTGTCCGCACAAGCGTCTTGAGAAGCCACTTTGCCAATCGAAGCGTTTCCGCCGTCTCGCATGTGGAAGAACCAAACAGTCCCGGCAGGCCGTTCATCGCATCATCCCAGCCTGGCCGTCCGGCCTCCATTTCGATCCCGCGTCCCTCGTAGTCCAGAGAAACCGCTTTGATTGCCAGCAGGGCGCACAACTTTCCTAAGACCGTTACCGGCGGAAGGCAAACCGGCGCTTTGGCCGCATCCACAACGGCATTCAACTGCAAAGGACCGGCTTTGCGTCTCAGGTACTTTTGTTTTCGTTCAACCACATGAGCCGGTTCAACGAACCATTCGATATCGGCCTGTTGTGTCAGCATGGCTTCAACTCGATCCGGATAAACTGCTTGAAATGCCTCTATGAGATCAAGAATGTAAGTCCAGTGATCAACCCAGTAGCCGCCTTCATGGCCGGAGGCAACCAGCCTGGTTTCACAGCGATTCAGAAGGGACTGTAGCCACTGCATCCGATTGTCGATCTCTACTTGATAATGATTGGCCCAATCCAGGATTTGGCCGGGCAGGAAAGGCTGGCTAATCAATTTTGAAAAAGCCATCCGGGCTTCAGGGTTTGTCGATGGGCAAAATTCCATCGGCTCCAATTGATCCGGGAAACGCCACCGATACCCTTTAATCGAAAGCGGGTTGTAACCATCTGCCTGGAGCAGACTGGCAAACATCCGAATTTCCTGCTCCCCCACGTCGGGATAAAACCATATATCGCTTCTGCGGTTTTGACAGATATCCCGGTAGTTGCCTTCTCCGCTGGATAACGGACAGGCCGGCAGATCGAAGAAATTATAGTCGCGTTCGGCATCCCCATGACGGCGAGAATACAAATGGATCAATGTCGGGCCGGACCTGGAAGGCATGCCTTCCGGAACACCGCCGCGAAGAATGTTGTCCAGATAATTCTGACGTGTATAAGCATCCAACGCCGGTTTTGAAGAAACCATAAATGCCGGCTGTGTGATAGATTGAATTAGTTGACGACTCTGCTGCGAACTCTGCTCGATATCCGAGGCGGTTTTAAACCCTGACAAAAATGACGTCAATGCTGCCTCGCTGGCGGCCATGCCCGACAATGCCATAAGCGTTATCGAATCATCCGGTTCCAATGTCTGACTGAAAGGGGCCATCGCACAGGGCATCTTGTTTTCCGGTACCTGTTGGGCCCGATCCAGTTTTGTCTGTTGAATAAACTGACGCGGCGTTATCAGGTCCTGACTCGCTCCAAAGATTAGGTCTGCGTCATAATACGGTTCAATGGGAGATAGAATGTTGTCGCGACTGAGCCAGGCTGCATAAAAATTGCCACAGCGAACCTCCTCCACCTCGGCTTCATCATGGGCAATCACTTTGGAGGCACAGAAAGGAATATGTCCGGCCACCAGACGCACCGAGGCGTAGGCTTCGAGAATCCGACGCATCGTCTTAATACCTATTTCCGTAAATCCCGCCGGTATAACCAGCGGCAGGCCGTCTAAACACTCCAACCGACGGGCTTTAGACGACTGATTGGTGATTTTTAGCAGCCGAACCAGTGACCCGATGGGCTGGTTGACAGGCGAAAAGTAGGATACCTCAAAACGAAGTCCCAGCGTTTGGTTGTCCTCACGAAGCGTTAGCCGGTCCATCTCCACCCACATCGTACGCTGAGATGTGAACTGTCGGGACGAAATATCATTTTGAAACGGTTCATAGTATTGACCGTCAATTTTACAAAATGTTCGAAATCCCTGGACTCCAACCAACTGATATGCCCAGTTGGCCGGGAGAAACTCAACAATCGCATGGTCCTTGTTGCCTACGCCAAAAGAGGAAATCGCCTGAGCGCGATTGACATACAGACACCATAGGGGGACGCCATCCGGCCCGCCAATTCCCGGAAGAAAACTGGCAAATGCGGACTGCTTGTCATAGTCAGCAATCTGAAAACGTCCGTGCTCATCCAATCTATAGTCACTCGGCACATTCGCTTTAGATATCTTTGTTTTTTTCATTTATATTTTCGCCTCGTGAAATTAAGCCATTTGCTGCTAAATCCACTCTTAAACTTTAATCCTAAATTCACACCAACTCGAATCCCTGCTTTATCGTACTAATTTCAACGAAAATATCTGTATTTGATTTTTTCCCTGACCGCCATGAAAGAACAAGGCCATCCCCTTCATCGCATAAATATCCACTTTCCGAAGACCTTTTTGATTGCCCCAGTCCATTCGCGGCTGAAGATTTTTTAATTCAAAGCGATACAAAAAACGCCCGCCTCGCCCTTGAATTGTCGGGAAGAGGAAACCCTCTGCATCATCTCCCGACGCCATATTGTAGGAAACCGCATCCGGAGCATCAACACCTGCTTCATCCATAAACACATCAAAAACGGTCTCTTTTCCAATAACCGCATCCAGTTCAATCGCGGAATATCCGTCCAGATTTGTGGAATACTCGGGTCCTGATGAATTTTTAAATTCTTTGGGACCAAAAAATAAAACCCCGCACCCCCATGTCTTTCCTGTGTCAACCAGCACGGCCAGATTATCCGTATTTTTCTTCAGCTCAATTTGCGCATCGGGGGCGTGGAATAACTCCGGCTCCCTGACGGGAGTCATCTTTGATAAATCAATAAATGGAGGACGTTCCGGACGCTGGCCTGCTTCGAAAACAACTGCATTGGGCTTCGGCAGCGACTCAGGCGCCAGCCGTTTTGACTCGGCATGCAGCTTTTCAACGCGGTTATTGGTTTGCTTCATCGCAGCCAGGATTTCGGTATAAGGCCGATGGTGAATATCCACAATACCATAGTTGGAATTTTCGCCATCAAAGCGTCCCTGCGGCGACTGGTCTGCAAACTCAAACCAATGCGCACCAATGACCATTGGATACGACAAAAGATCCTCTACGTATTTCTGATAATTTTCAGCTCGTTCGGCCTGCGTTTTAACGACCGCACCGCCCCCTCCGCGATTTGGATTACCGCTGGTGTTTTCCTCCGCCCGCCAGGCATACTCGGTCACCATCAAGGGTTTCTTGCCGCTCCATATCCAAAAACGAGACAGCATTTCCGGGTCTGCAGAAGGATTTCTGCGGTAGTTGTTAAATGAGACGACATCGCAATAACGTCCGCAGGCTCGAACCACCGGTTCCGGGGCATAGCCGCCATACCGTGTCCCCAGAATCAATTTCCCCGGCAGCATCTGGCGAACTGTCCGGCACGCTGTTTTGTAAAAGGTATCCGCAGCTAATTCAATAAACGCTGTACGATCTTCCTGTACTTTCGGATTCACACAACTACTCGCATAGTCAAACGTCAATGCGTCCCAGGAAGAAAGCGGTTTGCCCCACGCCTTTGATAAAGCTTCTGCCGACACATAGCGTTTTTTCAGAAAATCCACGGCGGCCTGCCTGGCGCCATCTTCTTTGGGCAGTGCAAGCGCCGCCTCAAGTAACGTATAATTAGGAATATCGCCCCATGCCGCGTGACCATACCAGGGCATTTCATTGTCAAGGAATACCCCGAAGATATTTTCTGTATGGGGGTATGTGTCCAGAATGATCCGGGCATTTTTTTTAATTCTCTCTTCAAAACCGGGACGCAACCCTTCCATGCATCGGTCAGAAGCATAAGCCGCTACGTACAGACATACCGTGCCATAAACGGGGCCGTCATACAGACGGCCGTCGGACCACGCACCCAGGGTATTGAAGCCATGCTCCTGAAGAATATTGAAGACGCTCTTTTTCCAGGCGTCGAAATCCCCGTTAAATTGGTTGGGAACCGGGTTATAGTATTGAGTGCCGGGTTTTGGCCGAAACGGTTCCGGCAGAATGTCATTGATGCCGATTGAAAGGAACTTTTTGCCTTGAGGATCGACAAACCAGTATTTGCCGTTGGCATCTGCCTCGACCTTGAACGCCGCCGCAGCTTTTGTCGAGGGCTGATTGTCTTGCGGAACAGAACAAGACTGGATCACCAAACAACAAATCGACAATAACAACCACCACGATATCTGTCTCGACGAATTACTCCTTGCTCCGGATGCATCTGAAACCTCAAAATTCTCGGGTTAACAACATCTCATTATTAGTTAATGGTCCCACACCTCCGACTATCGGCAAGGCCAAGGACACGCCAAAATACACCTCCGTTAAAAACCGGTTGCCACGTTAACATTTATCAACTTTCGTGTCAAGATGACATTGACAAATTTATTGCGACTGGCTATATTCCAAAAAGTAGCTGAATACCTAAACTGATGATGATTTTAGCTTGAGAACGCAAAAACCAAAATGTAGAATATAAAATTAAGGATTCGGCCTTCGGTCGATACCTTTTTAAGGCTCTTTTTGGAATTTGTATAACGCATTTTATTGTATAGAGTTACACAGACACAGTCTTGGTTTCCGGTCGGTTTAAATAAATATACGACACTAAAAAAATGAGGTCAAAATGAGCCAGCCAACACATTACGCCACAGCGCCAGAAGATCGTATTTCTATCAAGCAGAAATTTGCCTATGCAATGGGTATGCTTGTCAATAATCTGCAAGCGGCCGCACTGCCGGCTATGATGGTCATTCTCATTCTCGGCCTTGGCATGGACCCGGTACTGGTTGGCATTGTCGGTTCTATCCCCCGCCTTTTCGACGCCCTGATAGACCCTGTTGTAGGCCATATTTCTGATAATACGAGGTCTCGATGGGGCCGCCGAAGACCCTATCTCTTTTGGGGCGCCATTTTTTCCGGTATTATATTCGCCTTAATGTGGCAGCTTCCCGCCGGTCACAGTCAAAGTTTCTATTTTTGGTTTTTTCTGATTGCGGAGATGGTTTTTTTCCTTGCCTATGCCGCCTATTCAATACCGCTTGTCGCTTTCGGCTATGAAATGACGCCGGATTACCATGAACGCACACGACTGCAGGCGTTTGCCAATTTTATCGGCCAGGCCGCATGGCTTATCGCTCCATGGTTTTATGCAATAATGGCAAGCAGTCTGTTTGCAAACAAGGTACAGGGAGCGCGTGTTTTGGCCATTTGGGTCGGAGCATTTATTTGTATAGTCGGAGCGGTACCGGGAATTTTCTGTCGAGAACTGTTTGGTTCGCTGCCCAAAGCAAATGAGGGTACAGAATTCAAGGGGTTTTGGTGGCATTTAAAAAGCCTTTTCAAGGGAATCGGCACGACCCTCAAATGTCGCCCGTTCACAAAACTTTGCGCCGCTACATTCCTTGTTTTCAATGGCTTCCAGCTTGGGATATCTTTTTCAATCTTCGTAATGATTTATTATTTATTTCATGGAGATGATCAAAAAGGCGGGACCTTGCAGGGTTGGTTTGGCATGCTCACCTCGGTTTTCACTTTTGGCGTCATTTATTTGACCGCATGGATCTCCTCTAAAATTGGAAAACGCAGGACTTTTTTCATAACAATCTCTCTCTCTATCGTCGGATACGCTTTGAAGTGGGTCGGCTATAACCCTCAACATCCTTATTGGCTGCTTGCTGCGGCTCCATTTGTTGCGTTTGGGACCGGTTCATTGTTCACGTTGATGGGTTCAATGATTGCTGATGTCTGTGATTATGACGAACTCCAAACCCATCAGCGCCGCGAAGGGGTATTCGGAGCCATTTACTGGTGGATGGTCAAAGTCGGCATGGCGATAGCGGGACTTCTTTCAGGAATCCTTCTTAAAGCATCGGGCTTTATAACCCCATCCCAAGATGTCGCATTAGCTGCCGTTCAGTCGGCAAAGACCCTATTCCTCTTGAGAGTATTTGATGTCGGTATCTCAATTGTGACCTCTGCGGCAGCAATTATAATTATGGCAACTTACAAAATAACAGAGGAAAAAGCACATGAGATTCGCGTCGAGCTTGAACAACGGCGAGGCAAACTGGGGGGGAGCCATGAAAGTATCTTATCGCAATAGAATGTGATTCTAAATCTTTTTGACTTGATATACATATTTTATATAATAACAATCGATTTTTACCGAGGTTAACGAAGGAACGCCGTCGTTAAAAATAAAGTGGGTGTCTGTATATTTATGTTTCGTTAAAAATCGGAGACTAAAAATGACGAAAATGAAAATAACATTTATAATTATGGCAGCGAGCCTATTTACACATTTAGCTCTTGCAAAAACAGAGGAGTCGAAAATGACAAAAAGCGACCCGAACCATCTCGTTAGAGTGATATTGACCGCGAAAAATACCAACGACCGATTGGCGGTTAAAACACCCCTTTCCTTATCAGCGTCTAACCCTTCTCAATCTTCGGCAATAATTAAGATTGATGATTCCAGCACATTCCAAACAATCGTAGGGTTTGGCGGTGCGTTCACCGAATCGGCTGCTTATGCCCTGTCGAAAGTAAGCCCGGAAAAACGCACTGAGGCCATCAGGGCTTATTTCGACCCCAAAGACGGCCTTGGATATACGCTTTGTCGAACGCATATTAACAGTTGCGATTTTTCACTTGACAACTATGCTTATGACGAAACCAAAGGCGACACCGAACTAAAACATTTCGACATCTCGCGCGACAAACGCCTTTTGATACCTCTCATCAAAGACGCCATGGCTGTTGCGGGTGCGGATTTCAAGCTGTTTTCCTCGCCCTGGTCGCCTCCTGCCTGGATGAAAACTAACGGAGAGATGAATCACGGAGGCAAATTGAAACCGGAATATCGTGATGCCTGGGCTTTGTATTTCGCAAAATACATAAAGGCATACAAGCAGGAAGGGATTGATGTCTGGGGATTAACAATTCAAAACGAACCCGCCGCGACTCAATCCTGGGATTCCTGTATCTGGTCAGCCGAGGAAGAAGGTCAATTCGTCAGAGACCATCTGGGGCCGACACTGGAAAAACACGGATTAGGGAATGTCAAAGTCATGGTTTGGGACCACAATAAGGACATCATCTTCGAACGCATTGAGCCGATCTTCTCTGACCCTAAAACAGCCAAATATGTCTGGGGCACTGCATTTCACTGGTACTCCGGCGACAACTTTGAAAACCTCGATAAAGTACATCGTGCGTTTCCTGATAAAAAGCTGGTCTTTACAGAGGGGTGTCAGGAAGGCGGCGTTCACCTGGGCTCATGGAATCTGGGCGAGCGGTATGCGCATGATATCATTGGCGATTTGAATAACTGGACCGTCGGCTGGACGGACTGGAACATGGTATTGAATGAAACGGGCGGCCCTAATCATGTCGGCAATTTATGCGATGCTCCAATAATCGCCAACGCGAAGGAAAATAAACTCTATTATCAAAGCTCATTCTATTACTTGGGGCATTTCAGTAAATACATCCGTCCCGGCGCTGTACGTATCGGCTGCAGTATGGATAATTGCCCACTGGAAGCCACCGCTTTTAAAAATCTGAATGGCCAGATAGTCGTTAACGTCATGAACAAAATGGATAGCGATACGGAATTTCAGTTACAATTACCTAAAGGTTCGGTGCAGGTCTTGAGCCCTGCCCATTCTATGATGACACTTTTGTACTAAGAGCGTCTAATACTCTTCGTAAAACAGGATACATGTTTACATACTGCTCTTGATTGAAAAATCCCATAATTTTCAATCAGGAAAGCAATTTGTATCCAATAAATGGTATATATGAAGGATTATACGCTGTCGAAAGGAAAAAATGAAGTGTAAAAGTTTGCTGTGTTTATCTGTCTTATTGGCATGTGCTCAAGTCGGTTGCCAGTTGCAATTGAAGCAGGCCTGTCATCTCAACCCAGTCGTGGAAGCAAAAATTGATAACCTTCTTGCGAAGATGACGCTTGAAGAAAAAGTCGGTCAGATGAGCCAGGTAAGCAGATTCGGCGAGGATGGGCCTAACGACATTGAAAATGAGGTCAGAAAGGGAAATATCGGTTCATTTCTGAACATCGCAGATGTCCAACAGCGAAACAGACTTCAGAAGATTGCCGTCGAAGAAAGCCGATTGGGCATCCCCCTGATCTTTGGATATGATGTCATCCACGGACATCGAACGATTTTTCCTGTCCCGCTGGCAGAAGCAGCCACCTGGGATCTTGATCTGATGGAAAAAACAGCGGCTATCGCTGCAAAAGAAGCACGCTGTCGGCATTGATTGGACATTTTCGCCAATGGTTGACATCGCTCGTGATCCGCGATGGGGTCGTATTGTTGAGAGTGCCGGGGAAGACCCCTTTCTGGGGTCGCTTATATCGCGGGCAAAGGTCAGAGGGTATCAGGGCAATGACCTGTCCGCTCCGGATACCGTCGCGGCATGTCTGAAACACTTTGCTGTTTATGGAGCGGCGCAAGGCGGGCGTGAATATAATACAACCGAGGTACCGCTGCGGACCATCAAAGATGTCTATCTGCCACCATTCAAGGCGGGCATTGAGGAAGGAGCCGTGACATTGATGAGCGGCTTTAATGATCTAAACGGCAATCCTGTAAGCGGAAACAAATTTCTTCTGACGGATGTACTTCGTGATGAATGGGGCTTTAACGGCTTTGTTGTCAGCGACTGGCGTTCCATTAAACAACTGATTTCTCATGGTGTCGCAAAAGACGAATCACAAGCAGCTTCTTTGGGTGTCACGGCAGGGGTGGATATGGAAATGGTCAGTCGCACCTACCACGATACCCTGCCTTCGCTGGTTAAAAAAGGGGTCATCTCAGAGGATATTCTTGATACGGCCGTCCGTAGAATCCTGCGTGTCAAATTTCGTTTAGGGCTGTTTGATAAACCGTATGTCGATCCAAAATTGCAGGATACGGTTATTCTGGCACCGGAACACCGTGCCCTTGCAAGGCAAGCCGTCCGGGAATCGATGGTTCTGCTAAAAAACGAAAACAACCTGCTGCCGCTTGATGAGAATATCAAGTCAATCGCGTTGATAGGACCTTTGGCTGACAACCAGGAGGATCTTCTTGGTACATGGGCATTGGCGGGGAAAAGCGAAGATGTGGTCACTGTGCTGCAGGGTCTCAAAAATGCTCTTAACGATAATCGCTGTAAAATCAATTATGTAAAGGGCTGCGAAGTTGATGGCAATTCAACTGAAGGCTTTACGGAGGCCGTCAAGGCCGCGAACGAGTCCGACCTTGTCATCATGGCTATCGGTGAAAGCGTCGCGCACAATGGTGAAGGACATAGCCGAACGAATCTCGATCTTCCTGGCGTCCAACTTGAACTGCTAAAGGAAATCCAAAAGACCGGAAAGCCAATCGTGATGCTTTTATTTGCAGGACGCCCCCTGACTATCAATTGGGAGTTGGAAAACATCCCTGCGATTCTTCTGGCATGGCATCCCGGGGTCGAAGGCGGAAACGGGATTGCTGATGTTTTGTTCGGCCATTATAACCCCGCCGGCAAGCTTACCGTCACCTTCCCGCGCAACGTCGGCCAAATACCAATTTACTATAATGTGAAAAACACAGGGCGTCCATTTGTTGATAATGACCGATTTACGTCCAAGTATATCGATTCGTCCAATACACCACTGCTGCCGTTCGGGTACGGCCTTAGCTATACGACCTTTACGTACAGCGATTTGAGAATCGAAAACGAGAAAGTTGAAATTCCGGGCATTGTTAAAGTGTCTGCCGATGTCACTAACACCGGCAAGATGGCAGGTTACGAAGTCGTCCAGCTTTACATACGGGATATGGTCGGATCTGTCACACGTCCGGTTAAAGAGCTTAAAGGCTTCCGGCGAATATATCTAAATCCAGGCGAAACAAAAACCGTTACTTTTGAACTTCCAACGTGCGACCTGAAATTTTACGATATCAATATGAAATACAATGTCGAACCCGGCGATTTTAAGGTCTGGGTTGGGCCGAACTCCACGGAAGGGCTTAAGGGGAGTTTTGAACTGCTTTGAAAAGTGGAACATTGTACCTCAATAGCATTGGTCTGCTTGCAGTAGATTCAACTGCTCAAATGCTCTAATGTTCCACTGCTCTATTGCGATAAGTCAAAATCTTTTATTGTCATAAGGCGATTTGTCCACTATCATCTCTGTAAGTCGTCTTCTATTTTCCTCAACGTCCGGTCTCAAATAGTTAAACACGGGTTTAGAGGCAAATTCTACCTTGCAGTTTGGACAGATCACGATAGGTTCTTTATCCTTCGCAACAAGTCGGCACTTTATCTTATCAACGTCGAAGCATTTGGCACAGAATGGACCATCAATAAATTTGCCTTTGTCGTCAGTGAGGTAATAACCTGAATCTTTGGGAATCAATTTACCTTTTATTTCTAACGCGTTTCTGAGTTGACCGATTATTTCGTCTTTGTCTTTTAGTTTCTCGGTCAGTTCAATTGCCTCTGCCTGAAGGTCTAATATCTTACGATATAGTTCAATATTGCCCATTTGTTGAACAAGCTTTACTGCTTCTTTGGCATTTTCTATTATCCCCATCTTTTAACCTCCTATTTCTTTCTCTTATCCAAACCCGAAATCAAACCGCTGGTCATTTTTGACAGAGTTTCCAATTCTTCTCGAAATTGGTTATATACTGCCTCGTCAATCAATTTTTTGCGGAGGGCAAGTTCAAGAAGTGGCACACATTACAGCCCTGTTTAGTTGGTCAACAAGAAAATAATATCCACGAGGAAATTTTTCGGTTAAAGTTGTAACCTTGTTTGTAAGTTCTATTGCTTTTTGATAAACCTCGAGTTTTTCAAACATAAAAGTCATTTGTTTAAAATCCCCTGAAAGTTGAACAGTAGAACAGGAGACCGCAATTGAGCATATCTTTTCTCTATATTGCTTTTGCCCTGTTTCAGTTTATCTTTTGCATGTTCTCCTGCTCATCTGTTCAAATGCTCAATTGCTCTATTTTGAGCGATGTAATCGCTCAAAATCGGGGCGACAGGACTTGAACCTGCGACCCTTGGCACCCCATGCCAATGCTCTTGCCAAACTGAGCTACGCCCCGTTAATTTATATTCTAACGCAAAACCTGCTTCAAAACAAACATTTTATCGCTCATCAGACCGGATTTAATCGTTTTCCTCATACGGCATATATAATAAGACAGCCGAAAGCAAAATGCACAACAGCTAAAAGTCTGAAAAGCCATAGCGGCTTTCTTTGAAACCATTCTATCATCGAACACATCTTGTCCGCACCGGCTGCAAATATAAAAAGGCCGGAAACAAGAAAAAGCACACCTATCGCAGCGATAACCGGCGGTCTTGCACATTCACGAGCCGCAATCAGAAATGTTGCCGCAAGAAAAAGTCTGATTGCCCCGATGATATAAACTCTTGACCCCTTTGCAGCAAATTGAATTACATTAAGTACCCACTCCGGCCTCATCAGGAAACTGACAGCCATTGTCACAAAAAAAATACCTATAATTTTGATTGCAACGTTCATAATTCCGAATACCTCCATTTAAGCTACATGGAACAAGTTTTTAGAAATTGATTTTGATTAACGTTTCATTTTGAGTCATTTTTCTGGATTCCCGCTTGCGTGGGAATGACAAACCGCCCTTATTATTTAAAAACTTTGCAACACCAGCTTAATTGTTTTTGCCGGATGAGCTTGCAGCCTCTTCTGTCGTCTCTAAAAGGTCGGTATCTATTTCCACGCTGGCGGCCTGGCCGAGCATATCCACCTGCAGCACCAATCTCGCCGCCGTTCTGCTCTTTATGACAATCCCATTCAGACCTGCGAGCGGCCCGCCTGTCACCCTGCACCGCTGACCAACCTTTATATAATCGTGCGGCGTCAAATCAACCCCCGCATTTATCGCCCGCTCAATCTGCGATAGTTCGCTCACTAATCTTGCCTGGTTCTTTACCTCTATGCAATTTGCAACGCGATTGGTTTTGAGAACCGCTATTCTATCCCGCTCCTCTCCACAGAAAAACAAATAGCCGCCAAATAACGGCAAAAGCGACCGCAGCTTCCTGCCTCTGCTGTAGCTCGTCTTCCATCTCATCGGCAGAAAGTAGCTTACGTTTTTTCGCACAAGCTCATTGGCAAGGGCCTTCTCATTGCGGCTTTTGGTATGTGCCACCCACCACTGTCCCGAAAAGGCACTAATGGTCTTGTCTGCAGGCCAAACCATTGGCGGATTTTCGCTTTCCTTCAGCACAGAAAAATTCCTTTCAGAACCATTACCGTTATTTTATGTATTAAACTCAAAACTTAAAACTCAAAACTAAATCGTTACCGTCAGGTATTCCGTCTCTTTTTCGAAAACCGCCGCCCCCTCGTAATCGGCCGGCACCAATAAACAATCGCCCGCCTTAAACTCTTCCGCACCTTCATCGCCGGATTTTATCCTCCCTTTTCCGCTCGTAATGATAAGCACTTTCATTTTCCCCGCGCTTAGCAGCATCTCACAGCCAGCCGCCTGGTGTCCCTTATCGACCTTAAAATATTTACTGCTCACTAATCTGCCCACTGTTGTGGCAGGCAACTCATCTCGATTTTCAAAATGGATACTCTTCAACGCCTCTTTGATATGCAGGGGTCTCGGTTTGCCGTTTTCATCCAGCCGATTAAAATCAAAGACCCGATATGTCGTATCCGAAGGCGTCTGAATCTCCGCAACTATCAGGCCGGGACCCATCGTATGAATTGTCCCCGCAGGCAGGTAATGACATTCGCCGGCCTTTACATAGACCCTTTGAACTAACTGTTCGGCTGTTCCATTGTCGATGGCCTCTGCAAATTGTTTTTTTGTGACGCCTTTCTTCAATCCTTTATAAATAAATGACCCGGATTCTGCATTGATAATATACCAGCACTCCGTTTTCGGCTCGCCCTTTCCCAACTTTTTGCAAATCTCTTCATCAGGGTGAACCTGAATGCTCAATATATCCTCAGCATCTATAAACTTTATCAGCAGAGGAAACGGCAGAGTAAAATCTTTATCACCCGTTATTTCGTTTGGGTATTTTTTTATTGCCGCATTCAAGGTCAGACCTGCAAGTTCGCCGTTTGCAATTACGGATTTATTTTGCGGCAGGTCCGACAGTTCCCAGGATTCGCCGATTTTCTCACTAGCCGGCAATTCCTTGCCAAAAAAATCACGGAGTTTCTGCCCGCCCCAAATCCTTTGTTTATATATCGGCTTAAATTGCAGTGGATAAGCTTTCATAGCCCTATTGTAATCACTCAGTCGTTTTTGTCCATAAAACACCCGCTCCTTTTTTTCTTGACTTGGCAGGATAAGGACAAGTATAATATATAAGGATTTTTTAATGAGGTGGAAAATGAGAACTCATTCAATCCCTCGACAAGCTCGGGATGGTGAGCAAAGTCGAACCATTCTTACATTAGCAATAATCGCTTTATTGGCAGGTACTGCCGCAGAGGCAAAATATAGCGGCGGCACAGGTGAGCCGAACGACCCATATAGAATCGCCACTAAACAGGACCTGCTGGATTTGGCCGGTACTACCGCGGATTACGGCAAATGCTTTATTTTGACGGCGGATATTGACCTTGACCCAAATCTTCCCGGCGGGCAGGTCTTTACGACTGCTATCATTGCACCTAATACGGACAACTCAAACTATCATTTCGACGGGACCGCCTTTACAGGGACATTTGACGGCAACAGCCATAAAATTACTCATTTTACTGTTAACGGCGGAAGCAATTGGTACCTCGGTTTATTTGGGCATATTAACCCCGGCGGCTCGCTTAAAAACCTCGGCCTTGAGAATTGTACTGTCAGCGGTTATCAATGGGTTGGCGGTCTGGTGGGAGTGAACTACTACAGCAGTATCAGCAATTGTTATTCAACTGGTTTGGTTAGTGGTTCTCAGTGGGTGGGCGGTCTGGTGGGAGACAATTACAACGGCACGATTACGAACTGCTATTCTACAGGTGTGGTCAGCACCTCTTCCGGTTCTCAATTTGTCGGCGGTCTGACGGGATACAACGCCGGCAGTATCAGCAATTGCTATTCGAGGGATACTGTCAGCGGCACAAGTTATGTCGGCGGGCTGGCAGGAAACAACCACGAGGGTATTATCAGCGACTGCAATTCAACAGGTGCCGTCAGCGGTGCTTCTAATTCTGAATATGTCGGCGGTCTGGTGGGAGGCAACGGTTACGGCAGTATCAGCAATTGCCATTCGACGGGCAATGTCAGCGGTCTTTCCAATTCTTGTTATGTAGGTGGGCTGGTGGGAAGCAACAGTTACGGCAGTATCTGCAATTGCCCTTCGACGGGTTTGGTTAGTGGTTCTCAACGGGTAGGCGGTCTGGTGGGAGAGAATTATGTTAATGGCAGTATCAGCGATTGCTATTCGACAGGTGCGGTCAGCGGCACTTCTTACTATGTCGGTGGGCTGGTGGGATGCAACATTGAGGGTGCGATAACCAACTGCTTTTCTTCAGGCAGCGTTATAGGAGACGATTATGTTGGCGGTCTGATGGGATACAATTATGGCAGTGTTAGCAGCAGTTTCTGGGATACTCAGACCTCTGGTCAATCCACAAGTGCCGGCGGAGAGGGCAAGACCACAGCCGAAATAAAAACGATGAACGCCTTTGTAGAGGCCGGTTGGGATTTTGTCGAAATATGGGGTATAGGGAAAAATCAGACGTATCCACATCTGAGGCACGATAAAAAAGTTGACTTTAAGGACCTTGCAATCTTGGCGCTCCACTGGCTGGAAGGGACAGGACCGTAGTGTGTGGTTCGTAATTTTGAATTCTGAATTAAAGACCCTAACAAGATGAAACCATCCGCCTTCGGCGGACTGATTACACGGATTAGATAAATAAATGAAACCACGGATTACGCAGATTTACACGGATTTTATTTTAATCATATATATCTCGGAAAAATAAAAAAATCGGCGAAATCCGTTAAATCCGCGGTTTCGATTCATTCTGTTAGATGTTCTTATCTATTCACTTACATTCCGGACACAATCCTTCGAGCCGGACCTGCTGATGCTCAATCTTAAAACCCCTGTGCGGACTCTTGGCCAGCGGCAATGATAAATCCGTCATACAGAAGGTTTGGCCGCAGCTGCTGCAGGTAAAATGCGGATGGCACTGACTTTCTGTGCAGTTCTCCGCCAGCTCGTAATGCTGCGCCCTTTCCGATAAATATACCTTATGAACCAGGCCTGCATCAATCAGGATTTCGAGTATGCGGTAAATCGTCACCTTATCCGGGCCGTTCGCTCCTGTTTTTGCCGCAATCTCCTCCTGCGTAATCGGCCTTTTTGCGCTCAAAAGAACCTCAAGAATCATCCTTCGTGGAACGGTTCGCTTCAGCTTCGCCGAACGCAACAGCTTATCGACTTGTTCTTTTATCTGCGGTTTCATTGGTTTTTTTCTACGCTGTTCAAATCATCAACCGGCCAGGCCGAAGACGGCTTAAACGAATCTGCTCACAAGGAAAACGAATAACAGCCCTATTGCGGTAAGACCAATCATTTTCAGGGAAGAGTGTTTGCTGTGTGCCTGTGGCAGGATGTCACTGGCGCCAATATACATCAGGAAGCCGCCGAAAAAACCGAGGTAAAGAACGAGAAAATACGGGGGCATTTTGAAAAACAGCGTCGATGCAGCACCGAAAAGCGGCGTCAGGGCATCCAACAATAAAAACCACTTGGCTTTTCTGGGGCTGTTTTTATTCGCCAGCATTAATGTGACCGTGTTCATACCGTCTGTAAAATCGTGGGATATGACCGCGATTGCGACCAGAATGCCCACCGACTTGCTGGCCTGAAAGCCGAAGCCGATACCGACGCCATCCATAAAACTGTGGCCTGCCAAAGCGAGCGCGGAAAGGATTCCCACCTGTGGATGTGTGTGGTTGGCGTAATGTTCTTCGTGGGCGTGATGGATTAGAATGCTCTTTTCGAGAACGTGGAAAATCATATATCCGACCACAAAAGCGACCATTGCACCCATCGGGTTAAAGTTGTGTTCTTTAACCTGCTCTATTATTTCCGGCACAATGTCAAAGCTGAAAACACCGACAAGTACCCCTGCGGTAAAGCACATAATGGCGTGCAATTTGTCTTTGAATTTAATCGCGAGCAGTCCGCCAAGAAAGGTGGAGAAAAACGTTGCGATTGAAAATATAACGGCTTCCATAAATGCACAAGCTCCTCGATAGATAAGAAACTATCTCAAAATACAAAACATCATTCCAATCGTTTCTAAGTCTGAAATCCGCAAAGTCTTTTCTGACCTTGCGGCCCATTTTAACTAAATGCAACTAAGTTGCAAATACTTTTTTTACGTTTTATCTTTTATTTTTGTTCGGTTTTTTCTGACTTTCTTCATTGCGATTAACGGCTCTTTACGATAAAATTCCAGCTGGAAAAATTGTTTTTGTGTTCTGAATGAATCATGGAAAATGAGCAGGTCAAAATTACTTTTAAATGCCTATTTTGAGGCCCTTTACAATATCCTCCTCGACTGGGAATCCTCTATCATTTCTGCGATTGACCGATTCTTGCCGCTCGAATTTGCGAAACTCGATTCCACAGCCGCTGACGGCAACACCGAAAAACTTACCGCCTATCGCGACGCGGCCATTGCTTTTGTCGATGAGCGTATTGAAATGTACAACCCTATAGGCTTGCAATACACCTTCGATAATCCGCCTGCGGCGGACCAATTCGCAAAACAGCTCGAACTACAGATCAACTGGTTCGACAGCACAAATGAATTCAATATCCTGCTCGAGGAAATAACAGAAATCGAGACCGCCGGCTTCGACGAGGAAAAATTACCACAACTGGCAAATCAGCTTATCGGAAAATTCGGCACTTTCCCGACAAAACCATTATCGAATCCTACAACAGGCAGCCATCACTTCAGAAACTTCCCGATTTTATAGTCGCACAATCAATCGAAAAAATTATAAATGACCAAAATATATCCTGATTTAATTGGCCTCACCTCACTATGTTCTTGAGATTTTTTTTTTAATTGATACAATTATCTGCTTAAGTTGTAAGTTTAAGTCGCTGAAGAATTATGAAGATTATCGAGACAATTAAGGAATTTGCACAATTAGAAGCCGGCTGCGTTTTGACTATTGGCAACTTCGATGGCGTTCACATTGGCCATCAGAAAATTTTATCTGTTGCCAAAGAAGCCTGCCTTCGGCGGGTCAGTAAAAAAACGCCGCTTGTTGTTGCTGTCTTCGAGCCGCATCCCGTTTCCGTCCTGCACCCTGAAAAAGCCCCCGAAAGGCTGACATCCTTAACCCTCAAAGAAAATCTCCTTGCAAGCTTCGGAGCAGATTTTTTGTTTCTCCTGAAACCTGACAGAGAGATTTTGAGCCTTTCTCCTGAAGACTTTGTAAAGAAAATTATTGTCGAGCACGTCCGGCCTTCAATCGTTGTCGAAGGCGAAAATTTCCATTTCGGCGAAAACCGAACCGGCAATATCCATACCCTTACCTACCTCGCCGGCGAATTCGGCTTTGAAGTTGTCATAGTAGAACCCGCTCACGAGAAACTATCCATCGGGCCGGCTGTCAATATCTCCAGCACTCTTATCCGTAATCTCCTCATAGACGGCAAGGTCGCAGACGCCGCTGTTGCTCTCGGCAGACCCTATCGGCTTATCGGAAAAGTCTCGCCGGGCAAAGGAAAAGGAAAAAGGCTCGGCTTTCCTACCGCAAATCTTGATAATATCGGTTCACTTACTCCTGCTGAAGCTGTCTATGCCGCCACTGCCGCCATAGCCTCTGATGAAAACCAAATCTGCAAGGCAGAGGCATCCATTCCTGCCGCCGTCAGCATCGGAAAAACAGAAACTTATGGAGAAGGTAACCTGTCGCTCGTTGAGGCTCACCTGCTGACTGAAAATGTCGGCTCTTTATACGGCAAATGGATGGCTCTGGACTTTGCGGGAAAAATCCGCAGCCAGCAGAAATTCCGCTCCGAAAGAGATTTGGCCGACCAGATTGCAAACGACTGCCAACTCGTGCTTCGTAGCGAAGAAGCATCGCTGCTTCGCAGAGCAGCAAAGGTAAAACGGTTTCCACCCCATCCCGAAATATAAATTTTCGTAAACTCTTAATGAAAGGTTTTTAAAATATATTATGCCTGCAAGTCATATTCGCAACGTTGCAATAATTGCTCACGTTGACCACGGCAAAACCACGCTGGTCGATAGACTGCTGTACCAATCGGGTATGTTTCGCTCCGAAGATCTCGACAAGCTCGCCGGCGGACAGGAAGGCCTCATTATGGATTCCAACCCCATCGAACGAGAACGCGGCATTACAATTTTAAGCAAAATCTGTTCTGTTATGTACACCGACTATCACGGTAAAAAATACAAGATTAACATTATCGACACGCCGGGCCACGCCGATTTCGGCGGGGAGGTCGAACGAGTCCTCAAAATGGCTGACGGCGTTCTGCTGCTCGTCGATGCCTTTGAAGGCCCGATGCCGCAGACCCGCTTCGTCCTCAGCAAGGCGCTGCAAAACAAGCTAAAACCCGTCGTTGTCATAAACAAGGTTGACCGCAAAGATTCACGTCCCGATGATGTTGTCAACGAAGTCTTTGACCTGCTCGTTCAGCTCGGCGCCGATGACCACTCCCTCGACTTTCCTGTTATTTACGCCTCCGCCAAAGAGGGCTGGGCGACCACCGACCTCAAACATAAACACACTGATATGCAGCCGGTTTTCGATGCCATTATCAAACACATCAAACCGCCGCACGCATCGCCCAAAAGCCCGCTCCAGATGCTCGTTACCACACTCGACTATTCCGATTATGTCGGCAAAATCGCCATTGGCAGAATTTTCAGCGGCCGCATCAAAAAAGGACAATTAGTAACCGTTATTGACAGAAATGGTAAACAAACCCGCCAGAAGGTGCAGATGCTTTATCTCTTTCAGGGACTCGGCAGAAAGGAAGTTGATTCCGTCCCCGCAGGCGAACTCTGCGCCGTTGCAGGTCTCGACCCTGTCGATATCGGAAATACCATAGCCTGCCCCGACAATCCTGTGGCGCTGCCGGTTATCATCGTCGATGAGCCTACGATGACGATGACATTCAGGGTCAACGACGGCCCGTTTGCCGGCAGGGAGGGAAAATATGTCACCAGCAGACAGATTGGCGAAAGGCTCGAAAAGGAATTGCAGCAGAATGTCGCTCTCCGCGTCGAACCGGGGGATACCGGTGATGAGTATAAGGTCTCCGGCAGGGGATTGATGCACCTTGGTATCCTGCTTGAAAATATGAGACGCGAAGGTTATGAAATTTGCGTCGGCAAACCCAGCGTGATTTTGCATAATGTCAACGGCAAAGTTCAGGAACCCATCGAGCTGCTGGCAATAGATTGTCCTGTTGACTGCCAGAATGCCATTATGAGCCTGCTTGCAACCCGCTGCAGCGAGCTTATCAGTATGAATACCAAAAGCGGGGCAAGCGATTACATCCATCTCGAATTTACCATTCCATCGCGAGGCCTGTTCGGCCTGCACACCAGACTGCTCAACGCCACGCAGGGCAGGGCTGTAATGTATCACACCTTTGAAAGATATGAGCCGAAGCGCGGCAATATCCCGCAGCGACAGGCCGGCGTTATGATTGCGACCGATACCGGCCAAGTCACCGCCTACGCACTCGATGCACTTTACGACCGAGGCCAGTTCTTTGTCGAACCGGGCGAGTCTGTTTATGTGGGCCAGGTCGTCGGCGAACACTGTAAGGAAAAAGATATCCCCGTCAATGCGGTAAGGATAAAGCAGATGACAAATATCCGCTCCGCAGGTAAGGACGATGCTGCCAGAATCAGGCCTGCCCGGAAAATGAGCCTCGAAATCGCACTCGAATATATTCAGGACGATGAGCTTGTCGAGATTTGTCCGAAGAGTATTCGTATTCGAAAGTATTTTTTAACCGACGCCGACCGCCGCCGTGCCAGAAGAAAAATTGCGAAGGTTTAACGGTTTAGCCGGTGGTTTTGTCTGTTGCAACCTTTCCCCTGATGCTTATAATCTTCTGTATGAATATTACGGATACATCGCCGGAAGCCGAAAAAGTTTTGACTGATATTTTGCGGAATATGTCGTCGCAGCAAAAGGGCGAATTGATTTTCAGCGCCCTTCAGATGGGAAGAGATATTTGGATGGCCGGCCTGCGAGATAGATACCCCAACGCAACCGATGAACAAATCCGCCTTCTCTATGCAAAGGAACGTCTCGGCGACCAGTTATTCGGGCAGGTCTATGGAGATAAATCCAATGAATTACCCAAATGATGTTGAGGTGTTAAAGGATTTTGTTGAAGTCCTTGAACAATTCGGCGTTCGGTATGCTATTGGTGGTTCTATCGCAAGTTCATATTATGGAAAGGTTCGATTTACAATTGACGCAGACATTACTGTAGAGCCGTTTGCAGATTTGGCGGAAAAGATTTATGAAAATCTCAAGACAAGATTTTACATCAGTAAACCGGCGATGTATCAAGCCCTGAATTCTCGTTTGAGTTTTAATATTATTCACCTGCAAACATCCTACAAGATTGATATCTTTGTTTGCAAAGATATAGCGTTTCAAAGACAGATGCTCCAACATCCAAAAAAAGTAAAATTATCTGAAACCACGGATAAAACTTTTTCCTTTGTTTCGCCCGAGAATATTATCTTGCTTAAGCTTCAGTGGTATCAGTCGGCAGACCAGACATCGAAAAAACAATGGGATGATATTTTGGGAGTTTTAACGGTTCAGAAAAATAAACTTGATTATGATTACCTTAAAAAATGGGCATCTGTCCTCCAATTGTCAGAATTATTGGAAAAGGCCATATCTGAAACTAAATATTAACTCTTAAATGCGAATGGCGCTGCAAAATGGAAAGGCTAATATGAATGAGTTCAGGGATTTTCAAAGAGCAATTCAATATATAGATGAATCCAAAAATATTCTAATCGCTACTCATACTCGGCCGGACGGGGATGCCTGCGGGTCGGTTGTTGCATTGAACGAACTATTTAATCAGCTCGGCAAAAAAAATGAAATCCTGCTCATTAGTGAACTGCCGCGGTGGTATGAATTCCTCTTTGAAAAAGAGCCGACATTTTTCAGCAAAACCTTCACAGCCGAAAAATTAAACACCTTTGACTTGATTGTCCTCGTTGATGTCAACAGTAAAAGTCAGTTGCCCGGCCTTGCCGATGTGCTAAAGAAAAAGACAAAACCACTTTTGGTTATCGACCATCACGCCACGAATGACGGTCTGGGCGATGTAGAAATCGTTGATACGACCGCATCGGCTGCCGGACTGATTATCTTCGATTTGATTAAGGCCGCCAAATGGCCATTAACAAAGAAAATCGCTGTGCCTCTTTTTGTCGCCATATCCACCGATACCGGCTGGTTCAGATTTTCCAACACCGACAGCCGCACCCATCGTGCCTGTGCAGAACTGCTCGAAACAGGCGTCAGTTCAGCGGATATTTATCACACATTATATCAGAATTTTTCGCCCCAGCGATTTAAACTAATGACGGCGATGCTTAATACCATCGAGCTGCATTTTGATGACCGATTCGCAACACAATATCTTCTTCGCAAAGATTTCGAGCAGACCGGCGCCGCTGACAGCGACACCGAAAGTCTCATTGACGAGTGTCAGCGGATGAAAACCGTCGAGGTGGCCGCTCTCTTCATCGAATTAAAGGATGGCAGGTTCAGATGTTCGCTCCGCAGCAGGGGGGCGGTCGATGTTCGCAAAATAGCCCAGAAGTTTGGCGGCGGCGGCCACTCACAGGCCTCAGGCACCTACCTCCCGGGCCCATTGAAAAATGCCCAGCAAATAATCTATGAGAACGTAGCCGAACAGTTAGGCCATATTAAAAAATGATACCAATTGTAAAAAGTTTTTGCGTCTGCTGTTCCGAATAATGAAAAATTCAAAATCCGGAACAGTTTGGAGCATTTGAAAATTGGTTTCGCAGGCGTTTTATATGAGCGGCGCAATGGTATTTGGGATGTTATGCGGACCAATATAAACAATGTGAAGGAAAGCAAATATGAACAAATCCAGAAGTTTTTTAACAATTTTAGTCCCGAGTGCCACGGTATTCTTTTCCAGCGGATGCATCATGGTACTGGAACTTGTTGCAGGCAGGCTGATTTCCCGCCACCTCGGCTCATCGCTTTACACATGGACATCGGTAATAGGGGTGGTGTTGGCAGGCATCAGCCTTGGCAATTATTTAGGCGGCCGAATCGCAGACCGTTTCAATGCAGGAAAAGCACTGGCTGTGCTTTTCGGCCTCTCCTCAGCAGCATGTGTGCTGGTCGTGACTCTGAATAATCTTGTCGGCGAATGGGTATGGTTGTGGCAGTTCGGCTGGTCTGTGCGAATTTTCAGCCACGTTTGCATAGTCTTCCTGCTCCCGTCCACACTGCTTGGGGCGGTAAGCCCGGTGGTTGCAAAGATGGCCCTTGAACGGGGTCTGCCGCCAGGCAGAACTATCGGAAATATATATGCCTGGAGTGCCGCCGGGAGTATTGCAGGCACATTTCTTGCTGGCTTTTATCTGATAGCCGCGATGGGAACCATTGCCATTATCTGGACTATCGGCGCAACGCTGCTGATGCTGGCCATTCTTTACTGGACCAGATGCTGGGTCCTCTATGTGTGGGCTGCTGTCTTCTTTGCCCTATTGACAATGGGAACTGCCGATGCCGAGTGGGCTCAGAATACCGGTACATCATTTGCGCTCAGAGAACCACACGACCCGAACATCCTCTACAAAGACGAAAGCCAGTACTGCTATATTGCGGTAATACGCATATCGAGCGATCCCGACCGCCGCAAGCTCATCCAAGACAAACTCAGACACAGCGAAATTACAATGAACAACATAAGAGACCTCAGATATTTCTACGAGCGGATTTATGCAACGGTAACGCATCGACAAGCCCGGGACAAAGACAGACTTTCCATTTTGGCAATAGGTGGAGGGGGGTATGTGTTCCCCCGATATATTGCAGATGTCTGGCCAGGAAGTCGTATTGATGTCGCTGAAATAGACCCGGCTGTCACCGAGGCTGCCGTACAGGCATTCGGGCTCAAGCCTGATGTCCCGATTAACATATTTACCATGGATGCCCGCAATTACGTCGACCATCTGATACAAAAAGAAATGCTCGGCGGAAAAGTACCCCTATATGATTTTGTATACGAGGATGCTTTTGATAACTACTCCGTCCCTTACCAGTTGGTAACAAGGGAATTTAACGACAAAATAGCGCAAATTCTTACCGATGACGGCGTTTACATGATAAATGTCATAGATGTACTCGAATCAGGCAGGTTCATAGGCAGCATCATCGACACTCTCAAGCTGACGTTTCCTGATGTCCGGGTGATCGCAGAAAACATGTCGCCCAGAGCCCGCAATACTTTTGTAATTATTGCCGCCAAGAACAACATCGACCTCGAACATCTGGCAGAGGAAGAAATGATAAAAGGTTCGAATTTATGGATTTTGAACAATTCAGACATGGAAATGCTCGGGAAAAAGGCTGGCGGGACTGTCCTGACCGATGACTATGCACCCGTTGAAAATCTTGCAGCACCCGCGGTGGTTGAATGGGCCGATTATTCACTGGCGTCCGAGTATGTTAAGCAGGCCGACAAGTTGAGAGAAAACAAGAAGTGGGACAAAAGTATCGCCAAATACAAACGAGCTGCTGCTGTCTCTCCCGATGTTTCGACCAGAGTGCATTTCGAGATAGGCCTGACCCTTGCAGAACAGGGTAAGCTCGAGCAGGCAATCAAGGCTTTTCAGACCGCAATTGAATATAATGACAAAGCGCCGGCAGGGGTAAAACAAAGTGTGTCATTCGTCTACTACAATATAGCTTTGGTATTGAAGAAATTAAACAGACACGATGAAGCCTCAAGCTATATGGATAAAACGATTGAGGCTCTGCACGAAGACCTGGCTATAGAACCAAATTCAATTGAGATAGTCTACGGATTGGGCACTGTCCTAATAGAAAACGGCAATTTCACCGAAGCTGCCAGGTATTTCGAGCAGGCGGTCGATATGAACCCGTATGATATGCGAAACTATACAGCATTGGCACAGGCACTGGTTGCCCAAAACCGTTACGACCAAGCCGTTGCGGTTTTGAAAAAAGCTGCAGGCTTTATGTTGTATACCGGCAACAAGGAATCTGCCGACCATCTGCAGAAAATTCTTGAATGGGTAGAGCTTAGAAGATCAGAAATTGAGAAATAGCCTTCTGGCTTCGTCAAAGTTTACATTGGCGAATCGCCCGCACTTATCTGCAGGGCCCATTGAAAAATGCCCAGCAGCTAATCTATGAAAACGTCGCCGAACAGTTAGGCCATATTAAAAAATGATACCAATTCTAAAAAGTTTTTGTGTCTGCTGAACCGATTGACAAGACCTCGATATGCTATTATCTTGATTATTTCCCGACCTGCTGCCTCGACTTGTCCCCGCTCCTGTCTTCCGACAGGAAGATGCGGGGGCAGAGGCAGGCGAATGTCGGGTTTTGAATTTTGATATTATTATGGAATCGAAATGCTTGGTTTCGCAGGCGTTTTATATGAGTGGCGCAATGGTATTTGGGATGTTAATTCGAGGAAGATTTTGATATTATCGTGGCATCGAAAGGCTTGCTTGCGTAGCCAAGCGTTTAATCCGCCTGCTTGTCCGACGAAGCCTTAGCGAAGGTGGATGGCGGATTAATATGGGAAATGCCAGATTATATCTTGACTTAATTAAATTTTGGAGGCGTTATGGTACTTAAAACAAAGCTTTCAATTGGCCTGGGGGTTCTGTTCGCTATCATTTTTGCCCTCGCATTTTTCTGCTCTTATTACATTGGCAAACTGTCTGAAGAAGCTGACAGTATTCTCAAAAACAATTATGATTCTATTGTCTATTCAAAAAATATGCTCTCCGCACTCGACGACACCAGAACTTCCATCAGCAGCACTATCTTTAATCCCAGCGACAGCAAAAAATTATCCGATTATTATTCCCAGCTTTTCGAAGCCGGCAGAATCGATTTTGAAAAAAATCTCAAAGCTGAAAATAACAACATAACAGAGATTCACGAAAAAGATTACGTTAACACGCTCAATCGCGATTATGCTGTTTATATGAATCTCTGCACTAAGATTAAAAACGGTTTAGGCACTACCTCAATGTATTTTAACGAAGTCCTGCCTTGTTATGAAAAACTCAAACAATCCATCCACAGCATCAATGACATTAACATGCAGTCTGTTGTTCGAAAAAGTCTGATAACAAAACAACAGTCTGCTAACATAAAAACCTACATGTCCGTAACAGCTACATTGTGCATCATTTTGGCCTTTGGCTATTTCTGGTATTTCCCCTTTTATATCTCTAATGCTATCTCCTACTTATCAAAGAGAATAACCGAACTATTGAGAAAAGCCGGCATCGCTTCCGACATAAAAACAAACGACGAGGCCTATATCATTTTGCAGTCTATCAAACTCCTCGAAAAGAAACTCGGCCTCGACAACCCCGAAAAAGATTCACTGTAAAATAAGGAGTTTAGGATAACTGAATTTTCGGATTATGCTATTATCAGTTCTCAAAAAATTGGTAATCCCGTAGTATATAAAAATTTATCCGAGTGGTGATAAGCAGAGCGGGCAACTTTTGGTATGGCATCTGATTCCATAGAACTTATATTCGAACGTGATTAATCGTCTTCGTTCATGGCTTTTGCACTTTCGCACTTGTGCTCCTTCTATCCCCTAACCCATATCCCTATATGGTTTTAACGAACATTTACCGACCGGCGGTCATATTGTTAAAAAATCGCAAAAATTATCTTGACTATTGTTGTTTGTCGGATTAAACTGATAATAATTGGGTGATGATAAGGCCCATTTAAAGGGTTTAACAATTTTGGAAAAGAGAGTGTTAATCTGTTTTTTGTGAAGCTGAACTGCCTCTTACAGGCAGATTGGAAACGGGATAAAACCGTTGGCAGTTCAACCAACGGTTTTTTTATTGCTCTTTTTTAACTTTATATGTAAAATCACGAGCCCCTTGCCGATATTATTGAGGCAAACATCGACCGCAGGGCAATCTATCGGCTTTGCCGGGCTCGTAGCTCAGTTGGTTAGAGCGCACGCCTGATAAGCGTGAGGTCGGAAGTTCGACTCTTCCCGGGCCCAGTTGTAGTTTTGAGTTTTAAGTGATAAGTTTTGAGTTATTCGTAAAACTAAGAACTCAAAACTAAAAACTAAAAACTAATTTTGCCCGGGGACGTAGCTCAACTGGGAGAGCGTTGGCTTTGCAAGCCAGAGGTTGCCGGTTCGATCCCGGTCGTCTCCAGTAAAAAATGTGAAAATGATTGTTGACATAAACTTTTTTCCCGATAGAATTGATGGTCTTCACAATTTATTGTGAAGGCTGTTTTTAGGGTCTTTGGCAAGTTAATACAGATTCAAGGTAAAGTTTTTCAGCAGTGAAAAACTTGTACAATTGAGCGCAAGACTTAGTAGAAAAGGATAAGCGTTTTGTAAAGCGTTTGTCCTATTCTCCAACCAAAGGCAATCAAAGATTGATATGGTCAAGTTACTAAGAGTGTATGGGGAATGTCTTGGTGCCGAGAGGCGATGAAGGACGTGGCAGGCTGCGATAAGCCTGGGGCAGGTGTCGAGCAACCGTTAATCCCAGGATCTCCGAATGGGGAAACCCGGCGGAAGCGGGCAACCGTTTTCCGTCATTGTCGGCTGAATTCATAGGCCGGCAAAGCGAACGCAGGGAACTGAAACATCTTAGTACCTGCAGGAAAGGAAATCAACCGAGACTCCGTCAGTAGCGGCGAGCGAAGACGGACAAGCCCAAACCATCCCGAGCAATCGGGGCGGTGTTCCGGGCACTGATTAGGAGTTACAAAGGTATCGCCAGCAGAATCTGCTGGAAAGCGGAACCACAGAAGGTGATAGTCCCGTAAGCAAAAGCGATTACCCTCCGTTTTTTCAGCGTTCCAGAGTAGCATGGAGCTCGTGGAACTCCGTGCGAACCAGGGGGGCCCACCCTCCAAGGCTAAGTACTACTCGGCAACCGATAGTGAACCAGTAAGGCGACTGAACGATGAAAAGAACCCCTATTAGGGGAGTTAAAAGGACCTGAAACCATACACTTACCAGCAGTGGAAGCCCTATGACCCGATTCGTCGGGTAATGGGTAACCGCGTGCCTTTTGCTTAATGAGCCGGCGAGTTACCGTCTGTGGCAAGGTTAACCCCTTCAAGGGGGAAGCCGTAGCGAAAGCGAGTCTGAATAGGGCGAAAATAAGTCGCAGGTGGTAGACGCGAAACCATGTGATCTACCCATGGCCAGGTTGAATCCCGAGTAAAATCGGGAGGAGGACCGAACCCGTTAACGTTGAAAAGTTATGGGATGAGCTGTGGGGAGGAGTAAAAGTCTAATCAAACAGGGAGATAGCTCGTTCTCTCCGAAATAGCTTGAGGGCTAGCCTTGAGATAACTACTCTATGGGGGTAGAGCTACTGAATGGGGATAGAGAGCCACCAGCTTGTCTACCCCAACCAAACTCCGAATACCATAAAGACTATCTCAGGAGTCAGACAGTGAGGGATAATCTTCATTGTCGAGAGGGAAACAACCCAGACCGCCAGCTAAGGTCCCAAAGCTGTGCTAAGTTCTAAAGGAAGTTGAATTGCACTAACAGCCAGGATGTTGGCTTAGAAGCAGCCACCATTTAAAAAGTGCGTAATAGCTTACTGGCCGAGCAGTTTGGCGCCGATAATGATCGGGAATAAGCACAGCACCGAAGCTGCGGATTTGTAGATGGATACGTTCATCTTCAAGTGGTAGGAGAGCGTTGCTGCCAGCGTAGAAGCGGTACGGAAACGAGCCGTGGAGCGGCAGCAAGTGATGATGCCGGCATGAGTAACGATAAAACAGGTGAGAATCCTGTTCGCCGTAAGCCTAAGGTTTCCTGGGGAAGGTAAATCCGCCCAGGGTTAGTCGGTCCCTTAGTCGAGGCCGAAAGGCGTAGACGATGGACAGCAGGTTAATATTCCTGCACTATGTACCGAAGGTTACAACTGTGGGGGTGACACAACGACAAAGGCTGGAAGCCGATTAGTAGTGGCTATTCTGCCGGAGGCGCTGTCGGTTGGCAAATCCGCCGACACAAGGCGCCGAAGGACGGCGAGGGGCAATTTTGATCCCCGAGCAGCCCAAAACGTTGTCAAGAAAAACCTCAAACAGGACAACGGTGCATAACCGTACTAAAACTGACACAGGTAGGCAGGGAGAATATCCTAAGGCGCTCGAGAGAACCGTTCTTAAGGAACTAGGCAAAATGACCCCGTAAGTTAGCGATAAGGGGTCCCTCCAGGGGCATTTAATCTAACAGTTATTTGCCCGCTGAGGGCGCAGTGAAGTGGCTCTGGCGACTGTTTATCAAAAACACAGTTCTGTGCTAACACCTAAAGTGGATGTATACAGAATGACGCGTGCTCGGTGCCGGAAGGTCAAGGAAGCGGGTCAAGTGGGCGCAAGTCCGCTGAAGCTCGCGACCGAAGCCCCGGTAAACGGCGGCCGTAACTATGACGGTCCTAAGGTAGCGAAGTTCCTTGTCGGGTAAGTTCCGACGTGCATGAACCGCGTAACGACTGGAGCACTGTCTCGAGGACGGACTCGGTGAAATTGTATTTGCGGTGAAGATACCGCATACCCGCGGCAAGACGGAAAGACCCCGTGAACCTTTACTGTAGTCTGGTATTGATGCCTGGCATATCATGCGTAGGATAGGTGGGAGGCTTTGAAGTCCCGGTTCCGGCCGGGACGGAGCCAACGTTGAAATACCACCCTTGCTATGTTAGTCACCTAACTGTGACCCGTGAATCCGGGCATAGGACAGTGCTTGATGGGCAGTTTGACTGGGGCGGTCTCCTCCTAAAGAGTAACGGAGGAGCTCAAAGGTACCCTCAGCGTGGTTGGCAATCACGCGTAGAGCACAAAGGTATAAGGGTGCTTAACTGCGAGACTTATAGGTCGAGCAGATGCGAAAGCAGGACTTAGTGATCCGGCGATTCTGTGTGGAAGGGTCGTCGCTCATCAGATAAAAGGTACTCCGGGGATAACAGGCTGATCTCCCCCGAGCGTTCATAGCGGCGGGGAGGTTTGGCACCTCGATGTCGGCCCATCGCATCCTGGGGCTGTAGAAGGTCCCAAGGGTTGGGCTGTTCGCCCATTAAAGCGGTACGCGAGCTGGGTTCAGACCGATGTGAATCAGGTCGGTCCCTATCTGCCGTGGGCGTAGGAATCTTGAGAGGACGTTTCCCTAGTACGAGAGGATTGGGAAGCACTGACCTCTAATGTACCGGTTGTCCCGCTAGGGGCACCGCCGGATAGTTATGTCGGGAAAGGATAACCGCTGAAAGCATCTAAGCGGGAAGCCTTCCTCAAGATAAGGATTCCATTTGGAGCAATCCAAAGAAGGGCCCAGAAAGACTATCTGGTTGATAGGCTGGAGGTGTAAGGCGAGAAATCGCTTGAGCTGACCAGTACTAATGCCCGAATGCTTGGCCATATCAATCATTGATTGATAAATGGTAAAGTAAGTCTTGCGTTTAGCCTTGAATCTGTATTTTTTTTAGTATTCAGTATTCAGAATATAGTTCTTTGAAAGTGAGAATAATTCCCGTGGCCGAGAGGCTGTGGGTTTTAACAAATTTGCTGGTGAGCATACGTGCGGGGAAACGCCTGATCCCATTCCGAACTCAGAAGCTAAGCCCGCCCGGCCGATGGTAGTCGAAAGGCGAGAGTAGGTGATTGCCAGCAATTATAAGCCCCGATTGGGAAACCAACCGGGGCTTTCCTTTTGCGTTCGGGATTTATACTACCCAATCAACAAAAACTGGATTATAATTATTGCCGACGGTTTTCAAATACGCCTTTTCAAGGATAGTAATTATGCGAAGAAGAGATTTTGTGACTGGCGCAGTCTGGGGCCTGCCTGTTTTAGAAGTCCTGTTAGGTCTCAACTCAGATGCGGCCAAAGTTAATGCTGCGGAGACTGCCAGCAATCCATTAATTGAGAAGGCAAAAATGGCGATGCTCTGTATGCAGCGTGCCTCGTGGGAACAAGGCGTTGCTATGCAGGGACTAATGGAGACAGGCGAAAAAGAGTTAGTTGTGCTTATGGCTGGTGAGGCAGTTCTCCGCCGCCATAAGGACGGCCGATTAGCAATGCTTGGCTCAGACAGCAACGTTACAGACCCGGGTTCGAACGGGCCGGGGGTGCTTTACGCCTATAAAATTACCGGCGACAAAAAACTCAAAGAAGCCGCCGATGCATTGTATCAGTACCTCAAGAAGAGCGCCCAAGAACTTCCGATGGCATGATATATCACGTCACCTATGGTCCAGAGATATGGAGTGACTCGATGTTTATGGCGCCTCCGTTTCTTGCGTTTATGGGTGATTACGACGAAGCTGTTAAGCAGGTCGATGGTTACAGAAAATATTTATGGAACAAGGAAAAGAAGCTTTTTTCGCACATATGGGATGACCGAAAAAAGGATTTTAAACGCCGCGATTTTTGGGGGGGAGGAAACGGATGGTCGGCTGCGGCCCTGGCTCAAATTATCGAAGTTCTGCCAAAGGAAAAAGAACCAGAGCGCACAAAACTCATCGGCTACACAAAAGAACTGTTAGACGGTTGTATTTCTTTTATGCGTTCCGACGGGCTATTCCACGATGTTATTGACAAGCCGGATACATTTGTTGAAACCAATCTGTCGCAAATGCTTGCGTATTCTATATACAAAGGGGTCAAAGCCGGCTGGCTGGAAGACACCTACCTTAAAGCTGCCGACAAAATGCGGGCAGCCGCCCATAGTAAAATCGACCAATACGGCCTTGTTCAGGATGTTTGCGGCTCGCCCAATTTTGACCGTCAGGGAACATCCACCGAGGCGCAGGCCTTCTTTTTGATGATGGAAGGGGCTTACTCGAAGTTGGCGAGCTGAGTGATTGACAAGAATGATGGCTGGATTACTATAACGTCCTTTGGATAAAAGGATTTTGAGGATGGCGGAAAAGACAAAAGATATAGAAAAGTGGCTCAAATTGATAAACGTCGATGGGGTTGGACCGGTGACATTCAAAAAGATTTTGGAGAAATGCGGCTCGGTCGATAAGGCGCTGGGGGCATCCGTAAAAGAGTTGTCTGAAATAGAGGGAATCGGATTCAAAACGGCAGAGGCAATAACGAGGACACGGGATAAGTTCGACTCATCGGCGGAATTAGAATTGGCAGAAAAATTGGAGGTGCGGATAATCAATTTTGAGGATGAGGAATATCCGCAATTACTGAAGGATATTTATGACCCGCCGCCGGTGCTGTATATCAAAGGGACGATAAAAAAGGAAGATAATCTGGCGATTGCGATAGTGGGGGCTCGTCGGTGCAGTCTGTATGGTCAGGAGCAGGCGGCGCGTCTGGCACATCTGTTGAGTTCAGCAGGCGTTACGATATGCTCCGGGATGGCACGCGGGATAGATTCAGCGGCGCATCAGGGGGCAATGGCAGCAGGGGGGCGAACAATTGCGGTTTTAGGCTGCGGATTGTCGCATATCTATCCGCCTGAAAATAAAAAGCTTTTCGAGCAAATCAGCCAGATGGGGGCGTGCGTAAGCGAGCTGCCTTTGCGGACAGGGCCGTTGGGGGAAAATTTTCCTGCCCGCAACAGGCTCATAGCGGGCCTGTCACTGGGGACAATCGTGGTGGAAGCGGGCTTTAATTCGGGTGCGCTCATAACAGCAAAATTTGCTTGTGAATATGGGCGTGAGGTGATGGCGGTGCCGGGTAAGGTGGATTCGCCGTTGAGCAAGGGTGCGCATCAGTTAATCAAGCAGGGGGCGAAGCTGGTTGAGTCGGTAGCGGATGTGACCGATGCTCTCGGTTATGTCGGCGAATCTGTTAAAGAGCAGGTTGTTTCAGCAGCGAGAAGGGCGGAGGAAAGAAGCGGGGCGACATTGTTCGATACAGGAAGGCTAAAACTCAATGATGGTGAAAGGACGGTTTATGACTGCCTGAATACCGAGCCGATACACATCGAGCAGATAGTGGCCGAGTCTGGTTTGCAGGCGGGCAGCATTAACTCAGCACTAATATCACTTCAATTAAAAGGGGCGGTAAAACAACTGCCGGGCAGCTTCTACATCAGAAGGTGACCGGTTTAAAGATTTCACAACATAATTGAGTTTTTCCCTGATAAAAAGTCCGCAGCAGAGATAATCATATCTTATAACGTAAGAAGTAATACTTATTATGTATTACAGGAAAACCGTATTATTGGCCCTGATTTTCTGCATTTAAGTGCCTTTTGATAAGGCTGTTATAAATGATTTGGGCCGAAAAAAGAGCCGTTTTTTACAATAAAAGCAAGAACATTTTGACAAATATAGGATTATATTGTTATAATGAGATATTCTATGATAAAAACGAGACAAACAATCAAAATAGCAAAGAAAGCTAAACAGACAGCGAAGACTCCTGCAAAGGTTGCAAAAGCAGGCAGCAAAAGAGCATTTCCAAGCTATCAGAGCGCTATCAGGTATCTGTTTGAGAGGACTGACTACGAAAAAGAAAAGCGGGTGAGCTACAATACAACAACATTCAATCTCAGCCGGATGAATAAGTTGTTGTCTTTGGTAGGCAACCCGCACCGCAAAATCCGCACAGTCCATATAGCTGGCACAAAAGGTAAAGGCTCTACGGCCACTATGCTCGCCCGGATGCTGGAGGCGAACGGCTACAAAGTCGGGTTATATACATCGCCTCACCTGGTACACCTTCACGAGCGGATAGCAGTAAATGCGAAAATAATAAGCGAACACGAGATGTACAACCTTATAAATCGGATTTATGGCGCTGTAGAAAAGCTATCCAAAACAGATCCACCGACATTTTTTGAGATAATGACAACGCTTGCGTTTATGCACTTTGCAGATGTAAAGACGGACATATCGGTAATTGAAACGGGTTTAGGGGGCAGATTAGACAGCACAAACCTGATACAGCCGGAAGTTGTCGGCATAACGAGCCTGAGTATGGACCACATGCACCAGCTGGGCAACACGATTGAAGCAATAGCAACGGAAAAGGCCGGCATATTTAAGGAAGGTGTGCCAATAGTGACGGTCAGGCAGCATCCGAAGGCGATGGAAGTGCTGAAGGAGCGGGCGGATGCGTTAAAGGCACCGTTATGTGTGACGGGGCAGGACATCAATTTTTCGTACCGGTTTGAGAATTCGCGAGAATACGGCCCGCATAATAAGATATGCCTGACGACTCCTACGAGCAAGTTTGAGCATTTGCGTGTGCCGCTGCATGGGATTCACCAGGCAGTTAACTGCGGACTGGCTCTGGCACTTTTGGACAGGCTTAAGGACTGCGGTTTCAAGATAGACAACAACAAGGCAATCGAAGGTTTGAATAATGTTCGTATGTCAGGCCGAATGGAGATGATTTACGATGACCCGCGGATTATGATAGACGCTGCTCATAATGCTGCGAGCATTGAGGCCCTGATTCAGGCTATCGGCCAGAGTATTCCTTATGATTCAATGGTGATAATTTTCGGCTGCAACAGCGACAAAGATGTGGACGGGATGCTACGACAGCTGCAGTATGGGGCGGACAAGGTGATATTTACCCGGAGCAGCTCGCCACGGGCCATGTCGCCGGAAGAGCTTGCGGAAAGGTTTGTTGAGATAAGCGACAAGATGTATCAGACATCGCCGAACCTTGGCGAGGCGCTGCGGCTGGCAAAAAGCGCTGTGGGCAAAGAAGACCTGATTTGCATAACGGGCAGCTTCTATTTAATCGGCGAGGCGAAGATGCGTTTTCATCCGGTAAAGCTGCCGTATCATCAGCCGACCATCGTTCAATAAACCAATTGTAGTGCGTAATACGGATGTCGTATTGCGAAAACAAACTCGAAATCCTAATTTCCGAATCGAAATGCCGATAGACATCATCGAGCATCCCGTGCATATCGAAAAACTTGGGGTCTAAACAAACCCCACAATTTCATTGCGGGGCTATATACAACGGGCAACAACAACCCCCTCCCTGACAGTCTGGGCTCTGTTTGGTTATTCTGAATTCTGTTATTTTCGCTTTTGGATTTTTCTTCCCGGCATAACAAAAGGCAAAAATATATTGAAAAAATAAGCATCATTTTTCAACTAATGCAATTTTTATAGGACAAACCGCAGTAAATCGAGAATTTAGCAGGGTAGTTTCCTGCATAGGTTTAAAAAAAGCTTGGTTTTTAACAAGCAAAGTGATAGAATAATTACAGATATCTAAAGTTAATGTATAAGGGGGCTAACTTTAGAAGAACTGTATTCAGGCATACAAAAAAACGATGGTTTCTGAGCAGTGTATAATTCCTAATAACTAAATGTCCATTCTATAATTTATTTGTAGAGAAGCTTTTAAAAGCGGTATAATGATGATGGTCTGAAAGGTAAATAACAAGAGATGACAAAAGTCGAAAGGCACAAATGCGATGGTTGTAGTAAATAATAAGATGAATAAGATGCCCCCATTAGACCAGTTAAGAGGCAGAACGTTAGGCCGAATCCTAACGAAAATGGGCATTCTAACTCGGGAGCAGATACACGAATGTCTTCAGCTCCAGCAAAAAAGGCCTGGCGTCAAAATAGGTCAGATATTCACCGAATTGGGTCTCATTGACCAGACTCAACTACAGACGGCATTGGGCGCTCAGCGGGGGATGGAATATATCAATCTTAGTGCGATGGAAATACCGTCTGATATAATAGAAAAAGTTCCTGCCCATATGGCAAAGACATATCGAATAGTTCCTGTGTCCTACAATAAAGAGTTAAATGAATTAAAAGTAGCTATGGACAATCCGGACAATTTCAGGGCAATGGACGATTTAAGCACACTAATGGGTTTCAAGGTGACGGCGTGCATAACAGACACAGAATCTCTTCAGGCAATCCTCAAGAAGCATTATGAAACGAAGGAAGAAAACATAAACGCCCTGATAAGTGAAATACAGGACGACAGATTTTTGGCTGAATTCGAGGGAAGAAATCAAAGCATTGACCTTGATGAATTAAAGGAGCTGTCAAATTCAAATCCTGTAAAGAAGCTGCTCAACCTTGTATTGCTTCAGGCAATAAGGGACAAGGCATCCGACGTTCATTTTGAGCCGTTTGAAAATGAATATAAGATGAGATACCGAATAGACGGTGTGCTGTATGAGATGGTGCCGCCGCCGAAATACATAGCGGCCGCCCTGAGCTCTCGAATCAAGGTTATGGCCAATTTAGACATTGCGGAAAGGCGTCTGCCGCAGGATGGCCGTATCTCATTGACCGTAGGAGGCAATCCTATAGACCTTCGAGTGAGTGTTTTGCCGACAATGTTCGGGGAAAGTGTCGTATTGCGAGTACTGGACCGAAGCCAGGTCAGTCTTAACCTCGACAAGTTAGGATTCAGGCCTTATGAATTGAACGTAATGCGGCAACTAATCAGTAAGCCCAACGGTATTCTAATAGTTACTGGGCCGACAGGCTGCGGTAAAACGACGACACTTTATGCAGCATTAAGCGAGCTAAACGACCTTGAGACGAAGATTATTACGACGGAAGACCCTGTAGAATACGACATAGATGGAATAATTCAGGTTCAGATAAAACAGGATATAGGGTTAACGTTTGCCCGATGCCTGCGGTCGATACTTCGTCAGGACCCTGATATAGTAATGGTAGGCGAGATACGCGACCTTGAGACGGCAGAGATAGCAGCCCAGGCCTCGTTGACAGGCCACCTTGTATTTACGACTCTTCACACAAATGATGCCCCCAGCTCGATAGCGAGACTATTGGATTTGGGGATTGAGCCGTTCCTTGTGACAGCGACACTGGAAGGTATTATCGCACAAAGGTTAGTAAGAAAGATATGCGAGAATTGCAAAACGGCATTTGAGCCGACCGACCTTCAGCTCAAGGAGTTGGGACTATCGCAGGATGACGTGAAGGGAAAGCAATTCTATTACGGACGAGGCTGCAGCAAGTGCAACAAAACCGGATACAGGGGGCGGATAGCAATTTTTGAGATAATGACATTCAACGACCGGATAAGCGAGTTGATTATGAGCCATGCATCCACGACGGTTTTACGAACAGCATCGCAAAAATCTGGAATGAAGCTGCTGCGTGATAATGGTCTGGCGGCGGTATATGACGGGGTTACGACGATAGATGAGGTCGTCAAGGAGACGATTTCGGAGTCGCTATAGAAGGTGTGAAAGGTAAGAAAGGTATAAAAAGATAAGAAGGAAAAAAGAAAGATATTAGGAGGCAAAAAAGATGCCAGTATTCAAATATGAAGCGTTGGACTCACAGGGGGTAATGATAAAGGACGAGGTAGAGGCCCTGAGCCAGAAGGAAGCGATAAGCAAGATACAAAATATGGGATATTTTCCCACGAAGGTTCAGGCTCACGGGGTAAAGAAGAGCGCCGGCGTAAAGGCAGCAGCCCCTGGGAAGAGGGCTTCGGGCAAGAAAGTGAAGGTAAAACTTGTGACCCAGTTCGCAAGGCAGCTATCGACGCTGCAGGATGCTGGTCTGCCGATATTGCGGTCGCTGCGTATTCTTCAGGAACAGCAGAGGTCAGGGGCATTTAAGAAGATGGTCGGCCGAGTTGCGGATGATATTGAAGGAGGCTCGACCCTTTCGGAGGCGCTGTCGCGATACCCTCGCACATTCGACCGGCTGTTTGTGAGTATGGTGGCAGCGGGCGAGACGGGCGGAGTGCTGGATTTGATTCTTGCCCGAGTTGCCGACTTTATGGAGAAGACGCAGAAGCTCAAAAGCAGGGTCAAAAGCGCTCTGGTTTATCCTTTAGTGGTTCTGACTGCTGCATTTTGCATATTGCTGCTGCTTATGAAATACGTGATACCCCAGTTCAAGACGGTGCTTTCGGAGATGACCGACAAACAACTGCCGAAGATAACACAGATTGTAATGGGGATGCAGTAACTGGATAGCGTATAATTACGGGTGGGTGTATTTGTTGGGTGTACCTGTGGGTATAGTTTTTCTGCTTCGTGCGGTAAGGCGGTTCAGGGCAGGTCGGCTAATACTGGACACAATAAAGCTTAAAATACCGGTTATAGGGTCGCTTAGCGGCAAGATAGCCGTTGCACGGTGGACAAGGACACTGGGAACACTAATCGGCGCAGGCGTTCCCATTCTGGAGGCCATAAACACGTCTCGTCAGACAGCAGGCAATGAAGTATATGCAAATATGCTCGGGAACGTCCAGAATTCCATCAGGCAGGGCGAGAGCTTCGCGACGCCCCTGAGGCAATCGAAGACAGTGGATTTGATTGTAGCCAACATGGTTGCGGTCGGCGAGGAAACGGGCGACCTCGACAAGATGCTTTCGAAAGTCGCAGATAACTTCGATGAACAGATTGATGTTATGGTTGCGTCGATGATGTCGCTTTTGGAGCCGATAATGATTATCGTGCTTGGCATGATTGTTATGACAATTGTGTTGTCGATATTTCTGCCGATTATCGGCATGATTTCCGGTTTGAGCGCAACCGCAAGCGGCAACGCTTAATAAAAAAATGAAGCTTAAGGCAATTTTTAAAGGAGAACATTAATGAACAAAAAAGCCGAACAATTAAACAGAAGGGCAGGTTTCACGATTATAGAGTTGCTGACGGTAATGAGCATAATAATCATACTTATCAGCATCATGGTTCCAAGTCTAAACAGGGTTAAGCGATATGCCCTGCAGGTAAAGCAGAAGAAAAACTTTAATGCCATCGACGCCGGCCTTACGATGTTCAACGCCGAGTTTGACGGCTATCCGGAGTCATCTCGGCTGGATTCCAGCAGTAGCACCGCTCCGTACTGCGGGGCGATGAGGCTGGCAGAGGCTATGGTAGGACAGGATGTTCTCGGCTTTCATCCACAGTCTCATTTCTATCAGAAAGGGACAACCGATGGCGCTGCCTTCGGCCAACCCACGAGCGCTGGTGGTAATGATTTGTATCCTGCGAGGAGGTTAGTAAATCTACCTCCAGCCGTTCCAACGTTGCCTGGGGGGGTCGATATAGCGGGAAGCGAAAGAGAAAGGAAGGGATTGTATCTGCCGCGGGAAAATGCAAACGTTTATGTAATGGGTGACCTATTTGCCGACTATACTATATTTGCAGCAGATGCATATTCCCTGCCTGTTTTATGTGATGTTTATGCGAATATACCCAACAGGAGGACGGGTAAAAATGTCGGTACGCCGATACTTTATTATAAGGCAAACGCAAGAAACCAAGCACATCCCCTTCCTAAGAGTGAGAATCTGACCTCTCCGGACAAAAATATCTACAATTACTTGGATAATATTGATTTGTTAAGCCTTCAAGTACCATGGATGCCGGGGACGTATCATCCGATGGGTGCTCCGGCAGGAAGCCCTACTCCGCTTGGGACAACTGTAACTGCTGACCCATTTGTTTTTTATGATGCAATATTGAATGGGAAGCTTTCAGTGCCGAGGCCTTTTAATTCGGATAGTTATATTCTGATATCTGCGGGATTTGACGGGCTTTTCGGCACGAAGGACGACGTTTTTAATTTTGAAAACTAAATTTTTCCTCAATTGCATAGACCAGAGGGATAACGATGAAGAAGATGACAGGTTTTTTAGCGGTGTTAATTATGCTGATGGCAGCAAATACAATTCGTGCGGATGCTAACGGCCTCGTCAACGGCAGCTTCGAATATGATACGTGGATTGGCGATATAAGCACCAAAGAGCCGAACGGCTGGGATGTAAATATGCCTGCGGATAAGTTCGGGGGATTTGTCTCGAATGAATGGGCGACAGAAGGGAACTTTAGTTTGACGTTGTATTCGTTCTGGTATACGGCATTCGAGGCCAACGATATGGCAGAGGTTTTCCAGCAGGTCCCTTTGAAGGATGTGGAAAGTATCTCTTTTGATATAAAATTAGATACTTATCCGAGCGGTAAAATCTGGAACCCCAACAAAAGGACAGCGGCGGTCCTTGTTGACGATAAAATAGTCTGGGTTTCGGATATATTCGGCAGCGATGCGAGGGGAGAACATACAAACCAGTCCGTGAATATAAATATAACAGACAGCGGCCTTCACAAATTGTCGCTGGCCCTTATATCCGATGTTGCAGAGGACTGGCTGGCTGTGGACACAGAGTATTATGCCTACTGGGATAATATAAGGTTAGGTGTGATTAGCTGCAGCGAGTATTTGCCCGGCGATTTCAACAAGGATTGCCGGGTTGATGCGAACGACCTTTCAATGCTGGCAGATGTTTGGCTTGAAGAGGTTGCGATTGATTCAATATATAACCTGTCGAGTGCGGGAAATGATGAAGAGACAGGCATAGTGAATTTTTCTGATTTTGCTGTTTTTGCGGAGCATTGGCTTGAGAGCAGCCTGCCATAGGAGGTGCAAAGACAGGATAAATAAGAAGGTGCGATTATGAGATATAAAAATAAGGGATTTACAATAGTTGAGATACTGACGGTGCTGGCGGTTATGGCGATACTTATTGGGGCTTTGCTGCCGGCGTTGACTACGGCCCGCAATGCCGCAAGAACTGCAAAGCAGAGGGTGCAGTTTGTTTCGATTGACCAGGCCCTTCTGGCATTTCGGAACGATTATGGAGATTATCCGCCGTCAAACTGGGATACAACTAACCCAGATGTTTATTGTGGTGCGCAGAAACTTGCGGAGGCATTATTAGGCTGGGACCTGCTCGGCTTTCATCCTGCCTCGGCTTGGAGAGCTGATGGTATGAATTCTGCAGGCACTGCCCACGTCTATGATAGCACGAGCAATACTAACCTTTCTCAAAGAAAGCCGAGGTATCTGGAATTAGAGACGGCAAACGCATTTAAGATAGGTGATCTGTTCATAAAAAATGCTGGTCTGTTTAATGTAGGTAGTGGGGCAGCCCTTAAAACGTATGTTCTTTGTGATGAGTTTGGGTTCACAGATGTTTCTGTAGGAAGCCAGATAGTCAAGGCTGGTCGGCCTATCCTTTATTACAAGGCTGACACATCCCAGCTACAGTTTGCTCCAATCCCCAAAAAGACAATTTACGATTATTCCGACAATTTTCCGGTCGTTTCGGCTGCGCAGGTAAACGACGGAGTAACACATCCACTCAGTAGTCCAAATTGGCTTTACAGTGACAAATATAAGATATTGGATCCGAAGATAACAAACAGGCCCTGGCCGCACAGGCCGGATTCATACATACTGATTTCAGCAGGGATAGATGGTCTATATGGGACGGCGGATGATATAACGAATTTCGGATACTGAAAAACAGAAGGCAGATAGCAGAATTATGAAGATAGAGATAAAAAATTCTGGTTTGACGCTGCTTGAGCTGCTGACTGCGATGGCGCTCATCCTAATAATGGTCTCTATGGTTTTAGTGGCAACGCAGGTAAGCTGGGTTGACACGAATAAAAAGCTGACGGAATCCACCATAGCCCTTCTCGATAGCGCTCTGGAGGATTACCGGGAATATGATCCTTGCTCTGGTTCGGCTAATCCTTTGTTATTTCCCGAACCGAATTACTGGCCGGCTGTCGATTTTTCAGACCCTAATACTCGTCATTCGGCCTCGCTGTATCAACAACTTAATTTGGTGCCGGACGCAAAGAAGATACTCGAAAAAATCGCTGATTCGCAGATTACTTTGGTTAATAATTATCCTGTATTTATAGATGCGTGGAAGACGCCGCTGGATTACAGGTATGACGCTGCATTGAATAATTTTCCGGTGATTATATCTGCTGGGCCTGACAAAAAATTCAAGACGACAGATGATATAACGAATAAATAAAGAAACCGCTGATTACGCGGATTACACAGATCAGAGAATATATGAGAATCAGGGCAAAACAATTCGGTTTGTCGCTGACGGAAGTGCTGACGTCGATAGTGATAGTGGTGCTTTTGACGGCGATGTCGATGCCGGCGATAAATGCGCTTGTAAATTCGACCAGTTCGACGGGCAGCAGTGAGGCTATGATAAGTGCGGCACTGTCGAACGCACGGGCGATTGCGATGAGAGAGCAGCGATACGCAGGGATAAGATTTCAGGTTTCCTACAACCCTGATAATCCGCTCCGGGCAGAGCAATATATGATTTTTATTATTCACGACCCGGAACTTACCGGTACTTATGGTTATGGCTTTAGGGTGGTGGAAGGTCTCAAGCCAGTAAAGCTTCCGCAGAATATCGGAGTAATGGATTTATACCTTGTGCCAGAACACGATGAGCAGAATCCTGTAGATTCTGAGCAGGTTAATCTGAAAACAGAGGATTCCGCCACAGTCGATAATTCACTCAATAGCCCGAAAAATCTTTCGGACACAGGGACATTTTCAATTATCTTTTCACCTACGGGCAATCTTGTTATTCACGGAGTAAGAGTTTGGCAAGCAAGAGTTAATGACGATGTTTTTAACACAGCTACAAACGTTAAGAATGGAATAGGAATGTTTTATTATGATGACTATTTTGCCCCTAATGACCCATATCTAAATTTAGGGCCGGAGCCGAGCAGACGACAATTTTATATTTATGAGCAGGATAAATTCAAAAGGGCATACGAGCAAGGGACACCTTATTCGGGTTATTTAATACAGTTAAAACCTGTATATATCAATTCGTACACAGGGACAATAATATCGGCGGGACAATGATGCTGAACGGAAAGAAACAGAGAGGTTTTTCGCTGGCGGAAGTTTTGATGGCGCTGGCGATACTGGCTGTTGGGATGGCCTTTATTGCGGGTGTGTTTCCAGCAGGTATTTATTATACGATAATCTCGACGGAGCGGACGCTCGGCTCTGTTGCGGCTGATGAGGCGTTTGCGAAGATAAGACTTTACGGAGTTGATGTTAATTCTACTTCACCGCTTATGACAACACTGGGCTGTGTGGATTTTTCCGGTGCTTCAGCAATCAGGCCAATACCTGTTGACACACAATATAACGAGTTTGCATATCCATCTGACCCTAATGTTTCAGACAAGAGATATTACTGGTCGGCGTTGTGCAGAAGGGTATCGGGGACAAAGCCGGGCGACAGTTTAGTGCAGGTGACGGTCTTTGTGAGCAGAAAAACAGGTGTCGGAACTAATTATTATGACCCGACAGATATAACGAATCCGATTGGTTATACATATCCAAGGCCTGTTTATGTGACTGTTGAAGCAGGTACAAATCCGACAAGGATTCTTCAGATAAGATACCGTGATGAAAATGATAAAATCGAGAGGACTTTTATCAATGCGGGCAGCATAATTATTGAAGATACATTTGGCAGGATATACCGGGTTGTGGAACGCAATAGCGCCACGCCTGATGAAATTACCATCGAGAGAGATTGGCAGGGGCTTGTCAGCGATAAAATTTGGGTTATACCGCCGCCGGTCGGTGGCGGGAGGCAGCCGTGCATAGGTGTATTTCAGAAGGAAATGCTTTTTTGAGAATACAGAATGTGGAATGTAGAATATAGAATTTTGGAATTATGAATTAAGAAAAAATATGAATACGCGAAGCAAAAAGGGATTTACGCTGGTTGAGGTTGTGACGGCTATCGGGATTTTGGTGGTGGTGGTTGTCTTTACAGGCATCATCTTCAGGAGCAGCATTGAATCTTACCGCATCGCAGGGGCCAACGCAGAGATTATACAGAATTTGCAGACGATAACGACACAGTTGGACAGGGATTTTTCGCAGATTCGCAGGGACGGTCTGCTCGCAGTTAGGATGGTGCAGGAGAGCAATCGTTCAGTGACACAGGCCGACAAGGATAAACACATCACAGTTCCTTCGGTGCGGATGGACAGGATTTACTATTTTGTGACAGGCGATTTTCAATCCTGGTATGATGCGGGAATAAGAAGCAACATAGCGAGGATATATTTCGGCCACGACAGCAATTCTCTTAATCTTAATATACCACTAAATCAGTGCAGATTGGCAAGGGATGTTTTGCTGCTGGCGCCGGGAATTACTACTCAAGATATAGTGGATAGGAAACTGTTTGATTGGAACAATATAAGCTTTGTCCAGTTTGTATCAGACCCCCAAAGAATCGAGGATTGCAACAATCTGCTTACCTATTCTGTTCTCGCCGGAACAAACTCTGATAATGTCAGGCAACTAATGTGCGAGAATGTGGGGGAATTGAAGATTGAGTGGATGAACGGTATTGATTCATTAACGAAGATGCTGATATGGTCCTCTAATGGCGAAACCTGGGGGCCTTCGGATATTTGGCCGAAGGCGATAAAGTTCACATTTACGCTTTATGATTCGAAGGGGATACTGAAAAGCGGCAGTACATTTACACATATAGTTTATTTGGGAAATTAGCCACAGAGCCATAGAAAAAAAGGAGATTAAATTTAATTTAGAGACTCTAACAAAATGAAACCACGGATAGTTCGACAGGCTTACTATGGCGAGCAAAAGTCGAGCCATTACACTGACGGTTCGACAGGCTCACCGTGGCGAGCATAGTCGAGCCATTACACGGATTAAAAGAATATTTGTAAAAAATCAGCGAAATCCGTGAAATCCGCGGCTGAAAAATGTAATCAGAATCCGGCGAAAAGAAGAGAGAAAATTGTGCGGCAAAGGAAAGGCGGCAGGATGGACAGGAATAAGTCACAAGACATAAGTCATAAGTCACAAGTCATAAGTCGCCGGTTGTCAGTTGACCGTCATCTGGAGGTCAGGCTTGAGAAGGGGACGGCGTTTATCCTCGTTGTTATGCTTGTGACGCTTCTTGCGGTAATCGGGACGATGTTCCTTCTGCGAGCCCGCGTTGGGCGGCTGTCGGCGTCAGCGATGCGGCAAAACAGCGAACTGAACAACGCCGCAGATACGGTGGTTGCTGCAATATCGCAGCAGCTCATTGTCGATACGCCGGGAGTTGACCCAAATGGTGAATATTATGACTATCCAGATGCAAACAATGCCTGGCTGGCAAATTTAGAGCCGTACAGTCCTGACGGGACAAATTATTACTGGCGGCAGGTCAGCAATATTTTTAGTGCTAATCCCATCGCAACAGTAGAGGCTACAATCATTAAAGATTACCAGTCAAATATCACAACAAATCTTCCGGCAGATGCTGATGGAGATGGTGTTGCTGACTCAAGATGGATTATGATACCGGATATAAACACGGGCAGGGGGGAGCCGGTCTTTGCCGCTGTGCGGGTTGTGGATAACGGCGGGATGCTGAACGTAAATACTGCATATAAATTTGACCCCAATTCAGCAATTCAAAGTGAAATTGATGGCTCAAGCCAGTTGCAGATAAATCTGGCAGAACTATCTCAAAGAGGAGCGAATGGTAATCTTACAGTAGCAGCAGATAAGCTGCATAGTTGGCGATGCAATACATCTTTATTATCATACGAAAACAATGTTATCTGGCAGTATAACAATCCGACTGTTGGTTATACGCCTTTCGATATTTCAGATGAGCTGAAACTGCGAAACAGATACCTGCTGGATTTCAATGAGATTACAACGAGAATAGAAAAGCTTTGGACGAAAGCGTACGATGGCGGCCCTCAAGTGTCGCTGGCAGATTCAAGTTCAAGTTTTGGATTTTTCGATTGGAAGCAGTTTGCAACTCTCGATACTCTCGATGTCAACGCGTGGGATAAGTATGACTATCGGCACATATCAACGACATACAATATTGACAGGATAATAAATCCGTTCGGGGAGAGAATGGTCAATATACAAAATATAAATTCTACACCTAACATTCTGATGTCATATAATGATGCGCAGAATTTATATTACACAATGCTTTTGCCATGCCTGAAGGACATCCCTGCCGGTTCGTTTAGAACTACCTTGGAGGGGGAGTTTGCGCAGATAGCGGCAAATATAAAGGACTATAGTGATAACGATACGAAGGTGACAACAGTCATAGACTGGCAAAAGAATCCGCATTATGGATATGAGAGGCCGGAAATACGGATATCGGAGATTGTTTATGGCGACAGGTATCTTGACCCGAATAACCTAAGGTATGACCCGTGCGACCCGAACTGCAGCACAAAGTATCTGCATCGCTCGTATGCGATAGAGATTTCAAACGACTTCAGGAAAAATGAAGATTTTAATGACTGGCGACTTGTGATTGACACGCCGAGTTCGGGTTTTAATGCGATTTGGCCGATTAGTTCAGGTTTGTTTGACGAGAGTGGGGGCAGATTCTATGTAAGAATTTTTCAGGACCCGTGTGCACCGCTTTCGGATTCAGTTTATTGGCTGGATAGTCCTGCCGACGGTGCAAAGGGAGTTGACCCGAATGTAATTTTGCGGTGGGGCGAGATTTGGGGACGGGATATAAACGGCAACTGGATTCGGGCAAATGCTTATGATGTATATTTCGGGACCGACCCTGAGCCGGCATATCAGGGGAGGCAAACCGGCAATGCCTTTGACCCATTAGGCTCTGCCCCTATGGCGAAGGGGGAGACCTATTACTGGCGTGTTGCGGGCGTAAATAATGTAAATAATGTGGTTATAGACGATGGAAATCCGCCGTGGAGCTTTACGACGTGGCTGGCTGAGCCTAATTTGATTGTCGGGCCGCCACTCGATCCAACTTCACCTGCGATTTTCGGGCAGGACAGCGTTATCAGGCTCGAACGGTGGGTTAAGGACAAACCTGGTTATATTGTTGTTGATATGTTAGGCCCTCCAAGTGCAGGTGGCGACCGAGAAATACCTGGCTGGCTGTCAGACCCGTGCGATGCGGACAGGACTCTAAGGGCCGCAGTTTCCAGAGAGACCTGTCGTGGCCGGGGAGGCTCAAGAGGCTTTGGAATTATAACACCTCGCTGCCAAGCTTCTCGTGTCCGACACTGCCAATCTCGCAATGTCCGACTCTTGGATGGAGCAACGACTTTTTCTGGCCGCACAACGCAGGCGACCCGAGATTCAATTTTCAGATTCAGCAGCGGCCTCTTAACAATGTCGGCGAACTCGGTTTCATCCTTAAAAAGAGCGCCTATTACGAGGCGGCAGACAGGATAGATATAAATGATACCGAGTTGGATATAAAGGTTAACCTGACAGATGCGAGCGTTCAAAAGATGTTTAATTTTCTGACGGTGATGGACCCGTTTTTTCATCACATACCGGCGGATGCAAATGAGCTGCGGGTGCAGGGGAGGATAAACATCAATACTGCGCCGTGGTATGTATTGGCACAACTGCCGTGGGTATCAATCCGAAACAGCCCTATACCTAATTATGGCCTTGCAAAGGCGATTGTGGCATACAGGGATAAGTTACCTTTCGGCACGGATACGGTGAAATATTACACGAATCGTTATGGGCCGTCGGGCTTTGAGAATATCGGTCAGTTGAATAACGTGGTAAGTGATATTGAATCTGCCTGTATCGACTATTTCGGTCGTGACGGGCAGGACCAGCGGGGATTTCCAGACCTTACGACAGACAGGAGGACAAAGGTCGATGGATATGCTGATGACCAGGAGGAGCGGGATTTGATATTTGCGAGGATAAGCGATTTGGTGACGGTTCGCAGCGATGTGTTCACGGCATATATACTTGTTCGGCTGGGACAAAACGGGCCTCAAAAGAGGGTTATGGCGATATTAGACAGAAGCGATGTCCGAAATGACGGCGGCAAGATTGTCGGCAGTGTAAAGATACGGTCGCTATATCCTGTGCCGGACCCGCGTTAAGAAGTTCAAAGTTCAAAATGCAAAGTTGCGGAGTTGCTTAGGAAGTTAAAAAGTCAAATTGTAAAATGCAAAATTGAGGAGTCTCCATAAATCGGGACGGATTTTTGAAAGTTTTACCAGTTATTGCGAGTCCCGATAAATCGGGACTCGCAATAATTTCAATCGTCTTATTTGGAATTGACATCAACCTTCTGCGTCGTCGTCTGTGTGACCGGAGCCGGCTTGGTTGGCACCGTCTGTTTGGCTGGGGCTGGTTTAGTGGGCGCCGTTTGTTTTTTCTTAGAACAGCCGCAGGAAAGACTGAACACCAACATTACCGCAACAAGAATTAAAACGATCCGTTTCATTTTTTACTCTCCTAAAATATTAGACAAACAATAAAGAAACATTACGTAATTATATCTTAAGAAGTTCTACAGGAAAGGATATTTTTAAATTTTTCCGATAGCGAGACAGGCGTTGTGGCCGCCAAAGCCGAGGGAGTTGCTGATGGCGACACCGACCTTTCGCTGCTGCGGCTTCCAGGGAACATAGTTTATATTTACATCGCAGGCAGGGTCGATATTATCGAGGTTGATAGTAGGGGGGATAAGCGATTTTTCGATAGCCTTGCAGCAGATAATCAGCTCGACTGCACCTGTTGCGCCGAGAGAGTGTCCGAGAGAGCCTTTAGTGGAGCTGACGGCGAGTTTATAGGCGTGCCGGCCGAAAACGGAGCGGATAGCGATACTTTCGGCGACATCGTTAAGCTCGGTGCCGGTTCCGTGTGCGTTGATGTAATCGACCTTTTCAACGGCGATTTGGCCGTCGGCGAGGGCAAATTCCATAGCCTTTGCGGCTCCTGTGCCGTCTGAAAGGGGAGCAGTGATATGGAAGCCGTCGTCGGTAGCGCCGTAGCCGAGAAATTCGGCGTAGATTTTAGCGTTTCGATTTTTGGCGTGCTGGTATTCTTCGAGGATGAGGACGCCGGCGCCTTCGCTAAGGACAAAGCCGTCCCTGTCCTTGTCGAAGGGCCTTGAGGCGGCCTGGGGATTGTCGTTGCGGGTGCTGAGGGATTTAGCGGCACAGAAGGAGGCAAGGCCTAATGGGGTGAGTGCGGCCTCGGAGCCGCCTGTAACCATAATATCACTTCTGCCTGTGAGGATATTGTAATAGGCTTCGCCGATAGAGTGGCTGCCGGAGGCACAGGCGCTGGATACCGACAAATTCGGGCCTCGCAGGCCGAAATAAATGGCGATACTACCGCTGGCGGCATTGCTCATAAGCCTCGGGACACAGAAGGGGGAGACCTTTCTTGGGCCTTTTTTGAGGAGTCTTATGTGCTGTTCCTCGATTTCCTTTATGCCGCCGATGCCGGTGCCAACGATGACGCCGCAGCGGTAAGGGTTTTCAGCGGGAAAATCGAGGGAGCTGTCCTTGACGGCCTGAATGGCGGCAGCAACAGCCAATTCAGTAAAGCGGTCCATCCGGTTAGCTTCTCGCCGGTCGATGTATTTAGTGATGTCAAAGTTTTTGATTTCTCCGCCGAATCTGACGGGGAATTGGCTCGCATCGAAGTGTTCTATGAGTGAAATGCCGCTTTTGCCGTCGCAAAGCGATGAAAAGAGCAATTCAGGAGACTCTGCGAGTGAAGTTACGCAGCCAAGGCCAGTTATGACAACGCGTCTTTTAGCCATTTTTGGTATTTTCTGAGCCTTTTTTAGATTGTAAGACCTTGGCGATGTAGTCGATGGCTGCGCCTACCGTCTGTATTTTTTCGGCTTCTTCGTCCGGTATAGTGGTGTCGAATTCGTCTTCAAATTCCATAACGAGTTCAACAGTATCAAGTGAATCAGCATTGAGGTCGTTAATAAACGAGGTTTCGCGGGTGATTCCTGATTTTTCGACACCCATCTGTTCGGATATTATGTTAATTATCTTTTCTTCAATTGCTTTTGCATCTATATTTTCTGAACTCACCTTTGGTCTCTCCTTAGCAAACAAACGGCAAAAAACTGAAAAACGTTACAGATACATCATCACAATCCGACTCAATCCGTTCGGGCTGGTATATTACAGGCAAAAGGGAAATTTTACAAATATTTTTTTAAATTTTTCTTTTTTCCTTAAAAAAACGCCAATATCTACATAGCCATACCGCCATCGACGCAGATGACCTGTCCGGTAATGTAGCCGGCATCGTCGCCTGCCAAAAAAGCTATAGTTTTGGCGACGTCGTCAACTGTGCCGAACCTTTTGATTGGAATCAGATTTCTGGCGGCTTCCTTGACGATATCGGGTAATTTATTAGTCATTTCAGTGATAATGAAGCCTGGAGCAACACAGTTGGCGGTGATATTTTTTGAGGCAAGCTCGCGGGCAACGGTTTTAGTCATACCGATAAGGCCTGCCTTGCTGGCGGCATAATTGGCTTGTCCTGCATTGCCGATAACGCCTGAAACAGAGTCTGAGGCTGATGATTCTGCCCCATTTGTTTCGGAGCATTGATTTAGCGGCGGTTCGGGTCGCCACAAAGGCGGCCCGCAGGTTGACAGCGAGGACCATATCAAAATCCTCATCGCTCATCCGCAAAATAAGATTGTCGCGGGTAATACCTGCGTTGTTGACAAGGATGCCGATGCCTTCATATTGTTCGGCGAGGGATTCGAGAACAGAGACGAGTTGTTCGGTCTTTGTAATGTCGAGGCATCTTGTGATTACTTCGGAGCCGGCCTGTTTAACTATTTTTTCGAGTTCTGCCAGCTGGTCGGCGTTGAGGTCGAGGGCGGCAACGATTCTACCCTGTTTGAGCAGTTCGAGGACGACGGCGCGGCCAATGCCTCTGGCGGCGCCTGTGATGACGGCAAGTCTTTTCTGCGACATTTATCAATCTCCACAATAATCCCCGGTAAAACCGGGAACAACATAAACCCGCCGTAAAACGGCGGGCTAAATATAAAAAAGAATGACATAAATTCTAAGGTTTTTTCAAATCCTTTAAGGCCTGCACAGTACTAATGTTGATTACGTTGGCATTTCGATTTATCCTCTTCATCAGGCCGGTCAGGACCCTGCCTGGGCCGATTTCATAGAACGTTTCAATGCGGTCGGCAATCAATTTTTCCATACATTTTTGCCAAAGGATGGGGCAAGTCAACTGTTTTTTAAGGCCTGTTCTGATTTGGTCTGCAGAACCGTAGTATTCGGCGCCAATGTTTGCGATTACCTTAATATCGGAGGGGTTGGCGATTTTTGTCTTCGTTAAGGCCTTTTCGAGCAAATCGGCAGCACTTTTCATCATATCAGTATGGAAGGCGCCGGCGACAGCGAGGGGAACGGCCTTTATTGCACCGTATTTTGCGGCGAGCGATTCTGCCCGTTTGCAGGCGGCCTTTGTGCCGCTGATAACAATCTGGCCCGGGCAGTTAAAATTGGCGGGGACGAGCAGTTCGCCGCCGGCGGCCTCATCGACAAGCTGCTGAACCTTTTGTTCATCGAGGCCAATTATGCTGACCATAGAGCCGTTCGTGGCATCGGCGGCGGCCTGCATAGCCTGTCCTCTTTTCTGCACTAAAATAAGGGCGTCCTCAAAGCTAATCAGGCCTGCAGCATAAAGGGCGGTATATTCGCCGAGGCTCAGACCGGCAGCAGCATCAGGGATAATTGGACAAGTTGCAGATTCGGATTTCAGGCTTTCGAGGATAGCGGCGGAGACAGTAAAGATAGCCGGCTGTGATATTGTCGTGGTGTTTAGCTGTTCTGGCGGCCCCTGAAAGCAAATCTTTTGCAGGTCGTAGCCGACAATCCGGTTTGCCTTTTCAAAAATGGAAGCGGCGGCCGGATAGGCCTGCACAAAATCGGCACCCATTCCAACAACCTGGGAGCCCTGACCCGGAAATATAAAAGCAGTTTTCATTACGACAGACTCCGGACTACAGACACCTATTCCCCCGTTATAATCGAATAACGTTTGCGCCCCAGGTTAGGCCTCCGCCGAAGGCAGCAAAGATTACCAGGTCGCCTTTCTTTAGTTTTCCCTGCCTTAGGCATTGGTCAAAGGCAATGGGGATAGAGGCGGCAGAAGTATTGCCGTATTCGTTGATATTGACGAACATCTTTTCATCAGGCAGTTCGAGACGCTTAGCCAACGATTCAATGATTCTGGCGTTCATCTGATGAGGGATAATCATAGCGACGTCATCGGTGGTTAAATGGCACTTTTCGAGACATTCGTGAACGACCTCGACGAGACGTCTTACGGCAAGCTGATAGACCTCTCTGCCTTTTATTTCCATATAGACTTTATTGGGGTCATCGAGTTTTTTTGGGGATGGGTATCTGGAGCCATAGGCCTGACAGTTGAGGGTTTCCCAGTAAGCGCCGTCCGAATATAAGGTGCTGTATAGAACTCCACGGTTTCGGTCAGTGTTTCTTTCGAGGACAACAGCGCCGGCGCCGTCGCCGAAAAGGATGCAGCTTGAGCGGTCTTTCCAGTTAGTGATTTTGGTAAGGGTTTCTGCGCCGATTACGAGGGCGTTTTTGTATCGGCCGTTCTCGATAAACTGCTGGGCAATAGATAAGCCGTAAATGAAGCCGCTGCAGGTAGCAGCCAAATCGAAGGCGAAGGCATTGACTGCATCGAGGCTGGTTTGCACAATGCAGGCGGTGGAGGGGAAGACCATTTCGGGAGTGATAGTAGTGACGATAATAACCTCGATATCTTCCGGTTTGACTCTTGCATCAGCGAGGGTTTTTTTTGCTGCTTCTGTAGCGAGGAAGGCGGTGGTTTCGTTGTCGTCCGTTATGTGTCTGGTTTTAATACCTGTCCGTGAGGTAATCCACTCATCGGTGGTATCGACGATTTTTGTAAGCTGGTCGTTGGTGAGGATTTTTTTCGGAGCGAACGAGCCGGAGCCTGTGATGACGGCCCGAAATGCCGGCTGATGTTGTTCAACTTCCCTGTTCCTGCTCATTATTAATCCTTACAGAGGATTTTGACAAATACTCGGCGATTTTTCCGTTGATTTGTGCGGCGTGGAATTTTTTGGCGGCGATGATTGCGTTTTTAATTGTTCTGGCCTTGCTTGAGCCGTGACATATAACAGCGGTGCCGTTAACACCGAGGAGGAGGGCGCCGCCGTATTCGTTATAATCATATTTTTGATAGATGCGCATCATCACCGGTTTGAATTTCAATGCCAGCGCTATTTTTTCTGCCATAAGCTCATTCTTTATCGCTTTAAACAGGCCGTCAACAAGTCCTTCGGAGAGCTTTAGTATAACATTGCCGACAAAGCCATCGCAGATGACGACATCGCAAACGCCCCTGAAGATGTCCCTGCCTTCGATATTTCCGACGAGGTTTATTGCTGGGTCGGCCTTTATCAGTTCCCGTGCCTTTTTGACAGTTTCATTTCCTTTTGCATCTTCGGCGCCGATGCTCAAAAGGCCTACCTTCGGTTGTTCAATGCCGAAGATGTTTGCAGAATAAATCTGTGCCATAACGGCGTATTGGTAAAGGTTTATGGGTTTGCAGGCGATATTGGCGCCAACATCGCAGACGGTGACGGGGCCGCCAAAGGTTGGGAATACGACGGCGATGCCGGGCCTGTTGACGCCTTCGATGTTTCGCATCCTCATCTGAAAAGCGGCGACGCAGGCGCCGGTATTTCCGGCAGAAATAACGGCATCGGCCTCGCCTCTTTTAGCGAGCTTTGCGATAACAGCGATGGAACTTTTTATTTTCTGTCTTAAGGACTCAACAGGCGGTTCGTCCATTTCTATGACGTCAGGGGCATCGACGATTTGAAGTTTCGGATTTGCCCGCTTTGACGATGGGATTTGCTGTTCAATAACGGTCTGGCGGCCGACAAGCATTAGTTTGTCAGCGGCATCGAGAATCTCGAGGGCCTCGAGGGCGCCAGCTATGATTTCACCCGGGGCATTATCACCTCCCATAGCATCGAGAGCTATACGCATATCTTACTTGCTCTCCTCTTTCTTGCCGAGCTTGAGGGTTATTCTGGGATTGACGTAGCCGCAATTCTGGCAGGCAGCATGGGGTAATTTGGCCTGGTCGCATTTGCTACAGACAGAATAATTTGCTGCTGTCAGATGATCGATGAGAGCGTCTTGTTCTTGTTCTGGTTCTGCTTGTTTTCTTTACCGGTAACATTGAATCACTCCAGTTTTCAATTAAGTAAGGACTACAAAAGCATTTAACATAGTCAATGGAGGCTACCCTGTCAAGCGAAATACAGAAACCTTCGATGGCTGAAGCTTGCTGTGCGAGACCAAAGACACGATTTTTAGCCCGTTTTTTCCCGTTATCACGCAGGGGCAGCCATTTATGAATTTTAGTCAAACATAATACGAATCCGGCAGGCTTTTGTCAAAGGAAAATGAGTTTTATAAAAAAACCGATTTTGGGTTGTAAGTCAGGGAAAAATGGTTAAAATAGCTGTATTGGTTGTAGAATTACAAGCCGGTTAAAAGTTATTGTTATTTTGCAGTGTACAATTATGCTACGTAAGCGAGGCCAAAAATCCTTATACGAAGCAATCAGCAGGGCTAAGCAGGGGCATTTGCCCGCGAAGGCGCCGGCACAAACAACGCCTGCTCAATCCGCCGCAAGCGGACAGCCTGCACAGGAGGAGCAGGAGAGAGCAAAGCCGAAGATTATAGAGCGGCCGGCGTATCAGACACCTATAGAAACGGAAGCAGAAAAGGCTGTAGAGAAATTTGATTGGCCTAAAAAGCCAAAGTCTGTTGCATTTATCGACAAGAGGATTGAATTTTCTTTGTCTTATACAGTGGCGGTGCTTATCGGGCTTTTGCTGATCCTTGTGGCGCTGCTGTTTTTCAGGCTGGGGCAGATTTACGGCTCGCCGGATACGAGCCAAAATAAGCAGGCGGTAAAAACCAATCTGCTGCCTCCGGAAGGTTTGGGCGTACAGATGAAACCCACAAATCCACAATCAGCACAGTCAACCACATCTGCCGGCGGAACGGATGCGATACCAAAGGGTTCGAACAGGATTGTCATTAAGATTTACGGCAGACAGAGAGACCTCCAGGCAGCTAAGGAATATTTTGACAATAACGGAATTGAGACTGAAATTGTTCAAGATAACAGCGGTATGTATAAGCTTGTCACAAAAGATAAAAACTATAATAATCCCAACACAACAGGTACTGATGGTTACCAGACGAGGCAAAAGATAATTGAGATTGGAAGAGGTTATAAGGCACCACAGGGCTATGAGCAATTTAAGTTTGAAGACCCTTACGGTGAAAAAATTCCATAGATTAAGGAGAATAGAAGGATGTCAATGGACCGTTCGTTGAAAGTCAAAGGGGCACTAACCAGACATAGAAATGTTCTGTCAAGGGGTGAGCGGGTTGAAAGACTGCGGAAAGAGGAAAAATGGCAGGAAGGCAACACACTACTTGGCCTGCCGAAGGTTGCCAACCGTAAGAGCCGTGCGAGCAAAAAGGATGAGAAGGCTGTTGTCAAGGAAGGCGAGGCGGCCGTAGCTGCCGCAGCAGGCACTGCGGAACAGGCTGGAAAGACTCCTGCCGGGGCAGCGAAAACAAAAACAACCGATACAAAGGCGAAGGCGGCAGATGTAAAGGGCAAGACCGCTGAAGTAAAAACAAAAACAGCAGCGCCAAAAGCAAAGGCAGCTGAAGGGAAAAAATAAAGAACAGGATTCTACCGGCGAACAAAAAAGCCCTTCATTTGACAGGGCTTTTTTGCTTTGAAATGTTTAACAATATGTCTTGCAGACTAAAGATTAATCCGGCTTAGGGATAGTAATATCAATCTGATTAACAGAGCCGAGGGTGTCGAGAGGCTGGTCAAAATCCTGGGGTTTTCCGACGACAAGAATCTGGACATTATCCGGCTGAAGGTGCTTTTTTGAAACCTGCAGGACATCTTCTTTAGTGACTTTTTCGATGCCTTGTTTGACCTTAAAAAGAAAGTCCTTCGGATAGCTGTAATACTCCATTGCCATCACACGATTGATAACCTGTTCCTTGGAGTCGAAATCGAAGATAAAGGTATTGAGGTAGCTGTCTTTTGCGATTGCAAGCTCCTCGTCGGTAACCTCGGCCTGTGTCATTGACTTTATCTGGTCCTGCATAGCTTTAATGACCCTGACGGTAGATGCGGAATTTGTCTGGCAGGAGACGAAAAAGATGCCGGGGTGGTTATATTCTGCGGAAAAGTCACCACCAGCCGAATAGGTCAGTCCCGTTCTGGAGCGGATATTTCGAAACATTCTGCTGGTGAAGCCACGGCCAAGAATTCGGCTCATTATAACGAGGGCAGGATAATCAGGGTCGCTCATCAACCCACCTATATGGCCTATATAAATACGGCTTTGATTGATGTCGTTTTTGGCGGCAAGATTGACGGTGTATTTGTATTGATAAGAGACAGTGGGGAGGGGGGGTATCTGGAGGTCGCCTTTGGGCCAATCTTTGAAGGCATCTTCAATCTTTTTTATCATTTCATCGGTATTGAAATCGCCGCATACGGCAAGGATACAATTGCTGGGACAATAAAACTTTTTATAAAAGGCGATAATATCATCACGTTTTATATTGTTGATGGTGGCGTATTCGGTATGCCGGGCGTAAGGGCTGTCAGGGCCGTAAATAAGCTTATCAAACTCGCGATAGGCGATTGTGCCGACGTTATCGTTTCGGCGAGCAATAGAGGTGCGGCGGCTGATTTTTGCAAGCTCAATTTTATCTTCTGCAAATACAGGATTCATCAGGACATCTGCGAAAACAGCCAGACCCGTATCGAAATCACCCTTCAGGGCGGAAAAAGAGGCCGAGCCTGAATCGAGGCCGATACTCGTATTAACGTATGCGGCGATACGTTCGAGAATCTCGTCGATTTGGTCGCCGGTTTTTGTGGTTGTGCCGCCGGTGCGCAAACATTCGCCGGTAATGGAAGCCAGACCGACCTTATTCGGCTCCTCATAGACCGAACCGGTGTGAATCATTGCCCAGATATTAATCAGCGGCAGCTTCGTGATTTTCAAGCAGAAGCAGCTTCATCCCGTTTGCGAGCGTGATTTCTTTTATGTCCGGCATTTTTATATCGCTTATCTTCGGATATTGAAGCTGCAAATAACTTGCTGCCGGTTTTCCTTTTGTGGGCATTTGACAGCCGACAGCGAAGACAGTTAGACAGCAAAAGGCAACGAGCATAGTTTTGAAGGCGTTCGATTTATGAATTTTCATTTTATTCTCCTCTTGAAATTACTTTTTCTGCAGGTTTAGTTTCGATGCAGCCGACGGTGCGGTTTTGAACGGTAAAATATGTAATAGAAACCCGCTGGATATCCTCTGCGGTGACTTTTTCAATAGCGTCAATTCTTTTGAAGAGGTTTCGCCAGTCGTCGGTAAGGACCTGATAATAGGCAAGCTGAGATGCGAGGCCGGCGTTGGAATCAAGCTGCCTGATAAGGTCTGCACGTGCCTGCGTTTTTGCCTTTTGCAGCTCCTCTGCGGTGACAGGGGCAGTTTTCAGTTTTTCTATCTGTGCGTAAATTTCCTGCTCACATTCCTGATTTGTATGTCCCTGTGCGGGACGGGCAAAGAATGTAAAAAGAGCAGGGTATTTATCACCGGGAAAACCGGAAAATGCGGATACAGAAACGGCTATTTTCTTTTCCTTGACCATTGCCTTGTAAAGTCTCGATGTCCTGCCCAATGAGATGATGTCGGAAAGCGTGTCGAGGACGACGCTGTCGGGGTGAATAATTGCCGGGCAGTGGTATCCGATTAAGAGGGACGGCTGGGCGGCATCATGCAGTATGACAGTTTTTTCGCTGAACTGCTCCGGTTCTATCGTTCTTAACGGCTCAGGTTTCGGAGCGGGGAGAATTCTGCCGAAATAAATCTGGGCCATTTTTTTTACCTGCTGCGGGTCAACATCGCCGACGATGGCAATTATAATATTGGCAGGGGAGTAGAACTTTTTATAGAAGGCCTTTGCCTCTTCACTGCTAATCGCCTGCAGGTCGCTCATATGGCCGATGACAGGCTCACCGTAGGGATGAGCCTTGAAGGCAACCGACAGGAAATCTTCCATTAATCGCCCCTCGGGCCTGTTTTCATTCATCCGCCGCTCTTCCATAATGACATCTTTTTCTTTGTAAAACTCCCTGAGGACCGGTTCGTAAAACCTGCTGGATTCCATCAGCATCCAGAGTTCCAGTTTGTTCGAGGGCAGACTCGATACGTATCTTGTTGCATCATCGCCGGTAAAGGCGTTGAGGCCTTCGGCACCTTCCTGGGTGAGGACTTGTTCGAACTCATCGTGGACGATGTATTTGTCAGCCTGCTGCTGGGCATCTTTGAACTGCTTTTGGAGGGATTCGAGTTTTGCCTTGTCGGCTTTATCGCCTTTTTTGATTTCGTCTTTGAGGGCCAGAAAGGCCTTATCAATTTCCTCCAGCGCCTTTGCTTCAGCCTTAAAATCTTTGCTTCCTATGGTTTGTGTTCCCTTGAAGGCCATATGCTCAAAGATATGTGCCATACCGGTAATTCCTTTTACCTCATCTGAAGAACCGACATTGACGTAGGTGTGAAAAGAGACCACAGGCGCCTCGTGGCGCTCGAGGACGAGAAACCTGATGCCGTTATCGAGTGTGAACTCGGTCATTCGCTGTTCGAAATTGGCCAGATAAGCCGAAATTTGTGATGCACAGGCATTCTGTAAAAATAAAGCTATAATGGATAGAAGAACACCTTTTAACAGCTTTTTCCTTTTTTCCATTGTTATACTCCCGATTTCAGCATCATTTTTTTACCTCTTGTTGATTTAACAATATAACCACTTTCAGAAGATAGACAAGATTGAATTTCAAAAAAGTCTTTGCTTACAGAGACTGTTTAACTATCATATTCGGCTTATGAAAGACATTATTTCAGATAGAGTAAGATTGATTGATGCCAGCGGTATAAGAAAGGTATTTGCGCTGGCGGCCAAATTAAAAGACCCCATCAATTTCTCAATCGGTCAGCCGCATTTCGATGTGCCGGAAAAACTCAAAAAGGAGGCAATTAAGGCAATAAAGGCGGGCTTCAATAAATATACCCAAACGGCAGGCGATGAGGAACTGCTGGAAAAAATCACAACAGTAGTAAAGAGCGAGGTCGGCTGGGAAAAGCCGGTTGTGTGTGTAACCAGCGGCGTGAGCGGAGGGCTGCTGCTTGCCTTTATGGCGATTATCAATCCCGGCGATGAGGTGATTGTCATCGACCCATACTTTGTCATATATAAACATCTTGTAAATTTGCTGGGAGGCAGATGCGTTTTTGTGGACAGCTACCCTGATTTTGACCTGCCCGTTGAAAAGATTGCACAGGCGATAACCGAAAAGACAAAACTTATTATTCTTAACTCGCCCTGCAATCCGACGGGTGCAGTCTATTCCGAGCGAAAATTGAAGGAATTAGCGCAGGTTGTTGCAAAAAACCAAATTCCTGTCCTCAGCGACCAGATATATGATAAATTCAGCTATGATTGCCCCTGTCCGAGCATTGCAGAATTTTACCCTGATACAATTCTGTTAAATGGTTTCAGCAAGGCTTATGCAATGACAGGCTGGCGATTAGGTTACATTGCCGTTCAGGACAGGCTGAAGGGATTGATGGAGGAAATGATAAAGATTCAGCAGTACACATTTGTCTGTGCTCCGACACCGTTTCAAAAGGCAGCCGTTTCTGCGCTCGATTATGATGTTAGTAAATTTATTGAAGAATACAAAATCAAAAGGGACATCATTTATAACGGCCTCAAGGAAAAATTTGAGCTTAACAGACCATTGGGCGCGTTTTATGCCTTTGCAAAGGCGCCGGCAGGGGGAGCGACTAAATTTGTTGAGAAAGCCATTACCAAGAACGTATTGATTATCCCTGGCAATGTTTTCAGCCAGATTGATACGCATTTCAGGATTAGTTTTGCAACCAGCAATGACAAATTGAGACGGGGAGCGGAGATTTTGTGCTCGCTGGCGTGAAAACGGCCAGTATTGACGAAAATCGTGTGAGCAAATCCAATTATCAATTTTGATTGTTTAGATTGCTTCGGCCTTCGGCCTCGCAATGACAGATAATTATAATGTCCCATAATATATGTTATGTTTCATTCGGGTAATTCCGTGCAAATAGCAAATAGAAGCAAATTGTGCCTTTCTGATGTTTTGGGTGTATCTTACAACATATCTTGTGATTTGATTGCCTGCTTGGTTGTATCAGAGAGGTTTTCCCACATTGTTGTGACCCTGTCGAGCAGACCAAGATTCTGAAGGACGATTGAGATGTTCACGCCGGCGTTGCTGCAGCTTGTCATATTGCATTCGAGTTTATTTTCAAAGTCAATTAACGAAGATGCAAATTTGATTTTGTCACAATAAAGAAGAGCGGTTCTGTAATGGAGTTCGAGCATATTTTTATCGGAGCAATCCGGGCCGACAAGATTTTCGAGAGCCTGTTCTCTTTTGCCGGCTTCGAAGAGGGATAAAACAAACTTGTTTCTCGCCCTTGCGTAAAGGGGGTTTAGCTCAACTGCATTTCCGAAAAGCTCTATTGCCTTCTGAAGGCTGCCAGCGGCACACGACAGGATACCCAATCTGTAATACAATTCAGGATTGTCGGGCTGCTGAGCAATCTGTTTTCGATGGGCATCAATAACATTTACCAGGAGATTGGAAGAATCATCCGCAAAGAAGAGATTCTTTGTTTCCAGCCCTGATTTTAGCTGCAAAACGGCGGTTTGAGTGAACAACAACGTGCTGTTAGGCACAATGGCTGCCGCAAGGGCAAGAGTCTCCAGCGCCTCATTGACATTGCCGGCAAGTTTTTGCGTAGCGGCAAGTCCCATATAAGCGTCAACAATCTGGTCGTTTATCTCGAACGCCCTATTGAATTGAACGGCAGCGGCACAATCGTTTCCTGTCTGAATCAATTGTGTGCCGAGCTTTATAGTGGCTTCGAGGAAATCCGGCCTGAGGTGGACGGCCTGTTCATACTGGCTGGTGGCCTCGTCATCAACGCCGAGCATAGAGAGGACGTCGCCGTATCGGACAAGCAGGTCCGGCCTATCGGGATATTCGGAGAGGAGGCTTTCGAGCCTCTGTGTAGCCTCTTCAAATTTGCCGTCCATTATCAACTGTTCCGTCTGGTTGTCGAGGTCATCAAAATTGTCCGGATGAATGAGAATGGCGTTGTTAAAGGCGTCTATCGCATCGGTAAATCTTGCTGCCTCGATATACAAATGCCCGAGTGTCACCAGGACAGGAATATCATCGGGATTGTCCTTTTTGAGCAACTGGTATTCCTGAATGGCCTTTTCAATCTGACCGTTTTTAAAAAATATTGCAGCCAGTCTTTGCCTGGGCAATTGAAGGTAACCTTTAAATTTAAGGCAATCCTGATAGAAGGCAACGGCGTCAGTCTCGCAGCCTTTAAGTTCGTAGCAGTGTCCGAGGGCATAAAGTGCCATTGTATTAGAGGGCTGTCTGCAATAAACCGAATTGAGCTCGGCAACGGCCTCGTCTATTCTCCCTTTTGAAATACATAAGGCGGCCGCTGCCAAACGGCCGAACGAGCAGGCAGGATTTTCAAAAAGATATGACCTCACTTTTTTTTCCGCCGAATCGATTTGCCTCTCTGCGACAAGCTCGATAATCTCGTCCAGCTCTTTTGAGCCGACAGTTTCCTGTTCATATCTGGAGCGTACAATCTCGAGCCAGTTCCAAATCAGTTCAGCGGTATCAAACTTTACGGCAGAGCCGAGAATTTCCAGCAATCCGCTCATTCATCACCTCTCTGTTTGGCTCGACTTCGCCCGGGATAGTGAGCCTGTCGAACCATTTCATCACCTTCCCCCGAAGAAGCCAGGTTATCAGTTTGAACGCCCGATGGGCTGATATTTGTATCGACTTTTGTTTGGCGGCTGTTAATCGGATGTTCATTTAATTGTCTATCAGAAGATGATATTTGCAGGTTGTTTATGTGGATTGTGTCTGCTGTAGGGGTTTTTACGGTCCCAAAAATGACGTTAAATGCGACGACATCGCCGACAAAAGGCATTTTACATTGTGACATACCGGCTGTGAAAAACAGGTGTTTGCGGGGGGCGGTTTTATGGGGCTGAAAAATGTTTCTTAATTTTTCAGGGAAGAAATAATCTTCTAAAAAGCAACGAAGCCCCAGATGACCGGCAAAGTGACATAATACACCCCCCTATCGACAAAAAGAGGACATTTTTATCGTTCAACGTGACTTGACATGAGTTGTCTGTCTTTCAACCTCGCTTAAATATGCGAGAGTGCGCTCGAGTTTATCGGTAAGGTGCTTGAGTTTCAGCATCGTCTTTACCCGTGTAAGCAATTCGAGCTTATTGACGGGCTTGCTGATAAAATCATCGGTTCCGGACTCAACCGCCCTTTCGATATCGCCAAATTCATTGAGGGCGGTAACCATAATGACTGGAATATTTTTTGTCTTCGGGAACGCTTTAACCTTTTTGCATACTTCAAAGCCGCTCATTTTGGGCATCATTATATCGAGCAAAATCAAGTCAGGCGCTGCCTTATTTATAATATTCAATGCCTCCTGCCCGTCATGGGCGGGTATTGTTTCGCAATTAAGGTCCTCCAAGTAAGCCTGCAAAAGCTCCAGATTTTGCTGATTATCATCAACAACGAGTATCTTCGGTATCTTTTCTTCGATGCTATCAGTCTTGGCATATTTCATATTCAAACGCTCCTTAGGATGGAATTATAGTCCCTATCTTTTCAAATACCTTGATTCTGCCTTTTAGTCAAACAAAAATTCGGCACTCCATACGCAGTTATTGTTTATTTGTCACATTTTCGATAAATTGCCTGACCTGCGGCTTAATAAAGACGCTCTCAATGTCAATCAGTTTTGCGACCGCCTCTGCACAAAGTGCAGCCATTTCGCCAGCCGATGCCTGCGTATCGACGAAGAACATATATTCACCTTTAATGGAGCAAAGTCCCCCGCCGCTGCCGCCCAACGGCTCTCTGCGAATTTTGACGCCGCCCCCCTCCAGCAATCTCAAAAGTTCATCCAAAATCTCCCGTTCATTCATTTGCAAGACTCTGCAATCGCCGCCCTTTTATTGTTATTTGTCCCCAGCCGCAATGTTCAAGAAAAAACGTTCCGAAGGCCGATATAAATAAAAAGGTGTTAAGCAACTGCCGACAAACTACATCTATCAGGCTGTTCATTATATAATATTTCCTATAGAGATAAAACAACTGATATTTTTTTTGAAGAAGGATTAACGTTTGGCAAGCATTATTGAAAAGAGGAAATCTCTGCACAAACAGATTGAGGTTCATCAGCGGGAAAAGGAGCAGATGCAGTTTCAGCTCGGGCAGCTTCAGGCGCTGGCAAATATCGGGATAAGCACGAGTATGATTGCCCATGAGATAAACAACCTTCTTACGCCCATTTCGAATTATGCGGAAGCTGGCCCTGAAGCATCCGGAAGACAAAACGCTCACTGAAAAGGCGTTTCAGAAGGCCGCCCGAAACTGTGCGAGGGCATCCAAAGTAATGTCGAGCATCCTGGCGATGACAAATAAAAAAGAGGAAAAGAAGTCGGAGGTCAAACTGTTGGCTCTGGTGGAAGAAATCTTTAGCTGTTTATGCCGCGATTTTGGCAAAGACGGCATCACCGTAAGGATTGATATTCCGCCGGACCTGACAATCTGGGCGGTTGATATCCAGATTCAGCAGGCGATTATGAATCTTATCTTAAATGCCCGCGAAGCGATGCTGCCGAAAGGCGGCGTTTTAACCATCCGGTCGGAAAAGAAGGAAACGGGCGTAGAGATTGAAGTATCGGACACCGGCAGCGGCATCTCGCGTGAAAACCTTTCGAGAATTTTTGAGCCGTTCTTCACCACAAAGGCAGATTCTAAAAATCATTCAATTACGACAGGCTCCGGGCTGGGGCTGGCCTTCTGCAAAAAGGTAATCGAATTACACAATGGTTCGGTCAGCGTTGAATCTCAGCCGTCAAAGGGCAGCACATTCAGGATATTGCTGCCTGCTTCGCAGCAGGGTTAAAAGTGCAGATACTTTATCAAAATGTCGCCCATTTATTTCTGATGCTTCTGCTGCTCTGCTGCTCTGCCTTCTTCTCAGCCGCCGAGACTGCTTTCTTTAATCTTTCGAGCAGGCAAATCAACGAGTTCAAAAACTCAAGAGGCCATTTGCACAAGCTCGTTGTTCAGCTTTTGCAGAATCCCAGCAATCTGCTGAGCTGTTTTCTTTTCGGAAATATGATAGTAAATGTCCTCTTTTTCGCCTTTGCCAGCGTTTTTACGGTGCAGACTAAACATCAGTATGGGGTGAGAGCCGCCGGTCTGACCGCAGTTATCTTTTTTTGCGTTCTTGTCCTTTTCGGAGAGATTTTCCCGAAATCCCTGGCATATTTTAATACACGTTCGATGAGCATTGCGGCGGCGCTGCCGTCATACTTTTGCCTGAGAATTTTTATGCCCGTAATTTCTACGATTAAATTCCTCGTAGTTGAACCTGCGCTGCGTCTTCTTCTTGGACATGCTAAAAGGCCGAGGACGATTACCCTCGACGAATTTCTGTCACTAATCAAGCAGGCCCGCAAAAGAGGCTTAATTACGGACGACCAGGGCAAGCTTATCAGTGAAATCGTGGACTTGGGTTCGCTTAAGGTTCGCGATTGCCTTCGGCCGCGCGTCGATATGACAATCTGCAATATCACAGATTCGCCGCAAACCGTAAAAGCCGCAATGCGACAACATCATTTGCCGAAGCTTCCGGTATATTCGAAAAAGATTGACAACATTGTCGGTATGATTTATCTGCGACAACTCCTGCTCGAACCTGAAAAAAGCGTTGAGAAACTCATTGAGTCTGTTCATTTTGTGCCGGAGCAGAAATCTATCGAATCACTGCTTGACTTTTTCAGAAAAACGAGGACTGATACTGCGGCTGTCGTTAATGAGTACGGCGGAATCGAAGGGACAATCTGCATAGAGGATGTAGTTGAAGAGCTGCTCGGGCCTGTAAAAATCACCGCACAACCCGAGCCTATAGAATCAATAGGTCCTTTTAAATACAGGCTTTCGGGCAATGTTGCCATTCGCGACTGGGCAGATGCGTTCGATATCGACCTCGAGCAGACGCGCATCACAACTATCGGAGGATTTATAACGGCCCTTTTAGGGAAGATTCCGCAGCCGGGCGATACCGCCAATATAGGTAATATCAAATTCACCGTCGAGAGCGTCCGCAAGCACAGGATTGAAACGGTTATTTTCAAGTTCGAGCCGATTAAAGAAAATGATTAATATTATTTTGATAATAATAGTCATTATATCTGTTTTTATGGCAGGCCTTTTCGCCGGCGCCGAAACCGGTATGTATCAGCTTAATCTGCTTCGGCTGCGATTAGGCATCGAGCGGAAAAAAATGTCTTTTGTCCTTCTCGGCAAACTCTTTGACGACACGCCGTCGCTGCTTATCTCGACACTTCTGGGGACAAATCTGGCACACTATATTGCAACAAGCACTGTGACATATCTATTTTTGAGCAGATTCGGCTCTGAACAGATGGCCGAGCTTTTTGCGACAATAGTTGCCGTCCCGCTGCTCTTTATCTTTTCCGAACTGATTCCCAAGAACCTGTTTTTCCATCGTTCCGACTACCTTATGCCTTATGTTTCATACATTTTATATGCAGTAAATAAATTATTTAACTGGCTGCGGATTATTCCGCTAATCAGAGCGGTATTGAAACTGTTTGCAGGTTCTGCAGCCACTGCACCGTTTCTTAAGGCTCATATAAATGCCGTTCGCTTCCCATATCTTAAAAGACTTATTTACGATATTGAAGCCCAGAATCTTCTCAGTCCCACCCAGATTGCCATTATCAATCGTCTCTCACAAATCGGCAATCTGACGATTGCTTCTGTGATGACACCGGTCAGCAAAGTTCAGATGCTCGATGTAAATTCGGATAAAGGGCAGGCGCTGAACAACCTGCGGAATTACCCGTTCACCCGTTGGCTGGTTTTTGACAAATCACGTGAAAATATTATCGGTTTTGTTAATATTCTGTACGGCCTTAATCCCGACAGCCCTGATGCGAAACTTTCGGATTTTGTCCGCCCGCTCGGCAAATTAAATGCGGAAACCACAATAACGGAAGCAATCAATATTATGCGGGACAGCAATCAAAAAATTATGCTTGTCGTCAAAAAAGGTTATTCAAACGTTGAAAAAACGGTCGGCATTATGACAATGAAAGATTTGGCTGAAGAGCTTGTAGGCGAACTTTCTGAATGGTAGCTTTCAAAAAATCATGTCATCAAAAATCATAAATCTCATTTCTGCTTTCTTTCTGGCCTTTGCCCTTCTGATAATTTTCTCCAACGCGATGGCCAAACCCCTCAGCAGGGACGAACATACAAATTGCTCTGCCGCCGTCCTTTTATCACAGGGCCAAACCATTTATAAAGACTTCTCTTATGTGGCGCAACTCCCCTACCACCCTCTGCTGCTCTCGGCAATATATAAAATCACCGGCACAACTCATTATCTTTTAACCGCCAGAATCGTATCGTGCCTGGCCGATTTTCTTACGGTCATTTTCATCATTCTGATATATCGCAGAATTTTTTCCGATTATGTTTTCAGCGGGCTTTTTTTCGGCCTTGCCGCAGCAACTCTTTTTTTATTCAATCCTCTTGTCAATTATATCACAGGCCTGGCCTGGAATCATAACATTGTTATTTGCTGCGTAGCCATCTCTTTCTGGCTTTACCTGACGCTGGACAGAAAAAGCAAGGCTGATTACTGGAAAACAGCCTTAATAGCCGCCCTGCTGACCTTTGCGACCTGCATGCGAATAACAACCGCTTTTGTTGATATTGTATTTTTTGCTGCTCTGCTTTTAAGCCATTTTCCATCCAAAAAAGATAAATTTATGTCCGCCTGCGGCGGATTTATTCTCTCTTCTCTTCTGGTCCTCGCTTGGCCGGTCTGGGTAATTGCACAGGCGCCGAGGGCATTTTACCTGAACCTGTTCCAAATACCTGTGCTTAACAGCCAGCTTCTTGTCCAGATGGGCCTGTTTTTTCCTAAATTTCAACTCGCCTATCGTATCCTTACATCCATCGAATTTCTCTTGCCAATCCTCATCACTTTCTATCTATATGCGTTAATGTCTCGCAACCGAAGGCAAACCCGCCTCGATAGTTCAGTTTACCTCGCCATCTCTCTGCCGATAATGTTCCTTATCATCGCCTTTATCCCCCCTACTATGTGGATACAATATCTCGCCATTCCTGTACCGTTTCTGCTTATCAGCCTTGCCTTTCCATTGTTTTATTTAAGGCGAAACGCAGAAAGTCTTCATTTCAAGATTGCCTCGTTGCTGATAGCCGCCTGCGTCATTATCGCAGTATTCCAGCACATCACTATTTTGGAACCGGTAATGAAACTATCCAAAACGACGAGCTGGGCGCCAGTGCAGGTGCATAATATTTCAGAAAAGATTGCCGAAAACATAGATAAATCCGGACCGGTATTGACTGTTTCGCCTTTGTATGCGCTCGAAGGCTCCTGCCGGATTTACCCGCAGTTATCCGCAGGTCTGTTCGTGTATCGCATTGCCGATAACCTGACAGAAGACCAGCGTCAAATTACAAAAACAATAGGTCCTGCATCTCTTAAACAAATGATTGAACAAAATCCTCCGTCTGCGGTCATAGTCGGCGCAGAAGCCGACAGCGGGTTCGGCAATCTTGAAAACACGTTATTGACAGCGGTCGGCCCGGACTGGTCCAGGAAAACCTTTGAAAACAACCTTATTGTTTATTTTAGGCCATAAAACAGGCTAAAGAAGCATACCATAAATCTGCTATATTGGGGACAAACCGCCTCTGGCGGACTCGAAAATGGCTTTAACGATATCGTTTATTGCGTCGCGAGTCTGGCCGTTGCCGTCCTCGGTAAGAACAGAGAAAAGAAAATCGCCCTTATCAGTGCAACAAATGCCCGAAAACGATTTTACGCCTGGAATATATCCTGTTTTGCCGAAGATTCTGCCTTTGTATGGTTCTTCATTAAAATATTTTTTGATAGTGCCATCGGTGCCTGCGGTTGCGAGCGAGTCTCTATATACAGGCCAGTTTTTGCCTTTATAGACATCAAAAAGGACTTGTGTTATGGCACTAGCGCTTAGCTTGTTTTCTTCACTGAGCCCGCTCCCGTCATAGATGCGAAATTCGTTTTGATTAACGCCCAGACTGACAAGATAATTAGTGAGCAGTTTTTGCCCTTCGGCCCAGCTGCCGCCTTTGCCGCCCGAAGCATCAGCAGCAATGGTTTTGAGCAATGATTCAGCCACAAGCCCGAAACTGTCCTTATTGCAGCGAGCGAGGCAATCGGTTAATGGGGTTTTGTATTCTGCAATTGTTTTGAATTTCTTATCCATCACGACCGCTTTTTCGAGCAATTGTCCTTTAACGGCAATTCCTGCTGATGTTATCTTCTCTGCGAGGACAAACATAAAGAAGCTTGCGGGGCTTTCAATTGCCACCTCAAAAGGCCCTTCCTGTTTTTTACATTTACCTTTTATAGTGAGGATATTCGGGCTGCCCGGCGTTCGGTATGCACCCACCGCCCCGGAGCCGCTCGATATCGTTTGAACCTGATTTACCATCCGGACATAATCTGTTTTCGGCTCGATGTTTATGACCGTCCTGCCGTCAATGTTTGTTATGGTCATTTCGATGGAGTTGTCGTGGAAATTGAGGCCGCAAACCTCGCAGGCCCACCATTTATTCAGGTCGTTCGGCGGCCAGTTCGGATGCACTCGCTGATTATCAAAAATGGTAGTGTCAACAATGATGCTGCCGATTTCGGTAATATTTTGCTGTTTCAATTTGGCGACGATGTCGTTGATAATCCAGCCGTCCGCCCTGCCATATTTGGCGTCGTTTTCCTTATCTGCGAGGAGGGGGTCGCCGCTACCGATTATTACGAGGTCATCATTGAGCAGTCCGACACGGGTTTTAAACTCATAATCAGGCCCGAGATGTTTCAACGCTGACGCACTGGTAATAATTTTCATATTGGACGCAGGGGTCATCGCTTTGGTTGCGTCGTGACTATAGAGGGTCACGCCGGTATCTGCTTTTATAATATTAACAGCAAAGCGGGTCTTTTTTTGCGAGGGGTCATTGATTATGCCGCTGATACGCTCGGCAAGGCCAGCTGCCGCGGGGGCGGCCAATCCCAAAAAAACTAAAAGAACTAACATTATTTTTTTCATATTACTTCTCATAAAAGAAACGAAAATTATTACCACATACCGTTATAAAATGCAAGTTCTCATTTAACAATCTATCGAGATGAACGGCCCTTTATCTTTAATTTTTGTTATTCAACAATTTGGTTTTTTTCAATTGAACCGTCGGCGGGCAAATTTCCTTGCCAAGAGGATAGACTTTAGGATAAAATCCCTGCTGTTTGGGAGTCTCGTTTATGAAGATTGCATATTTTGACTGTTTTTCCGGCGCCGGCGGCGATATGATTGCCGCTGCGTTTATCGATGCAGGCCTCGACAAGGAATTTTTGCTCGGCCAGCTCGACTCGCTCGGCATAGAAGGGCTGGAGATAAAAATCTTCGAGACAGTCTGCTGCGGGCTATGTGCGATAAAATTTGAACCGGTTTTTCCTCATCAGCACCATCACAGAAATCTGCGGGACATTACCGACATAATCAATAAAAGTAAAATTAAACCAGAGGCCAAGCAAACAGCCATTGCGATATTCGACAGATTAGCCGATGCCGAGGCTGCAGTTCACGGCAAGCCGAAAGACGATATTCATTTTCATGAGGTCGGCGCTGTCGATTCCATCGTTGATATTGTCGCCGCTTCGGTGGGTTTCCACTACTTTGTGGATAGCGGCGTCGAGAAATTTTACTGCTCGACAATTTCCGTCGGAGGCGGGATGACAAAGGCAGAACACGGTTTAATTCCAGTCCCCGGCCCGGCAACGGCGGAACTGATTAAAAATGTCCCCATTACGGCAGGCCCGGCACAGGTAGAACTTTTGACCCCGACGGCAGCAGCGATACTGACGACGATAGCCGCCGACTTTTGCCTCCTGCCGCCGATGAAAATATTAAAAACAGGATACGGCGCAGGCACTTTTAATCCTGAAGATTTTCCAAATGTTCTGCGTCTTTTCATAGGCGAATCCATAAATTCAGAACCATCGACTGTCGATTCTGTCTGCCTTCTCGAAACCAACATCGATGATTTGAGCGGCGAAATAATCGGCTCGGTTGTCGAAAAGATTTTTGAAATTGGCGTGCTTGATTGTTTTACGATGCCAATCTATATGAAGCATAATCGGCCTGCATACAAATTAACGGTCATCTGCGAGATAAAGGACGAAGAAAGAATTTCGCATTTTTTATTTGAGCAGGGCCTGACTTTGGGCATAAGAAGGCAAATTCTGCATAGAAGGAAACTCGAAAGAGATTTTGTGACGGCGACAACACCTTTCGGAGCAATCAAGATAAAGACCGGACGTCTCGACGGCAAAGTCGTTTTTTGCAAGCCGGAATTTTCGGATTGCCAGCAGGCGGCACAAAGACATAATGTTGCCGTAAAAACCGTAATGGATGCCGCAATGGCCACCTACAAAAGAGGTAAGAAATGAAAAAGAGAAAGAGCTGGCAGGAAAAACTGCTCGATAACAAGGACCTGCCGAGGCTTATTGAGTTCGGCAAGACGCCAAAGAATTGGCCTGCGGGTCTTTATGTGATACCTGCCCCTGTGGAAGTTGACAAGATTGTGAAACAGGTTCCGAAAGGAAAATTGATAACCATTAACCAGATAAGAGAAATCCTTGCAAGGAAACACAAAGCTGACTACGCTTGTCCGATTACGACAGGTATCTTTGCCTGGGTTTCTGCTTATGCAGCCGAGGAGCAGGCTGCGGAGGGGAAAAAGGATATTACGCCATACTGGCGAACGCTGAAGTCCGACGGTATTCTTAACGAAAAATACCCCGGCGGCATTGAAGCCCAGAGAAAACTCCTCGAAAAGGAAGGCCACAAAGTCGTCCGCAAAGGCAAGAGCAAAAACTTCACCGTCGCTGACTTCGAAAAATCACTTATCAATATAATCCACATTATGTTGTGAACCGTTGTGTAATAGAAGCATAAAATGGTTTTGAAGCAGAGTTATTGATTTTTATGGGTTAAGATGGATTTAAAGGAGTTAAGATGGCAGAAATAAGATCTTTTAAGGGTTGGCTGTATAACAAAGATAAAATTAAAGATTTTTCTAAAGTAATCACACCTCCAAATGATGTGATAAGCGAAAAAGAAAGAAAAGAACTGGCCAAGGGCAAATACAATTTTGTTCATTTAATTTTGCCACAGGGGAACGCTGATAAATATGAAAATGCTTCTAAACTCTTTAAGAGATGGAAAGAAGAAGGAATTTTAGGCCAGGATAAAGAAAATACGATATATGTTTATTCAGAGAGCTTTTCATTTATGGGAAAGGATTTTTCGCGCCTGAGCTTTATTGCCTTAACGAAGCTTGAAGAGTTAGGAAAAGGCATGTTGGCTCACGAAAAGGTGCTTGAAAGAGATCTTAATGACAGGATTTCGCTTATTTCAACTACAAAGTCAAACCTTGAGATTCCTTTTATCCTGTATGACGACAGGCAGAAAGTGACTGATGACATAATCAAATATTCTATCAAAGACAACCAGCCGCATATTGAGTTCACTGATAATAAAGGAGTTACCCACACTCTATGGAGGATAATTGACTTGTCAGTCATTAATAGATTGTCAAATGAAATGAAAAAGTACCAGTGTGTTATAGCTGATGGTCATCACAGATATACATCTAACTTAAAGGTTAGAGACATGTTAAAAACAGAAGGCTCAAACTATGCTTTGCTCTGTTTTGTCAACTCTTTCAATGAAGGAACTTTAATCCTGCCTACCAACAGGGTAATCTTCGGTTTAGATAACTTAGATATTAATGAAATTCTAAATAAACTCGAACAGCACTTTAAGGTTGAAGAAGTTGCTAAAGACCAGCTTATACGGAAGATGGATGCTGTTGAAGTAATAATAGATAAGAGTATTAATCTGAAGAATCATGTGTTTGGCGTCTATTGCAATCTTAATAAAAAAGCCTATTTTTTAACTTTGAAAAATAATTTAGTTTTAAAGGACAGACTTCCTGATAAAACTGATATCTACCAGAAGCTGGATATAACCATATTACATAACCTTATTATCGAGGGTATATTGGGAATAACAGAAGAACAACAAAAGAGAAGAGAGCATATAGATTTTGTGAAAGGAAATGAAGAAACATGGGAAAAAATTGAAGAAAACAATTTACAGTTTGCATTTTTTGTAAAACCCCCTTTGATGAGAGAAGTTTTCCTTATTGCCAGAGCAGGGGAAACAACACCTCAAAAAACAACATGTTTTTATCCAAAGGTATTTTCCGGATTAGTTGTTTATGATTTTGAAAGTTGAGGTAGCTAAAAAGAAACCTAAAGACGCTAAGTCTTTTTGAGGTTCAGGATGGGGTTGGAGTGTATGTGGATGGTGGAGATTTGGCTAAAACCCCGTAGAAAATACTTAAGATTATTGTTGTAATTTGAGGAAGAATTTGATATTATAGTAGAATTGAAAAGCTCGGCTGCACAGCCAGGCGTTTAATGTGGGAAATTCCGGCTTAATTAAAATTCATTAGGAGGGTAATCCAATGCGGAGCGGCTCAAGAAACGAGAGGCACTCTTTTCTCACAGTTGTTTTTGTATGCTTTTTCCTTTCTGCTTTTATTCTCTCTGCACCAATATATGCCGCTGGGGAAATTGTCGGCTGGGGAGGTCAGGTTGTTGGAGTTGATTTAAGCAGCGGTTTTACTGCCATCGCGGCAGGCGGTTGGCACTCTCTTGGCCTTAAACAGGATGGTTCTATTGTGGCCTGGGGAGACAACAGCGAAGGCCAATGCAATGTGCCGTCGCCCAATACGGGATTTATAGCTATCGCGGCAGGCGCGGGACATTCGCTTGGCCTGAAAAGTGATGGCTCGATTGTGGCCTGGGGACGAAATAATTTTGGTCAATGCGATGTGCCATGGCCCAATACGGGTTTTATTGCCATCGCGGCAGGCGTGGATCACTCCCTCGGCCTTAAAAATGATGGCTCTATTGTGGCCTGGGGAAATAACAATTATGGTCAATGCGATGTGCCACCGCCCAATACGGGTTTCGTTGCCATCGCGGCCGGCGAGGAGCACTCGCTTGGTCTGAAAAGTGATGGCTCAATTGTTGCTTGGGGAGCCAACTATTACGGTGAATGCAATGTGCCATCGCCCAATACGGGTTTCATTGCCATCGCGGCCGGCTTTTATCACTCGCTTGGTCTTAAGGCCAACGGCTCGATTGTGGCCTGGGGATACAACTGGAGTGGTCAATGCAATGTGCCGTCGCCCAATACGGGTTTTACTGCCATTGCGGCCGGCTGGGAGCACTCGCTTAGCCTGAAACAGGATGGCTCTATTGTGGCCTGGGGAGACAACGTGGACGGTGAATGCAATATGCCATCGCCCAATACGGGTTTTATAGCCATCGCGGCAGGTTTGTTTCACTCGCTTGGCCTTAAAAGTGACGGCTCGATTGTGGCTTGGGGAGACAATGAATACGGTCAATGCAATGTGCCTGCGCCAAATTCAGGTTTTGTTGCCATTGCAGCAGGCAGCGAGCACTCACTTGGCCTGAAACAGGATGGCTCTATTGTGGCCTGGGGAAACTACGATGACGGTCAATACAATGTGCCATCGCCCAATGTCGATTTTATCGGCATTGCTGCTGGCTATTATCACTCACTTGGCCTTAAACAGGATGGCTCGATTGTTGCCTGGGGAGACAACCATTGCAGTGAATGCGATGTGCCTTCGCCCAATATAGGGTTCGTTGCCATTGCGGCAGGCGATTCTTTCTCGCTTGGCCTTAAAAGTAATGGCTCTATTGTGGCCTGGGGAAGTCAATGGGATGTGCCTTTGCCCAATACGGGTTTTGTCGCCATCGCGGCAGGCAGTTGGCACTCGCTTGGCCTTAAACAGGATGGCTCTATTGTGGCCTGGGGAGACAACGGTTACGGTCAATGCAACGTGCCTTCGCCCAATACGGGTTTTGTGGCGATTGCGGCAGGCGTGGGACATTCGCTTGGCCTTAAAGACGATGGCTCGATTGTGGTCTGGGGACGAAATAATTTTGGTCAATGCAATGTGCCTGAACCAAATACGGGTTTTATAGCCATCGCGGCAGGTTTGTTTCACTCGCTTGGCCTTAAAAGTGACGGCTCGATTGTGGCTTGGGGAGACAACGAATACGGTCAATGCAATGTGCCTTCGCCCAATACGGGTTTTTCGGCCATTGCGGCCGGCTGGTATCACTCTCTTGGCCTAAAGAATATTTGTGAGTTTAATCTGGCAGGCGACCTGAATGGTGACTGCAGGGTGGATTTTGAAGACTTGATGATATTAGCTGAACAATGGTTACAGCCGCCAGGGGTTCCATCTGCTGATATTGCACCTCCGCCGAATGGCGACGGCATAGTAAACTTTCTGGATTTTGCGGCAATGGCAAACAACTGGCTTGTGGATTGTAACACGAATCCTTTCAACCCTGCCTGTGTGCTTAAATAGGACGTGTTCATCCGTCTGAGACGGATAAATATGGAAAATCCCAGTTAAGTGACCGCGAAATGCCGCCGCAGATGCTATTTGTTTTTTTTGCGTTCGAGAAATGACTCTAAAATATGCGCGGCGGCGATGGCGTCGAGCCTTTCCTTTTTTGCCTTTTTTGAAATTTCGACATCGGCAAGTTTTTCCTGTGCTGCGAAACTGCTCAACCGCTCATCCTGAAAGTGTATTGGAATCGTGATATGCTTTTTTAATTGCCTTGCAAATTTTTTGACGAGTCTCGCCTGCGGGCCGGTAGAATCGTCCATATTGAGCGGAAGGCCAAGGACAATTGCGCCGACTTTTTCGGTCTCAATCAGACTCTGTAATTGCACTTATAAGGCATCTATTGTCTTTTATTACATCGAGGGGCGAAACAATAGTTTCGGTCGGGTCGCAGACAGCCAGGCCTGTTCGCTTTTTTCCGTAATCTATGGCAAGGTATCTCATAACGATTGATAAACAATTTCCGCGTCCACCTGCAGCGGACAGTTGCGGGGGTTAAACATAAGACAAACTACAGGAATCTTTCGCCTTTATGTTGCCTGATAATTTCAAGCAACTCCTTGAGCCTGGCGGCGTCTTTCTTGCTGCAAATCAGGGTGGCGTCAGGCGTGTGTGCAATTACCATATTTTCAAGCCCGATGGCTGCAATCAAATGTTCCTGCTGCTCGGTGACAATGATATTATCTTTGCAGTCCAAAACCTCGCTGTAGCCGGCGATTATGATATTGTTGTCTTTGTCCGAATCGATAAAATCGACAAGAGCGGTATACGCCCCGAGGTCGAGCCATTTACAATCCAGCTTTATAGCATATACATTATCTGCATTTTCCATCACTGCGAAATCAATGCTGATTTTAGGAATCTTCGCATACCACTCGTAAAGGGTTTTTTTCTGGTCAGGGCCGGCCCAGTCTGCCTGGATGAACCGGAGCGGTTCGGTCGATTCAGGAAGAAACTTTTCTAAATTTTCAAGGATGGTTTTTGCCTTCCAGACGAACATGCCGGAATTCCAGAGAAAATTTTCCTGCCCAAGATATTTTTTTGCGTTTTGTTCATCCGGCTTTTCCTTAAACGATTCAACAGTAAAAATTTCACTGTTGCAGCACGGATAATGCTTTGGTTCGATACATCTGATATAGCCGAATTCCGTGCTCGGATTATTCGGTTTTATTCCAAAAGTCACGAGACTTTTCGGGTGATTAGTGACGAAAGCAACGGCATCTTTAATTGCATTTTGCAAGGCCTCGGCGGGTTCAATGAGCTGGTCGGCGGTTACAACAGCCATTGTTACATCGGCATCTCTTTTTGCAAGGACAGACGCCGCCAGGCCGATTGCCCCTGCTGTATCGCGAACGCAAGGCTCGGCAATAATATTTTGAACAGGTACTTCCGGCAGGTTTTCCCGAACCAGCCCCGCATAAGCCGCATTGGTCTGAACAATTATCCTCTCTTTATCAAATACAGAGAAAAGCCTCTGGTAACATAAGCGCAGCAGGGTCTGGCCGTCAAGCAGTTTGAGAATCTGTTTGGGCCTATTTTGTCTGCTCAAAGGCCAGAGTCTTTTTCCCGACCCCCCTGCCATTATTACCGCATAATTCATTTTGCGCCCTACTCAACAAGTGTACCGCCTTATAAATTTATCAAACAAGGTAATGGGTGTCAATCTCGGTCAATTCATTTATTTGGTCGGCAGATTTTTTATAAGAAAGAGCGGAATTGAAACTGCCTGCTTTGCCCATAAGGGCGAAGGTTGCCTCTTTCCCGAGTTCCACAGCAGGCTGGTCGTAAGTGTTAATGCCGAATAGTGCGCCTGCAAACGATGTCGTCACCTCAAACAAATAAATAAACTGGCCGACAGTATAGGCGCTGATTTCCGGAAAGATTACCGTCAGGCACGGTCTTTTATCCTTCAATAGTGCATATTCTGTAGCCTTTTTCTCGCTATTGAGTAATTCGGCCATATCTTTTCCTGCCAGGTATTGCAGTTCGGGGGCATAATCAGGCGGTGAACCGATTTTAATTTTCTTGCCGAAATTTTCGACCTGCAGGAACGTAAACATCTTGTCGTTCGGCCCTTCGCGATAAAGCTGAACCTGGCTGTGCTGGTCGGTAGCCCCGAGGGCTTTTATCGGCGTAGGCCCTATATGCACTATTTTGCCGGCCAGGTCTTTTGCCTTTCCGAGGCTTTCCGCCCAGAGCTTGCCGATACCAATCGGACAGACCCCCAAGTGCAAAACTGTATGGCATCATAACGGATATTCTCTTTCCATTATTATAAAGATGCCAGTTTATTGCCGCATTCACTGCCGCAGGATTTTTATAAAAATCCTCGCTGCTAACTCTTTTGTCCATATCACGAGAACCTGCAAGGAGCTGGTCAACATCAATGCCGCATACGGCGGCGCTAAGAATCCCGACGGCGCTCAAGATGCTGAACCTGCCTCCCACGCCATCCGGCACCTCCAGACACCGCAGTTTTTCCTCGTCGGCGATTCTCCGTAATGTTCCCTTTTTTGCGTCTGTTGTTGCGACAACAGATTTGTGCAGGCCATCCGGCCCGAATTTATCGAGGAGCATCTTGCGAATAATCAGGAATTGCGAGGCAGTTTCGGCGGTCTGCCCTGATTTGCTTATAACATTAAAGACCGTCCTGTCCAGCCTGCTGCCGACACAATCCAAAAACGAGGCAAACTGCATCGGGTCAACATTATCAAAAACGAAGAGCCTCGGCCCCTTTCTCTGAGAATCATCGAGGTTATACATATAAGGATTCAAGGCGGTCTGGAGCGCGATATTGCCGAGGGCCGAGCCGCCGATACCAAGCACGACAAAGTTCTCACAAGTCTCTTTTAACTGACAAGCAAGTTCCTCGACCTGTCTGACCGTTTCTGTTCTATATGGCAGGTCGCGGTATGGCGTTTTTCCTGCCTGTCTTTGTTGATTGATTTGTCTGATGACAGATGCAGTTCTGTCCGCCAGTTTTTCAAACTGCTTTTGGGAGATACCCTCATCACCGATAACATCCGTCGTCGTATTCTTATAATACAACCTGATTTGCTCCTGCATTATATTTTCCCTTCAAACTTCCAATCCGCCGCGGGCGGATAAAGATATATATTACAATATCGGGAAATGACGAATGGTTGCAGTAGAGAATTGAAAAAAAGATTCATCATCATCCTAATAACGAATCCTGCCGGCAATCCGCCTGCGGCGGACCCGCTAAGTTCTCAAAATCGGGCCGATATCCTTTTGAAACTGCTGTGCCTTCATCTTCTTGAGCTTTGCCATAGCCTTGTCCTGCAGCTGCCCGGGGTCTCGGCCTTTATCGAGCAGCTCTTCCAGTGTAATTTTGCCGCTGTCATAAAACTGCCAAAGATGCTCATCAAGCAGCTGCATACCCAGTTTTTTGCCTGTCTGGATGCTCGAATCAATTCTGTAAGACTTATTTTCCCTGATAAGATTTGCAATGGCGGGCGTTACGACCATAAATTCATAAGCAGCAATTCTTCCCGGCCCGGTCGCTAAGGGACAGAGCATCTGACTGAGTACCGCAAGAAGGTTAATACTCAACTGTGTTCGAATCTGTTCCTGCTGGTTGACGGGGAAGACGTCTATAATTCTTGTAACTGTGCCGGCGGCGCTAGTGGTGTGAAGGGTGCTGAAGACGAGGTGTCCTGTTTCAGCAGCCCTGATGGCAGCTTCGATTGTTTCAAGGTCTCTAAGCTCGCCTACGAAAATTACGTCGGGGTCCTGCCTCAAAACGCGCCTTAATGCCTCCGAAAAACTCGGGACATCAATTCCAACCTCTCGCTGGTTGATAATCGATTTCTTGTGAGCGTGGTAATATTCTATCGGGTCTTCGACAGTAACAATATGCCTATCGAAGTTATCATTGATATAGTTGATCATTGTGGCAAGGGTTGTGGTTTTACCGCTACCAGTGGGTCCTGTAATAAGAAACAGTCCTCTGGGCCTTCGACACAGCGCTGCACAAATCTTCGGCAAACCAATTTCTTCAAAACTCAAAATCTTTGTCGGAATTAGCCGCAGCACTACTGTAACGTTTCCTCTTTGTTTAAAAACGGCGACACGAAACCGGGCCTTGTCGCCGAAGGCAAAACCGAAGTCGGTGCCGCCTTCCTCCTGCAGCTCCTGCTGATTTCGCTCCGGAGCGATGCCTTTCATAAGTGCAATCGTGTCATCCGGCATAAGCACTTTTGTTTCCAGCGACCTTAGCCTGCCGTCAATCCTGAATACCGGAGGCCTGCCCACTGTCAGGTGTATATCAGAAGCGCCCTGCGAAACGCAGGCCTGCATTAGACGGTCCATATTAACAGTTGCCATTAACTTAATCCTTAATTATTATTACTCAACAAGCACACCTTCAGTTTGTGCTATACTTGCAACTTCAGACGGGGTTGTAATGCCCTTGAAAATTTTGATTTTACCATCCTCTGCGAGAGTTCTCATTCCCGAAGCGACCGCAGCCTTTCTCAATTCGGTGGTCGTAGCCTTTGAAAAGGCAAGCTCTCTGATTTCGTTATTCATTTCAACCATTTCGAAGGCAGCCGTTCGGCCCTTGTATCCTGTTTGCTGACATTGTGTACAACCAGTACCTTTATATATAGGATTTTTTTTGATGTCCTCCGGGCTGATGTTCAACAATTGCAGATGCCTCGGGTCGGGATGCTCATCAATGGTCTTGCAGTTTTTGCAGATAATTCTGACGAGGCGCTGGGCCATAATTGCCTGAACCGAACTTGCAACCAGAAAAGGCTTAACGCCCATATCAATAAGCCTGGTAATAGCGCTGGCAGCGTCGTTGGTATGGAGAGTGCTGAAGACAAGGTGGCCTGTAAGAGCCGCCTGAATTGCAATATCGGCAACAATACCATCGCGGATTTCGCCGATAAGAATAATGTTCGGCGCCTGTCGCAGCATAGCCCGCAGGATTCTCTCAAATGAAAGCCCAATATCTTCTTTAACCTGGCACTGGTTCATCCCGTCAAAATTATATTCGACGGGGTCTTCAGCGGTAATAATCTTTTTGTCGGATTTGTTCAGTTCCTGCAGAGCGGCATAAAGGGTCGTCGTCTTGCCGCTTCCGGTAGGCCCCGTAACGAGAAAGATGCCATTCGGCCTCTTGATTATCTTTTGAAACCGCTCGTAATCATCCTGTTCAAAACCGAGCGAGCGAATGCCGATATTGACGGCATCAGGCCGCAGGATACGCAGCACGACGCTTTCGCCGTGGTTGCCGGGCAGCGCCGAGACACGAAAATCAATATCCTGCCCGCTGATACTACGCTTTATTCTTCCATCCTGTGGAAGCCTCTTTTCGGCAATATCCATACCGGAGAGAATTTTGAGTCTCGTTATCAACGCAGGCTGCATATTCTTCGGGATATTGTCTCTCTCAATGCAGACGCCATCCACGCGGTATCTGACGCGGACACGGTCAGCCATCGGCTCGAAGTGAATGTCGCTTGCCCGCATATAAAAGGCGTTGTCGATAATGAGGTTGACCAGCCTGACAATAGGCCCATCATCTTCGGCAGTGACAGAGCCTTTGAACAGGCCTGTCTGAAAATCGGCGCCGGCCTCGGAAAGTTCTGCTGCGGTAGCGTCGATGCTGTTCTTTAATCTGTCGGTTTCTATCTTCTTTTCGGTATCCAACGACTCCTCAATATATGTCCGTATCTGTGAGGGGCTCGTAACATAGCAGTCCAACTCGGTATTAAGCCTGAATCGAACGGCATCCATTGCCTCGAGATTCATAGGGTCGGAAATGGCCAGTTTCAACGAGCCATTTTCCATCCCCAAAGGCAGGATGTTATATTTCTTCAAGATGCTGACGTCGAGCAATTTAAGGGCATCTTCGGGAATGGCAGTTTTATTGAGGTCAACATATTTAAGGCCGAACTGCTTGGCAATGGCCTTGGCAAGCAAATCTTCACCCAAAAGTTTTCTGTCCAGAAGTATCTCACCGAGCCTTTTTTTAGTCTTTTTAGCCTCCCTGATAGCATCAACTAAGGACTGTTTTTCCACTAGGCCTGCTTTGTATAGGATTTCACCTAAATGTCTTCGACTTTTCGCCATCTTAACCTTTTATTTCGGCCTTTTTTAAGGCTGGTATAATAGCCATTATAGCAACACTGTCAAATTTAGTCAATTTGAAGTCGGCCTCTAAGCATATTTAATGCTGTATTTGCAGCCCTTATTCTTATTGAATTGCGTTCACCGGCAAAGACAAACCGCTTCGCCTCTGTCCCCCCTGCCTCCTCAACACTAATATATACAAGCCCGACAGGCTTTTGTTCGGTGCCGCCGCCTGGGCCGGCTATACCGGTTATAGCAATTGTATAATCTGTTCCAGCCCTTTTTCTCGCCCCTTTCGCCATTGCAGAGGCCACCTCTTCGCTGACCGCTCCATATTTTCCTATCAATTCTGCGGGCACGTCAAGCTCGCTCATTTTGGCCTCATTACTGTATGTTATCCAGCCGTGTGTAAAATACCTGCTGGCGCCGGCAATATCTGTTATTAAGCCGGCCAATAGGCCTCCCGTGCAGGATTCCGCAGTTGCTAACGTTTTTTCCCGTTCTGCCAGCAGCCGGCCGACAACCTCTGCGAGACCCTGCTCGCCTGTGCTGAAAACCAGAGAGCCGAGCCTTTTTCTTATTAGCTGTTCATCTGCCTCTGCCATCTTTGTTGCTTCTCTAATACTTTCAGCCTCGGCTGTTATATGCACAGTGACAATACCGAAATTTACGGTGTAGTTTATCTGGGGGTTTCTGTCTCTTGCCCCAACATTCGAGAGCATTTCTGCGATTTGCGATTCACCTGCACCGAAGCAGTTCAACTTCTTTATTGCCACCGCCCGCCCTGCTTTTTTGTCTGCCAGTTTGCCAATTTCCGGCAGGACCGAGTCCTCGAACATAAGTCTCATTTCATAAGGGACGCCGGGCATAACAAAAAACAATTTGCCCTGCCAACCTGCTTTGATTCCGGCAGCGGTGCCGATTTTGTTTTCAAGAGCTATTGTGCCGGCCGGCATAAAGGCCTGCGATTTGTTATTAGCCGACATTACGATACAGCGTTTCTTAAACCGCTCTTCAATTTCTCGAAATAGTCCTTCATTGAACTGCAAATCCACTTTCAAAAACTGTGCGAGGGCCTGACGAGTCAGGTCGTCTTCAGTCGGCCCGAGCCCCCCTGTGACCAAAATCAAATCCGCTTCATCGTTTGCCAGTCTGAAGGCCTGCACAATTCGGTCAACACAATCGCCGACCGTATGCTCGCTGACAACCGGAATTCCAATTGAAAGCAGCCTTTCTGCGAGGTATGCGGCGTTTGTATTGACCGTATGCCCGATTAAAATCTCATTACCAATTGTAATTATACTTGCGTTATTCATAGAATACGGTAAATGTTAACCAAAATGATGTCAAAAAGAAAGTATAGACTGATTATCCACACACAGATAATCATTGAGAGGTCTGGTTCGGCAGTATTAGGGTTCTTATTTCTTCATATTCTGTCACATTTTCTTCTTGCACAATCCCTCTTTTCTGTTACACTGAGACCATTCAGAGGATAAGACTTCCCCGCTTTTGCTCCAGAATTTGAGTGACCTCTGCAACTGGTGTTTTGCGTTTCTGTATCGATGGCGTCTTATATGCCATGTAGGCATTTTATATTGCACATGCACCGTTGTTTGATTTCTTAAAAAGAACTAAATAACCAATAGTTAGGTGTTCCCGAAAGGAGAATCCAATGGCTGATATTGACAAAGGGAAAGCAACAGGGCAGGAAACAGATTTGCTGACCGGCCAATCCACAGGCGCATTCGTCTTCATAAGCCATGACAGCCGAGACACTGAGCTTGCCGAAGCCTTCAGCAAGCTTCTCAAGAGCGTCAGCGCTGGAATGCTCAAATGTTTCAGGTCTTCGGACAAAAAGGGAAGTGAGGGTTTCCAGTTCGGCGACGAATGGTACACTCGTCTGATGGATAAACTCCGAGCAACATCTGACGTTGTGTGTCTGTTTACAGAGAGGAGCATTGATCGTCCATGGATTCTTTATGAAGCAGGGGTAGCCAAGGCCAAAATTGAGACGCGGGTTCGTGCAATTGCGTTTGGTGTTCCTCTTACCAAACTCCAAACCGGGCCGTTTTTCCACTTCCAGAACTGTGAGGATACCGAGGACTCTCTGAGCAAACTTGTTCTGGAACTGACCAGCCGAATTCCCAGCCTTGAGCCTGATCAGGATGTCATTAGAAACCAGGTAAAGGCATTCAAGGTGACAAGTGACAAGATCATCAAAGGACTATCTCGTCGAGGTGAAAGGGAAAGTGTCCCTGCAGAAGATAATCCTTTGGCGAAGTTTTTGGAGGAGGTGAAAGGTCTCGTCCGAGATTTGCCTTCCCGAGTAGCTGAAAGAATGGTTGAGACAGGTGATCCATGGCGGCGCCGGAGATTCCGTCGGTTCTCTCCTATGATGCTTGATCAGATGATGCATATGAGTGGTGAACCTGGCGACCCCATTGGAATTCTTCTGGCAGCAAGCATGCTGCGCGAGGACATGCCTTGGCTCTATGAAATTGCTTTGGAAGCGTATCACGCTGTCAAGGTAGGAGATACCGAAGCCGCGGAGAAGGAGGTTCGGCGTCTCAGTCGCTTTACTGAAGTCTTCATGCATGGCCCTTTCATGGAGGAATTCGACAGCAAAGAGACACACATGTTCATGATGGAGTTTCCACAGATCCTTGAACACATGCTCCGGCGCTGTATCGAGGCTAAGAAACCACCTATACCGACCCGGCGCAAGAGTTCGAAGCCATCCAGTGAATAAGACTCTGACACTGAAGAAATCGCTCCAACCAACGCCGATTTGCAGCGTGTTTGACCTCTGATGTTAGGGGCGGCGGTGGGTGAGGAGATTTAAGGACAGCGTTTTTCGACAGCTAATGGTCTGTCACATATCATTTGAGGAATTGTCATTGCGGGCGAAGCAATCTATTCATTCATTGTGTTTGATATTGCTTCGGTCGCTGCGCTCCCTCGTAATGACAAACGCTATGTTTTTTACAAATCATTTTGATTTTTGAACTTTTATTTTTTTCCTATTAGACGTTAAATTTGAAGTCGATGATGTCGCCGTCGCGGACGATGTATTCCTTTCCTTCAAGGCGGATTTTGCCTGCGGCCTTGAGTGCCTTTTCATTGCCCAATTCCTTTATGTCTTCATAGCTGAAAATTTCCGCCTTTATAAAGCCGCGTTTGATGTCTGAATGAACCTTGCCTGCTGCATCGAGCGCAATCGTCCCCTGCTTTATTAGCCAGGCCCGCACCTCGTCTGAGCCGACAGTTAAAAAACTAATCAGGCCGAGGGCTGCATAACAAGCCTTGACAAATTTGGCTGCTGCCGGCTCTGTTATACCGAGTTCTGTCATAAAGTCCTTGCGGCTTTGGGTATCGAGCTGCGATAACTCGAAATCCAGTTTGGCACAGACGTTTATGACCGGCACATCTTTTTCGAGATTTGCAAAATCAAACTTTTTTTCGAGCTGACCTTCAGCGACATTAACGGCAACAACCATCGGTTTAAGCGTCAGAAAGCCGAGCGATTTTATAATGTGCAGTTCCTCTTTTGTCTCAATGGCGCTGCTTATGGGCTTTTCGGCTTCAATCGCCGCCTGCAGTCTTTTTTGCAGTTCGAGTTCCGCCATATCCTGCGAGTGCGTATGCGTAGGTTTATGAAGCTGCTTTTCAAGCTTTTCAATTCTGGTGGTGACAAGGGCCAAATCTGCCAGCAGCAATTCTGTCTTCAATTCCTCGACATCTTTTACAGGGTCAATTCTGTCGCGATAAGCCGGCAGCGACAAATCCTCAAAGGCCCTGACAACCAGGACAATCAAATCAACAGTTCTTATATGGTCGATAAGCCTTCCTGCGACTAATCTGCCGTGCTCGGCTGTAAAATCAAAGCCCGGCACATCGAGGCAGTCAATCGTTGCCTGCACTGTTTTTTTGGGTTTATAGAGGCTGGTTAGCCAATCGAGCCTTTCATCCGGCACGGGAACTATTGCCTCCTCAATTACCCCTGCACCCGCTGCCGTAATTTGTCTTCCGCTTATAGCCGAAAAGAGCGTACTCTTTCCCGACCCTGATAATCCCAGAATCGCCGCCTTCATTTTCAATCCTCCTTATTCTATTTTCTATATTCTACATTCTATTTATCGTATATGCTTTGCCCTGCTGCATCATAAGCGACTATTGCAGGAAAATTCTCTACTACTAATTTTCTTATCGCCTCGGCGTCCAAATCCTCATAAGCGATTATTTCCGCTTTTACAATAAATTTACTCAAAAGCGCCCCTGCCCCGCCTATAGCCGACAAATGAACCGCACCGAATTTTTTGAGGGCATCTCGAACCATTTGATTTCTGCAGCCTTTTCCAATCATCGCACGCAGACCGGCCTCGATAAGGACTGGGCTGAAATCATCCATCCTGGCCGATGTCGTAGGTCCGGCTGCACCGATAACCCTTCCAGGCCTTGCCGGCGTGGGGCCCGTAAAATAAATAATCGCTCCGCTAATATCAAATGGAAGCTTTCCGGATGCACGAATCGTCTGGCACAAACGTTTATGAGCCATATCGCGGGCGGTATAAATGACCCCGCTAATCTCAACCTCATCGCCCGCCTTTAATCTTCGCACTGCATCTTCTGTAAGGGGCGGCGCCAGTTTTATCACTGCTAAAACCCTCAAAAGTCCCTGCTTTACCTATAGTATGGCATAGCCATCTCCATTATCAGCCGAATTCTATAATTTTTTCAAATAATCAACAACAAAAAAAGCTCACCCAGTCTTTACTTGTGAGCTTTTTTTATTCCACAATTTTGAAGCTTGTCCGCATAAGACGGATTTGTTTTTTTACCTTTGGAATTCTTTACGCCTCAATCTTTTCGATTGTTACCTGGAGGTATTTTTGACGATGGCCGATTCGCTTTTTGCTGTTTTTTCGCCTGCGGAAATGCACCGGATACAATTTCAGCCCTCCTACCATCGCATTCGAAACATTATTTGCAAATTTACCTATAACCTTCGCTCCTTCGATAAAGGGTTTGCCGATTCTGCTTTTTTCGCCGTCGCCGATAAAAAGGACCTTATCCATTTCAATCTTCTTGGCATTGGGATCGATGTCCGTCAGTTCTATCTGTATGACATCGCCCTGTGCGACTTTATATTGTTTACTGCCCTGCTCAATTACTGCGTACATTTTGATACTCCTGCATTCTTTATTTGAAAAACTGCTAAAAAGAAGTATTATACGATTTTCTTTTTACAAGTAAAGCTTTTTATGGCGGGAGTAAAAAATGAACGTTGCAATGATTGATGACAGAATCGTTGATGCAAATCAGCTCGACCCTTCTTATCTCGACCGCGGGCTGTATTTCGGCGACGGCGTCTATGAGGTGCTGCGCAGTTATAACGGCAAAATCTTCGCCCTCGACGACCACCTGGCTCGTTTCACCAACAGTCTGGCAGGTGTAGAAATCGACGGAGTGGATATGAACCAAATCCACAGCCGAGTGCTGAAAGCCTTTGAAACTGCAAGAATCCCGAATGCAAAAATATATTTCCACGTCACGCGGGGTTCAGGCCCTCGCGACCATAACCCAGCCGTTAATATGAAGCCGAACTTCTTTTTGACAATCTCTGAAATTGGCGACTATCCAAAATCAAAAATCAATGGCTGGTCAGTCTCAATTTATCCGGACCTGCGTTGGAAGAAATGCTGGATAAAATCCCTTAACCTGCTGCCAAACGTCCTTGCCAAGATGGATGCGTCAAAAAAAGGCTGCGACGAGGCGATTCTCGTTGACGAAAACGGCCTGATAACCGAAGGTTCGAGTTCCGCCTTTTTCGCCTGTGTCGGCCGAACGATTCAGACCGCACCGACTTCCGCCAATATATTGCCTTCGATTACCCGCAAATATATCTTAAAAGCTGCCCAGAATATCGGCATACCTTTTGTTGAGAAACCCCTTACGCCGGAGCAGGCCAAAGGTGCCGACGAACTTTTTCTGGGCGTGACCACAAAAGATATTGTCCCTGTCGTTAAATTTGATAATATCGCAATTGGCAGCACTGTCTCTGGGGCAATAACGAGAAAGCTGATTTCCGAGTTTGAAAAATTCACAAAATAAACATCTGTTGAATTAAAGTAAATAGTTAGCAGAATGTTTTCACTTGCCATTAAACCGGTTATAATAAACATTTAACGACAAAAAGATGTACTTCGGCTTGCTTTTAAACCGGAACGGTAAAATTTCAGACGTCTGAACAGATAAATGTAAAGGAGTTATGAAAATGACGGAGCAGGAAATTGGCAAGGTATCGGATTTCTTTGCAAGACCGGTCGTAGCTGCCATTGAATTGACGGCTTCCTTAAAAGTCGGCGACAAAATCCACTTTAAGGGGCACACTACCGACCTCGAAATGGTCGTTGGCTCGATGCAGATTAATAACCAGAACGTTACCGACACCGCAGCAGGTGATACTGTCGGGATAAAGGTTACCGACCGTGTGCGAAAGGGAGATTTGGTTTATAAGGTCAGCGAGTAAGTTTTGCCGCCAAAAATGCAAAGAGTCTAAATATTGAATGTCGAAGTTAATGGTCATAAATCACGACTCGACTGTGTGTCTAAAGCAATCAGTTTTTCATGGACACATTGTATTTGAGGTCGGAGTTGTTCATTGACTTGGCGGAATATTTATTTTTGCCCTACAGTAATTTTGAACGGTCAAACTGGCTGCTGGTACGAAGAATCTCAAGCTCCTCATCACTGACCTGGCCGTTGATAAAATGCTGAACCACCGGTTCTGAGTGATTGCGGATATAATCGGGAGAGCCGTCGGCAATTATTTCGCCCTTATGTAGCATAACGATGCGGTCGGCAATTTTGTATGCGCTGGTCATATCGTGCGTGACAGCGACGCTGGTAATCTGCAGCTCACGCTGAAGTTTCAAAATAAGCTCATTTATAACATCCGCACGAATTGGGTCGAGGCCTGTCGTCGGCTCATCATAGAGCATCGCCTCCGGATTGAGCGCAATTGCACGTGCCAGCGCCACGCGCTTTCTCTGGCCACCGGAAAGCTGGGCAGGATAATAATCCCCAAAGCCATCGAGGCCGACCATTTTCAGCTTCAATTTCACAAGCTCTTCAATATCTCTGGAGTTGCTAATCTTAAAAAACTGCCTGACGGGAAAGATAATATTTTCAGCAACGGTGAGACTGTCAAACAATGCTCCGCTCTGGAAAAGGTAGCCGAAATGAACGCGAATTTTGTTAAGCCGGCTTTCACTGAGATTATCTATCCGCTGTCCCATGAAAAAGACCTGCCCGGAGGTCGGCCTGAGCAGCCCGATTATATGCTTAATCAGAACGGTCTTTCCGCAGCCGCTCGGCCCAATTACAACGGTGGTTTTTCCCTTCTCTATGGCAAGATAAATCCTGTCGAGAACCACATTCTTGCCGAAACTCTTGGTCAAGTTTCGCAGGACGATTATGCCGTCTTCTCTGCTGACCTTTTTATTGTTATTTCCACCGGCCTTTTCCACTATCCGATAACCCTATGCACTATATGTTATTGTTAAAACATGCTTCTTAACGGCCAGAGAGTATTGTAAATAGCCTTGAACACCACTACCAGCATAAAATCAAGCGCCAGAATGGAGATGAAACTTGCCACAAAGGCCTCGGTGCAGGCCTTTCCGACGCCGTGGGCACCGTTTTCGCAGTTAAACCCTTTATAACAGCTAATAACGGCAATCGCAGCGCCAAAGAAAAACCCCTTAATAACGCCGACGGATACATCCCATAATTCCACAACAGATGCGCTGTAATCCCAATACGGCCTGCCGCTTATACCCAGTCTGATAGACGCTTACGAAATATCCGCCGAGACTGCAAAGCAAATCCGCATAAATTATCAGAACCGGCGCAAGAAGCAGACACGCCAGCACCCGCGGTGCAACGAGATAATACATCGGGTCAACGCCCATGCTTTTGACGGCCTCAATCTGTTCTGTCACCTTCATTGTTCCCAGTTCGGCAGTCAGTGCCCCGCCGATTCGCCCTGCCAGCATAACGGCAGCAAGGACAGGCCCGAGCTCCTTAACGCCCGAAATATTTATCAGTGCGCCGAGCCTTTCCTCGAATCCGAGAGAAGCAAGCTGGTCGAAGGTTTGAACTGCCAGCGTCATCCCGACAAATGCGCCCGTTATCATAATCACCGGCACACTGCGGACGCCGATAAAATACATCTGTGTCCAAACAAGAGGATACGTGGCAGGCCTGAAACAACTTATAAAAGACACGACAATTGCCCGCCAGATAAATCTTCCGAATTGTCCAACGCGTTCCAAATCGTCCGCAATTCTGTCCGTCACCACAGCTATCATAACAGCACTCCTATGCTAACAGATAATGTCATACGCAAATTGCCGGTCATAAAGAATCAGTCCAATTATCTTTCGCCCCATTTAGACAATAACATTTAAAATTTTATATCGGAAAAATTTTACCAGAACGGACAAACATTATCAATGCTCGTAAATGAAGTAAAAAAATCGCATCTTAATTCGCAGAATTAACTTTTTAATGCCCAAAGAATAACAACATTACACAACAACCTTATGTTCATAATCCCAAAGATGCGGACAAAATTCACAAGGAATGCTAAAACAATAGTTTGAGCAAGGTCCCAAAAAATATCAGCCCAGCTTGTAATAATCAATAAATGGGTTGCCTTGGCAAGGTGTTATTACCTATATTTTACAGATTACCCATTTTTACTAAAGATTTTAAGGCAACTTTTCCGAAGCACATATTATCCAGTTTAACATTTATGAAAAGTTGTTGTTAAAATATATATGACTTTTGATTAAGGAGACGAAACTATGTTAGACACCCATGTTCACGAACAGTATTTGGATTCTGTTCTAAAAGGAGACCGGGCAAAATGTCGTTCAATTATCGAGAAAATTCTACAAAGTGGAATCCCAACCAATATTGTTTATACCGACGTTATCTGGCCCATTATGGTAGAAATTGAAAAACTGTCCCGTAATGACCGCATAACGGCTTCTGCGGAGCACCTCGCAACCCGCATAAACAGAAGCATAGCCGACCAGCTTCAAAATAAACTGCCCCGAAGACCGGTCAGAAATAAGAATATAGCCATTTGCTGTGCTGAAGAAGAGCTACAGGAGCTGGGCGCCAGATAAGCGCCGACCTGTTTGAAAGCGATGGCTGGCAGGTCAAATTCCTCGGCGGAGGATTGACCAATGATGATATCCTTTCTTATGTAAATGAATATGGCCCTGATATCCTGCTGATTTACGGCACGACACCAAAGCAGGCGCCGCTGGTTCGCAAACTCATTGACACGATAAAAAACGTCAACGCTTGGCCTAAGATGCGAATAATGGTATCAGGCGGCATATTCAACAGGGCCGATGGTCTCTGGGAGGAGATTGGAGCCGACCTTTTCGCCGCAAACGCATTTGAGGCTGTCCAAATAGCATCCGCCGAGCATTTGATACAAAACAAGACACGAACAATTAACAAAAGGAAAAGAAGGTTCAGAAAAGCCGAAGAAATTTCAGCAATAACATAAGCCGCTGAATATGCCGGCTAACGCGGAAGGATTATCTGCGGTCTTTTTGCAGTTTGTACTCAATGCCGTCAACAAGGGCCTGCCAGGATGCCTCGATAATATTTTCGGAACAGCCGACAGTTCCCCAGAACGAATCCTTGTCGCGAGACTGGATGATGACACGCACACGAGCAGCGGTGCCGGCGCCGGCATTTACAACCCGCACCTTATAGTCAATCAAATGGATATCTTTGATGGACGGGTAAAATTTTCCGAGCGATTTCCGCAGAGCATCATCGAGGGCATTAACAGGACCATCGCCCTCACCGACCTGATGTTCTATACTGTCTGCGACCTTTAGCTTCACCGTTGCCTCGGTGAACATCTCGCCGGATGCGTGTTTCTCCACAGATGTGCTGTATTTGATAAGCTCAAAAAACGGCTTGTATGTTCCCATAATCTTTTTTACAAGAAGCTCAAAACTGGCGTTAGCAGCCTCAAACTGGTAGCCTTCGTTTTCGAGCCTTCGAACCTCATCGAGGACTCTTTTGGCCAGTTTTTTGTCCTCGGCAATCTTCGATTTTTCAAGCTCGGCAAGGATATTCGCCTTGCCGCTCAGCTCCGAAATCAAAAACCTGCGTTCATTGCCGACAATCTTCGGGTCGATATGCTCGTAAGTGCGTCTGCTTTTACACAGGGCATCGACGTGCAGGCCGGCCTTGTGAGCAAATGCGCTTTCGCCCACATAAGGCATATTTATTGCGGGCGGCAGATTTGCAATCTCGAAAACATATCGCGACACTTCCGTCAGAGTTTTAAGTTTTTCCGGCCGGAGGACGTCAAACCCCATTTTTAGCGCCAAATCAGGTATCACAGAGCACAAATTGGCATTTCCGCAGCGTTCGCCGAGGCCGTTGATAGTGCCCTGAACGTGCCGTGCGCCGGCCTGCACAGCGGCCAGACAATTTGCCACCGCACAATCACTGTCGTTATGCGTATGAATGCCAATCTCAACAGAGCCCAGTTTCTGCGAAACTGCCTTTGTAATATCGAAAATCTCCTGCGGCAATATCCCGCCGTTAGTGTCGCAAAGAACCAGAACATCGGCACCAGCATTACAGACGGCCTCAAGCACCTTCATCGCATAGAGCGGATTGCCTTTATAGCCGTCAAAGAAATGCTCGGCATCAAAAATCACCTCAAGATTTTTCATCTTAAGGTATCCGACCGAGTCTGCACAAATCTGGAGATTTCTGTCGAGCGAACAGCCCAAAACCGTCGTTACGTGCATATCCCAGGTCTTACCGACCAAAGCAGCAGTCGGCGTATTACAGGCAACAATACTGTTAAGCGAAACATCCTCAGATGGTTTGGTATCGTTCCGATGAGTGCTGCCAAATGCCGCAATCCTCGAATTCTTCAGGCCAAGACCGGCTGCCTCCTTGAAGAACTGCATCTCTTTTGGATTGGAGGCGGCGTAACCACCCTCAATGTAATCAACCCCAAGCTCATCGAGACGTTTTGCAATCAGCAGTTTGTCTTCGAGAGAAAAGGATATCCCTTCTGTTTGCATGCCGTCCCGAAGCGTTGTATCGTAAATCCTTATCTTTTCCATAATTTATGCAAATAAAGCTTACAAAACCCAAAAAACAGTTACCGCAAACAGTACCTATGGCGTGACAAAGCCATAAAACATTTTATGTATACAGCCCTAAATGTAAAGACCAAAAAAACCGAACAGAAAACAAAATCCCTATTTTGGGAGACACTTTGTTAAAACAAAGAGCATTATAAAGACGAGCGAAATGAAAAAAATAATTAAAAAACAGTAAAAATTTTCAACAAAATGTTGGCTTTCCTTTTTAATTTCGCTATAATCTTTTTTTTAAATTCCAACGGTTACAATTTTATTGAGTCCGAACTATTATGAATTTAACGCAAATTTTACAGCCGAATAGCATCAAAGTACCCCTCGAGGGTAAAGACAAACAATCGGTAATAACAGAACTGGTCGACCTGTTAGATGCCAATCACCTCCTTTCAGACAAAAAAGTCGTTCTCGAAGCCGTATTGCTCCGCGAAAAAACAAGGAGCACCGGGATAGGCTCGGGCATAGCAATCCCGCACGGCAAGTGCAACGCCGTCAAAGAGCTGGTAATGTCATTAGGCATCGCAGAACAACCTATCGACTTTGAGAGCATCGACGGCAAACCTGTGAGGGTTATCCTGCTTCTTGTCTCGCCTGCAAACCAGACCGGCCCGCATATCCAGGCGCTGGCAAAGATAAGCCGGTTGATGCTTGACGAAACCTTCAAAGGCAAACTCGAGAAATGCACCTCCGCCCAACAGGCTTATGAATTGATAAGCAAAAAAGAAGGCCAGTAACTTTTTCAAATCCAGGCCGGCACCTGATTACAAATTTATGTTTTTGATTCCCAGAGAACCAGGCCCAAATCATTCGAGTCAACAAGGTCGTCGTGTCGCGGCAGGACCCTGACAGCATAACCCTGCCTGCCGGAGCTCGCAAAGGACATCGAGCCGACAAAGAGGTATTCGCCATCCTGATTAGTCGTCCCTTCACAATCCATTCGAATAGAAGAACCATCCGAGATAATTCCCCAGGAATCGACCTGCCCGTGGTAGAGTTCAACAGAGACTTCGTCCGGCCTGATTGACCCCAACCTTATAAAGGCCTTAACAACAAGCTCTGAACCGACTTTAAGCTGTGCACAGTCAGGTTTAAATTGTTTCTCGGGCTGACCATTCCTGATTGCCGCCTGAACATCCTTAATCACAAGTTCAGGCCAGGCGGTCTCGATTTTCGCCTTCCAGTCGGCAAGAGCCTTTGCACGCGTTCCGCCTGTGGCGGACTCTGTCAGATATTTCCACTGGTCGGCGGCAGGGTTATAAAATCTTGTCGTGTATTCGGCAACCATTCTGTGTGTGTTGAACATCGGCGTAATCCATTTAATCGATTCTTTTACCCTGTGAATCCATGCCCGCGGCAGGCCATCGGCACAACGAGTGTAGAACAAAGGCACAATTTCCTTTTCAAGGATATTGTAAAGGGCTTTTGATTCAATAGCATCCTGATAAGCGGTATCCTCATAGACTTCACCGTTTCCGATAGCCCATCCGCCCTCCGGTTTGTAGCCTTCGCACCACCAGCCGTCGAGAGTAGAGAGATTCAAGGCGCCGTTGAGGGACGCCTTCATACCGCTTGTTCCGCTTGCTTCCATCGGCGGCCTTGGGGTATTGAGCCAGACATCAACGCCCCTGACAAGATATCTGGCAACATTAATATCGTAATCTTCGAGAAACACCACACGCCGTCTTACATTATATTGGCTGGCAAAGTGAATAATCTGACGAATAATTTCCTTGCCCTGGCTGTCCTTGGGATGCGCCTTTCCCGCAAAAACAAGCTGAACAGGCCTTTCGGGGTCGCTGAGTAGTTTAACAAGCCTGCCCGGGTCCTGCAGGAGCAGATTACCTCTTTTGTAGGTTGTAAATCTCCTTGCAAACCCGATAGTTATAGCATGGGGGTCAAGGACTTCCTCCGCCCAGTTAAGCTCCGTATGATAAGTGCCTTTTCGCTGCATCTGGGCTTTAAGCCTGGCCCTGGCAAATGATATCAGACTTTCCCTGCTTCGCTGATGTATCCTCCAGAATTCTTCGTCGGGTATCTGTTCAACGGCATCCCAGTTTGCACCGCCGGTAATATCCTCTGCCCAGTTAGCCCCAAGGTATCTTTCATATAAGGAATTCATTTCCTCCGAGAGCCAGCTTTTGATGTGAACACCATTGGTAATGGATGTTATAGGCACTTCATTAACAGGGATATCCGGCCAAAGCACGGACCACATCTTACGTGAGACCTGGCCGTGCAGCGAACTTACGCCGTTTCGGTAGGTGCTCAACTTAATTGCCAAAACGGGCATCTTAAACGTCTCTTTGTCATCTTCAGGGGCGACCCTGCCGAGGGCGAGAAACTGCTGTCTGTCTATGCCGAGCTTGGGATAATAATCGGCAAAATACTTATCCATCATTTCCGGTGGAAACTCATCATTGCCGGCCTTGACGGGGGTATGTATCGTAAAGACATTGCCGGCCTTGGTTGCCTCGAGGGCCTGCTCAAAGGCCATATTTGTTTTGCTTTTCATCGCCCGAATTCTCTCCAGCGCCATAAAGGCTGCATGGCCTTCATTCATATGGCAGACGGTCGGCACAATACCTACCGCTTCAAGCGCCCGCAGACCGCCGATTCCAAGCATAATTTCCTGACAGATGCGCATTCGAGGTCGCCGCCATAAAGAAATGCTGTAATCATTCTGTCCTGCGGCGAATTTTCAGGAAGGTTGACATCCAGCAGATACAGGCTGACTCTGCCGACCGAAATTAACCATATCTGTGCTGCTACCTGCCTTCCGGGATATTCTACACTGATTTTAATCGGTCGTTCGTCCTTATCCTTGACAAGCTCAACGGGCATATTATATAGGTCATTATCCGAATAAACCTCCTGCTGCCAGCCGTCAACATTTAAGTATTGTCTGAAATATCCTTTTTGATATAACAGCCCTACGCCCGTCAGAGGCACGCCGAGGTCGGAGCGCACTTTTAAATGGTCGCCTGCCAGAAGCCCGAGGCCTCCTGAATATAAGGGGAGAGATTCGTGAAGACCGAATTCGGCGCTGAAATACGCAATCACCGGTTTGCCGGATTTGGCAGAGTTACGCTCGTACCAGTTAGACCCGTTAATATAAGCATCCAGTTTCTGACGAGCGAGCTGCACCTGCGAGACAAAGCCGCGGTTGCCGGCAAGCTCATTGAGTCTTTCCTGCGGAACGGTTCCGAGAAGTTTCACCGGATTATGACCAAAGGCCTTCCAAAGTCTGTTGTCGATGCGATTAAAAAGCCCGACATACTCCAGATTCCAGCACCAATACATATTCCGGGCGATAAAGTCCAAATCCTTCAGCGGCTCCGGCAGTGCCGGCACTACAGTAAAGGTATGTACAGTTGTCATCACTATCCCTTAATAAGTCCCAAAAAATCAGTAATATCGCACTAAATCAAACACCAGACTTTTCATCATTTCTCTACGTTAATCGACAAATCTGTCGAAATGCTTAATTGCAAAAAAGCCAAAATATCCGCCTTCGGCGGACCTGCGGCGGATTCAACGTCCCATATATTTACAGATTCCGAAAAGACAAACTAAGATAGTCCGATTAGACGTTGAAATGCGTTATGAAAGGCAGTTTGTGCGAACTAAACAAGGAGAAAAGCTGTCAGAAAAATTATTCCCTGCGGATATGGTCAAAAAAAATTGTCTTTTTCTGTTCTACGCAGCTGGCGGCATAAAGGTACATTGCAGCCGACCAGCTTTGCCAGTCCTGGCCTGCCGGCTTACAATCCCGGCACCTATCCACTCGTTAAATCCGAACTCAACCCGGGCTTCCCTTGCCGGTCTGACAAGCTCGGTAAGGGTCAAAAGCTTTTGTTGGGCAAGCCTATACCTGCCCGCTGCCACAAGAGCAGCCACATAAAAACCGCATATAAAAGGCCAAATACCTCCATTATGATATTCCCCCGGCCTGTTATATTTATCGTATCTCGGCATCCAGTCCGGGTCGGCAGGCCTGATAAATGGGAACAAATTAGGCGGCATATCAACTGCCAAATCTCCACTTTCTTTCAAGTTCGCCGTTTCCCTTTCTGTCCACGAAATAATCTGTTTAGCCCGCGATAAAGAGGCCAGGCCCGAAATAATCGCCAAGCTGTTTCCCAAAAGGTCAAATCGCTCGCTTCGATATACCTTATACGACCATAGTGCATAATAAGGCTTATTTCTCACCTTCAATCCCTCGTGGACATGTCTGTGAGGTGTATGGGCAAGTATTGTAAATCTGTCCATTGTCTCCTGCAGATTAGACGCCTGCTCGTCGCGGCCAAAAAGTCGCAGGTACGTATATACAATCGTATTGACATACAAACCATAACCGAGCACCCACTGCTCATCCCGCCAGTCAGAGGTAGGCAACTGCGCAACCAAAAAACGGTTCGTCGGGCTCTGATATTCCATCCATTTCATCGCCTTTTGCAAAGCAACCTCAAGAAAGTCGGTTTCGCCAACCACCTTTCGATAGAGGGCTATTGTCATAATAAACAACGGCGTTGTGTCGCTTGCACCCCTGTCCTCACCGTCGTGAACAAGCGAGGGAATGTGTCCCAATTGGGACTGATTTTTTGCCAGAGTTTCGAGGACGCGTCGAAGCGTTTTTATCAGCCTTTCATTTCCAGAAGCTAAAACCCCCAGCGAGCTAATCAACAAATCTCTTGTGTACGGCTCTGGGTAGCCCCAGCCGGCAGTCCTCGGTAAACCTTTAAATGGTCCCCGGCTGTTATGCAGCAAAACCTCAATCGCCGCCTTCTTCGCACGGCTTATTAAACCAGTATCATTTCTACCCATTTTTGATTTTTGATTTATGTTATATCCAGCCGTCTCGAAACAATCTCAACAAACTTCTTTGCTATTACACGATAATCGAAGTTCTCAACGACCCTTTTTCTTCCTTCCTGTCCCATCTTCTCCCGCAGCGACGCATCGGTCATCAGCTCCATCAAATACTTTGCAATATCGTGGACGCTTGCGCGATAATCCACGATGCGGGGGATCTTAAAGACTATCTTCTGCACAGTCCCGTTTCCCGATTCATCCCCATAGACAGTTTCTCTCAATCTTATCTCTGTGGCGACATCAGCCAGATAAGCGGTTTTTCCGTGTATCATAGTATCGAGCATCCCCATTGCCTTTATACCTATCACGGGCTTTCCGCAGGCGTTGGCCTCAACCTGAATCATCCCGAAACCTTCCAGTCGTGACGGCGCCGCATAAATATCGCAGGCCGCCAACAGATACGGCATAAAATTACGAGATACCCGACCTGTAGTATAGACAACATTTTTATCGATGCCGAGGTGAGCCGCCAGCTGCAAATCCTCGAAATTTTGTTTTTCGGTTCGCGGCTGGGGCCAGACCTTGCAGACGTATTTCCAGTCCGGCGCCTTTGTGTCGTTGATTGCCAGGGCCTGCATTACCTCCTGGGCGCCCTTTGAGGCGGCATCACCGCCCACCGTAAGTATCATTATCTGGTCATCAGCAATCCCCAGCGTTTCCCGAACCGCCGCCACCTTCACATCTTTTTTGTCACGCGGAATAAAGGCATCGGTATCACAGCCGACCGGCAGAACTTCGATGTTTTTGCCGGAGAGGCCGTCCCTGATATATACCTTTTTGACCCAGTTTGATGTGACAAGAATCAGGGGTAAATCCTCGAGCATCTCGGCATAATTGGCCATATAACCGTCAGCCACAAGCCACGGTACAGGCGTAACGCCGTATCGCTGAGGATGAATAACCAGATGCGGAGCATTTCCCCAGAACCCTACGCCGACAACAATATCCGGCTCGAACCAGCGGTAATACCATTCCTTTTCCTGAGCCGTCTCAAAATTCACCGAATGAACAGCGACACCCAATTCTTCCAGACCCCTGTGAAGCAGGTGTCCCTGTGTCGCCAGTCCTGCAGGCGAAGGCGGATAATCATACAACAGAAGCACTTTCATACCAAATACCTCCCGTTAAAAACTACTGCTTTGTCACACATCATTCGAGGAATTGTCATTGCGAGTCCGCCGAAGGCGGATTGCTTCGTTGGCCTATCGGCCTCCTCGCAATGACATCCATAATATTAACTGTGGCAGAATACTACTTTTTTTCAAATCGCCAAAAGGCCTCCTGCCTCGGCGTCGTCCGGGCCTCAAAACTTTCAGGCCCGAAACCATAAATCTTCGTGATAATATCGTATTTTTTATGCCATACTTTTACAGGCAGTTCCACAACCAAATCCGCACCCTCGATAGCCTTCGGCAGATATTGTTTAAGCCCGTCTTCGTATGCAAAGGCCAGGACCTGCATAGCAGATAACTGGCCGCTGCGCCATAATTCCAAACAGGCCTTGCCCGTTTCTTCATGCCGAAGATGACGCGTATATTCTCCTGATGTACTATGGGTAATAATAATGTCAAACTTTCTGCTTGGCAATAAGTCCATTATTGTCTGCTTGACAATTTTCTTATCGAGCGGCCTTTGGTTCGCCGCAGGCGAATCATCGAGGTCGCCCATCAGGCCAACAGAGCCGTATTCCTTCAATGCCCGGAAAAATTTAGGCGCCCTGTCCGCATCGCTCTTTCTGCAAAGTGTTATTATTGTCCATCTGGTCTTTGGGTGCATCAGCATCACTCCCCCTGCCCATAATGTTTCATCATCAGGGTGAGCCACGATAACCGCTGCGCTGCCGGCCTTAAAAATATGTCCCGGATCTGCTTTTTCCTCTTGTGCAGCCATTGGTTTATGGACCTTTACTTTGCATAAATAACAAAACCAAATCAATGACAAAGAGCAGCACAATCGTTGCTTCCAGCACAACCATCAAAAAGTTATTCGCATCCTGCTGGAGAAGCTGGTAGAGGTCGCCGAGGGTTTTTTGCTTTTCCTGGATAATCCTGTGCCAGTCGAAGAGGTGAAAACGCTTCGAGAGGTGCTGATAAATCCTTGCGAAATGCCAGTCGCCGAAAAACTTGGTGACGTTCAGGAACTCATCGCTCAGCCTGGCAAGGTCAACTCGAATCTCACGCAGATTTCTGTGAATCTCGCGATTAAACCGCGTCCTTTTGCGGGATACATCCCGATACGCAACCTCCAGAGCCGTATCCATAATCCGGTCATAAGCCTCCAGCTCCACAAGCTGAACGTTAGCCATTTCCATAATATGCAGGATGTCTGCGAGGTCATCCTTTTCGCCTACAACCAGGGCTGCATCCCAGTCTATCACCACCAGGTCGCTGTCGTAATATGTCAGATACAACTCGGTCGATTCAACCATTTCCTGCTCTGAGAGAGCCGCATCATTTTGCTCCTCAGTTAACAGCGCCGCCACCTGCCTTCGATTTTCCATTAACCACTGCTCGGCTGACAAGGTTGCCTTCCGTGCATTTTCCGGCAGTGATTTTATACAAAAGACCGTATAATTTTCGCTCTGCCCGGGACTCGAAACAGGCTTTATGCAAAAAGGCCTGATTTCGTCGAGCACCTCCTGCGCTAGGGTTCTGGCCTGCGCCTCTAAAGAAATGCCGTCAATATCAATGTTGTGATACCCGACCAAATCCTTTATTTTTTCAACTTCAAAAGGAATACAAATCTGAATACTTACAGCGCCGACATTGAATAATTTCACGCTCTTTATAACCGGCACCTGCTGCCCGCCGACCTTTCGCATCTCCTCCGGCAGTTCCACCATTTGCGGCCGGTAGAAGAATAACTGTTTTGGACTGCGTTTATCCGGCTCAATTGAATACTCCTTCATCGGCACGCCCAGAAGCTGCTTAATCTGTTCGCGCTTCATATCGTAAGCGAGGTCAAACGCAAAGATATAAACCACCTCGCCCCGATACGCAATGTCTTTCCCGAGATTTTCGCCCTGCAAAATCGCCATCAAACTATCCTTACAGGAATGGATATCGCAAACTTATACAACCTCTATCTTTTACTTGCCTTTCCTGAAAATTCTTTTCGTCATAATCTATTACCGTTATCTTTACATCTTCGACCTTCCTTTCGCCTATATGCAAGAGAGTCCCCGGCAGCATACCCGCCTTTTCCGAATGAGTCTTGGTCGGTTCATCTGTCTCCATTCGTATCATCTCTTTCTGCGCTATTTACATAAAAAATCGTACTGACCTGCGCCCTTCATAAAAAACAGCAATAATCTTTAGCAGGCATATTTTACCTTAAGCTGCTGTATTTTGCCCGAAAAAATTCTGCAAAAAAATGGGTTTAGGATTTAGGGAATAGTGGTGAGAAAATAATTTCGTTTTTACTTTCCCGCCGTGCCGACAACGCATCGTCGTGGCAGACAGGTTATGGTTTTTAGCTTTGCACTTTCAGTTTTAAACTACTGTCTGCTGACTGCTGTTTACTGTATTCTAAATACTAACTGGTCTTGTGGAACCGCGATGGTTTTTCTCTTGTGAACTTTATCCCCCTGCCGGTAACAATCCCCTCCCCCTCCCTTACAAAATCAACGTGCTGCAAAAGCGCCCAGGCGGTATTCTGCCATCTCATCTGATAGCCCCTCTCGTGTGCTTGTTTTTCCATTCGCAGCCTCCTGGTCTCATTGAAGACAAGATAATCAAGAGCCCCGGCTATCTGGTCAACAGAATCCTCGCCGCTGTCAACGAGAATCCCGCGGGCGTGTCTTCCAATTACAACCCCCGCAGGACAAATCTGATTGGAGTGAATCAGCTCAAGGGCATACCTGAATTTCGTGGCAATGGCCACCCTTCCCGAACCCATAGTGTCTGCCAGGATGCCGCTGGAAATCTGCTGCATATTAAGATACGGCAGAAGCACAACATTCGCCGCTCCGTATAATTTCAGAAGGAAACTATCATCGAGAAATGCATCCAGAAAAACACAATCATAGTTTTGAAAATCCAGCCCCTTCAAATCCTTAACGGTGCAATATCTTGTCTTTGCATCTTCGAGGCTTTTTTTTATCGTATCCTGAAACTGCCGAAAGAACAGGCCGCCGTCGCTCTTTAATAATTCAGGATGGCACTGGCCCGCAATCAGATAGACAATCTGCCGCCTCTGACCATCGCTGCACGACTCGTTCATAAACCTGCCATACCCCCTGATGCCGTACTGAATCCCTTTATCCGGCGATAAAAGTCCGAGGGTAAGAACAAGAAATGAGCCTTCCAGCCCCAATTCTTTTTTTACCGCTAATCTATCATACTGCGACGGATGCTGCATCCGTATGCCGTGGTCGATATGCTTGAGTTTATTGTGGTCTATGCCGTAAGTCTTTGATTCGAGTATCTGGATCTGCGCTTTCGGTCGTCACAATCAGGGCCTGACTGTATTGCGCAAGGGCCTGCAGAACCGTTTTCTGGTGTTCGTTCGGCTCATCAAGCACGGTATGCAGATATACAAAGGTCGTCAGCCCCTTTTCGGCAAAAACCTTTGCCATTTCAATAAAATTTGTCCCCTGCGATTCGCGGCCCTGTCCATCCGGGTCCAGGCCGTATTCATGCTGGAGTAAAACAATCGTCGGGATGATCGACTCATTGGCCCTTGCGATAATATCCTTGGCACAGTTTTTCCAGGAGTCCGGATTATACTGGTCTATCACCAAATCGACCGGAATATTGTAAGGCAGATGGTCATTATCTATTGCCGCCACCCTTATATGCCCCACTTCGCCTGTAAAATGCGACAGCGCCCCCGCAAGGTCTCGGGAAAACGTCCCGATTCCGCATCTTCTCGGCGGATACGTGCTTACAATCCTGATATTGTATGGCATCTTTAGTCTCCTGCTAAAACTAAACAATGTGTCTATAGGGTTTATCTTAAATCCCCATTCCCGCCAGTCAACACTTTTTCTCCGCCGCAGGCGGATTGGCTGCTGCCTGCCCTGCGTAGCTTCACAAGCGAAGTAGGGTCTTCTGTATTCTTTCTTTTTAGACACAGTTTTTGCTTTTCTGTGCCATAAGGCTGTCGCAATATGATGAAAGGGATTGTTTTTTCGCTGCTGCCGCCTTATCAGCAGGATTATCAGATATTTACCCTCCTCCTCAGAAGTTTGGCTGGATTCTCTTTTCCTTTCCTCGAATCCAGCCATTTTTTTCATAGGAAATTCGATTTCTTCGGGGCTTTGTGGTGAAAATACTTGTTTTACAGAGAATACTTGTAATTGCGGCGGGTTTTCGTAGCGAGAATAATAGTTGTGGCTTGCACTCAGACGCAGATCAGTTACAATCGATTTGAGTATCGGCAGCAGTGGACTGAGGTTGTGGCTTGCACTCAGACGCAGATCAGTTACAATAGCACAACCTACGGGGGAATGATGCTATGTGTTGTGGCTTGCACTCAGACGCAGATCAGTTACAATAGCACAACCTACGGGGGAATGATGCTATGTGTTGTGGCTTGCACTCAGACGCAGATCAGTTACAATCTAATACGATTCCGTCTCTTAGGTGGACGTGTTGTGGCTTGCACTCAGACGCAGATCAGTTACAATTTGCACATTTACGCTGGCGAGCCTCGCCATGTTGTGGCTTGCACTCAGACGCAGATCAGTTACAATGCGTAATCACCTTGGCGTCCGTATCGACCTGTTGTGGCTTGCACTCAGACGCAGATCAGTTACAATTGGAACCTTTGCGTTCCTCGAATGGAGCGGGTTGTGGCTTGCACTCAGACGCAGATCAGTTACAATCTTAGCGTATTCATAGACCATGTCAACTGGGTTGTGGCTTGCACTCAGACGCAGATCAGTTACAATCGGCGTATCGACGTCGATATATTCTCTTGTGTTGTGGCTTGCACTCAGACGCAGATCAGTTACAATACCCAGAACACTTTATACTGTCACAACTGGGTTGTGGCTTGCACTCAGACGCAGATCAGTTACAATAGTGAGTAAGTCGTCATTGCTTTCCATAGCGTTGTGGCTTGCACTCAGACGCAGATCAGTTACAATAAAGGCCATTACCTCAGCCAACGACAACGAGTTGTGGCTTGCACTCAGACGCAGATCAGTTACAATCAATATCAAGACTTGTCCTGCCCATTAAATGTTGTGGCTTGCACTCAGACGCAGATCAGTTACAATGAATCCGATTTATACTGAAGGTAGGGTTTTGTTGTGGCTTGCACTCAGACGCAGATCAGTTACAATGGTGATGAACGTTGTCGTATAATGGTTAGTGTTGTGGCTTGCACTCAGACGCAGATCAGTTACAATTCTACTCCCGCAGCTACAGCTAAATGGTCAGTTGTGGCTTGCACTCAGACGCAGATCAGTTACAATTGCGGACACCAATGTGCCTATTGTTACGTGTTGTGGCTTGCACTCAGACGCAGATCAGTTACAATCAAGGTGGGCAATAGGACTGTTCCCTATACGTTGTGGCTTGCACTCAGACGCAGATCAGTTACAATATTATGAGAAATCTTAAAGGGCAGGCTTTGGTTGTGGCTTGCACTCAGACGCAGATCAGTTACAATCTATTCCGGTCTGCATATCACCCTGTTTGAGTTGTGGCTTGCACTCAGACGCAGATCAGTTACAATAGATATTCTCGAAGGCGATACCATAATTGAGTTGTGGCTTGCACTCAGACGCAGATCAGTTACAATTCGAAAGACATTTAAACTTCGGGATGGAGAGTTGTGGCTTGCACTCAGACGCAGATCAGTTACAATTTCAGTCATTCCATTCTACTCTCACATTGAGTTGTGGCTTGCACTCAGACGCAGATCAGTTACAATTAACGATGCTTTGCCGCTTTATGATGGTATGTTGTGGCTTGCACTCAGACGCAGATCAGTTACAATATAGTCGATTCGCTGAATGCTCTTTTACTTGTTGTGGCTTGCACTCAGACGCAGATCAGTTACAATATAGACCTTTAAGGCTATAGTAGCCGTTGAGTTGTGGCTTGCACTCAGACGCAGATCAGTTACAATTGTCCTTAATCTGCTATGATAAGAGGCTGGGTTGTGGCTTGCACTCAGACGCAGATCAGTTACAATAAAACAAAATTATAGATCCGAACCTGGTGGGTTGTGGCTTGCACTCAGACGCAGATCAGTTACAATCAACATCCGGATCAGACACATCGATAACGGGTTGTGGCTTGCACTCAGACGCAGATCAGTTACAATGAGTAATATGAGCAGCCTGACGCTCGAGCTGTTGTGGCTTGCACTCAGACGCAGATCAGTTACAATCACAGAGATTGTGCAGGGAGCGACACATGAGTTGTGGCTTGCACTCAGACGCAGATCAGTTACAATAGGGATTGTGCAGGGAGCTGTCACAAATGAGTTGTGGCTTGCACTCAGACGCAGATCAGTTACAATATCATCTCTGCGAACACTTCGCCACATCCGTTGTGGCTTGCACTCAGACGCAGATCAGTTACAATTGACATCGATTATTTCCGGCAGGTCCTGGGGTTGTGGCTTGCACTCAGACGCAGATCAGTTACAATGCAGAATCAGACGGCTGCGATATCAAATTGGTTGTGGCTTGCACTCAGACGCAGATCAGTTACAATTATCCGTCAATCTTGCCCGGGTCATCGTTTGTTGTGGCTTGCACTCAGACGCAGATCAGTTACAATACATATAATGCGCCTATGCCATGTCCTCTGTTGTGGCTTGCACTCAGACGCAGATCAGTTACAATGTGTGCAATGGAAGTTGCTGGTGCCGGCCTGTTGTGGCTTGCACTCAGACGCAGATCAGTTACAATAATGAGAAGACAGGCCATCATCGGCCACGGGTTGTGGCTTGCACTCAGACGCAGATCAGTTACAATATGTTATTTGGTATAGATGAAGATAAATGGTGTTGTGGCTTGCACTCAGACGCAGATCAGTTACAATGGCAGCAGAAAAATTACAATAACGGCTAAGGTTGTGGCTTGCACTCAGACGCAGATCAGTTACAATGCAGGCGTCACCGATACCGTGAGGGGTGCAGTTGTGGCTTGCACTCAGACGCAGATCAGTTACAATTAAATTACCTTGTCAATGCAGTGTGGCTCTGTTGTGGCTTGCACTCAGACGCAGATCAGTTACAATAACTGTCCCGCCGGTTGCAGAAGCCGCAGTGTTGTGGCTTGCACTCAGACGCAGATCAGTTACAATAGTCCCACCGGCACAGGTATCTACTGGTGAGTTGTGGCTTGCACTCAGACGCAGATCAGTTACAATTTTGTCAATCCCGCCTGCCTGCCGATTCGAGTTGTGGCTTGCACTCAGACGCAGATCAGTTACAATAAAGACCATCACCAAACTCGAAGGGATAACGTTGTGGCTTGCACTCAGACGCAGATCAGTTACAATAGGCCGCTCGCAAGTCGTTGTTTTATGACGACTTGCGAGCGGCTCGATTTAAAATAATTCAAGCTGTTGAGGCTGCGGAGGAACTGGTTTCCGCATTTTTCCCCAAAAAGTAAGCATTCGTTCGAACTGCTTATCTGTAATGTTAACAAGCCGAATCTCCCCATCCGGTGGCAAAAAATTCTGTATCCTTCGGTAATGGACATCCGCATTTTCCTCACTGGCACAATGTCTCACATACACCGAGTATTGTAGCATGGAAAAGCCGTCTTTTAAAAGATTTTTTCGGAAATGTGTATAATCTTTTCTTGCCTTTTCCGTGTCCGTCGGCAAATCAAACATCGCAAATATCCACATCGCTCTGTATCCGCTCAAAATCATAATTCCGGCAATTCAATCTCCTTTTGCTCCCCTGCAAAACATCGCACAAGTGACGCTGCCGTTCTGTGAAGAGCAACCATTAAAGGACTTTTAAAGCCTGAAACATTTATTTCGTCATATAAAACTTCTAAAAGTCTTGCCTTTACATACTGGTTAAGCTCACTTGTCCCCTCACCGCCTTTATGAAGTTCACGAACCTTCATCTCTACAAATCCCCGAAACGGCTCCATACAATCATCGGCAAGACAAAACGCATTATATCTATTGCAGTGATGAATCCCCAGCGAAGGCAATAATCCTGCTGAGCAAAGAGCCCTCGCTACCGCTGCCCGCATAACCATATAACCGTAATTGAGCATATTATTCGGAGGCGGGCCATCTATATTGCGATGAAAACTATTATCTCTCAAAAAGACTCTCCAGAACTTTTTGCTCGCCTGAGCCTCAATGTTATCCGGGTCTCCGCTTCGAACCTGCTCTCTCAAAGCCATCAATGCCTTGTAGGTATCTTTGTCATCTTCAACGAGTTTTGCCTGATGCCTGATTTTTGCACGAATAATCTGTTGCCATAATTTCTTTTTTACAGGCTCTTTTGCCTCAATCTGAAACCTGTACCGCTCGGTTTGAACAGAATTGCTTTCTATAGGTAAGAGCATTCCTGATGGGTGATGGTCGCTGCCGCACAAAACAATCGCTGCCCCGCATTTTAATAATTCGGTAAATACCGAGTGCGTGTAAGTTGTTCCCCTGTGGTCAACGAGCAGCATCCCTATATCTTCACAGGGAGTGCTTGATAGATTCCTTCTCCTCCTGCCTAATAATTAATTGGCCATATCGGACTGATAAATAAGTCTTTGCCTGCGAAATCTCGATAATTTTCTTTATCATATCGCCGCCCTCGACTTGCCGTAGATTGACATCTTCTTATCGGCAATTATTAAGGGCAACTTTGGATAGATAATTTAATCATTTGTCAGCCAAATCCGACCGAGAGGATCAACTGTAACCTTGTGTCCTTTCAAAGTGTTTGGGCTTCTTCGTTGTATGAGTGGAGGCTTATCAGTATCGCTCAATTTTCCTGAAAATATATGGGGTCTGAAAATTATGCTTTGGTTATTCCCTGATTGAGTTATTTTTTGTACCCTATGAAGCTCCATATTTCCGTTGTTTCTATCCAGCATAAACATTTCGTTTATTGCCAGCGAGCAGACGAATTTTTTGCCGTCACCATAATCTCTTTTGACGACTGGTTCCCCCTGTTGACTTCTATGCACCGCATCGAACATACAGATAACCCTGCCGTCTCTTTTTGTTTTGCCCCTTTTGTCTTTGTATTCAAATATCTCTATATGATGATTGCTTCCTGTCGCAATTGCTCTATATGGCTTGCCGTCTTTATCACTGAGAAGAATCATATTGTTGAAGACATCATAAATTCTAACCTTCTTAATCATGACCTTTTTGCTGCTTTTGGTGTTTTTCATATACAGCGGTTCTTTCCATACCTCTTTTGGTATTTTCCTGTCGTTTCCAGCTGTATTAATTCCTTTTTCCACAAGTCTTGCTTTCACGATTTCTCTAACAGTTCTGTCAACGATTTTTTCAATCATCGGCAATGTCAAATCTTCAAGTTTTTTACGATATACAAATATATCCTGTCCCTGCGTATCTTTTCTTCCGGTTGGACCATAAGCAGTTTCTTCATGTAATTGTCCGGAAATTTTCCTGCATACTCTGTGTGAAACGTTTAAATGTTTTACCTTTTCTTTCACTTCTTCTCTGAAATCAGGCCAGGGCTGTTCGAAAGATTGACCCGCAACAGCATATTTGCTTTTGGCAAGTTTATGTAAATGTTCATTTTCAGTAACTCCGACTACAACTGCATCTACTGCGTGGCGTCGATGGTCTTCGTTACGCTCGGCTCCAAGCTCATCAAAAATACCATCTAATCCCCACTGGTGTCGCAATTCATTGGTAATCTTGCCCCTGCTGCCTCGCACATATATGCCAATCTGTTTGAGATAACCGACCACCTCTCTGCAGATGTATCTTGTGTCGTTTAATTCTCGTTTTATATGCTCATCAAGTTCAATTTCTTCTTGAGTAAATTTTCGCCTTTTTGGGTAAGGTAAAGAAGCTATTCGTTGTTTTATCTGTTCGTACTTTTCGGGGTCGTGACTGTAAGCCTCGTAAGGTGTCTGTCCCTTCTTAACATGAATATTTTCGTGTACTTCGCAAAGCGTCTTGTTCATAAAACTATCATCCAGTGAACGGTCATAAGGCAGAATATGCTCAATTTGAAATTCAGGATTTGGTCCGAACAATGCTGTTTGTGAAATGCTTCTTCCTGTATAAGGGCATTGCCTGACGCATTCTTCCCAAAGTTTATACTTTATAATGTCATCACGACTCGGCCTTGCAATTGTTATGTCGTTTATCAGTTTTTCTCTTACTTCTTTATTTCTCTTTTCGTTTTCCAGCATCTTCCAGTGCATTTCTTCTCTTTGTCGGCTGCTGCCCTGTACATCCCTCGCCATTTCGACAATTATTTTTGCCGGTTTCCCATATTCGCGAATTATTGCGTTTACGACCTTGCGAACTTCAAATAATCCCTTCTGGACTATCGGGTTTCTTAAATCAACCGGCAATGGTAGTTGGTCTATTGTGGCAAAATTTCCACCTTCGTCGCGATTGTAGCCTGCCTTTTCAATCGCTTCAGAAGTTAAATATCCCTGTTCCATAAAAGGAAGAATCTTCAAAATCGCCTTACGCGAAAAGCTCATATACTTTTGCGGCAAAGATACCTTCATTGCAGTATCAATCTGGTCTTTATTCAAGCCATATTGTGACTTGAGTTTTTCGGCAATCTGGTCGTCTTCAAGTTCCACAAAGGCATCGTTAAGTTTTATTTTCTCCTGCTCGTCCATTGCGTCCCATACTTTTGCCCCAAATGCGTTTTTACTTCTCATTTTTGCTGCAAACTCATCGCCCTTGAAAGATTCAACTCTCTTGCCTTTTGGTCCTATTCTATACTCGGCATTAAATCTTTGTGTTTCTATGAGACCTAATTTTTTCCGAATGTCTTCGAAGATCATTTTTTCCTTTTGTTCAAGAGTGCCCAAAACAATCTTTCGCTGGTCATCGGTTAGCTTATTTTCTTTTCCATCAGGATTTTGAATTTTCAGATTATTGATATCCTGTAATAATCGAAATCTCCTCGCATACCAATCTCCTCTTGGGCATCGTTTTTCTCCTGGCTCAAGTTGACAGTTACCGATTGTCTCCGTATCCCATCTCATCGGTCTTTGAAAAAATATAATCTCATCTCGTATTTTCTTTAGCAAATCATCGGTTAATATAGCGGGATAATATTCTTTTTGTTTGTCCCATAGCAAATCTAACTCTTTTTCGTACATCAAACGAAAAGTATATCTGGCTCGAATTCGTTGCTCTTCAGGATTCAGACTGGCAAAATATTCTCCAATTGTTCGACATCCTTTTTCATCTATCTTTTTTTGCAGCTCACCAGCCTCTTTCTTGACCTTTCCGTCATCTTTTGAATCTCCGCTTTTGCGATTGCTCTTGAATCCTCTGCGCTGGCTTAAGTGATACAATACCCTGCCGAACTCATAAGATTTAACTTTGTTATCTAGTCCTGTTTTACGCAGTTGATAGGGATTGTTTTGAAATAGCGACATTAATTCAGATTCATTTTGCGGCAGCAATCCTGCTATTTGCAGAGTTTTTAATAAACGTTGTTTTCGCAGATTTCGTCTTTGGTGGCTTCGTCTTGCACCTCTTGCTTCTCTGCGAGTAGCATTCTTTGATTTTTCGAGACCTTTGGTATCTCTGTCAACGCCCTCTGGGAAAACGCGAACTCCTAAATCAACTATTGATGGTTTTTTATTGGTATTCAGAAGTGCCCAGCCGATGCTGTTTGACCCAATATCCAAGCCGAGTGTGTAAGAAGTCATTTCTTTATCCTCCAGAAAAATTTTGTTGACATTCTAAAATAGGTTTGTATATTTGTCAATAGATTGTAACTGATCTGTGTCTGCGGCTTGTCATAACAAGGCAACCGCCTTTGGCGGTTTGCCGCAGGCACTGCCCCGACAAGCATCCAAAAGTGCTTGTCGGGGCAAATCCTTTTAAACCTCGCTTGCCAAATTATCTGGCTTTCTCTGTGATCTCCCTTCGACCTTGCTCAGGGCAGGCTGTGCCTTTGTGGTTCAATTCAGTTATCGGTCTTGTGTATATCGATTTGGTTTTCCGGTAATTTTCCTGTCCTATAAGCAAAAGTGGTTAATTTTTTCGCATTACGCACAACGCTTGACGCAAACGGCCTGAACATTTACACTAATCCAAAATGGACACTCTTTTAATAATTAACGCCGACGATTTCGGCCTGTGCGAAGGCGTCAACAAGGCTATCGCAGAGGCTCATAAAAACGGCATCCTCACAAGCACAACCCTTATGACAAATATGCCGTCAGCGGAAGAGGCAATCAAAATTGCAAAGCAGCTTCCAACGCTCGGCGTAGGGATTCATCTTAACCTTACGCAAGGTCAGCCGCTTTCAAATGCGCCGCTCGTAAGAATGCTCGCCAATACAAACGGCGAATTTGCATACTCTGCCAACAAGCTTGCCTGGAAATCTCTTGTCTCCTCCAAGTTCAGGGCTGCCATAAGAGCCGAACTTGCCGCACAGATACAATGGGCAATTGACAGAGGCGTGCAGCCGACACATTTAGATTCACATAAGCACATCCATAGTTTCCCCGCCATATACAAAATCGTTTGCAGCCTCGCCAAGCAGTTTAACATCAATTCCATTCGTTTCACCTACGAGCCGACAAAGGTTTTTTACCCTCCCTGGCCTCCGGCCGACAAAGATGGGCCAAAAAGAACAAGATTTGTCCGTATGATGGCTCGAATAAACCGTTTGCAGAATCCGAAATTTCTGAAAACCAAAGCCACTTACGGTATTGCACATACCGGAAAAATTGATATAAACTTCTTTAAGGCTCTATCTTCAGAATTATCAACCCCCGCGTCTTGCTGTCGCAAGACAGCAGCGGGGGCGGAAGTAATGACACATCCGGGCTATATAGATGGCTTAGAAAAATTCAAAACAAGACTTGTTGAGCAGCGAAGACTGGAATTTGATACGCTATGCAGCAAAGAAGTCAGGAAGTTTCTGCAGGACGCCGGTGTAAAATTGATACATTATGGACAATTATAAAATTAACATAGATTGCTCGGTCGTTGTCCCTCTTTATAACGAGGCGGAAGTCGTGAACGAGCTATACGAGCGGCTGACAAAAGTGATGTCCGCCTGCAGTCCGCCGCTGGCGGATTACGAGCTTGTTTTCGTAAATGACGGAAGCGAGGACAACACACTTCAACTGCTAAAAGAAATCGCTCTTGGCGATGAGAAGGTTGTTATCGTTGAGCTTCGGCGCAATTTTGGGCAGACCGCAGCCCTGGCCGCCGGCTTCGACAATGCGAGGGGACAGATTATTATAAGTATGGATGGCGACCTGCAGCACCAGCCGGAAGAGATACCGAAATTTCTTGAAAAAATAAATGAAGGCTTCGATGTGGTCAGCGGGTGGCGAAAACACAGGGTCGATAATCTCATTATGCGAAAAATCCCATCCAGAACCGCCAACTGGATTGCCTCTAAAATCAGCGGCGTGAACATCCACGACTTCGGCACGACGTTCAAGGCCTTCAAACGCGACTGCCTTGGGGAGCTGAACCTTTACGGCGAAATGCACAGATTCATACCGGCACTACTATCCCGAAGCGGGGCTAAAATCACAGAGATACCCATCGCAAATATCGTCCGTCCCAAAGGGTCAAGCAACTATGGCATTTCAAGGACATTTCGTGTCGCCTTCGACCTGATTACCATCAGATTCCTGCTCGAATATCTCACGCGACCACTTCATTTTTTCGGCAAACTTGCCCTGTACTGCATCCTCGCAGCTATGCTCTTAAGCGGTTATATACTTTATGACAAATTCGCCTACAATGTTCCCATCCTTGTTGCACATGGCCCTCTGGCAGGTATAGCCGGTCTGCTTTTTATCACAGGACTTATATTTATCTCTACCGGCCTGCTCGGTGAAATGACAAGCAGGGTTTATTTTGAGGCCACAAACAAAAAGATATATTCGGTTCGCAAAATATATAATAAAGAAAATCTTGTATCTGAAAAAAAGAATGAGTAAGAAAAAACCGACTATTGCCAAAAAGATTTTTATCATTTTGCTGATTGCTGCAGGAGTATACCTGATGGTCAAGCACTTCCATATAAAGGGCTTCTGCACCATAGAACCGGGAGTGCTTTATGCAAGCGGTCAGCCCCGGGGAATGGATTATACAAGGTTGCGTTATAAGTATCACATTGCAACTATTGTCAACATTCGTCCGATTACAGAGCATAGAGACCAAAACTGGTACAGTGAAGAAATAGTAGCATCAAGAAATAACGGCCTTAATTATATTGAAATGCCAATCGAGAAAAGCAACTATTCTCCCAACAACCAGATGCAGGATGGCTTTCTTTCAATAATGGCTGATAAAAAAAATCTGCCTGTCCTTCTGCACGGCAGCGGAGACGATAAAAGGGTTGCTATGCTCGTTGCAGTCTGGCTGGAAAAAAACAAAGGTTATTCTGTCGAAGAAACCATCAGGACTGTCAAAAAAATCGTCGGCGACCGCGAATTGACCAACGAAGAAATATCTTCCATCAGCAATCTGACAAAATAACTCCTTTTTGCAGACTGCAATTTCAACAACCTGCAAGTGGTGAGCAAAGTCGAATCATATCAGTTGTCCGATTTGTGAAACAACCTGCCGGCTGCATCTCCTCGTAAATCAGACTGCCACGGCTTGTAGTGTGCCTGCTCAAAACGGCCGTCCTTTTCCAAAATCTCAACACGTTCTGATGTTGCCACAACCCAGTCGCCCTGCTGATAACGTTGATAAAGCTCCTGTATATCCTTTATTTTCGGCACCGTCCTGCCGAAATAATGCACGAATGTCTCTGAGATATTTTTGTAAGCCACCAGCCTCTCAGTTTTCGGCACTCTGGCAGAGATTAGAAGGGAAAATTCCTTGACTTCACGTTCCTGGTCGACATTCACCGCATCAAATGCGACATAAACCATAAAAGCGATGCCGACAAAAACAAAACAGGCAACAAGAGCTGTCTGCAGTCTTCCCTTGTAAAATAACAGGACAATAGCGGCTGTCATCACAGCAGCAAATAAACAAAAGACTATTACGCCCGGCAGGAATTGAGGCCAGAATACTGCGGTGGAAACAACGCCGCCGACAATGGAAACAATAAATATATATATATGCGTTTTCCCCAATCGCCGGACAAAATCTGCGGTGAATCCACGTCTGCAAAAAACCATATCGTCAAGTAAAACGCCGATAAGGATGGCCATTGCCGGCATCAAAGGCAGGATATAATGCTGCCTCTTGCCAACATCAATTGTCAGAAAAATAATATTCACAACAAACCACAGCCACAAATATTTCATCACATCTCTTTTTTCAGCCCAGACTTTGTAGAAGGGAGCTACCAATGCGATAGGAAGGAAAATAAACCATGGCGCTATATACCTGAACATTATCAAAAAATAGAAAAAGAACGGATATCGCCCCGGCGCATATTCACCGAAAAAACGGTCTATAAATTCTTTTTTCCAGATTACCAGATTCCAATTGACTTTATAAGCAACAATGAGTGGCCAAGGCAGCAGAATCGCAAGGAAAATAATAACCCCCACAATCGGCATCATCTTGGGCAATACCGACCATTTGCGGCCAACAAGTATAAAGAAAAAGACCGGAAGCAGCACAAGCGGCACGGGGGCCGGCCCTTTGGCCAGATTCCCAAGGCCGAAACTTACCCAGAAAATCAAGGCATAAATAATCTGCTTACTACGGGTTTCGCTTTTCACCGCTGCGTAGAAACTTAAAAGGCAAAGGGTAATGAAAAACGAAACGGCCATATCGGGCCTGCCGATATGTGAGCAGCGACTGTAAGCCAGCGAAGTTGACCAGACAGCGGCGCTGATTGCCGCAATCCGAAATCCAAGCCATAGATTTACAAAATAGAAAACTGCAACTGCCGAAAGAACGGCAAAGACGGCGCTCGGCAATCTCGTTGTAAATTCATTTATGCAGCCTGTCAACCTTCCAAGACCCGCTACAAGCCAGTAAGACAGAGGCGTCTTATTTATTCGAGGCTCTCCATTCATTGTCGGCAGAGCCCAGTTATTGTTTTCAAGCATCTCACGGGCCGTTACGGACACAAAGCACTCATGATTATCCAGTGTTTTTGTCGACAGCATCCAGAAGGCATTGACAATACTAATCGCCAAAAGTCCGCAGAGAACAAGATATTCTTTTCTGGTCAAATGGATACTTTGATTCATTGCATATTCCCTTCTCTGTTTCACACACCTTTTGGTCATCAGGCTGACAGGTTATTCTTCGGCATTCTATAAATCAGATGGATATTCCGCAAATAAATAAGAGTGTTCAGCGAGAACCCAAGGATAAAAATCGGATTTCTTATGTGAACGGAATAACCAAGCAGCATCAAACTGCCAACAACAGACAAATACCAAAATGCAACAGGCACAATAGACTCCCCTTTATATTCGCTTACTATCCACTGAAGTATGAACCTGCCCCCAAAAAACAACTGGCCGAGCAGGCCGATACTCGCCCAAAAAGGGTCGTGCATAATCTGTTCCGTGACAGCTTTTCTAATGAATTCAATTACAGAGCCAAACATATCTTAACTCCAAATCATCATAAGTTTATACCAACAAACACGCCGCTACTCATTCAATCCGAAACCTGCGGCTTCAGAACGTTATCTTAAAATCATTATAGCGGCTGTCAAATTCAACATCCTCAATCCGGGTTTCGCTTATACTGCCCGCAAAGGTTTCGCCGATATCGGACAGGCATCCCTCTATATCTTCTGCCCTTCCCTGTGCAAACATCTCAACGTTACCATCAGGCAGATTCCGCACAAAACCCTTCAGTTCCCAATGTCTGGCAATATTGTGTGCGGTGAACCGGAAACCTACCCCTTGCACATTACCTGCGAAAATTATCCTTTTGGCAATCATACCACTTCTCAAAACGTCTTTATTCTTACGAACAATTTCCAAAGATTTACATTTTTTTTGTCAAAACAGCAAACATTTTTTCTTCAGCCAAGTATTATTTATCCCAAATCATATTCACTGTAGGCAAAAATTGTTGTATAATTCGGTTCTTGATTTTTTTGAATTTCGGAAACAATGGAAAATAACGATAAACAAATTGAAAGACAGGAGCAGATTTACCAGCTCCCAACGCTGGTCGCGGGGGCATTCTCACTTCAGGAGGTGCTCGACAGGCTCGCAGAGGCTGCCGTTAAAATTACCGGCGTAAAGGCCTGCTCCATCCGACTGCTTGACGAAGAGGCCGGCGACCTGAAGATGCGCAGCACCTACGGCCTCTCTGAGGAATACCGCAACAAAGGCCCGGTCACCAAAGACGACCCTGTTATAAAGGCCGCCTTCGCAGGCGAGGCTGTCGTTCTCGACGATATGCGCGACGATGACCGCGTCGGCTACAAAGAGGCCACAATAAAAGAGGGGCTTGTCAGCCAGCTTACCGTCGCAATGAAATTCAGAAAGCACGCCATAGGCGTTCTGAGGCTGTATAGTCCCGAGCCGAAACATTTTGACAAGTATGATATTGCAGATGATATTGCACTCGCCCGGGCAGTCGCTTCCCAGTGCGCCGTTGCAATTACTAACGCCCGGCTCTATGCCGAGGCCATCGAAGGCGCACGCATCGCAGAGCAGGTTCGCCTGGCAGGGGTTATCCAGCGAAGGATGATTCCCGAAAAAGCGCCTTTCGTTAAAGGCCTCGACATCGCCGCTACATATATACCCTGTTTCGATGTCGGCGGCGACTTTTACGACTTCCAGACCGCCGGCAGCGGCCGACTCGTAATTACTATTGCTGATGTGATTGGAAAAGGCATGCCCGCCGCCCTGATGATGGGGCTGTTTCGCGGCGCCGTCAGGGCATACACCGACAGCGAATGCCCCCGCAGTTTGCTTGCGCAAACAAGCAGCGGGGGTATCGAACAAATCATAAACAAACTAAACAAAATGGCCTGCAGAGAGTGCCGCGACGGCGAGTTTATCTCGCTGTTTTACAGCATCGTCGATACCGTGAACAAAACCATTACCTACTGCAATTGCGGTCACGAACCTCCTTTTATAATCCGAGGACAGGAAAGCAGCGACCTCGACAAAGGCGGCCTTGTCCTTGGCGTCGATGAAAATGCGTCTTATAACATCGATACGACAGACCTCAAAAAAGGCGATTCCCTGCTTTTCTACACGGATGGTCTTATTGACGCCGCCAACTTCGACGGGCAGCTCTGGGGCAGGAACAATTTTCTGCAGACCGCCAAAAAATACAGCAAAGAATCTGCCGAACAAATGGTCAAAAGCATCATCGGCTACAGGAGACGTTTTGTCGGCCTTGCAAGCCAGATTGACGATACCAGTATAATTGTCGTTAAAGTCAACGAATAACAAATGGACAGGCTAATCATCACAATTGACGGCCCTGCCGGCAGCGGCAAAAGCACCGCCGCCAGGCTCCTCGCTCAAAAATTGGATGCCGCCTTTATTGATACCGGCGCGATGTATCGGGCGGTTACACTGGCCGCTATGAAAGCAAAGACAGATTTGAAAAACGAAAAAAAACTCCTCTCGGTTCTGGACAACAACGATTTTAAGTTTGAGACAAAACAAAACGAAATGTCTGCAACAATCAACGGCGAAATTGTCACCGAACAATTAAGAAATCCCGAAGTCACCGCCAATGCCAAATATATAGCATCTTCGGCAAAAGTCCGTCAAAGGCTGGTTCAGATGCAAAGAGATTTTGCCGCCCGCTGCCAAAAGGTCGTCACCGAAGGCAGAGACCAGGGAACTGTCGCATTCCCCGACGCAGATATAAAATTCTTTTTAATCGCCGACCCGGCCAAACGTGCCGAAAGGAGACAGGCGGAACTATCCGCAAAAGGCATCAATGAATCAGTCGAATCAATACAAAATGCACTCGACCGGAGGGACAAAAGCGACCGCAGCAGAACGGTCGGGCCTCTCAAGCCGGCGGATGACGCCGTCATTATCGACACAACAAATCTGTCAATCGAGAAGATGGTCGACAGACTGCTCGAAATCGTGAAAACAAAATGCTCAAACAAAAAATAAAATCTTTATGGTATCACTTCGCCAGAAGAGCCTGTTATGTCTTTTGCAAGATATGTTTCCGCTTCAAGGTATCCGGAAAAGAAAACATCCCCGCCGACGACGCATTTATTCTGGTAAGCAATCATCAGAGTTTTCTCGACCCGCTTTTCTGCGCCTCCGGAATAAAAAGACAAATCAATTATCTTGCCCGTGATACCCTTTTCAAAAATCCGATTTTTCGCCGGCTTCTTTACTCCATTAATGTAATGCCGCTTCGCCGGGACGAAGCAGACTTTTCAGCAATGAAAACCATTATCAGAAAACTTCAGGCCGGCCAGCCCGTCCTGCTCTTCCCCGAAGCCACAAGAACATCTGACGGCAAAATTGCACAATTTAAACCTGGTCTCGCTTTTCTATGCAGACGCGGCAACGCCGCTATTGTTCCTGTGCTTATCGACGGGGCCTTCGAGTGCTGGCCTCGACATAAAAAAATCTTTTCTTTGGGCAAAAAAATCGTTGTCCGCTACGGCAAACCTATCCCCGCAGAACAGGCCAAATCAATGCCTGATGAGACCCTCGCTGAATTTCTTACCAACACCCTCCGCAATCTCCAAACCGAAGTCCGCCTCGAACAGGGAAAACAGCCCTTCTATTACACGTAAGAAATCCTCCAATTCCGACAAAAAACTTGATTATTAAAAGATAGATAATGTAATCTTATATTGAGTCCATTGTAAACGGGTAAAAAGGCTGGCTCGTGCTTCGTAGCGTACTACGCAGAGTAGCATAAGTCGTTTATTTTAAGCTTGCCCTGAGCGTAGTCGAATGGGGCAGATAGGCAAAAAAACACAAAAACGGCAAAAAATGATTTCACCACGAGGACGCTGTTTAAGGCGGCAGATAGGAAGTATCAAAAATATAAAAATAAAAGGCAATTCGAGGAAGATTATGGAATCCAAAGGCCTGCTGCGTCAGTTCTTTCCCAAGGACATGGATTTCGGAAAGATTATCCAATTGGATGTTGACATCACGTTGGAACTATTGAATAATCGACCGCAAAATTTTAAACTATCGGACCCCGACAGAGGTCTTCTGGAGCAAACCTATGTGTTGCGCTTCAGATTAAAATTTGGGAGTGATAGTATATAACCAAACCACTTAAATTAAGAGGTCATGAATGGGTAAACCAGCACCATTTATAGAGGTAACTACAAAGATCGGATGTAAGAATATGTGCAGTTACTGCCCACAGGAATTGCTCATAAGTGCGTATAAGAAGATATCGAACGTATATGATATGAGTTTTGATACGTTTAAAAGGTACATAGATAAGCTTCCAAAGAAGGTTGATATATCTTTTTCGGGGTATGGAGAACCGTGGTTTAATAAAGAATGTACAAAAATGGTACTGTATGCGTATCAAATGGGGCATCGGCTTACAGTATTTTCAACATTATCCGATATGAAGGAAGATGATGTTGGACAGATAAAGAAAATTCGGTTTAAGTCTTTTATAGTTCATCTGCCTGACAAGGATGCCAATACGAAAATAGAAATAAACAATGAATATAAGAATGTACTGAAAAAAGTGACCGAAAGTGTGCCGAACGCAGTATATTTGTATTTTGATAATATACATCCTGAATTAATCGAGACCCTGAAGTCAGTGAAGATTTTGAGAATGGTTCCTGAAACGCGTGCGAATAATTTGCAGATAAAGGGAGTTGAGACATACCGGATAAACGGTCCGATTAAATGCACCAGGCACCTAAATCAGAATGTCCTGTTACCAAATGGAGATGTGGTGTTGTGCTGTGAGGATTTCGGGCTAAGGCATATTCTTGGGAATCTGCTTGAAAAATCGTATAATGAGTTGTTTGAGAGTTCTGAATACAAGCGGATAGTGACCGGGCTGAAAGACGATTCCGAAGATATACTTTGCAGGTATTGCGAGAAGTACGCCAAAAAGGCGGGCAAATCCAAAAAACTTGGATTTTGGGGTAGATTAATGAAAACAGGGGGATAGTGAGGCTGTTGAAAAAGTTGCTTGAATACATAAAAGATTGCCATCCGCCTGCGGCGGACCGAAGTCCGATTAGAACAGGGCAAACAACCCTTTTCTTACACATAACAAATCCTCAAATTCCGACAAAAAACTTGATTTTCGAAATATATATGATGTAAGCTTACATTGAGGCATTGCGGCTTTACATCGTGGCGTTGTGAGGTTACATTATGGCATTGTAAACGGGCAAACCTGCTGCGACGGGCGTCAGCACGGCGAGAAGGAATTGTAAAATGGCAGGAAATAATTAGGGTCGGTCATATTATTGTTCAGCAAGCAAAGTCTATGGCTTATAGACAAAAACCCAAAAACAGTTCAATTGTTTATCAAACTGAGAAACTTGTTAGGCCGATAATCTCGCATTTTTCTGGTAATTTAGGCAATCCTGCTTTCTAAAAAACCCACGCCGGTCGAGAATATATGTTAAAATGGATAATCTCAATATGTAAGGACAGATTAGGCTTGTTTTTATTGCGGTTTATGGTAGAATATATAACAGTCTTAAGTCGCAGGTCGTAAGTCGTTGAAAGCTAACTTGATAAAGGTAAAGGAAATGAAAAAGGCGGGTTACCCCCTAATCATTTTTTTGTGTTTAACAGCCTCTCTTTGCACAGCGGCGGCGCCAAAGCCGGCCATTATCCAGAAGTCTAACGAATGGACCGCGGACGTTCGCTTTACACATCCGCAACAAATCATACTGAACACAGAGGACGGCAATTCTGTCCGATACTGGTACACAATTCTGACCGTCACCAACAAAACCGACCGCGAAGTCGATTTCTACCCCCGATGCGAAGTGGCGACCGATACATTTCAGTTAATAACAGCCGGCAACGGCACACCTGACGCGGTATTCGAGGCGATAAAAGAACGTCACAGCAGCACATACCCATTTTTCGAACTGCTTGAAAAAACCAGCAACAAGCTTTTGGTCGGCGAAGATAATGCAAAGGATATTGCTATCGTCTGGCCTGATTTTGACCCGCAGGCCAAGAGTATAAAACTTTTCATAAGCGGCTTAAGCAACGAAATCGCCATAGTCAGCCACCCCCTGCAAAAACTGGAGAATGGCAGCCCGATAAGAGTCTTTATGCGAAAGACTCTCCAGCTCAATTACGATTTGGGCGGCGACCCTGCCTTCCGAAATGATGCCAAACTCGATTTTGTCGCAAAAAGCTGGATTATGCGATAAACAAAAAGGCCAAATAATCACTTAAATCCCTTCTTATCCTTAACAAGGGGTTTGGCGGTATCCAATCTTATCGGCAATATGACATTAGTGACCCCGTTCCATTGTAATCGCCTCTGAATGGCAAAAGCAGCTTCATTATGGAGCAGCCTGTGATAAAATTTTTCAAGGCGGAAAGAAAGCTGTCCTGAAAAGACCGTAGATTTACTGAATTCCCTCGATACCTCCAGCGTCAATTCGGAGGCCTGTTCGATGAGATCGGTGCCTGTCGCTATTCTGTATTCAGCCGGGAATCCGAGCCTGCGGGCAAGTTCAACATATTTCTTTAAGGAATCCTCCGCGGATTTCTTTAAATCCTCAAGTCCTTCTTCGCCTTTAAATATGCCCTGGTCTATGACGGCAACGGAAACAAAGATAAAGTTTTTATACATTCCGGGAAAGGAACGGATAATTGAGAAAAGAGAATGAACCCCGACACCATTAAAGCCGCCGACCAGCAATATTGCGGTCATATCGTTTTTATTAACCGGCGCAATATTAATCGAATCCGATTGCGGCATCTTCCCAAGTATTTCATCCAAACGTTTCAGCTGGGTCTTCACCTTCGAATAATGGCTGTTGATTATGTAACAAAGCAAAATAAGCAGTGATGTTATAAGAAGAGTAAGCCAGCCCCCTTCGCTGAATTTTTCAAAGATTGTTATAGAAAGAATCGTCAGACAGAATATAAGACCTGTCAATTGAATACAGAGCTGCCGCTTCCATTTAGGAACAATTTTTCTGTTTTTTATATAAAAGCGAGACATTCCGAACTCTGACAGTGAGAACGTGATGAAAACATTTATTGAGTACATAACCACCAGAGTTGAAATCGAGCCGTGAGTATAAAACAGCACGGTAAGTGCCAATATCCCTATCATCAGAATGCCATTACGCATTGTAAGGCGTTCTGAAAATGAGGCGAACCTGTGAGGCAGCCACGAATCAACCGCCATATTTGCCATAACACGAGGAGCATCGATAAAACCGGTCTGGGCGGCAACCAGAAGCAGCGCGCCTTCGGAAAGAATTGTCACCAGCGCTATCCAGTAGCCGAATTGCCAGTTCTGGTATAATTTGTCAGCAAGAACAGTATTAAGAGTCTTTCCCGCAACAGGTTCGGCATCAAGAAGCAGGTAGTAGCATAAAAAAAGCCCGCCTGCGGTCAGGGCAAGCGAAGCAGCCATATAAAACATCGTTCTCTTGCCGGATTGGACTTTAGGTTCTCTGAGGGCCTGCAGGCCGTTTGAAACAGCCTCTATTCCCGTATATGTGCCGCCACCCATAGAATACGCCCGCAGAAATATAAAAAGAACACCGAAAAATCCTATGGTAGAAAGGTCGTTGGAAAAAGTGGTTTTATATTGGAAATTGTCAGCGACCTGCTTAACCTGGCCTGCATGACTGAATATGCCGTAACCTAATAAAAGAATATGTGTGATTAAAAAGGTGATAAAGATTGGCGCTAATATTAATATAGACTCTTTGAGTCCTCTTATATTGAGCAGCATCAATAATATAAGAAAACCGGCGGCAGTTAAAATCTTATACTTGTGATATTCCAGCGGCATAAAACTAAACAGCGCATCGACGCAGGAAGCTATTGAAACTGAAATGGTGAGCACATAATCGACAATCAGTGCGCAACCGGAGACAACACCTGCCTTTTCTCCGAGCATGTGAGTGGCGACTATGTAACCGCCGCCGCCATGCGGGAAGTGTTCGATAATATTTGAGTATGCGTATGAGATTATTGACACGGTAAGGGCGGTCGCAATAGCGAGAAACAGACATAAATAAGTATGGGTTCCCATCGCCCTGAAAGCCTCTTCAGGACCGTAAGCAGATGAGGAGAGGCCGTCGGCGCCCAACCCTATCCAGGCAAGCAATGGGATAAGGGCCAGCTTGTGAAAAATACGCGGGTCGCGAATATCACGCGGAGCGCCGAATATTTTCCTGGTAACTTTTTCAGTAAAATCCAATTTACCGTCGGAATTTGATTTCATTTTATCTACAATTCAGAAAGGAACCGCAAAATGAAAAAAACTGCCGGCAGAGCAGTTTCTTTAGTATGCGATGCTCCATTTATTTTTCATATTTGCTGAATCAAAATTCTCCACTTCACAATCCCATATTAAATTTCGTTGCCATACTCATGCAATCTGCGCAAAAAAGCAATATATTTTTCATCCCCACGCTCCAGACAGACAATTCAAATATACTGCACAAAGGTTAAAACAAACCAAATGACTCCATTCAAGGCAGACAAAAAGAAGGTGTGTTTTTACACGCTTTATGATAAAATGGACATCTGGTTGAAATGGGAATATATTTATGCGTCAGATACAAAGCCCGAATCTTGCACAATTGTTAATGCAGATGCGTTTTGTGCCGGCTGGAAAACGTCGCAAACAACTGGCCGAGACAGAAAAGCTGCTGGAAATAGTTGAAAAAGATAGAGAATACCCATTCGATTTTGTGTGTTTTCGCATCACAGGCTTTCAGCCGAAAACCGGCACAATCAAAGAGATTATAAAGGGAGAGCAGCTCGCTGAAGACCTGCGGCTCTTTATATCAAAACTGAGCGGCCAGATGGCCGAGCCTGTTATCACGCAGAAAGAAAAGATTTATACAATAGAGGAGCTTGCCGGCAAACTTTCAGTCACCACAAAGACTATAAACCGCTGGCGCAAAAGAGGCCTGGTTGCCAAAAAGTTCATATTTGAAGGCGGACAAAAGAAACTCGGCTTTGCCCAGTCGGCTGTGGACAAATTTACCCAGAGAAACCAGTCGCTTGCACAAAAGGCCGGAAGCCTCAAAAGACTCACAGCCGGGGAAAAAAGAAAGATAATCGGAATGGCAACAAAGTTGGCCAAAAAAGGCGGCAACAGCCGTCATCAGATAATTGAGCAGATAGCAAAAAAGACCGGCAGAAGTCATGAGACCATCAGATACACCCTGATAAGCTGTGAACAAGCCCGCCCCGACTGCTTCGTAGGCAAAGGACGCACCCATTTCGGTGCAGAGCAGGCAGCGGAAATTTACAAACAATATAAGGAAGGGAATAAGGTCAAAGGCCTGATTGAAAAATTCGGCAGAAGCAAAAGCACAATATACCGGCTTATAAAAATGAAAAGGGCAAGGGCATTACTCGGCCAAAAAATTGAATACATATTCAGCGATGAATTTACGCAGGACAATGCCGAGGAGAAAATACTGGGGAAAAAATTAGAGTATAAAGGGCATTATTTACCAGAACTTGACAGAGTAAATGTTGCGGAATATACCAAACACTTAAAGGATGCACCGACTCTGAACAGGCAAAGCGAACTGGAACTGTTTCGAAGATACAACTTTTTAAAATATCTGGTCAATACAAAAAGAGCAGGGATAAAGCCTGCCGATATCTCGGCTAGACAGCTCGATACAATTGAAAACCATATCAAAGAGGCCCAGCTTATCAAAAAAATGATTATCGAGGCAAACCTGCGTTTTGTAATCGCCATTGCCCGCAAGCACAGCAGAGACCAGACAAATCTTTCTGACCTGATAAGCGAAGGGATTTTTTCGCTGATGCAGGCAATAGAAAAATTTGACTACACAAAAGGCTTCAGGTTCAGCACTTATGCAACGTGGGTAATTGCAAAAGATTTTGCCAGAAAGGTGCCGGAATCCGCCGCAGGCAGACTGTCGACGGCACAGGTGGAGACTATTCAGGACGACATAGACCAGAACAGGCGAATTACCGAGGCGGTCGATTCCGGCCTGATAGAGCAGGCGAGGCAAAGTCTGGCGCAGGTTATCAGGGACAATCTTGATGAGCGTGAGCAGTATATTATCCTGAACCATTTCGGATTGTTCAGGCTCGAGAATTAAGAAGGAAAAAAAGACGCTTCAGCAAATCGGCGAGGAACTGAACCTGACAAAAGAAAGGGTTCGCCAGATAGAGTCTGACTGCCCTGCAGAAGCTGCGGCAATTGTTAAGTATGGAAGAATTCGAGCTGCTCACTGAATAAGTCGTTCGGGAACGAAAATTGGCTGACTGGTAGAACAGACCTGCTTTTGCCTTACATATCAAGGCCGATTCAAAGCATTAACAATGGATTCGCATCTGGAAGATTTATAAACCTAAGGGATAGTAACTTCAAGCCAGTATCCGACAAATATCCGAAGGTCACGGAAATTGACTACGCCATTTTGGTCAAGATTCTGAACTTCCGCACCAATCCGGCGCTGAACATGTGTCCAACCAGTAGTTTGCAAGAATTGCAAAGTCGAGAAAATCGACAATATTATCTTGATTAAAGTCTGGCTTGACAACGTTTATCTGCCATTGCAGCGATTTTGTCATTAGCTGCAGCTCTTTTAATTTCATCTCTGACCATAGAGGTATTATCAGTCACCGTAACCGAAACTTCATGAAGGCCGTCAGTCAGTGTAGAAATATCGGGGCTGAAGGTTGCTGCGTTAGCGTCAGAGACAGGCTGATCATCGATATACCATTGAATGTCGATTGTATTAGGCGTCGGCTCGACGGGAACAACGTAGAAATCGGTATAACCTGAAATCGGTCCTTCCGACAAAGGCGTATAGTCATCGATTATGGAAACGTTTTCGTATATTCTAAATATAATCTGTTCGTCATTGACCTGCTCAAAAGGCTCGTCAAGTGAGCGCATTTTTGAATTGTATGTCGGTCTGTATATCCCGTATCTCCAATAATTTGCGCCCTCATACGTATCAACGTTTGTCAAATCAAGCCACCTGTACCATTTTGTCTGCAAACTTGTCTGCTGCTGAGCATTGTAGATGCTAATGTTTATTTGCGAAAACTCGGAACCTGTATAGGTTTCACTTCCGCCGTATTCGTATTCATCTGCAAGCCCTCCAAAGGAGTGCCCAAACTCGTGCAAGGCAAGTTCCACACTATCACTATTATCTCCAGCCATAGTAGCAAGATTATTATAGCCGGCTCCGCCGTATCTGGTTGAATTAGCCAATGCTAATATCTGGTCTGCATCTGGAGCAACACTTGCGGCGTTCCAGGCCTTTGCGGTATTAATACAAAGAAGCCGAGGCGTTCCACTGCAGTCATACGTCATATCCAAAGCGGTATCGCGATAAATGCCATAGTCAGGTTCATCAACACCAGATTCATTGGAGATGACATCGACCCTGTGAACATTGAAAAAATTGACATAAGAAGCAAGGGGTTCTTGTGAGAAATACCCGCCTAAAATGTTATTGACGTTTAGTTGGTACTTACTCAGCTCGGACAGAGTATAACCATCACCTACTACGACAATGTCAATACGGTTTTCCGAAGGGCCGTTGTTGATAACAGTTTCACAGTTCCACGAAGAGGAAGCCTGAATAATGCTTTGATACTCCAAAACCGTCGGCAATGCCAGGGTCACTTTTCCTCCAACAAGTTTGCCATCTTCGATACTGTCATAATATACTTCGACCTGACCATCATTTTTCTGGTAATAACCACTGTATAATTCCAACCCTCTGTTTTGAGAAATCGAATTAGAGGCCTTTTCGACCTGCTCAACACCAACCTGCTCGGCGAAAAGCAGAGAACTTAGAAACAAAAGGAAAATGTTAAAAATATGGTAACGGAGTCTGGTTGGTTTTGTTTTTGGTATGCTTCTCATTTTAAAATTATCCGAAGCAGAAAATCAGCCTTTGTGTAATTATACACTTCTGCTATCCAAAAAGCAAGCAAATTATCGGGCATTCCTTGGTTTTTTGTGGCAATTCCATTGTATTCCTAAAAACCCTTATCTCTCTAAAAAAAACAAGGATATGTTATTGGGGTAGTGGTGTTTGCGCCAAACAAAGCTTGAGCAATTAATAGGGGTATGGTATATAAATAAGAATGTAGAATCCAGAATCCAGAAGAAATTAGAGGCGAGAAATGAAAGTATTATTAACCGGAAGCGGCGGACGTGAGCATGCGATTGCGTGGAAGCTTGCGCAATCGAAGGAGCTTGAGAAACTTTATATTGCTCCCGGCAACCCCGGAACAGAGGCCTGCGGCGAAAATGTGCCGATTAAAGATAACGATATAGACAAACTGCTTACTTTTGCGAAAGAGAAAAAAGTTGAGCTTTTGGTTGTCGGACCTGAAGAGCCGTTGGCACTCGGAATCGTTGACGCCTTCGAGGCAGCAGGGATAAAGGCGTTTGGGCCTACAGCCGCAGCGGCACAATTAGAATCGGACAAGGCCTTTTCAAAACAGCTTATGCGGTCGGCGGCAATCTCAACAGCGGAAGGCAAGATATTCGACAATTTCAAAGATGCAAAAAAATATATCGCCAGCAGAGATGAGGCAATTGTAGTAAAGGCTGCGGGACTGGCAAAAGGCAAGGGAGTGTTTGTCTGCAACGACCCTGCGGACGGAATCCTCGCTGCGGAAAAAATAATGGTGCAGAGAATATTTGGTGATGCGGGCAGCAGAATTGTCGTTGAGGACAAATTGCTCGGCGAAGAGGCCTCTATTCTGGCATTCGTGGATGGAGCTAATATTTATGTAATGGAGTCGTCGCAGGACCACAAACCTATCGGCGACGGCGACACCGGGCCAAATACCGGCGGAATGGGGGCATACAGCCCCGCTCCTGTAGTGACGGATAAATTGATGGAGCAGATTTCACGGGAAATTCTCGTGCCGATAGTCGATGCAATGAACCGCAATGAAACGCCCTACAAAGGAGTCTTATACGCAGGCTTAATGATTACAGCAGGCGGGCCCCGTGTTCTGGAATTTAATGTGCGATTCGGCGACCCTGAGACCCAGCCGATACTGATGCGGTTAAAAAACGACCTGCTGAAAGTCCTGCTTGCGGTCTGCGACGGCAAGCTCGATGAAGTTACATTGGACTGGGACAGTCGGCCTGCTGTCTGCGTGGTGATGGCATCGAAGGGCTATCCGGGCGATTACGAAAAAGGAAAAATAATTACCGGACTGGATGAGGCAGGCAAATCAGACGACGTTATGGTATTCCACGCCGGCACTGCAAAAAAAAATGGGGATATTGTCACTAACGGAGGAAGGGTTATCGGGGTGACAGCTTTGGGCGATACGATTGCAGCAGCGAAAGCGAGGGCTTATCAGGCAGTAGAGATAATCAAATTTGACGGGGCATACTGGCGGCGGGACATCGCGGACAAGGCGATAAAAAAATAAGATTTCCGCAGTTCGGTCCAGACCTGCTATGCAGCCGGCAGCAGGAAATAAAAAACAAATTCCGGAAGTGAAAAAGGTTGCTCAATAAAACGATGGCGGATGAGTCCAAAAAAGAAATAACGGCAAAAAAAATAAAGAATATCCCGAAAATACTTTTCCGGTTATGGATAGAGGTCCTGTTTGCAGCAGCTCTTCTTTGGATACTGTTTGTTGTTGCATCGAGGTATTTTTGTAAGGCGGCACTGGAAAACCTCGGCAGAAAAACAGGAACTAAAATCACAGCCGACGCAATGCATCTTAAACTCGACGGTTCTGTGGAAATCGACGCCCTTACAATCGGACCTGATAGAGAAGACCAATACGACGAAACAATCTTAAAAGCAAAAAAAACCAGAGTAATTCTCAGTCCGGGAAGTCTACTTTTATTGAGGCCTCGCCTGAAAATAATCATTATCAGCGATTTTACGCTCAATGCCGTTTACGACAGTAATAACGGAAGGTGGAATCTGCCGGTATTTGAAAAAACGCCAAAAGCCGGGCTCGATGAAATACCGACAATTTATCTAAACAACGGAACATTTTTATACAGCAGGCTCATTGGGAATAACAAAAACATTATCGCGGAAATACCGTTTCAGGTCAGGCTGATGCCGCAAAAAGAACCAATCAGCAAGATTTTGCGCAAAGGCGAAAAGGTTTTTAATTTCGAGCTGACAACAAAACAATGGTCAAATCTCGGCGCAATTAAATTAGACGGGACAATCCGGCAGGGTAAAATCGAAATCAAAGGCTCTGCCCAGCCGACAGATTCCGAAGAAGACAAGCTATTGCAGGCCGACAAAATTAAAGCCGTTCTGAACTATCAGCAGGACTATAACTATATCTTAACCTGCGATGTTAATGGCCTTAAAAGCGGGCAGGCGATTTTTGCGGAACATTTCGCAAAAATCAGGTCTTTTTCCACCGAGCCGGCATTGGGAGAGAGATTTCAGACTTTTCTCGACAGGTCGCGGGTGAAAGGCCGGCTCGACGCAGAATTTCGCATAACAGGTAATTTATATAAAATAAAGGAGGGCAAAATAATCGGCAAAGTTTACTGCAAAGACATTTTCTTTTGCGACAAGAGTTTTGAATATCCAATCGAGGCTCTTTCAGGGAACATTGACGTCACAGAAACAAGTGCCGATTTGAAGAATCTGCAAGGCAGGCACAAAGATTCGGTAATTTTTATAAACGGCTGGACAAAAGACTTCAGGGAAGAAAACAAATATCAAATCAATATTACAAGCGACAGTATCCTGCTCGATAAGGATGTATACTCGACGCTTGACGCCGGCGAGAGAAAAATATGGGATGATTTCTCACCCACAGGGACGGTTTCAATAAATTATACTTTTGCCAAAGAATCTGCAACAAAGAATACCGGCATACTGCAAGTGACAGCCAAAAATTGTCAGGCTGTCTGGAAAAAGCTTGCATACCCATTGAAGAACATAACCGGCAGCCTGGCTTTCAAACAGGGACAGGCAGAACTGTCGCAATTAGTTTCAACAAACGGGACAGAAAAGATAACTATCGACGGCAAAATAGAGGCAGAAGAACCAAACAGGGCTGCCTTTGATATTAATCTGAAGGCAGAGAACATCGAGCCGAACTCCGTCCTGCAGCAGATAGCCTGGGCCGACCTTTCACAGCTTATCCGGATAAAAAAACCCGCAATTGTCGACAACCTTCGGCTGGGAGGCCGTATAAACCTCCTGGGGCGTTTCAAAAAGGATTTTGGGGACAATCAATGCGACTATGATATAAAAATTGATTGCCTGAACAACAGCTTTGAGTTTGGCAAACTCCCCTTTCAATTTAGAGAGGTAGGCGGCAATATCTTGATGCAAAATGACCGTATCAGGCTGGAAAAATTAAAGGCATTGGCATCTGCAAAGTCGCTGATAAAAATCGACGGCGAAATAAAAACATACGACAATAAATTCGATAGCGCCGTTCTACATCTCGAAGCTAATAACATTGCTCTCGATGAACGACTGGGAGCGATACTACCGCAAAAAATTCAATCTCTGTATTTCAAGCTCAAGCCGACGGGATTTTTTGACCTTAACCTTGACCGGCTGAAAATCTCCGATTCGAACGACGGGAACAGATACATTGAAGCTGCCGGAACAATCAATCTTAATCGATGCAATTTCGAGACAGAGACAAAGCTGACGGAACTGCAGGGCCAACTGGCGGTTCAAAGTTTGTACAAAAGCGGGGAAGGTTTCAGCGACGGTAAAATCAAGGCACAGGATGTCAGTCTCAGGGTCGGGGAAAAACTTCTTACAGGCCTCAATGCGGACATTGTATATTATCGTCAGGATAAAAGGTGGTACAGCAACAACCTTACGGCTGATTGCTACGGCGGGAAAATGACCGGCAAACTTGAACTCAATGAAAAGGACGAAAAGATGTCATATCTGCTGGATTTCGGCTTTGATGGAATTGATTTACAGAGATTTCTCTCAGATGCCGTTAGCGGCGGAGCCGATGCAAACACCACTGTTGCTTTATCGGAAAAGAAGGGAAACGGCAGCGACAAAACCAGCGGCAAAATGAACGCTTCATTAAGCATCCTCGGTCAGATTAGCGAGGAAAGCAACAGCATAGGAAGGTGCAGGCTGAAGATCAAAAATATGGAAGTCGGCAAAGTATCCCTCATTGGCAAACTGCTGAACATTTTGCAACTTACCGAGCCGAGAGACTTTACATTTGAACAAATGGCGGTCGATTCGTATTTAAGGGGTGATAAACTGCTGCTGAATGTTGACTTATCCGGCACAGCTACAGCCTTTGAAGGGGACGGCACACTGGAGCTTAAAAGTATGAATATAGATTTACTGCTTAATGCCCGCGGTCGTCGTCCTGCCGGCGGAGGCCCGGGACCGCTGCAAACGCTCACTGAAGGCCTCTGGCAGGGAATTGTGCAGATTAAAGTCAAAGGCAATGTAAATGACCCGAAGCTCGAGATTGTCCCTTTTCCTGTAATCAGGGAAACAATGGGATTGTTCGGAACAAAAGAAAAAAACACCAAAAAATAAAATTTCCTGAAGTTAGCCCAAAAAATTATCAGGATTTTAGATTAAAAAGCTGCTGCAAAAAAGGTATTGCATCAGACAAAGAAGGAAATATCCTGTAAGCGAGAGCAGCAACTTCTTTTGTCGGCTGTTTGACATCCGGAACCATAATCACAGACATAGCCGCATTATGCGCTGCATAGACACCATTTTCTGAATCCTCAAAGACAAGGCACTGCTCAACAGGAACATTTAATCTCTCCGCAGCAGCAAGAAAGATGTCGGGGGCGGGTTTTCCGCTGTGAACATCATCACCGGTAATAATGGCCTGAAATCTATCAACGATACGACCAGCCGTAAGCTTTTTCATTGCAGACTCCCTGCAGGAAGATGTAGCAACAGCCTTGCGAACACCCGCTTTTTCAAGAAAGTCGAGCAGCTCGTGCAAACCCGGTTTAAAAGTCACGCCGAACTTATCAAAATGTTTATACATAAACTGCAGCCTCTTTTTGTTTGCCGGCTCCAATGGAAAATCCGGACCAAAGGCCTCCTGAAATGTCGGTTTCATATCAGAGACAACCAAGCCGATAATCTTATAATATGTATTATCATCGAGGATATACCCGAAATCTCTGCACGCCTGCTTCCAGCCCTGATAGGAAACGATTTCCGTATCGAGCATAAGACCATCGAGGTCGAATATAGCTGCTTTTATAATGCCCTTATTCTTCATACTGCGGCAAGAAGATAACAAAAACAAAGACGTGCGTCAAAAATATAATCCCCAACCAAAATATGGAATAAACTATCGGCCCTGTCGAAAATTGACAGGGCCGATAGATATTTACAACAAATTGCTTAACGGCTGTGCGATTCTATTTTTTGTCGAGCTTTTCGACATTGGTTTCCACAGGCTTCGGACCCACAAAGTCAGTAATCTTATATTGCTGTTGTTCTGCGTTCGACATTACCGGTGTATCGACAATTCTCGGTGTCACAAAGACAACCAGCTCGCTGGTTACAGTCTGCTCACCTTGAAAGCTGAACAGTCCCCCCAAAAGGGGCAGGTCGCCGAGCAAAGGAACTTTATCAATCTGTTTGGTGACATCTTTTTTGCGCAATCCGCCGAGGACAACCGTCTGGCCGTCTTTAATAAGCAGGACTGTAGCAGCCTCACGCTCATCAATTACAGGCTGAGGGTAATTTTCCGTAGAGGTTCCAACATTTACCGAGCCAGTCTGAACACTGAACTTTGGCTTCAACTGCAGCCTGACCATTCCATCACGAGTCAGGTGTGGAATAACATTAAGCGTTACGCCGACTTCTCTGAATTCGGTGGTGCCAAATGAAACGCTTGAACCGCCGCCCTGATTAAGCTGCTGATAAGGAATCTGTGAGACGATTTTAATCTCGGCCTGTTGATTGTCGAGAACAAGAATCCTCGGATTGGCAAGCAGTTTTGCCTTAATGGTCTCACCCTGCGCTTTAATCAAAGCATCGACATCGGCATTTGCATTGAGAAAGCCGAGCCGCAGAACACCCGTGGTATCTTTGCTCTTGGCTGCGGTACCACTAAACATTCCCGTTATAAATGGTGATGTCTTACCAGCGGTCGGGTTGGTGCCCACGCCGGTAATTAAACCCTGACCATCGCTTGTGCTAGCTTCTCCTTCGCCGTAGGTAGTGTTGCGGCCTGCCTGCCATTCGACACCGAGGTCAAGCCGGTCTGTGTTGGTAATGTCATAGATGCGGGCCTCGACAAGAATCTGCGGCGTTATGCGGTCAACCTCCTGAATAAAGGTGTCAATGGCTTTTATCTTGCTTTCGGTATCGGTGACAATTATGTTGCTTGTTCCCGGGTTTGAAGAAATCGAGCCCTGAGCAGATTTAAACTTATTCAGAGCCTTTTCAACTTCAGTAACATCGGCATAAGTGATGCGATATATCTTGCTTTCAAGCTTTTCCGCCTTTTGGGCAATCTGGTCGGCCGGCGCTATCCTTATCACATTTTCGGATATAACATAGCCGTAATTGTGAACAGCAAGAATATTATCGAGCACCTCCTTCAGCGGGACATTGGTAAGTTTTGCCGTCACAGTGCCTGTCACATCAGGACTTTTTATAACGTCAATATTTGCCTGCTCCGCCAGTGTTTTAATAACATCATCTATCGATGTTTCGCGGAAATCCACGCTTACCTTTTTCATCAGTCTCTGTTCCATACCCGACAGAACCTCTTTATTGCCGGTCTGCGGGCTATCTGATGCCGCTGATACGGCTGCCGTTACAATCAAAGCGATAATAATCGACAGCACTAATCTGATACTTTCCTTTTTGTCTGTCATATTTTTTCCCTTCCTAAAATTTATGTTCAGAATTATAATTTTTCCTTTATTACATCTGGTCCGTTGGGAGCCAGCTTTGACCAACCCTTAAGGTTTTCGTCTGACCATTTCGTTCAAAAGTTACCGAATTCTTGTCTATCTTTACGATGGTAACGTCTCCAATTTTTTCTCCTGTGTGCATAATCTGCGTACCTATAATAGCTGCGGGGTTATCTTCGCTATAAACAATGCCCGCTAAAGTAATGCCGGCAACACCGGAAGATTGCTGACCGGAAGTTGTCTGCCCATCAGCCCCTATCTGGTCTAAAATCAACGGTTTCATAGGGTCTCGAAGCGAAGCTGAAACAGGCTGTGGTATCTGCCAATTGATTTTTACCGGCGTTAAAACTTCATTCACAACAGTCTGAATTGGAGGACTGGACCTTTTCTTTGGTGAAGCGGGCAATACAAATTTAAAGATAACAAAAACCAAAACAAGACAAAGAACAGGCACCAATACGATAGAACTTATCTGCCTTTTCTGGTTGATACCTGATTTGCGAGGCAGAAGCTTTGCCTTGAAAGCCTGATAAATCCTTGAGAAACTCGTATCTTTTTGTGAATTCGTTTTGGAAATCAAGTTATGTGTTTTTTCAGCGGTGTCCTTATAAAGCTTCTGAACCGGTTTGGGCGGCTGAGGATAGGATTGCTGCTGCGACAAATGCTGCTGAGGGTCTTGTCCCGGCTTGGAACTGTCGGTCTGCTCAGTGACAAAACTCGGCAAAGATGTCTGCTTCGAGGCCGAATCCGCAGACGGCCTCTGGAGAGGGGCGCCGTCAAATATCGAAGATATGTTTTTGTGCAAACCTGCTTTGTAACTTGTCATATCATAACTCCCAAACTACGCTGTAGCGCTCGTGATTTCAGCAGCAAGCGCACGGTATTCGTCAGAGCCTTTGGATGTCGGTGCGTAAAGCAAAATAGGCAAGCCCGCACTTGTGCCTCGGCCAATCTGACGGTTCTGTGAATAACCGTATCAAAAACCATCGCTCCAAAGAATTGTCTCATCTGCTGCTGTACCTGTTTGCTCAGGGTCGTTCTCGTTTCCACGAAGGTCAAAAGTATCCCGAGGATTTTCAGGGACGAATTGAAACGCTGCTTGACTATAGCAATCGTCTCGAGCAGCTGCTTGAGCCCTTCAATGGCGTAATACTGCGTCTGAACGGGGATAATCACCTCGTCACTTGCAACGAGGGCATTTAAGGTCAAAAGGCTCAGTGATGGTGAACAATCAATAATACACATATCATACTTATCATTAACAGAATTAAGAAGCTGTTTGAGGGCAAATTCCCTGCTGAAACGAATTGCAAGCTCAAATTCGAGCCCGGAAAGCAGAATATTACTCGGAGCCAGGCTCAATCCGCTGACTTTCGTCTGCAATACTACCGAGCTAATCGGTACATTTGTATTTGTAAAAGAATCATAAATTGTTTTACCGAGGGTTTCCGGGTCAACGCCGAAGCCCATAGTAGCATGTGCCTGAGGGTCAAAATCGACAACAAGGACCTTTTTCCCTGTAAATGCCAGCGCTGACGCAATATTGACTGTAGTAGTCGTTTTGCCGCAGCCGCCCTTCTGATTTGCAATTGCTATAGTCCGCATTTCAGCTCCATCGCGGGAAAAAAAGTCCGTAATCATATTTTATTTTTTGAAGCAACTTTATTTGAAGTTTCAAGGGGCTTTGTAACAAAAACAGCCAGTTCCATCGTTACCTCATTGCCCTCCTGCACCTGCTGCGGCGGTCGAGTTATTGAGAAGGTATCAACAAACACAACAGGCCGATGTCTTTCAAGGGCATTTATAAGAGCGAAAAACTGATTAAAGGCCGACGTGAAATTGATGAGAATCCGGTTTTCGCAAATATGGCTGCAGTTCTGAATCGGCTCATCGGCCCTCGTTTTGATGGCAAGTGCCGAGAGCCTCAACTGGTCAGCAAGCCGGCTAATATCAAAAGTAAGATTTGCCGAATCCTCAACACTAACCGCAAAACCGCCTGCTTCATTTTTTAAACTGTCAATCTGCTTATTCAACCTCATCCTGTCTGCCTCGCTGGCGACATCCTGAGCCTGCTGGTACCGCTCGGTTATTTTCGCAAGTTCATCACCCAGCCTTTTCTTTTCCTTACTCTGAGGTGCCAAAACAAAAATATACATCTGGAGAGCGACGAAAAAGAAGCCCGCCCAGACAAACAGAATTTTTGAAAGATATTTTTTTATATTTATTTTCATAACCATATCGGAACCATTACAATGAGGGTTTGAAAACAAGATACATTTCATACGATATCACGCCCTTGCCTTCGACCTTATCAAACTCCTGCGCCACCCTGATATCATCAAGCTTCGGACCAACAGCAGGGTCGGCGAAAAGACTTTCACGAAATCCTTTTACGGCCTGGTCGAAATTATTCTGCTGGTTTGTTGTTAAGCTAAGATGCAAAATCCTGATGGGGACAGTCTCCTCAATCATTACGCCCTTTTCATCTCCATCTGCTTTGGGCTTCTTAATCTTTTTGCTGTCCTTTTTAACATCGGCGGCCTTTAACACAATGGTATACGGCATATTCTTTATGACTGCTTCCAAAACAGGCGACCATTGAGCCTGACCGTTGATGACTCCTGCGACCTCAGACAGACCTGCTGACAAATGTTGCACCTCCTGTTCAAGCGTTTTGTGTTTTTTTATCGCCTCATTGAGGTCGGATTCCTCAAATTTCTTTTCCAAACGAGCAATTTCATTTTTTCCGAAAGATATACGAACTTTGTTGACAAAAAAACAGCCGAACATAATGGCAGCTGCAACAACAGGAACAGCAATTGTTATTACAGCAGCCGCAATACCTTCCGGTCTGCTTTTCGCAGGGATACCCTGTCCTTTTAATAAATCAATTGTGAACATAAAAAAACCCAATTAAATTGTTCTCATTGCCAGCCCCGCAGCGACTGTCATTACAGGCCCCTGCTTCTTAAGAAAATCTGCATATTGGCCCGGGATGTTACACAGAACGGCTTCAAAGGGGTTCCACAGCCGGACACTCGCAGGGAATCTGCTTTTGAGAAGGTCAATAAAACCATCAACAAGGGCAAAACCGCCGCTTACATAAATTTCATCAACCACAGTTTTTTCATTCGCAGAGTAATATCGAAGCGTTTCCGATACATCATCAGCCAGCTTCTGACAGGCAGACGGCAGAGCATCTTTTATATTCAGCCTCTCGCCTGCAATGTCCGCCGCACCTGAAATACTCTTCTGAACAATTGCCGGTTCAACACCGAGCCGCAAAGCAAGGTTGCCGATTATATCGCTGCCTGCATACGCTATATCACGAATAAAAGGCAGATTTTCATTATCGGTTATTGCAAGTGTGGTAAGAGAGCCGCCGACATTCAGAACGGCAATTTTTCGATCCGGCTGGTCCTGTTTGCTGAACTGTAAGCAATTCAGCAGCGCCAGGCCGTCAACATCCATCAATACGGTTCGCAAAGATGCCTCTTCGGCAAGCCATTTCTTCTTTTGTACCAGTCTGCTGGTAGCTGCCACAAGGATGCCGCGAATGGAATCCTGGCCGTTCGGAATAACGTGATAATCAACAATGCTGTCACTGAAGTTGAAAGGACATACCTGGGCAGCTTCGAGCATAACGGCACCGTGGACTTCATCCCGCGGCAGAAACGGAAACTTAAAGCGGCGGACAGCCACCTCCGGACCGGAAACACCGCACACCGCCATCTGGGTCTGGGCAAATGAAAGTCGCAAACATTCCTGAACTGCTTTGACAACATTTATGTCAATGCTGCCCGGTTCGGTCACTTTGGCAGTATCGATGTCAACTTTTGCCGCAGCAGTAAGCGTAAAACCACTTTTTTCCTTTTGCAGTTGTACTATCTTTACAGAATAGGAGCCTATATCCAGCCCCAGCAGCTGGTCGCGGTTTATTTCCAAAACATTTTTAAAACTCATTTTCATAAAATAAGCATCCGCCTTTAATGCAGCCATTTCTGAATATAACAGGGGTATGCTCAAAACCCCTTTTTTTTGTTTATCGACCTTATAAAACGACGGATTTTCCAAAAAAAATCTGCGGCATAAAGTCTTTACCAGTCGAAAAACAAAAAAGTTTATGTCCCATAAAATCAAAAATATTGAGTCTGCAAAGTCCCTTTTTGGGGTTCTTACAGTATTTCGGACACATTCGATAAGGCTAAGAATTGTTATGAAGACAAATTGGAAATGTTTTCTGTCCTATAATGCAGCGGGATTTAAAGATGGTCGGACACAATACAGGCGGTCAATCATGGGTTACATAATCACTCCAACCGGCAGGGGCTGGAATATATTTTCCCTCCAGCCATATATCCCCCGGAAGGATACCTTCGAGAAATCTTTTGTCGAAATAGTAATGCTTTGAATAACCGTTAGTTCCTATTAGCCCCACAACACCTCTTATAGCTTCAGTAATAGTCCCCCGAACGATCAGGTCGTCATAGTTGTCTGCGCTATATCCCCTCCTGTTGCCCACATTCTCAGCGCCCCAGCCCCCGCCGCCGACAGTCATAGAGGCCTCGACCACCATAGGGTCAGGCAGGTATCTTGAGTATATGGGTGGATTTTTCTGATACGGGTCTGGGATACCAATCGGCGCATAATTTGCGCCTGTGAGGTTCGTTTTGTCCTTTCCACTCGCTACAGTTGTAGATACACCTGGGTCAGCAATCTTAACAACTCCTTGGGCAATAAGCCCGAGGACATTCGGGTTATCCATGGAAGGCATACCGGCAGCATCATGGGAACCATCGAGAACTACAGAATCTGCTACCCAGATATTTCCCGTGGCAACGACGGTAATTTTACCCTTTACGACCTGTGCATTATTACCGACGGTGCTATTGCCGCCGATAATGACATTCCCATTTACAAATATCTGCCCGCCCGGTTCGGATTGTACGCCTCCGATTGTTTGAGTGACATAAGTGCTTTCAATAGTTCGGGTTACTCTTTCGCCTGTTGTGTCGGCATTTGTCGGACTCAAATGATAAGCGTAAATATTATACTTTTGATATTGGTTAGTTGTTCCGGGTTTTATCATGTAATCATAGGTACCCGCTGTATAGCCTCTGACTGTGCAGTCGTTGGTTATCCGAACTTGTCCCACGCCTGCGGCATCGACAAAGAATTCGAGCTGCACAGCAGGCGAGCTATTCGTCACGGAAGCTTTTGTGACAGGCGTAAATGAGCATACGGTTTTCGTGCTGTCCTTGAATCTGTCAACCTTATCCTGGACAACCGATGCATCGGTAATCCTGCTGTCCGGCTGGTCAAAATCAATCCCCTCATCAAAAACACCCATTACATCGGAATATTTATCAGAACCGCCGCTCGTATATCTCGATTCACCCATACTTACAGTTTGCAGAAATGTCGGGTTGCCTTGTATAAAGATGTCTCTGATGTCGGGGCTGTCATTCTGCTTATTGATGTGTATAGGTATATCTAAGACCTCACCGCTGGCAAAATACACCGGCGATGTGGAAGACTTTCCGTTCGGAATCTGGCAGGTTCCCATATCCCAGCCGCTTATCGCCTGAACGACAAGAACATCCACCGTTCTTTTAAATTGTCCGCTGTATCCGTTTGAAATAACATGATAAATCGGTTTTGAGCCTACAAATGAAAATAAAGATACCTGATAGTCACACCCGCTGTTCGGAAAAGTAAGTGAAGCAGAGTAAGAACCGGTCGGTTTCAAAACAGAAAACATATCAGCTTGCTGTCCCATCCAGAAAACAGCACTTTCGTAACCGGCTTCCGCTGCGAGCATAGCAACAGTTTCATTCTGAATTTTCGCGGAGCTGTACCTGACGCCGTAAGACATGGTTAACAGTCCCAAACCAAGTATGGACAATACAACCATAGCCATCATCACAAAGGCAAGCACCGAACCTCTTCTGTTTTGCAAGACTGTTAATGGTATTTTCATATCAATATCTTCCCAGCCGCTCGATTTACACAATTATCTCGGCCAAATGTCACGCATAACAACAAAGTAACAAAAAAAACAAAGACGTTTTTGCCTGATTACTGAAACTGCTGCCGCTTTCCGCTCTCGGGCGGGTCTTAGCTTATTTATTCAATAGTTTCATAATCTCTCCACCCCGCAGGGGCCGGAACATATTTTCCCCTCAGCCATATATCCCCCGGAAGGATACCTTCGAGAAATCTTTTGTCGAAATAGTAATGCTTCAAAAAGCCGTTGCTGCCTATAAGCCCCACAACTCCTCTTATAACCTCAGTAATAGTCCCCCGAACAACCAGGTCGTCCTGGTTTCCATTATAATTCCTCCTGTTGCCCACGTTCTCAGCGCCCCAGCCCCCGCCGCCGACAGTCACAGAGGACTCTACCACCATAGGGTCGAACAGGTATCTTGAGTATTTAGGCGGAGTTGTTTGATACGGATCCGGTATACCAATGGGCACATAATCCGAACTCGATTGTAGGCTATCTCGTTCACTGGAAGATAATGTCACCGGTATGCCGGGGTCAACAACCTTAACAACCCCCTGAGAGATAAGACCCAGTGCATTCGTATTATTACTTGAGGGCATACCGGCAGCATCATGCGGACCATCGAGAACTACGGAATCTGCTATCCAGATATTTCCCGTGGCAACGACGGTAATTTTACCCTTTACGACCTGTGCGTTATTACCGACGGTGTCATTGCCGCCGATAATGACGTTTCCATCTACAAATATCTGTCCGCCCGGTTCGGATTGTGCGCTGCCGATTGTTTGAGTGACATAAGTGCTTTCAATAGTTCGGGTTACTCTTTCGCCTGTTGTGTCGGCATTTGTCGGACTCAAATGATAAGCGTAAATATTATACTTTTGATATTGGTTAGTTGTTCCGGGTTTTATCATGTAATCATAGGTACCCGCTGTATAGCCTCTGACTGTGCAGTCGTTGGTTATCCGAACTTGTCCCACGCCTGCGGCATCGACAAAGAATTCGAGCTGCACAGCAGGCGAGCTATTCGTCACGGAAGCCTTTGCAACAGGTGTAAAAATACACGCGCCTTTTGTGGTATCCTTAAATCTGTCGACTTTATTCTGGACAACCGATGCATCGGTAATCCTGCTGTCCGGCTGGTCAAAATCAATTCCGGCATCAAAGACATTCATAACATCGGCATATTTATCAGAACCGCCGCTCGTATATCTGGATTCTCCCATACCCACATTTTCCAGAAACTGCGGGTCGCCGGTTATAAAGATGTCTCTGATGTCGGGGCTGTCATTCTGCTTATTGATGTGTATAGGCATATCTAAGACCTCGCCGCTGGCAAAATACACAGGAGTTGTAGAATTAGTCCCGCTTGGTATCCTGCACATTCCCATATCCCAGCCGCTTATCGCCTGAACGACAAGAACATCAACCGTTCTTTTGAATCTTCCGCTGTATCCGTTTGAAATAATGCGATAAACCGGTTTTGAGCCTATGAATGAAAAAAAAGATACCTGATAGTCACACCCGCCGTTTGAAAGAGAAATTGAATCTGAATAACTGCCGCCCGCTTTCATAACATAAACCATATCGGTCTGCTGCCCCATCCAGAAAACAGCCTTTTCGTAACCGGCTTCTGCTGCGAGCAGAGCAATCGCTCCATTCTGAATCTTTGCGGCGTGAAATCTGACGCCATAAGAGATTGTCAAAAGCCCCAAACCCAATATGGACAATATAATAATTGCCAACGCAATAAAGGCAAGTACCGAGCCCTTTCTGTTTTGCAGGACTGCTAATGGCGTTTTCATATCAATATCTTCCCAGCCGCTCGATTTACACAATTATCTCGGCCAAATGTTGCGCATCATACTTGCGGTCATTACCTTTATACTCTCTTTATTATTAGGGTCAGCTAAGGTAATATCAATTCTAACGCATCCCATGCCGACGTTATTATCGACAGTATGACTAAAAGCCCCAATTTTATCCGGTTTTGTAACATTTTCAGCGAGAACCATAGTAGTAATTCCCGCAGTATTTCTGATTCCGCCGCCATCTGGAGCAGCGCCCGGCGGATACGGACCGTAATCAACCTTCAGGACATTACCGTCGAGATAAAAAAGGGCATAAGCGGTCGCAGTTTTGTCCGGGTCAAGCAGGTTATGGCTGTCTGTAGAATCCAGCTGCCACATCCCAGTATCTGAATTCCACGGCATCGCCCGAAACAACCTCTACGTCAGTTTTGCTGGCAGGCAGGGCAGGAGTTAATGTGTCGCCGGATACCTTGTAGATTCTATAATTAAGCCGGTTGGACTTTCTCCCCATTTGTCCAAAAGCAAGCATTGTTGATACTGCATCCTGCTTAATCTTACTGTGTACAGACTCGTAAGTGTTGAACCAGATGCGATTTCCGGAAACTAATAAGATACCCGTGGACAATATAACAATCAACGCGGCGCATACAGATATGACCAGTTCAATTAGTGTAAATGCCGGAAGCAGACGCCCTGTTTTTGCAGGCAATGTTCCTGCCTCTTTTACGATATAAGATACAGATTTGGCAGAATTACATCCTGAATATTTTGTTTTAATCAAGTTCATTTTTGCTCCGGTAAATTACCCCCCTGCCGCATCAATTCTCGCATAAGTGGTAAGGATAACGGAAGGGCCGCCAGCCTCCGGTGCGTCCTCCTTATAATCGCTTCTCCAGGCAACCTTTACGTCAAGCTCTCGAATGGTAACACCTGCCGCAACATCAACTGCAACATCATTGCTGCTAATGTTTATATACATCGGAAGATTATCAACAACGATATAATACCCCCACCCGTCTTTGGCCGACTTAAGGAAACCAAGGTTAAGAGATGTCGGGTCATACATCGCAGAGCCGCCGTTATTTTTCCAGTCCTCAATCAATAATTGCCCGGTCCGAGTTGCCGTCACTTTAGCCAGAGCGATATGATTATGGACTGCGGCAAAATATTGGTAACTTAACGCCCCCAAAGCGATAATAGACAACGAGACCGATGCGATTATTACTTCAATCAGCGTAAAACCGCTTTTATTTACCTGTTTTATGCACATAATGTAAAATCCCAAAAACCAAACATAATGTCGTCATGCCGCCGGTATGCAGGCAATTATAAAAACAGGCGGACTGATACCGCCTACACTATTCTTCTCCAAAAACAGACAGGTATGGGGCAGCCTCTGTTTGCCTGCCCCCACCATATTATTTCAGTCCGGCCTGCGGCTCTGTTGCGTTTTGCTTACGTCTGTGTCCAGACACCGGCCTGGTTGAGGGTAACGGTCGTCGGACTCTGTGGTCTATTAGCACCCGTCGGAGTGCAGGTGACCGTAAATGTGAGCGGATTCATATTCGTCACTGACATTGTAAAATCGCCGGATTGAAAATAAGTACCCGTCAGGTCAGCGGCAAGAAAATTCAAAGCTGTAGGGCCAGTGCCAACAATAGCAGTCGGCGCTGTTCCGTTCGGGCCTTGTTCCGCATTGTAGGCTCTGATTGCAGTTGCAATTGTGCCCATCATAGATTTTCCTTCCGACCATTTTGCGGCATCGATTCGGCCTCTCAAGATGGGTATGGCGACCGCAGCAAGAATCGATACAATCAAAATCACAACCATCAACTCGACCAGTGTAAAACCTTTTGCTTTACTCATTTGCAATTCTCCTTAAAATCACCCAGTGGGTTTTCAAATTACATTTTCAAAACACTAATCGGAAATATTTTCAGCCGACTTTAACCGTATAACCGGCTTTGGATAATTATTCCCTATTACTGCTTCTACTTCGCATTCCCAAAATCCGATATCGTAAAAATTGGTAAATACAGCGCAAGCACCACAACCAATACAATCGCTCCAATCGTTACTATCATTATTGGCTCTATAAGCGTCGTTACGGTATGGATTGTGGACTCGACCTTTCTCTCGTAATAATCAGCCGTCTTTTCAAGCACAAGCGGCATCGAACCGCTTTCCTCTCCGACCTGTGTCATCTTGACAACCATATTCGGAAAAAAGGGTGTCCTGCTCATACTCGCAGCAATCCCCTGGCCTTCCACAATGTGTCCCTTCGTCTTTACTATCGAGTCCTTAATGACATCGTTATGCGTCATTTCAGAGAGGATGTCGAAAACCTCGAGCACGGAGACGCCGGCCACCAGAAGCGTTGACATCGTCCGGCAGTACATCGAAAGAAACGACTGGCTGAATATCTTGCCAAAAAGCGGCAGTTTTAATGATAAGGCGCTGAAAAAACGATGCCCCTTATTCGTTTTTGTATAAGCGAAGTACACGGCCATTACGATAAAAAATGCAATGCCTATAATAAAAAGTACGTTATGGCATATTATATCGTACACATGCATAAAGCCGCGTGTAAAGGCCGGCAGTTTCGAACCAAACTGCTCGAACATCACGCGAAAACGCGGGATGATGAAGGTCATAATCATAATCAGAATCAGAAATATAAAACTAACGACAAAAACAGGATATGCCATTGCACCTTTGACCTTTTTTCCAAGTTTATCACGATTTTCGTAATAGTCGGCAAGCCTTTTCACCGCTCCTGCGAGGTTTCCGCCGCTTTCCCCCGCCAATATAATTGCCCGGGCAAGACGGTTAAAAATATTCGGGAAATGTGAGACGCCGCCGAGAAAACTTTCACCCTTGTTGATGGATTCCGAAATTTTCTTGAGAACCTCGCGAAAATACAGATTGTCCATATCATCGGCAATAGTATCGAGAGCGGTAGTAATTGAAATGCCGCCTTCAATCATTGTGCTGAACTGCCAGCAGAATGCGGCAAGATCTGACGCTCTGATGCGCCGCCACCTTGCCTTCTTGGGCGCTTTCCCCTGAACTGTATCTACAATCTCCTCAACAAAAACGGGAATATATCCCTGCTCCCTAAGAAACCCAAGCACATCATTTGAAGAGGAGGCCTGCCTTGTGCCTTCTTTTTTGTTGCCGGAAAAATCCCGTGCTACATATTTATAGGTCTTCATACGCAAAATCTGCCTAACATTTCAACCACACAGCACAATATAGACCGTCCGCTCCGCCTTTTCTTTACAACATCGAGATAACTATCGGTTTGTTAAATGGGCGGGTTCAGTAAAAAATCCCTGACACCTTAAAGATATTGAAAGCCAGCCCTGCCCGCAAATTATATGACAAAAAAGCCCTGCAAAAACCGCTCCGACGTCCGAAAAAATGCCGGAGCATGGCCGCCCAAAATCCGTTAAGACTGAACATCCTCCATAAACGCGACTTCAATTACCTCCTCGGGTGTAGTCAGTCCCTGCATAATTTTATTTGCGCCGCTTTCGAGCAGGCCGCCATATCCCTTTTGTCGTGCCATAGCCCTTATCTGCGCCTCCGTAGCGTGCTCGGTGATTTTGTCCCGTATTTGATTGTCTATGACGAGAAACTCGAAAATCGGCAGCCTGCCGAGATAGCCGGTGTTTCTGCAGTTTTTACAACCTTTTCCTTTATAAAATGTCGCTTTTGCCGCCTGCTCAGGGGTAATCTTCAGCCTTTTTAAAATCTCCTCGTCCCACTTGGCCGGCTCTCTACAATGCTCGCAAACCCTGCGAACCAGACGTTGTGCAACTATCAGGTTAACAGTTGAAGCAAGCAGATATGACTCAACGCCCATATATAAAAGCCTGCTGAGGGCGCTTGGGGCATCATTGGTATGGAATGTGCTTAATACGAGGTGACCGGTCAGCGATGCCTTTATGGCAATCTCAACCGTTTCCTTGTCACGGATTTCGCCAATCAAAACGATATCGGGGTCTTGCCTGAGGATTGCCCGCAGACACAGGCCAAAATCGAGATTTATTTCCGGTTTTACCTGAACCTGATTTATGCCCCCCAGGCGGTATTCGACCGGGTCTTCGACCGTTGTTATGTTCTTTCGCGGGTCTCGAAGGTAATTTAAGGCCGAATACAAAGTCGTGCTTTTACCGCTCCCTGTAGGACCAGTCACAATTATTATGCCGTGAGGCTGAGACAATATATCCTTGAATTTGATGAGAAGTTCAGGTTCAAAACCCAGCTCATCAAGGTTATGATTGACCGCTGCTGCATCGAGGATTCTCATTACGACTTTTTCGCCATAAATTGTAGGAATTGTTGAGACGCGGACGTCAATGCTTCGGTCGGCTGCCTTGATTTTGAATCGGCCGTCCTGAGGCAGTCTTCGTTCTGCAATATTCATTTTCGAAAGGATTTTTATCCTCGCAATAACGGCAGCCTGCATATTTTTGGCCGGCGGCACCATATCCTGAAGGACGCCGTCAATGCGCATCCGGATAATCATCGTTTTTTCCTGCGGCTCGATATGGATATCGCTTGCCCTGCTTTTGACCGCCTGGCTGAGCAGAATGTCAACAAAACGTATTACCGGAGCCTGTGATGCAGCAGCCTCACCGCTGATGTTGGCTTCTGAAGCATCAGCTTCCGGCTCCAGTGTTTCTTCTTCGTCAACTTCACGGTCGACAATACTGCGAAGCTTTTGCTCTTCCACATCCGAGCCGTGATAAATTGCCTCTATGGCATTAGTGATTTCCTTTTCAGAACTAACGACCGGCTTGACCTTGCGATTGAGCTTAAGAGTAATTGTATCTATTGCAACTACATTAAGAGGGTCGGACATTGCAACGACGACGGCACCGTCGGCTTCACCGATGGCAACAAGACAAAATCTTTTCGCTATGGCCTCGGGCATAAGCCTGGCAACACTCGTATCGATAGTGGTAATATCCTCGATGCTTACATATTCCATCGAAAGATATTCGGCCAGTGCCTTGGCAATATCCCGTTCGTGGAGCATCTTCATTCGCAGCAGGACCTCTCCGAGACGACCGCCGCTGTTGCGCTGCTCATTGAGGGCTTCGGTTAGCTCCCTGTGGGAGAGCAGCCCTTTAGAGACAAGCAGTTCGCCGAAAAACAGATTTGTCTTCGGCTCAGAAGGCTTTTGTGTTTCCTGTCTAATCCCCATATTCTTTTCTCTCACCATATATCATTATATCATTCTTCAACTTTTTGACAGACGTCCAGGCATACGCCTGCGACTTTTCTCTTAAAAGTATATTAAAAAAATCGAAGGCAAAAAAATTTCATCTGCTTTTTTAGCGTAGTTCCCATAAAAACAGACTCCCGACAAACAAAACACAATTGTTTTTAATGGGGAGTTAAAAATTAACTGATGAATAAACAAATTAGGGAGGTTAAGTAAAAGCGGGCGACCGGATTCGGACCGGCGACTTTCAGCTTGGGAAGCTGACATTCTACCGCTGAATTACGCCCGCAACAATCGTAAACGCAACATTTCGAATCTTAATCCCAGCTTTATCGATTAATTATACCACAACCAAAATAACTTTCCAGCGCCAATTGCCGATTTTTCTTCAGATGAAAGGCGATTTTTACGATTTGTATGACAGGTTGGCGGTTTTCAAGAGGTAAAAAGACACACGGAAAAAACCTGAATATTTTGTAACCTTATGAAAAAGCCGAAGATAAAACAATACAGCGTTGAATAAAAAGGTAATTTATGCTAAAATACGGCCGTAAGATTGTCACCGTCTTACAAGGCGGGTTTAAGATGAAAAGACTTTCTATTGTTTTTCTGATAGCGATGTGCTGGCATCAGGCACGCGGGGACATATGGGATGTGCCCTCCCGTGGAAACCCAACTATACAATCGGCCGTCAATAACGCAAACAATGGAGATACAATCATCGTTTCGCCGGGCAGCTACAGGGAAAATATCAACTTTCTCGGCAAAGCCGTAACACTTAGAAGTCAGGACCCGAACAACCCCAGCATAGTTGCAGCGACGATTATTGACGGCAATCAGCCGGCTGACCCAAATAAAGGTTCGGTTGTCACCTTTAGCAGCGGCGAAAAAAACAATTCTGTCCTGACCGGCTTTACAATCACAGGCGGAACTGGCTCCTGGCTGCCGATAGCCTGGGACCTTCATCAGGTATATTGGAACCGTTGCGGCGGCGGCGCCGTCTGCTATAATATGTCGGAGCCGACCATAAGCAAAAATGTCTTTGTCAATAATATCGCAGGCCAGGGCGGCGGAATTTATGTTTATGGCGACCCCGTCAATCCCGCTAATCCGAGCGACCCGAACGTGCACGTAAGGCCGATTATCACCAATAATACTTTCACCGGTAACTCTGCTATTGTCGGACACGGCTTTGTTCCGCCTAACAGCAGCTATCCCAACGGCGACCACGGCGACGGCGGAGCAATCGTCGGCTTTCAGGGCTGCGATGCAGTTATAACCGGCAATACGATACAGAGCAATTCTGCCGACCTTTATGGCGGGGGAATACACGTTCGACAATGGTCTAACGGATTGATTGAAAATAACCTCATAAGCAAAAATACAGCGTCTCTCGGCGGCGGAATACATATAACATATACTTCAAGCCCTGCCCTTATAAACAATACGATTTCAGATAACAAGGCAGGCACCTTGGGCGGAGGGGGTATCTATATTATGTTCGAATCTTCGCCTACGGTTGAAAGAAACATTATCTCTAACAACTCATCCCAGTTAGGAGCGGCGATTGCAATTTTCGAATTAAGCGAACCTATGATACAAGACAACTTTATTATTAAAAATTCAAACGGCTGCTCCATATATATACAACAATCAACGCCTCAAATTCAGCACAACACCATAGCAGATAATTCCGTACCATCGCTTGATGGCGCCATAGATTGCCGATTCAGCTCTTTTGCAGACATAAAGGAAAATATTATCTCTTCAAACGGGGCAGGTTTTGGAGTTTATTTTGACTCTTCGAGCGGGGCGGCAATAAGCTATAACAATATATGGGACAATAAAGCAGGTTCCTGCTATGCCGAGAATCCGAATAAAATCACATTCGAAGCAAATATCTCGTTCGACCCTGATTTTCTAAGTGCCGACAGCAATGATTACCACCTGAATTATTCGAGCAAATGTATAAATGCCGGCGACCCAAACTCCGGTTGCGCTCTTGAAACTGATATTGACCGCCAGCCGAGAAAAATGGGTTCCGTTACCGATATCGGGGCGGACGAGGCTGTTCCTGTCTGGAATATCACCGCCGGTGAACAATACCTTACTATACAGCAAGCCATTGACGATGCAAATGGCAATGAAACTATAGTCGCAACACAAGGCAGATTCCTCGAAAACATCGACTTTAAGGGCAAAGCCGTAATACTAAGAAGCATAGACCCCAATGACTGGAGCGTCGTGGAAAAAACGGTTATAGACGGCAATAATGGCCCCGATAACTACGGCACGACGGTCAGCTTCACATCAGGCGAAGATATTAACAGCATTCTGGCAGGCTTCACAATTACAGGAGGATATAATCCGACCACCTCCTCTTCTTCATCAGGATATGGGGGCGGAATTCAATGTTACGGACATTCCAGCCCTACAATTTACCACAACAAAATAATGGACAACTTCGCAGACACGGGCGCAGGCATTTCGCTGTATCATTCAAGCGTTATTTTGAAAAGCAATATAATATGCAGCAACACGGGTTTAGAATATAGTCTCGGCGGCGGCTTAAGCATAATAGACTGCGAAGCGCCGGTGATAGTAAACAACCTGATTGCAGGCAATAAATCTTTTATGGCCCCGGGCATTTTTTTAGTTCGCTCGCAATCTACCATAATAAACAATACCGTCGTATTCAATAGAAGCTACTCAAACTACGCCGTTAACGGAATCTATATCGAGTCCTTCAATGACACTATCAGAAATTGTATATTCTGGAATGAAGGCGACGATGTCTGGCGGGCTGTAGGCGGCAGCGAAGTAAAGTACTGCTGTATTGAAGACGGCGATGCCGGAGAAGGTAATATCAGCACAGACCCCAATTTTGTAAATCCGGGATTTTGGAACGATGCCGGCACACCGGGGAATCCAGCCGACGATTTCTTTGTGATGGGTGATTATCACATAACACGGGGCTCCGGCTGTATCGACGCCGGCGACAATAATTCCGTACCTGCCCTGCTGCAGACGGATATCGACGGCGAAGGAAGGATATATAACAACAGGGTTGACATCGGAGCTTACGAAGTTGTAATCCATCCTATGGACATAAACAATGACGGCATCGTGGATTGCTACGAGCTGCGGATACTTACCGAGGAATGGCTGCACAGCGGAAGAAATCTGCGAACCGATTTCCACAACGACGATTTCGTCGATTTTCACGATTTTGCGGAACTGGCAAACCATTGGCTCTCGACAGACAGCCGGAGCGAGTAAAAAATTCAAAAGTTAAAGTTCAAAATGCAAAATTCAAATATCAAATATCAAAATTGAGGAAGTCGTCCGCCGCAGGCGGACTCCATAATTTTACATTTTGATTTTTAATCTTTAATTTTTCTTCGCGTTCTCCGCGTAATGGCTCGACTTTTGCTCGCCATAGTGAGCCTGCCTGTCCTGAGCTTGCCTGCACTGAGTCTTGTCGAAGTGTCGAAGGGACCGAACTATCCGTGGTTTCTTTAGCAAATAAAAAAAGAGGCAGGTTAAAACCTGCCTCTTTAATTACTGTTCAGTCAAAGATGCTTGTCTTATTTTTTCCTGCGTGCAAGAAACAGACTGCCAAGACCGAGCAATGTAAGCGTCATCGGCTCTGGAACCTGGTGAATAACTACACCTGTACCATAGGACCAATCAACAGGGTTCCATTGGGCATCAGATACATATGACCCGAATACTGGATCGTCCATCAATCCAACTGTAACGAGTCCCTTTCCATCACAGTGAAGCAGTAAATTTGTAACCAGAGACACTGGTTGCCCTGTACCCTGCGGTCCAAGCCAAGTGCCTCCTTCAACTATCCATGGTGGGTTAGTACCTTTCAGTTCCAGTGTTGAATCATAATCAGCATGTCTTACTGTCTGAGAAATGTCCAATGTTGCAGGACCAGTAACATTAATGATTGATCCAAGACCAAACGCATACTCTGTATCTGGCGCAGTAAAAGTAATCTGCATATCAACCGTATCACTTGGCATGATTGTGATTTCCTTGGTCGGCGTAATCGTCTGGCCGTTAAGGCTGGAAACCACTATGTCAATAACACCGGCACTGGCCACATTGACCATTGCCAGAATTGCAAGAAAAACAATTAACTTTTTCATTTCACATCCTCCATTATCTAAAACATTAAACTTCAATTCATCACAAACAACATAAACATCATAAACAAAACTTTGCTGCTCTCAAATTACGGGCACGGTGTGCCGCCTGTATGAGCAAGACCCGTCTTACCCCAGTTCTGTCGTAACTTGGCAAGGTCTAAGGTGGTAATCTTATTATCATGGTTGAAATCGCAGCAGCAGTTGAATTGACCGGGACCTGCACCATGCGGGTAGGCGGCTGCTGTTGTACCCCAAGCCTTTCTCAAGGCTGCCAGGTCAAGAGTAGTTACCTTACCATCGCCAGTGGCATCACCAAGCGACTGGCTAGCCCAACCCACGCAAGCCGGAGGAGCCGGCATACAAGTCCACAACGTTCCAGGAGGCGAAGTTGGGAAGGTAGGCAGAGTGGGCGTGACAGAGTTCCCGTCTTTGAGTACGACGCCGCCCCGCAGTGTATTTACTGCAAGGCTGATGCCAACCATTTGGTCGGTGCCACTTTTCGTGCAGTCCACAAGGAACTTCACGAGGTCGCCGCTCGAAGGCGGAGCAGTCCTGTGAGTTGCACAGGGGTCATTGGCGGCATACAGCGAGGCCATTTCAATAACGCCGCCATTGGCGTCTTGTGCGGCTATAGGTGAGCCGAGCTGGTCAATGACCGTATTGGGACCAACAACCTTGAACGTAATATTGCTGGGAGTAACATAGTAGCCGTCACTCAGTCTCGTTGCCGACCCGACAATATACGCCTTATCCGTAACAGCGACACTAAGAGCGAATGCCCTTACTTCATTATGATCGCCGACACCGGTATAACTGTATCCGACAATCACCTCGTTCGACGCTGCGCCTTTCCTCATAGTGATGGTCACAGCGCTCATCGCTGGTACAGCAATACTTAGTACCAAGAGAGCTAAAAGGATCTTCTTCATAAACAACCTTCCTTTCATTTGTCTTTCCTTCGCAGAGTTTTACACACCCTGCATTTTGGTTTCAACTCATTCCTGCCTATAGTCCGTTGTTTTAAGCTTCTTTGTCGAGCCTGGTACTATCGTCTCAACAAATAATGCCTGCCGGCTACAGGAAAACCGGATAAAGAGCTACTTCTTTTCTACCCTCCAGCCTCCTTTCTCGCCAATAGGCGACTTTCGCACAACGCACTACAGTACAACTTATGTTGTGCATAACAGGTTAGTACTGGTAAAGGTCAACTATAAATTAACACATGGCTAAAAAAAAATCAAGAGAAAAAACGAAAAAATTTTAAGATTCTCATAAATTTCCCATAAAAAACGGCCTGACAGTTTAGCAAGGGTAATTAAGGGTAATTCTTGAAAATCCCGGCAGTCTTGAACCGAATAAAAAAACAATTGCAAAAAGCCCCTTTCAACGCCTAAAAAGGAAGAAACCCCCTAATTTCAACAAAAATTACGCAAGTTGTCTATGTTGTTCCGATAATGATAAAGACGGCCGTTTTCCGGGCAAAAAAGACAATTTCTTGCAAAATAACCTGAATTTTTGTATTTTTTGGCTTATGCTTCAATTTCTGACAGGCAGATTAGTAATTGTCAGGCTTTTAATGCTGTTTGCCGCGGCGGCATTGATTGGCGTCGGCATCGCCGCTATTTATGCGGTAGGCCACCCGGCGGAAGTCAATCCAGCCAGCCAGGCAGGTAAAATGGATAATCTTTGGGCAAAACAGCTGCTTTTTTGCGATTCTCGGTGTTGCCGCCTTTATTCTTATAAACAGGGTCGATTACCGCCGACTCGGCGAATTAAGCTACTGGATGTATGGGGGTGTTCTTGTCCTGCTGGGGCTGCTGCTGGTTGATAAATATCTTATCAACATCCCCGACATATTTATTGAGGAGAACCGTGCCACATACCGATGGATAAAAATTCCTTTTACCGGCCTGAGTTTCCAGCCATCGGAGTTATGTAAAGTAGTCTATATTCTTGCGCTCGGCTGGTATTTGCGGTATAAAAGCAACTATCGGAAATTCGGCACTCTTCTCGGCCCATTTGCCCTTACTGTGCTTCCGATGTTCCTGATACTGCTTGAGCCCGATTTAGGGACGGTCCTTTTGATGATGCCGATATTATTCACAATGCTCTTTGTGGCGGGGGCAAAAGTAAGGCACCTTTTAACCATTATTTTACTTGCCATTTTTGTAAGCCCCCTGCTCTGGGTCGGAATGCAGCCTTACCAGAAAATCAGGATAAGCTGCGTCCTGCTGCAAAATGAGAAAATCCGAAGATTGACAGAAAACCATCCGACGCTGGGCAAGATTTTAGTCGGCAAAACCTTCAGCCGGAGGCAATGGGAAAATGACTGGGGATACCATTTAATCCGCTCAAAGTATGCGGTCTCTGCCGGCGGGCCGGTCGGCTATGGTTTTCGGAAGGGACCGTTTATAAAATATGATTTTCTGCCCGAACGGCATAACGATTTCATATTCGCAGCGATTGCCCAGCAGTGGGGATTCTGGGGGGCCGTCGCACTGGTCGCAATTTACATTGTTTTCTTTATCTGCGGCATCGAAATTGCCGCAGAACATACAGACCCATTCGGCAGATTAGTCGCTATGGGAATTGTATCGATGTTTTTTTTTGAGGTAATCGTCAATTTGAGTATGACCGTCGGCCTGATGCCGATTACCGGCCTGACCCTGCCGTTCGTAAGTTACGGCGGCTCAAGCCTGATTGTAAGCCTCGCCGCCGTCGGGCTGCTCAACAATATCGGCAGGCACAGGCCGTTCTCCATCGCCTCAACAATCACCGAATAACCCGTTCTAAAATCAAAAGTTAGAAATCAAAATTAAAAATTGTGGAGTCCGCCGCACGCCCCCACGCTTTGCTTCGCAAAGCGAAACAGTGGGGTGCAGGCGGACGACTTCCTCAATCTTGATATTTGAAATTTGATTTTTGAATTTCTATAGTGTCAGACGATATATCCATATCCGCCGTAAGAACGGCGGAAAAGCTCGCATATTTTCCGAAAAAAGTTAAGATGATAAAAGGCTTCAGACAATTAGTTTCACTTACCGCATTAAGCAGGGTTTTCGGGATGATTCGGGATATGACCTTTGCGGCTTTTCTCGGCGCAAGCGGGATGATGGACATCTGGGTCATAGGCTTTAAGATTCCGAACCTGGCACGGCGGCTTTTCGGAGAGGGGGCGGCCTCATCATCATTTATCCCCGTCTATAGCGAAAAACTGCAGGAGGACCCCAAACAGGCGCTGGCGCTGGCAAATACGGCTGTCACCGTTATCGCTGTTCTGCTGACGGCAATCGTGATAATCGGCGAAATCTTTATCTGGATTTACTACGGTTTTTTTGCACCGTTAGAAAGCACAAGACAGATGTTCGCCCTTTCAGGCATTATGCTGCCTTATATGATTCTGATTTGCGTGGTGGCGATTCTGGGAGGGATACTAAACGCGCATCGCCACTTTGCCGCCCCTGCCGCCGCCCCGCTTCTGCTGAATATCTTCCTAATCGGCGCACTGTGGTTCACAGAAAAAATCCTGCACACGCCCGATACAAAACAGGTGTTCTTAGTTTCAGGTGCGGTTTTAATCGCCGGCCTGGCACAACTGGCAATCCAGATTCCCGCGTTAAAAAAAGTCGGCGTCTCAATCAGGGCGGACTGGCAGGTGCATACGGATGCGTTTAAGAAGGTATTCCTGCTGATGGCGCCGATGATTTTGGGCCTTGCCGCCACGCAGATAAACACGCTTGTTGACGACATCACGGCAAAATGCCTTTCGGGGTCGGTTGAAAAAGGGACATTTTTCGAGCTTTTCGGCACACATATACAATATCCCCTCTGGGAAGGAACGGTCTCAAGGCTTTTTTATTCACAGAGGTTTTACCAGTTCCCGCTCGGCGTGCTGGGTATTTCGCTGGCTACCGCAATCTTTCCCGTGATGAGTATGCAGGCGGCAAAAAAAGATTTTGAAGGATTAAGCAAATCCGTCTCATTAGGCCTGCGAAGCTCGGTTTTTATTGCCCTGCCCGCAACAGCAGGGTTAATTTTAATAGGCAAACCCCTGATTTCCGCGTTGTACCAGAGGGGGAAATTTTCTGCCGACGACAGTGCTGCGACGGCTATGATACTGTCATTTTACTCTCTGGGCCTTTGCGGCTATTTTGCACAGCAGCTTATCACGAGGGCATTTTATTCGATTCAGGTCTCGAAAATACCCGCCATCAGCGCAGCTTGTGCAGTATTTGTAAATATAGTCCTAAATCTTACTTTTGTCTTTTTTTTAGCGCCGCCGGTCTTGCACTTTCCACAGCTATATGCTCATATCTGCAGGTCTTCTTCCTGCTTATTGTCCTGCGCAAAAAGTTCAGCACGTCCCTGCTCGATGGTTTAGCTCCGGTAGCCGTTAAAACAATCGCAGCAACAATTATTATGACGCTGACCGGCCTGCTCGCCTTATACCTGCTGCGAAACCTGCCCGACAGAACTCGTTTTGATATTCTCCGCGTCGCTACGGTGGTTATCGCATCCGCAGCCGTATATATACTGGCGGCAAAATTGTTGAAAATCGAAGAGCTCAAACTGCTCACCAGCAGGGAAAAAAAGATTTTTGAAAAACCGTAAGCTTTTCATTTTTAACAACTTATAAAACATTTACGGAATTATACACTTAACAAACGAGTCCTTAACAAACGGCCTTTTTGTATGTTAATCGCTTACCATCTGCGCCTTTTATAGCCGCCTCCGCCCTTATTCCATCATTAACTTTTCGGTGATTCCAACGAAAAGCAAATTCATCACAATATCTGCCCAAATGTTGTTTTGAAACGTGATGAAAAACGCCGTGAACTCCTCTTTTGAGCAACGCAAAATATGATTCGGCAGTATTAGTTGATATGTCGCCATTAACATATTCTAAAATTCCGTGCCTTATTATTTTATGACCACCTGCAAATTCTTTGCCGATTCCTCTATAGGGTTTCCAGTCATCAGTCATAATGGTAGAACTTTTATCAACCATTTGTCTGATAGCCGTTTTTAACGTTTTAGCATCAACTCGTTCTATGGGCTTGGATATTGCCTCTCCGTTTCTTTCAACTAATACCATTACTGGAGTTTTTTTCGTCCCCCGTCCACGTATGGCGCTTTTGTTTATATTATATTTTGGTTTGCCGCCAACGTAGGTTTCGTCAACTTCTACTGTCCCTTTAAGCATATTCATTGAAGGCTGTTCTCCCATTGCCGCTCTTATCCTGTGGGCAAGATGCCACGCTGATTTGTAGGAATGAAGTCCAAGATTCCTTTGTAATTGAAGGGCAGACACTCCTTTTTTGTGGGAACACATCGAATAAAACGCCTGAACCCATTGCCGCAAGGTAATATGTGAACGGTGCATTATCGTGCCTACTGTGACTGTAAATTGTCTCCGACAATCATTACATCGGATTACGCCATCTCTAACCTTCTCTGATTTGGCCTGTATCCTAACTACCCGCATACTACCACAATGGGGGCAAGCAATGCCTTTAGGCCAACGTATGCCCTCAAGGATAGCCCTTGCCTCGTCCTCGGTCAAACGCCCTACATCTATGGCGGCCATTTCTCTTAACTTGCTGAATTTTGGTGGAATATATTTCATAATAAATTCCTTCAATTAAATATTGAGAACCCCTTTTTTATATCCTTTATCTGTTCAGGATTCCCTATCATACTTATTTTATGTAGAACACAATTCTTTAAAATGCAATGCTCTAATGAAACCGCTCCTGAAATTGTTGTATTTGTAGTTTCTATAAATGCACCTTCTGGAATTACTTCTTCGAAAGAATTTTTGACAATTACACAATCACTACAAATAATTATTGCTGGACCATAAATATGACAATTTTCAAAAGTTTTGTTCCGAATTATAAAATTCTCTCTTGTAAGGTCGTTAATACGCACATTCATATTTTGTAATAGTGGAGAAGATAATGCGTCGGGTGTAGCAAAATTTAATTGCTTGGATTCGATAAGATAGGATTGCCCCACTGACACTACAATACCACATAGCACAACTAAGAGAGACGGAATTGTGATGGATTCCCTTGAGTATGCTTTCCATAGCGATAAACAACTAATACAAAACAATATCACCAGAACGGGAATACCGATAGTCGGTTTTAAATAAGAAAATGCTCCGCCTATTACTATGGACATACCCACCTCAAAATAGGCTGCCCACTTCGTTTCCCACCATTCTGGGGATTCCTTTTTTGATATAACATTTTTCGGCATATCACCATAATACTATCTCCCCTTCGTTTGTTAAGTGTATAATTCCCAACATTTATTACTAAAGAGACGAGGAAAATAACCCGAAAATCATTTCATAGCGTAGATACTCTTTGTCAAAAGTTCAAATTCTGTTCCGGTAATGGAGCAATAAATGCTGAAAAAAATGATGTGCAGGCGATTTTTTATTATTGCATTTACGGCAATTGCCTCATTTTTCTTCACTCTGCCGGCAGATTTATCCGCCGAAGCTGTAGCGAAGGTGGATACCCGGTCCCAACCTGCCGAGGCTTCCGGCTCAGAAGAGCTGCTATCCGAGACAGTTGCGAAAACCTTTTACGGTTTGGCATTACAAATTGCCAACGTTGAAGATGTCAATCGGGCAAAGGCCAAGCAGGCCATCGTTCTTCTCCGGGCAGCAAAAAGACTCGACAAAAAAGCCGCATACCCGGTGCCTGAACTTTTAAAACTTATTCGACAATATTCTGATGCAAATCAATCGGAACTCGTGCAACAACTGCTCAGGGAACATTTGAAAAAGCCGGCAGATCTTGAGGTCGTCAAGAACGCCGTCTCGTATCTTCTCAATAGAGCAGCAAGCAGAGAAAGCAGAGAGGAGCTTATCCTGCAATTGTACCAGAAGCTGGGAAATAAGGACACACATCTGGCCTCGGAGCTGCTTGGCTCACTGGGTTTAATGCGGCTGGAAGTGGCTGATGCTAATGGAACAAGTTTGTTAGCGATGGCTTATAGCACCAACAACTACAACAGACCGGCTTATTCAAAACTTTTGGAACTTATACCATACAGGATAAATGCCGTTGTTCGTCTTGAACATTTAAGGCTTATGCTCGGTGAAAATCCGCTGGACCTCGATTCGGCGGTCAGCTTTGCCGACTATGCCCGTCGGCTCGAGCTTTATCAGACAGCCGTAGATTCTTTCCAGTATTGTGCAGACCTTTACAATTACCTCTATCCCAAATCCGCCGCAGGCGGACTGCCTGCCGGTATTTATCTGCCCTGGTCAATCAGCGCCTATAACAGCCCCGCAAGCCAGTCCAAATGCATCGAGTTATCCCGGCAGGTACGGCAAAGCGGACGGTTTGACCTCGTGGCGGAAGCGATAGCCGCCAGGGCTGCATTGAAGCTTTCGGATGTCAATCAGGCAAACCGGATATTCGATGAGGCTGAAAAGAAGGCAAAGGAAATCTATAATAGCGACAAATCAAACATTGAACTGGCAAAGAAAATCGGCTGGTTCTACTGTTTCGCCCGACCCGATGCAAACCAGGCATTCGAGTGGGCAGAAAGAGCAGTATTCTGTTGAGCCAAACTCGCCAATGGCGGCTGCACTCTTTGCCTACTGCCTGCTTACAAAAAAACAAGATAACCAGGCCAAACAATTAGCAGAAAAATTTCAGGACAACCAAATCGCACAGATAGTTTTGGCAAAGCTTGCTCCTGCCTATGCAGAACCGAATAAGGTGGCCGAGAACCTTAAAACCATCATCGCAAAAGACAGCAGCAGCTTCGAGGCGGAAGTCGCCAAAAAAATGCTGTCGAAGCTTGGCCAATCCTATGCGGCCCCGCCGGATGGAAAGGCGGCACTCTCGAACTTACAAAGCAGCTTAGAAAGACCTGTAGTGCCCGCTTTTGTCCCCCCCGACAAAATCCTCTCTTTCGAGTTTAACCTCAGCGGCACAAGGTTCGGCTACACAAAAGATTTCGGTGCGACCCTGACAATAAAAAATACTTCAGCAGAGCCGATTATCATATCGGACAACGGACTGTTCACCGGCTGCCTTCGTATCGATGCCCAGATAAGCGGCGTCATAACAAAAACAATTCCGAATCTGGTGAATCTGAAAATCGAACCGACAGAACCCATCAAGCCCCGCAAAAGTATACAAGTTGACCTGAACCTTATGACAGGACAATTGCGACAAATATTGCTCGAATGCCCGCAGGCCGATTTTTCAATAGATTTTACCGTCTATATCGACCCCGTAATTACAGACGGGCAAACAATCAACAGATTAGCCGACATAAAACCTCTCAAATGCAGGGTCGAAAGAACGGGCGAAAAAATTACAGGCCAATACCTGCAGCATCTTTACGATTCGATAACCAAAGGCTACAGCGGGCAAAAAGTCAACGCTGCCCGGCTCTTTGCCAGCCTGCTGGCTGAACGAAGTAATTTGTCAAAAAACAAAATCTTCTACAAAACCTTCCAAGCCGAAAATTTGACGCAGTTCCTTAAATCAGGCCTGCTCAAATGCCTGGCGGACGAAGACTGGGAAGTCAAAACACAGACTTTGACAGCGATGAATCTTGTGCCTGTCGACCAGACTTTCACAAAGCAACTCTTCGAAAATCTCAATGACACCAGCTGGCCCGTCAGACTTATGGCCGTCTATCTGCTGGCAGAAAAGGACCCCGATTTCCGCAAAATCCTCGACTCGACCGCTATGCACGATCCGGACGAATTAGTCCGGGATATGGCCGTCGCTTTCGGAGCAAAGGTGCCGGCGGAACTTCAAACGAAACCAACCGTCGCCGCATCAAAAAAACCCCACAGTCCCGATGTAAATTCAGCCCCGATGCAGCCGGCAAGAATCACAAAATAAAAAATTCCACAAACTTGCCGTAACCTGCCGATTTAGTTAGAAATAGTGTTGTAATATCGTTGTAATCTTGTAGAATTTTGGCCTTCGCAAAGACTTTTTGGGACTTTTTTGAAAGGGTCAATAATGGCGGCAGTAGTTGATAAGGATAAATGCACCGGTTGCGAAATCTGTGTTGGCGAATGCCCGAGCGAGGCGATAAAAATGGTCGATGAAAAGGCCGAAATCGACCCTGAACTGTGCATTGATTGCGGCGTATGCGTCGATGCCTGCCCCATTGAGGCAATCAGCCTCGAATAGTTTTTAATCTTAAAGTTTTGCGTTTTGATTTTGTTTTTTTTAACTCAAAACTAACAACTCAAAACTCAAAACTAATTATGTGGCCCCATCGTCTAGGTCGGCCCAGGACACCGGGTTTTCAACCCGGCAACAGGGGTTCGAATCCCCTTGGGGCTATTGTAACACGTGACCGGACAAATCATATCTGGCAGAAAAATCCATCGAATGAACTTACATTTGGATTCGAACCCTCAAAAGGTGTGGAAAAAGAATTTTTCCACGCCGTCGGGGTGACAGGAACGAACGATAGCGAGTGACGCCAGAGGGGCAGAGCCCCTATGGAAATCTGCGAAGCAGATTTGGGTTCTAACCAAGCAAAGCTTGGCGGAATCCCCTTGGGGCTATTTTTGAGAAGCATCCGCTTCTCAAAAATAGAGCAGGTGAGCAGTAGATAGTTGAAAGTAGAACAAGAAAAACATATCTGCGAACCTGCGGTCTAATGCTCAACTGCTCAACTTTCTAATGCAAAATGCAAAAATCAAAATGTAAAATTACAGAATCCGCCGCAGGCGGACGACTTCCTCAATTTTGATATTTGATTTTTGATTTTTGAATTTATATTAAATCCGTAAAATCCGCGGTTAAAAAAAAAGAAACCAATAATAGTTCGACAGGCTCACTATGGCAAGCAAAAGTCGAGCCATTACGCGGAGAACGCGAAGAAAAATTAAAGATTAAAAATCAAAATGTAAAGTTATGGAGTCCGCCGCAGGCGGACGACTTCCTCAATTTTGATATTTGATTTTTGATTTTTGAATTTATATTAAATCCGTAAAATCCGCGGTTAAAAAAAAGAAACCACTGATTACGCTACGGACAACCACCCAGCCAATTCTCTGCGAAAATAGCGAAGTCTTTGAAATTAACCTTCCCGTCGCAGTTCAAATCCGCATCGTTTGCCGGCTCGCCGAGAGTCTCTGACCACAGCCAGTTTGCTACAAATTCCTCGAGGTCAGACGTATCTACAACACCGTTGCCATCAAAGTCACCGCACTTGTTGCACGGAATAGAGCGCAGGTAAACTGTCCCCGGCCCAACAAAGCTGGGCTGCCACGACATACCACCATCAGTACTTACTTCGGTGTAGATGTCGAAGAAACTATCCATCTGGTAAGTCGCGCCGCCCCCTACAGCACTCGAGGTTGTGCGACCAAGCGAGGCACGTGTCAGGCTTTCGCTGATTTGGACGCCCGCAGGCAGCGTCCCGCCGTGGATGTCCAATTGCGTCATCTCCGTATCGTAGTATTCTGTGGTGCCGTCATCACCCAGCCGGCACGTTATCTGAACGCCCACGGTCGCTGGCGCAGTTGCATGAGTGAACGTCGAGCCGCCGTCGTACGATATCTCTAAATCCACTGTCTCGTTGAAGGTGTGGCTGGTGGTTATGCCCGGCAACGGCGGCGCAATCGCCGCCGTAAAGGCATGCTGGTGTACATTGCTTAGCACAATACCATTTGCATAAAAAGCAAACCATCCGCCCTTATCAAGATATTCGCCGTTGAGCGGAGGCCACAAGTTGTTGGCGTAAGTGTAAACCGGCGCCACCCGCTCCAGTTCCAGGTGCTCCGGCCCGTTGGTCGCCGGCCCCCACGACACCCCGAAATCTGTACTAACCTCCGTCCAGATGTCAAAGAAGCTGCTGATAGCAGCACCGCCGCCGGCACCGCCGCCGCCTCCGCCGGCAAGCATGCTCACCCCGCCTTCAGAAACCAGCATCGGGCTTTCGCGAATCTTTACGCCGGCCGGCAGGTCGCCGCCGGAGATATCCAATTGTGTCACCTCAGTTTCGTAAGTCGACCGACTCTGGAACAATCGGACGTTGCTTGTCTTGACCGTCATCGTTGCCGGAGCGCGCGCGGCATGTAGGTCGCACCGCCGTCGGTGGAGTAATCGAAGTCAATCTGCAAATCGTAGGTGTTCGTATGCGTAAGGCCTAAAGTCGGCGGCTCCTGCCAGCTCGTAAAAAGTTTTTGCCGAATATTCTTGATGACGATGCCATCAGCGTAAGCCTGACCTGCGCCCGACGGTGAGGCGTGTTCGCCGTTGGGCATCGGCAGCACCGTGCGCGGCGCGGCCGCAGGCGGATAGAACTCCGGGTCAACTTTCAGATCTAATAGTCCCGATCCGCTCGACGGCATCCAGCTTGAACCGTAGTCAGTGCTGATTTCTGTAAAAACGTCAAAGAAACTGCTAATCATATAACCGCCCGGCACCGGCTTGATGTGCGTCTCGCCGATTGAACTCTTTATCGGGCTCGGGTCTTCGCGAATCATCACCCCTGCCGGTAAATCACCGCCGGAGATATCCATTTGCAGCACCTCGTTTTTATAAATATCTTCCCCGCCGCTGCTGCTTTGATATGTCCACTGCACCGTATTTGCCGCATTGGCCCTAATCGACGTGTAAGTAGTGCCGCCATTGAAGGAGATTTCAAACTCTACATGCGAGCCGAAGTTGTGTGTTACAGGCGAGCCGGGCGGCGGCGGTACAATGCCCGCAGTGAAGGCACGAGCGCTCCAGTTTTTGATTAGAATGACACCACTTGCATAATTCGCAAACAGTGAACTTTCGCAATTGCATCTGCCGTTGAGCGGAGGCAGAATATTGCTTGCAAAAAAGTGTGGTGTGCACATCGGCGTCACCGTGACAGTGAAGGTGCAATCGGCAATGTGGTTGCACGTATCGCTGGCTGTACAATTGACCACGGTGGTTCCGATAGGGAATGTGCTGCCGCTGGGCGGATCGCAAATAATCATTGGTGGTGGCGAACAGCCGCCACCGGCAGTTACGGTATAAGTTACAACTGCACCGCTGGGCCCTGTGGCCGGAACCGTTATGTTATTTGGACAAGTGATGGTGATAGGCTGCGGCTGCGGGCATACGTATGTAGCACAAGTGGTTCCCGGACCACCCGGTATACCACCCTGCGCAATACAATCACCCGTCGTTAAATCCATACAACGTCCATCCGGAAAACAGCAGGCACCCATCATTGGCTGCTGGCATTGACCACAAGTGCTGTCCGGACCCTGCCATATCCCGGGGCATTGGGATTGGGGCATTTGCCCCAAGCAGATGCCCGTTATTGGGTCACAGCATGCGCCAATTCCCTGGTCTGCTATTGCATTGGATGTGGGAAAAAGACCGGAAACTAAACAAACGAAGACCCCAATTGAGAATATCTTTCGGCAATTCATTTTTCCTGCCCTCCTTAAATGTACTTTTAGTACCATATTGGGTTTTTTGACAATACACGTAAACAAAAACAATGTTTAATATAATTCTACCAAAAAACGAAAGAATATTTCAAGGAAAAATCGCACACGCGATTACCCATTTTGGAATAGCCGGTCAAAAACGCCTTTTGCTGCTTAAAAACGCGTGAAAATATCCCCCTAACAGGGGAAAAACAAGGGGCTTGTCCGCCGAAGGCGGATTGACTTTTGAATTGAATATCAGACTTTCATCCCGGAAACGTTTGTCTCGAATACAAGGGTATCGTTCACGACACCCTGTATATAAGCGGAATACGCCCGGCTTCGAACGGCAGTAAGATGACCAAGCAGATACAATCTACCGCCGGGCGCAACAGGGGCACGAAATTTCGCGGATTCTATACCCGTAAAGCCTATAAAACCCTCGACCCCCAAAATTCGCCTGACGAAAAAGCTTAAAAGCTGTGCGGCGCACTCAATCATAATCACAGCGGGCATAATCGGTCTTCCGGGTATGTGGCCTCGAACCCAGAACTCGTTTTCGGTCACGTCCTTGTAGCCGAGAACCAGCCGCCTGTCCTTATCGAACCAGATTATGCCGTCAAGCTGCTGCATCTCGAAATTCTGGGGATTGACCTTAAGGATAGCTTCTTTATCAAAGACCGGCCTGGCCTTCAGGTCGATTTGTGATAAATCAAGTAATAACGGAGAAGGCATAACCAGCCTCAACAGCCTTTGCGTAATTTAAAATCCCAGCAGCCGGCAAGACCTTTCGGTCTTAGGCACAATAGTACACTTGTCCGCCGTCAGCAAAGACCGGCGGAAGCTGCACCCCGATGTATCGGGGCTGTAGAGTCTGTGTTACTCGGCAGAGCGTAGTTCGAGAATAGCGTTGCGAACTTCCTGGGCAGTTTTCTTAATATCCTGCATCTGCTTTCTGACTCTGGTGCCGGCGGCCTTGTTGCCGCCTTCCGCCTTGCTTATATCGCTTTCAATCTCTGCAACCAATCCTTTTAGCTTTTCGTAAGCCTGCATTAAATTAACCTCCACTATTCAGAATAAAAAAAACGAAAGTGAAAATAACCGCCTCAAAACCTTTTGTCAAAGGAAAATAGCGTTTTTTTATAAAAAAATGGATTTCTTTTTTGGCTACCCAAACAGCCTTTTCGTAAGGTCGGCAACCCTTTTGCCCCTGCGGACGCATTGTTTCTTGACACGGTCGTCGGGTTTGCCTATTGAGACCGGGCCGTAATGGTCGCCCTGCGGGTCGCCCTCGACAACCATACCAGCTATGAGCATTGCCTCTATTATGCCCATAATGGTAGTTTCGTTGCCGCCGCCGATATTGGCCGAACTGGAAAAGGCCGCGCCGACCTTGCCGTCCAATTTGCCGTGGAATTTTACCGCCTCATCGAACAATTCCTTTATCTGTGCCGCCATATGCCCGTAGTAGGTCGGCGAACCTATCACTATCGCATCGTATTTTAGCAAGTCGTCAGGTTTTACCTTTCCGACGTCCTTGCAATCGGTTGCCAATCCGTCTTCATTCATCGCTTCGGCGATAATTTCCGCCATTTCTTTGGTATTCCCGCTTCTCGAATAATAAATCACAATTCCTTTCGGCATAGAGCTTTCCTCAAAATACGGTCTTTATCTTGTTCACAGCCCTTTTAAAACAATATCTCACTAACGGCGTCAACCAGGGCTAAGGATTCCCGCCGCCGCTGGAAAAACATTATGGTCGGTATTATCCGCAATGGCAAGGAAAATTCTTCACTCATTTTGCTGCTGATTGCCTTGTAATTGCCGGCGCTTCGCCAGATGCCCTACTTAGACTCCTCATTCAATTTATTTATCTCAACCGTAAAACCCTTCGGGACCTTATATTCGAAAACCTTTTTGTCGATTTTCTGATTTACTTTCGGTTCAAGGAAACTCACCGTGTAAATGTCGCCGTCGGCATTCGTGGCAATAATCTTGGCAGGAAGGTCGATTGAGCTATCCACCCAGAAATTAATCGTTTTGTAATCTTTACATTCCGAATCCGGTTTGGGCAACAGGCTGAAACCCACAAGTCCGCCGAAGGCGGATTTGCAGGCATTTTTCTTCTCAAGCAGCTTTATGTCGTATTTTTTTCCCAGTTCCTCAATCTTGGAAAACCCGAGTATGGGAAAATTTTTGGCAACGAGGTCAAAAGCATCCACAGATTCATTTTCCTTTCCGCCTTCGGCGGACTGATAACGTTTGACCTCCTTTACCTGATAATCAATATGCGTAAGCCAGATTCCATCGAAGATGTATTCATCCTGCTCTTTCTGCTCTTTTTCCTCATCTTCTTTGCGGGTCTGGAAATTTATCCGCAATGCGGATCTGCCGCCAATCTTCTGATAATACAGAACGCCCTTCTGCAGCGTCTTCGACTCGAAGACCGGCTGCTCGAACAAATACTCGATTCTGCACTGGTAGCTTTCGAGGCTTTTAGTGCGATTGTTCAATTTCTGGAGGTAATCACCTGCCGCCTTGTTCGCATCGTTCGGCTCTGCTCTGATATCGCATCGCGGCTTTGATGAGGCTGCCGAATCCGCCAAAGGCGGACTGAACAAAACCCCAAAAGCAATTCCGATGAGGAAGTATCTTTTCACAAAAAGCCCCCTTCCAAAATTAAAAGCTGCTGTTTGCATTGGTTTTGCAGTCTATCACAACCCGCACATAAATCAACGGAAAATTTTTTGAAACAGATTGACACGGATTTTTTTATAACTAAAAACTAACGACAAATTTTAACCACGGATTACGCGGATTGACACGGATTTTTTTATAACTAAAAACTAACGACCAATTTTAACCACGGATTACGCGGATTTTCGCAGATTGAAAGGATTATTTTTTCTACTGCTCGACTGATCAACTGCTCCACTTTCTCGCGAAGCGTGCCGAGTAATATGGTGGTTTAGACGCAACTGAACCCAGACTTAGGCAGAGTTATCAAATAATTCAATAATCTCTGGATTTAATAGTTTCTTTTGCACTAAGGCCTCACACAAAGGGCGAAAAAGCATAAAATCCGAATCACTTATCTCCATCGGTCTACTTTCTGAATTAAGAAAGGCTATAAGCCCTTTTAAAAGTTCAGCATATTGCAGGCTTCCTTGTTCTCTTGCCTTAACTGCCCCTTTACGAAAAACCGAACGTCTCTCAGCTTCAATCACTTCTTTCCACGCCAAGATAAAGATTTCACCTTTACTCTTATCCTTAACATGTTCAATGAACCTTCTTATATCATATGGATTAATTTCCGAACTCATACTTCACCGATTCTCTAAAGCTTACGATCCTACTTATTCCCATTGCAATAAAAAATACGCATCTTCCAATCTTAGGAAGGCAGTATATCGTTAAACAAATGGAAAAACAAACTTTTTCACCAACAGACACTTGCAAATTATTGGGCGGGGTTTACACTGAAAGTGCAGAAGGATTGCATTGAAACTAAAGGAATAGGATAAGAAATGGATAATCTAAAAAAGAACGCTTCGTCCGAGACGATAACTATACGCCGGGCGACGCCATTTGAAAAACCGGGCGATGTGATTGGGCCACTCTTTCGGTTATTCCAATAGTGGGTGGTGCGCTCGGTTCAATCTGGAGTCAGTGGGATACAAACCAGAGATTTGCACGGATCGATAGTTTTCTAAAGGAGTTTGCAAAACAGATCGAGGCCTTAGGAAACCGCTTCGACCCAAACAACATAGGCGACGATGGAATGCGATTCCTCGAGGAAGCAGCAAAGCGGATTGCTAGCGAACATCGAGAAATGAAGCGAAAACGATTTGCCAGCCTTGTGCTTGCAACATGGACACAGAGAAGAAACTGCCCATTTGAAGAAAATATGGTTTTCATCCGTGCCCTCGATGAGTTTGAAGAGTTTCATATTAGCTTACTTTTGTTCTTAAAGGATGCTGGTGACAAGTTTCCCAGTTTCACCAATATAGGGGAAGCTCTTGGAGTTTTAGTAGAGGACCGTGACAAAATTCTTGTTCCTGCACTTGACCGACTGGCCTCAGGGTATGGATTTATTAAGCGGGCATGGGGAATGTCGAACAAAGATGGAAAACTAGTGGCCTTGGCCACTCAGAATCTTAGTCAAGAAGGAATTGCAAGAAAATGCGAGCATACAATTACACCGCTGGGCATCTCTTTTCTTGATTCAATCGTATAGAACGAGCCTGTCCCGACAAGCCGTAGGCCAGTGAGCAGTAGTCGAAGGAACTTATTATTGTAATCCGTGTCAGAATTTATTTATTCTGGTTTTCTATAATGTCGAATATCTGCTCGAGTTTTTCAATAGTAAAATCGGCGTGCCGGCAAAACTGGTCTGCGTCTTTATGGTTGGTAAGCAAAACCGCAACGGCGCCTGCGGCCTTTGCACAAAGCAAATCGAAAAGATAATCGCCGACAACGAGCGTCTGGGCGGGCGAAACGCCAAAAGTATTACAAAGCTCAAGAACGCCGAACGCATCAGGCTTGACAGGCCCATCTTCCCTGCCGACAGCAGCATCGAAAAACAAGCCGTGCTTTTCCGCAACGGCATACACATTATCTTTGGTATTGCGGGTAAGTATGCCGATTTTGATGCCGCTGTTTCGCAGTTTATTTAAGGTTTCACGAACACCCGGATTGATTTGTGATTTCTCGACAGCAAGCCGCTCGTGATAGTCGAGGATTTGTTGAGCGGCCTTTCGCTGGTTAGGCGTCATTTTTGCCATAGATTCCAATATTGGGCCTGAATCCTTTGGCAGTCCCATCTCGGCTCTTATGGCATCAAAATCAAAAAAAGGCTCGGTTATCGTGCCATCGAGGTCAAAAATAATCGCCCTGACCGATTCCATAGATTTTTCACGCCTTCTTCTGCAAAACCTCGACAAATGAATTAACGGCGTTTGAGCGAAGGGCATTTTTACGAACTATTATACCTGTGGGCCTGGAGAAATTCTCGTTCGAAAAAGGTATCGCCCTCAAAAAACCGCTCGAGACCTCGCCAACAATGGTCGTTGCCGGCAAAATGCTTACGCCGACATTTATCTCAACCGCCCGTTTGATTGTCTCAACATTGTCGAATTCCATCACAGGCCGGACGATTATCCCATACCGCCGCAAAATCTCGTCTATCCATAACCGGCTGGGGACGTCCGACTCGAACGCCACAAAAGGCTCAAACTGGATTTTATGGATATCCATCTCGGATTCAGCCGCAAACGGATGTTTCGGGCTGCACACCAGCACCAGCGGCTCATCCTCAAAGTCATAGACATCGAGCCTTTTATCTTTTTTGGGAATGGCAACCAAACCAATATCAAAGTCGCCCGACAAAACAAGGTCATAAACCTTTGTGGGGCTGAAATACTCGATATGAACATTGACCTTCGGGTTTTTTACCATAAATTTTTTAATATAAGCGGGCAGGGTATGCATTCCTATGCTGTAAATTGCCGCTACATTTATCCTGGCTTGTCCGCTCGTTTTTAACGCATTCAGCTCTCCTTTAAGCTGTTCATACCGGTCAATCATATCCCGAAAGGCACGGTAGAGAACCTGACCTTCTTTTGTTGGCTCTAGAGGTCTTTTCTTGCGGTTAATCAACTGGCAATTATACTGAAGCTCTAACTGGGCGAGCTGCTGCGAAACAGCAGACTGGCTCAGAAAATTTTTATCCGCTGTCTTGGAAAAACTAAGCAATTCCGACAAATCACAAAATACCTTTAACGTTTCTATATGCATTATAAACTTCCCTTATATTTTCTATTATTATTAAAAGCTTTCATAAACAAAAAAACAAAGTAACATTTTTGTCGCGTGGCAATAAGTATTCTTAACGATTATCAGTGATGCTTATTATAATGATTAGAACATAAAAAGAAACCACAATTTTTTGGAGAAAAAAAATGTCAATCAGTAATGAAATTACGTCTGTTTATCAACTGGTACTTCAGAGAAACCCCGGAGAGGTCGAGTTTCACCAGGCAGTAAAGGAGGTGCTCGATTCGCTCGAGCCGGTTCTGAAAAGGCACCCCGAATACGTCGAGGCAAATATTCTCGAACGCCTCGTTGAACCGGAAAGGCAGATAATCTTTCGCGTTCCCTGGCATGATGACAAGGGCAACTGCTGCGTGAACCGAGGTTTCAGGATTGAATTCAACAGCGCCCTCGGCCCATACAAAGGCGGCCTTCGTTTCCATCCAACCGTTAGTATAAGTATTATCAAGTTCCTTGGATTTGAGGCAGATTTTAAAAAACTCGCTCACCGGACTGATGATGGGAGGCGGCAAAGGCGGTTCCGATTTCGACCCAAAGGGAAAGAGCGATAACGAGGTTATGAGATTCTGCCAAAGCTTTATAACAGAACTGTCGCGGCACATAGGTCCGAATACTGACGTTCCGGCAGGCGATATCGGCGTCGGCGGTCGTGAGATTGGTTATATGTTCGGCCAGTACAAGAGGATACGAAACGAATTCACAGGCATCCTGACAGGCAAAGGTCTCGACTGGGGCGGCTCATTAGTAAGAAAAGAGGCTACCGGCTATGGGCTTGTCTATATCGTCGAAGAGGCCCTCAAAAACGTCAAAAAGAAAATCGACGGCGCAACAGTTATTGTTTCCGGCTCGGGCAACGTGGCTATCTACGGCGTCGAAAAGATTCATCAGCTCGGCGGAAAAGTCGTGGCTATGAGCGATTCAAACGGCTTTATTTACGACAGTAAGGGCATAAACCTTGATACTATAAAGCAGCTAAAAGAAGTAGAGAGAAAACGCATACAGGAATATGCAAAGATTCACAAGAAGCCAAATACACCGAGGGCTGCGGCGGCATCTGGGACATCAAATGCGATATTGCCCTGCCCTGCGCAACACAAAACGAAGTCAACGACGAGGCGGCAAAGAAGCTGAAAAAGAACGGCTGTATCGCCGTTGCTGAGGGTGCAAATATGCCCTGCACGCCGGAAGCCGCAGAGGTATTCATCAACAACAAGGTAATATTCCTGCCGGGCAAGGCTGCCAACGCCGGCGGTGTGGCGGTATCCGGCCTTGAAATGGCACAAAACAATCAGCGCGTGGCGTGGACATTTGAACAGGCCGACTCGGCATTGAAGAATATTATGATAACCATTTACGAGAACAGCAAGGCCGCCTCTGAAGAATACGGCAAGCCCGGCAATTTCGTCGCCGGTGCAAACATTGCCGGCTTTGTCAAGGTCGCAAACGCTATGATGGCCCAGGGCCTTGTGTAAAAAATCCGCAACCGGTAATTCAAAAGGGCGCCTTATTAAAAGCGCCCTTTTTTATTGCCCAAAATTAAATAAATCGCTAAAATTCATAACTGTCAATCCGCCTTCGGCGGACTTGCTCACAACCGGAATCGCTCAAAAATTCGAGGATGTATAAACATAAGGACGCAGTTATTTTATGAATATCAAAAGGGCTGTTGAACAACATATCGAGATGGAAAATTTCTTCAGCGGCGGCTCCTGCATCCGCAGCAAAGAAACCGCCGCAAAGCCGGCAAGGAATAACGGCAGTTCAGAAACGGCTCAAAAAGAGCTTGAGGAAATCGCAAATGAGGTAAAACAATGCCGCAAATGCGAAATCGGCTCAACCCGCACAAACGCCGTGCCGGGCGAGGGAAATGCCGGCGCAAGAATTTTCTTTATCGGCGAGGCGCCGGGCGCCGACGAGGACGCCCAGGGTCGACCCTTCGTCGGTCGTGCCGGCCAATTGTTAGACAAAATAATTGCAGCGATGGGTTTAAAAAGAGAAGATGTTTATATTGGCAATATCTTAAAGTGCCGCCCGCCCGAAAACCGGACGCCGAAGGCCGAAGAGATAATTAACTGCCTGCCCTTTCTGCAAAGGCAAATCGAGATTATTAAGCCGGATATTATTGTTGCACTGGGTGCTTACGCAGCGCAGACACTTTTGGAGACGACAAAGGCGATTGGTCAGTTGCGGGGACATTTTTTCGATTATTATCCCGGATTAGGCAAACCGTCGATAAAGCTGCTGGCCACCTTTCATCCCGCGTATTTATTGCGTAATTACACGGTTGAATCCCGCCAGAAGGTCTGGGAGGATATGAAAAAAGTCCTCGCCGAACTCGACCTGCCTGTGCCGTGATGCATTAGTCATTCGTGATTCGTATTTCGTATCCCATATTATAAATTGCGCATATCTTGAATCCTTCCAAATTGAACCAATAGCAGGATTGCAGCGTAAAAACTATAGAGAATATATTATCAGGAGATTGAAAAATGAAGGCTTTTTATGCTGGAATCGCAGTTTTGGCGCTTGCAGGAGTTGCACTTATGATGCAACAAGAGAATAAAAAGACTATCTATAATAAATTAACGCCCGATGAAGAACGGGTAATCGTCCATAAAGGTACTGAGCCGCCTTTTACAGGAAAATATCTCAACAACAAAGAGGCCGGCACCTATGTCTGCAAGAGATGCGGCGCACAGCTTTATCGCAGCAGCGACAAATTCGATAGCCATTGCGGCTGGCCTTCCTTTGACGATGAAATAAAAGGAGCTGTTCTTCGCATACCCGATGCTGACGGCATTCGGACGGAAATTGTCTGTGCGAACTGCGGCGCACATCTTGGACACGTATTTCTCGGTGAAGGTTTGACCCCCAAGAATACACGGCATTGTGTAAATTCAATATCGCTCGTCTTTGTGCCTGCTGCCAAAGCTCAGGCCGACAAGAAAGAGCCGCAGATTAAAAAAGCGTATTTTGCGGGCGGCTGCTTCTGGGGCGTTGACTACTGGTTCAGGAAGGAAAAAGGCGTAATCACAGTCAACTCAGGCTTTATGGGCGGCTGGACAAAAAAACCAACCTACGAGCAGGTCTGCACCGGCAAAACCGGCCACGCCGAAACCGTCGAGGTCGAGTACGACCCCAATAAGGTAAGCTATGAGACTCTCGCAAAACTTTTCTTTGAGATTCACGACCCGACACAGCGGAAGCGCCAAGGCCCCGATATTGGCAGCCAGTACCGCTCTGCGGTTTTTTATGTTGATGATGAGCAAAAGGAAACCGCCAAGCGGCTTATAGAGCAACTGCGGAAAAAAGGCTTTGATGTAGCCACTACAGTCGAGAAGGCCGGCCCCTTCTGGAAAGCCGAAGATTATCACCAGGACCATTACGGCAAAAACGGCAGACAGCCATACTGCCACATACCGACAAAAAGATTCTAATTAGTCAGCGTTTCATAAGTCCCTCGACTATTCAACGCTTGAAAAGGCGTTCAAATCAAATTTTATGGTCTCTCGAAAAATTATCAAAAAATCCTTGAATTCCAACACAGCCGCTTCGTGGTAAAAAATCTTTTTATGAGCAGAGTCAACCATTGTTAATCCGCGTCTAAAAAAACATCTCTGTGTTCTCTGCGTCCTCTGTGGCCGAATTATTTGTCTTTTTTCTTCAACTCAAAACTAAGAACTTAGAACTCAAAACTCTTTTCGTGCCTTGTGGTAAAAAACCGTGTTAATCTGTGTCTGAATTAGTCGTTAGTTTTTAGTTGTTAGTTTTTAGTTATAAAAAAATCCGTGTCAATCCGCGTAATGGCTCGACTTTTGCTCGCCATAGTGAGCCTGCCTGTCCTGAGCTTGCCTGCACTGAGTCTTGTCGAAGTGTCGAAGGGGTCGAACTATCAGTGGTTTCTTTTTTTTAACCGCGGATTTCACGGATTTAATATAAATTCAAAAATCAAATATCAAATATCAAAATTGAGGAAGTCGTCCGCCTGCACCCCACTGTTTCGCTTTGCGAAGCAAAGCGTGAGGGCGTGCGGCGGACTCCATAATTTTACATTTTGATTTTTAATCTTTAATTTTTCTTCACGTTCTCCGCGTAATGGCTCGACTTTTGCTCGTCATAGTGAGCCTGCCTGTCCTGAGCTTGCCTGCACTGAGTCTTGTCGAAGTGTCGAAGGGGTCAAACTATCCGTGGCAAAGTTATTTTTTTGTCGGCTGGGTGATTTGTTTCTCGAGGGTTGATAAAAGCGATTTGAATTTGGCATCCTTCTTTTTCATTCTGTCGATTTTTTCGAAGGAGTGTATAACGGTGGTGTGGTCTCTTCCGCCGAGATGGCCGCCAATCTCCTCGAGGCTGTGGCGGGTCAGGTTCCTCGCTAAATACATACAGACCTGCCGAGGAAGCGTGATCGACTGGCTGCGTTTTTTGCTCTGCAAATCAGTGAGTCTGACGCCGTAATAATTAGTGACAGCCTCGATAATGTCGGTAATGCTGATATGCTTTGCGGATTCAGGCTCTCCTTCGAGGGCATTTTTGGCAAGTTCGATTGTTATGGGCTGGCCGGTGGTCGTTGCGAGGGCGTAAATGGTCGTTAGCGCCCCTTCGAGCTGGCGAATGTTCGAATGGGCCTTTCGGGCGATGTAGTCAGCGACCTGCTCGGAAATCTCGATGCCGCGAAGATGGGCTTTTTTCTGAACGATAGCGACTTTTGTATCGTGGCTGGGCTGGTCAATCCTGGTGACAAGGCCCCAGGTGAAACGGCTGATAAGACGGTCTTCGAGCGAAGGGATTTCGGATGGAGCGCAGTCGGCGCTCAATATGATTTGCCTGCCGCTCTGATAAAGGCTGTTGAAGGTGTGGAAGAATTCCTCCTGGCTCTGCTCGCGTTCGCGAAGGAACTGGACATCATCAATAACCAGCATATCAACCGAACGGAACTGCTTCTGGAAGCCTGCAAGATTGCCCTGCTCGATTGCGGAGATGAATCTGTTGACGAATTCCTCGCAACTAAGGAGCTGAATGAACATTTTGGAGTAGTGTTGTTTTGTTTCACTGCAGACGGCGTGGAGCAGGTGTGTTTTGCCGAGGCCCGAGCTGCCGTAAAGAAACAGCGGATTGTATGTTGTGCCAGGCGAACGGCTGACGGCAACGCAACTGGCGTGTGCGAGGCGATTGCAGGGGCCGACGACAAAATTGGCGAAGGTGTAATCGGGATGCAGTTTCAGTTCGCCGTCCAAACACTGATGATGCGGAGATTTTAAGCCGGTATGGAGGCAGAAATCGACAGTAACCAGATGGCCTGTTATCTGCTGGGCGGCGCGGGTAAAAGCAGCCTTGCAGTTGTCGCGAAGGAATTCGACCGTAGCGTCGTCCGGGCAGCCGATATTGAGCAGGCCGGTATCGAAATGAGCAACGGTCAGGTCGTCGAACCATTTGCGGGTGTTAACGGGGTCGATGACCTTGACGCGTTCAATAATCTGGCTAAAAATTTCCTCAATCCCTTTAGCAGCCAATTGTTTTCCATCCACAACAACTTCAGGCTGAAAGCCGAAGATTAAAAATCAATCTTTGACGCGAAATCAAGATTGAAAAACATTTAAGGAAAGAACAAACAATAGAAGTTTAACTGTGTATGCGGAATTTGTCAAAAGAAAACCGCCCGCCGACTTAAAGTGCCGGCTGAAGGAGGTGTTCAAATACAACAGGGCAGAAATATAAAATCGGTAAAACTGGTTGAAATTTCAGGCCTGTTAAACTATAAAGAGTATTTTGGAAATTTAATTTAACAGGAAAAGGCTATGGGTTTCTTTTCAAAGACGGCAAATTACATAAAGGAGCGGATAGGCAAAACCCGGGAGAAAATCAGCAGCTCGCTGGCAGCGGTATTAAGCATAGGCAGGGATATCGATGATGAATTGATAAACAAGCTCGAAGAGACGCTTGTTAGCGATGATATCGGCGTGGAGGCGACAGAGAGGATTATTTCGGACTTGAGACAGGCTTATAAAGAAAAGCAGATTGCAAAGACCGATGATATCATTCCGTTTTTGAAAGAACGAATCAAAGGGTATTGGCCGATGCAGGACAGGCAACTCAAAACTGCACAGGCTGGGCCGACGGTAATCCTCGTTGCAGGGGTGAACGGAACGGGCAAGACCACAAGCATTGCAAAGCTGGCTTACATTTTAAGTCAGAACAATAAAAAGGTAATCGTTGCAGCATGCGACACATACCGTGCGGCGGCGGTCGAGCAGCTGTCAATATGGGCAGAGCGAACGGGAGCGCAGATTGTAAAGCACAAGACGGGTTCTGACCCTGCGGCGGTGGCGTTCGATGCGTGCGAGGCGGCGGTTTCACGTGGTGCGGATTTTCTAATTCTCGATACGGCCGGCAGGCTTCATACACAAAAGGACCTGATGAGGCAGCTAACAAAAATCCGGGATGTAGCGGCAAGAAAAATTGCGGGTGCTCCTCACGAAGTTCTGCTTGTCCTCGATGCCACGACAGGACAGAATGCCATTTCACAGGCAAGGCTTTTTACAGAGGCGATAAATGTTACAGGAATCTTTTTAGCAAAGCTGGACGGCACTGCCAGAGGCGGAATTGTCATCGCAATCAAAGACCAGCTAAACATCCCCGTAAAATTTGTCGGCCTCGGCGAAAAACCCGATGCAATAGCCGAATTCGACCCGAACAGTTTTGCAGAAGCACTTTTCGATTAACATATCTACCACAGAGAAAATCAGCCAAGATGGAATTTATCCGCTCCGCCCGAGGCGAATGGTGGACTGATAAACACAGATTTATTCCCCGCAGAGCCTATAGAGCGTGCAGCGTATAGCGTATAGGCAGAAGACGAACCCTTCTTCGCCAAAGGCTACGAAGGGCGAAGGCCGCAGAGAAAAGATTGCATAAATAAAAAAAGAGCTGTGCATAGAACACAGCTCTTTCCCCGATATCCAAAGTTTTTTAAGCTTTATTTTTTGGGTTTATTGGGGTCACACTTCTTGCCTTCGTTCGGGTCGCATTTTTTCTTGCCTTCATTTGGGTCTCCCTTCGAGTGGACACCCTTACCTGCTGCCACCTGAACGGCAGGCTGACCAGAAAGGCAAACAGCCGAAATGCTCTGCTGGCTGCTGCTCTGGGCCGATGCTGCCGAATTACTCGAAAGAACAGCAAAGCCCACCACTGCTGCGACCACAATCAATGCCAAAACAAATCCAAACCTCGACTTCATTTTAATAACTCCTTAAAAAAATTTAGTTAATAATAAAGCTCTGTATTTTACAAATATTTTTCTCCCTTGTCAAATATATTTTAATAAATTTTCATGGCCGCAAACTGGTATTAGTTCGAAGGAGTATTAGGATTTTTCCATTACCTTGGCGGGCCGATTGACCCCTAACCTGTCCAAAGCTTCATCAAAATTCAAGAGAATAATAAGAGAGTTAGTTTTTCATAAGGATAGGCTGGCCTGTGGCGTCGATGACGTCTCGCCAGAGAGGGTCTTCAGGGTTAATAACGTTTTTCTGCGAGACGGCCATTTGAATCGGCAAATGGACGAAGTGATTGTGAATGAGGCTAATCAAGAGGCTGGTTTTGCCTGCCATAGCGGCATGGACGGCATTGGAGCCGAGCCTCTGACAATAAATTGCGTCATTGGCATTGGCAGGGGTACCGCGAATGATATAGCTGGGGTCTATGTATCGAATGTTGACCTCGATATTTTTGTTTTTGAAATGCCCGGCGATTTTGTCTCTTAAGAAAATACCGATATCGCCGAATACCTTGTTGCCCGAGGCATCGACGGTGCCGGTATCGCCAATCAAGTCCTGACCTGCACCCTCTGCAGTGAGGATAACAGCATGGTGGCGGTTCAGAATCCTTTTTTCGAGATGCGCAAGCAGGCCGTTGGAGCCATCGAGGTCAAAAGAAACCTCAGGGACAAGAACGAAATTTACATCATTAATCGCCAGCGCGGTATGAGCGGCAATAAAGCCGGATTGTCGACCCATAACCTTAACAATACCGATGCCGTTGATTGCACAGAAGGCCTCGACGTGTGCGGTCGAGACGGCATCGACGGCCTTTGAGACTGCGGTTTCAAAGCCGAACGATTTCTGTATGAAGCTCAAATCGTTATCAATCGTTTTCGGGATTCCTACGACGGCGATTTTGAGACTGCGTTTTTTTGCTTCCCCTGCGATAGCAAGCATTCCCTTCTGTGTGCCGTCGCCGCCGATGCCAAAAAGGATATTAACACCCATTCGCTCAAGGGAATCGACAATATCGACAAAACGGCCGCCGTAACCACGGGATGAGCCGAGGATAGTTCCGCCTCTGGTGTGAATTTCTGAAACAACAGTGGGATTAAGCTCCATCGTGTGTAGTCCAAATTCCGGCAGAAAACCCCGATAGCCGTATCGGATGCCGCTTATTCTGCGGACGCCGTAGCGGTACCACAGACACATAACGATTGAGCGGATAACGTCATTGAGACCCGGACACAGGCCGCCGCAAGTAACAATCGCAGCGTGCGTCTTTGTGGGGTCAAAATAGATTTTTCCCCGTGGGCCTGCCAGTTCGAGAACCTGCTCTTTACTTCGAGGCTCATCCGGCAGGCCGCCGCCGCCCTCAATGTTGTATAGAATATACTGGTCATCGGAAACAAAGTCGGCCTCTTTGTCATCTTTGAGTTTTGAAAGCGGCACAGGCGAGGCGACCTTTCTGTCACCTAACTTTTCAATTGTAAAATCAAGTCTTTCCATCGCAATTATTCCCAATGCCAGACAATATATAATAATCAGCTAAAACTTATAAATGCTTTATCAAACAAAAAACGCAATGTATCTTACAGGCTGCGAGCCGAGAAAACCTGCCGACCTTAATGAGCAGATATTATATGAGCCATAACGACATTTTTAGTTCCCCCTGATACCACAGGCTCACCTGCAACCAGTATAAGTTTATCGCCGGGCTTTGCAAGGCCGTAATCGACGACGAGTTTCTCAACAACCTTTGTGAACTGCGTCACGTTCTGCGGCAGAGGCAGACAAAAGGGGATGACCCCATAATGCAAAGACATCTGCCGACATATCTTCCGGTCGCAGCTGATGGCAACAACAGGCGTATCAATTCTCGCCTTGCTCAAAAGAGTTGCCGACGAGCCCGTCTGCGACCATACAACGACAAGTTTGACATCAATATCATCAGCAATCTGGGCAACGCTTCTTGCTATCGCTGCGGTCCAGGCAAGCTCTTCCACCGTAGCGGCCTTCGGCCGTATCCAGCTTTGCTGCTCAAGATACGCCTCGGTGACGGCGGCGATACGACAAATGGTTTTGACCGCCTGCAAAGGATATTTACCTATGGCGGTCTCGCCGGAAAGCATAACGGCATCGGTCGTATCCATTATTGCATTTGCAACATCAGAGACCTCCGCCCGGGTGGCGGCAGGATTATCTATCATACTCTGCCAGCATCTGCGTAGCAACTATCACAGGCTTGCCGAACCTGCGACAAAGATGCGTAATCTTTTTCTGGATAAGGGGGACTTCTGCAACGTCCATTTCCACACCGAGGTCTCCGCGTGCAACAAGAACAGCGTCACTGGCCTGAATAATCTGCTCAAGGTGGCTTAAGGCCTGAGGCTTTTCAATCTTTGCGACTACCTTTATGCTGGAGCCGGCTTCTCGAATATGCTGTTTCAATTGATTTATCTCATCGGCAGTGCGAACAAAACTTAATGCAAGAAAATCGAGGTCATTGGCTATGGCCCAGTCAACCCACCGCCAGTCGTTGTCGGTAATTGAGGGTATGCTTATTTCGGTATCGGGCAGATTGATTCCCTTCTGGCTGGACAGATGCCCGCCGACAACAACCCTGCACAAAAGCCTTTCCTTATCCTTGCCAATCACATTCAGTTCTATCTGGCCATCATCAATGAAAACCCTCTGTCCGACCAGGATATCCTGAACAAAATACTGGTAATTTGTGCTGAACTGACGTGTAACTGCCTTTTCTGTGCCGGAAACAATCGCAATCTCATCGCCTGCTTTCAGCAGCAGGTCGGCCGGCATAACAGAAGCGGTTCGAATTTTAGGTCCGCACAAATCCCCCATTACGGCCGTCAAACGAAGCCTTCGGCTGGAGACGGAATTGAGCAATTGCAGAAAGTTTTTATGCTGGTCGATGTCGCCGTGTGAAAAGTTCAGGCGAAAAACATCTACGCCGCTTTCAATCATCGCATCAATCGTGCCGGCATCGGCACAGGCTGGACCGACAGTAGCTACTATTCTGGTCTTTATCATTTTTCAGGCGGCCAATCCAGTTCAAATAAAAATTCCACCTACAATAGCGGCTATAATATACCTTTGTAACCGCTATTGAAAGCTTTAAACTCTCGGATAATCACCAAGGTAAGTTGTTTTTGGCAGGCCGCCTGTTAAAGGCAATGCGTATTTTACAAATGCCTCGGTAATGCCACTGCCGTCAGCGTTTATGAACTCATCGGGAAGCGATTTTGTCTTTTCGGCAAGGTTTGCAAGTTCAGTCAGAAACAGTCTCGCTTTTATAATGTTCGCCTTCAAGCCGTTTTATTGCGACAGAGCCGCTTATTTTTTTCATTGCGTATTTAACTGCCGCCCTGCCGCAAAGACGAGCCTCTTTGAGGTCAACCGGCGATTGTAGGCCAGCAAAGCTTCGCTGCAGATAGCCGAAGGTGTCGCTCCTTACGCGTTTGATTTTGAGGCTGTCTCTTACCTGGGCAGCTAAAAAATCCGCCAAGGCTCCGGTGCCGGACAGTTGTATATTTCCGTGCGCATTGCGCTCTTCTATCTCAGCAATTTTTCCAGCCCAGGCTTTGCCTTCGATATCACTCATACCCTCGCTGATTGCGACGACACATCGGCCAAGTCTTTTATATACCTGCTCTACATCGCTGAGAAACTTATCCAGTGAAACACCCCGTTCGGGAATATATACGAGGTGAGGGCCATCGTCATCTCTTTGCCTACCTAATATAGAAGCGGCTGTTAAAAAGCCTGCGTGCCTGCCCATAATACAATCGATTTTGATTCCAGGCAAAGCACGGTTGTCGAGGTCATCACCAATAAGAGCAGAGGCAACGAATTTTGCCGCTGTTCCGTAGCCGGGACAGTGGTCGGTGACAAGCAGGTCGTTGTCGATTGTCTTCGGGATGTGGAATGCCCGCAGTTCGTAACCGGATTGCACAGTCATTGTGTTTATGATGTGAATGGTATTTACCGAGTCGTTTCCGCCGATATAGAAAAAGTAGCGAACGTTTCGCTTTTTAAAGACCTCGAGGATTTTGGCGCAGTATTCCTTATCCGGTTTATCCCTGCTGGAGCCGAGGGCCGACGATGGGGATGCAGCAACAAGTTCGAGTGTCTCGGGCGATACTTTCATCAGGTCAATAAACTGGTCTTTAACAATTCCAGCAACGGCGTGGACGGCGCCGTAGAGGTTTTCAATTTCCGGGTGTTTTTTCGCCTCTTCGATTACGCCGACAAGCGAGGCATTTATAACGCCTGTAGGCCCGCCGGACTGGCCTACCACTGCATTAGCCTCTGGTGCCTTTGACACTTTACAACCTCCAACAGACAATAAAAACACTATAATCTTCAGCAACAATTTTTATGAAGCGAGTATTATACAAAAACAATTTCAGCAGACAAGTGTAAAATTACGGAATTGTTTCCTGTAGTTTGTGTCGCCTATCTTGATGAAAAAATCGAATATCAAAAGTAAAAAATCAAAATCGAGAGGTCACGATAAGCCGAGACTGAATTTCTGAATTTATTACGCTATTGTCGCTATAATTTCGTTCGGTATGTCGAAATTGGCGTAAGTGTTCTGCACATCCTCGTGGTCTTCAAAGTCATCCATAAGGCTGATGATTTTTCGGGCTGTTTCCTTATCCGACACAGTAATAGTACTTTGCGGCATCAGCGAGACCTCCGCCACCTCCGTCGGGATATTCTTTTCCTTAAGTGCGGCCCTTAATTTTTCAAAGACAGCCGGCTGGCAGGTTATTTCATATCCAGATTTGTCGCCGCTGCTCTGCATATCGTCCGCCCCCGCCCCGAGTGCAATTTCCATCAATGAATCCTCGTCAATCTTGTCGGCAGCGACGGTGATTAAGCCTTTTTTGTGAAACATCCAGTTGACACAGCCGGTCGCTCCGAGCAAGCAGCCGTGCCTTTCAAATATCCGCTTGATTTCCGGTGCGGTTCTGTGGCGATTATCGGTAAGCACCTCAACCATTATTGCAATTCCGCTCGGCCCGTAGCCCTCGTAGAGTATCTGCTCGAAGTTGACTGCGCCGAGCTCGCCGGTGCCTTTCTTGACCGCCTTTTCAATCGTATCCCGTGGCATATTGGCGGCCTTGGCCTTATCTATCGCATAACGAAGGGTAAGGTTTAAATCCGGGTCGCCTCCCCCGCTTCTGGCAGCGACGATAATAACTCGGGCAATCTTACTCCAGATTTTGCCGCGTTTTGCGTCGATAGCCGCCTTTTTATGCTTAATTCCTGCCCAGTGAGAATGCCCTGACATATTTACTCCCGCAAAAATCAACTAATGATTTACGAGCCGTCATCAACCGGAAAAGTGATTATAACAAATCCGGGTTTCAATGCCTAACCTAATCTTTTCATTTTTTTGCTCTGCCGGGCAAATAAGGGTATTGCTGCTTTTAATAAAACAGGGCCGGGCTGAGGAGGAGAGGAGAAGAGAAAAAACCCGACCCTGTGTAACTTTTAAAACCTTTGATGCAATTCTATTTCTTTGCTCAAGGCCCACCAAAAAAACAGGACCGAGTAGAGGAGGAGAGGAGGAAGCGGATTAACTCGGTCCCGAAGAGTAATACTTTTTTTACTCCTAATATATATTACTGTATCTTTTGAGAAATGTTCGCTGCCGTGCAAAATGTGAACAACTTAATATCATCAAAAGACAGTTCTGTTTGCGGCGATGTTTGCGATGCCTTGTCTCGCTGCCCGCCTTATCCCAGTTTTGATAATGCCGACTTTAACCGGCATTTTTTCGCTGTCAACGGCCAAAATAAAAACATTATTGAAAATCCACCTTTTTCTTGGTAAATATCATCCTAAATATTACGTCTTTTCAGGATTCTGCTTATGTCAGTTCAATTCATTCTGGGCCGAAGCGGCTCAGGCAAGACAAAATACTGCATCGACAGCCTGATAAAGGAGCTGCTCGACAAGGATGACGCCATGCCCTTAGTGCTACTGGTGCCGGAGCAGGCTACCTATCAGGCCGAGCGTGCGGTACTTTCCCATCCGCAAATTGCCGGTTTTTACAGCCCGCGTCCGTTTGCTGATGAAGCTAAAAAAAACCGGCCCGGCTTGCATATTCTTTCATTCGACAGACTGCAGTTTTTGCTTTTGGGCAAAAACACCGCAAAAACGAGGCTTTCCACCATTGGCAGGCAAATGATAATCCACAGAATCCTGACCGAAAACAGGGACAATTTGCAGCTTTTCGGGCGTTCTGCGATCTCGCCCGGCCTTAGCCAGAAAATCGCCGAGGCCGTTATCGAACTGCACCAGCACGCAGAAGACCAGCAGGATATTGAGCAGCTTATTGCCCGGTTGAAACAAAAACAGGATACAGCGCTCTCGTCGATAAAGTTTGCCGACCTCGCATTTGTTTTACAGGAATATCTGCGGTTTATCGAGGCCGGCCTTGTTGACCCCGATACCCAGCTCGGCATTGCGAGGGCTGCGGTCAGGCAGTGCAGTTTCCTCAAGAACGCAAGGCTTTGGGTCGATGGTTTTGCGGGCTTTACGACCTCCGAGCTGTCGCTCCTCACAGAACTGTTAAAAAACGCCTCACAGTCCCATATCGCACTTTGCCTCGATGCCGAAAATATCAAACTCAACAAACCCGACTCATCCGCCGCAGGCGGACCGCAGGCGGGCTGCACAGACCTTTTTTATCCAACTGAAAGAACATACACCGAGCTGCTCGATATAATCAAAAGTTATAAACTTAAACTGGCCGAACCCGTTATCCTAAAAGAGGCCTCACGATTTTCCCGCTGCCCTGCGCTGCGGCATCTCGAACAGAATATATTTAGACGGGCTCCCCAAACGCAAAAGAATGCATTTGGGGAACCCCAACAAAATAATTCCAGAATAACCGCTCGGGATAATATTCAGATTGTTTCTCTGCCCAATGCCCGCTCGGAGGTGCAGTTCGTTGCGAGGCAAATTTGCCGCCTTGTCCGCCAAAATGAGTTGCGTTATCGCAACATCGCAGTTATTGCATCGGACTTGAAATTATATGAACACTACATCAGGGCCGTTTTCGAGGATTACCGCCTGCCTTTCTTTATTGACCACAGACAATCCATCCGTCACCACCCAACCGTGTGTCTATTGATTTCCGCCCTTCGCTCTGCGGTAAGTGGTTTTTCGAGTGCCGACATTATTGCCTGTCTTAAAACAGGTTTTCTGCGAATAAGCGATTATGACACAGATATGCTCGAAAACTACTGTATAGCCTTCGCTGTCAGGCCGGATGACTGGGCAGGAGCGGATGACTGGGATTTTGACGACAGGGATTTGCCCGCATTCGACCAAGGGAGAATCAATCAAATCCGCCGAAAAGCTGTCGAGCCGCTGCTCAAACTTCACGCCGGTCTTTGCGGAGCTGACGGAGCTTTGCGAAAATTAACCGCTGAGCAGTTCACGAAAATCGTCTTCGAGTTTCTGGAATCCTGCCAGCTCAGGGAGCAGTTAAACGTTCTGGCAGAATCAGCAGCCGCACAAAAAGATTACGCAACCGCTGACGAACACCACCAGGTTTATGACCGCATCGTCGATACGTTTGACGAGCTATGCGAGGCGTTCACAGGCACAGAACTTGGCGTCGATGAATTTTTTCTCATTATTCAGGATGCTTTTTCTCGTGTATCTCTGGCTTTGATACCGCCGAGCCTCGACCAGATTATTGTCGGCTCAATCGAAAGAAGCAGACATCCTGACCTCAAAGCCGTTTTTTTAATCGGCACAACCCAGAGGCAATTCCCCGCCCCCTTAAATTACGAATGCGTTCTTACCGACCAGGACCGCCTCGCTGCGCAGTCGGCAGGTTTTCAGCTTGCACCGGCAACCGAACGGCAGCTTTCGGAGCGCAGATACCTCTCTTATATCGCATTTACCCGCCCGTCGCAGCATCTGTTCATCAGCTATCCTGCTGTTGACGAGAGGGGCAGGCAGGTTTGCCGCTCGCAGTTTGTCGAAGATGTTGAAATGTTGTTTGACGGCCTCTGCGAGCAAACACCTGCATCAGAAGATATTGATTTGCTTGGCAGTCAGACCGACACTGTTGCTGATGAAGCCTTAACGAAAAATGGCAGCGGAATTTTCACCGCAGATGAACTAACCGACCTGCTTTGCCTTCAGGCTGCAAAAAATGACCGCCTCTCGGGCCTTCTCGATAGCCTGTATCGTGATGAGCAGCTTTCCGAACTGGCCAGTTTGGTTCGCTCGGCCATCAGCTACAGCAACATCGCAGAACTTGAAAAAGGCATTGTTGCAAAACTTTTTACCAGCCAGCTCAATTCTTCTGCCACTGCCCTGCAAACCTTCGCCGCCTGCCCGTATAAATACTTTGCGCGGTTTGTCCTCGAACTAAAAAGACGAATGGAATTCAAATTAGAACCGATAGATTTAGGCGTATTCTATCATCGCTGTCTCGATGCCTTTTTTACACACATCAAAAAAGAAAAAATCGATATTAACACCATCAAAGAAAATAGGCTAAAAATGATTCTTGAAAAAGCCATCGCCGATGCGATTAACAGAAGCTCCTTTTTAAAAGGCTTTTGTCGTCACAGCAGCCACAATGTTGCCATAATCACCTCCGCCTGCCAGAACCTTCAGGATTTTGTCCCGGCACATATACAAATGATTCGTGCGGGTGTTTTCCAGCCGGCCTTCACAGAATTGTCTTTTGGAAAAAACGATTATTTGCTCGGCACTTTTACGTTGAAATTAAAAAATGGACACACACTTTTTTTAAGCGGAAAAATCGACAGAATTGACCTGGCCAATACCAACAACCAAAAACTGGCAATAGTTCTCGATTACAAGACAAAAGACTGGTCGTTTAACTGGCAGAGATTTTTCAGCGGTCTCGACATCCAGCTTCCCCTTTATATGCTCGCCATCAACAACTCGCAGCAAAAAACGTTTCAGAACACCGAGGTTGCCGGCGCCTTTTATATACCAATCGAGGCGCAGCCGAAATCCGCCGACTTCGGAGAAATTGAAAAAAAGTCTCAATCATTTAACTATAAGGCAAAAGGAATATTTAACGGCGAATACTATAAAACTCTCGACGGGAACGTTGAATCAGGCTGGAGCAGGTATTACAAATTCTTCATCAGCAAAGAAAACCAACAATACGGATTTTATGATAAATCAAGCGATGCTCTGACAGCAGAAGATTTTGAAAATGTATTGGAGTTTACCAAAAACAAAATAACAGGATTGGCACAGCAGATTCTAACCGGCGATATAATGGTCAGACCATATCGGCTCGGCACGACATCAGCCTGCCATTTTTGCGAATTTAAGCCGCTGTGCCGATTTGACTGGCTGATAAACGACTACAATTTCTTACCGGCAGTCTCCAAAACAGATGTTCTTGAAAAGGCAAGACAAAGAAATGGCTGAGAAAAAAATAAAATGGACAGACCAGCAGACCCGTGCGATTCGCAGGCGAGGCAGCAACGTGCTGGTCACCGCATCGGCAGGCACCGGCAAGACCGCCGTCCTTTCAGGGCGCTGCGCCGACATAGCATCCGATATTGCAGCCGGCTCATCCGTCTCCCAGATGCTCGTGCTTACCTTTACCGATGCCGCCGCCGAGCAGATGCAGCAGCGAATCCGTCAGCAACTGCAGGCGAGGCTTCTCGAACAGCCGGATAGTATCATCCAGACCCAGCTTATCCTTCTGGCCGGCGCCGACATCGGAACAATACATTCATTCTGTCGAAAAATAATTCTGGAGCATTTTTACAAACTATCCGGTGAAGGTCTCGACCCCACATTCAGAGTTCTCGATGAAGATGAGCAGCAACTCTTGAAATTTGAGGCCCTTGATAAAACGCTTGCCTGGGCGTGGGAACAAGACAATCTGCGTCAAGGCCTTGTCCAGCTTTTCTACCGCCGAGACCCCAAAACCGACAGCTACATCGCATCCAAAATCATCTCAACAAGCGAATTTCTCGACGGCATTGTCGGCAGAGCCAGCTGGTTCGAAAGAGCCCTTACCCTTGCCGAAAATTACAGCCCAAAAACCGGCCCGCTCGGCGAAAAACAACAGCAGCTTATCATAGATAAAACTCAGGGCATAATCAAACAGGTTCGCTCCGCACAAAAACTATACGAAAGATACGAACCTGACGGTGACTGGTCGGCAAAATGGAACGATTTTTTAGACAAACTGAACCGTTGTATCGAATCCCACAACAGCGGCAACTGGCGAGGCATCGCTGAACAGATTAAACAATTTAAGAAACCAAGAATTGATACCCCCAAAGAGATTGACGAAACAATCGCAGATTATCTGCAAAAGACTCTGAAAAGTGCCGTCGACGATTTTGACGCCCTCAAAGAGCTGGCTACTGTAAATCCGGATTATCTTAATAGAATCGGCTACTCCGTTCCCCTGCAAACAAAAGTATTTATCGAGCTTGTAAGAAAATTTGACGAGCTTTACCGCCAGGCCAAGCAGGCTGTCTGCGGCCTGGATTTTGCCGACCTCGAACATTATGCCCTAAAAATATTATCTGAAAATGATACCGACCAGAACCCCCCCGCCCCTTCGCAAATTGCCCTCTCTCTCAGGCAAAAATACAAATACATATTTGTCGATGAATATCAGGACATAAACCCCGTTCAGGAAACAATCCTTAAACTAATCAGCCGTCCCGATAACGTCTTTGTCGTCGGCGACGTCAAGCAGAGCATTTACGCCTTCCGCGGAGCCGAGCCCAAAATATTCCTGAAGAATCTTCGGCCTGCATCCGCCGACCCGAATACCCGCGAAAAGCCGCTGCGGGTGGATTTGAATATCAACTTCCGGTCAGAAAAAGGAATACTGGACTTTGTAAATATAATATTCGCTAATATTATGACAGGCCCGCTTGCCGGCACCGATTATGACGAAGGCGCCAGATTAAAACCTGTTCCTGAAAAGAGCGGGGACGAAAAAAACGAGCCTCTTGTGGAGCTGCATATCACAGAAAGGCCGGACGGCTCTATTGATAATGAGCAGGACCAGCGGCAGCCGGATGAATCTGACGAATACCTGTCTTCCCTGACAAGCCGTCAGTGCCAGGCCGCCCTGATTGCTCGGCGAATCAGGCAAATGGTCGGCGCCGAGACAGGCAGGGCTGAATTTCAGATTTTTGACACGCAGCAAAATTGCCTCCGCGATGTCCGGTATGGCGACATCGTCATCCTGCTGCGTTCGCCGGCAAAGAAAATCAACGATTATGTAAAAATCCTTCGGCTGGCAGGCGTGCCGGTGAGCAGCAGAGGCACTGAGGGTTATTTTGAGGCAACGGAAATCACCGACATATTGAGCCTATTGAAACTGGTGGATAATCCGCAACGCGATATCGAATTTGCCTCCGTTCTTCGCAGTCCGTTCTTCAATTTCAGCGACAGCAATCTCGCAGAGATTAAAATTTTTGCAAAGAACAATCCTCAATGCAGAAACTTTTACGATTCCGTTCTCCTTTATGCCCGGACCGGCCCGGATTCAAAACTGGCAGACAGGTTGAATGAGACGCTCAATCATCTTTCCACCTGGCGAAACGATGCCCGCATGGGGAAACTATCCGACCTGATATGGCAGATTTACCGACAAACAAGATATTTATCCTTTGTTTCCGCCCTGCCGTCAGGCCTGCAGCGAAGAGCGAACCTCCTCAAACTGCACGACCGGGCAATCCAGTTTGAAAATTTCGCATCCAGCGGCAGTTTCTTTTCACTGGCACGTTTTGTTGAATTTATCGAAAAGCTCCAGCAGACCGATGCCAAATGGTCGTTTGCCGAATCCGCCGAGGGTGGACTCGAAGATGCCGTCAAAATCACCAGCATCCACAAAAGCAAGGGCCTCGAATTTCCTGTTGTTATCCTCGCAGAACTTGACAGCCGGTTTAATACAAAAGATTGCTATGATGACATAATTGCCGATGCAGACCTGGCTCTGGGGATGCGAATCATTGACGATAAGTCCAACACAAAATTAGACTCTCTGGCACATCAGGTCATCTCTGAACAAAAACTTCTGTCAAATCTGGCCGAGGAGATGCGTATCCTTTACGTCGCCACAACCCGAGCCCGCGAAAGGCTGATTCTGGTCGGCTCCGAAAAAACGTCCCGCTGCAGGCAAAAACTTCTCGACGGCCTGTTCGCAGAAAAACCCTTTGACCTCCGGACACTTGGCCGCTGTGAAAATCTCCTCCAGTGGATATTGCTGGGGCTGTCTGAACAAAAAATACTCCATCACGCTTTCGAAACAAAAACCGAAAACCGGTTCGCCGACAAAAATTTATTTTCATTCCGGCTCTACAACCGGCAGGAAGCAAAAGAACTTACCGACTATATCGAGTCTGCCCGTGGCGGGCGGCGCGGCAAACAAACCGCCCTTTCAAAACCAGATGCAACAACTCAACCCCGGATATTAAAGGCTGTCGAAGAAATAAAAAAAGACCTCAACTGGAAATATGAGTTTGAAGCAGTTTCTTTATTACCAGCCAAACGCACGGTCTCGGAACTATCATACACAAATGATGAGTTTAAAAAAACCGACTACTCAAAGGCCCTCGAACGAAAACCCAAAGCAGTGCTGACCGATGTCACTGGCACCACCGACAGTCAACAACTTGGCACTGCGGCACATCTTTTAATTTCGCAACTCAATCTTCAATTGCCGATAACAGCCGAACAAATTGAGCAAACCAAGCAAAAACTTGCCGCTGAAAAGGTCATCAGTCCAGAACTTGCTCAAAGACTCGATACCAATTCTATTTTGGCATTTTTCAGCAGCAACCTCGGCAGGCAGACCTTAAACCCCGCCAATACCGTCTGGCGTGAATGGCCATTTACCTTCAGCATCCCTGCATCCGAATCCGCCGCAGGCGGACAGCAGAAGCAGCCTCGCAGAATCCGCCACAGGCGAACCGCTGACGAAACAACATGTGGTGAGCCTGTCGAATCCATCATTGTTCAGGGGATTATCGATATGCTCATCAAAACCGAAGTCGGCCTGATAGTAATCGACTTTAAAACCGATAATATCTCCGCCCACCAAGCCGCCGACCGGGCCCAAAATTATAAACGACAGCTCGACCTTTACGCACAGGCCGCTTTTGCCGTGCTGAAAATCCCTGTTGCCGCCAAATGGCTCTATTTTCTGAAACCCGCAAAGGCCATCCAAATCACATAAAATAGAATGTAGAATGAGGACTCTAAACCCTATCCCTTATCTCTTATAACATCAGCACCGCTGTTTAAAACTTCTCTATAACAAAAAGGCTTATATGTTCGTAGTCTTTTCGATTAATCGAAAAGACTACGAACATTACATATCTAAAGGTCTTTATCTCAAATCTATTTTCAACATTCTTTGACCCCATGTTGTGAATTATTGCCTGTGGATTCAAAGACGGCGATAATGGATAAAATCATAATGGTTTCACAAAAGATAAGGATTACCCCAATCGCATTAACCTGATATAAGAATGTTGCGCCCAGGCCTGTGCATAGCGTCGCAAGATACAACGTCAGAACAGTCTGCGTCGGCGACAGGCCGCGGCGGTTGAGCCTGTGGGAAAAATGCTGGGTATCGCCGACAAAGGGACTTTTGCCCTGGCGAATTCGCAGAAAAGTTACGCTTGCAAAATCATATAAAGGCACCGCCAGTGCAATCAGAGGCATAAAGACAGCGAACCACTTGCCGCTTTCGGCCTGCTGATAATAAGTGGTCCGAAGACTGATAAGAGCGACAAAAAAACCGATAACCAGCGAACCGGCATCGCCTGCAAAGATTTTGGCGGGTGGAAAATTAAAGACCAGAAAGCCGAGCAGAATCCCGATAAAAACAAGAGACAATCCTCCCACAAAGACCTGGCCGCTCAATGCGGCTGCGGTAAATAATACGGAACTTACGATAACGGCGATGCCGGCACAAGCGCCGTCCATATTGTCGAGAAAGTTAAAGACATTAACGATTGACACAATCCAGAATGCAGAAAGCAGCGTAGTCACTATTTTGCTCTGGATAAAAAACTCGACACGCACATCGGCAAATGCGGCGGCAATTATCGCAACAGCAAACTGAACGGTCAGCTTCAGGAACGGTCCCAAATGCTTTTTATCATCCCACAGGCCGAGGATGAATAGGATAAATGAACAGGCCAGCACGAGGACGAGCTGATTAAACTTTGCAAAAAAATCGGCAGCCCTTACGTCAACCAAATCGAGATAACGGCTGATATATTGCTGGAAGAAAGACAAACGAAGAGCAAGAACGGCTGATAGAATAATGAAAGAAAGGCTGGCAAATATCGCAACACCGCCTCCTAAAGGAACGGCACGCTGGCCAAAGCGGTCCTGCTGTGGTTTTGAGACAAAGCCGATACGCAATGCCCACTTCCGCACTGCCGCTGTCAGAATAAGCGACAGCAGAAATGAGCCGATAACCAATCCTGCCGCTAAAAAAATTAACTGTTCTATTTTAACTGCTCCAGTAATCTTGTTCTTACTTTACTGAAAAAATTATGGTAACAGGCCAACTTATAATCAGGATAAGTATATGGCAGACTCTGCCAACTGCCTCTGTCAAAGATAAGCGTCACCTCTGCATACATTTGTTTGCCTATGTATATACGATGCGAATAATTTTTCGTTGTAGCCAGCACAAGTTTTGACGGCTCGATTACACCAGGGTCGAGATTCACAGGCCTCGGCAAATCGGTTTTGAGCTTATCTGCCAATTCCTGCTCAATCTGGTTTGTTTTATGTTTTATATCCGCCAATTCGCCGGGGTCAATCAACTTTTCTAAACTTACAAACTGTCGCAGGATATTTTCGCCCGTCTGTTCCTTATAATAATCGGTCTGCGTAAAAGGCCAGACATCACCTTGAAAGTCTATTTTGCCGAACTGCTCACCAACAGCATCAACAGCGGCACTTAAGCAGCGCTTGTCCGCAGCCAAAATGCCGATTATTAGTTTAACCGAATTTGGTTCCTTCAACTCCCACATCTTACAACGAATAATTATGGTTTAAGTTTATCCCTTAATGCATTTACAATCGCAATCACTTTTTCTACGCCCTTTTCAATATCAATTATTTCGTTTTTCTTTTCAGTGCGGAGTTTGATTTCGACATTGCCTTTTTGGACGGATTTTTTGCCTACGGTGACCCTGACCGGAATTCCAATAAGGTCGGCGTCCTTGAATTTTACGCCCGCCCGCTCGTCCCTGTCATCAAGCAATACCTCAATGCCTTCATCGAGAAGCTGCCGATAAATCTTTTCAGCGACATCAACAACTTTTTTGTCATCCTGATTAATACAGGTGATAATTACCTCGAAGGGAGCAATGCTCACCGGAAAGACAATGCCGTCATCATCGTGGCTTATTTCTATCGCCGCTGCCACAATACGGTTTATGCCGATTCCGTAGCAGCCCATCAGACAGGATTTTTCCTCACCTGACTCAGCGATGAATTTGGCGCCGAGCTTTTCGCTGTATTTCGTCCACAGTTTGAAAATCTGCCCGACCTCAATGCCCTTCTTAAACAATAATTTCTTTCCTTCGTAAGTGTCGCCTTCCTGTGCAAATCGCAAATCAGCAACCTTTATATTGCCGCCTTCGAGGGGAAAATCCCTGCCGGGGACAACGTTTTTGATATGATAATCGGTCTTGTTTGCCCCTGTGACGCCGACAGCCATTGCCGCCACTGCATAATCAATAAAAACATAATCGACGTTGTCTGCGATTCCGACAGGCCCGGCAAAACCAACCTTTGCACCCGTCACCTTTTCAATTGTCGGCGCATCTGCTAATTCGGCGTGTTTGCCATCGAGGGCCTGTGTTAGTTTTTCCTGATTGAGTTCGTGGTCGCCTCGAACGAGAGCAGCAATGGTTTTTCCGCCAGTAGAAAAAATCAATGTTTTAATCAGGTCTTTCGGCTGACAATCCAAAAATTTACAGACATCGTCAATGCTGCCGATTTGAGGGGTATGAACCTCCTCGACAGGGCCAACCTTTTTGGATTTTTCCTTAGGCAGCGGGTCAACGGCGGCTTTTTCGAGATTAGCGGCATAGAAGCCATCCTTGGTATAGACGATTACATCCTCGCCTGATTCACAGGGCACGGTGAACTGGTGCGAGCCTGAGCCGCCTATTTCACCGGATTCCGCCTCGACAATGACAAAATCCAGGCCGCAGCGTTTGAAAATCCTGCAATATGCGTCATGCATCTTCATATAAGTTTTATGCAGCCCGTCGGCATCGATATCAAAACTGTAGGCATCCTTCATAATAAACTCTCTGCTTCGCAGGGCGCCGAAACGCGGACGAAATTCATCCCGGAATTTAAACTGAATCTGATAAAGATTAATCGGCATCTGCTTGTAAGATTTAATCTCGTTGGCGGCTAAATCTGTAAAGACCTCTTCAGCGGTCGGGGCAAGGACCATTTCCCTGCCGTGCCGGTCCTTGAGGCGAAACAGGTTTTCGCCATAATCGACATCACGGCCGCTTTTTTGCCACAATTCGATAGGCTGGATTATCGGGACAACAATCTCCTGTGCGCCGGTGCGGTTCATTTCATCGCGGACAATATTTGTAACCTTCTGCAGACAGCGAAGGCCGATGGGCAGGTAATTATAAGTGCCGCTCGATAATCGCCTCATCAGGCCTGCTCGAATCATTAAACGATGGCTTATAATGTCCGCATCAGCAGGGTCTTCCTTAACCGTGGGTAAAAAAATCTTGCTAAACCTCATAATTTTTCCTTAAAAACATGGGAATACAATTCTTATAGTGAAAAATATTGTTTTTGCAAGCATCATTCAAAATTCGCAGCATAATTCTGCTATAACTGTGAATTAGTGTATTTATCTTTATTGATATACAAAATACCTACCGCTCCGGTCATCGTTGTCATTTGGATAAACAAAAGCAACTAAGTATACGGCACTTTAAGCGAAATTTAGCGTTTCTACCATGCAGAATACCTGTTTGGCAATCTAAAACAAGCAAAACAGCAGGCGATTTAGCTGCGGATCGGCTGCAGCGCAACAACCCGCAGGACGCCGATTTTACGCCTGATTTGGTAAAAAAAACGCCCTTTTTTCAAAAAAGTAATCCTGGAGTTTTCCTCGAAGTTTTTTCTTGAAATGAGGGTGGATATTTGATACAAATGAAACTGGCGAAATCTGTGAATTATTGGCTTTATAATCTTATAATACGTGTAGTTTCGCAGTTTCTCATTGGAGGATGTGGTGTTGCGGGGCACAGGGTTTTAGTGATAAATCTGTGCTTCGCAGGTTAGTTTTTACATTTTTGGGTTTTGAATGAAGGAAAGGAGCTTAAGGCGGGTCGTGAAAAGGTTGTTCTTGGTAAGCCTCGTTAGAAGTTCGAGAATGGGCAAAAATGCTCCCCCTGTGATAAACAGTGTCAAAATGGGGAAATTTCTAACGGGGGTGAGGAGGGAGATTATTAGCGGTCATTTTTTGTTGTAGGTTGTTTGAGACAGGCAAATTATAAGTTTTTAGCTTTATTGGCGGCTGTTGAAAACAGCAAGGTGTTTTGGCGTGTAGCCAGAGAGTAAATGGAGAGTAAATAATAAATAATTGAGGTCTGATTTTCAAAGGAGGTATTATGTATGTGTAGAAAAATGATTTATTTAATTTCTTTTGTTCTGGTGCTGGGTCTGGCTGGTTACGCCTATGCTGGCAATCCCGGCGACATGAACAACCCAATTCTGATTCCGGCAACGGGACAAGCCCCGGTTATCGATGGTGTTAGAGAAGCTCTATGGTCGGGATCAGAGGAACACAAGTGCGGAGTAGACGCCGCCCATATCGTCGTTGGAAGCAAGACGCCTCCTGTATATAATGGGCCGAATGATATTTCTGCCAGTTGGTGGGGCCTGTGGGATACACAATATTTTTACCTATTCGTGGATGTTAAGGATGACGTGCTGATTCACGATTCTGCGGAGATCTATAATGATGATACTGTAGAGGTTATGATAGATATAGGCAATAAAGACAAAACTTCGTATCAGGCCGATGACTACCACTATGCTTTTGCCTGGCCCTTGCCACCCCTCAATACACCCGATGGGCTGGAGTACCAGCATGGCAGCCAATACATGCTCGGCGTGGAATTTCTCGTGAAGACACACCCGATAGGACAACCGAGTGGATATACCGTCGAAGTAAAATTCCCGTGGACCACTCTTTACCTGCCGGGTAAAGGTCCGCCGAAGTTAGGTGATTTAATGGGTTTGGATTTTTACATTGACGATGATGATGGTCCAGCAGCGGCCCCTCCCGGCCACGGCCGCGACGACCAAATATCATGGTACACAACCAGCCCAAATGCATGGATATTTCCGAATCTTCTTGGGACGGTTAAATTTGTGGCGCTCTTACGGCCACCAACCCTATCCCGCTTAATGATGCCACAGGTGTTTTCGATACAATATTGCAGTGGACGGCAGGAGCAGGGGCAAAAACACACGATGTGTATTTCGGCACAACCTACCCGCCGCCTAAGGTTAGTCCCGGCCAGGTCGGCACCTCGTATGACCCCCCGGGCGTGTTGAGTCCTGGAACAACGTATTACTGGAAAGTCGATGAGGTAAACAACGCCACCAGGTGGCCAGGTTACGACTGGTGCTTTACGACCGCGCCCGCAACGGCGAACGACCCTGACCCTTGTGATGGCGCTCCAGTGGTACTTGTCGATGCAAACCTTAGCTGGGGTTCGGGTTTTTATGCGACTGCACATAATGTGTATTTAGGCACTAATCCAGCCAGTCTGCCGCTCGTGTCAGGCGCACAAGCCACGACCACGTACGCCCCAGGCGGTCTTAACGGTAAAACAAAGTATTACTGGAGAGTCGATGAGGTAAATGGCCCGCCGGACTACCATGTCTATACAGGCACTCGATGGAGCTTCGACACTGCCAGTGCCCTTACAGGTTTAATGGGCGAGTACTTCGACAACCCAGATTTGTCAGGCAACCCGCTGCTCGTCCGGACAGATTTAAACATAAACTTTGACTGGGGTCAGGGGTCTCCGGACCCGCGTTTGCCTGTTGATAACTTCTCGATAAGGTGGACTGCTGAAGTAAATGTGCCATCTGCAGGGACCTATACCTTCTTTATATTAAGAAGTGTAAGGCCACCTTCCGATAGCGTCCGATTGTGGGTAAATGGAGAACAGCTTGTCAATGACTGGCCTGGAAACGATACAGTGTTAGAAGATAGTGGTAGTATCTTCCTTCCTGCCGGGGACGCATTACTTGTGATGGAGTACCAGGACACTCTTACGACCGCTATAGCGCAATTGAGCTGGCAATGTCTACCATCCCTGCCACGGCAGGTTATCCCAGTAGGTAGATTCACACGACCACTACTCACAATGGCCGGAACTCCAAGCCCATTTAATAAGGACATAGAGGCAAGCTCGACACCTACTCTTACGTGGACGCCGGGAATATATGCTGCCGCTACGAATGGGCACAAGGTGTACTTCGACACCAACGAGGCGAAAGTCACGGCCAGACACGGCTGTGAGGTTAATGATGTTTCCACTACCGTTCCGTCCTATACTCCCGCGTTTGAGCCTCTTACGCGGCTCACGACTTACTACTGGGCCGTTGATGAGCTTAATGATGCATGCTCGCCATACATCTGGCCGGGTAATGTCTGGAGATTTACAGTTCCGATATACGAGGTCGTCGATAACTTCGAGCTTTATACCACGACAGGTACTAGGGACCTCGAAAACTTCGCCGACCCGATTCTCCCCACAACCATTGGTCCGCTGCGGAGAACCTGGATAGACGGGCTCTGGAATATGGAATGGTCTTACCCTAATCCTATCACTACGGCAACATCCGGCTCTTATGTTCAGCTCAACACAGATCCCTGCGATGGTACTACCAATAAGAGCAATATTGCACAGGGTGGTACAAAATCTATGAAATTCTACTATGATAACGACGGCACCATCAATTGGGTAAAGGACCTGCGATTGCCTATAGATACAGGAGGTGGTCAGAGCTATGACTATTGGAACTACACTGCTCCTAAGTATTCGGAGGCATCCGCTGCGGTTGATGACGCTGCACGTCTCAGTGCCCCCAACCCGCCATTCAACCCAGATGACCAGAACAGCCTGGGTATGTTGAGAGACTGGAGCGGCTATAGGCTGCTGAAACTGTCTTACTACGGCGACCCGAACAATACCATCGTTTCTGCCGACAAGCTGTATGTTTACTCTCATGGATGGAAGTAACAGGGTTGCTACCGTTACCAATCCTGACCAAACTTACATACAGATGTTAGGTTGGCACGACTGGTACATTTCGCTCAGCATCGGCAGTGGCTCTTTTAAGGCACAGAATGCCAGCCTGGACCTGACCAATATCGCCAGGATTTATATTGGCATTGGCAACAAGGCTTCTCCGGTTACAGGCGGCAAAGGTGCAATCTTCTTTGACGATATTCGGCTTTATCCGGTCAGTGTCTGCATACCGGGAACTGTTACCGGCGACTTCAACGGCGACTGCAAGGTCGATGCCAATGACCTGCAGAGGATGAGCCAAATCTGGCTGGGCCAGATGCCTACTCCGACGCCGGTAATCAACCTTGATGCCTCCGGTCTTACTTTAAGTCCTCCGAGTCTGACTAACTGGTCGAATACCGGCTCTGCCGGCGGTTCATTCAAGGACTTCAACACCAGCGTGATTCATCCCCAAACGGGATATAGACCGACGGTGCAAATGGTAGGAGGCGTAAAGGCAGTGGTCTTCGACGGTAATGACGTTATGAAGGCCAACATCAAAGCTCCGGCCTCGATAACGGGCACCAATCCATTCACGGTTATTTACAAGGTCTGGAACCCCGATATCGGGCTTGCCGAACGGGTATTTACCTGGGCCAAACGTGGCGGCACAGTAGAGGGGAGATTTGCTGATGTCGGCTACGGCACTGCGACTACGTACGGAGCGGTAGGACATGGAGCGGTAGGGGCTAATGATCCTAATTATGATATGGGCTTTGCCGGCGGAGTACCGGCTGCCGCTACGTGGCATACCATTGGCGTCACATATCCAGGTGGTCCCAATGGTGTTCAGACGCTTATGGTTGATGGAGTTGTAAATGCCACAAAGGTCATGACGCTTAACATCTGGCCGGATTGTAATATGACCATCGGCTGTGGTTATGATGGAAACTCGACTGCTCCTCCTTCTGATCCTAATAGAGTGATTACTCCTAATACGGCTCTTTTCTTCTCTGGTGCACTGGCGAAGCTTCAGGTATATAGTGTCGCCATTTCTCCAAAGGATTTGACGATACTAATGGGTACGCCTATAGATATGAAGGTGGACAACGTGATTAACTTCAAGGACCTCGCTCTGTTTGCCAAAAACTGGATGGTGGGGCCTGTTCTGTGGCCGTAAATGAGGTAAGCTAAACCGACGAAGTCGGATTAGTTACTAATAAAGGGGCTTGTCCCGATTTTCGGGGCAGGCCCTTTTTATTGCTCATTTCGACCCCGGATTTCGCCCGGCTGCAGCGCAACAACCCGCAGGACGCCGATTCTATGCCTGATTTGGTAAAAAAACGCCCTTTTTTTAAAAAAGTAATCCTGGAGTTTTTCTCGAAGTTTTTTCTTGACAAGGGTAGGAGGTATAACGGGTGCGCCCCCATTCCAGTTTTCTTGTGTTATGTAATTGACTTCCACCGTGGAATTTTGTATAATAACCGATGTTGTAAATGCCGGACTGTTCCGGTTCTGGCTAACGGCAAGATTTATGCTCGTAATGCCGAGGGCCAGTTGGTTTGTGTTGATGTAAGTTCTAAATGATAAGGGAGACCGCTGTGCTTTTGGCGGGTTGTCCCCATGAGATAGATGGAAACAGCTTTATCTCGCGGGGTTGGGGAAGAGAGGGGTAACGAAGATGTGGAAATCGCTGTTCAAAGAGAAGAGCCACCCCTCGCAGCTTCTTGCGAAGCAAGAGCGGGGGCTGGTCTGTCCGAAGACGGGTAAGCCGCTCGGGCACAACAGGAAGTATCGCTGGCTAAAGTGGTTATTTCCGATTACAGGGCTGCTGTCGCTTATCTGGTTTGTAATTCGTGTGGTGCCGAAGCCTTCCCGGGCAACATATCCCTGCCAGCGGGTGGCGTTCCCGTTGGCATCGGGTTTTATAGTATGGCTCCTCGGTTTGGCCGGCTCAGCCGCGGCGTACCGCAAGGCAAAACGTTCGTTTGCACAGGCACGCTATGTTCTGGCGGCAATCTGCATCGTCGCCAGTGTCGGTTTTATCTGGGCGGCTTTGAGCAGCACCGACGAGAAGATAACTTATGGCGGCGCGGAAGCCCACGCCCTGCCAATACTCCCATCGGTGTCGGCAAAGGTGTTCACCCAGGTAGAGTTGCCTGGATTCACGATTCCAATGCCACCAACTGGGCCGGTCCCGGCTCAGGGCAACGCTGGTATTCAAGCACCTGCACTAACCAGCAGGTTGTCAATGAAATGCTCTCAAATGCCCTTCGGGCACTGACCGGCAAAAGCTCCGATTACGCCGCCTGGGACGCGATATTTAGAAACTTCAACCAGCAGCGAGGCAAAGGCAATGTCGGCTACACACCAGGTGAAAAGATAGGTATAAAAATCAACAATACGCTAAGTTACAATGCCGGTAGCGATATGGAGAAATCCGCGGCGTATATCGACCGTATAGATAACTCGCCCCAGCTTACGATAGCCCTTCTCAGGCAGCTAACCGACGTCGTCGGCGTCTGCCCCAGCGACATAAGCATAGGCGACCCGGGCAGAATTATGCCGAATTACTGGTACAATATGGTCGAGCCGAATTGTCCGGGCGTGGTTTACGTCGCGGTACTCGGCGGCATGGGACGAACACAGTCACAGTGGTCAACTGTAAAATTCTATTGGAGCGACCCCATTACCTCTCGTGTAACAGGCAAAACCCAAGACTACATCCCTACTCACTTTGCCCATGCAGATTACTTCATAAACTTTCCTGTTCTCAAAAGCCACAACGACGGCGGAATTACAGTTTGCGGCAAAAACTTCTATGGCTCTTTGATTAGGAACCCAAATGCCAACGGCTATTATGATATGCACGCGACAAGACCGACCTCCACATCTGGGATGGGGCATTACAGGGCGATTGTTGACCTGATGGGGCACCCCCAGCTTGGCGGCAAAACGCTCCTGGCCTTAATCGATGGCCTCTTCGCAGGTATAAGCTGGGACGCCGCTCCCGTCAAATGGCAGATGACGCCGTTCAACAACGATTGGCCCTCCAGCATAATCGTATCGCAGGACCCGATTGCAGCCGACTCAGTTGCCTATGATTTTCTTTACACCGAGTGGACGGACTTCCCGCATCTGTCCGGTGCTCATGACTATCTGCACGAGGCGGCAGAAGCTAATAATCCGCCATCGGGGGCATTTTATGACCCCAATCATTCCGGTACACGGCTTGCAAGCTTAGGCGTCCACGAACACTGGAACAATGCAACCGACAAACAATACAGCCGAAACCTCGACCCGGTTAATGGAACAGGTATCGAACTGGTAACCGAACCTAGCATTGACGGAGACTTCGACGACGACGGCGACGTGGACTTTGAAGATTTTGCCGTTTTGGCTAATGCCTGGTGCTCTCACAAGGGTGATGCCAACTGGAACCCCGTCTGTGATATTTCCATACCGAGCGATAATATTATCGACATGCTCGACCTTGCCGTCTTCATCGACAATTGGCCGCGGTAAGAGGAGTAACGTGCGCCGGAATTGCCCTTCGGAAAAACCCTCAGCCGTTGGAGCTTAACGACGGTTTGTACAGTGGTTTGAATTATCTGTATAGCACCTATCAGTCACACGTTTTATCCTTATCAGGGGGGTATCTGCCTTCGGCGGACTCCCTTCCCATCCCAAGAACAACTTTTTATTGACGAGCCAAAAGGTATATGTATAATTACCCTTTTTATATTTATGAATAAATTTCAGGTATCATTAATAAATCGAAGGATAGAAAGATTAAGGAGTTCCTGTAGTGAAAAAAAGTCTAATTTTTTCAGTCCGCCTGTGGTGGATTGCGATGCTGTTTTCATTGCCGGCATTGGCTGAACAAGCCCAGACAAAGGATATTGGTGTAACACTTCAACTTGATTATCTCAGTCAGTGGCTGAGCAAAGGGGCGCCGGCTTATGGTGAACAAGGAGCGATATTCTCGACAATCGACCTGGATTTCTGGGGCAGCGGTTTTGGTGCGAAGGTAATTCACAGAAACGCCATAGGAAGCGGCTATGTTGACAAACAGAGAATAGACTATTGGCCATATTATAAGAATATCCTTTTTAAGGATTCATCTTACCAGACAAATTATCTGATAAGCGCTGCATACGAAAATTATTACCATATGAACAGACACAGGGCATATACAACCTGGGAATGGATATGCTCATTTTCCCGGCCAAAGCTGCTGCCCGAAGGATTTACGCCCACTTATATTGTGCATTATGAGTATCCTGCCGTTGAAAATGATATTTATAGTTACAGCTCTATGGAAGGTGGGGTTCATCGTTTTATCCTCAGTTATGATTTAAAAGTTCCCGAACTCCAAAATCCAATTACTCTTTCTTCGGAGGTTGCTTATACAGACGGCCTCGGAAGAGCATCTCACGACTGGTCTTATGCAGTATTCGGCCTTTCAACAAATCTGAAAATTAACGAGAATATGACGTTCAGTCCGAGCGTTTACCAGCAGGTGACAATGGACAGGTCAGTATGACCCCGATAAGACAACATATTTTTAGATATTGAAGGAAAAACAATTGAAAAGCCGACATTCTAAAAGTAGCGGCTGTTAACTTTTTTCAAACAAAGGAGCAAATTATGGCAAATGCGCAAAAAGCAATGACTTCTCTTATGACGGAGACGAGGAGATTTCCGCCTCCCAAATCAATAAAGCAAAAGGCCCACATCAGCAGCTTCGAGCAATACAAAAAGATGTGGGAAAAGTCGATAAAAGACCCCAACGGCTTCTGGCTGGAGCAGACAAACGTTCTGCACTGGTTCAAAAAGCCGACCAAAAGTCTCGAATATACCTGGGATACAAAGAACCGCAAAATCCAGCACAGCTGGTTTGCAGATGGCCAGCTTAATGTTTCATATAACTGTTTAGACAGACATTTAGGAACGCCTACAGCAAAGAAGGTGGCAATCCTCTGGCAGGGCGAAGAAGACGCCAATGTCAGGAAAATCACTTATGAGCAGCTTCATAAAGAGGTATGTAAATTCGCAAATGTCCTGAAATCCAAAGGCATCAAAAAAGGCGACCGCGTGGCGATTTATATGCCAATGGTGCCGGAACTTGCGGTAGCGATGCTGGCCTGTGCGAGGATTGGCGCAATTCATTCGGTTGTTTTCGGCGGATTCAGTGCCGACGCCCTCAGGAACAGAATCAACGATTCGCTGTGCAGGATACTTGTTACAACAAACGTATCGATGCGTGCGGGCAAACATATCAAATTAAAAGACATTGCCGATGAAGCCCTGAAGAATACAGAATCGATTGAAAGCGTCATAGTCGTTAAAATCAATCCGGAACCCTGCAATATGAAGGCGGGCAGGGATTTCTGGTATTATGAGCTGATGGCAAAAGCCGGCGATAAATGCGAAGCCGAAAAAATGAACTCCGAAGACCCGCTGTTTATCCTTTACACATCAGGTTCGACAGGCAAACCAAAAGGCGTTGTTCACTCAACAGCCAGCTATCTGCTTTTTACGGCAATCAGTCATAAATATATATTTGATGTCCACGATAATGACATTTACTGGTGCACGGCCGACATCGGCTGGGTGACAGGCCACAGCTACATTGTTTACGGCCCGCTGGCAAACGGGGCGACAAGCCTTATGTTTGAGGGTGTGCCTACATATCCTGATGCGGGCAGGTTCTGGCAGGTCTGCGACAAATTCGGCGTGACGATTTTCTACACTGCCCCCACGGCAATTCGGGCGTTGATGAGGCAGGGCGATGAATGGCCCGCAAAATACAAGCTGAACACATTAAGAATCCTCGGCTCCGTCGGTGAGCCGATAAATCCCGAGGCGTGGATTTGGTATTATGAAAAGATTGGCCACAGCAGATGCCCAATTGTCGATACGTGGTGGCAGACCGAGACAGGCGGGATATTGATTACCCCCCTGCCGGGTGCGCACACATTAAAGCCGGGCAGCGCCATCAGGCCTTTCTTCGGCGTTGACCCGATTATCCTGCGGGATGACGGCACCGAATGCGGCGTAAACGAAGGCGGCAAGCTCTGCATTAGAAAACCCTGGCCGGGTATGATGCAAACAATGTGGGGCGACCACGACAGGTTCATCGATACATATTTTACGATGTATCCGAATATTTATTTTACCGGCGACGGCTGCCGCAAAGACGAGGACGGCGACTACTGGCTGATGGGAAGGATTGACGATGTCGTCAATGTTTCAGGCCACCGAATTGGGACAGCCGAGGTTGAAAGCGCACTTGTAAGCCACCCAAAGGTGGCGGAGGCTGCGGTTTGTCCGATGCCGCACGAAATAAAAGGACAAGCCTTGTATGCCTTTGTGACGTTAAAGGAAGGCGTGCCTGAAAGCGAGGATTTGAAAAAAGAGCTTGCCCTGCACGTGCGTAAGGAGATTGGGCCGATTGCGGTGCCGGACGTGATTCAGTTTGCACCAGGCTTGCCGAAGACGCGTTCGGGCAAGATTATGAGAAGAATCTTAAGAAAAATCGCCGAGAACCAGACTGATAATCTCGGCGATATCACAACTCTTGCAGACCCAAGCGTTGTTGAGGTGCTGGTAAAGGGCAGAGGAAAATAATTTCGCTTGTGGCTCATGACTCGGGTTCGTGAATCGTGATTAGAGATTCGACGGTTGCAGGGCACGAGCGGCCAAGCCGCAAGTTATTTGAATCAGGATTATTTTTGAAAGGGAGCTTTATGGAAGAAGGAAAAAATATATTAGAGCTAAAAGATACGACTGCAAATCCTGCACCGCTGGGTCTGCTCGGATTCGGAATGACAACCGTGTTATTGAATCTGCACAATGCCGGCTTTTACGGTTTGAATTCGATGATTCTGGCTATGGGAATTTGCTACGGAGGTCTGGCGCAGATAATCGCAGGTATAATGGAATGGAAAAAGAAAAACACCTTCGGCACAACAGCCTTTTGCTCGTATGGACTATTCTGGCTGTCGCTGGTTACATTATGGGTTTTGCCAAAAATCGGCTGGGCTGAAGCAACATCGCCCTCTGCTATGGGGGCCTATCTGTTTATGTGGGGAATTTTTACCTTTGTAATGTTCATCGGAACATTAAAACTGAATAAGGCCCTGCAATTTGTATTCTTTACATTGGCTCTGCTGTTCTTCCTTTTGGCTGTGTCGGATTGGTCAGACAGCGCATCAATTAAACTGGTGGCAGGATGGGAGGGAATTATCTGCGGCCTTTCAGCAATGTATGCCGGCCTGGCACAGGTTCTCAATGAGTGCTACTGCAAAACAGTTCTGCCTTTAGGCCCTGTAAAATAAGATAATTCAGGTATGGTTTTTCAAACGGCCCGTATCCTTTGCGGGCCGTTTTTATTATCAAAGGTTATGAATCGGGAAGATATTGCGTTTTACTTTTTCAATCGTCTCCTCAACAACAGGCATAACCGCATCAGATTGAGCTTTTGATACAGGTAGCTGACGGTCGCGCAGGCCTCCCTGCCAGTCGGTGCTTTGCAGGAGGACGCCGCCAAGGCCGAGATTACTAACGGCCTCGTCGTCCCCGCCGCAAAAGACACTCCAAGCAAGAGTCCATGCACGAACGGTATTTTCAACGTTATAACCGCCGCCACCTGTTGCGATAATCGGCTTATTGAAGGCAAGCAGGATTTTGATTATCTCGGCATAAGTGTTGTTTGTCAGGCACAGATTTGCCAGCGGGTCGCCTGCGAGGGTATCGGCGCCGACTCAAAGACGATTATGTCGGGATTATAGACGACAATCAAAGGCTCTGCGATTTCGTGAAATGCCAGCATATAAGCCTCGTCATAAGTTCCGGTGGGCAGCGGGACATTGACGCTGTAGCCGCGTCCATCGCCTGTGCCGATTTCATCCTCGAAACCTGTTCCCGGGAACAATGTCCTGCCAGTCTGGTGAAAAGATATTGTCATCACATCGTTGCGGTCGTAAAAGGCGTTTTGGACGCCGTCGCCGTGATGGACATCGACATCGAGATAAAGGACACGCCTGCCTGCTTCGGCAAGAACAGTGCAGGCAAGGGCATTATCATTAAGATAACAGAACCCTGCGGCCTTATCCGGGCCGGCGTGATGAAGGCCGCCTGATGGATTAAATGCGATATCCGCTTGTCCTGTTAAAATCAGACTCGACGCCTTTTAATGTAGCCCCGCAGGCAAGTGCAGAATATTCATACATCCCGCGAAATACCGGACAATCGACAGTGCCGATACCCATAGCCAATGCCGCAGTTGAGAAATTCCCGTCGTTAGCGTCTTTTAGGGTATGCAGATAAAATGCCGTGTGAAACTTTTTAAGAGTGAGCCTGTCAGCAGCAGTGCAATCAACCAGCCGGGCATCCGGGCCGGAAAGCAGGCCCATAGATTTTACAAGCTGAAAAACCTTACCCGCCCTTGTTGTGTTAAATGGACTTTCCTGCGGATAAGGATAATTTTCAAACTCCTCGGAATAAATAAACGCCGCTTTCTTTGCTGCCACGAAGTTTTCACTCCTTCTGTTTCTCTATACCGTATTTTATGTTATAGACTTCGCCGTCGAATTCGGTGTTGACCTTGTAGCCGGAGTTGTAAAAGACCGCAAGCATAAGCTTGTTTGTAGGCAGCACTTTGGCATAAAAACTTTTTACGCCGCGCTGTTTTGCGATTTCGGTCAGGTATTCGAGCAGAATCGTCCCCATCCCCTTCTGCTGCCACTCGTCCTGAACAAGGAAGGCAACCTCCGCTGCACAGGTTTTCGGGTCGAGAAAATACTGTGCAATTCCGACAATCTGTTCGCCCGCAACGGCGGGTACCGTGCCTACAATTGCCAAATTCTGAGAATAGTCAACGTTGGTAATCTGCTGGAGGTCTTTATGCGGAAAGGTCATCGTCTGTGTCATATAACGTGTGCGAATTGATGAAGGGCTTAGCGAATAAAGCATCTCGGAAAGTGCTGCCTCATCGGTAGGCTTGACAGGTCTGAAAAATATTTCGGTTCCATCGTTGAGCGTTTTGTGGGTTTCAATCTCTTCTGGGTATCTTACTTTTTCGGAATCGAATTCTATCTGGTCGGGATAAATGTATTTCTGCATCTTTGCAGCCTGTATAAGTTTTGCCCTGAATTTCGGGTGAGCTATATCTATAAGAGACATAACGCGCTGCCTGATGCTTTTTCCGTGCAGATAGGCAGTGCCGAATTCGGTGACGATATAATGGACATCGCCCCGCGTGGTCACGACGCCGGCACCCTCGGTAAGGCGTGGAACGATTCTGCTGACCTGGCCGTTCTTTGCGGTAGAGGGCATAGCAATAATGGCCTTGCCCCCCCTGCTTCGGGCAGCGCCGCGGATAAAATCGACCTGCCCGCCGATACCGCTGTAGAACTGGTAGCCGAGCGAATCGGCGCAGACCTGGCCCGTCAGGTCGATTTCAAGGCCGACATTTATTGCAACCATTTTTTCGTGCTGACCTATTATGTAGGGGTCATTGACATATTCGCTCGGATAAAATTCAAAGAACGGATTATTGTCTATGTATTCGTAGAGACGCTTCGTCCCCATACAGAAGCTCGCAACGACTTTTCCGCGATTAAGGGTCTTTTTAGAACAGGTTATGACGTCGCAGTCGATTAAATCCATAATCCAGTCGCCGAACATTTCGGTATGGACGCCGAGGTCTTTTTTATCCTTTAAGAATTCGACAAGAGCCTGCGGGATGCGCCCGATGCCACATTCTATGGTGCTGCCGTCCTCAACAAGCCGGGCAACGTTCTGGCCGATGCGCCGCAAAACCTCATCAGGTTCAGGAGGTTCTACCTCAATAATATCCTCATCATAGGAAACAATTGCCTCAATTTCGCTTACGTGGATAAAGCTGTCGCCGAACGTTCGCGGCATTTTACTATTGACCTGGGCGATAACGTATTTTGCGTTGGCAGCAGCAGATTTTACTATATCGACAGACACGCCGAGACTGCACAGTCCGTTTGTATCGGGCGGCGATACACTGATTAACGCCACATCGACAGGGATTCGACTGGTCTCAAACTGCTCGGGGATTTCGGACAAAAATATAGGCGTATAATCGCCTATGCCGCGAGCAAGGGCATCGCGAACATTTTCAGCAATAAAGAACGTGTTCATCTTGAATTTTTCGCGAAATTTGTCGTCGGCATAAGGTGCGGTGCCCATCGTCAGAAGATGAATGACGTGCGCATCACTGATGCCCGCGGAATGCTCAACGAGGGCATTAACTAAATGCTGCGGCTGGGCACAGCCTGTGCCGATAAATATATGATTGCCTGATTTTATCAATCTCATTGCAGCAGCGGCCGTTGTTATTTTATTCTTATATTTTTCCTTCCAGTCAAAGTCCTGCATCTTTTCTCCAATTGAGGTCCGCAAACGCAATTTTTCGCATTTGAGGAACCACTTGTATCTACACCTTTTCCACACTCATTCGGGCGTCAACAGCAATAGGCACAGTGCCTTCGTGTCCGACAATATAAGGGTTAATATCAAGCTCTTTTATCTGGGGAAATTCCGTAACTAATTGCGACAACCTCTGCAGGCCCTCCGCAATGGCGCCGATATCAACGCTCTCCTGACCCCTGACGCCGGTCAATATCTTATATGTTCGGGTGTTAATGAGCATTTGTTTTGCCTCCTCCTCTGTTAGCGGCGCAAGGTAGAAAGATACATCCTTGAGGACCTCGACCATTGTTCCGCCCATTCCGAACATCATCAACGGTCCGAATCGCGGGTCGCGTTTCATACCGAGGATGACCTCTTTTCCGCCGGTACACATCTGCTGAACAAGGACGCCGAGAATCTCTGCGGCTGGCACTTTTTTCGGAATCCGGTACATCATCAAATCGAAGGCGTCTCTGACCTGCCCGGCATTTTCAAGACCCAGTTTGACACCGCCCACATCAGATTTATGAATAATATCAGGCGACCAGATTTTCAGGACGACAGGATAGCCAATCTGGTCGGCGATGTTAGCAGCCTGTTCGGCGGTTGTTGCAATTGAGCCTTTCGGTGTCACAAAGCCGTAAGCCTCGATAATCTCTTTTGCCTCGGCCTCGCCCACTTCTCGCAGTCCCTGGCGAAGATGCTTTTCGATTATGTTTTCAACCTTTCGGCGGTTGACAGGAAAGAGTTTTACCACGCGCTGCGGCCTAGCACGCCATCTGACATAATCGACCATAACCCTTGCCGCGGAAACGACAAATTCCGGCGAAGTGTAAGATGGAATACCGTTTCGCCGCAAAATCTTTATACCTTCCTCTACCTTTTGTGCACCTATAAAGCAGGTAAAAACCGGCTTATTTGGTTTTTTATGTGCTATCCTTACAATCGCATCGGCGGTCTCGGTCGGCTGAGTCATCGCCTGAGGCGTAAGCAGCACAATAACAACGTTCACGTTCGGGTCGTCGAGGACTACATCGAGGGCAAATTCATAGCGGTCTGCGAGGGCATCTCCCAAGACATCGATAGGATTAAAAAGGTTGGCGGCAGACGGCAACACTTCGGTCAGTTTTGCCACTGTTTGCCTGCTCAACTGTGCGAAATCGAGGCCCTGCCTTTCAATCGAATCAGCAGCAATAATGCCGGGGCCGCCCGCATTTGTGATTACCGCAATAGATGGCCCTCTCGGAAACGGCTGATGAGCAAAGGCAAGAGCATAGTCAAGCTGCTGCTGAATGGAGTTGCAGCGAATAATACCTGCCCTTTCAAATACCGCTTCATAAGCGGTGTCGTCGCCTGCGAGACTGCCGGTATGGGAAGATGCCGCCTTTGCACCTGCGGATGAGGCACCGGCCTTGATGAGCAGTATCGGCTTTTTGTTTGAGATTTTTTCCGCACGGCGAACGAAGATATTGCCGTCGGTAATGCTTTCGAGATAGCCGGCAATGACCTTTGTTTCCTCGTCATCGCCGAAGGACATCATCAAATCCAGCTCATCGATGTCGGCCTTGTTGCCGAAACTGACGAGCTTGCTGAAGCCGATTTGCTCATCCCTTGCCAGGTCGAGGATGCCCGCCAAAAGGGCGCCTGACTGCGACAGATAACCAATCGAACCCGGCAGAGGCATATCTCCGCCGAAACTGGCGTTAAGTTTGTTTGTCGGGACAATCAGGCCGAGACAATTCGGGCCTATAATGTGAATGCCCGCTCGTTTTGCAATTTCGATAATTTGCTCTTCGAGTCTCCTTACCCTCTTTGCCGACCTCTTTGAAACCCGCCGTGATGATTACGACCGCCTTTGTGCCAATTTTGCCGCACTGCGTCATTATCTCCGGCACAGCAGGTGCAGGAACTACTATTATGACAAGCTCAGGCACCTCGCCGATGGATTCGAGGTCAGGGTAGCATTTTAATCCTTCAATCTGCTCGACGTTTTTGTTGACAGGAAATACCCTGCCTTGAAACCCTCCGGCAACTATGTTGGTAAGGATTTCGTAGCCAACCTTGCCCTTTTTATGGGATGCCCCTACAACAGCAATTGAGCGTGGATTAAAAAACGACTCCAGACTCATAATAATCCTTTCTTAAACATTGTAAGCAACAATAAGAAACTGTTAATTTTATTCTAAAATATGAAAAAATTCAAAGGCTTTCCCAACATTTTAATTTTATGAAAGAGGCGCTGCTTACAAACCTTTTCGTAACGAATGACGCACATATATACTATCTGGAAGATGGCTGCGAAGACACAAATCGAACTTTTTTGGCTTGCTCCCGCTTGAGAATACCAATAGAAAGATTATTTCATAATGGACTCATTTGCTTTCCGGATAATTTTCAGATATTTTTCAGCAGTTTCTCTCTTCTTTGCCTCGACAATAACCCGCACTATCGGTTCGGTATTGCTTGTCCGCAGGTGCAGCCAGCCGTCATTAAAATCAAAGCGGCAGCCGTCAGCGGTATCTATTTTTGCGTCAGTAAAAATCTCTTTCACCCTGGCAACCAGCCCATTGAAGGCTTTTTCGTCGGCACTGAACTTGTCTTTAATCGTATAATAGGCCGCAATTTCAGATGCAAGCGAACTGACGGTTTTGCCGGTCGCAGCCATATATTGCAGGACAACGGCCATCGCAACCATACTGTTGCGAACAGGGCAGACTCTCAAATCAATAACGCCGCCGTTGCCTTCGCCGCCGATAACACAATTATTCTCAAGCATTGCGTATGCGACATTTGCCTCCCCTACCGGCGTGCGAATAACCTTAACAGCCGCTTCCTGTGCAATGTCATCGAGCATTCTCGATGTGGAAAGATTTGTCGCAACAGGACCTTTCGTCTTCATCAGAACATACTTCGCTGCGAGCGCAAGGGTATATTCCTCGCCAATGTATTCGCCGTTTTCGTTCACTATAGCAAGCCGGTCGGCGTCCGGGTCGAGCGCAAAACCGACATCGGCCTTATTTTTCTTAACGGCCTGACACAAGCCTGTGAGGTTTTCCGCAATCGGCTCCGGTTTATGTGCAAACAGACCTGTCGGTTCATCATTCATCGCTGTTATCCTGCAGCCGAGTTTTGAAAGCAGTAATTTTGCCTCGGTGCCGCCGGCACCATTAACACTGTCTAAAACAACTCTGTATTTCTTTGAGGCAACTTTTTCTGCATCAACAATTGAAATGACTTTTTCAATATGCACATCGATAGCTTCCCGATTTGCAAAACATTTGCCGCAATCGACGGAAGAAACAAATTTAAATCTTTTTTCATCGAACAACTTTTTTATCTGCTCTGCTGCCTGTTTCGGCGGCGCTATGCCGTTATCTAAAAGTAATTTTATGCCGTTATACTCAATCGGATTGTGTGATGCGGTAATTACCACGCCGCCGGCACAGTCCATATAGCGAAGCATGACTGATACGCCGGGCGTACTGACGATACCAATATCCAAACAATCGATGCCTGCCGACAACAGGCCTGCCGCAACAGCCGAACATAGCATCTGCCCGCTCGGCCTCGAATCGCGCCCGATACAAACCTTTAGTCTATCCTTTTCATTGGCAAATCTGTGCCTTAAAAAAGTGCCGAATGCACAGCCGTATTCTGCTGCAACGGCAGGTGTGAGGTTCCCTCCGACAATACCCCTTAAACCGCTGATACTGATTATCAATTCTTCAGCCATAAACAATCCAAACAACGGCTAATTGAAACATCTTTCGGCAATCAACCTTTAACGACATTTTTGGCGGGTTTACCCATCAAATAATCGAGGACAATTCTCGCTGCTTCAATTCCGCATTCTACCTGGGCCTCCGATGAATTTGCGCCGAGATGAGGCGTGACGAGGCAGTTATCGAACTTCATAAATTTGGTATTTTTCGGCGGTTCCTCCGAATAGACATCGAGGGCGGCCCCTGCGATACGATTGTTGGCAAGCGCTTCATAAAGGGCGTCTTCGTTGATAATGCCGCCTCGTGCAGTATTGATTAAACGGACGGTCGGCTTCATCATACCAATCTGTTCGCTGCCTATCATACTGATTGTTTCCTTTGATTTGGGGACGTGGACTGTAATGAAATCAGCCTCCTTATAAATCCGTTCCACATTATCCGCTATTTCAATGCCGATTTTTTTCGCGTCGGGCGGCACAATGTATGGGTCATAGCCAAGAATCTTCATATTAAAGGCCTTTGCCCTGACCGCAACCGCCAGCCCGATCTTGCCGAGCCCGATGATGCCCAAAACCTTTTTGTTGAGCTGGTTGCCCATAAACTTTTTCTTGTCCCAGGCACCTGCCTTTAAACTGTTGCACGCAGGCACGACGTGTCTGATCAAGGCCAGCGTTAAGGCAAAGACGTGTTCTGCAACACTTATCGTATTGCCGCCGGGCGTGTTCATAACCGTGATATTTTTCGCCTTCGCGGCAGGAACATCTATGTTATCCACGCCGGCGCCCGCCCTGCCGATGGCCCGAAGCTTGCCCGGATTTGCCAGCACCTTTGCGGTGACTTTGGTTGCGCTTTGAACGAGCAGGCCGTCATATTCGCCGATGATTTTCGATAATTCTTCTTCGCTTAAGCCATGCTTAACAACCGCCTCGGCGCCCGATGCCGCATTGATTAAATCAATAGCTTCCTGTGCAATCTTGTCTGCAATAAGGATTCTAATCATATCAAACCTCCGTAAAAATTATTAACTCAAACCGACCGATTCTTCTTATGAAAATCCTGTAACTATCGTAATCTCAATTATCTAAACAAGTTGCCGACGAAGTCGGCCTCCACGAACTAACAACTAAAAACTATCGACTAACGACTCGCAAACTGACTGTTTTAATAAAAACGGTCAGTTTGAACCATTAATCGCCCCACTGGCTCCAGGCTGAGTCGCTTTTGTCTTCTGCAATCTTAAATTTATTTTGCGGACAATCATAGAAAACCCTCGTTGCACAATGAGCAAATGCTGCCGCCAGACGGACAAAGGCAGCTTCCTGCCCATGGCTTTCGATGTCGAAAGCAACATTTATTTTTTTATTTTCCACATCGGCAGGCCAAAGCCTGTCCGAATTTGCAACATCAATAAGAAAGATGCAGCCGGATAAAGAGCCTCCAAAATAATCAGAATCCTCAACATTAACAAGCCTATACGCCGTCAAATCCGCAATCAGGACCAGGTCGGCGTTTAATGCCTTTCCGATTTGTGCAGCAGTCATAGATGAAAAGGCCGCCTCTTTCGAGCGAAATTCCGAAAGACTTTCATAAGAAATCATATTTAATAAAGGCTTCGGGCCGGCATTAGCAATCAGTCTTGACTGAATTTGCTTCGTCAAGGTTTGTCGAAGCAGAGGCGGTGCATTAAGCCAGGAAGGCTGATTAACCAGAACAAGTATTTTTTTGTCTTTGGCGGCAGCGAGATTAAATTCGGCAGGTATATTCTTTTCGGACGGCGTCGGCGTCCCGAGAATACCTACAACAGCGCAACCCTCAAATAAAATAACCGTCAAAGACGCTGTTAATATATAATAAAATAAACGATAATTACTTTTCATTTTTTCCCTACCGACTCCTTTCAGCTATTGCCCTCGCAAGCGTTACCGCCCAGCCCGCCAAAATAATTACCAAAATCGCCAGCACAATATATTTTATGTTCGCCTGACAAAAAATCGTTTCAATAAAGGAAAAATATACCCCAAAACAGGCTGTAAGAAAAGCCAAAAATGCTGAAATTACCAGAAGCACACACAATAAAGCAGCGGCAGGCTGGATATAAAAAGATTGAAAGATTTTGCCCTGAACAAAGGCAATCGCTGCCGTGGTCATTGAGCAGGACGGGCAGGGAAGGTTATACTTTTGCTTAAAACCGCATCCGCCAATCCATCTGGCTAAGTTTATTTTGCCCGCCCCCGCCAGCGACAGGACGCCAAAAAGACCGACAATAAACAGACACATCACGCCCGCAAACAGCCTCTGCTTTCCTGTTGCCCTGCGGTAAAATTTAACCGTATTTGTCTGTTGGCTTGTCTGCATAGTTGCGGTAAAATATGGCAAAGCAACCTAAATGTCAAGGATATAAGCGAGGCCTTATGAAACCGGAAAAAAAGGATAGGTTCGACCCCTTCGACAAGCTCATGGCAGGCAGGCTCACTATGAATTTGAATCTGATGCTCGAAATAGCAGTTTTGGCGGCCCGAATGGCAGGCCGAAAGGCGCTGGAATCGCAAAATCATCTGGTGGTCTCGGTAAAGAGCGGCAACGAGCTCGTCACGCAGGCAGATAGCCTCTGTCAGCAGATAATCATCGAGCATATCAGAGGCAAATTTCCTGAAGACGGCTTTATCGCCGAAGAAGGCAAAGAAGGAACAATGTTCGAACAACCCCCGAAAAATTCAGAACAAATATGGTGGGTTATCGACCCGATTGACGGCACAAACAATTTCGCTCATCAGATGCCGTTCTTTTCGGTAAGCATCGCTGCGATGAAGAATGGTCTGCCGATAGTCGGCGTTGTCTTTGAGCCGGCTACCGACTCGATGTTCACGGCCGTTAAAAACGGACAGGCAAAACTTAACGATAAACCAATACTTGCAAAAGCAGAAGCTTTAGGCCAGTTCTCCAGTGTCGCTCTCGATCCGCCTACGGCGGATTTCAATAAAAAGGTCGCTGCCTGGGCCAACAAAATAATGCAAATCACCAAGTTTCGTAATTTCGGCTCGACCGCTATGCACCTTGCCTACACCGCAAAGGGAAGCCTTGCCGCAGGCATTTTTTCACACGCAAAACTGTGGGACATAGCAGCCGGAACACTGGTCGCCGAATCCGCAGGTGCAGTTGTAAGCGGCTGGAACGGCGAGCAAATCTTTCCGGTCAATCTCGACAGCTATAGCGGCCAGCCTTTCAAGGTCGTCGCCGCTAATAAAAAAGCCCATTCAGAAATTGTAAAACTCATCAATAGCGATTGATTTAGCCACAGAGGACACAGAGACCACAGAGAAAATGTTTGCCACAAAAAGGCACAAAAGGACACAATTTTTTTGTTGTTATATTTAGCCTGCCGTTTTACGGCAGGTTATTGATTTTTTTAACCACGGATTAACACAGATTTCCGCAGATTAAAATAATAATCAATCATCAATAATCTATAATCAATAAAAATAGTCAGCCGACCGGCTGTAAATTAGAATACAGGGTAAAAACGCCCGTATCAAATCCAGATAAGAGTGAAGGGAATAACCTAGGATAAGATTTCAACACGTCCCTACCTTCCCTGACAAAAGGCTCGCACAATTTTCATAATTAGTTCCCACGATTGATTTGTCGCAGAAACAAGAAACACAAGTCCAAGAATTATAATAATCGGCCACGCTGTCCACGGATTCTGCCTAATTTGCTTTTTCACTTGGTCGATAATATCCACCGGCGCTGCCGTAGTCTGCTTTTGAGCCTCAATCTCTCGTGCCAATTCAACAGCGTATGCCAACGGACGAAACGCAATGGCGTATCTATCCAGTACGCCACTTGGTATATCAACAGCACCTATCTGTTCCATTCTTTTTATAAGAACCTCATAAGCATCATCAGCAACACCCAATTCTTTCATTGCGTCTTCGCGGTTAACTACACTCTTGTTTTCCCCAAACCATTTGGCAATTAGCTCGACACATTTCATTTCCTGCTCATTCAATCTCATTGCCATTATTTGCCCCTTCCACAATCTTTATCTCCCCCTACGCACATTTTGAAAGAATGTGTTATTATTTGCGGATGTTCCCAAAACGGTGGCCGCGCCGCTTGCTGTGGACATAATTGCTTTGCCTAAGTTTTCTACTTAAAATTGTAAGGGTGGTTGTAAAATTTGTGGTTCACTTGCCATTATTGGGTGCGATATATGGTTCTAATAAAAAAGCTGTTCGCTCGCCACGTTTTTCGGTTTTGGTTATTTCAAATAAGCCGGGCAAATTGAGTTTAAGACCATCCGCCATAGTGGAAGTATCTATTCCCCTTACGAAAACCAATTGATCTTCAGACTTGCGTACGTATGGGTGGTAATTATCATAGGGACCTGGATAATCACAATAATTAAGTGTCAATTTGACCCATGCACTATTTGCATCAATGATTTTCCTCACCTCTGCTTCATAGAGATCATTAATTTTCCCGATCTGTCCTATCGAAAGAGGATGAACGAAAAAATTCTTCGGTGGTTTGGCGGCTTCTGTCGTTTGTTTTAAGGGTTGAAGTGTTTTTAATTGAGTTGTTAATTTTTTATTTTCTTCTTTAAGTTGTTGATTTTCTTTGCGGAGTTTTATATTAACTTGCCGCATTCTCTCGTAATCTTGTTTCAATTGGGTTTTCTCTGTGCGAAGCCTTTCGAGTTCGTTCGATTCGTTCGGTTCGCTCGCCCACGCTGAAACACTCAAAACCAATATTGACAATAACGATAATATTTTCATAACTTTTCCCTCTAAAATTTTTTTATTTTCCTTTGCCATAATTTCAGACACAGTTATAATCCCTCGAACGCTGCTTTGCTGACCGTTTTCAGATTTTACCTACTCACTATATTCCTGTCCACTCTAATTTGTGAAAAACACGGCTTGCTCTTTATCCAACCGCCTTTTTCCCTTTTTAACAGGGTCGGAAAATTCGGAAAAATGTTCCTTTTTGCAACCAGTTGCAGGTTGAAACCTGAAAATTTTTGCCACAGACATAAAATGCGGTTAAAAGTTCGTGTTAATCCTTCTTCGCTGTTGCTACGAAGGACAAGTCCGTGTAATCCGTGGTTAAAAAATGATTATTGATTATTTTCTCTGTGTTCTCGGTGGTCTCTGTGGCTACATTAGTCGTTAGTTTTGAGTTAAGGGTCAAGCGGTTTTTTTAATTTTGTCGGCCCCAGACCTCTACTTCGGTAAAGCCGCACCAGCCGAGCGGTTCATCCTGAACGAGGTCAGTTATGCGAAGCCAATAGATGCGACGAGGAGTAAATCTGAATTCCTGAGGTGCGGCGGTTTTACGGAAGGACACTTTTTCTTTCGAGCCATCGGAAAACTCTACCGTTCCCGTCCTCCAGTAAGCATCATGCGGGAAATCAGCCCTTATATAAATGACCACCTTGTCCGCCTCGATGGGTCGGCCAAAATCGATTTTCAGCCACAGGTCCGTGAGTTGAGCAGGCCCCCAGGAGGGATATTTGGGGCCGTGACCTCGATTGGCGGCTGAGCCATCGATAACGTTTTTGGCGGCGTAGCAGAGCTCGTTTCTGCATTCACTATTGCTTGTGGCGTGCGGATAAGTTGCAGCCGGGCCGCGGACGTCGTTTGGGTTTAACGCAAGGTTTTTATAGTCGCCTTTACGCGACCAGTGCGACGTTTCCTCACAGCCCGCCGGCAATAAGGCAAGGCATATTAACGAACTCAACAAATAAATCCTTTTGTGAACCATTCTTTCATTATACTATCCATCCCCCGAACCGCAACGAGGCGGATGCGGAGATTTAGTTTTAAGTGTTACACCCTACTGCTTCGCTTTGCGAAGCAAAGCGTGGGGGCGTAAGTGTTTAGTTTTGAGTTACGGATTTGAAAGAAGAGATTGCTTCGTCGCTGCGCTCCTCGCAATGACACTGCAACGGAATCTGCCAGCCCCGGCAAGTTTTTGGCAAGAGTGCGGCTAAAAAAGCACCTTGAAAGCATAAAACGCGGTTTTTGACGCAGGAATGACGTTTTGCATATTTACATCACGATGTTGCAAATTCGATTTACCGGACTAAATTCATGGGAACACAAAAATTTTAATATCTGAAAAATACTCTGTGCCCTCTGTGTTCTCTATGAACTCTGTGGCTACATTAGTCGTTAGTTTTTAGTGGTTAGTTTTTAGTTTTCGAAAGGTGCCTGAAAATTCTCCGCGTCCTCGGCACTCTCTGCGGTGAAATAATCCGTGTAAATCCGTGGTTAAAGAAATATCTCTGTGTTCTCTGTGACCTCTGTGGTAAATTTTTTAAAGAATTGACAGGTTTGCGTATCTGACCTTCAAAGATTTGGTTTGGCCTGTGTTGAAGCGAACAACGACAATGCTGTCCTCGCCCATATCAATAAATTCCTTTACCCTGCCGAGTCCGAACGATTGGTGTCTGACGAGCTGGCCGTCAGCAAATGAAGGATATGAATATTTATCATCGCCATTATCTGAATCGCTATCTGTATATTTTTCTTCCGGCTCGCGCCCTTTTTGTTCAAGGCCGAGCTCGTAAAGAAACGGCGAAGGAATGGTATGCTGCATTTGGCCCCGGATGGTTCGATATCTGGAGAAACTGAGAAACAGTTCCGCCCTCGTACGTGTGATTCCGACAAACAAAAGCCGCCGCTCCTCCTCAATATCTTCATCGTCTTCGCTGCTCTTCTCGTGCGGGAGCAGGCCTTCTTCGAGGCCGATGATAAAAACCACATCAAATTCAAGCCCCTTGGCGCAGTGAAGCGTCATCAAGGCAACGCAATCAGCTTCATTGTTATAGGAATCAACATCGCTGAAAAGCGAGACCTGCTGCAGATAATCAAGCAGAGAGGGGTTCTCCGTCTGTTTATCATAAAAAGCAGCGGCATTTATAAGCTCTTCCATATTTTCCTGTGCATCCGATTCCTTAACATCAGCGGACAAACCCGATTCTTTTAATATCCTTTCGGCAATCGGCGCAACAGGACCCGATAAGTCCAATTTTATGTCCTCGAGCATTTTTATAAAGACTGCGATTTTTGCCTTTGTTGCGGTTGAAAGCGAGTCGATTTTCCCTGCATTTTTCAAGCCGTCATAGAGCGAAAAATGATGGGCAGCCGCATAACTGCGAACCTTATCAATGGTGGTTTTGCCGATGCCGCGGGCAGGAGTATTTATTATGCGAAGCAGTGCAACTTCGTCAGCCGGATTAACCAGGACCTTCATATAGGCAAGCAAATCCTTAATTTCCTTTCTGTTGTAAAATTCCACGCCGCGGACAATCTGATATGGAATCTTGTTCTTTATAAAGGCCTCTTCCAAAAGCCGGCTCATCGAATTTATACGATAAAAGACGGCAATATCCCGCAAAGCCACTCCTCTTTCGACAAGCTCTTTTATTCGGTCGGCAACATTCTGTGCCTCTTCGAGCTCATCTTCACAAGTCTCGATTATGATTTCCCTGCCGTGCTGCTTTGTGGGAATAAGAGTTTTATGTTTGCGCTGGCGATTATAGGAAATGAGCCTGTCCGCTGCTTCGAGGATATTCGGAGTGCTGCGGAAATTTTCCTCGAGTTTTACGACGACGGCGTTCGGCCAGTCTTTTTCAAACGCAAGGATATTGCGGATATCCGCCCCTCGCCAGCGGTAAATCGACTGGTCGGGGTCGCCTGTTGCACAGATATTATTGTGCGACGATACGATATGCCTTGCAATCTGATATTGAGCATGATTTGTATCCTGATACTCGTCAATTAAAAGATAACCAAAACGATTGCCCAGTTCCCGCCGCACATCAGGAAAATCTCTTAACAGAAATGCGGCCTTTACAAGCAGGTCGTCAAAATCGAGCGCATTGGAATCCGCAAGAATCTGCTGATAACGGGAATAAATTTTGGCCAGGGCAGAAAAAAAGAAACCATCGGCCTGCTGTTTAAACGAATCTACATCTATAAGCTTGTTCTTTAATGCCGACACCGCCTCCAGCATCCGTGCCGGCGAAAAATTTGCAGCATCTAACTGACAATCGGCGACCGCCTGCTTCATACATTTGGCCTGGTCGGCGGCATCAAAGATGCTGAAATTCGGTTCCAAACCCATCTTCTGCCCAAATTGTCGAAGAATCCGGACACAGAGCGAATGAAATGTGCTTATATGCGCCTTGTTTTGAAAACCCAGAAGGTCGCTGCAGCGGTTTTTCATTTCACCGGCGGCTTTGTTTGTAAACGTTATTGCACAGATATTGTAAGGCGGTATCCGGCTGTTCACAAGGGCGGCTATGCGGTATGTAATTACCCTCGTTTTGCCGCTTCCGGGGCCTGCAAGCACCAAAAGAGGACCTTCTTTGTGAAATACAGCTTTTTTCTGAGAATCTGTGAGCCTGTCAAGAAAATTTTGTTCCATCACTGCCTTCTTCATTTTTGCTGCGACTGTTCCACTTCCTTAATCATCTGCTGACGCTGTCTGCTCAGCTCCTGATAGAGGTCGGGCTTTTCAATTTCAATGCGCCTGTATAGATTTTCTTTCAAGACATACGGATATTGATAGTCATTAACAAAATCAATAAGCGCAACATATTTCAATCTATTAAATTCAGGCAGCCCCAGCCTTTGCTCGCTGTCGCTGCCATAACGCTGCTGATACAGGTCATAAGCCTCCCTTGCAAGCTTTTCATTAACGGCTGCCTGGTCGTCGTCCCGCATCGCATAATAAAAATACGCCTCCTGCAGAACCATCTGGATAAATTCCCTGGCGTCATTCAGCCCCAGACTAAGAAGTTCTTCACGAAAACGTTCCCTTACATACACATCAATAGAAACGTTAAACTCCTGGAGGGGATATAACTTTCTCAACTGCTCATAAATTTCGAGCGCCTCCCGCCGATGGCCGGCCTGATAAAAAGAAACAACCGCATTTTTCAGCATGTTCCTGTGGCCAATCTCCATCGAAAAATAGGAGCCTGCACCCAAAGTCTTATACTTTTCCATTATAGCCATCGTGGATTTATTACACGGCTTAAACATTCTCAAATCAGGTCTCAAATATATGGCCTTGACAACATGGATTTCAGCCTTCAAATTCGCGTCTTCAGCTCCCTGAGGCGGCAAAGCCGCCGAATAAATATAAATTTTACCCTGCCGGAAAAGCTCCTGCAGACTGCTGTTTATCATTCGGTCGGTGTTTGCCTCGTCGGGCGAAAACTTGTCTCTTCCGGCAATTTTTAATCCCTTATACGCCCAATAGAGGGCGTGAGTGTCGGGATGGCGCCAATCGAGCGGCAGACGTCTGTTCGGGTCACCCAGGTCAAAAGGACCGTAAAGCTGATTCATCTGCTCCATTATTTCGGGCTCAAGCTTCCAGACATTTCGCAACTGGTACGAGCAGGCAAAGGTATCAAATCTCTCGAGCGTTTTGCTGCCTCTTAATTCGTCTATCACCCCAAACGCCCGCGGACTGAATCTCTGCGGCATCTGCCTCAGTGTCAAATAACTGCCGACAAAATCGGCAGGATTACTTGTTGCAAAGGCCTTATCCGCAGAACGCAACGCCGAAATCAGCCCGTTAAAATTTGCATCTTCTACAACCTGTCGCCAATCAGCCGGCGCATTGGAAAGGGCCTTGAAATACTCGTTATCGGCAGGCCCCAAAAGCGGCTCCATTTCGAGGGCAAGCTGCAGCTTGTAATAATAATGAGCATCGTCGGTGACGCCTCCGATTTTGTGTTGGAAGATAAAAGCCAGCCTTTGATATAGTAAAATTGCGTTCGGATTCAGAGGTATAGCCTTGTCGCGAAGCAGCTCGATGCCGTTCTTTACCCACCGCCATCTCTCTTCCGGCTTGCTGGCAGGTATCGTGGCGGATATATTGTATGCCATATTCCAGGACTGGAAATCCCAGACAGTCGCAAACCGCGGCTGCAAAATAGTAATCCAGTCTGCAAGCTGTTTTGCATCAAAGAACTGCCCTTCCTGCTTGAGCCTTTCGGCTCGCAGCCACAGGGCGTCAACAACCAGACCCCTGAAAGCGCCGGTCGCCGCCGTTGCAAAGGCAATGGACGGCGGTATATCCTGAGGCCTTTCCATCGTCAGTCTCAGCCGGCTTCGTTCCGCATTGATAGTGTCAAGCTGCGAACCGGCCAAAAAAAACAGCGCAACCGCAAGCAAAAGAGAAACGAAACAAATTATAATTTCTCGCCATCGCATTTGTATTTGGATAGATTTAAGCTGCAGTAACTATACAATAATTTTAGCAATTTCACGCCGGCTGAAAAACAGGACACCAAGCAAAAACAGCAAAAGCGATTTTACACATATCACGACCAGTCCCGTCCAGCCAAGAATTGACCAGCTCAATAATCTCGATGGGACAAGATACTTTGCAGGGTTCATTTCATCAAATCGGGGCAAAATGTTAAGCAAAGGTTTGATTGTTATGCTGTAAATCAGGTTTGTTTGTTTGCTGAGCGTATCGAAGGACTCAAAAACAAAATTACTGACAGATGCTGTCGCAAAGACTATAAGACAAAATAACAGAGCGGTCGGCATCGAGAGAAAACTGGCGGCGAAAACACCGAGACAGGAAAGAAAAATCAGACGCAGAAAAATCAACAAAACCGACCTTGCAAAATTTGCGGAGAAACTATCGGCTTTGTAAAGCACCTCAAGGCCGTCAGGCGGAAAAATCACAACCGTATCATTTAGCTGAGGCGGGTTTATAAAACCAACAGCCAGATAACCATCGCTTGCCACCACATTGGCGCCAACCTTAATCTCATGAAATGCCTTGATTTTATCTCTTCGAGGAACCTGCTCTATCTTTGTTTTGGGCGGCTGTCCCAGCCTTATATCACGGTCGTCGCCAACCTCCCAAACACTGTTAACCATCATATCAGGAGGCTGGACGGAAACCTCATATTTAAACCGTATAAACAAAAGAGCGCCAGACTCGGTCGATTTTACCTTTACATTAGAAAAACGCCAAATAAGCTCCTGCCCGACAGCAGCGGAACGGCTGGCCAACTCCTTGCTCCTGGTAAGCTCTTCGATAACTTGTCGGCGGCTGTCCTCATTGGCAAGCTGTTCCTGCGTAATCTGGCCTTTCTGAACAAGCGATTGAAATGTCTGCTGAACATCCTTGCTGACATCAACAGGCTCGGGTTTTAAGCCCGCACGTGCCGTGAAAAATTCATCCTTAAGCAGTGCAACCTCCTCATCCGAAGCGCCGAACAAATTTAGGAGTCATTACTGTAATAATATATATAACTGTCGTAAAAAGAATCAGCAAAACCAAGTCAAGCACAATCACCCCGAGCAATTTGCCGGTAAGAATCTGAAAACGGCGAATCGGTTTTGTCACAACGGTATAAATTTGCCGGCCGGAAATGTCGCTTGTCACCGAATGGACCGAAACAATTATCGTCAGAAGGCACAAAAGCAGACCTGCCAGCGAAAGGCCGTAGCTTATAAAGGTCTGCAACCTGCCCTTTACCGTTCCATCGCCGGTTGCAGTTAAACCCATCACAGGCAGCAAAACCGCAAGCAAAATGATGAAAACGACGGCTATTTTTAATCGCAGGGCCTGCCTGATGGTATTTACCGCAACTGCCACTATGCCTCGCATACTTCTATTCTCCCTGCTGCTTATCGGCTTTGTGCTCACTGCTGTCCGGTGCATCCGAACTGCCGGTCAGCTCGTCTAAAATGCTTTTGCTGATTTGCTCAACTTGTGGTGAGCCTGTCGAATCCACGTTCTTTGCCTGCTTGTCGGCTTTGTTCTCTTTGACAACAGGGACAGGCTTTACCGGCCGGTGAGGTTTTACAAGGTCGCCGAGCAGATGTTCATCAATCGGCTCCTTAACAGGTTGCCGATCTGCCGCAGATTCGGCTGAAGCGCCTTCTGCGCAGGCTCTTTTGCGACTTTTTCAGAAACAAGCTGCCCAATGACATCGGCTTTATAATCTGCACCGGGCCGGCCGACGAGAAAATCACCGAGCTTTGTAGTGCTGACTGCTCCGGAAATTGTTCCGCCGCAGGCGGACTGAGCCGCTGAAACTGTCCTGATAAAAAATGTCTCGAGCTTATCGAGCGGGCTGTCAACAGAATACTCGGTCTTTGCGGCATCGAGAAGCTGCTTTATCTTTCCAATTGTCGCATCACTTACAAGGCCTGTTGTTATCTGCCTTTTATCAGACCGCACAAGCAGCTCTTTTACCTTTCCCTCAATTTGAATCCTGCCGCCATAGAGGATGGCAATCCTGTCGCAGACGTCTTCGACATCTGCCAGCAGGTGACTGCAAAGCAAAATCGTTTTGCCGCGTTTGGCCATTGCCAGAATCAGGTCTTTAATCTGTCTCGTCCCTATAGGGTCAAGGCCTGTTGTCGGCTCATCGAGAATAAGCAGATCGGGGTCATTTATAAGCGCTGCCGCCAGACCGATTCTGCGGGCCATTCCCTTCGAATAAGTTCCGACCGCTCGATTCGCAACCGCCTTGAGGCCCACCATATCCAGAAGGGATTCGATTCGCATCCGGCGAACCTCCGAAGGAATGTCAAACAACCTGCCGTAAAAATCGAGCGTCTCACGTGCATTGAGGTATCTGTATAAATACGACTCCTCGGGCAGAAATCCGATTCTGGCATTTATTTTCGGGTCGCGGCTGTCGCCGCCGAAAATCAAAGACCTTCCTTTTGTAGGATGCAAAAGGCCCAAAAGCAGCTTTATCGTCGTAGTCTTTCCTGAACCGTTCGGACCGAGCAGACCAAAAACTTCATTATTAAGAATCTTAAGATTCAAATTATCTACAGCACAGACCTTGCTGCGGCCCCACCAGTCGGAAAAAACCTTGGTCAGTGAAAATGTCTCAATTACATATTCCATAATTGGCATCCGAAATCATACCGTTGAAGGATTGTCTCTATGGGTCAGGCCTCGCTGCCAAGCTCTTCGCCGAAACGCACTAAACGAGCGCTATTGAAAACAACGATTATCGAGCCGGCAAAATGCAGAAAAGCCGCATAAGTTGCCGGCAGCCACTTGGCAGCGGCTGCAGACATACCGAGAATTATAAACAGCACGCCAAACCCGAGGTTCTGGTTTATAACGTTTCTGGTCTTTCTCGACAATTTAACCAGAAAAGGAAGTCTCCTCAAGTCGTCGCTCATAAGTGCAATCGAAGCGGAATTTATTGCAACATCGCTCCCCGCTGCACCCATTGCAATGCCGAGGTCGCCGGCAGCCAGGGCCGGCGCATCGTTGATTCCATCGCCGACAACAAGAACCGTATGGCCGTCCTTACGCAGTCTGCTCGACAATCTGAAGCTTGTCCTGCGGCAGACAATTGGCCTTAAAATCGGTACATCCTAATTCGCCGGCGACACGGTTGGCAACCTCTTCTCTGTCGCCGGTAAGCATTGTCACCTTCTTTATACCGAGGTCAAATAATTCCTTTACCGCCTGATGTGCCTGCGGCCTGGTCTTGTCCTGCAGACCAATCCAGCCGATGCATTCCGAACCCTCGGCAACATAAATTGTGCTGAAGCCCTGCTCCTCGTCAAGCGAAGGACTGCTGACGCCGCTCGTATTGATTTTGCTTTCCTTCAAAAAACTCTCACGCCCCACAATAATCTTTTTCGAATCGACAATTGCGGTGACGCCCTTGCCAGGCGTTTCCCTGAAATTTTCAGTCTCCGGAAGGACCAGATTTGCCTGTTTAGCCACCTCCTGCAGCGCCCTAGCAGCAGGATGCCTGCTCATACGCTCCGCCGCAGCGGCAATCTTCAAAAGCTCGGCAGGTTCAACACCCCTGGCGGGCGTTAGCTTTGTCACATAGAGCCTTCCGGTCGTAAGCGTGCCCGTTTTATCGAAAACCATAGAGGTAATTCTGCCGGCAATCTCAAGGTCTGCAACATTCTTTACGAGGATACCCAGCCGGGCAGATGCCGATATGGCAGCAACCATCGCCGTCGGCGTCGCCAGAATTAATGCACACGGGCAGGAAATAACCAGAATTGCAATTGCCCTGCCGGAGTCCTTTGTAAAGAACCAGACAATAGCGGCTATCATTAAAACCGTCGGCGTGTACCATTTTACATAGCGGTCTATGATTCGCATAATGGGGATTTTCGTCTGCTCGGCCTGCATAATCAAAGATTGAACCTTGCCGAGCGTGGTGTCGTGCCGACCTTGGTCACCTTTATATCGAGAACGCCTGTATGATTGGTGGTGCCCGCAAAGACCTGCATCCCCGGTATTTTGTCAACCGGCAGGGATTCACCGGTTATAGTCGCTTCGTTGACAGAGCTTAAACCGTTTATAATTTCACCGTCAGCCGGTATGTTATCGCCGGGCCTGACCCTAACAATGTCGCCGGTCTTCAGACTGCTTACCTGAACCTCTTCTTCGCTCGAATCTTTGCAAACAAGATTGGCCTTTGTCGGCGTAAGTTTTATCAGCGACTCAATTGAAGCACGTGCGCCGAGGGCCGTCCTGCTTTCGATAAGTTCACTCATCAGCATAAAGAAGGCAATAAGACCAGCCGTCACATAACTTTTCGAGGCGGCCTCGTCTGCCCCCTGACCCGCTGTCACAAAGGCGGCAACTATCGCCAATGCCACAAGCTCATCCATGTGGGCCTGCTGTTTTATGATGCTCTGCATCGCATGCCAGACAATTGGTGCGCCGAGCAGAATGGCGGCGGTCATTGCCAGCATCGTCGTATTAAAAGAGCCGACGCCGTATATATAATTTGAAACGGCTGAACTAATAAGGAGCATTCCGCCCGCCAACGTCCCCAAAAGCGCCAGGCTTATGCGAAATTGGCTGCCCCGCGTATGCTCGATAGCAATGTCATCCTTAAAATGCAAATGTTCATGTGCCATTTGGTTTTTCTGTGCCCTTTTACTTCGGTTTTAAGGTTGGGTCGCTATTAGACTTTATCATAATCACGCTGCCTTTGTCGGTCTGGACAGGCTCAACAAAGAATTTTTCATTAGCATTATCCAGAATCTTCGACATCGCATTTCTATAAATCTCACTTAGCACCAGCGTAGGCCTCTTCTTATATTCCGGAAGTATCTGTTTGAGGTATTCTGCGTCCGCCCGGGCACCCTCGACTATCTTTTTGCGATAAGCCCGCGCATCGGCAATTCTTTGCTGAGACCTGCCCGCAACCTGCAACCATAACGATTCGACGGTTTGGGGTTTTGTGTTGGGGTCATGCAGGCCGGCAAGCAGCTCAACGGCCACGGGACCGCCCGCTTCATTTATCGTATTCTGGGCATAAGTTGTAGCTTCACTTATCTGCTGCTGCTTAATCTGACTTGCGTTAATCGAAGCCAGAAACGCCTCGTTCACCTGCAAAGGCCAGGTGTTGTCAACCCGCTGAATCGAAACAATTCTGATTCCGCTCTGTACCAGGTCAAGCTCTGCATGTGCAAGAGCTTTTACTTCTTCGGCAACCGTCCCGAATTTTTCAAACAAGGCCTCCTCAATCGTAAAATTAACCATTGTCGAAACGACGGAACTGTCGATAACGTCTTTCAGCAGGCCTGTCACATCTTTCCTGACCACATCAAAATAGACCTGCCCCGGCGAAGGGTCTGTGATATAAACATTCTTATAGAAACTTACAGGGTCAACTATCTGGTAAGTCAATCTCCATTTAGAATGAATGATATTGTAATCACTCTCGCCCGAACCCGCCTGCAGCGAAGACGCCCTTATATCGCTTCTCGTCAGACAATAACCGTCAATCAGCGGGTCCAAAGCCTGGTCGGGAGGAACTTTCTTTTTCTGCGCGGATAACTTCTCCTCATCTGTTTGAAAATACCAGAAGGAATCTATATCCAAATCAATCTTTTTTTCAACAGGAATGCTGACCATTTGTTCAATCGGATACGGAAATACCCAGTAAGGCCATGTGCGGGATTTCAGAACCCTCTCTTCGCCTGTGCCGCGAATCTTTCCGAATCTCAATACAATCGCCGCTTCATCCGGCTGAACAGTCCTGAAACCGGAACCGATGAAAAATATTATCAGGGCAACCATAATCAGCTTGAGGATTATAAAGCTGATTCTTAATGCCTCCGAAAGCGAGTTCATTGCAGAATCGGCTTCAGCCCGCACAGCCGCCGACTTCTGAGCGGATTCTTCATCGCTGTGATTATGATGATTATGTTCACCTGCCATATATAAATCACTGCCTTCTATTTTTTAGGTTCTAAATCGGGCATTTGGCGCAGAATGCTGAACGGCCATTTATCCGTGCTGATAAAATATGTTGACCTTTGGCTCAAAATTTCCTGCAGCGCTTCGATGTCCCGCAGGAATATCGCAAGCGACGGGTCGGCCTCGAGCATTTGATAATACTGGGCAGCCTCGGCATCGCCCTGCCCCATAATGGTTTTTGCCCTCGCCTCGGCTGCCGCAAGTAATTCAGTGGCAAGGGAATTGGCGTCCGACTTGATTTTTACTGCTATTGATTGTCCCTCCTGAATGGTGCTGACGGTCTTGCGGTTTCGCTCAGAACGCATCCGCTCAAATACCCCTTTGGTGACATCCGCAGGAACTTTTAACTGCTTTATCCCGAGGTCTTCAATTTTTATTCCATAAGTGTCTCCCACCTCTTTGGAAAGACTTTCGAGCATCTCCTGCTGAATCTTTACAATCTGTATCCTCGACTTATCGCTGTTGACAAAATCAGAAAAATAATATCTGCCGATAACATTATTTTGCGCATTATTCAACTGGCTGTGCAGCTTGTTTTCGGCTTCCGTGACGGAACCAACCGAATTGAGGAATTTCAGCGGGTCGGCAATTCGCCAGACAATGTATGTATGCACTAATATGGAATCATTGCCTTTTGTTGTCGTCTCTGCAAAGTCTGCATCGAAGACCCGCAGGCGGCAGTCAAATCTGTAAATATTATTTATCGGCGGGGGCAGCTTGAAATACAGGCCGGGCTTCTCGGTATCTGCCGCGTCGGCTTGCCGAAGGTCGTCACAAGAACCGATTCAGGCTCTCTTACCTGGAAAGTAATGCCCTCAAGAACAAGCACCAGAACAACCAATGAGACAAAAACTGTTATTGCAATACTTTTCATTTTGTTAAATTCTCCCCATAATCCATCAGTCCCGGTAATAATTTTTCGGTCGCATCTATTTCCTGAATTATATATTGGTCCTTATCAGCAATAAGGACGAATTTGCGGATATTTTTAAGGCTTGTTTCAAGGGCATTCAGTATCATCCACCTTTTATAAATCTCGGGGGCCGACCTGAACGCCTTAAGCTGACCGGCAAACCGCTCGCCTGTTGCTCGTGCAATAGTCGCCTTCTGGTAAGCATAACTCTGTGCATTTCGCAGCACAGCAAAGATTTGTCCGTCGGCCTCTGTAAAAGCCTTATCAATCTGCGCCGAGAGCTGGTTTGACCCGTCTGCATCAGTGCCGTTTTTGGAACGTTGGTATTGAGAGGCTAACCTGTAAAGCTCTCTGGATTTTTCCACAGAACCGGCGAGACTTGTCAGGGTTCTATTGCTCGCAGCCTCCGCATTCAGAATCAGGGCCTGTTTCTGCTGTATGGCGCCGACGACCTTTTGATAATCTTCCGCAAGCTCTATAGGCGGATGTATGCCCTGCATTCCGACGAAAATAATCTCCACTCCGAGCCGTGCCTTGTCCGCCGCCTTTTGAATCGACCTGGTCAATTCCTCCCTTGCTTCCAGACGCCCTGCACCGAGAAGACTGTGTGCCAAATCTGCTTCGCTTTCCACCTCGATTTTTGCTCCTGCTGCAAATCTGGTCAGCTCCTGATAGCAAATCGACTCCAGCACCTTCTCCGCCTGGAAACCCCTGCTTCGGTCGCTTTTTTCATAAGTGCCATAATTATAAAGAAACGAGTAAAGGTCCTTTACCTTATACTGAACGGGAATAGCAGCAAGAACTATGCTCACAGGCACCGTGCCGCCCGCTTTGCTCTCGCCGCCTGCTTGGCGACTTGCAACCATAAGCTGATACTCTTCTTTATAATGAGCTTTGCCCCAAAGTTTGGGCCCCGCTGCACCTGACCTGTTTTGGGGTCAATATCAGGAACAAAACCAATTGAAAGCTCCATAATCCTGTTGACAGGATATTTGTATGCTATATCTACAGGCCAGGGCCACTTAAACATAATGCCGGGCTGATAAACTTTTACCCCGCTGTCGTCTTTTACCGCCCTGCCGAAATGCTCAACTATTGCCTGCTCATCCGGGCCAACCACAACAACGGCGCTTAAAAGATATATCGAGGCTGCGCCGAATAAAACCAGAGGAACAATGGCCTTTTCTAACAGTTTGTAAAACCACGTCTGCGAAACCTTGAAACCAAACTGATAATCTATTGCCGCAGCAGCCGTATGAAGAATGCCGCCTGGCTCATTGATTATGCCTAAAAGCCTGCTGTCAAAGGCGGCCCGGCCGTACTGCTCCTTCAATCTCGGACGATATATATCGAGAATAACATTAAGTGCGGTCTCGCCCCCCAGTATGACAAGCAGTATTGGTATAAAAAAGTTAAAAACCGTCAATATCGAGACGAGAAAATTAAAATAAACAAATGCAAAGACGATTGCCAGTCCAAAAGTAATTACTGCAACGCCGACAAAAATTGCGCCGCCTGCCTTTAACGGTCGCCACTGCGGCTCGGAAGACAGGCCTGTTGCATAGCGGGATATCAAAAAGCTGATAAATGCAACAGCCACCAGGGCAACTGCACAAATCAAAGGCTGCTTCGGCGACGTCAGGTTCCCCTTAAGCAGGACTCTGAAAAGGTAAAGACCAATACCTATCTGATATGCAGCTACAAAGGCGGAAAAGACCGGCAGAAACCATTTTTCAAGCAATTCGAGCCTTCTTTGCGCAACGGCAAAAAGTTGTGCCTGCTCGCCTTTGGTTTCAAATATCGTGGCCTCTCCCCTGCCGGCAAGCTGACCGGCATCCAATTTTTCCTGCTCTGCCAGCGCTCGCTGATGGAACTGAATCAAAAGGACAAACCAGATAAGGCCGGAGGCGCCTATCAGCCAGCTTACTGCATAAATGGCAAAGTAACCGCTCCACCACCCCAAGAGTATCGTGATAACAAAGAAAAGAATGCTCAAAAACAAACTTGTCAGTGACAAATATTCTGCACGTTTGGAAGATATTAACATTTTATCCCGGCCAGCCCGAACAAATTGACTTAAAAAATGTATTTATCCTTAAATTCTCAAAGGCCTTTCATAATTTGGAATCTTGCAGTATAATAATATATATCGCAGCGTCAAGAAGCTCTTTATACAATTGCAGGACAGCTTATTGTGAAAAAATTATATATCCTTACAAAAAACACCTTCAAAGAGACTATTCGCCAGCCTATTTATGCGATTATAATTTTCATCGCACTGCTGCTGTTATTCCTCAGCCCATCCATTACAATGTACACACTGGACGAAGATAGTAAGCTCCTGCGAGAGTTAGGCCTTTCTACGCTTTTCCTGGCGAGTTTGTTCATAGCAATTTTTTCAGCAGCCGGCTCTGTTGCCGAGGAAATCGAAAACAAAACCATTGAGACCGTCGTTAGTAAACCCGTCCAACGTCCTATATTTATTATCGCCAAATTTCTCGGCGTAGCATTAGCCGTAGCCCTGGCGAATTTTATATGCACTATAGGGCTTTTGATGGCGATAAGGCACGGCGTCCTCGAATCGGTCAACGATACCCACGATTGGACAGTTCTGGCGGCAGCATTCGTCTCAATATCAGCAGCATTTATATTAAGTGCCTTATTTAACTATATTTACGATTGGAAATTCACCTCAACGGCGGTCTTTCTATTGTCCATATTCGCCTTGTTGAGCATCACATTTTTATACTTTATTGACAGGGATTGGAAGTTTAACCCCGCTAATAATGGTATTAATTCGCTTGATGTCTATGGTGCGGTCCTCTTACTGTTTGCTGCCTTAATTATTACCGCTCTCGCTGTGGCATTCTCAACGAGGTTCAATACCGCCGTCACTTTATCCTGCTGCATAGGAATATTCCTTTTGGGCCTTATCACCGATTATGCCTTCGGCTCACTTGCCGGCACGCACCTCTGGGCAAAGGCCCTTTATTTTATAATTCCAAATCTGCAGATTTTCTGGATAAGCGATGCCATTCACGAGGGCAGCCAAATCACCCTTCAATACATCACCTTGACGGGCAGCTACAGCCTTTGCTATACCGCCGCCGTCCTGCTCATCGCAATCGCCCTCTTCCAGAGAAGACAAGTAGGTTAGGAAACTAAAAACTTAAAACTAAAGACTCCTCTGCCCCTTTCGACTTGCGACTTATGACTTGTGACTTATGACCTGTGACTTATGACCTTAAGTTAACGTCTTTATCACTGCTATTTCATCGCAGTTGTCCTGCTTGGTGCATCTGGCACAATCCGTCCAGACCTTCATCGGCAGCTTTTCCTTATCAATCGTCTTGAATCCCAATTTTTTAAAAGAGGCCGGCACAAGTGTAAGGGCAAAGACCCGTTTTATGCCGAGTTTTCTGGCCTCCTTTACCGATTGCCGAACAAGCATTTTGCCGACGCCTTTATCCTGATGTGCCTTATCGACAGCGAGCGATTTTATCTCCGCCAGGTCCGACCATATAATCTGCATTGAGCAGCAGCCGACGACTTTGCCACCGGTCTCCGCCAGAAGGAACGACCGCAGGTTTTCGTAGATGTCCGTCATTGAGCGGAACAGCATCATATCCTGTTCAGCGTAATCGTTAATCAAGGTGCATATAAACGGAGCATCCGAAATTTTCGCAAGTCGTATCTTCATAAGGCTAAACTATACCAAACCGCCCCCAAAATTGCAAACCCCCTTCTTCACCACAAAGCCCCCAAGGCACAAAGAACATTAACCACGGATTTCACGGATTAACACGGATTTTAAGGATTGGCAAATATTTGATTTGAAAAAAATGCCGCTTTTTCAACAGACCCACTGTCCCTATTATTTAAGATGCAATCTATTTCTGGGCTTCGGTCAGTTTTAGCGGCCCAACCTTTTTCCATTCGAATTGTAGTTTTGCAACAGTCGCATTGTCGAATATTAAAAGACTATTGCCAATCGTTTTTTCTTTTTCGTTAAACGAAGAACAAACAACCCTATCAGAATAAATCCTAAGAACAACAGCTTGACTATCATTAAAAACAAGGAATTTTTCTTGCCGGTATGCTTCAGACCGACCAGTGTGGTAAAAAACAAGGAAAATCAGAACAATTGCAAATATAAAGACAATTCCATTTGGAAACTTTATAAAAGTTCTAATCAAATCTGGCTCGGGTTTATCATTCTTAGCCTGCAATTCAAGCCTCTCAATATAGGATTTCTTATCTTTCGTTGGTACCAAAGCAGTAATGAACTGCATAATCCCAATTATCAAAAACAATATTAATAATGGCGATGCATAAAAAGCCTCTTTAAAATTACTGTATCTTACCATGAGAAATATAAACACCAAAATGAATGGAAATAAAAAAAATAACTTATTTCTCACAATACCTTTTTGTTGGCCAATAATTATGAACATACGATCAGCAACAAGAAACAAAAACCATGCAATTAAGATAATTCCTCCAAAGGCTATAAAAATCGTAGTTAGGTCAACTCTAATTAGGCTTAAGGGAATTCCAAAATATAGGGCGAATCCAGCCTCATAGGTAAATGCCAAAGAATAGGATATCGCAGAAATTAACGCAATGCTAACTCCGCTTAACAACCATGAATTTCCTCTATCTGTGGTATTTAATTCAGAGGCCATCACTTCTCCTTAATTGCGGTAGCCGGTACTTAATCTGACAAACGGTTCAATTTATGAAATCTGGGGACACCATATCTGTTTCCATTACAATACAAAAGCCGCATCATGGCCTTAAAGAAATATTATATCGTTAAATAATGAAAGAATACAATCTTTTTTTACCTTATAAATCCGCGTTAATCTGCGTTTAACCCGTGAGATATGAAATTATCTCACGGGTTAAATCCGTGGTTAATTATCTTGTGTATTTTGTGCCTTTTTGTGGCTAATTTTTTCTCCGTGCCGGAGCTTGTCCGCCGAAAGCGGAGAGCTTCGTGGTTAAAACCCTCTGTGTTCTCTGTGCCCTCTGTGGTGAAATAATCCGTTTAATCTGTGTAATCCGTGGTTAAATTAGTCGTTAGTTTTTAGTGGTTCACCCCACTGCTTCGCTTTGCGAAGCAAAGCGTGGGGGCGTTAGTTTTTAGTATTCAGTTATAAAAAGAATCAGTGTTAATCCGTGCAATCAGCGTAATCCGTGGTTAAAAAACAAAAATTTGCTGGCAAAAGTCGAGCTTATGACTAAAATGCAGCCGATATGAGGTTTATTTTAATTGATAAGGTCGTTTCTATAACCGCAGGCGTTGGAATAAGGACGGTTAAAAACGTCTCGATGTCGGAAGAATATCTGGCAGACCATTTTCCGGCCTTTCCTGTCCTGCCGGGTGTGCTTCTCCTGGAGGGCCTCATCGAGTCGGCAAGCTGGTTAGTCAGGTTAACAGAGAATTTTACCCACAGTATGATTTTGCTTGCCGAGGCAAGAAATGTTAAATACAAAAGTTTTCTTGCGCCCGGCGGCCAGATTGAATACATCGTCGAGGCAAAATCAATCGAAGAAAATATCAGCAGTTTCACCGGCACCGGCGTATCAGGCAGCCAGACGATTGTCGAGGCAAGGTTCGGCCTGCGGCATTTTAACCTCGCCGACCAGAATTCCTCAATGGCCGCCGTCGATGGCCAAATAATCGAAGCACTTAAGGAACGATGGAAATTGTTAAACACTATAAAAGGATAAAAATTTATGGCAAAAAGCAGGGACGAAATTTTCAAGGCTGTTCAATCGGTACTGGTCGATGCACTCGGCGTTGACGAGGAAGAGGTGAAACCCGAATCTATTCTTATCGGCGACCTCGGCGCAGAAAGCATCGATTTTTTAGACATTGTGTTTCGTCTGGAAAAGGCCTTCGCAATTAAAATTCCCAGAGAGGAGCTTTTCCCAATCGAAGATATGATGAACAATCCCCAATTTGTAAAGGACGGCAAATTGACGCCGGCCGCCCTGTCGGAGATAAAATCGAAGATGCCGCACACTGACCTTTCTTCGTTTGAAAAGAACCCGGATATCAACAAGCTCGGCGACTTATTTACCGTAAATTCAATCGTAAATTATATCGAAACCAAATTAAAATAAGAGCGTCTGAGAGAAATTAAGAATTAAGAATGTAGAATTAAGAATACAGAATACAGTAGACAGAATAATGAAAAAATAAAAGTTCAAAAATTTCTCTGTGGTCTCTGTGTCCTCTGTGGCTAAAATAATCCGCCGAAGGTTCGCCTGTGGCGAATGGCAAAAAAATGCGATGGATATGGATAGACAAATTCGTTGAGTTTGAAAGCGGCAGGCGGGCGGTAGCCGTCAAAAATGTCACGCTCGCCGAAGAGCATCTGCACGACCATTTCCCGTTTTTTCCGGTTATGCCGGAAAGTCTCTGCATCGAGGCTATGGCACAAACGGCGGGCATCCTCGTAGGCCAGGCCAGAAACTTCGAGGAAAAGGTCATCCTCGCAAAAATCAAAAAGGCTGTCTTTTTCGATTTTGTTATACCCGGCGACAGCCTGCGGCTCGAAGCAAAAATCGAATCCATCACCGCCGAGGCTGCAAGCACAACCGGCAAAATCACCTGCGGTGAAAAACTTATCGCAGAGATTGATTTAATGTTCAGCCACATCGACCAGAACATCGCAGGCAAGGAATTTCCGCAGGAAAATTTCGTATTCACCAACACCTTCAAAATGCTCATTCGCGGCATCGGCCTGGAGAACAGGGGCAAATGAGCGACAAGCCTGTAATAACCGGTTTCGGCGCCGTAAGCTGTCTGGGGCAAAACGTCAGCGATATGTGGAAGGCTCTTCTCAATGGCCGCTGCGGCATCGGCCCGATTACCGCATTTGACCCCGCAGGCTTCCCCTGCAAAATCGCCGGCCAGGTAACGGATTTCAATGTCTCTAAACACATACCAAAAAGCTACCGCAAGAACATAAAAATTATGTCGCGGGACATCGAGCTGGCCGTCGCTGCGGCAAACGAGGCAATTATCTCTAGCGGACTTGTCACCAAGGCAATTGACCCGGAAAAAGTGAACATAAACCCGACAAGGGTTGGCGTCAATATCGGGGCCGGTATGATAAGCTGCGACCTCGTCGAGTCTGCGCCTTCTGTTGCCAAAAGCGAAACCGGCGACCAATTCGATATCAAAAAATGGGGCAAAGATGGTCTGGAACTCATCCCGCCCCTGTGGCTGCTCAAATACCTGCCCAATATGCCCGCCTGCCATATAAGCATTATCCACGACATTCAAGGCCCGAGCAATTCCATCACCTGCGCAGAGGTCTCATCGCTACTGGCAATAAGCGAGGCGGCATCAACGATAAACCGCGGCGTCTGCGACATAATTCTTGCAGGCGGAACGGACGTGAAGGTCAACCCGATGAGCATTATTCGGCAGTACCTGCTCAAAAGGGCAACAACAGAATATGCAGACAATCCCGCTGCCGCCTGTAGACCTTTCGATTCGAATGCGAAAGGCTCCGTCTTCGGCGATGCCGCCGGTATTGTCGTTCTTGAAAATCCGCAATCCGCACGTAAAAGAGGTGCAAAAATCTTTGCCGAAATTGCCGGCACAGGCCAATCCAGCAACCTCAATAACACATATCAGCATCTTGAACCGGATGGCAAAGGGCTGACAATTGCGATACAAAAAGCCCTTGTTGATGCCTCGATAAAAGCACAGGATTTGGACTTGATTATCCCGCACGGCCTCGGCATACCGGCTGATGATTTGGCAGAGGCAAAAGGGATTGAAACCGCCCTCGGAATCGCTGTTAAAAACATTCCTGTCTGGCCGACAAAGAGTATGCTGAGCAATAACGGCGCGGCAGCAGGCGTTCTCGACATAATTGCTGCCTGCTTTGCTATGGCTGAAGGCATAATACCGGCTGCAAAAAATTGTGATAAGAAAACCGCCGGCTGCAACCTGAATATCTCAATGCAGCCCCAAAGGAAAAATATCAGATACGTTCTTGTTTGCGGCTATACATTCGGCGCCCAGACCGCCGCTGTTGTGCTGAAAAAACCTGAGTGAATATCCAATGACCAATATCCAATTTTGAATGTAGAAGTAGTATATGGCAAAATCAAAAGTATAATGTAAAAAAACATAAAAGACGAATGGATAAAGAGAACAATAAATTATCAAAATATGACCTTGAAGAAAGATTGATTAACTTCGCTGTCAGGATTATTAAGCTTTGCGAAAAACTGCCGAATACCCCGACAGGCAATCATATATCGGGTCAACTTGCGCGATGCGGCACATCACCAGCACCAAATTATGGTGAAGCCCAGGGTGCCGAGTCTCGAAATGATTTCATTCATAAAATAAGAATTTCACTTAAGGAACTGCGTGAAACAAAAATATGGCTGAAAATAATACAGCGTCTTAAATTAATAAATGACACTGAAGAACTTGAAAATCTGATAAAAGAATGCGAGGAGCTTGTATTGATTTTTGCGGTCAGCGTAAAAACAGCAGAGAAAAATAAAAAAACAAAATGCAGGGAAACATAAAGTACTTCTACATTGGACATTCTACATTGGACATTGGAAATTTAAAAAACATGATGACGCAAAGGCAATAAAATGTTCGAAAGGGTAGCGATAACAGGATTGGGTTTGGTTTGTCCAGTGGGACATAATGTTGAAAGTGCCTGGAAGGCAATCCTTGCAGGCAAAAGCGACGTCGCATCCACAACGATATTTGACGCCTCCACATTCCCCACAACATTCAGCAGCGAGGTCAAAAACTTTGACCCGTCAAAATACGTCAAAAACTGGTCGCTGCACAAAGACTGCAGCCGAGGCAGCAGCTTTGCCCTCGCCGCCGCAGCAGAGGCCTGCCGACAGGCACGAATCGACATCGAGACCGACAACCCCGCAGACAAAATCGACCGAACAAGAATAGGTATATATATGGGCTGCGGCGAAGGCTCGGTCAACAACGATGTATTCTTCGATTGCTTGGTCAAGGCCTGGGACAATCAAAATAACAAAATGGATTGGAACAGATGGGCAGAGATTGCTTATGCCGGTTTCACTGCTGCTAATGAGCTGGAGCAGGAACCGAATATGCCGACAACCCACATCGCAAAACTTGTCGGCGACACGCGGGCCGATCTTTAGCTGTCTTACCGCCTGCGCTGCAGGCACACAGGCCGTCGGCGAGGCTGCTATGCTCATTCGACAGGGCAAAGCCGATGTGATGATTTCAGGCGGCGCACATTCGATGATTCATCCGTTGGGCGTAATGGGTTTCAGCAGGCTCACCGCCCTTTCAAGAAGGAACGACAGTCCGCAGACCGCATCGAGGCCTTTCACCGCCAGCCGCGATGGCTTCGTCATCGGCGAAGGCTCCGCAATCGTCATTCTCGAATCGCTGACATCCGCCCAAAAAAGAGGCGTCAAAATTTTAGCAGAGGTTATCGGCTACGGCAGCAGTTCCGATGCCTTCAGAATAACCGATATGCACGAAGAGGCACGTGGCCCAATTCAGGCTATGGAGGCAGCGCTCGCCGATGCCGGTATAAGTTATAATGATGTCGATTACATAAGCACGCACGGCACAAGCACCAATGAAAACGATTCAATCGAAACAAAGGCGATAAAAGCGGTCTTCAAAAACAGAACTCAAAAGCCTCCCGCCAGCAGCGTCAAGAGTGTAATGGGCCATTTAATCGGCGCAGCAGGCGCAGCAGAGTTAATCACCTGCGTGCTTGCAATTCGCGATAATATACTGCCGCCGACAATAAACCTTGCCGACCCCGACCCGGCACTCGACCTCGATTATGTGCCGAATAAACCAAGAAAAGCCTCCGTCAAAACGGCTATGAAGGAATCTTTCGGCTTCGGCGGACAAAATAATGTGGTAATAATCAGGAAATTTGAATAAATTAAGAATGTAGAATATAGAATGCTGAATTATGATTGATATTAAAGACATACGGGAAAATCCGGAAAGGTTCAAAAAGGCCGCAAAAGATAAAGGCTTCGATGTCGATATCGAAAAGTTGCTCGATATAGATTCCAGACTCAGAGAGGCAAAACAAAAACTGCAGGACATCCTTACCGAAAAAAACAAAGTCGGCAAAGAAATCCCGAAATTGCCCGATGCCGAAAAGCGAAAGGCCATCGAAAACCTCGCCCAGCTAAAACAACAGGAGCAGGATTACAGCGAAACCGCAAAACAGCTTCAGCCGAAATTTGATTCCCTAATGCTCGAAGTGCCTCAGCCGGCAGCCGACGATGTCCCTCTCGGCAAAGACGACACAGAAAACGTCGAAATCAAACGCGTAGGCCAAGTCCGCAAATTCGATTTCGAGCCGAAAGACCACGTCCGGTTGGGACTTGCTCTGGATATTATAGATATTGAACGTGGTGTAAAAATCGCAGGCACAAGAAATTATTTTCTCAAGGGCGACGGCGCCCTATTGCACTGGGCGGTCCTGCGATTCGCAATTGACTTTATGGTCGCAAAAGGTTATACGCCGATGTCGCCGCCGCTACTGGTGAAGTATGAAACTATGATGGGGACAGGCTTTTACCCCGGCTCAGAAGAGCAAACATACAGAACCATTGACGAACTGAATCTGTCAGGGACTGCTGAAGTGCCTGTGACAGCATACCATAAGGACGAAATCCTCTCCGCAGATGAGCTGCCGAAAAAGTATGTCGCCCTTTCAACCTGCTTTCGGCGTGAGGCCGGCGCCGCAGGCAAAGACACTTATGGCCTGTACCGAATCCACCAGTTCGACAAGGTCGAGCAGGTAATCATCTGCAAAAACAGTATCGAAGAGAGCAAAAAATTACACGCAGAGATTCTGGATAATTCCGAGCAGGTTTTGCAGGCATTGGAACTGCCCTACCGCGTTGTCAATGTCTGCACAGGCGACCTCGGCAGAGGCCAGGTGCAGAAATTCGACATCGAGGCCTGGATGCCTTCGCGTAAAAATTACGGCGAGACACACAGTGCAAGCCGCTTTTACGAATTTCAGGCCCGCCGATTGAATCTTCGCTACAAAGACCCGAAGGCAAAAAAGAATCTGTTCTGCCATACGATGAACAACACCGTCATCGCCAGCCCGCGAATCCTGATACCGATTTTGGAGCTTTACCAGAACGCCGATGGCTCAATCACCATTCCCAAACCCCTTCACCCCTATATGAACGGCAAAGAAAAAATAACCCGCCGCTCTTGACCTATTGCGCTATACGCAACCGTTACGAGCCTCGCAATCGCCAAGATGGCTGACGCCACCGCAACCGTCTGTTCTTCTTTGCTTCTATGCACCTATGCTCTTGTGCTCCTTTTTGGCTGATGACTTTTGACCTCTCAATTTCCTATTCCTGAACCCTACACCCTAAATTTTGTCTTGAGTCCGGCCTCTTGTGTCTGTAGTCTATTTCGCTGTGGATTTAATCAGGAAAAAACTGGAACTGATAGACTGGAAATTGGCCCTCGGGCCGGCTTATGTCGTCAGGCAGATTATAGATGCAGCGCCTCTTGTACTGCCGGCCGTTGGTTTAATAGTCGGCATATTTCTACAAAATCTAATCGCCCTTCCAATAATATTTTGGCTGGTTCTGTCAATTCTCCTTGCAGCATCGGCATTCGGTTATATCACCTTCAAAAGAACAGAATCGAACATATATATAATTGTTTGTCTGGCATTTTTTTGCTCGATGAGCCTCGGTGCGGTTCGGCTCAATTCCTATCGCTATCTGCCGGCAAACGATGTCAGTAATTTCGTTGGCGATGAATCGACGCTCGCTACAATTCGCGGCACAATAATCACCGAACCATACACAAGCGACAACAACGACTGGGTTTTTTCAAAGTTCAAATTCACAGACCCCGGCAGCAGTTTCTACCTAGAAATAACCGGTGCAGAGGGCAAAACAGGCTGGTTCGATGTATCAGGAATCGTGCGTGTGCAGGTCGCTGAGCTGGTTATTGACTTAAAGGCGGGCGACAACGTTCAGATTTACTGCTGGTTGGAAAAAATTTGGCCTGCAACAAATCCCGGCGAATTCGATTTCAAAAAAAAGCTTGCCAATGAAAATATCTTTATCGCTGCCGCTGTTAAAACCCGCGACGGCATCGAGCTGCTTTCAAGTCAGAGCAAAGGTTCATCATTCTTTAACATTCACAATTATCTGCAAAGAGCTGCAAGAGGTATATTGGCAAAAGACCTGCCTAAAGAAAACCCAAATAGTAATGCCCTTATTGCGGCGCTTGTTCTCGGCGACAGAACCAAAATCGACCATCAGACAAACATCGCCTTCCGCAAAACAGGCCTGCTGTATTTTTTATGCCTCTCGGGACTGCACTTCGGCATTCTGATTGCGTTCGTATGGCAGGCTTGCAAACTGGCAGGCCTCGGCGAAAAGTGGCGAGCGATAATCTGCATAGCCGTATCAATCCTGTTTGTGCTGACCGTCCCTCCAAATCCGCCTGTATTGCGGGCAGCGGTTATCAGCCTCGTCTTTTGCGCCGCGTTTTTGTTCAGACGGGAGCCGAACTCTTTTAATTCGCTGGCGCTCTCCGCTATTATCCTGCTGCTTTTCAAACCCCTCGATATCTACAATGCCAGTTGGCAGTTATCCTTTTCGACTACGTTGGGAATTCTTCTGTTTTTCAGACGCATTCAGTTATTTTTTTACGAAAAAACCTTTGCTCTTTTAAACTTGATACCAGAGGCAGGGAAATTACCTCTGCTGATAAACGAAAAGTCGCTCCTTGCTACTTTGGGTCTTTTTTCCATCGGCCTCGGTGCCTGGTTGGGCGGCGCAGGACTTATGCTGCATCATTTTTACACAATCACACCTTTGACCAGCATCTGGACCGTATTTGCTTCACCATTTGTTTCCGTTATTATGATATTAGGCTTATTAAAAATCGCTTTTTCTTTCTTTTTGCCGAGCGTAGCTTTCGTTTTAGGTCACGTTGCAAATTTCTTTTCTTATTTATTGATTTGGCTTGTCAAACTCTTCGCCAAAGTAAGCCTTTCCGAAATTCTTATAGGTCAGGTCTCACTCTGGATAATTATTTTTTACTATTGTGTCCTCTTTTTTGTTGCCTTTTTTCTCTTTCGCAGGCCATTGACGAAAAAAGTAATCAGCATCGTTCTTATTCTCGTCTTTGCAATCTCGCTGTCCGCCATTAAATTCCAAAGGACAATCCGCAGCGAACTCGTTTTAAGCTGCATTGATGTCGGTCACGGCCAGGCAATTTTAGTTCAGCCGCCCGGAATGGCCAATTTGCTATTTGATGCCGGCTCCCTCTATAAAGAAGATGTCGGCAGACGAATAATAATTCCCTTTATGCGCTCACAAGCTATAGCAAAACTTGATGCAATAATCATCAGCCACAGCGACATTGACCACATAAATGCGATACCGGAAGTTGTTGCTGATGAAAAGACTGCCGGTATTTTCGCAAACGACGATTTTCTCGTCGACAGGAAAAACTCCGGCGTTCCAAAATGCCTCAATGATTACCTGAAAAATCTTGGATTCAATATCCAGAGTCTCGATAAATTACAAATTAAAAGTCCCGCTGGCATAAAAATCATCTGGCCGTCAAAAGACGCACTCAGCAACAATCAGTTAAGCGATAACAACAGGTCTGCGGTAATAATGCTTGAATATGCGGGCGTCAAAATCCTTCTCTGTTCGGACATAGAAAAATTCGCACAGCAAAAAATACTCGAAACCCATCCCGACCTCAAGGCAGATATTGTTATCGCACCCCATCACGGTTCAACCGCAACAACAGACCCAAACTTTATCGAAAAACTTGCGCCGAAATTTCTTGTATATAGCTGCAGCCAGACTCAATACGAAAACCAGAATAAAATAGCCTGTAAAACAACCCGCCTGTTCACCGCTTATGACGGCTTAATCCGCATCCGCATCAGCAGCAAAGGCAAGGTAACCTGCAGCACCTTTGTAAAAGAAAAAGGCAGCCCCGAAGAATGAGGCTGCCTTTGATATAAGCGATTTAAAGTTCGTCAGCCTATTTCATATGGACAACAACCTCGACCCTGCGGTTTTTGGTCTTATTGGAGACAGAGTTATTCGGCACAACCGGCTTTGACTCGCCGCAGCCAATCGCCCGAATCCTATCGGCAGCAATACCGTGGCCGAGCATATACCGCAGAACCGTCAGTGAACGTTCCGTCGAAAGCTGCCAGTTATCCTTCCATGCAGTTTTTCGAATTGGGTCGGAATCGGTATGCCCGACGATATCGATACGTCTGTCAACATATTCCTGTCTTGTCTTCAGCGTCGATATTATCTGGTCGAGCTCCGCACTGGTTGCCTTCTTCAACTCGGCCTTGCCCGAATCAAAAAGTATCGCGTCGGGAAGCGTCACAGTAATAGTGCCGGCTGCGGCATCAATCTTGACATCGCCTTCAAAACCAGTGACAGCTTTTGCGCTCTTGCCTTCCTCCAGCTGTTTCTGCAGCTCGGCTAATTGCTGAGCCATCTGGCCCTTTTCAGCCCGCTCTCGTTCGAGCTGACCCCTTGTATTCTGATACTCTACGTCCAAAGCCTCGTATTTCTTTTTCCAGTCGGTGCAGCCGGACAAGACGGCAACCGATACAAGACTAACCAACAGCCAAATCGCTCCTTTACTTACTTTCTGCATTTTAAACCTCCTTTTAACCAAATAATTAAGCCTGCACAATCCATCATTTATCTGCTAAATGATAATACATACAATCGCCAGATGTCAAGAATCCTATCCTGAAAAATCATAACAGTAAACACTCCCAGTGACAAGAAGGGACCGTAAGGAATTTGACGAATTTTTTTAAAAAATAATTGTCCGGACACCCAGCCGAGCCCGAAGAAAGGCGCAAGAAAAAACGCCACCACCACCGGCAAAGGCCCGATAACCGCACCCGCCGCACCCATCAGATGCACATCGCCGAGCCCCATCGCCTCCCTGCCAAAGGCCAATGTTCCGAAAATCCGCGTCGCCCACACAACCGCACAACCCAAAAAATAGCCCCACAAGCTGCCAAAAAAGCCGCCCGCCGCAGGATAAGCAACAAATTTTCCCCACCATCCCGGCATCAGGTTCCGCATCGCCCAGTAAAATGCCGCCGAACAAAAAATTATCGGCAGTAAAAATAGAACCTCTCTGCAAACCTCCAGCCGGTCGTTAAAAATCGGTTCCTGCTTCTGTGTCTGTCCATTTTCAAAATTCTCTCCATCCACCCTGCCTTCGTAACTGCCTTTAATCAAACCGGTTGCAAGAAGAATCAGTGAAATTACCAGCCCGATTGCCGCACCGGCTGCCAGCGCCGCGGCATCAGCTCCCGCCACAGGCAGCGGGTATCTGCCGGTGGTGCTTTCCGGTTTTATGATAAATCCTGCCAAACCCGACCCGACGAAGCCGGCCAAAGTCGCAAACCAGCAGACAATAACAGGAATCAGCCACAATTCCAAATCAATCGCCGAAATCGAAATTAAAGAAGACAGTAAAATAATATGCACCAGATAAACGAGCCAGCCGCCCCTAAAAAATGCCGCTATGCCCATCTGGCCGTCAATCTCGAAATGTCGAACGCCGACCACAAAATACAAAACAAAAAGGCCTACAAACACAAGTCCGGTGAGCAATTCAATAACAAAATATCGCTGCGAAATCGGAGATTTGCAATACCGGCACCTTGCCCGCAGCAGCAGCCAGGAAACCAGAGGAATATTATCGTAAAACTGTATTCGCCGACCGCACGCAGGACACGTCGACGGCGGACTGACCAGCGACTTCTCCCTCGGCAGACGGTAAATTACCACATTCAGAAAACTGCCTATGCAGCAGCCGAACGCAAAAATGAAAACAAGCAAAAGCCAAATATTAGTCATAAGTCACAAGTCATAAGTCGAAGGGTAAATTTAATCACAAAGATTTATAAAATTTCCACAATAATTTGCCAACCTCGGACGCTAAATCAGATAGTTCCTTATATCTTTCAGAATTGATATATTGTAACCGAAAAAAATCCAATAAATACCTCGCCTCGGCCAAAGACCCTAACACAATATTCGCAAAATGCCTTAATTCATTCTGGCCCTGCCTTGAATAACCTTCTGCTATATTCGTAGGAACAGATAAAGCGGCTCTTCTCAATTGTGAGGTCAGACCATAAGTCTCTTCTTTAGGAAAATTCTTCGTGGATAAATAAATTTGAAACGCTAATTCATCAGATTTCTGCCAAACCACCAAACGCTTATATCCATATTCACTCTCGTCCATTCTACTTCCCTTGTGACTTGCGACTTATGACTTATGACCTTTTCTGTTCACAATTCCCGCCACTTTCATTGGCAGGCCGAACAGCCGGATAAAGCCGGTCGCATCCGTTGGATTATACTCGGCTCCCATCTTGAAACTGGCAAGGTCTGGCCGGTAAAGACTCTTCGGGCTTGTTGTCCCTGCCAGACTACATCTGCCCTTAAATAATTTCAACCGCACATTGCCGCTGACATTTCGCTGCGTGACATCAACAAACGCATCTATCGCCTCACGCAACTGCGTGAACCACTGGCCGTAATAAACCAGCTCCGCATACCGATGCGCAACAAGCTGCTTATAGTGCAGCGTCTCGCGGTCAAGCGTCAACATCTCAAGTGCATTATGAGCGGTATAGAGGATTGTGCCGCCGGGCGTCTCATACACGCCGCGAGACTTCATTCCGACAAGGCGGTTCTCGACCAGGTCAATCTGGCCAATGCCGTGCAGGCCGCCAACGGCGTTCAGAACTTCCATCAGTTTCACGCCGTCAATTCTTTTGCCGTTCAGTTTCACAGGCACGCCCTGCTCGAAGCCGACCTCGACATAATCCGCTTTGTTCGGCGTCTTCAAGACCGGCCGCGAAATTACAAAAAGATTATCCTGCGGCTCATTCGCAGGGTCTTCCAAATCCGCACCCTCGTGACTTATGTGCCACAGGTTCCGGTCGCGGGAATAAATCTTCTTTTTGCTCTGCTCGATTGGTATGCCGTGCACCTTTGCATAATCGACAGCGGCCTCCCGGCTGGTCAGCTTAAAATTTGGGTCCTTCCACGGGGCGATAATTTTCAATTTCGGGTCGAGCGCCATATAAGTCAATTCAAACCGCACCTGGTCATTGCCCTTGCCCGTTGCGCCGTGTGCAACGCCGGCAGCACCTTCCTGATGAGCGACATCAACCTGATACTTTGCGATTAATGGCCGGGCAATGCTGGTCCCGAGCAGATAGCCGTTTTCATAGACGGCGCCTGCCTTGAGCAGCTTCCAGAGGTAATCCTCAACGAATTCCTTTCGCAGGTCTTTTACGATGCACTTGACAGCACCGCTTTTCAAGGCCTTCTTTTTAATTCCGCTTAACTCATCGCCCTGGCCAAGTTCTGCTGCAAACGCTATCACATCATAGCCGTAAGTTTCCTTAAGCCACGGCAGTATCACGCTCGTATCCAACCCGCCGCTATACGCAAGCACTACTTTTTCAGCATTAGCCATGTCTTTTAAACCTCTAAATAGACTAATCTTATAAAGGAAGGATTATACGATGGACTACAGGCAAACACAATAGAATATCAAGAGACCCGTGGCCACAACCAAAATTTGAAACTCGAAATCAGAAATTCGACACAAACTTATCTTTCCTGCCAATAGCACGTGACATAAATTTAAATTTCTTCAGTTCTCTCCATCCAAGTTTTTCCCAAAACTTTTGTGCACCGGTGTTGTCGTCAAAAATAAATAAATGGCACCTGTTTATATCAACGGATTCAAGCTTTTTGATGGCTTTCTTCACTAACGCCTTGCCGATGCCTTTTTTCCGGTATGTCTGCGCAACGGCTAAATGATATAAATACCCACGCCTGCCGTCATGACCACATAAGACCGCACCTACGACTTTTCCCGCGTCGCGAGCAACAAAACTAAAACCCCGATTACGCCGAAGGTAATTGAAAATGCCTTGCTTTGAATCCGAATTGTTAAACAGTCCTATTCCTTCGACGCTTTGCCAAATCGCATATACCTCGTCATAGTTTTTACTCGACATTTCCGAAACTTTTATAGCCATGTTTACACCTTTGGGTTCATCGTCTTCGAAAAATCCTTAAAAAATCATCGCCAAACAAAGGCCAAATTATATAAAGAATAAATTGCGAAAACAAGGATAACAAAAATAAAAAAGGCCCCCGCTGCTTGTTTGCACAAGCAAACTGCGGGGGCAAAATCAAACCCTGTCTTTATTATTTTTATGCAAAAATTATTTCCAGAACTTTATCTCCGGCATAGATTTATTGAGTCTCTTGTATGTTTCCTCAATTGCTTTTTTAAATTCCGCCGGTTTCATAAATATAACGGCCCCATCATTGAACAAGACATTTACACCATCCCTGCAAAATTCCGGATTCTCATAGACCAGAACATTGCGGGGATCCGTCTTTCGATTCTGACCGGTTATATATATAAAACTCGGGCCTGAAAAATTCTTCGGCTTCCTCGGCGACTCAAGACATTTCGTCGACAAATCCGCCTTTTCAACAAGTTCCTTCAAATCAGAAGGATATACATCATTATTATCATTTGCATAAATGAACATCGCCTTTCCAATACCTGCTAATTGACTGCCCGAAACCGTCCTCTGTGAAAGCTGCCTTACTCTTGCAAGTGCGGGTATCAAAACTGCTGCCATTCCCCCGCCTATACCAGCAGCTACGCCCACTTCTATTCCGCTACCGCGATAGTTTATATGCAGCCCCTTATTATCATAATAGCTGTATTGAACAGTCGAACCCATCTGCTCTGTCAGATGTTGCAACGATGGCAGCGTAAGCGGCAGCTTAAGACCGGCCTGCGCTGCTGCTCCCATTGTAATCATCGGCCAATACTGCTGCGCCACCTTCAGCAGTTGATTGAACTGAACCCGTGAATCAGTATAACGAAGATTTATCGGCTCGCTGCGGAACCCTTCGACAGCCTTCTTAAAGCCGGCCGTCATTCGTATCGAATCGCTGCGGTCTGCCCCCGTTATTCTCGCCACTGCCTTGGCGCACAAAGGCTGATTGGTCGCCACAACTAAATAATTACTGTCCGTTATTGTCCAGGTTGGCAGTATCTGCATTGCGGCAAACGGCAGCATTGCAAACGTATAATATGTCCTGCCCTTCTGCTTCCGCTCTCTAACCTGAACCGCATTGCTGTATTTAACTGCATTATTACTGTCCTTAATTACATTATTGCTGTCTTTAACTACATTATTGCTGTCCTTAACTATATTATTGCTGTCCCCAGCTGCGAAATTACCCAAAGATTTGAGTGATTTTTCGATGGTCTTGGCATTTGCCGCCTTTGCAATTAAAACCGCTCCGCCGCTCGGTATATCGCTCAAAACCCCTTCAGGCACCGAATATACAATAATCGGACCGGCAAGGCCTGCCAGCAAATCATTGCGGATGCTAAAATTAATCTTCGATTCAAACCCTTTTATAGCTCCGTTAACATCGGGATACACATCGTTCGGCGAAGCAACCCGAATCGAGTTCATAACCGTATCGTAGATTCCGCCGAGGTCAACGTTAAAAGCTGCTGCATTAACCGACCGCGAATCGGCCAGGTTAAATATCGACAAATCAACCGTTTTTAACCTGGCAGATATCCCCGTTCGAGGCAGCGGAATCTCAATAAGCTCCTGGCCTACAACATCCGGCCCGGAAAAGCCAAACCTTGCCTTAATACTTTTCACATCAGCCAGCCCCAGCTCCTTCATAACAGCCGATACCACTTTTATCTTGTCCAGCCCTTCCTGCCCTTCTTTTTGCTGTGCCATTGTCTTGATTAACTCTGCTATCTTTTGCGCATCGGCATACAAAACAAATGCATCGCCGCTGCCTTCAACACCGGCCAGATAATTTACCGCCGTCCCGCTTCTGTTGCCTCGCAGATTTTTTATCACGTGGCCGCCTCTGTCGTTTATCGCAAAAACAAGGTAATCACCCACAAAGCCCCAGTAGCCCGGCTCCTCTTTGGCATCGGCAAACCAGTGCATCTTTTGCCCTGCAACATTTACATCAACAATAGCGCCTTTTGGCGCCAGCGATTCAAACCTGATAACCGCCTTTGCAATCTCTAACTGTCTGCTGCTTACATCAATAATTGCAAAACCGTATAGAGGCGATTCCGCCTGCGGTGAGCCTGTCGAAGATCCGCCGTCCTTTTGGCGGACCGAACCCGTCACACTTTTGTCTATGCCGGCGCCAATAACGATAGGCCGTTTCAAAAGTAAATCTGCAAAATTAGCTGCATCATCAAATATCTTTGTATTATTGACATCGCCGATTTCCGCCCTTATCTTATTTACTATCTCCGACTTTATCGACTTGACGAAAGTCTGCACATTGGGGTCGTTCCAGATTTTGCCCAGATTCGTTTTTTCAAATGCGGGTTTCAGCTCATCGCCGCCGCTGGTAGCTACAAAAGCTATTGTCTCATCCGGCAGCCTGCCGATAAACTGCTCTGCCCCGCTCGTCGCCGCCGATGCTGTTGCTGCAAAACCGCAGACAAATATCACCATCACAAAAATCATCACCCTAATGCCAATCTTATTTGCCATAATCACGCCTCTCAAAAAGATACCTTTATAATATCATTAAAAACAGTGTCTGTATTATATTCTACAGCACGAATTCTTCTACAAAAAATCAGAAATGATTTGCCTCACAATCTTATGTTCTATCGACCTATCTGTAAAAAGTTTAAACTGCTCTGCTGCCTGGGAAATAAACATATCAAGACCTGAAATGGTTTTAGCGCCAATTTCTTGCGCCTGCTTCAATAACAAAGTCTCGGCCGGATTATAAATCGTATCAAAAACCACAATATCCTTTGTGCCTTTGTGCCTTTGTGCCTCTCCTAAAATCTCTTTCGGTATTGGCGTTTCGTTTATTTTCGGATGCATACCGATACTCGTGGAGTTGATAAGCAATTTCGCATCGAGATTTTTTAAATCATCGAGGCCTGCAAAATCACAGCCAAATTCCTTCGCGAGCCTTTCGGCCCTTTTGACAGTACGGTTATATATCTTTATTTTAGCTCCGCAATCGCTTAAACCCGCCACAATCGCCCTTGCGACGCCGCCTGCGCCAATCACAGCAACAGCCATATCCTTCAAATCCTCTCGCTTAATTTTCATCCCTGCTGTTATCGCATCCAACGCCCCGGCATAATCAGTGTTATAAGCACTTAATCGTGGCTCGTCGCTTGTGGCTCGTGACTCGTCAAAAATGACTTGTGACTTATGACTTGTGACTTTTGACCTTTCAATAATGATCGTATTTGCCGCACCGATTTTTTCCGCCAACGGTTCGACGAAGCCGCCCTTTTCTTTAACAAATTTCAACGCGTTTTCCTTATGCGGAATTGTTATGCTGAAACCTCGAAAATCAAGATAAGGCCTCGACAAACAATTTTCCATAAATTCATCAAATTCTTTTTCGCCGCCATCGACAAGCAAAGGCAGATACAATTTGTTCGCACCAATCTCCTCAAAACACTTATTGTGAATAAGCGGTGAAAGCGAATGCGCAACCGGCGAGCCGATTATGCCGTAAAGAGCCGTATCGGAATTGATATTATCCCAGCGGCAAAGTTTTTTCATTTGCTCGATTGTAATCTGCCCCGCCGCCGTTGCGCTTTTTTCAGCCAACGACGCATAGCTTACCAGACCGCCTAATTTCTTTGCGATTATTCTGCTGAACAGCCCCGCCTCGCCCATACAGAAGGCAATCAAATCGCCCTTCTTCGTGCGCAGCAGGTCGAATACCTCAAAGCAATCGTTGATATGATTAGCCGTATAGACAATTTTCGGTATCGCTGCGCCAAACACCTTTTTAATATCGTTGTAAATCTTATCGAGATTATCTAATTTACCTTCAAAGTTATGCCTCGACAAAATCAATCTCGTTTTACTTTTTGACAATGCCGAAAAAAAAGTGTCTTGATTTTTTTTTACCTGAAAATTTCCATATTCAAAGTCAACAAAATCGACACCCGCAGCGATTGCATTTTTTAACACATCAAGTCTTAATTGAAGGGGATAATCATTCGCTCCGCCCTCTTTCTTATCCCTGCAGGTTACGATTGTCGGAAGATCTGTCTCCTTTGCTTCACTGATTAGTTTTTTGACCAGCTCAACATTAAGCGCTTCAATATAATCGGTCCGCAGCTCAACTGCCTCGGCGCCGGCGGCCTTTGCCTGCTGAAGCTGCCCTGCCGCCTCCTGAAAATTACGAGCAGATATTGGAACAGTCAAATTCGTCATAACAAGCAAATTTATATCAGCTAAACAGGCTAAAGACAAGGCCTAAAATTGCCGGATAATGCCGAAGATTATCCCGATGAGCCGTGATACAATTTTACCTAACCTTCTTATCCATAAAAGTTTGTCGCCTTTTCTCTTGCCTTTCGGTTTGTTTTAGGTATATTAATGCCGTTCGAGAGCTAATTGGATTTTTGGAGAGACCTGAAAATGATAGGCAAAAAAATCAGACTCGAAAGAATGATAAACCGTGATTCCGGCAAAACGGTCATTGTTCCGATGGACCACGGCGTCACCGTCGGCCCAATCGAAGGCCTCGAGGATATGAAGGCCACCGTCTCAAAAATCGTCGAGGGCGGTGCGAACGCAATCCTTATGCACAAGGGCATTGTCCGCGTCGGACACAGAGGCACAGGCAAAGACGTCGGCCTTATCATACATCTGTCGGGCAGCACATCGCTCAGCCCCGACCCGCTGGCAAAGGAACTTGTCTGTTCCGTCGAAGAGGCCCTCAAACTCGGCGCTGATGCCGTCTCGGTTCATATCAATCTCGGCGCACCGACAGACAGGGAAATGCTCAAACAATTAGGGCTTGTCAGCGAAAAATGCCTCGAATGGCAGATGCCGCTGGTTGCAATGATGTACACTCGCGGCCCGAAGATTAAGAATGAATTCGATGTAAATAATATAAAAATCGCCGCCAGGGTCGCCGCCGAGCTGCGGCGCAGATATCGTCAAGGTCGTCTATACCGGAAGCGTTGAAAGCTTCTCGGAAGTCGTCAGAGGCTGTCCCGTCCCTGTCGTTATCGCAGGCGGCGAAAAAATGGGAAGCGACGAAGAAATTTTCAAAATGGTCACCGGCGCCCTCGAGGCCGGCGCAGCAGGCGTCTCCATCGGCAGAAACGCATTCCAGCACAAAGAACCAGAAAAAATGGTCCAAGCCCTGTGCAAAATGGTCCACGAAGACGCTTCAGTTGACGATGCCCTCGAAATTATCCGCAGCTAAACAGACAATTAAGTTAAGGATATCCTTTAATGAAGAAGTTCTGGGTCAACGCCAACCCTTATAACAAGGATGTTGTAATAGCCGCCCTCGAAAGCGGCGCAGAGGCTGTTGTTCTGCCCGACGGCAAAACCGAGTCCGTCCGCCAGCTCGGCAAAATCAAAACCGTTGCCAAAGATGGTGACATCATCCCGGGCAAAGATGTGGAATTTATCGACATCACCAACAAGGCCGATGAAGACAAGGCCGCCGCTGTCCCCTCTAATAAAATCATCGTCCTGCGTATGCTCGACTGGACTATTATACCTATCGAGAACCTCATCGCCCGCCGCGGCAAAAACATCCTCGTCCAGGTCCAGACCAGCAGACACGCTCAACTGATGGCAGAAATTCTCGAAAAAGGCGTTGACGGCGTCGTCCTCAACACAACCGACATAAACGACATCAAAAAAACCGCCGACATAATTCGAGGCATAACGGAGCGAATTTCTCTCGTTCCCGCCACCGTAACCGCAATCCGCCAGCTCGGTATGGGCGACCGCTCCTGCCTCGACACCTGCACGCAAATGAATATCGGCGAAGGCATCCTCGTCGGCAATACCGCATCGGCATTCTTCCTCGTTCATTCCGAATCCGTTGATAACCCCTATGTCGCCTCCAGACCTTTCAGGGTCAACGCAGGCGCTGTTCACGCCTATGCACTCGTCCCCGGCAACAAGACAAAATACCTTGCCGATTTCAAGGCCGGCGATGAAGTTTCAATCGTAAATTTCGAAGGCAAATCACAAACCGCATATCTTGGCAGAAACAAGATTGAAAAAAGACCTATGATGCTGATTGAGGCCCAAGCCGATGATTCCCCCGTCAGCCTTGTTATGCAGAACGCAGAAACAATTCGTCTTGTTCGACCCGATGGCCAGCCGGTTTCGATTACAGAATTAAAACCCGGCGACAAAGTCCTCGCTCACTTCGAAAAAACCGGCCGACATTTCGGCATCAAGGTTGACGAAACCCTCATCGAACGATAAAAAATCTCCACTGATTACGTCAAATTATACCGGATGCAGTTAATAAGAGCCGATTGACCGTTAATGTCATTCCCGCGAAAGCGGGAATCCAGTCCGCCGCCGGCGGATTGCTTTGTTGGCAATCGCGATGTCGGTATCTTATTTACTGAAATTATTATTAGTAGAAGTCATCCCAAAACCCCCAAGAAACACCGTTTATGGCACCAATAATGCCGAAAACGAGGGTTTTGGGATAGGTTCTAGTCTCTTTTAACGTCTTTCTTTGAGAATGTCACGTATTTCGGAAAGGATAGTCACCTCACTTACAGCCTGTTTTTCGGGCGGTTTGGCCTCTTCTTTTCTTTTGAGATAATTAATGCCCTTGATAACCACAAATATCGCAAATGCAACGATGGTAAAATCTACGGTGGTCTGAATAAACCTTCCATAATTCAAAGTCACCGCTGCTACAGCCGGTTTATCAGCGCTGGCGGCTACCGCTGCCTTCAGCGTCACAGCAAGATCGCTGAAATTAATCCCGCCGATTAAAAGCCCGAGCGGCGGCATTATCACATCGCCCACAAGCGAGGAAACTATTTTGCCGAACGCTGCACCGATAATTATACCGACGCCCATATCCACGACGTTACCCTTGACGGCAAACGCCTTAAACTCCTGTATCCACTTCATACCAACTCCCTTCTGACCAACATACAGTCTTCATTCAGACTTTTCCCTAAATTGTCTTTTTGAGAATCCAGCCGGCTGCAATCCAGCTTCCGAGCATCGCTCCCAGATTTGAAAACGCCACAACAAGCAAAATCCGCGTAACATGGTTTTCCCAAAAACCCTTAAAAGTTGTTATCGCATCGGGCAGTTTCTCAAAATCTTCAACGGTCGGCCTTCGCAGATACGCCTCAACCAGGCCTGCGAACCACCCCGTAGCCAAAAGCGGATGCAGCGTCATAATCGGCGCCGCCACAAAGGCCGTCAGTATCGCCAGGGGATGTCCGAATGCCACCGCCGCCCCTGCCGCAGAGAAAGAGCCGGTAACCAAAACCCATATCTTAAGAGACTCAAGAAAATGCCCCAAACCCACCTTCCAGAAACCGTAAACAAAAAGTGCAACGAAGACGAGTGGAATTCCCCACTTAAAAATCTCGCCCCAGACCGATTTCGGCGGTATCTGAAGTAGATTATCGATTGATTGCTCCTTCTGGATATTTTCCTTTATGCCGGCAATATGCCCCGCCCCCACAACCGCCACTACCTTCGGCCCGGCTGCCTGGCGAATCTTCTGCGACAAAAATATATCCCTCTCGTCAATAAGCCGACGTTTCACCTCCGGATACTTCTTGGTAAATTCCGCAAGCGCATTTTCCAGCTGGTCGCCTTTTTTTAGCTGCTCAATCATCTTTTCATCAATCTCTTCGCCTGAAAATACGCTCATCGCTATCCCGGTGAGCATCTTCATCTTGTTCCACATCCCCAGATACCCCCAAACCCGTTTGAGCGTAATCTCAATCTCCCTGTCCGCCAGCACTAACTCGGCCCCGCCTTGCTTTGCCCCCTCAATCGCTTCGAGCATTTCCGCTCCCGGCTGGATGCCTATTCTTTCGCCGAGTTTGCGATAAAAGCTGCTCACAATCAATTGGGCCAGCAGAAACATCGCCTTTTTATCGCGGATAATCTTGAATATATCCATCTTCCGCCAGGCTTCCTTGTCCGTCATCGTCTTGTATCGAGGCCCGCAAAGCTCAACGCAGACCGAGTTCGGCTGGACAATTTGTATCGCTGCCCGCACATCCTCGACGCTCTGCTTTGATAAATGGGCCGTCCCGACAAGGTAAATTTCTTTACCGTCGAGCTGTATAATTTCTACACTCTGTGGCAACTGCTGTAATTCCGTCATAATCTTCCTTTGCAAATTTTTAGAACACTTTAGCAGAAAATCTCGATTCTGAAAAGGCTCTCTGCAAAGAAAATTCAGGTATGCGAAACTTCCCAAATAAATTTTTGCTGCTCTGTCGTATGTCTTGGCCGCTTCTATTTCATCATCGAAGCGCCCGAGATATTTGTTTTTTCCTTCTATTTTCATTTAAACCTGCCATTTATTTCTGTGTCGGCAAACTCCTTTATATCTCGAAGTTTTTCCTCTCGGCCTGCTGTTAAGCTGGTTTTGATACCACGTGCACACCCGAAGATTCCGCCTCGTATTATTCAGCCCGTTTCCATCTATATGGTCCACCACAAAACCCTTCGGCTCTTTCATTATTATCCGGTGCATACTTATATTTTTCCCGCCGAAACTGTGATATGCGTATGTCTTCTTCCCGTTATGCAGGCTGTGCCACTTAAATTTCCTTAAAATTTCATAGTCTTCTGCATCCACTATTGCCGCCTTCCTCCTCGTCAGCGGTATAAATCTTATTTTCGAATCCGCCTGCTGGTTAATTTCTATCCTGCCGACCGTTTCGTATCTTCGGTAATTTCTGCACACCATTTTTTGCTCAACGACAAATAGTCTCCCCTCTGCACCATCTTTGTTTACGCAGATAAAGATATTTGCGCAGTTTCCCGCCCTCACAAGATATACACAATTCTTACAGCTTTTCTCTCCCAACCCCAGCTCCGCAATCTTGTGAAATGATTATGCCCTGTAGAAACCTTGTCATTGCGAGTCCGCCGCAGGCGGACGAAGCAATCTATCAGGCACAAAATGATTATTGATTAACGATTAATTCCCTTCCCCGTTTCATTTTTCTTAATTCTTAATTCATAATTCGTAATTCATCATTGAATGTTGGACGTTGGACATTGGACATTCGATATTCCACTTCTCTCTTCACCCTCAACCCTTCTCACTTCTCTCTCTCCACTATTGGACCAACCAGCGTAAAAGTTACGAAAAAACTGATGCATCGACTGCCGGCAATTGATATAACTTGTTATGATTAAATGAGTAAAAAAAATTCGAAAAATTTCGATTTTGTCGCGCACCCCCCAGCGCCCTGTGCGCACGCCCCCACGCTTTGCTTCGCCTGCTGCCTCGACTTGCGTCGAGAGACGCAGAGGCAAGCAAAGCGAAGCAGTGGGGTGCACAACTCCGCTAACTAAAAACTTAGAACTAATGACTAAAAATCCCCCAGCAATCTATTGCGAGCTTTGTGGCAGATGGAAGTGTTCATCAAACATACCTTACCTCAAAAAAAGTCAGGATAGTAATGTATCAGAAAAGCATGCGTATGAAAAAAGATGAAAAGAACAAGTCCTTTTGCTCCGATTTGCCAACAACGTCTAATCAAAAGTAATTCGGTTTTTGCCTCTTTCTTTGCTTCTGTACATCAAGTGGTCCGCACGAGCAACAATTGAATCGACTGTATCCTGCGGCTGACAAAAAGTCGAACCGACTGAAATCGTTACCCTAATGTTCTCCTGTCCTCTGGTTATATATGAACTCTCCACGAGGATTCTCAGTCTTTCCACTAAAGCATTAAGATACTCAGATTTAATATTGACAAGAATAACAAGAAACTCCTCGCCGCCCCAGCGTACAACGCAATCGAAGGAACGAATATTGGAAATAAGCGTTTGCGAAATCATCTTAAGAATTCTGTCGCCGAAATCGTGACCGTAATTGTCATTAAATTTTTTGAAGTCATCAATATCGCAAAAGATAACGCCAAACGGCCAGTCATACCGGTTAAACTGATTTAACAACGACTGCATCCTTATCTGCCCAAACCGCCTGTTGCCCACACCTGTCAGTGAATCCACCAGCGCAAGTTTCCGCATCTCTTCCAGCTCGGCATCTATTCCTTCTCTGCTGTTCATTTCAGAAAAAATCTCCAGTGCTCCCCTGCACCGACCAACCTCATCTATCAGCGGCGTGGTGCAGATTTTTACCGGGATTCTATACCCGCTTTTGCTGTGCAGATAAGCGAGGGCAACTTGATTTGTCCTGCCTGTCTTGATTGTGTCGAATGCAGGACATCGTTCATCACCGCAGAAGGCATTGCCGTTTTCATCCATATGAACAAGAATATTATCCATACATCTGCTCCCGATGACTTCGACTGCGCTATATCCTGTAATTTTTTCGGCTGATTTGTTCCAGTAGGTTATCACCATATCTTCGTTAAGAATATAAACGCCGTCGCTTATCATTTCCAGAACATCTGCGAGACAGCTCAAATTTGCTTCTGCATTTAACGTTACAGCTTGCATAAAATACCCCCAATCAAAACATATATAATCAACCTGTCTTATATCGACTATTTTTGCCTGCCTTTTTACCAATAAAGCAATAAGACAAATCTCTTTGCCGTCAAGCCTTATAATTTCAATGATTTGTGGCAACTGCTGCAATTCCGTCATAATTTCTCTTTTCAAAATTTGCAGGAGTTCAGCAGAAAATCTCGATTCTGAAAAGAGCCTTTAATAATAACCGGGGTTTTTTAATCCATATAACTAACAACTCAAAACTAAAAACCAAATTAGGCCCCCATTGCGCTTGTGCGCACGCCCCCACGCTTTGCTTCGCCTGCTGCCTCGACTTGCGTCGAGAGACGCAGAGGCAAGCAAAGCGAAGCAGTGGGGTGCACAACCCCGCTAACTAAAAACTCAAAACTAACAACTAATAACTAATTCGACATTCGATGTCGGATATTCCACCCCTTTGTGCCCCTTTTCTTAATCCATAATTCTTAATTCGTAATTCTTAATTCTTAATTCTCTCTCCCCCTTCTCCCGCCTCCTGTTCAACTATCTAATTTCTCGCAAAGTATGCCGAGTAATACGATTTCGGTGGTGCTGTAAATCCCCACTCAAACGCCGCGGGAGCTAAGGTATCTCCTGAAGTCATAAATCCTTAAATATTTCCTCAACACTATATTCATCCAGATTATGATAAGACAAATCCTCATCCCGGTCATAATCCGGTTCTTGTGGGAGATATTCGGAAATATCCTCTTTCAATGTGACAAAGTTCTCACTGATACGTAAACACTGTTCATTTTCTTCTTCGCTCTCCATCATAGTCGATGCTTCTTCAAATAATCTTTTAGTGCTGTCATAACTGTCATATAACATTTCTGCCAAGTCAGGAGCATCATCGTGAATATTTGAAGATTCGTCCTCACCGCGTCTAAGCAAGGTTTCTGTAAAACGCTTCCATTTATTTCGAATTTCTTCATCATCGAAACAGTGAGGGTCGTAATTCACAATTGCACTACTTAGGGATAAGAATATGTTGAGAACCACATATTTATGCCATTCAAAATAATCTGCTTCCAACAGTTCAATTGCAGAATCGGCGCACTCAAGCCAAGTTCTCTTATATGCGATGATGGGCAACTGGATATCTGGAAAAAGTTTTATAATCTTAAAGATTGCTAATAACTCTCTGCCCGAGCAACTTTTATTATTGATTTGTTCAACAGCGTTTGTAATAACTTCCATTAAAACGTCTTTAAGTAATTTCTGTTCTTTTTGATACTTTGTGTTTTTGGTTAATTGTTGTATGGAATCAGATATGTTATTTAATAATTCTGCGTTCCAGTCCATATCACATCGGGACTTAAATATCGCCCAATCCTTAGGGCTTTTCAATAGCGGCAAAACTTTTGAACCTTCAGAACCTCCACCAACGGACACAGCATATTTGAGGCCGGAAATATCACAGTGTGTTAGGAAATAAATTCTGTCTTTGGGATTATCAGAAAGTTCTATTGCTACCATATCGCCACAACTTGGATGTATCCATCTAATTAACATAAATGTACCCAACGTAATTATTTTTATGAAAGCTTCCGAGAGTTGTGCTGTTATTTTTTCAAAATTAATAATCTCTTCAGAGGGACATAATATTTCATAAAAATTTTTAATTTCTTTGGGTTTATTTGAATCGCTGAGCAAGACAGCAATCATAAACCATTTGTGTGCAACTGGAAGTTTTCTGTAAGTCTTACTCATTCTTCCGGTAGGATTTGTTAAAGTTTCTTCAATAAGTCTAGGGGTACATCCATCTACTTTTGCCTTTAATGTCAATTCTCTAATTCTTTCAGGAGTAAAACCGGCGTGTTTAACTACTTTCTTTGCCAGTTCACGAACAAATACTTTTTGAGCTTTTGTTAATGAGGCATTTTTCATATGCTTATATAGCATTAATGTTTTGTCCAAGTCAATTAAACTAGAAAAATCAACAAGAACTTCGGCAGGTAAGGGGAAATCCTGATTTGCTCCTGGAACATCTAATTTTTCTTTTGCCATTTCCAAGAGATGCTTTCGGCTGGTCATTATTAGCAGATGATGATTGCCAATCTTCCTGAGAATAGATGGCAATTCATCTTGCCAGAGGCTTACCCTCTCGGGATTATATTCCGTTCTGCCGAACGAATCGTCGGCCACGAATATTTGTTTCTGGTCATGGTTGTATTTCCGAAGGAAATCGTTAGGTAATCGGCACTCAATTACTTCCCAGCCTTCAGGGATATAGGACAAAGCTATCATTCTTCCTATTGCCGTTTTTCCAACTTCAGGTGGCCCTTCCAGAACTACATAGTGAAATTCCTGCAAAACATTTATAGCTTTGGAATATGCTTCCGTGGGTACAAATACTTTGCTTATTTCTTTTGCTTCGTCTATGGCAGCTTCACTTCTGGTCAATATATCCTTATTAACACAATCACTCAAAAGGATATCCAAGTCATTTAAAGACAAAATTTGCGGAAACCGTCGAGCAATTCCTGTTGTTAAATCAATCAATGCACAAATGTCATCTCCGCCTAGCGATACTATTATTGAATCTGGCAAGATGGACCTTACGTTCTTTTCTATCTGGCTTCTAATAGTGCCGGTTAAAATTGCGTTTGTCAAGAAAGTGTAAACTTTAGGCAGTTCTTTCCATTTTTTGATTGATAACCTTTTTTTAATCGCATCGCATTCTTGACAAATTGCATTCAATACTGGTTTTTCCACCTTCGCTTCAGCAGAATTGGCTCCATTAACAAATTTGCATTGAAAAAGAAATGGTCCGCCTTTCGTTTTTTCTGTCGGATATTTCAATGCCTCTGGATAATAAGCGTCTCGTCCCCAATCTTTCGTTCCTCCCCAAGCTTCAACTCCCAATCCGAGTTTGTGCTTCAATAATGTTTGGCACAAATGTTCAAATTCATACCATCCTAATTTATCTAAATCGTATCTTAGCATCTTTTTATTTATCGAAACGTTGGATTTGAAATTGTTTGTACGCTAAATTAACTATAAATCCTCCCGCAATTACTGTCAATCCTCAATCCAAAATCGCCATTCCTAAATTACCAGCCCTTATCTCTTCATTCCGCTCAATGCACCATAAAAGGCTGTATTATTATAAAAATAAAAATTTTTTAATTTTCTTGATACTTCTTCTTGACGATAACTGTATTTAAGGTAAAATGGTTGTCCTAAAGATTTGAGCAGGCAAGTCAATATTGTTACAGAATATTGCTTGACTGCTTATTTTTTGCCTCTATAATTAGGGGTTTCATTAAAAAGTTCTTTGGCAAGTTAACAGTTGAGCCTGTATGCAGCGAAGGTGTAGCTTTCGGCCAAAATACGCTTCGGCCGTTATGCTTAATTTTTTTCAGTTTTTCAACACTTTCGATGCGTATATCAAAATGTTGAGCCTTTGAATGAATCCCCCCTTAGCCTGTCCCGATTATCAATCGGGATTGAGGGGGTTTCAACAAATCAAATCGAAGGGTTTGATCCTGGCTCAGAATGAACGCTGGCGGCGTGGCTAAGACATGCAAGTCGAACGAACTATTCTAAAGAGTAATCTAAGGGATAGTTAGTGGCGAAAGGGTTAGTAATAGATAGGTAACGTACCCTCCGCTTCGGAATAGCGTCGTTGCCGAAAGGCAACTACCGAAAGGGGCGGTAATACCGGATAATATCATTGGTCGATGGACCAATGCTTAAAGATTTATCGGCAGAGGAGCGGCCTATCTCCTATCAGCTTGTTGGTGAGGTAATGGCCCACCAAGGCTAAGACGGGTAGCGGGACTGAGAGGTCGGCCCGCAACATCGGGACTGAGACACTGCCCGGACCTCCACGGAGGGCTGCAGTAACGAATATTGCGCAATGGGCGAAAGCCTGACGCAGCGACGCCGCGTGTGGGAGGAAGTCCTTCGGGATGTAAACCACTGTCAGGGGTAAGAAAGTCCGCCTTCGGGCGGATTGATCCAACCCAGAGGAAGTCACGGCTAACTCTGTGCCAGCAGCCGCGGTAAGACAGAGGTGGCAAGCGTTATTCGGTGTTACTGGGCTTAAAGCGTGTGTAGGCGGACTGGCGTGCGTCTTGTGAAATCCCCCGGCTCAACCGGGGAATTGCTGGACGAACTACCAGCCTTGAGGCAAGTAGGGGTGCGCGGAACTCTTGGTGGAGCGGTGGAATGCGTAGATATCAAGAGGAACGCCGGCGGTGAAGACGGCGCACTGGGCTTGCCCTGACGCTGAGACACGAAAGCGTGGGGAGCAAACAGGATTAGATACCCTGGTAGTCCACGCCCTAAACTATGTCTACTAGGTTGCGGTCGTTCTGACACGTCCGGAGCCGAAGCAAAAGTGTTTAGTAGACCGCCTGGGGAGTACGGTCGCAAGGCTAAAACTCAAAGGAATTGACGGGGGCTCACACAAGCGGTGGAGCATGTGGATCAATTCGAAGCAACGCGAAGAACCTTACCTGGGTTTGACATGCACGGATGACTACCCGGAAACGGAATAGTCTGCCCGCAAGGGTGAAACGCGCACAGGTGCTGCATGGCTGTCGTCAGCTCGTGTCGTGAGATGTCGGGTTAAGTCCTCTAACGAGCGAAACCCTTGCCGTTAGTTGCCAGCGGGTAATGCCGGGAACTCTAGCGGGACTGCCTCGGTTAACGGGGAGGAAGGTGGGGACGACGTCAAGTCATCATGGCCTTTATGCCCAGGGCCTCACACGTGCTACAATGGCCGCTACAAAGCGACGCAATGCCGCAAGGTGGAGCAAATCGCACAAAAGCGGCCCCAGTACAGATTGTAGGCTGGCAACTCGCCTGCATGAAGTTGGAATCGCTAGTAATCGCGAATCAGCAATGTCGCGGTGAATGTGTTCCTGAGCCTTGTACACACCGCCCGTCAAGTGATGAGAGTTGGGAGTACCCGAAGTCGGTTTGCTGACCCGAAAGGGAAGCGGCTGCCTACGGTAAGCCCGATGATTGGCACTAAGTCGTAACAAGGTAGCAGTAGGGGAACCTGCGGCTGGATCACCTCCTTTCTAGGGATAAACTAGAACCCGGCCTTGATGGGTTTCTCCATCAGCCCCTCATTGAGGGGTCATTGGCCGGTGTCCAGTCAGACACTTTCGCCATACAGCTTAACTGTTCTTGATATTAAAAGCCCTGTGTAACCCACGGGGCTTTTTTATTTATTGCCTAAAAAGGCGCAAAAAGGCACGAAGAAGCAGTTCCTTATAAATCCGAAATACGAATATCAAAATTAGTCACGGATTAACGCGGATTAAAAACTTTTGGAAGCGGAAAGCTGCTAATTGGGGCATTTTTATAGAAAATCGCTTAAATAAATAATTGCTGGTTTGTCGGGAAGAGGGTATAATTTTACTGACCAAATTCAGGAGAGCTTCAATTGAATGAAACAATTGTATTTTATTTGATTTTGGAATCGAACTTGCAGAGAAAAGGGAGGTAAATTATGAATCATATTAGGGTAAAATGCCCTTTATGTAATCATATCCAAGAAATCCCTGACATTTATGCCAATAAAGCAATAAAATGCCGTAAATGTTATAAGAGTATTGAGGCAAAACCTTACGATGAACCTATTGTTATTGGTGAAAACAAGGAACAATTTATATGCAACAATTGCGGGTATCTCGGCTACCCTCGAAAAATAATCAAAGGCGATTTAACAACGGAAATTCTTCTCTGGTTATTTTTGTTTCCATTCGGCATAATTTATACAGTTTGGCGTCGCTGCTTTACAATTAAATATAATGCTTGTCCTCTATGTAATAAAAACGATTCAATGATACCTACAAGTTCGCCTATGGGGCAGAAATTACTTAATCAGATAAAAGAGAAATAGAAATCTTGAATATAAGGCAAGTTATGAATTCTAAAAAATGTTTTGTTGTAATAGTTTGTCTTGTGATTTGTTTAATCGGATGCGGATGGCTCACTGCTCTTCTTATGCACAAATTAAATAATCAAAAGTCAGAGGTCAAATCCGAAAACGTCAGCAACGTGAGTTTTGAACAATTCTACCGGTATTTTAAAAGTGAAGATCTAAAGAATGAAATGTTGTACAAAAATGAGACTTTAACTGAATTGCAGAAAGGGGAAGTTCAGAACAAGCAAGAGGAATTTTACAAAAAAAATTATAAAGGAAAATGGATACAATGGACAGGTAAAGTTGCAAATGTTGATTATTCAATTAGAGAACATACTTATAGGATTTCTTTTGCCTATATTTTTGATATAGGTGGGAATGTTACCTCTCGCAGCGATAGCGGTATCTTTGATACCATTATTGGAGATGTTGACTATAATAGCGATCTTTTTAGAAAAGGGAGAGAAATAGAGGGTCTTTTGGTTGTGCGTGTAAAATTCCCCATATCCCAAAGGGAAAGATTACTTTCACTCAATAAGGGAGCCTTGGTAACTTATCAAGGTAAGTTGCCTAGTTCTTATCTGATAGAAGCGTCCGATCATCATATTGAAATAGAAGTATCCGAACATTGGATTGAATCGAGGACAATCTTTACCGTAGAACTATCTTTGGAGGATGGAAGAATCATTTCCGTAAAACCTTAAAGAAATGTATTGAGAAAGAATGGTAATTTATAAGAGTTTTTATGAGTATCGGTAAGCGAATAAGTGAAACCATCGAAAAAATGGATTCTTTAGATTTTGAGGGAGCTTTATTCGCTATTTGCGCGGCGATTGACGCTACCGCACAAAAAGAATTGAATATAAGAGGAAGAGATGCATACAAAACCTTTATCCATCAAAATCTCGGCCTTATAACGGATATTGCATTTGGTGGCAAAAAGGTTCTTAATATTAATCTGAAATATGAGCATCCCAAGATTAAGAAAACCACGGATGGCTTGTGTTCACTTCAAGATATTATTTATCATGCAGTTCGTTGTGGACTTTATCATGCGGCAAAAATACCGGATGATATAAAATTTACACCAGAACAAAAAATAAAAGTGGAAAATAACAATCTTATTTTACCTGCCAGTTTAATTTGTGGTTTTGTTGTCGCAGTTATTATTTCACCAGCGAATAAAAATGAGAATGCATCTAAAAATGAAATATTAAATTTGCACAACTTTCAAATACCGATTAACAAACTGTGGGGCAGGAGAGAAGAGTTTTTTTGGCTGAAGGATTTAATATCTGAGGCTATCAGAATACAATCTCAGAGATCAGATTTAAAGGATAAAGAATAATGGGCCATTCGTAGGAATTTTGAATTTTTAACTGTAACTTTTCATTTTGCACTTTTATTTTTGAACTTCCTATGCGGTCTCTTTTTATTTGACCAAAACGCAAAAAAACGATAATCTATTACTCTGTAACTACAAAAAATATAGACAGTGTAAATCCGTGTCTAATTTAAATAATTATTGATAAATGATAAATTTTCTCGGTGTTCTCTGTGCCCTCTGTGGCAAAAGGAAAATATGCTAACGGATAATATATTAGATTTAATCGGCAATACGCCGCTGATAAGGCTGAAGGGGGAAAATGTCTTTGCCAAGGCGGAATTCCTCAATCCCGGCGGCAGCATAAAAGACAGGGTCGCACTTTCTATGCTGGAAGGTGCGGAACGAGACGGCAGATTGAAGGCAGATTCGATAATAGTCGAGCCGACCAGCGGAAATACCGGCATCGGTGTCACATTGGTCGGCAGACTCAAAGGCTACAGGGTTATTATCGTTATGCCTGAAAATATGAGCGAAGAGAGGAAAAAACTCATCCGAGCACTCGGGGCTGAATTGATTCTGACAGAAGCGGATAAAGGCATTGCAGGTGCGGTCGAAAAGGTAAAACAAATAGCAGCCGAGAATAAAAAAGTCTTTGTGCCGCAGCAATTTGAAAATCCGGATAACCCCCGCTGCCATTACGAACAGACGGCGGTGGAGCTGTGGCGGCAAATGACAGGCGACATCGCCTGCTTTGTGGCGGGCGTCGGCAGCGGCGGGACACTGCAGGGCGTCGGAAAATTCCTCAAAGAACACAGGAAGGAAATAAAAATTGTGGCGGTCGAGCCGAAAAACGTCAGCGCCCTGCTCGGCCATGAGCCGGGCCTGCACCAGATTCAGGGCATCGGCGACGGGTTTATCCCTGCCGTGCTGGACGTCTCGCTGGTGGATGAAGTGCTCGAAGTGACGGACGAGGATGCGATTGCAACAACAAGACAGTTAGGCAGCGAATTCGGCCTGCTTGTGGGTATTTCATCGGGGGCTAACGTCTGGGCGGCACGAGAACTTGCGAAAAAATACAAAGGCAATATAACGACCGTCCTGCCGGACAGGGCGGAAAGATATTTCAGCACCTCGCTTTTGTAGCAAAAAAATTTACCGCAGTCTTCGAGACTCCTGACTGAGAACACGCGAAGAGCACAGATAATGTTTCCCGAATCGGCAGAGAGTAAATGATTAGTTGAATAATAATATCAGATGAGGTAGAATCAAAACTGTTTGTTATGAATCAAAAGAAGATGATTATTAAATTGCAGTTTGCGTCATCATGCCCTTCTGTGTAAAGGGGTATTAATTATATTTATAAAAAAGGAGAAAATTATGAAGATACGAAAAGAATTTGCCGGCAGGGTTATTTTGGGGTTGTTTTTCATATACCTTGCTTCATTTGCGCAGCGGCAGTGTTATGCCCAGTCTCAGGCGGAGCAGGAAAAAGTGAAGAGTATTATCTCGCAAATGACCTTGGAAGAAAAAGCTAAGCTGGTTGTTGGTACAAGGATGTTTGCCGGAGTAGAAGATACGAGTTCGGAGGCCCTTACCGAAAAGCTTGTTCGCGGAGCTGCTGGGGCAACAGTTCAAATTCCCCGTCTGGGTATTTCGCCTATGGTTTTAGCCGACGGTCCTGCGGGACTTAGGATTAGTCCTACAAGAAGAGATAGTAAAGATACGTATTATTGCACCGCTTTTCCCATAGCAACTTTGCTTGCATCGAGCTGGGATACGGAACTGGTTTACAAGGTGGGGCAGGCTGTTGGAAATGAAGTGCTTGAGTATGGTGCAGATGTGCTTCTGGCGCCCGCGTTGAATCTCCATCGCAATCCATTATGCGGTAGGAATTTTGAATATTATTCTGAGGATCCTCTGGTTGCAGGGAAAATGACTGCTGCGATGGTTAAAGGTGTTCAATCAAAGGGTGTAGGTACATCCATCAAACACTTTGCAGCTAACAATCAGGAAACCAATAGAAGACGTATTGATACGATTGTCAGCGAAAGAGCATTACGTGAGCTTTATCTTAAAGGATTCCGTATTGCCGTTGAAGAGGCTCAGCCTTGGACTGTGATGTCGTCATACAACAAAATCAACGGTCTTTATACCTCTGAAAGTTATGATTTATTGACGAAGGTATTACGGGATGAATGGGGTTTTGAGGGTTTTGTCATGACTGACTGGGGTGGTGGAAGTGACCCTGTGGCTCAGATGAAGGCTGGAAACGACCTGTTGATGCCCGGAAATCCGAGACAGTCCGAACAAATTGTTGCCGCCGTAAATGGAGGCCGGCTTGACCAGAAGGTATTGGATAAGAATGTTGAGCGGATACTTAGTATTATGTTAAAAACTCCCAAATACAAGGGGTATAAATTTTCTAATAAGCCGGACCTCAAAGCAAATGCCTTAATTGCCCGTCAGGCAGGTGCAGATGGGATGGTTCTGCTGAAAAATAATGGCGGGACACTTCCGTTGGCTGGCGAGATTAAAAATATAGCGACTTTTGGTAATACCTCTTATGAAATCATTACCGGCGGGACCGGCAGCGGCAAGGTTAATGAGGCTTATAGCGTTGCGATGATAGAGGGTCTGGAGAATGGCGGTTATTCTGTTAATAAATCTTTGCAGAAAACATACACCAATTATATCAAAGAAACCAGGGCCAAACAGCCGCAGCCTCAAGGCAGATTCAGGCCGCCACCTATTGCTGAGATGAAGGTAAATGCTGATTTGGCTCAGAAGACAGCCGAAGAAGCAGATGTTGCTTTAATCACTATTGGCAGGAATTCAGGTGAAGGTTCTGACAGGAAAAAAGAAGGGGACTTCTATCTTACAAATACTGAAAAATCCATGATTCAAGCTGTTTCACAGGCATTTAAGGCCAAGGGTAAGAAGACCGTTGTCATCCTTAATATTGGCGGTGTTATCGAGACAGCCAGCTGGAGAGACATTCCGGATGCTATCCTGCTGGCCTGGCAGCCTGGCCAGGAGGCTGGTAACTCCATAGTTGATGTTCTTAGCGGCAAGGTCAGTCCTTCGGGAAAACTTGCAAGTACATTCCCCATGTCCTATGATGATGTGCCGTCGGCAAAGAATTTCCCGGGGAAAATGCCGGAAACACCCGAACCTAATAAAAACCAACCGGATAGAGGCGGTTTTGGCGGACGAGGTGGCCCTTCTGAGGTTATCTATGAAGAGGATATTTATGTAGGCTATCGTTATTACAGCACTTTTGATAAGCCTGTTGCCTATGAATTCGGTTACGGCCTGTCTTATACGCAGTTTGGATACGGCAATTTAAGGCTTAGCTCGAATAAATTCGATAGCAAGCTGACTGTTTCAGTTGATGTTAAAAATACCGGCAAGGTTGCAGGCCGTGAGGTTGTTCAGGTTTATCTGAGTGCCCCGGCTAAAAAACTTAACAAGCCCAGTGAAGAACTGGTAGCCTTTGGAAAAACCGGACTGTTAAAGCCCGGAGAGAGCCAGACTTTGAGCTTTGAGGTAAATCCAAGAGATTTATCCTCCTTTGATACAGCTTCTTCGACTGGGTTGCCGAAGCCGGAAAGTACATTGTGAAGGTAGGCGCTTCATCGAAGGACATCAAAGATACGGCATCCTTTGAATTGGATGAAGAGCTTATTGTCAAGACGGTTAGTAAAGCCCTGCCTCCTCAAAAAGAAATTAGCTTGATGCGTCCTTGATTAAAGACAGGTCGATTAATTATTAGAAGTTGTATCTATACCAGACTGCCACGGCGGCGAGGTTCCCGCTTCGTGACGGCCTCGCGGGCCAAGACACGAGCGAACTCTCGTCGCCGGCTGGTGTCGGCTCGGCTTGCTATGCTCGCCTCGCCTACACCAGCATAACCTATGAGACTATTATTAACCATGAATGATGTCAACATACAAGGCACGAAGAAAAAATTAGCCACAGAGATCGCGGAGGCCGCAGAGATTGTGAATATCCAACGATGAAGTAAGCGACACAGGCATAAAGGAATAAATTAATTCATCAAAAATTTCCCAAATATGTAATTGACAGCTTGTCGGGAACAGGTATAATTCTAAAATATAGTTCATATATGAATTGTATATATCACACTCTTTTTGAAAGGGCCGAAAAATGGACGTAAAAAAAATAAACGGGGGACAGATTGAGATTGGATGGCGTTTTGGAATACGGTGGGTACTACTGACAATTGCCGGGTGGGCTATTGGCTTCCCCCTGGGCTTCGTCTTCGTGGCAGTTGCAGGATTGATTATTGGCCTCCACGAGGGCTCCGACTCCATCATACTCAAATTAGGGCTGGATAATGCCGCGGTATTTATCGTCGTAGTCGTCGTGGTGAGCTTGATGCAGTGGCTTGCACTACGGCGTGTCGTCCAGCGGGCTGGTTTTTGGGTGCTGGCAAGCATAATAGGATTCACTATACCCTCAAGCATCCACGGAGTCGTGTGTCATGTCTACGGATACCCCGATGACCTGGGTCCGCTCGGTGCTCTGGTATGGGCAGCGGCTTGTGTCGTAGGTGGGACACTAACTGGTTTGCTGCAGCAGCGCATACTGCGACGCCAGGTGTGTCATTCGGCCTGGTGGGTACCTGCAAGTGCGGCCGGCTGGGGCTTAGTCATGATTGGATTTGGAATTGCAAGTAAAATCCTGGGGGTGCGTCTACTGGTGGTGGGTCTAATAGCGTCTTCGGGACTCCTCGGGATAGTAACGGGATGGACACTGATTTGGCTGTTGCGGCAGCCGACGCAGGTCGAAGCATCCTGAATCACATGCTGCGAGGATAGTGTGCGAAGTCCGGCGACAGACTGGAACCGGATTTTATTTCGGAAATGTAGTTCAAATATGAATTTTATATAACACTTTTTTGAAAGGGCTGAAAAATGAGAGGCGAAAGACTAAAAATCGCAGCGGTGTGCGCGGCGATGGTGCTGGGTATGTGCGTTCTGGCGGGGGCCAGCGAGGGACAACCAGAATCCAAGAAGGTTATTATGGACGCATATAAGTTAAGGATGCAGGGGAAGGTTGATGACGCAAGAGCGATTCTTGAGCAAGATATCCAAAAAAATCCACATAATGCAACTGCAGATCATGAGCTTGCAAGAACCAGGCTTCATATGGCACTGGCAGACCCGGGAAAATTAGAGGAAAGGATTAAAGAGGCGCAACAGTCAATTGTGAAGGCAATAGAGAATGACCCGAATAATGTGATATACCCTTTTTTTGAGGGACACATTGCCTTGTTTCAAGCATATCCCTCTTTAATGCAAAACCAGCCTGACGCTAAAGAAAAGGTCGCAAGATTATGCGAAGCTTTTGAATCTGCACTAAAACTCAAGCCGGATTATCCTCAGGCAATGCTCTACCTTGTTGAGATTTATGGAACACTTCCTGAAGATAAGGGTGGTGACAAATCAAAGGCTGAGCAGTATGCAAGAAAATTAGAAGGAATGGACAAAGTTTTTGGTGCAAAAGCCAGGTCAATACTATTGCCGCAAGATGCTAACAGAGTTGATTACTGGCAAAATTTCCTGAAGAAACATGAAGGAAATGCTGATGTGCTTGAAGAATTAGGAAAGGCATATTTAGGGGCAGACAAAGTTGAGAAGTCTGTTTTGTGTTTTGAGAAAGCGATTAAAATCAACCCTGAAAAATCCTTCCTCTTCCTAGATCTTAGCATATATCATACATTTTCTGCGATGAGAGCAGGGATGATTCTGAATTACTTCACAAGGCTATAACATCAGGTGATGCTGCTGTGACAAGATATCTGGATTCTAAACCTATCCTGCCGATGCAGGCGTATGCACTTGGAGTGCAATATAAGTACAAGCTCCATTCGGACCACAAAGAGCAGGCGGATGAACTCCTGAAAAGAGCTAACACATTAGACCCTTATTTCTCAAAGGCCACAGGGGCTCCGAATCCCGACCTTTTTATTCTGCCTGATGAGATTTCACACAACCATAGATATCTTTTTAGGCCTATTCAGTAAAAGATATTGCTTTTTCGAATAAGTTTCTTGCCTGCTGGTCGAAGATAATTCGGCTTAGGTGTTTTGGTAGTGTGTGCTGTGATGCTGTTGGGATTTTGTGCTGTAGAATCCCAGCAAATCTTTTATGTTGCTTTCCAGCAGGTGACAAAATGGCCGGCTCCGGCATCTTTAAGAGGCGGTATACCTTTTTGACATCGCTGGTCGCTTGCATCTCATTTTAAACCACGAAGCCCCGAAGGCACGAAGAACATACATTTCATTTAACGGTTGCGAAGCTCGTTTCGTAGAACGTCCTGTGTAAAACGTAACCGTTGCAGGCAGCGAACCGCACAACGATTTTATGTACCGACTACTGTCTTCTGACTACTGGATTCTGTATTCTTTCTTTTTAGACACAGTTTTTGCTTTTCTGTGCCATAAGGCTGTCGCAATATGATGAAAGGGATTGTTTTTAAGCTGCTGCCGCCTTTTATTTATCAGCAGGATTACCCTCCTCCTCTAAAGTTTGGCTGGATTCTCTTTTCCTTTCCTTGGATCCAGCCATTTTTTTCATAGGAAATTCGATTTCTTCGGGGCTTTGTGGTGAAAATATATTGTTTTACAGAAAATACTTGTAATTGCGGCGGGTTTTTGTATAATTACTGCCGTCTTCGGAGAGATAATTCAGCTATTGATTTTGGTGCCTCGCCAGAACGCTTAAGGTTGCGATTCAACAGTAAAGCAGCGGTTTGCCTAAAAAACACCTGTGGCAAAGACTAAGGCGCTTTGGGTTTTAATATAAAATCTTCCGGAAAACCCTCACGGGTAAATGTCCGCCAGACAATTCCTCTTCCATCCTCAAGAAATAAATAATTTCCTGGAGAATCTTCGTATTTTATAGGTTGACCTGCATAAGGATTGTTTTTTTCACGCTTATACCCAGATGAATCGGCAATGTATTTTTCAATTAACATCCTGATATCTTCAAGGCCTTTACTTTCGAGATTTCTACTTTCTTTTGAAATATCTGTCCATATGTCTTCTTTAAACCGAGACATCCTATATCTATATAATAAATCCGACATCGTATTAGTCTTAATAATATTTTTAATCTTTGGAAGTACAGCATAAATCATTCCGCCTGCAATTATTGACACAGTTAAAGCAATGACAACCGCCCGCACAAAAGGAAACCTGACTTTTAATTGTTTATTTATCCTGTAATAAGAGTGCAGTGGTATAACCACACTTGTAAAGGCAATTAAGAGTATAATCACCGAACCTTGCAATGCCCCCTGTTTTGTCCAGTAGTGTCTTTGATACGAAGTTGCTTCTTTGAAACTAAAAACAAAATCCTGATTCATTTCATGCGGACCAAGTATTCCGCAAAATTTACTTAAAACGCAACCATCCCATAAAAGATTTAGACTATCAGGATGACCTATTCTTTGATTGAATTTACTCGAAGTAAAACCTGGCAAATACTTGTCCTCTATAAGTTGATTATATGCATCTTTTCCAAACTTAAATTCATCAGAAAACTCAAGGTTTAATCGGTTATTGGCTGCCTGCTTATCTGAAATCACAAAAATTTCCAAATAGACATCGCTTCCAACCGTTGAAGTAAGCCTCATTGGATACACAGGCATTTGAGCAGTAAAAGACATTGACAATGGATGTGGTTGGCTGTAGCCACCATCCGTTTCTCTTTTTAATTTTGCGGCAACAAAACACCAGCCTTCTTTGATATAGTCCGAAACTATTCGTTTATCTTCGTTCTGTAATCCCAGAAAGCCGTTGACCTGTAGCCAGTTATCCAGTGCATCGGCACTATTGGCGTCAAGGACAGCAAGGCTATAGCTGCCGACTTCTTGAATGTCCCTGTAAAAAATGCCCCCAGATGATTGAAAACTAATCGTACTCACCGTTTTCGACAGCGCGGGCATCAAAAGAGAAAACATTATGACAGTAATTACCAGAAGCAGAACGATATTTATTATTCTCTGTTTTATCCAAAGAAGGTGAACAAAATAAATTAAAAAAACAAATATTGTAAACCAAAATGTCATCAATAATGTTGCGGTCAAATCATGTGTAATTTTTGGTTGAATGGCGATGCTTAGAGTTTTGAGCAGACCCGGTGAAACCCTTTCAAAGTTATTCGGTTCAGAAGGCAAAGGTATAATCCAGCCGAATTCTTTGCCTTTTCCCTCAAGAGATGACTCAATGATAAGTTTTTCAATGCCATCTTTGTAAACAATAATCGCTCTCTGGCTCGGAATAGTCGGCGGGACCTTATAAGCTATTTCCGGAAACATTTTGCCGTCAGCCAGCAACTTCTGGGCTGAAAAAAGCAATACGAAAACCGCCGGCAGCAAGGCAATCCTGCGGCCAAAAGGTGTATTAGTTCGCATCTTTAACCTCCGCTGAACAATTTCTACCGTTGAATTTTTATTTTTTAACTTTTTACAAGCAGGCGATGTTCAATTCCTTTGCGGCGAGGATTTCATCGGGTCGATTTACAGGCGTAGTCACAGGGGCGGCCTTGAGTTTCTGCGGCTCTGTTTCTGCTAATTGTGCAATCTCAATCATAGCATCGATAAAGGCGTCGAGCGTCTCTTTGCTTTCGGTCTCGGTCGGCTCAATCATAATCGCCTCTTTGACAATCGTCGGGAAATAAATGGTCGGCGGATGAAAGCCCCTGTCAATTAAAGCCTTGGCAATATCGAGCGTATGAACGCCGTTATCAAGCATCTTTTTTGTCGGCATAAAGACGCATTCGTGCTTGCAAAGCCTGTCGTAAGCAATATCGAAATGACCTTTGAGCCTGGCCCGGATATAATTGGCGTTGAGGACTGCATTTTCCGCTACGCACAGCAGGCCATTTTTGCCGAGCATCAGGATATAGACATAGGCCTTAAGCACAACTGCAAAATTGCCGTAAAAAGGCGCAATATATCCAATAGATTTGGATCTATCGTATTCGAGTGCAAATGTGCCGTCGCTTCTTTTGACCACAATAGAGACGGGCAGATAATCGAGAAGATTTTCTTTTACGCCGACAGGGCCTGCGCCTGGGCCGCCTCCGCCGTGCGGCGTGGCGAAGGTCTTGTGCAGATTCAAATGCACAATATCGAAGCCGAAATCGCCCGGCCTGACCTTGCCGACTATAGCATTGAGGTTTGCGCCATCGTAATACGCAAGGCCATCGACGCTGTGTAAAGCATCACATATTTCTTTAATGTGCGGCTCAAATAATCCGACGGTATTGGGACAGGTGAGCATAATGCCGGCAACATCATCGTTGATATATTTTTTTAGAGTTTTAATCTCCAGAAAACCGCTTTCGGCAGTTGGCACAGATACAACGTCGAAGCCTGCAATTGCGGCGCTTGCAGGATTTGTGCCGTGTCCGCTGTCGGGGATAAGGACCGTCTTCTTTTTATTGCCCTTATCATGATGGTAGGCAGCCATAATCATCATACCTGTCAATTCGCCGTGGGCACCTGCCATCGGCTGCATAGTGAATCCCGCCATTCCGGTTATTTCGCGAAGCAGCATATCGGTTTCATAAATGACCTGCAGCGCACCCTGGGTAAGCATTCTGCCGCGGCGAAGCTGCGGCAGAAGCGGATGCAGATGCGCAAAACCCGGATACGAGGCAATACGCTCGGCAACCTTCGGGCTATACTTCATCGTGCAGGAGCCGAGCGGATAAAAGCCGGTATCGACGCCGAAATTACGATTACTAAGCTGCGTAAAATGCCGCACGACATCAAGCTCACTAAGTTCGGGCAAACTCGCCGGCGTATCCCTCAAAAACTGCTTCGGAATATCCGTTGTGGCGTAAGCCGTCTTGACGATTGTCGGCACATCAGTCGGAACAACACTGACACCCTTTCTTCCTTCAACGCTTTTTTCAAAAATCAGTTTCACAAAACACTCTCCAGCGCTTCAGCCAGCAGGTCGATTTCCTGCCTTGTCCTCTTCTCGGTGACGCAAATCAGAATGGAATTGTTCATATCCTTATAATACCTGCTCAATGGGAAACCCGCGGCAAAACCCTTCTCGATAAGTCTGCCAATTGCCTCCGCAGCATCACAGGGCAGGTCCAAAACAAACTCATTGAAAAACCACTTCGATTTAAAGTGCGGCTTTATTTTCGGAATTGCGGTAAGTCTCTGATAGGCGAAACTCGCCTTATCCATACATAATTGAGCGGTTTGCCGCAGGCCCTCTTTGCCGAGCAGCGATAAATAAACAAGAGCCGTCAGCGCACAGAGGGCCTCGTTCGAGCAGATATTCGATGTCGCCTTTTGGCGCCTGATATGCTGCTCTCTGGCCTGCAGGGTAAGCACAAAGGCACGATTTCCATTTCTGTCTTTAGTCAGGCCTGAAATCCTGCCGGGCATCTTTCTTACAAATTCTTTGCGGGTCGCCATAAAGCCAAGATAAGGCCCGCCGAACGACATCGGCATCCCAAGGCTCTGGCCTTCACCTGTCACAATATCCGCCCCCATCGCCCCCGGCGTCTTCAGAATTCCGAGCGAAATCGGATAGCAGGAAACAATCAATAACGCCCCCTTCTTGTGTGCGGCCTCGGCAATATCCGTAAAATCGTCAATGCAGCCGAAAAAATTCGGATTCTGCAAAACAATCGCAGCGGTTTCTTCATCAAGACTTTGGAGTATCTGTTCGCGATTGGCCCGGCCTTCCGTGCAGTGCGTCTCGTGCAAGCTCGATATTGAGATTTCTGCCGTATGAGTGAATCATCACCCGATAAATCGGATTAACGCTGTCGTCAATTATAATTTTCTCTCTGCCTGTTATCCGCATTGCCATCATCATCGCTTCATACATCGCCGTTCCGCCGTCATAGAGCGATGCGTTTGAGACATCCATACCGGTCAGTCTGCAAATTACCGACTGGAATTCGTAAATGGCCTGCAATGTTCCCTGCGAAAGTTCCGGCTGATAAGGGGTGTAGGCGGTGTAAAATTCGCTGCGAGAGGTAATCGCATAAACAGCCGACGGTATAAAATGGTCATAGAAGCCGCCGCCCAAAAAGAGGGTTAAATTTGTTGAATTTTTGCCGGCCAGTTCCGCCAGCTTGTTTCTGACCTGCTGTTCCGACAGGTCGGCCGGCAGATGAAAATTTTCATGCCGAAGGTCTGTGGGTATATCGGCAAATAAATCAGCCATTGAAAGACCTATATCGGCCAGCATTTGCTTTCTTTGTTGTTCGGTATTGGAAATGAAGGGCATAGAGCTATTCCCTTAGCTTAAGTTGATTCAGTGTATGTATAAAAAATCCCATCAAAAAAATCATAATACAGAAAAAAACACTGAGAGTGTTGGGATTCGAACCCAAGACCTACGCATTAAAAGTGCGTTGCTCTACCTACTGAGCTACACTCCCGAACTTCAAGGCCGGATAGCTTAACAGCACAGGGGTAAATTGTCAAACTTTTTGAGGATAAAAACAGAAGACGAATAGCGTGAAGCATAAAGCGTATAGGAGAAAGAAGAGGACAGAGGACGGAGAATATCCAATGTCCAACACCGAATAATGAATTTCAAAGTATGGGCTATTAAGGATGAAATATCAAGGCGGGATGCCGGCTGCCGATTTCAAGCAGTTCTGTAGGGTATAAGGTCGAATTCGCTGCACAGCGCCATCAGGCCTGCCCAGGTTTCTGTCCTGGCTTCAATCGCATGATCCTGAAAATTAATAAAAACAAATGTAATTCCGTAAGTATCTTTTCTATAGGCCCTGACATTACCTTTGCTTTCTCGTCTTACCCTTCTGTAGCCGTGCAACCCTATATTGCCCTTAATTGCCTTAAATTTACTTATATCTATCGGCACCGCATCTTTTCCAACTTTTCTGGTCAAAAGCGATGCCTGCCACAAACACTTATACGGAAATATTTTCTTCATAGCATTATTTGACCGAAATTTACCCTAACCTGTTAATAATAAAATGGTTTCTCGTTCCTTTCTGCGATGGTAAGATTTGAGTGATTATTATACCAATAGCCGGATAATAATACAATTATTCAATTTGAGCGTTTTTTTGCTCTATTTTTTATCCCAACGCTTTTTGCACAACGCGAGCTGCACCAGAAGTGATTCGATTTACTGCAGGCCATTTCATAAAGGTTATGAAACGCATTCCAAAAAATCAATTTTTAATGATTGCCAGAAATGCCGCAGATACATAAAATACCTTTTTGTAAATTTTTTCATGGAAAATTAGAAAATGACGAATGTGACGTTGATAACAGGCGACGGGACAGGACCGGAACTGGCAGAGGCAGCCCGCAGATGTATTGACGCAACCGGAGCTAGTTTGAAGTGGGACATTGTCGAGGCGGGCAGCGATTGTCTGGCAAAAGAAGGCGGTCCCCTGCCGGAGCGCACCATCGACTCGATAAAGAAAAACGGCGTCGCACTCAAAGCGCCCGTCACAACCCCTGTCGGCACAGGTTTCAGAAGCGTCAACGTTCATTTGCGTCAGTTGTTCGATTTATATGCGTGTCTGCGGCCCTGCAAAAGTTATGCGGGCGTGCGAAGCAAGTTTACCAATATTGACCTTGTCATCGTTCGCGAAAACAGCGAAGACCTCTATGCAGGCATAGAATTTCAGAAGGGAAAAGATGACACAGCGGAACTTATAAAATGGCTCAATGCCCACGGTTCAAAAAAAATCCGACCGGATTCAGGCATATCAATAAAACCAATATCGGTAACCGCCACCGAAAGGATTGTCAAATTTGCATTTGAATATGCACGTAAAAATAATCGCAAAAAAGTGACCAGCGTTCACAAGGCCAACATTATGAAGCACACCGACGGATTGTTTCTGGAGGTGAGCCGGCAGGTCGCCGCAAAATACGCAGACATCGAATTTGAAGACCGCATCGTTGACAATATGTGTATGCAGTTAGTTCAGAAGCCGGAACTTTACGATGTTCTTGTCCTGCCCAATCTCTATGGCGACATTATAAGCGACCTTTGCGCCGGTCTTGTGGGCGGTCTGGGCGTGGCGCCGGGGGCAAATATCGGCGACAAAGGTGCTATTTTTGAGGCTACTCACGGCAGCGCACCGAAATATAAAGGGCAAAACAAGGTCAATCCAACCGCCCTTATCTTGAGCGGTGTCCTGATGTTAAGATACCTCGGTAAGACAAAAGAAGCTGACAGGCTGGAGGCAGCCGTTGCCGCTGTCATAGCAGAAGGCAAAAATGTCACTTATGACCTCAAGGAGGACCGCAACGACCCTGCCGCTGTCGGCACAAGTCAGATGGCTGACGCAATCATCGAAAAAATCCGTTCGCATTAAACAAGTGGATTCGCTTCTTTTACTATCGCCGCAGGTTTTTGCAAGTCTTTTGTCAAAGAGATGTTATCTTCCATCCAGAAATTTACGAAAAAAAAAATTGAAAAATACCACCTGATATGATATGATGTTAAAAATAAACCTATTCAGACATTATCGGCCGTATGTTTTTAGGAAAACAAGGGTGAAGAAAAGTTTTTGTGCAAAGCTGCTATGTATTCTAACCGCACACCTTTTCGTTCTTTCGCTTTTTGCGGCTGATTCGTTTTCTGATTACCGACAAAAGTATGTCCCCGGTGAGATAATCGTCAAATTTAAGGATGGAACATATCAAACCAAAATTCACAACATAACCGCAAGAAACAGCACATCAATCATTAGCACAAGCACCTTTGCAGGTTTCCACCGCATAAAAGTCCCTGCCGGAAAAACCGCACAAGAAACGGTGGAATTATTCAAAGCAGACCCTGATGTCGAGTACGCAGAGCTAAACTATTACGTTCACGCGCACTACATCCCAAACGACCCGCTATACTACAAACAGTGGAATTTCAAAAAGACAAGCGGTATAAATATCGAGCCGGTCTGGGACTTAACCACAGGCGACCCCAATGTAATAATTGCCGTTCTCGACACCGGAGCAGCCTATGAAGACTACGACGAGTACCGGCTGGCGCCTGACCTGGCAAACACACATTTTGTGCAGGGTTATGACTATGTCAACGGAGACTATCACCCCAATGACGATGAAGGCCACGGCACACACGTAACAGGCACAATTGCTCAAAGCACAAACAACCTCGAAGGTGTGGCAGGGATTGCTTTTAACTGCTCGATTATGCCCGTAAAGGTTCTCGACGCAAACGGTTACGGTTATGATACTACGGCTGCCGATGGAATCCATTTTGCCGTTGATAATGGTGCAAACGTGATTAATATGAGCTTCGGGGGCGACCAAGACTCACGTACCTTAAAAGATGCCGTCAAATATGCCTACAACCACGGTGTGACGTGTGTGTGCTCTGCCGGCAACGAATATCAAAGTGGTAATCAGCCTCAATATCCTGCGGCTTATAACAGTTATTGCATTGCGGTAGGCGCTACCCGCTATGACCGAACGAGGGCAAGCTATTCCAACACAGGCAGCTATATAGACCTTGTGGCTCCGGGCGGCGACCTCAGTGTCAGCCAAAGTTTACGAAGACGGCATCCTTCAACAGACTTTTGACGGAGACCCGGCGGTATTCAATTATTATCTCTTTGCCGGCACTTCAATGGCCGCCCCCCACGTAAGCGCAGTTGCGGGGCTTTTGGTCTCAACAGGAATTACAGAACCGGACGAAATCAGAGAGGCCCTTCAGAATACTGCCATCGATTTGGGGCCTGCCGACCAATATGGATACGGTCTTATCGATGCCTTTGCGGCAATCAGATATTTTGCAACGCCGGGGGATTTCAACCTCGACGGATTAGTAGATATTAGCGACCTGAAAATTCTTCTTGACTACTGGCTGCAAGACGAACCCGCTGTTGAAATGTATCCTTCCGAAGGCGACGGAATTATCAACTTCGCCGATTACGCAACCTTTGTAAATCTTCTGCCTCAATAAAACTTAAGACCTCTGATAACCTTATCCTAAACAGATTAACCAAATCAAATAAGGCGGAAATGATTATCCGAGCGACAAACAACGAATCACGAGCGACTTCTAATGTATGCTCCACAAATACATAACCTGCGGCGTGCTGAGTTTGTGCAGCAAATTTGTGTCAAGCTTTGGAATGCTGTCCGCCTTTGCGCCAGAAGGCCTGCAAGCGAAAACGGTTTGCGGTACTGGACGACCTTTGCCTTACTTATTCCTGCAAGCTTCTGCGTTTCTGCAATTGCATCATCCAGATATCCGACTTTATCTATCAGCTTTTCCGCAAGCACTTCATCGGCGCCAAAAATGCTTCCGTCCGCAAGCCTTTTCACATCTTCTATGGTAAGGGCCCTGCGTGAATTTGCGACAATATCGACAAACCTTTCATAAGCTGGTTGGATAAATTTTTCCTGCAGATATCTGAGCTGTTCTTCATCGGGCTTTTTAAATAAACTCGGCCAGTCCTTTTTAGCCCCTGATTTGATAACAACAGGCTCTATGCCGAGTTTGCCCTCCAAAAGGTCCGTCAGCACGAAATAATTCATTATCACGCCGATTGAGCCTGTAATCACGGTCGGTTCTGCCACAATACTGTTGCAGGCAACGGACGTGTAATAACCGCCCGATGCCGCCACCTGCTGCATAAAAGCAACAACAGGCCTGCCCGTTTTATTTCTGAATTTGGTGATTTCGTTGTAAATCTGGTCGCTCGATGAGTCCAGCCCTCCTGGAGAACTTACGCGCAGAATTACCCCTTTAACCCTATCGTCTGATTCGGCATACCTTAACTGTTTGTAAATATCCTGTGCCGTCTCCTCGTCAATTATCCCGTTAAGGTTGATAACCACAATCTTATTGACTGCCGGCTCACGCACAATTACCTCTTCGTAGTAATAATCCTCGGCATGTATGCCCCAGAAGGCAAACATAGCAAAAAAGGCCAGCAATATAAACATTACAATGTTGCCGAGAATCGATAGTCCCGTAACTATTCCCCAGATAATCTTCGGCCAGCTTCTCTTTTTCGGCTGCTGAAGCTGAAAATCCGCCTGCGGCGAACTATTCGATTGTCCTGTAAATTCCATTTTAAAGCCCCTTTAGATATTCTTCATATTCATTAGCACTCATCAGCCCGGCTGCTGCATCTTTTCCAGTCACTTCCATTTTGCAAATCCAGCCGGTATCATAGCAATCCTCATTTATCAGCTCAGGCTGAGTTTCAAGCTCCGAATTTACCTCAATTACCCTGCCCGCAACCGGCGCATAGACATCGCTGGCAGCCTTTGAGCTTTCCACAACCGCCAGTTCATCGCCAGCATCGACTTCCTTATCGAGTTTCGGCAGCTCGGCATAAGTTATCTCGCCGAGCATCTCCTGCGCATAATCGGTAATACCGACAACTGCCGTATCTCCCTCGATCTTAACCCATTCATGCTCCTTTGTGTAAAATAATCCTTCAACTACCATAATTTTTTCGCCTCCAGTCAAAATCTTGCAAACCTGCTCAATCCTTTTCCAACAATATCTGGTTTCAATCTCTCAAGTCTGTCCACACTTTCCCGCCTGCCATTTTGCACTTGAGCGCTGCTGCGAGCAAGATAATAAATACCCACGTCTGTTCCTTCTTTTATATTGTCCCTGTTCGCAAAGATAAGAGCAATCTGTTTTTGGCCGACTTTTGCACAGCTCAAAACAGAGCCAATGCAGGCGCCGTCGCCATTCAGGACCGCATCATTTTGGCGCACAGGCCTGACGCCCTTTTCGCCCGGCAGTTCGATTCTAACAACCTCTTTATGATAATTTTCCGCCCGCTTCTGCATAGATGCCTTTCCTATGAAAAATTCCTTCTGCAATTTGACCGCCCAGCCGTAACCTGCCTCAAAAGGCGAGATGCCAAACTTCCCGTCGAGTTCGTGGCCATACAGCGGCAGTCCAGCCTCTATCCGCAGGCTGTCGCGGGAGCCGAGACCGCACGGCAGCACGCCAAATTTTTCCCCCGCATCCAGAACCAAATCCCAAATCTGCCCTGCCTTATTCGGATGCACATAAAATTCAAATCCAACCTTCGCACCAGTATAGCCGGTGTGGGCAATTATAATATCTGTCCCATCAGACTGTTGTCTCAATAAATTTAAATAATTTCAAATTCCTGACCGCCTCTTTATCCTTCTCACTTTTCACCAGTTCCAAAATCACGTCTTCCGACGTCGGTCCCTGCAGCGCAATATCAACCCGGTAATCACCGCCGCTGCCGGTATCCCGCATATTACGCACCGCAGGCTTATACGCCAGTTTCCGATTCGGCTCATCAGCATCAATAATGACCTGGCCTGCGAGCAGCCCTTTTATATACGCCTTAATCTTCGGCTCATTGGCGGCATTTACCACAACCATAAATTTTTCTTTTTCCCTGCGATAAATAATAATATCGTCAAGGACATTGCCCGCCGCATCAATTATATAAGAATATTGTGCTGTGCCGCTTTCGAGCCTGCTCACATCATTTGTTGCGATTATGTTCAAAAACGGTTCCGCCTCGCGGCCTTCAACCTCCAGCACGCCCATGTGTGTGCAGTCGAAAATCCCCGCGGTCTTACGAACCGCATTATGCTCCTCGCTGATGGACGAATACCACAGCGGCATTAGGAAACCCGCAAAGGCCGCTATATGCGATTTACCCGTCAGAGCAATATGCTTTTGGTAAAGAGCGCTTTCGACAGCCTCTGTTTGCTTCTGCTCGAAAACGAAAGTGCCGACTGCGATGCCTTTTTTCATTATCTAAAAATCCTTTCTGAAAAAATTCTTGAATAACTGACATTATGCAAAATCATCATATTGTCAAGCCTATTCCCGCCAAAAAATTTTCGCCGCAGAGGGCACAGTCCTCGGGACTCCTTACGAAGAGAACACGAAAAAAATAATTCCAAAATGTGTCTTTTTTGCCTGAAAAATAGTTGTCATAGCTCAAGTTTAAAGGTAAAATCCCATCGAAATATTTCTTTTACAAATACGGAAGAAAGAGCACCCGCAGCATATCAAATAATTATCAACTATTGATTAATGATAATTGATAACAAACTGAAGGGTTCGTGGGAACCCAGCATTATATAGAAATTTTAAGAATCAATATTAACAATTTATTTGGAGGTACAGAAAATGCTGGCAGTAATAGAATGGGAAAATCTTATTGTTGAGCCGATCCGTCAAATGTTGACCAGAATAATGGCCTATCTTCCTGTCCTGCTGGGAGCATTGGTAATTCTGATAGTAGGCTGGATTGTGGCCAAGGCAATCAGACGTTTAGTTGACTGGCTGCTTAAGACAGTACGCTTTGATGTGCTGGCTGATAAGGCAGGTATATCAGAAATTCTAAAGAAAGGCGATTTGGGAATTTCCGCCAGGGAGTTGGTAAGCAAGCTGGTTTATTGGCTGATTATGATTATGGTGCTCGTGATGACTGTTGATGCTCTGGGACTGCCCAAGACTTCCGACGTTCTTGCAAGCTTGTTTGACTACATCCCGAGAGTCATAGCTGCCTTGCTGGTTCTGGTTGTTGCCATGTTTCTGGCCAGTTTTGTGTCGGGAATAGTTCGCACCGCTGCCGGCAATGCCAGGATGCCCAGACCGGAGATATTTGCCGGTATAAGCCGGTGGGCAATTATAATTTTTGCAGCGACTATTGCGCTGGTAGAGCTTGGTATTGCACCGCTTTTGGTAACTGCCACCTTCAATATTATCCTCGGCGGCGTTTGCCTTGCCTTGGCGCTTGCCTTTGGATTAGGCGGCAAGGATGCAGCGGCAAGGTATCTCGAGGAATTAAGAGAAAAACGCTCTGAGAAAAAAAGTTAGTGAATAGTTTAACTGCTTAATCAATAAACTATTTTGAGCCGGCATATAAAAAAGAATTATGGGTAGTGTTCCGGCATCTAACCTGTGCCTTGTATGTAAAGACAATCAGACAAAAGTAAAAAATGCACAAAAGAGCACAAGTGCACAGGGCAGAAGAAATATCCAACATCGAAGTTGAAGTAACGACAGACACAATACGCATTAAGAATTGAAACCTTGACAGGCGGGTCTTTGAGCCTAAAATCGTCTGCTATGAACGGCGGTTCTCCGACAAAGAAGAACAAGCATAAACGCAGCGTCATAGCCGACTGGCTCGTCTATATGACGCTGCGTATCGTAGTGATTTTCCTGTCACTGTTCAAAATTGAGACTAACCTGCGATTTGCTTGTTTTCTGGGAAGGCTGCTGTGGAAACACTATCATCGCGGAAGATTGCGGGCCATCGAAAACCTGCGGACAAGTTTCCCCGAAAAAAATGATGAGTGGATTGTGCAAACCGGCAAACGCAGTTTTGAACAATTAGCGATGCTGGCGGTTGATGTGTTTTTTGTGCCAAGACTTGTGCGAAAATCCAACTGGCGCATCTATTCACAATTTAAGAATGCCGAAAGAGTCAAGTGGATGCTGCAGGAGGGCAAAGGCCTTTTAATGATAACGGCCCATTACAGCAACTTCGAGATAATCGGCTATATGCTGGGGCTGTTCGGTTTTAACATACACAGCGTTGCAAGGCCTTTGGATAATAAGTTTATCAGCAGATATCTTTACGGTGTTCGCCAGCAGGCGGGCCAGATAATCATCGACAAAAAAGGCGCCGCTGAAATGATGGGCAAAATCGTATCATCAGGGTCGGCGCTCGGCTTTATCGCCGACCAGGATGCGGGCAAAAAAGGGATATTTGTCGACTTTTTCGGCAGAAAGGCCAGCACCTATAAGAGCATCGGTCTTTTGGCAATCACTTATAACCTGCCTATAGCGGTTGGCTACAGCAGGCGTGTCGATAATCTATTTTTCTTTGAAATTGGAATAAATCGGATTATCTTTCCTGAAGAATGGCAGGACAAAGACGACCCCCTGTTGTGGGTGACGGCTGAATACACAAAGGCGGTCGAGCAGTTTGTCCGCGAAGACCCGACGCAGTACTGGTGGCTTCACCGCCGCTGGAAACACAGGCCGAAAGAGGAGCAACAGTCGTAAGTCATCAGTCATAAACCCTAAATTCGCCGCTCGTGTCTCGTGAATCGTATTGTGTATTACATCGTGCCTAAGTTGTCTTCTGTTATCTGTCCTCTTTCTATTTTCTATCTTCCACACCCTATCCCCTACACGCTATGTGCTGCCATTTGCTAATTTGCTTGCAAAGGGCGGATGTGAGAAGTAAAATCAGGCGTAAATATTATTTTTTAAGCGTCCGTAGCTCAATTGGATAGAGCTTTGGTCTACGGAACCAAAGGTTGCAGGTTCGAGTCCTGCCGGGCGCGTTGGCGGAGGCAGGACTCGAACCTCAAAGGGTGTGGGAAAAGAATTTTCCCACGTCTGCGGGGTGACAGGAGCGAAGCGACGCCAGAGGGGCGGCAGCCCCTATGGAAATCCGCCGAAGGCGGATTTAGGTTCAAGGCCAAAGGCCAGAGTCCTGCCGGGCGCGTTGGCCTTTGGCCAACAGAGCAGGTGAGCAGGAGAACAGATGAACAGTTGAGAATATCAACGAACGGCAAAAAGTTTTCTTATCAAATTCACCATCCACCTGCGGTCTACTTTCTACTATTCGACTATCAGTTGGTCAAAGGCCGGAGTCCTGCCGGGCGCGGTCAATTCGTCGCTCGTATCTCGTTGCTCGTCGTCACAAAGGTTCATAAAATACGAAATCCCAATATCGAAATCTGAAACAAATCCAAGATTTATCAGGAATACCCGCCGTTTTCCAGGAAAAAATATTTAGAAAAATATATTTTTTTCTGTTGACAGGAATGTTTAGTAGGACTATATTAGTCCTATATGCATTAAAAACACAGGACCATAGAAAATGGATTTGATAAGAAGAAATACGGATTATGCGATAAGGGCTATGGTATATCTGGCCAAAAATCGGCAAAAAGAACCCATCTCGGCAAGACAGATTTCTGACGGTCAGAATATATCTTACGGCCTGGTCTGCAAACTATTGCAGAGACTAAAAAAAAATAAACTGGTTAAAAGCTCGATGGGGCCTAAAGGCGGGTTTTGCCTAAACAGAGAGCCGTCTAAAATGAATCTCCTGAAGATAATAGAGGTCATTCAGGGACCCGTGAGCCTGAATAGGTGCCTGCTTGATGCGAATTTTTGCAAAAGAAAGAAAAACTGCCCTGTCAGTAAAAAACTGTCCAAACTGCAAAAGGAAATTAATCGGTCTCTGTCTGAGATAAAACTTGAAGAACTTGCAAGAAAACAACCAAAAAATAACTTATGACAACCCCGATAATCGGAAAATGAGGGATAAAAAATGAGCGAGAGAAAAAATAGCAAACTGCTTGAAAGCTGTTTTTCAAAGGCCCGGACATTAAAACAACTGATTGAATACTCGAAGGATTCTGTCGTCAGTAAAACAATAGTTGATAAAGAGGCGGGGACAATTACACTTTTCGCATTTGACAAGGGACAGGCCTTGAGCAAACATCAGGCGCCTTTCGATGCGACAGTCTTTGTTGTTGAAGGAAAAGCAATTATAACAATTGGCGACAAAGAGAATCGGGTTTCGGCTGGTCAGATAATAATTATGCCTGCAAATATGCCGCATTCAGTAAGAGCCCAGGAGCAATTTAAGATGCTCCTGATTATGATACGTTCATAAAAAATGGAAATTGTTTTAGTATAAGGAAGCAATTATGTTTTGTTATCAGTGTGAACAAACAGCGGGCGGCACAGGCTGCACAAAAGTCGGCGTCTGCGGCAAGAACGAAGATATTCAGAGTTTGCAGGATACGCTTATCTTTGGTCTTAAGGGTATTGCCGCCTACGCATACCATGCAAGAGAGCTTGGGTATAAAGACGAAAAGGTTGACGGCTTTATGCACGAAGCCCTTTTTGCCACGCTCACAAACGTTGACTTCGATTTAAACCGCTATCTGGAACTGGCGATTAAGGCGGGCCAAATGAATCTGCGGACAATGGAGATGCTCAATAATGCCCATACGGCAAGATTCGGAAAACCGACGCCGGCAAAAGTTGCCGGTGGGACAAAAGCCGGTCCCGGAATAGTTGTCACAGGACACGACCTGCTGGATTTGTCAGAACTGCTTAAACAAACCGAAGGAAAGGGTATAAATATCTATACGCACGGCGAGATGCTGCCGGCACACGGATATCCGGAACTGCGGAAATTCAAACACCTTGTCGGCAACTATGGAACAGCGTGGCAGAACCAGAGGAAGGAATTTGACGAGTTCTCCGGTGCGATTCTGGTGACAACCAACTGCGTTATGATTCCGAAGGACACATACAAGGACAGGATGTTCACGTGCGGGATTGCGGGCGTTGCGGGCGTAAGGCATATCAGGGACAAAAACTTTAGCGAGGTTATTGAAAAGGCCTTGTCATTGCCGCCGCTTGCGAACAATCCAAAAGGGACATTGAGCACCGGTTATAACTACACCGCCGTGCTCGGATTAGCTGACAAGATTATAGATGCGGTAAAGAAGGGGAAAATCAGACACTTTTTCTTTATCGGCGGCTGCGACGGAGCGAAGCCGGGCAGAAATTATTATACGGAATTTGCCGAGAAGGTGCCGAAGGACTGCGTGATTATAACGGCGGCGTGCGGCAAATACCGTTTTAATGCAATTGACTTTGGCGACATTGATGGAATACCGAGATTGCTTGATGCCGGCCAGTGCAACGATTGTTTCTCGGTAATCAAGATTGCGCAGGCCCTTGCCGAGGCATTCAATTGCTCTGTCAACGACCTGCCGCTGTCGCTTATTGTTTCCTGGTATGAGCAGAAGGCAGTTGCGATACTGCTTACACTGCTGTATCTGGGAATCAAAAACATAAGGTTGGGGCCATCGATGCCTGCATTTTTAAGCCCAAATGTCTTGAAGCTGCTGGCAGAAGAGTATAATATCAAACCAGTTGGCAATGCCGATGCAGACCTTGCCGAGATGCTCAAATAACGAGAAAGGGCTGTCCGGTGCATAAAAGGACAATAAGTTTCAAAAGTTAATTCAGGGAGGTTTTATGAGCAGATTACTTTACATAAAGTCTTCGCCGACAGGCAAACTTTCATACAGTCTGCGGGTCGCCGATGCGTTCATCGAGGAATACAAAAGGCAAAATCCCAAAGATGAGATTGTGACGCTGGATGTTTTCACTGAGCCTCTGCCGGCATTTGACGGGGCGGCGGCATCGGCCAAATACAGGGTTTTGCATGGTCTAAACCCTACAAAAGAAGACCGGAAAATCTGGGAGAAAATCGAGGCTGTAATCGAGCGATTTAAAAATGCGGATAAATATGTTCTGGCGGTGCCGATGTGGAATTTCGGCATCCCCTATCGGCTCAAACAATATATAGATATTCTCGTTCAGGCCGGCTACACCTTTTCATACAGTGCCGAGAAGGGCTATCAGGGGCTTGTCACAGGAAGGCCGCTTCTGGTAATTTACGCCCGCGGCGGACAATATCCAAAGGGGACTCCAGACGAAGCAATTGACTTTCAAAGTAAATACGTGGATTTTATCTTCAGATTTATGGGTTTTGAAAAGATTGATTCGATTTATGTCGAGCCTACACTGCAGGCAGGCGCTGAAACAGCAGAGAAAAGATGCCAGCAGGCGACAAAAACAGCAAAGGAACTGGCAGCAAAGTTTTAGCATAAACCAAAACTAACCAAACTTACCAAAACATACGAATCGCCGGCGAAATCTGCATACCTCAGGAACTACCTGTAAGGGCAACCCTTCTTAAAAAATTGTTCCCTTCCTATGCCATCTTTCTCGATTTTTTCCTTGACAAGGGTGTGGCTAATCAGGTATAAATGAAACTGGTGAAATCTGTGGACTATAGGTGTGGATTATAGGTCTTATAATACGTGTAGTTTCGCAGTTTCTCATTGGAGGATGGGTTGTTGTGCGGGGCACAGGGTTTTAGTGATAAATCTGTGCTTCGCAGGTTAGTTTTTACATTTTTGGGCTTTGAATGAAGGAAAGGAGCTTAAGGCGGGTTGTGAAAAGGTTGTTCTTGGCAAGCCTCGTTAGAAGTTCGAGAATGGGTAAAAGCGCCCCCCCTGTGATAAACAGCGTCAAAAAGGGAAAAATTCTAACGGGGGTTTAGAGGAGGGAGATTATTAGGGGTCATTTTATTGTAGGTTGTTTGAGACAGGCAAATTATAAGTTTTTAGCTTTATTGGCGCCTGTTGAAAACAGCAAGGTGTTTTGGCGTGTAGCCGGAAAGTAAATAATAAATAATTGAGGTCTGATTTTTAAAGGAGGTATTATGTATGTGTAGAAAATTGATTTGTTTAATTTGTTTTGTTTTTGTGATGGTATTTGCTTTTGTTGGAACAGCACAGGCCGCTACCCTGCTAAACAGTAGTTTTGAGAATTGGACTGGTGGGCCTGCGTATCCGTCTCTTTTCTTTACCCATTGGGAGCTTTATCCTGGTCTGGTGCCACCTGTAACTGGAATATGGGTTTGGGGTACTGGTGTCTGTGACGTAAACACTATTTATTCGCACAGCGGTCATGCATCTATTCGCTTCCATAGTGCATCCCCGACTTCGGGCAGTGGTGGTGCGGGCATTTACCAGGGTGTCGCGGTTAACGCAGGAACAAGTTGTACAATATCAGCTTATTCCAAACAGTTGAGTGCGGCGGGCAATGCTGGCATCGACATGGTTTGGTTTACTGCTATCCCCAGCGAGACCTCGCAGAACCCACCAAATAACGGCAGGGTTGATGCGGCCTTCGCCGGGACGCCAGACGCGAATGGCTGGAGATATTGTACCCTTACTGCTGTAGCTCCTGCGAATACCAAGTTTGTGAAATATGAAATTCAATCTAACAATAACACTACTGCATATGACTTTGTGTTTGATGACGTTGTTGGACTTCCGTTACCGCTGATAGCATCCAGCCCGTATCCGGATACTAACAGCATATACAACGGCGGTGATACTGTGACCCTCACGTGGGATCCGGGGCGTTATGCGGCTACTACGAATGGCCACCATGTCTACTTCGGCAGTGTCAAAAGCGATGTGAGACAAGGCATTAACGGCACGGACAAAGGCCCCAGCACTCCTCCGAATTATCCTGTTGCCGGTATGGGCTATGGCACAACCTATTACTGGCGGATTGCTGAGGTTAACGGACCCAATACTTGGCCGGGTAATGTCTGGAGCTTTACGGTTCAGCCGACAAAAGCCTATAATCCCAGCCCGCCTAATGACGCCAATTATGTGGACCCAAATGCCGTCCTTTCCTGGACTGCGGGTGCCAAGGCGGCGACGACTAACGGGAATAAAGTGTACTTTGGAACGACGCACCCGCTGCCGTTAGTGTCAACTCAGACTGCTACAACTTATGACCCCCCCGGACAAATGGCATTCGACACGCTTTATTATTGGCATATCGATGAGGTCAACGGCGCCACTACCTGGCAAGGCGATGAGTGGGAATTCAGAACATTGGCCCGATATACCTGTTACTGACCCTAATCTTGTCGGCTGGTGGAAGTTTGATGAAGGCCCGAGCGATAGGACGCTTGACTCGTCCGGCCATAACAGGTACGGCACGCTTAATGGCAGCCCGGTTTTTACAACTGGCGAATTTGACGATGCGATTAGCCTTAACGGCACCACCGACTGGGTGAGTGTCGGCAGCGTAGGGATAAGCGGGGCGGCTCCGAGAACTATCGCCGGCTGGGCGAAGGTGAACGCCACGACTATACCGGCAGGGGGAACCATCTTTGGCTTCGCTGGGAGCGGGAGCTACCGTCTTTTCTCTATCGCGGTGGCCGCTGGTGGTGGTTATATTTTTAATAGTTATATGTGGACGCAGGACATAATGCCTCTTGACCTGTTTTGGCACCATTTTGCCGTCACGTATGATGGAACAACGGTACGCTATTACGGCGATGGCTCGCTCGTCGGTCAGGCGGACTATATTCTAGACACAGTTGACGACGTGCGGATGGGCCTGAGTGCAACCAACCCGAATAATTACTTCCCGGGTCTCATCGATGATGTCCGCATTTACAATAAGGTGCTGTCAGAGGCCGAGATACAAACGATAATGAAGTCTCCACAAGCCTATGGCCCGAATCCGTTTAATAATAACGCAGAGGTGGATATGAATCCTACTCTTACGTGGAAGCCGGGAGCTCATGATGACGTTATAGTCGGGCACAATGGGCACAAGCTATACTTCAGCAACGATTTCAACGATGTCAACGAACGCAAAATTGCCGCCGGCCCCCATAACATCAGCGGCCCGAACCCAAGCTATACTCCGCCCGGGCCACTTCCGTACCCCAAGACTTACTACTGGGCCGTAGATGAGGTCAACGGAGTCACTACCTGGCCGGGTAATGTCTGGAGATTTACAGTTCCGATATACAAGGTCGTCGATAACTTCGAGCCTTATACCGCGACAGGTACTCAGGACCTCGAAAGCGGAAACTCCCCAACTAATTCCGGCTACCCGATTCTCCCTGCTGGTTCGCTGCGGAGAACCTGGATAGACGGGCTTTGGACTGTAGAATGGCAGAATGGCTGGTCACATCCTCCTACCACTAATGGAACATCCGGCTCTTATGTTCAGCTCAACATAGACCCCTGCGATGATGCTACCAATAAGGGCAATATTGCACAGGGTGGTCTAAAATCTATGAAATTCTACTATGACAACGGCGGCAGCATCAGTTGGGTAAATGACCTGCGATTGCCTATAGATATAGAAGGTGGTCAGAGTTATGGATCGAGTTGGAACTACACTGCTCCTAAGTATTCAGAGGCATCTACTGCGGTTGATGACGCTGCTTGTTCCTACCCGGATCAGAACAGCCTGGGTATGTTGAGAGACTGGAGCAGCTATAAGCTGCTGAAACTGTCTTACTACGGCGACCCGAACAATACCCTGACTATTGTAGCTACAGACAAGCTGTATGTTACTCTCCAGGATGGAAGTAACAGGGTTGCTACCGTTACCAATCCTGACCAAACTTACATACAGAGGTTAGGTTGGCACGACTGGTACATTTCGCTCAGCATCGGCAGTGGCTCTTTTAAGGCACAGAATGCCAGCCTGGACCTGACCAATATCGCCAGGATTTATATTGGTATTGGCAACAAGGCTTCTCCGGTTACGGGCGGCAAAGGTGCAATCTTCTTTGACGATATTCGGCTTTATCCAGTCAGTGTCTGCATACCGGGAACTGTTACCGGCGACTTCAACGGCGACTGCAAGGTCGATGCCAATGACCTGCAGAGGATGACCGAGGTCTGGCTTGGCCAGATGCCTACTCCGCCGACGCCGGTAATCAACCTTGATGCCTCCGGTCTGGCTTTAGGTACTCTGAGTACGTGGACCAATGCCGGCAGTCTTGGCGGTTCATTCAAGGACTTCAACAGTAAAATTTCGGGATATAGACCGACGGTGCAAATGGTAGAAGGCGTAAAGGCAGTGGTCTTCGACGGTAATGATATTATGACGGCCACCAGCAGAGCTCCGGCCTCGATAACGGGCACCAATCCATTCACGGTTATTTACAAGGTCTGGAACCTTGACATTGGGGTTAGCGAACGGGTCTTCGCCTGGGCCAAACGTGGCGGCACAGTATATGGGAGATTTGCTGATGTCGGCTATGGCACTGCGCCTTCGTACGGAGCGGTAGGACATGGATCGGTAGGAGCTAATGATCCTAATTATGATATGGGCTTTAACCGCGGTGTGCCGGCTGCCCATACGTGGCATACTATCGCCGTCACATATCCAGGTGGTCCCAATAGTGTTCAGACGGTTATGGTTGATGGACTTGTAAATGCCACAAAGGTCATGACGCTTAACATCTGGCCGGATTGTAATATGACCATCGGCTGTGGTTATGATGGAAACTCTACTGCTGTTCCTCCTACAAGTAACGCGATTACTCCTAATAGTGGTCTTTTCTTCTCTGGTGCACTGGCGAATCTGAAGGTATATGGTTTCGCCATTCCTCCAAAGGATTTGGCGGTACTGATGGGTACGCCTGCAGATATGAAGCAGGACAACGCGATTAACTTCAAGGACCTCGCTCTGTTTGCCAAAAACTGGATGGTGGGGCCTGTTCTGTGGCCGTAAATGAGGTAAGCTAAACCGACGAAGTCGGATTAGTTACTAATAAAGGGGCTTGTCCCGATTTTCGGGGCAGGCCCTTTTTATTTGCAAAAAATCACCTCACAAATGGTGAATAAATCCGGCTCTCAAAGTTGTTCGTTGCATAACGGCAAAGAGCCTTATATAATAGAGGCGATGAAAGATAAGTCTTCCTGAAAAATAGTTTTATCCGGAGTCTTTAGATGCCGCACAAATTTATCCGAGAAATCGAGCCTGGGCAGACGATTAACGATATCTTTATCATAAAGGAGCCGATACTTCGCAGCACGACAAAAGGCGACCTTTATATAGCGATGTATCTGTGCGACCGCAGCGGACAGCTTAACGGGCGGATGTGGCAGGCAACCGAGGCAGTTTATCAGTCATTGCCGAAGCCGAGCGGCTTTGTCTATATCCAGGGCCGGAGCGAAATATATCAAAATAATCTCCAGATTGTCGCCAACAATGTTACCACTGTCGAGGCAGGCAAGGTTAATCTCGATGATTACCTGCCTCGGACAGACAAGGATGTCGAGCAGCTTTTGGGGGAGATAAAAGAAATCCTCGCTAAAATAAAAAGTGTGCAGATAAAGGCTCTTGTCAATGAATTTTTGGCAGACAAATCGCTTATGGAGAAATTCAAAAAGTCCCCCGCTGCCATCAAGGTGCATCACAGTTTCATAGGAGGCCTCATTGAGCATACGCATACGATGCTCAAGGCTGCTGCGGCAATACTGCCGCTTTATCCGCGTATCCAAGGCGATGTGGTTTTGGCTGGGATATTTCTTCACGATATCGGTAAAACAGAAGAGCTTACCTATGATACGGTGTTCTCGTATACCGATTCGGGACAATTGTTAGGCCATATTGCACAGGGGCTGCTGATGTTAAAGCAAAAGGCAGATAGTCTCGCTGCGAAGGGAAAGGCTGTTGACCAGACGATATTAGATGCGATTGGCCATATCATTTTGTCGCACCACGGCCAGTATGAATTTGGCTCGCCGAAGCTGCCGGCAACCGCAGAAGCATATATGGTCAACTATATTGACGACCTCGATGCAAAGATTGGTCAGGTAACCGGTGCCATTGACAACGAAACCAGCGAATCCAACTGGACAAGCTGGCAGAAAAGCCTCGAGACCCGCATTTACAAAAAACGGATTGAAGAGGCCAGATGAGGGAAAATCGAACATTAACGATGCAGTTCTGAAGGAATAAGATAACGAAACGGCCCAGCCGGCCCCCAGTATCTGGCGGCTGGACCGCTCCTTTTGTATGAATGTGGGTGCTCTCAAAGTCTCTTTATCCGGTTTCTCTGTCCTTGTAATGAAATAATCGGACAATGCAGCCAGTTTGTCAAAGTCTTCCATAATGAAGCGACAACGTTATGTCACCATATCTTTAAATTCGGCTCGACTTAGCTCCTCCGAGCTCGTCGAAGTCGGAAACTATAAGATTTGCGAGGATTGTTTTTCAAAAACGATTTGATTGAGCAACAGCAAAAGCAGGATTGAAGATATTTTCAGCTTCTGCCTGGGGGATGTGCCTTTAAGGCTATCCCTGTGAAACGCCAGATTTTCTCGAACCGGCTTCGGGTCATCTGTATCTGTCCGGATACAGGGTCGGCAAGAAAAACCTTCTGGTCGGTAACTCCAAGAACGACAATACAATGGTCAGAAAGAAATGAGCTTTTGACGATAGCGAGGGTTAAATCGGCGTCTTTAAGCTGCTCGACCGAATCAAAATGACGGTAGTGACAATCGAGACCCTGGCTGCCGTAGCAGGTCTGAATCGCATTTTCAAGGCAAGTCGGCAGTGTGCCTGTTATCGGGTTTGAATAAGACAGTAAGGCAAGCCGGCCTTCCTGTTCGCTAAAGCCGAGTTTGCCGAGGGCGGTGACGGCTGCCGCCGGCGCACAGGTATAATCAGTGCTTTGAAAGCAGACGCCGTCAGCGCCAATAACCGTAGGCAGGCTGAGCAGCCGGTCCTTCATCAGGACAGGCATTAAAACAGGCAGAACCGCAAAATAAATAACAACGATGGTCATCAAAATACAAATGACCACTTTCTGGTATGCATATTTGAGTCGGGAAAGCGGGGTTGTCAGGCCGATAGTCACTGCCAGAGCCAGGATTACAAACCTGACCCGCCCTGCCAGGAAGAATGAAAATGGCGGGATAAAAACCAGAGATTGAACAAACCTCATCGCTGCCAGCACGAAAAGGAAAATAACCGGGATAAAGCAGCCCCAAAGCCAATGATACCCCTTTGTGCGTGAAATCCTCAGGCCTATACAAACACCTGTAAAGGCAACGCACAAAACCAATATTGTTTCACCCCAGGAATTCACGAGCTTTTCCACCCAAACTCCATCACAAGAACATTTTATCAAATCCGGCTAAATAATCAAGAAAATTTTCAAAAACAAGCGATATTTCTACAAAGGATGCAATAAAATTGATAAAATCAGGCATATAAATATAATGCCCTAATATATGGCAAAGAAGGAACTTACAATATACACTGTCAGCCAGGTGACATCGCTCATAAAGGCGGCGTTGGAGGAGGCAATGCCTGCGAAAATGGTTGTGGCCGGCGAAATCAGCGACTGGAAGATACATTATTCGAGCGGGCACTGTTATTTTTCTCTCAAAGACGAAAATGCCGTCCTGCCCTGTGTTATGTGGGCAAGCGATTTTAAGGACGTAAAATTCAGACCTGAAAACGGGCTGGCAGTTCTGGCAAAAGGCTTCATTGACGTTTATCCGCCGCAGGGCAAATACCAGTTTTATGTTGAAAGGATCGAGCCTGCCGGCGTCGGCGCATTGCAGCTCGCCTTTGAGCAGATGCGAAAGAGGCTCCAGGCGGAGGGCCTGTTTGACGAAAAACACAAAAGGCCTCTGCCAAAATACCCGATGCGGATTGGGATTCTCACCAGCGAATCCGGGGCGGCGATTTATGATATAAAGGACAGCATCCACAACCGCTGGCCCTGTGCGAGATTGTTTTTGTATCCTGTGCCGGTGCAGGGCGAAGGGGCAGCAGAAGAAATTGCTGCAGCGCTTCGGTACGTCAACAGGCACAACAACAAACTCAAACTTGATGTCTTGATTGTTGGCAGAGGAGGCGGGTCGCTCGAGGATTTGTGGGCGTTTAATGAAGAGGTTTTGGCAAGGGCAATTTTCACATCTAAAATACCTGTTATCAGTGCGGTCGGCCACGAGGTCAATATAACGATTGCGGATTTGGTCGCAGATGCAAGGGCCTCTACGCCGACAAAGGCAGGTGTAATCGCTGTGCCGGATATAAAAGAAGTATTAAAACAGATAGCCAATTACCAGAACAGACTGTCCGCCAATTTAAAATCGATTCTGCAGCTTTACAGGAAAAATCTGGAAACGATTCTTGCAAGCAGGGTTTTCAAACAAGAGCAGCTTATTGTTCTCAACAGGCAGCAATGGGTCGATGAGCTTACAATGAAAATGAAGGTCTCCGTAAGGCAATATTTCGCAGCGGCTAAAGAAATCCTGCGGAAAAATCTGGAGTTGATTGTAAGGATTGAACCCCATCGGCTTTTGGGTAAAAAGGCAGTTGAGCTTAATGAGATTAAAAACCGCTCGGCAAAGGCGGTTACGGCAATTGTTCATAAACTGACGGTAAAACTTACGGCACAGGCAAATCGGCTTTCCGCTCTCAATCCGAAATCGGTGCTTAATCGCGGATACAGCATCACCAAAAATAAAAAGACAGGATTATTAGTCAGAAAGGCTGATGATGTTGAAATCGGGGATATAATGATAACAGAATTAGCAGAGCAAAATTTGATTGAAAGCAAGACGATAAGAAAGTAAAAAAGGTCATAAGTCAAAAGTCGTAAGTCCAGGTGTAGAAGAGAAACAAAGGAAAAAGATATGGCGGAAAACAAGGAAAACAAAAACATAAGCAAACTCACCTTTGAGCAGGCCATCACGGAATTGACCGGCATCGTGGAAAAGATTGAGCTGGGCGAAATACCGCTGCAGGAAAGCATCGAGCAATACGAAAAGGGAATGGCCCTTATAAAGCACTGCCGCTCTATCCTCGAAAAGGCCGAGAAAAAAATCGAACAGATAACACAGGAAAAGGAAAAACAATAACGAATATCGAATAATTTAAAAAGTGTCCGCCGAAGGCGGACTCCACATTTTCGACTTTTAATTTTTAATATTTGATTTTCTTATGCGAGCGTGGCGGAACTGGCAGACGCGCAAGGCTTAGGACCTTGTGTCCAAAAGGACGTGGAGGTTCGACTCCTCTCGCTCGCAATGTGTGGAAAAATTTGGGATTACAAGGATGTAATTTTAATGCTCGGCAACTACTTTCAGATAGGGCAAAGACAGACAAGCATCAGGACGGAAATCGTCGCAGGGCTGACGACATTTCTGACAACGGCTTACATTATTTTGGCTCTACTTTGATTTTGCAAAAATCCGGTTAGTTATTATAATGATTACCAACCTTCAAATAAATAAAAAGGATAAAACCATGAAAAACTTACACAGGGACATCATAAAAATAGTTTTTTTATCTTCGGTGATTATGGCCTCAACTGTTTATGGCTATTACACAACCAAGGGCCAGGACATCATTAACCGTAAGACCGGCGAAAAAGTCCAGCTTCAGGGTTTTGGTCTTGGCTGCTGGCTTCTGCCCGAAGGATATATGTGGGGTTTGCGAACACTGGATAGACCCCGACAATTTGAAAAAGCCGTTGTCGATTTAATTGGGCCGCAGGATGCCAACGAATTCTGGCGGCTCTACCACGACAATTTTGTGACCGAAGGCGACATAAAGGCGATGAAGGAATGGGGCGTAAATTCCGTACGCATCGCATTGCTCGCTTCAATGTTACAGCCGAGAGACGGACAACCGGCTGCTGCGCCTTATCTATACTCAGAAGAAGGTTTCAGCTATCTCGATAATCTGGTGCGCTGGTGCGATAAATATAAAGTCGGCATCATCTGGGACATGCACGGCATCCCGGCGGTCAAAATGCAGAAAACATTTCAGACAGCGACGGCGCAGCTCGGCTTTGGACCGAAAAGGAAAAATACTGGCCTCTGTGCATCGACCTCTGGAAAAAAATCGCCGAACGTTACAGGAACAAAGATTGCATTATCGGCTATGACCTTCTCAATGAACCGCTGCTTAGAAGATATGAGGGTATCGATGTTAAGCTTCTTAGACAGTTCTATGTGGAGCTGACGGAAAAAATAAGAACCGTCGATACGAACGGTATTATCTTTATTGAAGGCGACGACTGGGCGCAGAATTTCAGCATGCTCGAACCTATCGACTGGGACAAGCATCTTGTGATTGCCTTTCACTCGTATCCGCCGACATCAAGTCAGGACAATCTGAAGAAATGGGACAACCTCAGGAAAAAATACAACATTCCCCTATGGCATGGCGAAACAGGCGAGCAGGGGCCGCCTTTTATTGTCAACACGGTTTCAACCGAATTTCTCAATAAAGCCAATGTCAGCTGGAACTGGTGGACGCATAAAAAATTCGATAATTTGACACAACCCTGGTGCTGTATGAAGACCGAAGGATTCCAGAAGATAATTGATTACTGGAAAGGTGCAGGCCCAAAACCTTCGAAAGAGCAGGCTAAAGAGTGGCTTTTTGACCAGGCCAGGAAAACTCACTCCGACCAGTGCGAATTCGTCCCCGATATGGTCCGCTCTCTGGTCCCGTTAAATCCCAATAGTTACCTGGCGTCACGGGGCATCATGGCTCCTAAAATTATACGACAGCCGAGAGATATCAGGCTTGAGGTCGGCGATAGCGCCACCCTGATTGTCGGGGCAGGCGGTTATCCGGTTAATTACCAGTGGAAAAAGAACGGCAAAATACTTCCCGGTGAAAATAGTTTCAAATTAAGAATCCCGAACCCATCATTAAACGATAGCAATGCCGAATATACCGTGACAGTTTCGAATGAAAAAGGCTCTGATACAAGCAGAAAAGCTACCCTTACTGTGAGGCCGTATTCAGGGCCGATTATCGCCAAAGCCTCGGTGCCGGTGAAAATAGACGGGGTCGTTGACGATGTCTGGAAAAATGCAGAATGGTTGCCGTTGGCTAATGTTGTTTTGAGCGAGAGAAAATCCACCGCAAGTGTCTCGGCAACGTTCAAGGTCCTTTGGGATGCGACAAACCTGTATTTTTTGGTACAGGTAACGGATAATTTGAAAATGCACACTGCCGAAGAGAGCTATGAAAATGATGGCGTCGAAATCTATCTCGATTGCGACAACAGCAAGTCCGACCTTTATGATAACGATGATTTTATGTTTCGCTATGTCTGGAGCGAGTCGGAGGTCTTATCCGTCATCGGCAAAACCGGCCCAGGCATCAAAGGCGCTCAGAAAGATACCGACAAAGGATACATAATGGAATTTGCTATTCCATGGAAGGCCGTCAATGCCGTCGCCAAACCGGGACAATATATTGGTCTGGATGTGCATGTGAATGATAACAATAACGTTCGAAGGGACTACAAAATCGCATGGAAAGCCAGACGTGATATTTCGCACCAGACACCGTCGGTTTTCGGAACAATGAAGCTTTCCGAATAGCGACAGCACTTGGGTGTTATAGGGAGGTTTTAAACGAATAGAAAGTTGATTATGATCATCAGCAGGGAGGTGTTTGATGATTGATAAGTATTTCCAGCTCAGGGAAAAACAAACAACCGTCCAAATTGAGTTCATCGCGGGACTGACGACATTTCTGACAATGGCGTATATTATTTTTGCAAACCCCGTGATACTGGGCGACAGGACAGGGATGGACCGAACCGCCCTTATTGCGGTTACCTGCATAGTAAGTGCAATTGCAACATTTATTACGGGGTTTCTCGCTAATGCGCCGATAGCAATGGCGCCGGGTATGGGATTAAATGCCTTTTTTGCGTATTTAGTGGTCAGCGGCAAAATGGACTGGCAGACGGGTTTGGGGGTGGTTTTTCTTTCAGGGCTGTTATTTTTCATTCTAACAATTGTGGGGCTGCGAAAAAGGATAGTCGAGGCCATACCGGCTTCTCTCATTTCTGCCATCGCAGTCGGAATCGGCCTGTTTATCACATTCATAGGTCTCCAAAAACTGGGACTTGTCGTTAAAGATGAGATTACTCTTGTAAGAGCAGCTCCCCTCAACAAAACAATTTTAATCGGACTGTTCGGGCTGATTGTTATACTGATTTTTGAAATGAAAAAAATAAGCGGAGGTCTGGTCGTCGGCATTCTGGCATCAACAATTTTAGCTATCTTCTTTGACAAAACAGTTGAGATGCCTAAACAGTTTATTACGACAAATTTTAACATTAGCCCTGTTGCCTTTAAGCTTGATATTTTAGGTGCGATGAAGTGGGGCCTTGTCGGCAGCATTTTAACGTTTATGTTTATGGATTTGTTCGACAGCATTGGTACTCTTGTTGCGTGCTGTCATCAGGCCAAATTAGTGGATGAGCAAAACAAGATAAAAGGACTCGACAGACTTCTTGGGATAGATGCTGCTGCATCAATGATAGGCGCTGTGTTCGGGACATCGACAACAACTTCTTATATTGAGTCGGCGGCAGGGATTGAACAGGGAGGAAGGACGGGACTTACTTCGATTGTGACGGCTTCTTGTTTCCTTCTGGCGATGTTGTTTGTGCCGGTTGTTCAGATTGTGCCTGCTTATGCGACTGCGCCGGCACTGATTATGGTCGGGCTATTTATGACAAAAGAGGTAAGGAAAATCGACTTTGGCAATCTCGAAGAGGGCTTTCCTTCCTTTATTATCGTTGTGATGATTGCACTAAGTTACAGCATCAGTACCGGTATTGCATTTGGATTTATTTCTCATACCATTATTAAAACGGTCAGAGGAAAGGCAAGGCAAATAAAGCCTACGATGTGGATTATCGCACTGCTCTGTCTTGTTTTTCTGACGCTCGATAAAATCGCAGAACTTATTAAGATATTCACGAGCGCACTATAAGACGACATAAGTATCCGGAAAAGTTATAATTATAAGCATCGCTTTGATTGAGATAATCAATTGGAAATGAAGATTACAAGTCCGGCTTTTGAAGAAGGCGAGCTGATACCGAAAAAATATACCTGTGACGGCAGCAATGCCTCACCGCCTCTGAAATGGGATTCCGTCCCGGCCGGCACCGAAAGCATAGCAATTATCTGCGAGGACCCTGATGCTCCGAGCGGAACCTGGGTACACTGGATTTTATTTAACCTGCCTGCCGAATGCAGAGAACTTGCGGAAAATATCCCCGATGATGAAACACTGCACGACAGCACAAGACAGGGAATTAACGATTTCGGCTCAATCGGCTACAGCGGACCTTGCCCGCCGTGGGGAATTCACAGATACTTTTTCAAAATTTTTGCTCTCGATTGCACATTAGATATCGTCCATCTTGTTGATAAGGATATCCTAAATCTTGCTATGGGAGACCATATCCTCGCCACGGGGCAGCTTATGGGAATATATCAAAGAAAGTAGTGCGTAATGCGTATACCATTGTTAGAAGTTTCTGAGGATAGCAGCGGTGTGGATGGAAACAAGTATCAAATAATCAAGGTCGCTCAAACTATAACGTTCGTGGGACATCTCGTTATCAACATATAATACGCCGAAGCATCCATCTTTACAAATGATGGGGCCTACCATAGCGGAGTTGATTTTTTGTTTATCTCTGATTTCGACCGGCATCCTCGGCAAAAGCAAAAACTGTTTTTTTTCTATCGCATCAGTAATTTGGTCATTACAAGCTATTTCGGCAAATTGCATTCTGGAGCCGTCGCGTCGTCGACCGCCATGAGCAGTCATCGAACCGGCAGGCACATTTCGCAGGGCACACCAGCTGTGAAAGGCGCTGAACTGAGAGTTCGCCACATCAAGCAAGGCACTTATCAGCTCATCATGATTATTGGCCTTGCAGATTGCATCGGCAGCCTTCATAAAATCCTTAACGCGTTTTGCCGGCAGCCGCATATCAGGTGCGTGCTCAAAATCGGTTTGCCGTGCAATAACCTGTAATTGCCCTCCTTTTTCAGTGATGGCATCCTCGTTATAAGCAGTTTTTGCACGCGTATCCTCAAGATTTGTAGCTTCGACAACCTCGCTTTTTTCTTCAATGCTTATTTCAATAACAAAGTCGCCAACCTTTACAATGCTGCCGTTCGCAATTTCCGCTTTCTGAATCTGTTTATCATTAAGGTAAGTTTTGTTGGCAGAATTGAGGTCTTCTATAAACCACTTTCCATCTTCGGTATTGAATATGACGGCGTGATGTCTTGAGACGGACCTGTCGGATAAAAAGACGTGGCTGTCTGTGTGCCTGCCTATATGGATTGGGCCTTTAGCGAACTTGAAATCGCTGACTTGACGGCCGTCTTTTTTAACAATTAACCGCATAGGCCTGTCCCCTTATATTGACCTTGCCGCTTACTAATATATTATCGTCCTTTTTAAGCAGCCTGTCAAGGAAGCCTGCCATAAAAAGCTTCCTTTTATTATAGTCGGTTGAACCGGTAATATTTAAAAAATACCGCCACCTCATATAAAAACCGGCTAAAAAGTGCATAACTAATCGTCCCCAACCGTGATTTAAAGCGCTGCCCATCCAAAAATCTGGGCTGGTTCCACAATCAATCTGTTGCAATTATAGGCACTTCTGCGTAAAGTATTAAAAACTGCTCTGAAAAAATTCCGCAGGGCAACCGGTATTTTTTTTAAACAGGCCCTGCAATGAAAAGGTGAATTATGAAGGAAATTTTGTGAATAAGGTCAAAAATATCCTGCTTTTTTTTACGATAATTTATTTCTCTGCCCTTGCAGGAATGTCGGTTTATGGGGCATTTATCGGGCCTTATCGGGCAAAACTCTTTTTCAATTCCCTGCCCCTTACATTTTTCTGGTCGGTTCTTGTCGTTATTCTTTTTATTTCACTTTTTTTTCTCGGCAATCCCATTCGCGTGCCGGGGCTTTTTTTAATGAATGTTGCCGTTATTTGTATCATAATCGGAGGTATAAGCGGCTCAGCCGGCGCCAATAAGCTGATGAAAAAATATCTCGGAATCGACAAGATGCAGCGGGGAACTTTGCAAATCTACAAAGGCCAAAGCCAAAACTTTGTTTTTGACGCGGGTGAGGCAAATTCAACTCAACCGTCTCCTGCATTCAAACAGCTGCCATTTTCGATAAAACTGAAAGACTTTCGCATCGTTTTTTTCGAGCCGGGGACCTTGTATATTGAAACGCCGCAAAAACAATTGTGGCAGATAGAGGCCAAAGAAGGCGCCGAACAGGAACTCGGAGACAATGCAGGGACAATCAAAGTTCTGAAGGTATTCAAGAACCTGCAGATGACAACAGAAAATGGAAAAGCAACCGCCTATGACCGGCCGGAGGCAGGTTTTAACGCCGCTGTTCAGATTGAATATAAGACAATCTTCGGCTCGACAATTAGAAAATACATATTCGAAAGATTTGAAAATCCTCTTCTGCCCGATGACAAAATTTATATAAGCTACAAAAGACCCGGAATAAAGGGGTTTTTCAGCAACATCGAAATTGTAAAGGACGGCGAAGTTGTTTCATCGGGTACAATCGAAGTCAATAAGCCGCTTCATTACGGCGGTTTTAATATCTACCAGTTCGATTACGACGGACAGGCGGGACAATTCACAGTGCTTCAGGTTGTTTCGGACACGGGACTGACGATTGTTTATGCAGGTTTTGCACTTTTGGCCCTCGGTGCGTTCCGGCATTTCTGGTTCCAGAATTTGGTTGATAAAATGCGGCGGCTAAAGATTCAAAAGGCTACAAATGCAAATTAAATATTCCATACAGGGACTTTTGATTTATTCTGCAATCGGCGCATACATCTTGGCATTTTTGGCAGCGATAATTCGCCTGCGCAGGACGGGCCACTTTTTCTTCTTTCTGGGATTTGTCGCCGCTGCCCTCTCATACAGTTACCGCTGGTACCAGGTTAAACATATTCCACTGCAAAATCTTTTCGAGGTTTTTTTATTCCTCGGTCTGATTATTTATCCGCTTTCCCTTTTTTGCAAAAAGGTCCTCAAAACCGGCGGCTGGGCCGGCGATATGCTGATTGGCGCCGTTGTTCTTGTCCCTGCTGGTTTTGTTTTTCCTGACAGGCCGCCCGCCGCTGGCGGGTTGCCCCCTGCCCTGCAAAGCCCCCTATTTGCACCGCACGTGACGGTCTATATGCTCGCGTATTTCTTTATGACGAAGGCTGCGCTTCAGGCGTTCCTTCAGATGGTCGGCGTTAAATATAATCCAAAGGCCGGACTGGTTGATTGCGAAGAGGCAACATACCGGCTTACTTGTGCGGGTTTTCCGCTGCTGACGCTCGGGCTTATTCTGGGCAGCATCTGGCGCAGCTCGCCTGGGCTGACTGGTGGGGATGGGACCCGAAAGAGATGTGGTCGCTGGCAACCTGGTTGGTTTATGCCGGGTATTTTTATTATCGCACAATGTTCGGGACAAAATATCCGCGGCTAAACAGCCTCTGGGCTCTTACAGGTTTTGCCTTGATTTTAATAACTCTCCTCTGGGCAAATCTTTCCAGCCTGTTCCCAGGCCTGCATAACTACGCACAATGTTTTCAATCAATTATCATTTCTTCAAATGCATAACCAAAGCATTTTTTATTAGCAAAAAGACAATCATTTTGTATAATGCCGAGTTTGGTTTTAATTAGAAAAATCAGGACAAGACAAAAGGTATAAAAGGTTAATGATTGAGCTAAAAGGCACAAGCTGGCAGCAGCGGTATTCGATGAAAGAGATATTTACGCTGCAATGCAGGATGCTCGATAAGCCGGCAATGCTCGCAAAGCTATGCGACATAATCGCCCGGACAGGCAGCCAGATAAGCGAAATTAAACTGACCGGCGTCGATGGGCAACATCTGCTGCGGGATATTACAATTTTTTCACCGGACAAAGAGCGGGCCAAAAAGCTCATCAGGCAAATTAAGGCAACGGAAGGGATTGAGATAGAAAACGTCCGCAATGAAACGCTTCAGACGCACAATCGCGGTTCGATTGAGGTTATAAGCCGAATGCCCATAAAGAGCCTTACCGATTTGCGGATGGTTTATACGCCGGGCGTGGCAGAGGTGTGCGAAACAATCCAGAAAGACCCGGCAAGAGCCTGGGAGCTTACAGGGATATGCGACAGGGTTGCCATTGTGACCAACGGAACTGCGGTTCTGGGACTGGGCGATATTGGAGTGCTGGGTTCGCTTCCTGTTATGGAAGGAAAGGCCTCGATAATGTCCGAATTTGTCAACATCAGCGCTTTTCCGATTCTGATAGATTCCAAAGACCCCGATGTCTTTGTCGAAACGGTAGTCCGAATAGCATCAGGGTTCGGGGCAATCCAAATGGAGGATGTAGCAGCTCCGGAGTGTTTCCAAATCGAAGAAAAACTCGAAAAAATACTCAACATACCTGTATTCCACGACGACCAGCACGGGACGGCTGTAATTGTGCTGGCAGCATTGATAAATGCACTGAAACTAACCGGTAAACGGAAAGAAAAATGTTCGGCTCTTTTACTCGGTGCAGGCGCAGCAGGAACGGCTGTCAGCAAGATACTGCTCGGGTTTGGCATAGGTGATATTGTCGTATATGATTCCATCGGGCCGATTTATCGCGGACGAACGGAAAAAATGAACAAATACAAGGAAGAGCTGGCCAATATTACCAACAAAAAGAACCAGAAATGCAGCCTTGCGGATGGTTTTAAGGGCAAGGACATTTTCATCGGCGTCTCAAGACCGAATATGATAACAAAACAAATGGTATCGTTAATGGCCAAAGATGCGATTGTATTTCCTTTAAGCAATCCTGTAGGCGAAATCAGCAAGGAAGAAGCTTTCGAGGCAGGCGCAGCAATAGCCGCTGATGGCCGCGATATAAATAACGCACAGGCCTATCCGGGCATATTCCGAGGCGCTCTCGATGCAAAGGCAACAAAGATAACAATGGCAATGAAATTAGCCGCTGCTGAAAAAATAGCCGAGCTTGCACCGCAGGGACAATTGCTGCCCGATGTATTAGACAGACAAATACATCGACAAATAGCTAACGCCGTATCAGTAGCCTGGATAAAAGAGAAGCAAAAAAAATAACAACTTAGATTACAGGTCAAATCGTATTTTTCAGGGGCGGTTTTTCAAATGGAAATAATAAAGAGAATCAAAGAGGCGGAAACACAGGCAGGAGAAATAACTGAGCAGGCAAAGTCAGAAGCCGCCCAAAAGGCCGAACAGGAACAGCAAAGGCGTATAAACAGCGCCTAAAGATACCGGAACAATCCCGCAGGACAAACTATCTCGAAAAATTATGCCTTCTGAGCGAAGGGTTATCGTCCCTCTTTTGGGCCGGTTCGAGAATTTTCATAGCCTTTTTAACATCGGCTACCTTCAAAACACCTGTGGTGCGGCCGCCTCTTGCACCCGATGTGCAGTAGGCATAGGAAATATTGATATGCTCCTTTGCCAGCTTTTCAGCCACCACTGCCAGCGCACCCGACTTGTTTTCAAGCACAACACACAAAACATCCGTTTCATTATAAGGCATATCAAGTCTTGTAAGCATCTCTCTGGCCTTGTCAGGCAAATCAACCACAATACGCAGAACCCCATGCTCAGCCGAGTCCATCACCGTCATAGCAACAACATTAATTTTTGCCTTGGCAAACTCGCCGAGGACATGTGCCAAAACCCCCGGTTTGTTGACCATAAAAATCGAAAATTGTGATGTAATGTACATCTTTTCCGCCCTTTAAAAAACAGTTCACTGAATCGATCCGCCTGCGGCGGACTTAACCGCACTCTGTCTGTCCGGAAAAAACTTAAATATTTTGTCAAGATTAGTTATCCTGAAAACCCTGTACAACTGCGGATTTATCGCACTTATCAAAAGTTCGCCGCCGTAACCGGCAAGTCTGTTCCTTACATTCAAGAGCAACCCCAAAATCTGCGAAGAAAAAAATTTTACCTGCTCGAAATCAACCACCATTAATTTAGGATTATTTTTTTCGATGTAATCGTATATCTGTCCGGAGGCAGCAGCTATGCCTTCCGCATCGCAAACCTGCGCAGATTTAAAAAGCACAACCACAACATCCTGCCGAACGTCTATTTCAATCTCCACATCTTTGTACATATCTACATCCGTTGAACTTACCAAACGCTTGTATTATCCCAAATTTTCCTGCCAAAGTCGAGTTTTTTATCGGTATTTTCTGCCTAATAACAGAAGAGAGGCTGCATATCACAAACAATTTATTTCGTTGCACCCCAATCCTGATATTCAGAACGCAATTTGTCATCAACTCGTCTATATTTACTTAAGCCAAGCCCGAATGAATTAGGTTTGACGTTTTTGAGCCAGTTATGATGCAGAATTACACCGACACCGTGCCGCAAAAAGACGGCAGGACAATTTTCTATTATCATCATTTCCGCCTGACGATAAAGCCTGTCGCGCTGCGGGCAATCAAACATCGCCGATGCCTGTTCGTATATTTTATCGAAACCTACGTTAGAATAGTTGAAGCGGTTCAGTCCGCTTTGAATATTTTTGCTGTAGAAAAGCTGCAGGAAATTTTCCGCATCAGGGTATTGGCCGATACAACCGGCACAAAACAACTGCATATCCTTTGCCCGAGCCATTTCCTGAAATCTGGGCCAATCCACATATTCCACAACAACATCCAAACCGATTTCCTCCAGACAATGTCTGAAAAAATCACTTTCCTTTCTGAAACCGGAACCGGTGCCAGGCATCGTAAGGGTAAGCTGCGGCAGCCTTCCGCCATATTTTTTTCAGCTTCTTTTAATAATGCCTTTGCCCTTTGCAGGTCAAAAGTCGGGCCGACTGCCTCCTTAATGAGCGGATTATAAGAAGCAAGCATCGGCGGGATGAGGCCGTAAGCCGATTCCGACCTGCCCTCGTAAAAAAGCCTGATATACCTTTGACGGTCAATGGCAAAACTAATCGCCTGTCGCAGCGGTTTGTTGGGGCCGAGCAGTTTATCCTGCATATTAAACCCCAGCCAGAACGTGCTCGGGTCACGAAAACAATCGAGACCGATGCCTTTATTCTTAAGTTCTTCCTTCAACTGCATATTGGGGTCAATTGCCTGCGAGCCGCCTGCGGCGGACTGCGGCGCCGCCAAAATGTCAATTTTGCTCTGCATAAAAAGGAACCACCGCGGCTGGTCCTCCTCGACGATTGAAAACACTACTCTTTCCGTCAGCGGCAATTTTTTGCCTGCATCGACAAGCAAACCCTTTCCGGCATCGTCAGGCTCACCGTCATTCGGAAAGAATTTGTCCCTGAACTTTTCATTTTTCACCAGTTCGATAAAACTGCTTTTATTCCATTGTTTGAGTTTAAAAGGCCCGGTGCCGACCGGATGATTGGCAAAATCAGACCCGTAAAAATCGACCGCCTCCTTCGGAATTGGCGCCGTCGCAGGCCGGGCAAGAAAATACATAAACTGCGGCCACAACTTCTTTAACTTTATTATCAGCGTGTAATCATCCAGCGACTGCAATCCCTCAACCAAACGGTTGTAGTCAACATCCTTTGCTGTTTTGCATTGGCCTGTATATTGACGAAACTGGTCGAGGCCGATGATTTTGTCTTCAAAAATCCACCAGTTCCGGCTCAAGTTTTTGATATCGGCTATCCTTTTCCAGGCATAGATAAAATCGGCAGCTTTAAGAGTCCTGCCCTGCCCTTTTGGAAAACAGGCATCATCTGCAAAATACACGCCTTTTTTTATCTTAATTGTATAGGTAAGTCCATCCTCACTTACCTGCGGCAAAGATTCGGCAAGCTGACAGACAAGTTCGTACGATCTTTTCAGATAACGATACTGATAAAGGCATTCATAAATCTGGCTGGTAACCAACGCAGAGGTATTATCGGTAATATCAGCCGGGTCAAGCAAACGAACCTTCGATGTCAAAACACTATACTGCGTTGATTCTTCATTTGTATTTTTTGCCGCCTTATACCGGCAGCACAAAAAAGCAGACAAAATTACCGCTGTGACCAAAAGACAAAGGAACCGGCTGATGTTATTCAATCGGCTCAAATCTTTTGATGACCAAATCCGCCTGCGAAGATGACCGCAAAATCCCTTTTGCAACCTTTTATCCTTTCCCCCTTCTTTTAGGATTTATAATTCAAGACTACTAACCCGGCGGCGGCAAGACAAGAGGAGATGTGCTTTCTTTGCCATCCGGACCGCGGTAAAGAAAATTCAGCCTGCCACACAGTTTGCCCTCAATAGTCGCATTGCCAAGCAGGTTATCATGCTCGCTTAAAATGGCTGCATTATCCTTTTTCTCGATTGCCTCTCTAATTTTTGTCTGCCCGCCCAGGAGTTTATGGATACATTTGTCTTCAACTTCAACCATTACTGTTACTAACTTTTGCTTATGAGGCCCGCTCAAGCTTTCGGAGCCTCTCAGATATCTTTGACAAACAAACGAATATAACTGTGCGAATTGCCTGGCAGAATCCGCACCGCCCTGGTTTGAAACGATTTTATCATAAAGGGATTTCAGAACCACTGCATCGGTCAGCTCATCGTTCACCTGCCAGCTTAAATATTGCTTTATTCTCAGGTCTGCAATCCTGACAAGCAGTTCCGTCGACTGAGGATTCTTAATCTCCGACGCCAAGTTTGCTATCAAAATCAATGACATATCATCACAATTATCAATCACCTTACTCATACGGCTGATAATCTGCATCGACAACGGTAAATTTCCCGCATCGTTAAGCTGCTTTACCACCTCGCCAGATGCAAAGCATTTAATCGCCCAGTAACGAAGGGCAGAGTTGTCACCATCAAGTTTGTCGAGAACCAAAGTCGATAATTGAATATCACCAAGACTTTCAATAACAATCAGCAGATTCAGAACCACCTCGAACCTTCTGCCGGGGTCAAGATTCTGCGAAGATTTTAAGGCCTGGGAGATGTGATTAACTGCCGACTTAATAAGCTGGTTGCGGTACTGGGCCTTTGAACCGTCTTTCTTCGAGCCTGCTGTTTGATATAAAGGCATCTCTTACCTGGGAAACAGCCGTAAAATCTCTTGTCTCAATAATTTCCCGAACCGTCTCTTCCACAAAATTGTCAATAACCTGAAAATCGCTGCTGCCAAGAACATCCTTATCCTGCACAACAGCTATCTTTCTGGTATCAACAGCTTTTAAATTAGAGGGAAGAAATAATAAAATGACTACAAAAACAAAGATTTTAGCAGGTATTATTTCAGCCTTCATTATTTCAAAACACCCAATAAGAAAAACGTTTAATGACTTGCCCTATATTGCCTAAAATAACCTAATTATCCTTTTTTGTCAAGTTATTTCACGGTTATTATCCCCTGTAAAGGGCAAATCCCATACCATAATTTAAAATTCGTCCAATAATGTGGTTTTCTTTATTATTAGCTTCACACAAAGCCTAAAAAACTTATAATAATGAAAAAAGAGAACCTTTGATACATTCTTTTTGACTTTCAAATAATTATGCCACAATCCGCAATACAATTGGTTCGATTAGACCCCCTTCGCCTTTTGATGGAACGGACAGGCCAGATGGTCACCGAAGCGACCATTTACGCATCGCAGGCCGTCCAGATTGAGCCTGATGCGGTAAGCCAGCTTTGGGATGCCGCCTGTCTGCCCGCCGCCAAAAAGGTCCTCGCTACTGCGGATATTCATGTGGGGTTCGGCATCCCGATTGGTTCGGTTATAGGACTACAAGATGCGATAATGCCGGCAGCGGTCGGCTACGACATAAACTGCGGGATGCGGCTGCTGAATACACCGTTCACGAAAGGCCAGATTGACACCGACCAGATTGCCGCCTCTATCGCCCGCGATATTCCCCTCGGCGAAGGAAAAAACAATCTCCCGATAGACAATGCAGGTCTCGATGCCGTTATCAATAAAGGCCCCGCTTCGATACCAGAGCTTGCCCGGAAGGTAAAGCATCCCGCCTGGGAGGCCCTCGACCTGCAGGAACTGGCCGAAGACATAAAAAGGATTGAAGAAAACGGGGCGCTGCCTGCTGATTTTGCCGACATACCGAAACTGGCAACCGAGAAAGGCGCCGGCCAGCTCGGCACGCTCGGCGGCGGAAACCACTTCATCGAAATTCAATACGTTCAGCAAATCTTCGATGAGGACTTGGCAAAAACTTTCGGCCTGTTTGAGAACCAGATTGTCGTAATGATACATTCAGGTTCAAGACGATTTGGATACGAAATAGCAGACCATTATATGGCGGTCGCCAGCCAGCAGCCGGATATGGCCGACAGACGAAAGATGCTCAGCTTCTTATGGACGGACACCAAAGAAGGTCAAAAATACATAAACGCAATGGCTGCCGCTGCGAATTTCGCCTTTACCAACCGCCAGATTATGACACTGCTTGTCAGAAGGTGCTTTAACAGGATGTTCGGCCCGACCCCTTTGAAATTGGTTTACGACATCGCTCACAATATGGCAAAACTCGAAGAACACTCCGAAGGGAAGTTATGGGTACACAGAAAAGGCGCAACGCGGGCTTTCGGGCCCGACCGAATGCAGGGTACAATCTTTCAAAAGACCGGCCAGCCCATAATCACGCCCGGCTCTATGGGGACGGCGAGCTATTTTCTGGTGGGAACAGGCAACTCGGCTGAATCTCTATGCTCGATCAACCACGGTGCGGGCAGGGTTATGAGCAGAACTGCCGCGCTGGGAAAATCAAGAAGAGGAAAATCCGTGTCGGCCCCGTTGATTACCGACGACCGCTTTAAGCAAAGTATGAAAGGGATTAAGCTTATAACTGCCGACAGGGGAAAAATCAAAGAGGAAGCCCCTGACGCATACAAAGACATCGACGAGGTTGTCAGGATTGTGAGCCGATGCGGGTGGGCAAGACCGGTAGCAAGAATGCTGCCTCTGGCTGTTCTCAAAGGATAATTCTTTAAAAAGAAAATTAATATCGTTAAAATATGGTAAGTTTTCAGCCGAAAAAGAAATTGACGTAAGTATATGTTTGCAAGTTAAAATAATGTAAAATTACGGGCCTTTATTGGAATGTTAACGAATGCGAAATTTTTTAATCATCTTTTCGGCATCACTTTTGCTTCTAATCTTTACAACTGACTGCCGTAAAACTAAGCAAAAAGATGCAAAACAGCAGACCTCTGTGCCATCAGCCATGCAAAACAATCCGGCAAAAGCCGACAAATCTGACAGCAATAAAACTACCGTGCAGCAAGACATCCGGCACAGCCCGATTACAGACCAAAACAGCAAACCGAATCTTAAAAATAACCCCCCTTCAGAAGAACAGAGAAATAAAGTCGAGCCCAACAGGCCGTCGGATTCAAACTCCAAAACCGGAAAACCGGAAATCACGCCGACTGTCAAGACAAGTGAGGAAGAGTCCGTGCAAAAGTCGCTGGTAAAATTCAACAACGATTACGCAAACATTTTGTCGGCACACGTCAGCAGCCGTGGATTGGTTAATTACAAGGCATTGAAAAGAAGACGTGCCGACTTGTTCAGCCTGCTTGGTGAACTTAAACAATTTGACCCAAACGAATATAAGGCTGCATTAAAGGAAGACCAGATAGCCTTCTGGATAAACGTCTACAACATTCAAATGTTGAATATCATTATTGAAAATTATCCGATAGAATCCGATCGCATATTACGTGTGCTGCCGGGCTGGGAACCTGACAGCGTCAGATATATCGACAAAAAAGTCGGAGGCATAGAAAAACAAAAATTTATCGTAATGAGTGAGGAATTTACGTTCGAAGAACTCGAACAGAAAATTTTCTATAAGCAATTTAACGAGCCGAGAGCATTTTTTGCGATTACACACGCAAGTTATTCCAGCCCGCCTCTTCGCAACGAACCGTACAGCGGAAAGAAACTAAATGAGCAGTTAAACGACCAGATAAAAAAATATATTGCCGACAACACCAATTTTCAAATCAACAAAGACAACCAAAAGGTTTATCTGCCCGCACTACTGCAGGACGGCTGGTATGGCAGGTACTTTACGGAAAAATACGGCACTGACAAAAAATTCAAGGACCAGCCGCCTGAAGTTGCTGCCGTCCTGAACTGCATAATCAAACTTTTACCTCCCGATGACGCCTCTTTTCTCGAGTTAAAAAACTATACCGTCGATTTTCTCAGATACAACTGGCTGCTCAACGAGCAGTAACTGAAAAAAGAGTCCCAAACCACATCGCAGGGATAAGGTGTTGAATTAACACATATTTTTGTTTGACCTTACACAAACTTTCCTTACAATAATCCCTCATATATTTAAGAATTTGAAGATTTTTTAAGCAATTTAATAGCAGGGGTTATCAAATGACGAAAACTCAATATTGTTCAAATCCTTTTTGCGACACAAAAAACTATCTTTTGACAAGCGAATCCGTAACAATGGGCCACCCGGACAAGGTTGCCGACTGCATTTCCGATTCAATCCTCGATGCGATGCTCGCTCGCGACCCTGCCAGCAGGGTTGCCTGCGAAACGCTCGTCACCACCGGTATGGTATTTGTGGCAGGCGAAATCACAACCAAAGCAGTAGTCGATATTCCTGAAGTTGTCCGGCAGACAATAAAAAAAATCGGCTATTCAGACCCTTCGCTCGGTTTCGATTACGAAACCTGCGCTGTGATAATCAACCTCGATAAGCAAAGCCCTGACATATCAATAGGCGTCACCGAAGGCAAAGGCCTGCACAAGGAACAGGGAGCGGGCGACCAGGGTTCGATGTTCGGCTATGCCTGCAGAGAAACCTCTTCATATATGCCGATGCCGATTTCCCTCGCCCACGCCCTCGCCCGCAGACTCGAACGGATGCGCCAGACAAAGAAACTGCCCTGGCTTAGGCCGGACGGCAAAAGCCAGGTGACGGTCGAATACGAAAACGGAAAACCAAAACGCATACACACCGTAGTCATCGCCGCCCAGCATTCTCCGGATATTACCTATCGACAATTGAGAAAAGAGATTATCGAAAAGATTATCCTGCCTGTCCTGCCGAAAAAAATGGTCGATAAAAAAATAATCTATCATATCAATCCGACAGGCAGATTTGTCATCGGCGGCCCCCACGGCGACACGGGACTGACGGGCAGAAAAATCATCATTGACACCTACGGCGGCATCGGAAGGCACGGCGGCGGCGCCTTCAGCGGAAAAGACCCCACAAAGGTCGATAGAACCGCCTCCTATATGGCTCGCTATATCGCAAAAAATATCGTCGCCGCTGGTATGGCGGATGTTTGTGAAGTGCAATTGTCTTATGCCATCGGCGTAGCCGAGCCGGTTTCAATTTATATCAATACCCACCAGACTGCAAAAATGAGCGAGACAAAGATTAGCAAAATCGTAAGAAAGCTTTTCCCGCTAACGCCAAAGGGAATGATTGCCCACCTGAAGTTATTGCGGCCGATTTATTTTGATACTGCTCACGGCGGGCATTTCGGCAGAACCGGCCCGAACTTTACCTGGGAAAAAACCGATTATGTCGCCAAACTCCGCAAAGCCGCGGGGATAAAAACAAAAAAATAATTACGCAAAAACAATTCTGTCCGCTAAACGCTACCTGCTATCAATGTTTGAAGTGTCTTTTGCCTGCAAAGACGATTGCGATGCCGTAATTGTCAGCGGCGGCGATAACCTCATCATCCTTTTGCGAGCCGCCCGGCTGAACAATTACTGCCACACCCGCCTTTGCGGCATTATCCACATTGTCGGCAAACGGGAAAAACGCATCAGATGCTAAAACAGCACCCTTCGCCTCATCGCCGGCCTTTTGAACGGCGATTATGCCGGATTCGATTCGATTCATCTGGCCTGCGCCTACGCCGATGACCTTTTTGTTTTTGACAAGCACTATTGCGTTGCTTTTCGTATGCTTTGCTGCAATCCAGGCAATCCTCAAGTCCTCGAGTTGTTTTTCTGTTGGTTTTGCTTTTGTCGGGTAAGTGAGGTTTTCCGGCTCCCAGCCGACCAAGTCGCGGTTTTGCAGCAAAAGTCCGCCGACAACGCAGCGGATATCCGGCTCTGAAGGGTCTATTTTTGCCCGCTCGATTGTTCCTGTCTGCAAAAGAGAGACCCTGCTTCCCCAGCCTTTTAAGGTGCGGATTATTTCGATTGCGTTTTTTTCAAATTCGGGTGTTATAATAACCTCGGCAAAGAAACCGCTTGCCCCGCGGACCTTGCCGAAACGGCTGTACGATTCCATAATCACCTGCGCCAGTTCCGCATCGACCTTGCGGTTCAGGGCAATAACGCCGCCAAATGCGCTGACGACATCACCCTCATAAGCCTTCTGATATGCAATTTTAATATCCTCATCGACGGCACAGCCGCAGGGGTTATTGTGCTTGACGACCACGGCGGCAGGCTCGGTAAATTCCTTGACCAGCTCAAAGGCGGCGTTTGCGTCGAGCAGGTTATTAAAGCTTATTTCCCTGTCGCCCTCGATGAGTGAGGCGCTGCTTACCGACTGCTCGCCGCTCTCTGCCAATTTATAAAATGCAGCGGCCTGGTGCGGATTCTCACCATATCTCAGGGTTTCGGCCCTTTGGACGGCTATCGTGATAGTCTCAGGAAAATCAACCGATGCCCTGTTATTGAGATACTTAGCTATGACCGCATCGTAGGAGGCGGTCAGGCCAAAGGCAAGCCGCGCAAAATCCGCCCGCATCTGTTCGCCGATGCAGCCGCCCTTCTGCTGCATTTCAGCAATCACCATATTATACTGGCTCGGGTCGGTAACCACGGTAACAAATTTATAATTTTTGGCAGCGGAGCGAAGCATACTTGGGCCGCCAATGTCGATATTTTCTATCGCTTCTTCCAGAGAGCATCCGCTTTTGGCTGTTGTATTTTCAAACGGATACAGATTTACGCAGATAAGGTCAATCGGCTCAATATTATGCTCTTTCATTTCAGCGGCGTGTTCACTCTTGTCACGAAGGCCCAGGAGGGCGCCGTGAATCTTCGGATGAAGGGTCTTGACTCTTCCATCCATCATTTCGGGCAGGCCGGTTATAGATTCGACGCTTAAACAATCGATGCCTGCTTCTTTGAGACTTTTTGCCGTCCCGCCGGTGCTGATTATCTTTACACCCATCGCAGAAAGACTGCTCGCAAATTCGACGATGCCGCTTTTATCGGAAACACTCAAAAGAGCTATTCTGACAGGCACATCCATCTGCTACCTTCTCCTTTTCTGCCACCGTAAAAGAATAACTATTTTCCAAAAATGGTTTTTCGCTCTATCGGTTTTACGCAGGCAACCCTGCCTGTGTTATCGGCGATATAAATCCTTGAATCGGCGGTGTTGGATGCAAAATTTGTAATACCGGACATATTCAGAGAATAAAACTGTTTTGCATTCTGATTGTCCACAACCAGAAGAGCGGAGGATTTTGTAATAATATAAGCCCTGCCCGCGGATTCAGCCAGCAGGCCTGCTGCATCTTCAATCTGCCAAATAACAGCGTCGTCCGATTTATTCAGAGCAAAAAGACCTTTTTGGCCTGCATTCTGATAAAGAAAACCGGATGTAATCAACGGGGCATTGGCAGGCACTGCACCTGACGGATATTTTCCCTTCAGACGGCCGGTCTTCAAATCGATGCAATAAATATTTGTGTCTTTGCTGGCGAAGTACAGATTATCTGCGTCTTTTACGAACGGCTCAATAATTGCCCCTGCCACCCCGAACGACCAAAGCTTTACGGGCCTTTCAGGAGTGATACAAATAACGTCTCCCGCCTCGGTGCCAAAGATGACAAAGTTTTCATCCGCCAGTATGGTCGTTATGGGAGAATCGCTTTCCGCAGCAACCTTGAAAACCTCAACTTTATTATCAGCTTTCAACGTATGAACACGTTTATCGGAGCCGCCGACATAGAAAAAATTATTATTCCGGGCGGCAGAGCAGACAACTCCGAAATCAAAACCCTTTTCCGAAATTGTTTCGCCGGTTTGATTATTAATCTGCGTAAGTTTATTGCCGACCACAGAATATAACTCGTTCTCGTAACGATTCAGGCCGAAAACCGGAAAGCCGGCCTGTCCAATATTTCTGCTGAAAACAGGCTTTCCATTTTCCCTGTTGAGCGAAACGAGGAAATTTTTGCTCGTCAGGGCGTAAAGGCGGTTACCGATAACATCCAATCGCCTGATAATTTCTCCTTTTTTAAGAGGCACGATACTCTGCCAGACCAGTTCGAGGTCGCCTACATCGAGCAGCTCTTTGGAAATCAGTTTTTCAAAAACCGGCGTTTGCAAATCGCTGACGGGCTCGCCTCTCTCTTCAGAAACACAGCCGACGGTAATCAATAAAACCAAAACAAACAACAAAGAAAAAATTTTTCTCAACATTTTTTGCAATCCTTCAGCACTCAATTGTAACATTATGTTCTTTTCATCACCATTCTACGATAAATCAACAAAATCGGCCAAATCTATACCATTCTCTTTTTCAAAGGCCGACATTTTTTCTATCCTTTCAATGTCATCCTGGATACGGTTGGCCAGCTTAAAAATATAGGGTTTTCCATCGAGCCTGTTTCGCAGGTCATCGAGCATCGGCTCCCACTGTCCATTATATAGTTGTTTTTTGAGAATAACAAGCATACGCTGTTCGGGGGTGAGGGTTTTGACAAAATCGCTTACCTCTTTACTGACGGCTGGGTCACTTCCCTTTTGAGCATTTTGGTTACTTTCAGCCATTAGTCCTCTATTCCCCAATGCCATTCAATTATATTATTCTCTTATTGAGGCCAGACTTTTATTCTAAATCCTAATCTGGAAAACAAAAAATTTCAACACTTTTCCGAACGCCAAATTTGAATTTTAGCTGCCAAAAGCTGCACTATTGCACCACTTGTTAAATTTGAGGGGATTTTTTCAAATACGGTTGGCGGTATGGAATAAAAAAAAGGGCGGAACTAACCATTTCCGCCCCCTCAAACAGCGAATTTACGGGTTTCTATTCCTTAATGCCGAGCAGTTTAGCAACTTTACTTCCCAGTTCAGCCCCGCGTGGTTCTGTATCGACGATTTTGCCGTCTTTATCGACGAGCCACATTGTTGGTATCGACTGAATACCAAAATAAATACCCAGGTCATTATCCCAGGCCTTGCCGTCAAAATACTGCGGCCAGCTCACTCCCTTTTCTTTGATAACCTTTTTCAAAGATTCGATGTCCCCGTCAAAACTGATGCCGATAATTTCAAAACCCTTGTCGTGATATTTTTTGTAGACATCCAGCACATTCGGCAGCTCCATCATACAAGGACCACACCAGGTTGCCCAGAAATCAATCAGGACAACTTTACCCTTCATCTTTGACAAATCTACCTCGCTGTCGTCAACCGCCTTAAATTTTATCTGCGGTTTTGTGCCGAGAATATTGTTGCCGCGGATAATACCATCCAATCTCTTTTTGCCGTCCTCGTTCGCATACTTTTGTCCAAGCTCCAGAATCTTTTTAGACCGCTGCGGAAACAAATCTTTAATCTCTTCAGAAAATTCGAGCAAACACATCATCATATTACTATAGAACTTGAATCTCTGTCCGAATTCATTTATCTGGGCCTCCATTTTGTCAATTAACGCTTCGATTGCCTTCTTATCCAGCTTTTCCTTGTCGCCCCATCTCCCCACCAAGCCTTGCAGGCCGGCAAGATTTATCGAGAACAATTTGGCGGCTTGTTCGACTGTTAGATTTTCATCTTTGCACATCTTGTTATAAACAATCTCATCTTCTGCCCTCATTTGGCCGCCGCTCGTATAGCCGACCCTTACCATAAGAATAAGCAGCAATTCGAGGTTTTCCTTCGCATAAAAACCCTTCGGGTACTTGTTATAATATTCCTCGGCGGCATCGAGAACAGGGGTTAGTCGTTTGAGCGTGTCCTTGTTGCAAAGTTCCACGGCCTTGATATAATTGCGGATGTCGGTTTCATTTGCATCGGGGCCGGGATGAGACGGTATGCCCTGTCTCTGAAATTCATCTACTTCTTTTTGAAGGCCGGTTATCTTATCCCAAAGGGCTTTTTCCTGCGGGCTGGCTTTCGGTTTTGCACCTGCTTGATTAGAATCGGCACAGAAACCGGCAGCAGAAATGACCAACACTGCCACCAAAAAAATCCTGACCAAATTCATCGCTTTTCTCCAAAATGGGAATAATAAACAACACGGAACTATCTACACCAATACTTTTTTCACAACGTTTGGATTTTACAACAATAACCCCTTGCTGTCCCGAAAAAAACCATTAAAAATTTTTCTATTTATTATTTGGAATTTTTCATAACAACTTTATAATTAAGAACTTAAAGAAGCCAAACGGGGATGCACATCTGACAAATTTTCTTGACAATTAAAAGTTTTTTTAATAAACTCTTCTGCTTTGTGAATGTGAACACAAACTATATGTGAACAATCGCGCAAAAAGGATATGAGATACCATAGGATTCCAGCAGAAACCGTTCGCAGGCTGCCCGTTTACCTCAATGCCCTTCTGCTTTCGCTACAGGATGGCAGCAGTATATCGAGCAACCAGCTTGCGACCATTGTCGGCGTTAACCCGCTGCAGATTAGAAAGGATTTTTCGTATTTCGGCGGATTCGGGACCAGAGGCGTCGGCTATAACGTTGAAAAGTTAATAAAGCAGATAAAGAAGATTCTGAAACTGGATTCGCCTCATCAGGCCGCCCTCGTCGGCGCGGGAAATTTAGGCTCCGCTGTTTTGGCATACCCGGGTTTTGCAGTGTATGGGTTTGAAATCGCAGCAGCTTATGATAATGACCCTACAAAAATAGGCAAAACTATAAATAACATTACGATTGAAGATGTTACCGATATTCGCAACCTCAAAAAAAGGAGCATTAAGATTGGAATTATCACCGTTCCGCGTCAGGCGAGTCAGCAGACAGCGGATGCACTGGTGGATGTGGGCGTGACCGGAATCCTGAATTTTTCGCCCTGCCGCCTGACGGTGCCCAAAAAAGTCAAGGTGATAACAATAAATATTGCTATTGATTTGGCCAGACTTCCGTATTACATGCCGACATGCAAAAAAAATTAAGGTAACTTAAAATTTTGTGCAAACAGGCATAACAGTAATATATTAAGGTTTTCAAAAATTATTTACCATTTAAGATTTTGGCTGAGAAAAAATGAGTATCAAAAAAATAAGCAAGGAAGCGTTTGAAAATTTCGTTGAAACCCTTATAAAAAGCGAAAAGGTCATCGGCGTTCAAACAAAGGGCAAGAGGTTTGATTTCGCACCGCTCGTCTCGGCAAAGGATTTTCGGCTCGATTATGATGTTACCCTACTGCCTCCAAAGAGGTTCTTTCAGCCGACAACCGAAACACTGCTGGCCTTCGATGCAGAAGGCAAATACAAATCAGAATTCGATGACGAAAAATTTATCCTGCTCGGCGTTCATCCTTATGATATGGCTGCGATAAATCAGATGGACAAAATCTTCAGCAAAGACTACTACGATGAGCATTATATGAAAAGACGCAACAATGCGACCATAATCGCCTGCGATGTTGTGACGGCTTCGGAAAATGTCTTTGCTGCAAGTATGGGAATGGCCACGGTTGCTGAAGGATTCGATATACTCCTTACCGACATCGGCGACAGTTACGTAGCGGAGGCGGCAACCGAAAAAGGAAAAGCACTATTGTCAAAGGCAAAAAACGCCGTTGAGGCAGACAAAAAAGACCTCGAAAAGAGACAAAAGGTTCAGCAGGATAATCAGAAAAAGCTCAATAAGCACAAGCTCAAATGCAAACCCTCAGACATCCCGAAGCTGCTGGAGCGGGCATATAAGCACCCCGTCTGGGAGGAAAAGGCAAAGACCTGCTTTGGCTGCGGCTCATGCAATATGGTATGCCCGACCTGCTATTGCTTCAATATTCAAGATAATATCAACTGGGACCTCAAAAGCGGCCAGCGTCGGCGAATATGGGATGGCTGTCTGCTGGACGGATTTACAAAGGTCGCGGGCGAACACGAATTTCGCGCAATCCGTGCCGACCGCTTCCGCCACCGTCTTTATCGAAAGGGCAAATATGTGCCGGAAAAGATTGGCGGCGAGATTTCCTGCGTCGGGTGCGGCAGATGCGTCGGGGCCTGCCTGCCTGATATTGCAAATCCGGTTAAGGTATATAACAGATTAGTAGATGATTTAGGTCTGTAAAAATCCTAAAAATCAAAAATCGAAATACGGAGCAAATTATGGTTCAGAGCTGCTGCAGTAGTACAAAAAAGGACATTTACCTGCCGATGCCGGCAACGGTAAAAAAAACGCGGATGTTAAATGCAACAGAGCTTTATCTCCACATCGAGATGGACCAGGAACAACTCGATTTTCTGCCTGGCCAGTTCGTTGAGGTCTCAATCGCAGGCTTCGGCGAGGCGCCAATCACAATTGCCTCTTCGCCGACACGAAAAGATGGTTTCGAACTTGTCGTGCGAAAAACCGGAAACATCACAAATGCCATACACAAACTCAAATCCGGCAACAAGCTCGGTATCCGCGGTCCCTTAGGCAACGGCGCCTACCCCGTTGACCAAACAAAAGGCAAAGACCTTGTTTTCGTCTGCGGCGGCATCGGGCTTGTCCCACAAAGGTCTTTTATAAATTACGCCCTCGATAAACGAAATGACTACGGTAAAATTACTATCCTGCTCGGTACAAAATGCCGCGACCAGAGATTCTTCCATTCGGAACTTGCCAAGTGGAAGGCCCGCAGCGATGTTACCTTTATGGAAACCATCGACCAGGCTGACAACTGCTGGCTGGACGATGTCGGCGTGGTGACAACACTAATACCAAAAATCGAATACGACTTTTCAAAATCCATTTTTCTTGTTTGCGGCCCGCCTGTTATGTATAAGTTCGTTTTGCTGTCACTCAAAAAAGAGAACGTTCCGTCAGAAAATATATACGTCAACCTTGAAAGAAGAATGAAATGCGGCGTCGGAAAATGCGGCCACTGCCAGATAAACGATAAATATGTCTGCATCGATGGCCCGGTTTTCCGTTATTCCGACCTAATCAATGTGCCGGAGGCAATATAATGAGCAATAAACCCAGAGTTGCCGTTTTCGATTTCGCCTGCTGTGAAGGCTGCCAACTTCAGATTGTCAACCTCGAAGAAGAGATTTTAGACCTGATTGGCGATGTCGAACTCGTCGAATGGCGCGAGGCTATGAGCGAGCAGAGCACCAATTACGACATTGCCATTGTCGAAGGCTCCATAACCAGGCCCGAAGACGAAGAAAGATTGTGGCTCATCAGAAGCAGGGCAAAAGTCCTTATCGCCCTGGGGGCATGTGCGACAATCGGCGGGATTAACAAACTTAAAAACAATTTTGACCTCGACGATGTCAAAAAATGCGTCTATGGCAAAGACGCCAATAAACCCCATCTGAACACCGATTTGACAAAATCGGTACCGGAGGTTGTCAAGGTCGATTATCTTGTTCACGGCTGCCCCATAGACCGCAAGGAATTTACATACATCCTGCGATGCCTGCTGACGGGCAAAAAACCCGAGATACCCGAATGGCCGGTCTGCGTGGAATGCAAATTAAAGGATAACAGATGCCTTTGGGAAACAGGGCAGGTCTGTTTGGGTCCGATTATAAGGGCGGGCTGCGGGGCAAGATGCCCGTCGTCGGGTTTTCGATGTTTCGGCTGCCGCGGATACGTTCCCAATCCGAACGTCAATGCCGCAAAAGACGTTATCGAGAGGTATGGACTAAGCGTAGAAGTCCTAAAAAGAAAAATGAATCTTTTCGGAAGTGGAAATAAACAGGTGACAACAAATGGGTAAAAGCGTAAAAATCGATGTTCACTATATAACCAGAGTTGAAGGCCACGGAAACATTAAGGTCAACGCCACAGACGGCAAAATCGAAGAGGTAAGCTGGGTCGTGCCGGAAGCGCCGCGATTCTTCGAGGCTATGGTCCGAGGACATTCCTACGAAGACATTCAAACAATTGTCAGCAGAATTTGCGGAATCTGCTCAATCAGCCATTCGCTTTCTGCGATTAAGGCAGTCGAAAATGCTCTCGATATCAGGGTTTCTGAGCAGACGGATATGCTGCGGCACCTGTTGCACTACTCAGAGCAGCTTCAAAGCCACGTTCTGCATATCGGCTATCTGGCGGCTCCGGATTTCTTCGGCGTCCCATCGGTTGTGCCGCTTGTTTCAAAGGCCGCAGATACAGTCAAGACAATTATTCGCGCACACAGGGTCGCCAACGAGTGGGCAGATTTGCTGGGCGGCAGAACAACACATCCTGTGACAATAATCCCAGGCGGATTTACAACAATACCGACCGAAAAACAACTTCGGGAGCTTCAGGCCACCCTGAGGAACACAACGAAAGATGTAAAGACGATTGCGGAAGTGGTTTTGAGCGTCGCGAAAAATATCCCAAACTTCGAGCGAGAAACTGAATATGTGTCACTGAAACAGACAAATCCGCCGGCATATACCTTCTATCACGGCGAAATCGCATCAACAGATAATGACGGCAAACTTGCCCCTATAAAGAACTGGCACAAGGTTGTCAATGAATACGTTAGCGACCAGTCAACTGCAAAGTGGACGAAGTGGCATCGGGATTCATTTATGGTCGGGGCGCTGGCAAGATTCAACAACAACTGCGACCTGCTTACCGACGACGCCAAAAAGGCGGCAAAGGAGTTCGGCCTGAAAAAAGGATGCTGCAACCCGTTTATGAACACCATTTCCCAGTTTGTCGAATGCGTCAACATCTGCGAAACAGCGATTGAATTAATCAACAGAATTTTAAGCAAAGGCCTTGTGAACGAAAAAGTCAAAGTAAAAGTAAAGGCCGGCAAAGGCGTCGGCATAACCGAGGCGCCGCGAGGTATGCTTATTCACGAATATGAGTTTGATAAAAACGGAAAATGCCTCGCCGCCGATATGTGCATTCCGACAAACTGCAATCACGCCAATATCCAGCTCGATATGGAAAAGTTTGTCCCCGAAATTATCGACCAGGGCGAAGATGCTGTCCGGCAAAAGCTGGAAATGCTCGTGCGGGCTTATGACCCCTGCATTTCCTGCTCGACGCACCTGCTCAATGTCGAATTTGTAAAATAAAGACCAAATGAAAAAAGAACTGCTTGTCGCAGGATTAGGCAATCCCCTGATGGGCGATGAAGGGGTCGGTCCTTTTTTAGTCGGAAAGTTTGCACACCAGGCAAAAAATTTCCCTTTTGCTGAATTTGCAGATGCCGCAACTGCCGGAATAAATTTGCTGCACTTAATCGCATATCGGAAAAAGGTAATTTTTATCGACTGCGCGTATATGCAGACGCCGCCCGGCACGATTAAGAAATTCAGCCCGGAAGAAGTCAAAAGCATAAAAAAACTGGCAGGCCAGTCTTCTCACGAGGCAGACCTGCTCAAAATAATCGAAATGTCGAAACAATTAGGCGAACGCCCGCAGGAAATTGTAATCTTCGGCATAGAGCCGAAAGAGATTAAAGAAAAAATGGGTTTAAGTAAAACTATTGCTGGCAGAATTGACAATTATATTGCGACTATAAGCAGTGAAATCCAGACCTTTCAACCTCGATAAATCGGGGTTTGCTTTCATTTATCGCATCAGTTTGTTAATATCGTTTTATAATGCTCAAAAGACAGAAAATCCGAATTACAGGCACAGTTCAGGGGGTAGGCTTCCGCCCCGCTGTTTATCGTTTGGCCCAAGAGCTTGCTCTTACGGGCTTTGTATATAACGACAGCATCGGCGTTTTAATTGAAGTGCAGGGACCCAAAGAAAAAATAAATCAATTCATTGAGAAGCTCAAAAAAGAGTGCCCCCCGTCGGCTCATATAAAAAATTTACAAACAACAGATGTTTCCGTCATCGAAAATGAAAAACAATTTATCATTAAAGAAAGCCGGATAACCGGCAATGCGGCATCGGAGGTGACGGCAGATATTGCCGTCTGTCAGGATTGCCTTTCTGAAATGAATACAATTGCCGATTTTCGCTGCCGGTATCCATTTATCAACTGCACAAACTGCGGGCCGAGATATTCGATAGTAAAGACCATTCCTTATGACAGGTGCAATACAACAATGTCTGTTTTTAAGATGTGCCGGCGATGTTCTGCTCAATACAGCGATGTCGCCAATCGTCGTTTTCATGCCCAGCCGGTCGCCTGCGGCAGGTGCGGCCCAAAAGTATGGCTGGCTAACAACAAAGGCAAAATGATAGAAGCAGACAGCAATAAGGCAATAGAGAAAGCCGCCCGATTGCTTCGGTCAGGCAAAATCGTTGCCATAAAGGGCGTCGGGGGCTTTCACCTCGCCGTCGATGCACTTAACGAAAAGGCTGTTCAAAAACTGCGGCAGAGAAAAAAACGCGAACATAAGCCTTTTGCTATGATAACAGATTCCATCGAAAAAATAAAAAAATATGCAGTTGTCTCAATTGAAGCTGAAAAGGCTCTCAAAAGCCCACAATGCCCAATTGTCCTGTTGCCAAAGAAAAAAGGAACGGCTATTGCGCCATCTGTGGCTAAAGGCACGGCTGCTTTCGGCTTTATGCTTTGCTATGCCCCGCTGCATTATCTTTTATTTTCAGAAGGCCTCGAAGTTCTCGTGATGACAAGCGGCAATATTTCAGACGAGCCTCTTATCTGCGACAATCAAAATGCGATTCAAAAACTTGGTAACATCGCAGATTTTTTCCTGATGCATAACAGGGACATTTACAGGCAGGTTGATGATTCGATTGTGCATTTTATCGCCGATGCTGCTCCGCCCCTGCACCTGTCTTCCGACAGGAAGAAGCAGGGGCTACAAAACACGAGCCAGCCTGTTCTCTTGCGGCGGGCAAGAGGATTTGTACCGACGCCGATTACAAGCGATATAAAAGCAAACAAACAAATACTTGCGGCCGGCGCCGATTTGAAAAACACATTTTGTCTGGTTAAAGGCAACCAGCTTATTTTGAGCGAACATATCGGCGACCTTGAAGATGCAGAAGTCTTCCATCATTACATAAAATCAATCGAACATTTCCGGCGGCTTTTTGAGTTTGAACCTGAAGTTGTCGTCTGCGACCTGCATCCAAATTATCTTTCAACGCAATACGCCCTTTCAAAAACCGGCATCGAAAAAATACAAGTTCAGCATCACTGGGCACATATCGCATCTGTCCTGGCAGAACACAACATGCACGCCCCTGTAATAGGTCTTGCCGCTGACGGCACCGGCTACGGCACTGACGGAGCTATTTGGGGCTGCGAATGCCTGATTGCATCGCTGGATAGTTTCCAGCGATTTGGCCATCTCGATTACTACCTGCTGGCAGGTGCAGATAAGGCAGGCAAAGAGGCAATAAGGCCGGTCCTCGGGTTGCTAAAACAGGCATACAACAAGAATTTTGGGCTAAAAGAGTTTGAATGGCTGTTGGATAAAATTGAACCCGATAGAAAAAAATTGGAAATCATCCGGCAGCAGATTGATAAACAAATCAACACCGTCCAAACATCAAGCCTTGGAAGGATTTTCGATGCAGTCGCTACTATGTTAGGGCTGGGCAGCTACAATCATTTCGAGGCACAACTGCCGATGGCACTCGAATCTATAGTCGCCCAAAATATCGAAGACCGATATGATTTTGAAATTATTCCTGATAAACCTTTTAAACTCGATTTGCGTAAAATGGTAAAGCAGATAATTGCAGATATTCAAAATAATACCGACCGGGGGGTAATCGCTGCAAAGTTTCATAACTGCTTATCAGCCGGCTTGGCAAAATTGGCCAACTGTGCAAGAGAAAAAACCGGTATCAAAACGGTCGCCATCAGCGGCGGCGTCTTCTGCAACCGCTACCTTGCAAATCGGCTGATAAAACTCTTGCAGCAAAATGACTTTGTCGTATTATTTAATAAAAATGTCCCTGCCAATGACGGCGGTGTATCATTGGGGCAGGCTGTAATAGCCGCACGGAAGACAAAGTTGTAAATTTGTGTAAAGGAAAAAATATGTGTCTGGCTATACCGGCAAGAATAGTTGAACTGAAAGACGACAATGCAGTTGTCGATGCGATGGGTAATCGCTTCAAGGCCAAGACAACGCTTCTGAAAAATGTAAAATTAGGCGACCTCGTGCTGGTTCACGCAGGTTTTGCGATAACAAAAGTCGATGAAGAAGAAGCCCGCAAGACCTGGAACCTCATTGAGGAAATCGATGAATTCACCGAAACCCAAAATAAGGTTTCCGGATAGGTTTTAGATTATGCTGGAAAGAATTTACAAAGCACAAGAGATAATGACTAACGCCTGCAAGAAGTTAGGCAGGCAAATCAACATAATGGAGGTCTGCGGCACGCACACGGTCTCAATATTCCGCAACGGGATTCGCTGGACTCTGCCTGAGGGACTAAATCTGTTATCAGGGCCGGGATGTCCAGTTTGTGTGACAGACCAGAGTTACATAGATACAATACTTTCGCTCGCCCAGAGAGACGATTGTTTAATAGCAACTTATGGCGATATGATTCGCGTTCCCGGCAAAGGGGGCAGCCTCGAAACCAATGCCTTCAAAAATAATGTCAAAATCGTTTTAAGCAGCGAAGATGCACTACAACTTGCAAGAGATAATAAGGATAGAACTGTCGTATTTATCGCCGTTGGCTTTGAAACAACAGCCCCTGCCACTGCGGTTGCGGTAAAAGAGGCCGCTAATGAAAATATCGACAACTTCTGTATTTTTTGTGGACATAAACTTGTCGTGCCGGCAATGGAAGCGCTGTTGAGCGGCAAAAACGACAAAATCGACGGCTTTCTATGTCCCGGACACGTCAGCACGATAATCGGCTACGGTGCATTTAAAACAATCGCAAAACAATATCACCGCCCTTGCGTAGTGGCGGGCTTTGAACCTATGCAGATAATCGAAGGACTGTCTGAAATATGCCGGCAACTGGCAAATGGCGAGGCTACGGCAAAATCAATTTATACGGCCGCTGTCTGCGAAAAAGGTAATCAGAAGGCACAGGAAATTATCAGAGATTGTTTCAAAGAGGCAGACGGGTTCTGGAGAGGCCTCGGTAAAATAGAAAAAAGCACACTGAAACTAAAAAATAAATACAGCCGTTTCGATGCGAACAAACGGTTTGATATAAAGGAGTCATCGGCGCCCGATGCAACGGGTTGCCGGTGCGGCGACGTCCTCTGCGGTCTGATAAAACCGACCGGCTGCCCTCTCTTCGGAAAAGGCTGCACACCTCAAAAACCCGTCGGCCCGTGTATGGTTAGCTCCGAGGGGGCCTGTGCAGCATTCTTCAAGTATGAATGCAGGAAATAAAACCGGCAATGACAAAATCGAAAAGCGAAAAAATCCTGCTTGCACACGGCGGAGGCGGCCAACTGTCCGATGAGTCTGATTCGTCAAACAATCCTTGCCGGATTAGGTGAGGAGAGGCCCGACGGCCTCGAAGATTCTGCAAAAATAAACCTTCCATCAAAATCAATCTGCTTTACAACCGACAGCTATGTTGTAAAGCCGCTCTTTTTTAACGGCGGCGACATCGGCAAATTAGCCATCTGCGGAACAATAAACGACCTTGCCGTCGCAGGTGCAAGGCCGATTGCCCTGTCACTATCGCTGATAATCGAAACCGGACTGGAATTTGCAATTCTGGAAAAGATTATCGACAGTATTGCAAAGACTGCCAGAGAAAACAACGTCCATATTGTCACCGGCGATACAAAAACCGTCGATGTCAGCCAGGCAGATAAGATTTTTATCAACACAACAGGAATCGGAGTAAAGCTGAAAGGCACCAATCTCGGTTTTGATAAAATTAGAGCCGGCGATAAAATTATCCTCAGCGGCACAATCGGCGACCACGGCATCACTATCCTTTCGGAACGCGAAGGAATAAAATTCCAGACAAAACTGAAAAGTGATTGTGCAGCCCTGGCGGGATTAACCTGCGAGATTTTACACAAGGCCGAGGGCGTAAAATTTATGCGAGACCCAACAAGAGGAGGATTGGCCGCAACATTAAATGAGATTTGCAGACAAACAGGGCTTGGCATTAAGATTGAACAATCAAAAATACCTGTCAATCCGACTGTTCAGGCAGCCGCTGATATGCTCGGCTTCGATGTGCTTGAAATTGCAAACGAGGGAAAACTTGTCGCTGTCGTCTCGCCCGATTGTGCAAAAAAAGTCCTGCAAATATGCAAAAAGCACCCCCTCGGCAAGAAGGCAAGCGTAATCGGCCAAATCGCCGAAACAGCCGATACCCCTGTTGTGGAAATGGAAACAGCTATTGGCGGCAGAAGGATTGTCCAGATGCCTTACGGAAGCCAGCTTCCGAGGATTTGCTGATGCACGAAACTGTTCTTGCACAACATCTGCACAAATTGATTTCAGCCGAGGCTGCAAAATACGGCAAAAGGCCGATTATCGCAAAAATATCCTGCGGTGCTTTTGCCGCAGTCAACAATGAACTATTACTGGAAGCATTCGACGCCATAATAAAGGGAACAAATATCGAGAGATTAAATCTGGAAATTGAGCATAAGCCGATGCAGGGACTATGCAGGAAATGCAAACAGAAATTTAATCTCGATTTATCGAATATAAAATGCTTATTTTGCGGCAGCGAGGATTTTGATTTGCTTTCTGATGCGCCGCTTGTTCTTGAAGAAATTGAATTCGAAACGGAGAAAAAAAGTGAAAGTCAAAATCGGCAAAAAAATCTTAAGCGCAAATGAATCTTACGCAGAGAAGAATCGCAGAATATTTGGAAAAAATAATATCCTCGCCCTAAATATGATTTCATCGCCCGGCTCGGGGAAAACGACGATTCTCGTTAGAACAATAAACGAGCCTGAAAAGCAAAATCCGCATCGGCATAATAGAAGGCGATATACAGACCGACCTCGATGCGCAGAGAATAAGAAAAACACGTGCGCCGGTCGTTCAGATAAACACAAAGGGAGGCTGTCACTTGTCGGCTGCACAGGTAAATAAGGCCCTTAAACTATTACCTTTAGACAGGCTCGACATAATCGTAATAGAAAATGTCGGCAACCTCGTATGCCCATCCGTTTTTGAACTGGGCGAGGCCGCCAAAATCGCCGTGCTTTCGGTTGCGGAAGGCGACGACAAGCCTGCAAAATACCCCGAAATCTTTGCAAGGGCAAAGGCCCTGCTGATAAATAAAATCGATTTACTCGATTCCGGAGCACAGATAGATTTTAACATAAAACGAGTCGAAAAAGATGCCCGCAAATTAAACAGGAAAATCGAAATCTTTCACGTATCCGCAAAAACAGGCGACGGTTTCAAAAACTGGTGCAACTGGTTAATGGAATCGTCAAAAAAGTAAGCTGCGGGTTATCTTGTATTATTTCAGGCGGCTGCATTGAAAGGGGCGACAAAATTTGCTTGAAGCAGAGTCTCTTTGAGTGTATAAGCGTGGAATTTGATTAAACGGGCTTTCATTATTTTATAAATCCTGACGGCAAAAGGTATTTCTCCAAAATATGAGAATATTATATGCAGATTATCAACATACTGGCGCCGGTTTTTCTGATAATAGTTATAGGCGTTCTGCTTAAGAGAATAAATTTTCTGTCGGCAGAATTTGTCAGGGGGCTTAACAACCTGGTTTACTGGATAGGCCTGCCCTGTCTGCTTTTTTACCAGATAGTCATCGCAAGATATGACGGTCAGGCAGCAGGCAAAACTTTCCTTGTTGTGCTCGGCGGAATGGCAGCAAGCATTATCGCTGCATATCTTGCTGCGGGTTTTTTAAGGATACCGTCCGGCTCCGTCGGCACATTCGTGCAGGGCGCATTTCGCGGCAATTTGATGTATATAGGCCTGCCGATTGCACTATACAGTTTTGCATTCGACAGCCAAAAAGAGGCAATGACAAATACTGCTGTTCTGGCTCTGGCTTTTATTATTCCGATTTACAACATAGCAGCGGTTATCGTGCTTCTTGCAAGCCAGCACAAAATCAACCGCCGGATAGTTGGAAAAATTCTCGGCCAGCTTGTGACAAATCCTCTGGTGATTGCAACGGCGGCAGCATTTCTTTACAAATGGGTCTTTGGCGACCTGCACCTCTGGCTGGGACGAACAATTTCGGCGATAGGCGACATTGCTTTGCCGCTTGCATTCTTGGGCATCGGCGGGACACTGGCGGAAGGAAAAATTGCAGACAATCGTGCAGCGGCATTTGCCAGCTCAGTAATTAAATGTATTGTTACGCCCGCTGTGGGGCTGGTGCTTGTCTATCTTGTGGGACTTAGTTCAAACGAGGCGAGGATTGCATTTATCTATCTCGCTTGTCCTGCGGCGGTAGTAACTTACGTGATGGCAGACCAGTTAGAAGGCGACCCGAAATTGGCTGCTGCCACTGTGCTGGTTAGCACCTTTATCTCGGTTTTGTCGCTCGGAGTTGTCCTGGCAATTTTCTAAACAAGATAACAATATCAACTTATCAAACACACAAAAAAATCAGTGCGATAATATGGAAGCGGATATTTGCATAATCGGGGCAGGACCTGCGGGCCTTATGGCTGCGATTTTTTCAGCGATAGGCGGCGCAAAAACAACTGTCTTCGAGGCCAATACAACGGCTGGTCGTAAACTGCTGCTTACGGGCGGCGGCAGATGCAACATCACACACGACTGCGGTATTAAGGATTTTGTCAGGGCGTTCGGCGAAAAATACAGATTTGTGCAGCACTGCCTTCACGAATTTGGGCCAATGGATTTGCGAAAGTTTTTTGCGGGCAATGGATTGCCAACAAAGGTGCAGAAAGACGGCTGTGTCTTTCCAATTACCGAGCGCAGCAGCAACGTAAGAGATATTCTGGTTGCAGAAGCAAAAAGAAAAGGCGTTGTTTTCATTTACGGCAGCCGTATCAAAAAAATAGATAAAACAGATAGATTTTTTACCATATCCAGCGACAAAGAAACCTTTTTTTCAAAAAAAGTTATTATTGCAACCGGCGGCCTTTCTTATCCGCAGACAGGTTCAACCGGCGACGGCTACAGGTTCGCACAAAGATTCGGCCATACAATAATTGAACCAAAGCCTGCTCTCGTGCCGCTGGCAATAAAAGAAAACTGGCCGAGGAAACTGGCGGGAACTGCACTGCCCGCTGTCAAAATCACTGCCAAAACTGACAGTAAAAAAATCACTTCAACTGGTAATATGCTTTTTACTCAAGACGGCATCGGCGGGCCGGCAACGTTGGATTTGAGCAGATTGATTACCGATTACCTTTCCGCCGATAAAAAATCAATACCGGTTTCTATTGATACAATGGCCGAAACGAATGAAGCGGAACTGGAAAAAAGATTTCTCAAACTTTGCGAGGAAAATCCAAAAAAAACATTAAAAGGTATTCTCGCCCTATTATATCCGCAACGTTTTGCATTGGTTTTTTGTGAGGAGTTCGGCTTTGCCGGCGACAAAATCGCAAGACAACTTGAAAAGTCAGAGCGGAAAAGGCTGATAAAATTGCTAAAGGCATTGCCGCTTACGATTACGGCTGCAAGGCCTATCGCCGAGGCGACTATTACGCACGGCGGCGTATCTACTGACCAAATAAACTCGAAGACTATGGAGTCTTTAGTTTGTCCCGGGCTTTATTTTGCAGGCGAGGTTATTGACGTTGACGGCCCCTGCGGCGGATACAATCTCCAGTTCGCATTCTCCAGCGGTCGCCTCGCTGGTCGCTCTGTGGCAAAAAACTTTTAATCGCAGAGAGGCCACAGAGAAAAGAAAGAATATCAAATTATAAAGTTGGGTTTTTCTGCAAGCCACACAGTACGAGTCTCGAGTGACGGAGCGGTTGGGCATTAGGATATCTTGATAAAAATCGCAAGTGCACAACATTCAGGTTGCATTGCTATTGAAATGAAACAACTCCATCAGGTGAGAACAAGGGATCGCCTCTAATAAAGATTTTGAGTGCATCCTTCGGAAAACCATCGCTTTTCGATAGTGGAAACTCCACATTGATGAACTGATTGAGAACTTCGGAAAGTTGCTCAGCAAACTTGAGATTATTCGGATTTACCAATATCTCAACCGGAGGGATCTGCTGTCCCCTTATTATGGTAGAGTTACCGCTGCCATGTACTGCGAACCCAGCATCTGCAAGAATACCGAGGAGTTCTGTCTCGACATGCCGACGGTTAGCGCTGCCCGATTCAGTGTCCAGGAAAATCTTCATATCAAGATGGCTGTAATTATTTTTGATCACTTTCAGGTCTATAATTAGCTTTTTCTTGATTTGCGGAGCGAGCAGGCTGACTTGATTGGTTGTTTGAAAAACCGACTTACGTTTTAGAGGAGGTTCTTCTTTAAAAGTGGCTAAAATTTTCGAGACGATAACTCCAAGCCCTTCTTCACTTCTCGCAGCTAACTTGCCTGCAAGCATAGGTGAGAATTTTTTTACATCTTCGCAACCAACCTTATACCAGATGGGTAGAATTACTTTTTTACCTTCTGAGGTTTGACGGGCTGCAAGTCCATCTAGTTCTTCTTTAGTCCACTTTTTCTCAAAGAAGGCTTTGCTCAAAACAACCACGCCGTATCGTGAATTTGCAAGGCCGTAGTCTATTTTTTCACGCAGGCTATCACCCAAAGTCAATTCAAACTCATCATACCATACTTTTAGGTTTTGCTTGGCAAGGGCGTTAGCAAGAGGTTTTACAAAGTCTTTTTTGTCTTCTGAGGCATGGCAAATAAAAACGTCATACTCCATAATTTCTCTCTCAATAAACTTTTTATTATCTGCTAAATTTCTACTTTTCTGAGGTTGCTTTATGGTATCAATCACAATACCTTTATCTAAAGGAGCCACAAATCGGCTGTACTCGTCTTCCATTTTATATTGTAAACTTCTATAATCTCTATGAATGTCAGCCATAGATGGCCAGATGTCAGGATTTGGTATTTGGTGAGTAAGTAATTCTTCAATTGTCCGATCTCGCCATTTGTCAAATTCAGAATCAGGTTTAGGCGCAACTAACAAACTATCATATGAAGTTGCCCCGCGCGAAGCTATTTCTTTACGTGCTGTAGCTGTGGCGGTATAAATCATTTTGGCAAATTGAATTGCAACTTCAAGTGCAGATCGACCCGCGAGCCAAGCAAAAGTTATTCCTGGGTTTTTGGACCAGTTTTCAAGTAAACTGAAAATATTAGGGTAGTCTTCCACTCTTTTCATATACTCAAACAACCGTACTTGATTCCCAACAAACTGTTCTGGAGGCGTTTCCTTTGGAGTATGAGTCATCATAGCAATCTCTACCGCATATTTGAAGGATTGGGCTGAATAATTATACAGAAGGAAAATGTCTGGGCGCGGGTGTTCATTTGCCTCTTGTTTTAGTGAATCCGCTTCTTCAGCCGCTAACCATCGCTGAGCTTCGTATGACCCCCTGGGCGATTTGAGTCTCTTATCACTCGCGGGTAATTTTTCATGATCATGGTTTTTGTTATTTTTCTTTGATTTCATTTTTCATCTGATTTAGCAAATTTATTTGCTTCTGTCTAATAAATTTAATCAACCAATATTAGGCCGTAGTAGTTTGGGCATTGGCGGTGGGTGCGGACGACCTCGATTGGAAAGCCGGCCTTGTGAGCGGTGGTATAAACGTCAATTCCGCAGGCCTCCATTGCAGGTCTGGCACGTTCCGAATGACGGCAGTATCCATCAGGGACAGGGCAGGAATTACAGAAATAGCACGGCCCGGCACCCAGACCCAAAGCTTTCCAGCGCCGAGAAGAAAAATTTCCCGCTCGATGTCTGCGACCATCGCTTTTATTTCTGCCACCTCGGAAAAATGTATTAATATTGCCCGCTTATAAGAGTCGAGGACTTTACGCATCTGTTCGGGTGTCGGCGTAAAAGGTGGACAGACCAGGCAGCCTCCGAAACCGTCGCAGCCGAACTGGCACTTGAGCCGCACCCAATCAGCGGTGACTACATCCGCAGGCGAAATAATTTTCGCCTTGATAACTCCTTTTTTCTTTTCAGCGATTTCGCACAATTGTTTGTTGGAGAGACTTTTTGATTCGGTTCCCTTTTCGGCTTTATTCTTTTTCATTTATTTCCTCTTTTATTTTGTTGAGCAGATTTATTGCTTCAATCGGGGTAAGATTATTAATGTCGATTGAGGAAAGTTTTTCGAGGATGGGTTTGTGTTTTTCGACGAAGAGGGCATCGGAATCCGGTTCTTTTGTTTTATGACGAGCCAAATGGTCGCCGGCGGCTTCTTTTGCGAAGGTATTTTCGAGGTCTTTGAGGATTTCGCCGCTGCGGTCAAGAATCGGCTTTGGGATGCCGGCAAGTTTTGCGACGTGCAGACCATAACTTTTGTCGGTGCCGCCCGGCAAAATCCGATGAAGGAAAATCACCTCGCCAGCCCATTCGCGAACGGCAACATTACAGTTCTTGATGTTGGCAAACAATTCCGAAAGCTCGGTCAATTCGTGATAGTGCGTTGCGAAAAGCGTTCGGCATTTGACCTTCGTTGCGATATGTTCTGTTATAGCCCAGGCGAGGGCCAGACCGTCATAGGTGCTTGTGCCGCGACCAACCTCATCGAGGACGACAAGCGATTTTTCGGTAGCGTTGTTTATGATATTTGCGGTCTCGGTCATTTCGACCATAAATGTAGATTGGCCTCGAACCAGTTCATCGGAAGCGCCGACTCTGGTAAAAATCTTGTCAACCAGGCCGATTTGAGCCTCCTTTGCGGGAATAAATGAGCCCGTCTGTGCCATCAGGACAAGCAAAGCAACTTGCCTTATGTATGTGCTTTTGCCGCTCATATTCGGGCCTGTGATAATGACAAAATCGCCTGCTCCATTTCCCAGTTCAATATCGTTCGGCGTAAATTCAGGGCCGATGGTCTCGGCCAATACCGGATGTTTGCCGTCTTTTATGACAAGTTCCGTTCCGCCTGTAATTTTTGGTCTAACGTAATTTCTTTTTTTCGCAAGGTAAGCAAGGACAGTAAGGCAATCACACTGGGCGACAGTTTCAGCCAGATTCTGCAGCCGGCTGACATACCGGACGGTCTGCGAACGCAATTGTTCAAATAATTTCTGTTCGAGTTCGAGGGCCTTTTCCTCTGCGCCGAGCGCCTTTGTTTCGTAATCTTTGAGTTCCTCGGTGATGTATCGCTCGGCGTTTTTGATTGTCTGTTTGCGAACGTAATCAGGCGGAACCCTGTCGGCGGCAGAACGATTTACCTCGATATAAAAACCGAAGACCTGATTAAAGCCAATTCGCAGATTGGAAATGCCCGTTAGTTCAATCTGTTTTTTTTGGTAATTGGATAACCAGCTTTGGCCGTTTTTGGATATTGAGCGAAGCGAATCAAGCTCCTCGCTAAAGCCCGTCCTGATAACGCCGCCGTCGCGCAGATGTACAGGACAATCCGGCTCAATGGCCGCCTCCAAAAGGTCGGCCAATTCATCCATACTGTCGCAGCAGCCTGATAATTTTATCAAAAGGTCTGCGGTAAAGGTTTTCAGTTGTTGACGCAGAAGCGGGATTTTTCGCAGCGTCCCCGCAAGTGCAAGCAAATCCCGCGGATTAGCCCGAAAGGTTGCAATGCGAGCAGCAATCCGCTCGGTGTCGGCTATATCGGCAAAGCAATCGACGTATTTGGGTCAATTTATCCCCATTATGTACAAATTCCTCGATTGCATCCTGGCGAAGCTCGATTGAGCCGAGGTCGCAAAGCGGCATACAAAGCCAGTTCCTGAACATCCTGCCCGCCCATCGGCGTAAGAGTCTGGTCGAGACAATCGAGCAAGCGAGCCCTTCTGGCTTTCAGTGCGGATTGTCCGCAGGACCTCGAGGCTGCGCAGGCTTGCGGCATCAATCTGCAGAAAACTCGCCGGTCAATTTTTTTCAAGGTTTGGATGTGCGCCAGCGTCATCTTCTGCGTTTCGTTCAGGTATTCGATAATTGCACCGGCTGGACGATTAGCAATGTCGCCATCACTTATGCCGAAACCCTCCAGAGTAGTGACGCCAAAATGTTTCAAGAGCCGCTGCCCGGCCTGGTACGGGTCAAAATACCACGCAGGTCTTTCGGTTATGATTGCTCCGGTAAGTTGAGCGATGTCTTTGGCAAGCTTTTTCGATTCAGCCTCAAAGAGTTCGCCGCGTCTGTCGGGCAGGACACACTCGGCGGGCGATAACCGCAGCAACTCATCGAGGACTTTTGCCTCGGGCTGCTGCTGGACGAAGAAATGGCCGGTCGATAAATCCGCCCAGCTAATGCCGGCCTGCCCTTTGTGGCCCAGATTGACTGCGCAGAGAAAATTTGCTTCCTTGGCATTGAGCAGGTTGTCATCTGTTAACGTGCCGGCAGTTACAATTCGCACGACATCGCGTTTGACAAGACCTTTTGCCTGTTTAGGGTCCTCGACCTGCTCGCAGATGGCGACCTTGTAGCCGGCCTGCAGCATCTTTTTAATGTAGCCATCGACGGCATGATACGGGACACCTGCCAGCGGCACAGGGTTGTCGCCCTTGTTTCGGCTGGTAAGCGTCAGGCCCAGAACGTGCGAACAGGTCTTGGCGTCTTCGTAAAAGGTTTCGTAAAAATCGCCCATCCGAAAAAAAAGTATGGCGTCGGGATATTTTTGCTTATACTGCAAATACTGTTTCATCGCCGGCGTCAAATTGTCGGTTTTTTCTCTCATAGCAGCAGATTATACACGAAGATGCCCGTTTAACAACTCCGTTATGAGCCTGGCTGCCTGCGGTTTGGATTTTGCAGAAATAAGTTTTTTTATCAGCCTTTCCTGACGGCTGGTTATGCAGACGGGTAAAGTTATGTCAAAATCATCAACTTTTGTTTTCTGGCGAATTCCGGCAAGCAATTTATTTACGCCGGCGCCGGTTTTTGCACTTATCCTGACAACATCGGATAAGAAAGGCGGAAGGCTGCGATTATTAAACCGAGACAGCAGGTCTGATTTGTTCAAAACCGTAATTGTCGTTTTACCAGAAAGTGTTTTCAGAAGACCTTTGTCAAGTTTGATATCCTTCCGACTATTATCCAGAACAAGCAGCACTAAATCAGCATCGCCCAAAATTTCCACACTTCTTTTTTGTGCAATTCTTTCAACCGTCCTCCGTCCTCTGCCTACGCCGGCCGTATCGACAAATTCAACATACAACGGCCCGATTCTGCAATCGGCTGTCACATAGTCCCTTGTTGTGCCGGCGATATCGGTGACGATTGCCTTCTGTCTGCCCGCAAGGTAATTAAGAAGAGTGCTTTTGCCGCTGTTGACAGGCCCCGCCAAAACAACTTTAACACCGAAAATAATCGGTTTTGCAACATAACTATTATCTAATATCCGCCTTGCCTCGACTTTGATTTCGACAAGCGAGGTTTTTTCGATGTTCACAAGCCATTTTCGCACAATTTCTGACAGGCCCGAATCTATCTGGCTTAAAATTATCCTTGCGCCGAGCAGCGTTTTGGCATCGAGCTGCGACAGTTTTGCTTCTGTTTCAATTGTTGTTTTGCATTCTCGTGAAAAGATTTCGCAGAGCAGTTTTTTTTCGCTCACAGGTTTTACGCCGGCCTTCTGCAGCAAGACAATTATATCCGCAACAATCAGCGGATTGCCGTGACAATTTATTGCAAAGAGATTCTCTCCTTCGCAGCCAATTGTTACATAGTCGATTATCTCTTTTCCCTTTTTTATTGAGCCGACAAGAATCTTGCCGACGCCAAATCCAGGACTTTTCTCCCCCGCCCTGTAAAATATCTTTTTTAAAACCGCCTCTGCACCTTTACCGAAAAGTTCGATTGTAGCAATTGCACTGGTCCCTTTGCCTGTCGTCACAGCAGTAATTGTTTCAATCATTTGTCGCTTCAGCGGTGAATCACTGGTTTCTCGTGACTTATGACTTATGACTTGTGACTTGCGCTTATTCCGGATTCTTAATTCTGAATTCTGGATTCTCATTATTTATTGTCGAGATATTTTCTGTATGCCAGTGCGATACCTTTCACCACGAGGTTTGGGACGTAGGAATCGACAAAATCGCAGTCATCTTTTATCAGTTCGGCGCCGGAGCCTGTAAGGACGGTCTGCGGCCACTTGCCCAATAGTTCGGCGTATCGGCGAACAATCTCCTGCAGGGTTGAAATAACCGAGTAATATATTCCACAATTTATAGCATCGTTGGTGTTGCTTCCATAAACAGTTTGCGGCTTATGAATATCGATTTCCGGCAATTGTGCAGTCGAATCTTTTAATGCTTGTGCACTTGCCTCGAAGCCGGGGACAATAACGCCGCCGAGAAATATCCCCCTCTCGTCAACCAGGTCAATTGTTATTGCAGTACCCACCTGAGCAACAACAACAGCGTCCTCGACAACGGCATAAGCCGCCGCTGCCGCCACGACACGGTCAGAGCCAATTGTTCCTTTATAGGTTTTCTCTACCGACAAATCCATCGGAAACGGTATATCTTTGCCGATGAGCAAAACCTTTTCGCCAAACTCTTTTTGGGTAATTTTCCGCAGCATTTCTGTCCAGGCAGGTTTTACCGAGCTTGCGACAATAACGCCATCGCGTTTTTGCTCTTTTGAGCGTTTTGAAACGGGGATTTTATCCCAGGCCTCTTTCAAACACTCCGTAAGCTGTTCTTTACTACTGCCCCTGACAGTTTTTATAGACTGCTCAACGCCCTTTAGAAACAGGCCGACCGCTATATTCGTATTGCCAATATCAACCGCAATCAGGTTCATAACTTTTCGCTCCAATTGTTTAGATGGCTAGGGCAGCAGATTTTACTTCTTTAACTTTTTTCCACAACAGCTCTGTCAGTTCCTTTATGCCTTCGCCGGTGACGGCGGAGATGGGAAAAATTTCCTTTTTGAGTTTCTTTCGGATTTTTTCAACGACCTTTCCTTCAGAATCGAGGTCGATTTTGTTCGCGACAATGACCTCTTCCTTTTTAGCCAGTTCTTTGCTGTATTGCTCAAGCTCTTTTCGGATTTTTTTATAATTATCAGCCGGGTCAGAGCCGTCAGCGGGCATTATATCGAGGATATGGACAATAATGCGTGTTCTTTCAATGTGGCGGAGAAACTCAATACCAAGCCCTGCGCCCTTGTGAGAACCCTCAATCAGGCCTGGAATATCGGCTAAAACGAACCTGCGGTAATCGCTCAATTCAACGATGCCGAGAACCGGCTCAAGAGTCGTAAAAGGATAATCAGCAATCTTCGGGTGAGCATCGGAGCAGCGGCTGATAAGCGTGCTTTTGCCGGCATTCGGCATACCGACCAAGCCGACATCGGCGATAAGTTTCAATTCGAGGCGCAATTGCCTATATTGGCCTTTTTGGCCGGGCGTGGTCGTCCGCGGCGCCTGATTGGTGCTTGTTGCGAAGGATTTATTCCCCCTGCCGCCCCTGCCGCCGCGACAGATAAGCACCCTTTCGCCCGGCTCGTTCATATCCTTCAAAAGCAAACCGAGTTCATCGTCATAAATGAGCGTGCCGGGCGGCACTTTAATAAGCAAATCGGCACCGTTGGCGCCTGTCATATTTGAACCCTGGCCGGCCTTTCCGTTCTGTGCCTTCCAGTCGTGTTTGCCGGCAAAATCGGTCAACGTATCGAGATTAACGTCGGCCAGAAAATAGACGTCGCCTCCCCTGCCGCCTTCACCGCCGTCAGGGCCGCCTTTGGGGATGTATTTTTCTCTTCGGAAACTCATACAGCCGTTTCCGCCGTCGCCCGCCTTTACCGTAATTTTCGCTTCATCTATAAACATAATAGGGTATAGGTTTTAGGGTATAGTTTATAACGTATAGCGTTTAGCGTATAGGGAAAAAATTTCGTTTCAACTGTGCTTTTCATCGTTTATGCTTTTTCATTCTTCTTTTTTCTCTGTAACCTTTGTCCGCCGCAGGTCTGCCGAAGGTGGATGAAATCTGTGGCTGAAGCCCGATACAAAAAAAGGATGGTAAGATTTTACCATCCTTTTCTGCGTCTAAATCTTGTTATCTGGTTAGACAATGTGGATTTTTCGGCCTTGGAATTTGACTGTGCCGTCGGCGGTGGCAAAGAGCGTATAATCTCTGCCCATAGCGACGTTGAGGCCGGCAAAGAATTTTGTGCCGCACTGTCTTATGATTATAGAGCCTGCCTTAGCGATTTGGCCGCCGCCAAGCTTTATGCCCCTGTATTTGGGGTTGCTGTCTCTGCCGTTCCTTGTGGAACCCTGTCCCTTTTTATGTGCCATAACAAACACCTCATTTCTGTAATTTAAATCAGACCAGTATAATAACCGACCCGCGAAAAATTGTCCAGAAAAATTTTTGTGAAAAAATAAGACAAAACCCCCAGTAAAACTGGGGCTAAATATAACGGCAACCCCCGCTGCTTTCTTGCGAAAGCAAGACGCGAGGACTAAACGACGGCGGAAGGGGAAAACGCCTGCAATTCGCATTATTGTCGCTCCGCCGAAGGCGGACTTGTAATTGGGACGATGTTTAATATAATAAGGCCGAATTTTTGATGGAGAAATTTTATGGCAAAATTGACCAAACTTGATGATATCGTATCGCTGTGCCGGAGGCGCGGCTTTATATTCCAGTCGAGCGAAATTTATGGCGGGCTGGCAAGCTGCTATGACTATGGGCCGTTAGGCGTGGAACTGAAAAACAACGTCAAAAAGGCCTGGTGGAAATCGGTTGTGCAGATGCGGGACGATATTGTCGGCCTCGATTGCAGTATCCTTATGCACCCATTGGTCTGGAAGGCCTCGGGCCACGCAGACAAATTCGCAGACCTCATAGCCGAATGCAAAAAGTGCAATACCAGAAGCAGGGTTGACCATCTCAAAGACAAAGCAAACAGTTCCGCAGATGAACATACCGAACATATATCAATCGATTCCGCACAGGCACAAACCGGCAATCTGGCCAATAAGGTGTGCCCCAACTGCGGCGAGGTCGGGCAATTTACCGAGCCGATGCCGTTTAACCTGATGTTTGAAACAAAAATGGGCGCCAATGTCGATGATTCGATGACGCTGTATCTGAGGCCTGAAACTGCACAGGGGATTTTTGTCAATTTCAAAAATGTTCTCGACAGCGGCAGGGTCAAAATCCCGTTCGGGATTGCCCAAATCGGCAAGAGTTTTCGCAACGAGGTGACGACAAAGGCATTTATATTCCGCACGCGGGAATTCGAGCAGGCGGAGATTGAATTTTTCTGCGAACCCGGCACCGACGAAAATTGGTATCAGCAGTGGAGACAGGCACGTTTTGACTGGTATATCAACCTCGGCATCAAAAAGGACAATCTGCATTTTCGCGAACACAGGGCAGATGAACTGGCACGCTATGCGAAGGCCTGTGTTGATATCGAATATAGATTTCCGTTCGGCTCGGGCGACTGGCAGGAGCTGGAAGGCATCGCCAACCGCACCGATTACGACCTGCGTCAGCACCAGCGGGGTATGCGGACTATAAACGACTGGCATGAAAAAGGCGCCTGTTTATCTAAAATAACCTTGAAGCAGGAGGCGGAGAACTATCAGTCTGGGCCGCTTTCGTATTTTGATGAGGAGAAAAAACAGCGGTATATCCCTTATGTAATTGAGCCGAGCGCGGGTATGGACAGAAGCACTCTTGCATTTCTGGTTGATGCCTACGATGAGGAAGAAGTCAGAGGCGAAACAAGGAACTTATTGCGTTTTCACCCAACGCTGGCGCCGATAAAGGTCGCTGTCTTTCCGCTTGTCAAAAAAGATGGTATGCCGGAGATTGCGCAGAAAATACATAACGACCTTAAAAAATATTTTATGTGCTTTTACGATGAAAAGGGTGCTGTCGGCAGGCGATACCGCAGGCAGGACGAGGCAGGCACACCCTTCTGCATAACCGTTGACGGCCAGACAAGAGAGGATAACACCGTAACCATCAGAGAACGCGATTCGATGGAGCAGGTGCGGGTCGCGACAGACCAGCTCAAAAATTATTTGTGGGAAAAACTGGATATTTGAACAAAGAATGTGGAATGTAGAACATAGAATGAGGATAAAATGAAGGGCACAACGTATATCAGCGAACTGAAGAACAATGTTTCAAAAACCGTTACAATTGCGGGGTGGCTTTATAACAGCAGGAGCAGCGGCAAATTGCTGTTCTTGATAATCCGCGACGGCACAGGACTGTGCCAGTGCGTCGTCGAAAAAGGAAAAATTAACGACCATCTATTCGACCAGCTCGCTCATCTCGGGCAGGAATCGTCGCTTATGGTTTCAGGCGTTGTTCGGGCAGATGAAAGAAGTGTCGGCGGATACGAACTTGCGGCAACCGATGCAATAATAATCTCACCATCCACGGATTACCCGATAACGCCGAAAGAACACGGCACGGATTTTCTGTTGAGTCATCGGCATCTGCATCTGCGTTCGCAAAAGCCGTGGTGCATCGGCAGAATTAGACATACCGTTGTTGACGCTGTCCGAAGGTTCTTTAACGATAACGGCTTTATCCTCGTCGATGCGCCAATTCTGATGTCGCTGGCGGGCGAGGACCAGCAGTCGCTTTTTGAGGTCGATTATTTCGGCAGGCCGATGTACCTGACGCAGACGGGACAACTGCACATAGAATCGGCTGCGATGAGTTTCGGCAAGGTTTATTGTTTCGGGCCGACATTCCGGGCAGAAAAAAGCAAGACCAGAAGACACCTAACTGAATTCTGGATGGTCGAGCCGGAGATTGCATTTATAGATTTGGCGGGCCTGCTCGAATTAGCGGAAAATTTTGTCTCATACATTGCAAAACGTGTCCTCGACGACAACACAAAAGAGCTGCAAACTCTCGGGGCTGATATTGAGGCGATTAAAAGGATTACGCCGCCCTTCTACAGGCTTACTTATACCGAGGCGGTCGATATTTTAAGATCAGAAAAGACCAAAAAATTCCTCGCAGAGCAACTTACGCAATTCAAGAAGCAAAAGGAAACAATCGAAAAACGGATAGCCGAGCTGGAAACGCAGCAAAAGGGGCGGATAAAGGAGCAGCAGAAGGAGAAAAATGCGGCGGAACTTATAGACCTGCGGACAGAGATGGAGGAGGTTGAGACAAGGATTGAAAATAATCCCAAGCACGCCAGGCTCGCTGCCCACTTCAACTGGGGAAAGGACCTCGGCGGTTCCGACGAGACGATAATCTCGCAGATGCACGACAAACCCGTTTTCATAACGCATTATCCGAAGCAGGCCAAGGCCTTTTATATGAAGACCGACAGAGGCAATCCAAAGGTAGTTGAGAATTTTGACCTGCTTGCGCCAGCGGGTTTCGGCGAAATCATCGGCGGCTCGGTGCGCGAGGATGACTACGATATGCTATTGAAGCGAATCACAGAGGAAAATTTAAGCATTGAAAATTATCAGTGGTATATTGATTTGCGGAGATACGGCTCGGTGCCGCACGGCGGGTTCGGGCTGGGCATCGAAAGAACCATCGCCTGGATTACCGGCGAAAAACATATCCGACAGTGCATTCCGTTTCCCCGAATGCTCGATAAAATATATATGTAACAGAAAGCTTAAAACTTAAAATGTAAAGCTAAAAACCATAATTCAAAACTTCAAAGTTTTAACTTTTAAGTTTTGGTTTTTAGTTTTAAATTTCTGATTTTCAGCTTCTCCAATTCAATGCACATTTCAGCAAAATAGCTTTACATAGATGCATAGAGGAATCGGATTGTTTAAATAAAAGACGGAGCACCGAACCAGGGTCTGCCGAGAGCACCCACACCCAAAGCCTCTCAGAAGGACGCAAAGCCGATGCTCCATATTAAATGAGCGAAAAAAGCCTTAAAATTGTAAACTTGGCTGCCGTCTTTTGCCAATCAAACGATTATAATAACTATGGTAAAAAAACAAACTCATCCTCTTCCCCATTCCGCCCGTATAAATCCCTTACAAAGACTCCGTAAAAGGCTTTTTTATTGCAACAAAACGGGTAAATTAATTAATTTTTTATTATCTCTCGATGGTGGTCAGTCCTTTGCGAATCGCATACTTTGTAAGCTCTGCGACGCTGAAGATATCGAGCTTATTCATTATCTGCCGGCGATGGGTTTCTACGGTCTTGACGCTGATATGCAGTTTCAATGCAATCTGTTTTGTGGTCTTGCCCTCGGCAATCATCTGCAGAATCTCTCTTTCTCTGTCAGTAAGTATCTCCGCGCCGGCGGTTTGAGAATTTGAAAGCCGATTAAGATACCCGTTGACGACGAGGCCAGATATACTTGGACTAAGATAAGTTTTTCCCTCCACAACAGAGCGAATGGCGCCAGCCAGCTCCTCAAATGCGCAATCTTTCAGTAAATAGCCCCTGACGCCGCTCTTGAGCATCTCCGTGACGAACAAGGCATCGGAATGCATAGACAGGGCAATTACCCTTACTGCCGAGAGCCTGCCGACTATCTGGCGGGTGGCTTCCATTCCATTTAAATCCGGCATAGTCACATCCATAATTACAACATCCGGTTTGAGCTCACTTGCCAGCCGGACCGCCGTTCTGCCTTCCTCGGCCTCCGCCACAACCTCCATATCAGGCTCTTTTTCCAGCAGCGACCGAAGCCCCTGACGGGTAATTTTGTGGTCATCGGCAAGCAATATTTTTATCTTTTTCATTTTCCTTTCCCTTTCTTACGGACCTTTTTTCTGCTTACCGGCGCTGCCAGCAGGACCTTTGTGCCGGCACCAGGCTTTGAATCTATCTCAAAACGTCCACTAATAGAGGCAAGCCTTTCGCTTACGCTAAAGAGGCCAAAACCTTTGGTCTTTGTGTCAGACGATTTGATTGCATCTACGTCAAATCCAACGCCGTCATCAACAATGCAGACCTGTATTCCCGTGTTAGCCCGACTAATCGCAACAGAAATTTTTTTCGCATGAGCGTGCTTTGAGATATTGACCAGAATTTCCCGAACGGACTGAAAAAGAAGAATGCGGACATCCTCTTCCAAAGGCTTAGGTTTTCCGTCATCGGAAAACTTTGAGACAAGGCCGTCTCTTTTACATACAAATCTGACCAGCCATTCAACGGCAGCTTCGAAACCGAGTTCATAAAGAACCGGCGGGCTCAGTTCAAACGTAAGCGAACGAACTGACTCGATTGTTTCGTCGAGAAGATTGCGAATCTCATTGAGCCCCTTTAGATGTTCGCCGGTTTTTATTGATTTTCGCAATCCGTCAAGTTTGATTTTTGATATGGCGAGGTTTTGGCCCAAATGGTCGTGGACATTTATTGCCATTTGTCTTCTCAATCGTTCCTCGGACAACGACAATTCCAGCGCCAGCGAACGAAGCTGTTTCTGGTAAGCGAGGAGTTTTTCTTCAGCTTTTTTTCGCTCCGTAATATCTTCAACCGTTCCTTCGTAATACAGGACTTTGCCTTTTTCGTCTCTGACGACGACGGCGCTTTCTCTGACAACTATCCTGTTTCCGTCACGCCTTAACCAAACACTTTCCAGACCTGCTACGCTGCCATTGCGTTCCACCATTTGCTTAAAAACCGACCGCGGATGCGACGGCTCGAAACCGGTTTTTTCGAGATTTATTTTTTTAAGTGCCTCAAAAGAAGGGTACCTCAGCATTTTCACAATGGCTGGGTTTGCCATCAAAATCTGTCCATCCGGCATCGTCCGATAAATCCCAACCATCGCATTTTCAAATATATCCTGAAAACGTTTTTCCACCTCTGTCCTGGCCTTCTCCGCCCGTGATCGCTCTGCTATCTCTCTTCGCAGCTCCTCATTTACCCTTTCCAATTCTGCCGTCCTCTGCTGGACCCTCATCTCAAGCTCATCACGGGCCCTTCGCAACTCCTCTTCGGCTCGCAGACGGTCTGTAATATCCGTAAAGAAACCAACATTGTATTCTTTGCCGTCTATCAATGCCCGGGCAGCATTGATATTCGTATAAATTATTGTCCCGTCTTTTCGCAAGCAGGGAAGATTCTCTGCTAAAGTTTTTTCACCCCGCGCCTGAGCATTAAATTCTTCTAAAACACGCTCTAAAGCTTCTTCTGGATGTATATCTTCTACCGACATCTGCGTCAGTTCCTCTTCAGAAAACCCGAGCATTCTGCAGACGGCGGGATTGGCATATTTAAATCTTTTTGTTTCAATATCGGCGGCAATAATTCCCTCCGCAGCTCCGAAAAATAACATCTTAAAATTCTTTTCCGATTGCCTGAGGGCCTCAATCGTCCGTTTTGTTTCCGTTATATCGATGAAACAAGCCATTATGCAGCGGGGCCTGCCGCTTTCATCTTTTACCAAATGAGCGGATAAGCGGGCATAAAACAAAGAACCATCCTTCTTCTTGGCCGTTATTTCGCCGAGCCATCTTTCCTTTTCAAACAGTTCCAGCCGCATCTTCACAGAATCGTCTTTACTTGCCCAGAATTCATAAGTATGCCTCCCCAAAACATCCTCCTTGTCCTTAAACCCGAACAAATCAAGAAACGCCCTGTTTGTATAAGTTACTTTTCCCTGAATGTCGGCAAATGAAATGGCATTTATGGCAGTATCCAGCGCAATATTTTCAAGTCTGCATGGAGAATCGGGTCCGGGGGTGCAGAAACTCTGACACTGCGAATCTCCTGAGGGCATTTTCGACTGCCCGATAATTTCGCCGGATTTTTCTCTTGTCTTTTCCTGTTCACCCATAAGACTTATTTCTTTTATGCCATATAGAAAATATAGTTATTTAAGTTTGAAAAACCGCATCCACTGTTCCGTTTCGCCTTCGCTTATCCCCCGCTGCTTGGCCTGCGGCTCACTATTCTTTTCCTTTCGACTTATTGTTTTGCAGACATCGTTCCAAAAAAGCTCCGATTTTACAGATGCGGCCTTCCGCAAATGCGAAGCCTTCCTTAATCGCCGGTCGCTGCTAACAACGGTAAGTCTTCGCGGTGCGGAATTTGACTGAATTTTATCCTCTATGACCGTATCTGCATCACTGTCGGGGCCGGAGAAAAATACATCCAGCCCTTTAATGTTATCAAAACCATCTTTTTGGGGCGGCCCGATGCCGTCAAAAACAATCTCTGCCGTCTGGTCGGTGAGTCCAAGGTATCTGCCAAGAAGACGGCAAAGTTCAACATCCTCTATGGACTCCGTTCCCTTACCGCTCTTCTGCACCGTCCAGAGCAGGTTATAACCATCAATCAAAAAAGGCATAACAAGACAACTTAAAAGTAAAAGTTAAGAAGTTAAAACCAAAACTTAATCCGCCATTCTTGTGGCGGACAGATTTCACTGATTAACACAGATTTTTTCAACACGAAGCACACAAAGAAACACGAAGGAAAATTTTTTATTTCTCTGTGAAATCAGTGGCTCAAGTCTTTTCTTTTAAATTTGAAATCTGATTTCGCCGCCGACGATGGTCATAACTGCCCTGCCTTTGACAGACCAGCCGTCATAGGGGCAATTTCTGCTCTTCGATTTAAATTTACCGGTGTCGATTACATACTCGGCGTTCGGGTCGATAATCGCAACATCAGCAACCTTGCCAATGCTAAGTGTGCCTTTATCAACGCCAATTATCTGTGCAGGTTTTTCGGTAAGGAGTCTGATAAGGCCGGGCCAATCTAAAATTTTCGGCTCGATAAGTGCTTTGACGTAAAGACCAAGCGCACAATCGAGGCTTGCTATTCCAAACGGCGCCGCCAGAAATTCCAGCTCCTTTTCGCTCTGCAGATGCGGTGCATGGTCGGTTACGAGGGCATCGACAAGCCCTTCTGCAATTGCAGATTTGAGAGCCTCGATATCCTTTTTTGTCCGCAGGGGAGGATTGACCTTATAATTTGTATCGTATTGGCCGCACATCTCTTCGGTGAGCAAAAGATGATGCGGCGTCACTTCACAGGTGACGGGCAGCGATTCCTTCTTTGCCGTCCTTATAAGCTCAACAGAACCGGCGGTCGAGATATGCTGAGCGTGGTATCTGACGCCACGTTTTATCTTTTTTACAAGCTGGATATCCCGCCAGAGCATCGCCTCCTCTGCCAGTGCATCCAGCCCCGGCAGGCCGAGTATCGTCGAGTAATAACCCGCATTCATCACGCCGCTGCCTGCGATGCGGTCATCCTGGCAATGCTGGGCAATAACGCAATTGAACATCGAGGCATATTTTAGCGCCCGCAGCATAATGGCGGCATCCTGCACGCCGTTGCCGTCATCGGTAAAGCCGACGGCGCCGGCATCGGCCATAAAACCCATCTCCGCAAGCTCAACCCCCTCCTGCCCCTTTGTAATCGAACCCATTGTATAAATATAGGTTTTGCGGGCCCGCCTGCCCTTGCGGTGTATAAATTCGACATCTGTTTCATTCTCAATTAGCGGCTTTGTGTTCGGCATACACACAACCGATGTATAGCCGGCAGCGACCGCAGCAGCCGACCCGCTTGCTATTGTTTCCTCTTCCTCATCGCCCGGCTCGCGAAAATGAACGTGAATATCAATAAGGCCGGGCGTTACCAATTTACCCGCAGCGTCAATTACTGAAATCTGTTCACTGCGGCTTTTCGGCGCTTTGATATTCTCCGCCACCTCCGATATCTGCCCATCTTTGATAAGGACGTCGGCCTTTTTATTAACACCGTTCGCCGGGTCGATTAGGTGACCATTTTTTATCAAAAGCTCACTTATCATTTTTTTAGTCAGTTTTACTTTTTAAGTTTTGGTTTCGCATTTTTAGTTTTAACTTTTAAGTTTTCATTGCTGCCGCCTGGTTAACCAAAAAGAGCACCGCCATTCGGACCGCAACGCCGTTGGAAACCTGGTCGAGTATTACGCTGTTAGCGCCGTCGGCAACCTCGCTTTCCATTTCCAGCCCGCGATTGATAGGCCCCGGGTGCATAACCATAATATCGGGTTTTGCCCTCTTCATTCTGTCCACAGTCAATCCGAAATAATGCGAATATTCCCGCACCGACGGGAACGGGTTGCCGGACTGCCTTTCGAACTGAATGCGGAGCATATTTATCACGTCAATTTTTTCTATACAATCATCGAGGGAATAACTTACCTTTACCGGCAGCCTGCCAACTTCTGCGGGCATAAGAGTCGGTGGGCCGACAAATATCACTTCAGCTCCGAGTTTTGTCATCGCCCACATATCGCTGCGTGCCACGCGGGAATGTGCGATGTCGCCGACAATGGCGACTTTAAGTCCATCAAGGCTGCCCTTGTGCTTGCGGATTGTAAAAATATCTAAAAGCCCCTGTGTCGGATGCTCACAAAAGCCGTCGCCGGCATTGACAACGCAGGCGTTGATATTCCTGCTCAAAAATGTGGGTGCACCGCCGGCATTATGCCTGATGATTACAATATCTATCCCCATCGCCTCCAGATTGCGTGCGGTATCGAGCAGCGTCTCACCCTTGCTGACAGAGCTTTCATTTTTGGTAAAGTTAATGACGTCTGCGCTTAATCTGCTTGCGGCAAGAGTGAAACTGTTTCTTGTCCGTGTACTGTCCTCGAAAAACAGATTAACAACGAGTTTGCCCCGCAGAGCAGGGGTTTTTTTAACCTTTCTTCTGCTTACCTCTTCAAAACCCGCAGCAGTATCAAGAACATAAATCAGTTCATCCCTGCTCAGCTCACGCAGCCCGAGCAGATGCTTTTTTGTCCACTCGAACTGCCTCGCTTTTCTTGATATTGTCATCGCACTACTCTATAACAACCTCTTCTTTTCCGTCAGATTCGGTCAGATATACCGAAACGAGTCTTTCGGGTTTCACATCGGCTTTATAGCCTGTATAATCAGCCTGTATGGGCAACTCTCTGCCCTCTTTTTCAACGAGAACCGCCAGCCTTATCGCTTTCGGCCTACCAAAATCGATAAGTGCATCCATCGCCGCCCTGCGCTGCGGCCTGTATAGAGGACATCATCGACCAGAATAATCACCTTACCGTCAATGTCAAATCCAATTTCCGTGGTTCTGACCTTCGGCTGATTATTTTGCTGCGGGGAATTGAGGTCGTCTCGATAAAGCGTTATATCGAGCGCACCGCACGGCACCTCCCTGTCGAGTTTCTCAGACAACCTGTGCGAAAGCCTCTGCGCCAAAATTTCGCCCCTGCTGCGTATGCCGATTATGGCGATATCTTCGCTGCCGCCCGTATCGGAAATAATCCTTTCGCCAATATCCGCAAGGATATTTTCTACCTGACTCGAATTCAACAGCACCTTCATAATCGACGAAAACCTTTCATTTTTACTCGCCTGCGGCGAATCAAACTATGTTTTCGGATAAGTATAGCATTTAACTAACGAAAGAGCAAGGCTGAAAAAAATAGCGTATAGGTTATAGGGTTTAGACAACAGAGCCCCGAGCGTCAGTGAGGGAGTATTTAACCTGCGGTTTTACCGCAGGTTTACAATCGTCAGACGACAAAAATTTCTTGCTTTTCCCGACAATGTTAACCATAATAGCGTCAACTAAAGCTGGTAAATATGTAAATTATTATCAAATCCAAAGGAGAAAATTTATGAAAACAATATCACTAACTGCTCGCCTGGTTTTGGTCGTTATGCTTACCTGGTCCGCTTTAGCTTTCGCGCAGGAGTCTAATTCTATCCTGCTTCCCAAGCCGCAAACGGACGGCGGCAAACCGCTAATGCAGGCCTTGAAGGACAGAAAGACCTCCCGCGAATTCAGCAGCGAAAAACTCCCCCTGCAGACCCTTTCAAATATGCTCTGGGCGGCGAACGGAATAAATCGCCCGGATTCAAAAAAGCATACCGCACCAACTGCAATGAATTGTCAGGAGATAGATATCTACGTCGCTATTGCTGACGGCCTTTATCTCTATGATGCAAATTCAAACGTGCTGAAAACGGTTCTGGCAGAAGACGTTCGGGCAGCAACAGGGCCTCAGCCATTTGTAAAGGATGCACCCGTGAACCTCGTCTTTGTGGCAGATTACTCGAAGATGAGGATGAGGTCAGATGAGGACAGGGCCTTCTATTCCGCCACCGACACAGGCTTTATCAGCCAGAACGTTTATCTATACTGTGCTTCCGAAGGATTGGCGACCGTTGTGCGCGGGATGGTTGACAAGCAGGCCCTGCCGAAGTTAATGAAACTGCGAGACAATCAAAAGATTATTCTCGCTCAAACAGTCGGATACCCGAAAAAATAAGTTCGTAGCACGGGCTTCCAGCCCGTGCCTTGGCTAAACAGGATTTTGAACAGAATCCGAACGTTGAAGACATCTCGACATATTGGTTCGCTGATTACAGGACAAGGAGGTATTATGAAACTTGTACAAATCATTCCACCGGCGGACGACAAGCAGAACCTGAAAGTCCTGCTCAAAAACGCCGAACGGGATTTGCGCGGCCGGGGGACTACGTTCAAGCGTCAAAGAGAAGGCAGATGGGTCCACGCAAAATACCCCGGCTGGATTAACTGGGATTTGGCCAAAGGAGGAATTTTGGTTGCCGAGGTGCAATCAAAAGTACCGCACGCCGAGTGGCAACTTCTGCAGGCCTTTATAGGTTACGTGGACAGACACATCGGAAAACATATTCAGAGCATCAGCATCATTTACAGATGACAGCCGACAACACACAATCTACGAGTGTCAACAACAAAATGTCTCTTGCTTTCCTGACAATCCCAACCCCTGCGTGGCTTCTTGTTGCTTGTGCTGCAAGATAGTGCCAAGGATGGGGAGGAGGGAAAGTAGAAGTTATTTTGATGTTTACTCTGGTTGTCCCTTATGGAACTATGCCTGACAATAATTCCTTTCTTGATTTTTGCTGAGCGATGCGCTAATATCACTCAACAAGGAAATTATTGCAAGCCGTGTCCATAAGCAAAAAAAAGAAGAAAATGAACATGAGAAAAATTAGTAAAATTTTGTATATCATATGCTTTGTTATTGGAATATCTCTTTTTATCTCGGGATGCCCATTTAAGTCCGGAGTCGAGGGAAAAGCGTGGTTTCGATATGCATCAAAATATGACCAAGCATTGCGTAAGATGACAGCAAGTGGGGGGGCTTTACAAGATTATGACAAGATGAACAAAATGGGACAGAAATTTCTGCGAACAAGACAACCAACAGAAGATGAGATAATATCTGTTCTCAGGTCGCCAGACAGAAGATTTCAAAGAGTTGGTTTGGCCGCTAGATCTTTAAAACCAATAGAAACAGACCTGCTAACAGAAATATTATTTGAATTTCTACAAGACCCGGACCCGGAATTTAGATGGTATGCAAGAGTTTCTCTTGTAAAATTTACAAAATTTCCTGAATCCAAGAGGGCCGACTTGGGGAAACAGTTATTGGAGATAATTAAAAATAAAGAAGAAAATGAATTATCCATTGAAGAATTTCTTTTATTAGCGAAATTTCCCTCTAAAGAGGCGGCCCTATTTTTAACTGAACAACTAATGAAAGAAGGAAAAGAAAACCGTATACATATAGTTAGATATGCCGCTTTTAAGGCATTGAAAAAGATGGGGAATTCGTTTTATGATGAGGCCGCAGATTATGTAAAAAATCATGGTAGTCCTGAGATAAGGGAGGAGCTTTTGAGGTGGGAAGACTCGTGGGAAAAGATAAACATCCCAACTGAATCTTCGGAGAAATAGTTTTGAATTTTTAATTATTCTGGATTCTGGACTTGTCCGCTCCGCCTACGGCGGATGCGGCGGATTCCGAATTCATTTTTGAATACTGCTCAACAACATTACAGAGCCTCTGCAGGACAAGTCTGCCCTCGGCACTTGCTTCGAGGCCGACCATTTCCAAGCCGATACAAACGCTGCTGCCATCCGCTGTCTGTGATACACTCTTTATGTATGCGTTGAATGCTAACGGCGTCTCGGTTGGAAGAGGAACAAATTTCAGGCTTACAAACTGCCCTGTTTCCAGCACGGGCCCCTGCGACAGGCTGATTGCGACAGCCAGGCCGCCGGCCGAAATATCGACAAGCCTTCCTGTCCAGCTCCGGCTTACCTCTACAGCCGGCGTCTCCCCGCCGCCTCCGAGAAAATTACGCGACCAGACGCTCACTGCGACATCCATTTTTTCGGGCGTCATAATGCGCTCGAAACTTCTCCTCTGAATGACCTCAACTTCTTCCGGCATCGACAGTGACACCGAGCCGAGACAGGCCTGTCCGCCGTCAGCGGACTCAACCGCCACAACCTCTGCCCCGAATACAAATCTTGCTCCGCTTACGGCGGACTCAAATCCATATTTAAAGGAAATACCGACCGTCTGTCCCGGCTGGAGACAAACAGGCATAGTCACCCTTTGGGGGGTAATCTTAACCTTAAAACACCTTTGGGCAACATCGGTAATCTTGGCCCTGGCAATCTGCCATTTTCGAGCCGATAAATAAGAAACGAAAATCGGAATATTCTCATCACAGACAGCCTGTAAAAGCCGCTGCGGTTCCGTCTGCCTGAGTATCAAAACACCGTTCACAAAAACCCCTTTCAATCCGCCTTCGTGCGTAACCCCCTACTCTTCACCCCACACCCTTCACTAAATTTATCGGCTGGAATAAGAGACCATTTTAGATTTGAATCCCGACTTTTTAAAAAAAACGTGCATTATCCAAAACAGAAAAAGATGGAAAAATTCAATGCCTTATTCCGCTTATAACCAAAGCAGTCCTATAAAATGATTTAGTCCCCAAATATCCCGCCTGTTGACATCAATATCCGATGTTGTCCTTCAATTGGCAAAATAATGCCTTGCAAAAACATATCTTTTGTGGTAGGATAAATAGATAAACCGAACAATTAACTGTGCTGATTGACAGCATTGTTAATGCCTTGATTTAACGCACGTTCGGAGGTTGGGAATGAAATCGGCAGGCAGGGAAATTCCGTTTATTAAGCTGCTTGTAGCTGTGTTTATCTCGATAACCCCGGCCCTTGTCCGGGCAGAGGCAAACCAGCTGGCAGACAGTCAATTACTACAGCCGCAGGCCTTCAATACAGTCGGCATCTTTGCTGTCAGGCAACTTGACCCTAATCTGACAGGTAACAGCGTAAATGCTGCCGTAGTTTGCAGGAGTTTTACATACCTTAACGGCCAGCCGCAAAATGACTACAGGCCGCTGACACTTCACAGTTGTTTCGGCTCGGCAAAATTTACATTCTATGACGTCAATCAGCTCGACAGCGGTTTTTGTCCGCATACAACGGCAATGTGTTCGATTCTGTTCGGCAGCGACGCAAACGCCTTTAATCCGGCGCTGGGCAATTTTCGTTATGAAGGCGCCGTTCCGCAGGCCCGTGCCGATATCTATGAGTTCGGCTATTTTTTAAACCACATCGTTTTTCCACAGGCCCCGTCAGATGAAGATATTATAGTTGTCGGCCTCGGAAGCCCTACCGAGGACTGGTGGACACGAGGCATAGAATCGCTGGCGGAAAAATACGGCATCGTGGTTGTCGCACCAATCGGCAACGGTTCTGATGCCTTTGACCCGCCGCTCTACCCGGCTGCGGGCGCAAACGTCATAGGTGTCGGCGTTGTCGATTCGGTTAATACGAATGATACAGCGAAAGGGCTTGCGAACTTTTCCCTGCCCCATCCGCAGCATTCAAGTTTTGGTCCAACGGCAATCCGCCATCGGCTGACCTGCAAACCGGATATAGTCGCACCGGGCAACTGCCTGGCGGCCTCAATGGACGAGCTGAATCAATACGAACCGACAGGCGACTGGACAAGTTTTGCAACGTCGGTTGTCGCAGGCGCCGCATCGCTTCTTATACAAAAAGCAAAACAGGAACCAAACCTCGCTATGGCCCTGTCGCCCGACGGCGGAAACTGCCTGATAAAGGCAATTTTGATGAATTCCGCAACAAAACTGCCATTCTGGCACAAAGGTCGGCTCCAAATCGATGATGACCACACCGCCCCGCTTGATTACATTCAGGGGGCAGGCCAGCTAAACGCTGCAGGCTGCCTATAAACAGTTAATCGCAGGACAACATAAACCCGGCCCTGTTCCTATGACAGGCTGGGATATTGACGAACTAAATGGAAACAAAAAAGCCCTGCAAATATATCATATTAACATTGAGGACCCATCCGCCAAAGGCAGACTCGCCGCAACCGTCGTCTGGAACAGACATTATGCAGACGAATATCCTTTTGAAAATCTGCCCGAAAAGGACGCCGACATCAAGCTTGAGTTGTGGGCAATGGACCCGCAAAACTCCGGCTTTGGCTACCTGCTCGATTACAGCGACAGTGCCAGCGACAATGTCGAGCATATCTATTACCCGACAGATATGCGATACAGGCATTATGCGCTTATTGTCTCTTACAGCAGCAACCAACCAGAGACGCCGGAACAAAATTACGCTGTTGCGTGGGATGTATCCGAGAAACAAAATAATGACAATATCTTATGGTATGACTTAAATGCGGACGGGATTGTGGATAATTCAGACCTTCTTACCCTGCTCGATAACTGGATGAGCGGCACAATATCGCCAAATAGTTATCTTATCGGCGACATCAACACCGACGGCGTTTTCGATGTCAATGATTTCGATATTCTTACAAAACAGATAGGCCGAAAAGCCGACTGGCGCAGCGAATAACAAATAATAATCACAAAAAGTTTTTGCGCGTTCTGCTGAAGGTCCGTTCAGTAATTAAAAATCCGAAATTCTAAATCCGAAACCCGAAACAAATTCAAATGTCAAAAATCCAAATGTTTCAAACCTTGTTATATAACTGCTTTGGTCATTTGAACATTAGAATTTTGGATTTGCTTAGAATTTAGTGCTTCGTGCTTCGGATTTAATGGACTCATTTTACGAACTTTGAATATCGCATTTAACCACCGTGTTGCGCATTACAGCAACCTTATGCCGGCTTTTCTGCACTTTTTAATCATATCCGCCGGCCAGACGCTCGAATGCACCTCTCCAATATGAGCCTTATGCAAAAAACAAATAACGGCAATTTTACAGGCCCTTGCACTATCCGGCCATATCTTCATATACTTTTCGATTGCTTTTTCAATTTGTTGTGGTAAAAATTCTGTTATGAAACTGATTGTTCAAAAATCGAGGTTGAAAGGTGCGGTAACGATACCCGCTTCAAAGTCGCATACAATCAGGGCGGTGGCTATTGCATCGCTGGCCGACGGCCACAGCCTCATCCGAAGCCCGCTGGTCTCATCAGATACACTGTCGGCAGTGAACACCTACAGGGCGCTCGGCGCACTTATTGACACATCAAAGCCGTCACAATGGATTACTACAGGCAACGGCGGAAAAATCCTCAGCACAAAATCCATCATCGATGTCGGCAACTCCGGCACCACTCTTAACCTCGCCATCGGCACCGCCTCGCTGACCCCGCCGAACCAGACAGTCACCTTCACAGGCGACTATCAGACCCAGTCAAGGCCGGTCGGCCCCCTGCTCGATGCCCTGAATAATCTCGGCGCTCGATGCAGGGCGTTGAGAAACAACGGCAAGGCCCCTGTTCAGATAAAAGGGCAACTGACGGGCGGCAAAACTCAAATCGCCTCTCACACAAGCCAATACCTGTCCAGCCTGCTTTTATGCACACCGTTAGCCCTGCAGACAAGCGAAATCGAGGTAACGCTTCTCAATGAACCCGGCTATGTCCAGATGACGCTCGATTGGCTAAATAAGCAGCAGATTAAATATGAAAATCAGGATTTCAAAAAATTTATCGTTACAGGCGGGCAAAAATATCAGCCTATAGACTGCACCATCCCGGCAGATTTTTCCAGCGCAACATTTTTCCTCTGCGCCGCCGCTCTTTACGGCGATGAAGTGACCCTGAATGGTCTTGATTTCTCGGACCCGCAGCCCGACAAGGCAGTGGTTGACTATTTAAGACAAATGGGAGCTGATATTACTGTTGCCGACAATATAATAACAATCAAGGCAGGCCAGCTTCACGGAGCCGAAATCGATATGAACAAAACCCCCGATGCCCTGCCTGCTATGGCTGTTGTCGCCGCCTTTGCAGAAGGACAGACGAAACTGCTCAATGTCCCGCAGGCCCGGGCAAAGGAAACCGACCGGATTAAATGTATGGCCGAGGAACTGAAAAAAATGAACGTAAGCGTCGAGGAATTGGCCGACGGCCTGATTATAAATGCAAGCAAGGCAAAACCGGCTGAACTTAACGGCAGAGGCGACCATCGAATCGTTATGGCGCTGTCGCTGGCTGCTATGGCACTCGACGGCCAATCCACCATCGACACCGCCGAGGCCGTCAGCGTCACCTTCCCGGATTATGTCAAACTGATGAAATCAATCTGTGCAAATATGGAAATTATCAAATAAGAGCAATACGAGATATTATATCTTTTCAGGAGACTTTGAAATGATTGGCTGCCATATCGGGCGTTTCTTTCAGGTAACGGTTGCAGGCGGTTCCTATCAGGAAGGACTGGCCAGCGTCATTCAGGGCGTTCCTCCGGGACTGTTTCTTACCGAACAGGAAATTTACGGCGACCTGCTGCTGCGAAAACCGGGTGCAGACGAACTTTCCAGCCCGCGAAAAGAGCCCGACCTGCCGATTATTTTTACGGGCCTCAACGCCGCCGACACAATCGAAAACGCAAACAACAAAAACCACACCAACGGCACACCCCTGACTATACTTATTCCAAACCTCGACAGACATCTTGAGCACATAAAACAGTACCAGGACACAAATCACACGCCGCGCCCGGGCCACGCTTCCTATGCCTCATTTATCAAATACGGTCCCGACGATGACGCAATCGGCGCCGGCCTTTTTTCCGGCAGATACACCTGCACAATCGTTGCCGCCGGCTTCATCGCGAAAAAAATCCTTAAAATTCTCGGCATCGAGGTCTTCGCTTATGTCAGGGAGCTGGCATCTGTCAGGTGCCCCGATGTCCCGCACGACAAAGCCCTGCAATACACAGAGCGTTTCAAACAGATGCGAAAAGACCTCGACCCATTCTACCAGGAAATCTATGTTAAAGGTCGAATAACTCCTGATACGAGATTTCTCGAAAAGGCCAAGGTCTTCGCCGAAATCGAGCAGCATATTGACCAGATCCGAACAAAGGCCCCGAAGATAAGCGAAAAAGAAATAGCCAAAAAATACAATGTTCATCCGGTATTAAACAGCCCGGACGCCGAGGCCGCAAAGTCTATGGTCGAGGCCGCAAATAAAATAAATGCAGCCGGCGACTCCAGCGGCGGTATAGTCGAGGTAATTGTTACGGGATTGCCCGTCGGCCTCGGAGAGCCTGTCTTTTTCAAGCTCGATGCGGAATTGGGCAGAATGCTCGGCATCGGCGCAGTAAAGGCGGTTGAAATCGGTGCGGGCTTGGCTGTAAAGGATATGACAGGCTCACAATCCAACGACCAGATGCACTCCAAAGGCAAGAAGGTTGTTTTTGAATCGAACAATGCCGGCGGCATAACCGGAGGATTGTCAACGGGCCAGCCCGTCATTATCCGCCTTGCGGTAAAACCGACGCCGACCATCAACAAGCCGCAGAGGACAATCGACAAATACACGCTTGAAGACAGACAACTCGCCGCCATCACGAGACGCGACCCGACCATAGTCGCACGCATCTGGCCGGTCGCAGAAAATTACACCGCCCTTGTTATCCTCGACCACCTTCTGGCTCACTGGGGCTATCAAACTCTAAAAGACAAAATCTGCCGTTAAATTCAACTTGATAAATTCTGCCCGCCTAAAAATAAAAAGCCCCGGTTTTTTCCGGGGCTTTCTGATCCGCCGAAGGCGGACGACACTCTATTGCTATTGCCACGGTATTGTCAGGTTTGCAGAGCAGGAAGAATTAGAGCCGTCGGCATTAAAGCTGGCACAGACCTTCCAGGACATACCCCAGCCTGATGAGCCGCCCTGCTTGACCATTATCCTGTATGTCACAGTTGTTCCATTAACATTTACCCTAACCATAGGGTAGGTGCTACTGACAGGATGAGTCAAATACATCGGGAACGTGCCGGCACTGCTTATCCACGGACTGCTGAAGACCGAACTGGTATTGCAGACAAATCTGAACCAGACCGTCTGACCGCCGCCAATGTCCGAAACAGTCGCTACAACCGTATGATACCAGTAAGTCTTGCCGGTATTAGGGTCGAACTCTTTTGTCTGAGTGCAGTTCGGGTCAACATTACTGTGTATCATAATCGGCTGATTAGGCTCAACTGACGGGCCACCGCCGCCCTGCGTTGTCGCAGAAGCTTCGTTGGAATAAGGCGAGTCGCCGCCCGAATTATATGCAAGAACCCTGTATGTATATGTCGTCCCCGCTGCAAGACCTGTGTCGTTAAAACTCGTTATGTTCGCTGCAACTTGTTTTATCTCGACATACGAACCAGCACCGGTCTTCCTTTCAATCTTAAATCCGGTCTCATTCGAAGAATTATCCGTCCAGGTGAGGTTAATCTGGGTCTGTGAAACCGCTGTTGCCACCAGATTAGTCGGCGCACTTGGCAGCGAGACTTGGCCGACAGTAACATATCCAATTTCCGACCAGTCGGTTTCGTTACCCCTCGCATCACGAGCCTTAACCTGATAACCGTAAGTTTGGTTCAGGACAAGGCCGGTATTAGTAAAGGAACGATTCGGGTCCCAGTCGCGATAGAATCCATCCGGATTACCAAGAGCATCTGTTCTTTGGATGTAATACTCTATCGGGCCGCCATAGGCATCCTTTGCCCGGGTGGCGGTCATCTTTGCCCAGGTTGCACCCGGCGCTGATGTCGGCACAGCTTCCCAGGTCATAGGATTCGGCACCGGCGGCGTCTTCTCGCTATTGCTCATGTTATTTCCAAGAATCGCATAATCCTTGAAGTTGACTATACCATCCCTGTTCAAATCCGCACCATCGCACCAATCCGGAAAACCGCACTGGTCAAGCCAATGAGAAATGAGCAGTGCCAGGTCTGCTTCATCAACGATGCCATCGCAGTTCAAATCGCCGACAAGCTCCGTTTTCCTCACATAATGATAACCGAGGTCAACAAGAGAATTCGGGGCATCTGCGACTAAATCCGTCCTCGTTGTGTGTCGTCCGGACATACCTGCGGTAGAAGCATCAGTATGTCCTTTGTCCACACAGTTGCTGTCGGCATCTTGTCCTGCGATACGCTGGCTTAAGAAGTAGCCTTCCACAAAGAGCGGGTCTGAGTCAACAGGAAGGTTATGGCTGGCCGGGTTCCAGGTATTAGTCGCCGCATTCCACCAATTGTGTTCGATACTGCATCCCTGCTCAATATAAATCGGGCTTGCGAGAAGCAAATCTATCATGGCACCGAGGTTAACTCTCGGTTTTGTTATCGGGGCCTTTGTATCTGTCACGGGGTCGCCGCTGGCAGTCAGGATTATCCTTACCTGCTCGGGGGTAAGGTAGTAGCCGAATTTTTGTCTGGCGGCTGACTGCAGAACAGCAGCCGCTCCTGCCGCAAACGGGCAGGCCGCCGATGTGCCATTGAATGTCGGGAAATAATCGCCCGCCGCATAGCCGCCCGCCCCGATAATATCCGTAGTATAAGTCGGGTCGGAAGGAGCAAGCAGGTCCAAAATGGCTGCCGTATTGGAATATCCGATTACCTGGTCAGTTGTATCATAAACCGCACCAACAGAAATTACATTCGACAAAGCCGCAGGCACCGCAAGGGCGTTCGTAGCACCATTATTACCTGAAGCAGCCAAAACCGTTATGCCGGCTTCAACCGCCGTAGCAACCATTGCCGCCCCCGCCGGAAGAGCCGCATCCGCCTCTGCTTTGCTATTATACAGACCTCCTCCCAGACTGTTGCTTATTGCCAAAATCGGAAAAGCCGGGTTATCATTCTTATGCGTTATGCACCAGTCCCAGGAAGCAATTACTGCATCCCAGGCAAATGTACTGTTATCGTCAGGAGATGCTTTAAGAGCATATATCTTGGCATTATAAGCGACACCACCAATATAATCTCCAACGTTGGCGAGGTCGCCTGCCGCGATGCCTGCACAACAGGTCCCGTGAGCGCTATTAGAACTATTTCCAGGAATGGGGTCTGCATCATTGTTACCAAAATCATATCCGCCGATAACTTTTGAATTCGGAAAACTCCCACCGCCTAATTTCGGATGTCTATAATCAACACCGGTATCTACAATAGCAACCGCCACACCGCTGCCGCTATAGGTTGGCCGAATCCCCATACCATTCGTTAAACTCAATCCCTGCCTCATTACCGGACAATAATATCTGACAGGCTCAATGAATTTGACCTGCGGGTTATTAATCAATTTATTCAAACCAGAGGCTGTAATCTGGCCGGAAAATGTCGTCGTATTATTGCAGCGATAACGCAGTTGAAATTCCTGACTGGTAAGGGTCGAAAGAACAGCCTGCTGCCTGTTATTTATCTCGGCCTGCAGAGCCGCAACCGATGCAGGCGAATCCCAATTTGTCGTTCTCTTCAATCCGGTCGGCTCATCGAGTGTAATTACAATCTTTGCCCAGCCGCTGCCCTGAATTTCGTTTTCGATAGTCTGATTTTCAACAACCTGCGCAACACTGAGGCTGCTGGCCTGTGCATTTTCTTCCGCACCGAAAGCCGTCATACTATAGCGAGGCCCAATATCGCTGTAAGCAACCTCAACTACCGACGGCTGCGGGTCGTATGAACTGTAACTGCCTATGGCAATCTGTGGGCCATTAACAGCAAAGTTGCCCCAGATAATACTGTCAATGATATGTGTAAGGCTGCTATAAGAGCAGTATAGGCCGCCACCGAATTTGCCGCCCGCATTGCCGGTAATGGTGCAATTTGCAATGTTGACATCGGAATAGGTATTGGCCGATACCCCGCCGCCGTCCCCGCCGGCAAGGTTGTCAGTTATCAGGCAATTGAAAAGCGATGAATAGTTTTCGCCGCCGAAATACACGCCGCCGCCGGAAGTTTCGGCCTGATTGCTGCTGATATTGCAATCGATTATGTTCACGTCTGTCGCCCAGCAATGGATGCCGCCGCCGGCACCAAGCACTTCCTCATAGATATTAGGGTCGTTTGCCGGGACAGCTTCATTATTAGTGATATTGCAGCCGATTATAGTCCCCGGGCCATGCTCTCCAAACAATCCGCCGCCTTGAAACGCTGAATTAAGCGTGAAGTTGCAGTCGCTGATTGCCGGATTTGCATTTGCCCAGTGTACCCCGCCTCCCTCAGAAGCTCTATTTCCGCTGAACGTGCAGTTATTAAATACCACCTTAGCAGTATCTTCAGCACACACGCCGCCGCCATGACCGAGGTAAGGGTCGAGACGAAATCTTAATCCGAGGTTTGGGAAGTTCGCATCAGCCAGCACCGGCGGCGAGGAGGTGTTGTTTGCTATCACACAGCCGGTGAAAGTCACTGTGGCCCCGGCAGCACAATAGGCGCCGCCGCCAAAGCTTGGTATCTCATAAGGAACCAGCGGATCCCATAGCCTGCCGCCTGTACCTATCACACCGCCTTGTCCGCTCATACCGCCCTGAGCAAGATTTCCGCTGATTTGACAATCTATAAAGGTAACATTACTGTTAACATCGCAGTAAGCACCTCCTCCGTATCCGGAGTACCATCGATAGTCGCCGAAGTAGGAAGTCCCCAAGGGCTTCCCATACATCGGCCAGTATAAAAACGCATAGTCCCATTGCCAGCGTTCCCAGAGAGAGCCGCTGGTTATTGGAGTTATAGTAAGGCTAAGAGGGTCGATGTCATAAGCCGGCGAGCCGGGACTGGCGGCTCTGCTCCAGGTGCCTCCATAGTTGCCTTCGCCGCCTGGGGTAACATAATTTCCGCCGTTTCCGCCGTTGCCGCCAATGGCCGTATTATCAATAATCCGGCAGTTTATAAATGTCGGACTGCTGTCAGGGGCGCAATATATAGCCCCGCCGTGCGCCCAGCCGGACCAGCCGCCTCGACCTGCGTTCTCAGTTGTAGTAGCGCCTGCGCCGATTCCGCCGTTTCCGCCCCTAATCCAGTTATTTCTGAGCACGCAGTTTTTGATGGTGGGGCCACTCCCTGCGCGACGTATATCGCAGGGCCTTCCATAGGCCCACCATCGTAGCCGTTAGGATGTGGTGGTGACGCGTTCCGGTTATTGGGCGGCACGGGGTTTCCCGGTGTTCCGCCACAGTTACGGATGGTAAAGCCGTTTAGAACTGCACCTGTGGAATTAGACGTGAACCATACGCCGGAATTGGTATATGGATTGGTTCCGAGGAGTCCATCAATAATTGTTGCCGCCACGCAGCAGGGGTCGTCGGGATTTCTGGATGTGATAAGAACAGACCTGTCCACCATAAGCGCCAGTTCGTAATATTGATATGAACTGTAATAGGTGCCGGGGTAGACCACAATCGTATCGCCATTATCGGCATCAATAACTGCGTTCTGGATATCTGAGTAATAGCCCTGCTGACCGCCACCAACAGAAACTATAAGGGTTCTCAGCTGTCTGAACTCGACGGCGACCGTCCTGTCGGCGTACATAACAACAGTGTTGGTTGACTCGGTGGAGCTGTCGTTGTCGGTTCCGGTCCAGGCCTTAACCAGCCAGCCAGGGTTCGGCGTGGCGGTAAGCGTCACAATAGTACCGGCGGGATAGGTGCCGCTGGCCGGAGTAATGCTGCCGTGGTCACCGACGACACTTGCAGTCAACTGAAAAGTCCCGACAGCGGAGCTCTTGTAGTGATGATACCCTATGTCAACCAGGCCGGCATCGCCGACATTGTCTGTTCGGGTTGTATATGTATTTAACCCGAGGCTTACAGCCGTGCCGCTTCCCTTGTCCACAGCCGGACTGTCACTACCCTGACCAGCAGCAATCTGGCTTAGGTAATAGCCGCCAAGGTCACCGTTCACAAAAAGAGGGTCGCCATATAGATTAGTATTGCTGCCGCCGGGAATACTGCCTACCGGGTGGGGGCCTGTACTCCCTGTATAAACTAAACGCGTCCCCAAATCGTAGTAATCGCCGTCGGGATTGTTAAAAAATAAACAGTATGTTGCGTGAGCATCGCCGCCGTAGTCCTCTTCGTGTATTGCATGGCTGCTGCATTCCCTGAATATACAGTTGGTAATCTGGGGCAGCGAATCCCAGTCGGAAAATATGGCTCCGCCACAACCGCCTGCGAAGTCATTGTCGAAGGTACAATTTTTTATTACAGGCACTGCGTTGTAGGAGTAAATCGCGCCGCCGTCAACGGTAGCGGAGTTGCCTGTCATAAGGCAGTTGAAAACTAGATGCGTAGTGGCCGAGGTGGCCAAGCCGTCGAAGTAAATTGCGCCGCCGCAGCCGCCGCTCGGAGAAAAACCGATGGCAAGATTGCCCGCAAAAGTGCTGTGGGAAATATTCGCTGTAGTGTATTGACAATCCAAGCCGCCGCCGTTGCCGCCTGTGGCAACATTGTCTTTGACGACGCTGCCGCCGGTAATGGTAACATCTCCATTTACCAAATCCAGCCCGCCGCTTCTTTCGGCGGTGTTGCCGATGAAGTAACAACTGGTAAATGTGGCTTTGAAGTTTTCAGAAGAGAAACCTCCGCCAATTAGCGCCTGATTTTTGGAAAAGCTGCAATTGTTGACGGTTATCCCCAGTGGTAAAGGCGCGCCGCTCGTATAGACATCAGCTGCGCCGCCATAGCCGTACTGAGCGGTATTGCCGCTGAACGAGCAGCTCTGCATTGTGATACCGCTTTCACTTTTCAAGGCGCCGCCGTCACCGTCAGCTGAATTGCCCCCGAAGATGCAGTTTTGGATGTTTGCGCTACCGGCGGGACCGATGTAGACAGCACCGCCGGAACCGTTGGGGTTAGAGTTGCCCGTAAATAAGCACTTGTGGCTGGGGTAAGCATTGTTGTTGATATACACCGTGCTGTTGGAGCCGCAATAGACCGCACCACCCACATTGTCTATAAAATCGCAGGTATTGAGAACGACGGTGTTAGACCCTTTAGAATACAAAGCGCCACCTACGGTGTATGCCGAAATATCTTCGCCTAATAATGGGCTGAAATAATTTATGTAGGCTTCGTAGGCCTTGTTAGCGGTAAATGTGCAGTTGGTGAAGTTTGTATTCGCTTTGTAGTAATAGGCCGCACCGCCGGCAATACCGCCGGTTGAATACACGAAGCCATCGGCGCCGTTTGTAGCCGGGCCAATGGGGGCGGCTATTGCGGTGCCCGCGCCTGCCACGCCGCCCGCTGCTCTGGCGCCTGTCGTGGCGATGTTGTTGGTGAAGGTGCAATTGACGATGGCTGGTACACTTGATTTTTCACAGTAGATACCACCACCCATACCATCTCCATAGCTATCTCCGGCGTTTCCACCGAAACTTCCATTTCCGCTGTAAGTCGGCGGCGACCCAGTGGACGTACCGTTCCCGCCGGCCCCGCCGTCTCCGCCGCAGCCGCCGCGGGCAAAATTATCCTTTATGATACAATCATTAATGTTTGGGCTACTACCGCCCAGACAGGCGATACCTCCACCGAGGCCATCTCCATGGCCCGCCCCTCCGTTGCCACCCCACTGGCCATTATTAACTGTCACCCTGTTCGCATTGGGGTCAGGCGGCTGGTATGACCAGGGGCCCGATTGGCCGTTTGCACCATCGCCACCCTGGCCACCAGTGACGGTACAGTTGGTTATTACACAGTATGTTATAGTCGGTGAACTTGTGTTCTCACAAAGGATTCCACCGCCAACACCATTACTATCAGCAGAGTCGTGACCATTTTCGGCGCGTGGTGCGCCGTTGGGGTCAGCAGGGTCAACGGACTGATAGGGAACAGGACGAGGGACAGCCGCAAAACTACCATCTGCACCTCTGAGGCCTCTGGCGTAACCGTTTCTGATGGTAAATCCCAGAACTTGACTATTGGAGCCTTCGTGAGTGTGGAACCAAAAAGCCCGATGTGGCGCATCTGCACTACCCCCACAGTCAATGATCGTGGCAGCAATGATATTCCAGTCAGGGTTGGCAGGATTTATCTGGCTTCTTACAGTAATCGCCTTTCCCTTAAAGTCCAGGTCGCGGTTGCCGGAGCCTGTGTAGGTACCCAGGGCAACGACTACCTCATCACCATTAACAGCAGCATTAATAGCAGATTGAATTGTGGGATAGTCCCTCGATGGAACGAGCCGAACCGCCGATAGGGCGGAAGCTTCTACCGACAACAAGATTACCAAACTAATCAGAAAACGCCAGCTTTTAGGCAGTATCAGTTTTTCTCGCCTCATTTTTTTCTCCAGAAATCCTTATTTTTTATCATTTTCATATCGTCTAAATAAAGCTGAAAGATGACTTCAAAACCGAATATTCCGATAAAATGCCATCTTTCTGCATATCTATTATAATAACACTAACATCTTTAATTCAAATAAATTACATATTGGACATTTAGTTATTAGGACTATAAGTTGCTTTTCCCAAATCATTCACAATCAAATCAAACTTCGTATTTCGAGGTTCTATTGCAGTTCCCTTGAAAAATTGCATATTACAAGCCTCCAATCAGTTGTTTTCTTCAATGGAAATTGTCTGGTCGTTCTGACTGACTTATTACTATTTTTCCGTGCGATGTTTGTTATGCTGACGGCGACCAAAAGATAGACATCAACATATTTCAGAAATTTTGCGTTAATGAGTATTTCAACATCATAATAGTTTTCGAATCAATCAACAAAAAGACACCCCTTCTTTGCTTCAAAAGGGGTGTCTCTAATCTCACGCCAAACCACGATACATATAATCCAAAACCTTATCCGCCGCTCGGAAGCTCCATTGCAGATATAGCCTCATTATCTTTCTCTGTCTGCAGAATAATGGTCGGCTTAACAAGTATCAGCAGTATCTTATTATCTTTTATCTTGCTTCGATTATCAAATGCCCTGCCGAGGATTGGTATCTTGCTCAATATAGGCACACCAGCCTCTATTTCCGTCTCTGCTGTTATCTTCAAACCGCCGAGCAGTAATGTTCCGCCATCAGGCACACTTACGCGTGTCTGAACGGTAGATGTTTCTGTTTCCGGCGTCTGAACGTCATAAGCCAGAACAGCCGGCTGTCCTGGGACAGCAATTGTACTCGTTACTGTCGCGGCGCCGCCATAAGGGGTCTCTATATGATAGACGTCCAACTGGACAAATTCACTAACCAGAGCAGTAATATTCAGCAATACATGCTTTTTATCCTGCGAAATAATCGGTGTGACAGTAAGTTGAGGGCCTGTATATATCGGGAAATATTGCGGTACTGCTGCTGTTGTTGCCGCCGTCTGACTAACAATAGGAAGAGGAGGCAAGGCTATTGTTTTAGAAGTTATAACCGATATTGCCGCGGTTTCGCCGCTGAGGACTGTAATCTTCGGCGCCGTCAAGATTTTGGAATCCCTGTGGGCCTGCGTAGCTCTGATGATAAAATCCACCTGCAGGTCATCAACCAGTGCATTACCAAACCCGCCTGTAATCGTAGCAGCCACGCCAGCTCCCGCAAGACTGCCTGTAACCTTTGTTTCTGCCGGTTTGGTTATATCAGAGGAGGCTCTGGTTCATCTGAATCACGTTCTGGCCTTTTACCCCCGGGTCATAAGTAATATCGACGTTCGCACCGAGGTCTTCGAGGAAATTTTCCCCAACAATCAGGAACCTTGCCTCTATAGAAACCTGTTCGCCGAGAGCTATTCGCATCTGGTTAAGCAATGTTTCAACCTGTTTTTGAACCTCAAGGGTATGGCGAACAACCATATATTTACCCTGAGAAAACCCTATTGTTCCCTTTGTCTTGTCCTCTTCAACTCCAGCAGCAGCGCCTACAACTCCGCCAACACCGCCGACCATACCGCCGCCCATGCCACCGCCCATGCCACCGCCCATGCCACCGCCCATGCCACCGCCGAGCTGCGGTATTACAATCTGATTCCAGGTGCCCGGTGAGATTGTGCGTCTAATAAGTTCTCCGAGCTGATACATTCTAAACAGTTTTTGAGCTTCCATTTCGTAAGTGTACTCAACAAAGCCGCCCTGGCCGCCGCCCATGCCGCCGCCACCACCGCCCATGCCACCGCCACCACCGCCCATGCCACCGCCCATGCCGCCGCCCATGCCACCACCCATACCACCGCTCATACCGCCCATGCCACCACTCATACCACCGCCCATGCCACCGCCCATGCCACCGCCCATACCGCCGCCCATACCACCGCCCATACCGCCGCCCATACCGCCGCCCATACCACCACCCATCATGTTCTGCGCCATGTTCTCCGACGTAAAGTTGGCGGGTCTGCCGGCTATGTCGGTAATATCATACATCAAAGGTATAAGCTTTGGACGCAGTGAATTTTCTGTAGCTATAGTGATAATTCCGCTGTCAACAATATAACTTATCCTTACATCTCCGCTTGAGATAGCCTCTAACAGGGCTCCAGGGCTGCCTTAAGAGGAACGCCCGCCATAGCATCAATCATCTTGATTTCTGTTGTCTCTTCAACACCGGCATTGTCTCTTAAATCTCGCCAGTTGACGAACATCTTTAAGGGTGGGCTGACGGAATTTTTGATTTCCTCTAATGCCTCCGCTAATCCCATCAAAGGACTCAGTCTCGGCAAATCTACCTCCTTATCCAGATGCTCATAAGTCTCCTTATCAGCCCTGTCCTGACCGATGATTCCTTTAGGCTGACGAGTTGGTTTTTCAATAATTTCACGCCAGTTCTTTGGATGCGTTATCTCGGAAGCATAAGGAATACCGGAGCTATCTGTCTCACGCAGTATCCCGACCCTTTCCTTGTCCCCTTCCTTCTGGACCTCGAGCTGCTTACGGAAGTTAACCGTATCATCGAGCGTCTGCTTGAGCAGCAGCGCTTCATTGTGCATCGGGTCAATCGAAAGCAGAATTTCAAGCTGGCCGAGCGCCTCCTCATATCTCTGCTGCTTCTGATAATCCTTTGCGCGGTCCATAAGATCCTTAACTCTTTGCTTCTTTTCCTTCTCAATATCCTCTCTGAATTTTCTTTGAGCTTCACCAGCATCCTTCTCACGTATATTTGCCTGCTGAATCTTCTTTGCGATTTCTCTCTCGTCCACTTTTATTCTGAGAGCCGTCAATTTATCGTTATATTCCTTATAAAGGTCTTTGCTAAGATTGAACTGATTCTCATTGATAAGGCGCTGGGCATTTTCAATCTCTGCCCTTGCCTCAACGAACTGGCCGGCGTCGATAAAATTATCAGCCTTTTCATTGGCATCGCTGACGACCGCTTTTGTATGCCCCTTTATAACATTCATCTTTTGATTGACTTTTTCAATGTAATTATCTGCACCTGCATCGACAACAGGCCGAGCCAGCTTATTATCCCGAGCAGGCACCGGCACAGTCTCAAGAATATCCGCTGTAGCCTTTCCAGTCACCGTCGCCTTCTTTTCAGGAACAGCTACCTTCTGAGCAGATTGAGCGTCTATCTTGGCAATATAATCTTCCGCCTTCTGTCCATCAGGCGGAACGAGCAAATCATTGCCAACTATCTTAACAAAACCCTCTCTGGCCTTTTCAAGCTCCCCCGCCTTGTACAAATCGATGCTGCGATTGTAAATCTCGGCAACCTCCTTGCGTTGATTGCTTACCTGAACATCCAGTTTTTTAAGTCCCTCGGCAATAAGGTCGCGCTCTTCTGCATTCAGATACTCACTGTAGCGGACCAATTCGAGTTTTTCTTTTGCATTGCCCAGTTTGCCGTCGGCGACTAACTGGTTTGCATTGCGGACAACCTCCAGAATTTTGTTTCTCTCTTCTTTTGCCCTGCGGGCCCTCTCCAGCAGTTTATCAAGTTCATCCTGGGTCTTTGCATCCAGATACTGTCGGTATTCGAGGGCTTGTGTGAGCGTTCTTTCCGCCTGTTCGTAATAGCCCTGCCGATACTCTTCAAGACCTGTCTGCATAAAGTGACTTACTATGGCGTTGGCTGCCTCGTGTCTCTCAGCATTCGCATCTGTCACCCTGTTATCCTGCGTCCAGCCCGTAGTGCAAACAGCAAAGACGGCTGCTAATGCAAGGAAAGTATAAATGGACATTCTACCGAAATGTTTTTGGAATATTCTAATCTTTTCCAAAATCAACCTCCTGCCAAAATATAAGGCGAACTTTGCTTAAATTAACATAAACTTACCCACCGTAGTAAGATAGGTTATCCTATGATAGTGTAGTCTACATAGATTTACCCAGTTTTGCAAGTAAAAATTTAGCCATAAGCGCACCGACCTATAATGTATGATATTATACCTTTGAAAAAAGAAAATCCGATAAATTTCAAAAATTCTTTTTCCATGCTCAAATCAGCCGCAAAAAAGCATAAAAACGCAAGTTTTTTGCCGTTCCCTCCAATAAAAGGATAAGAAACAATCCGGTTATTAAATTTCTACGGGCGTAAACCCGCAGCATTGCGGCGGAATACTAAATGTTCTTTGGTATTATGTCGGGCCGCTGGATGTATCTGGGAACTAATGCGAGCGGGTCGGCGAATCGGCCTGCAAGAGCGAGCCTGTAGCCGAGCAGCAGCACCTTTGAGGCCGAAGGCCGCCAGAATTGGTCATCAATAAATTCAATGCCTTTTGCCTCGAATTTTTTTTTGTAGAAGACCATGCCTTCGCCTAAAAGCCAGACCGGGTCATTCAAGTCGGCAAATCGTTCGACAAACTCCTGTGCGGTTGACAAGCAATCATCAATCGTTTTATCCCAGCAATCAGCAAAACCCAAAGCCTGCCCACTTTCATTCCTTCGCTCATAAACAGCAGTAAAGAACTGCCCCCTTTTGGCGTCGAGGATTGCTGCGATTTTTTTAACTTCTGTCTTTGTTTGTTTTTGGAAATCAATAACGTTCGAGGCGATACAGTCGAGCGTATCGACGGCGACAATTTTGATATTATTGTTGGCGAGGTGCATAATCCTGGCGAAGGCGACGGCGATACGCAGGCCTGTAAATGAGCCGGGGCCTGTCGAAATGTAAATATGGTCGATTTGCTGCGGACCGAGGCTGCTGCCTTCAAGCAAACCGGTTATTGCGGGAAAAATTTCGGCACTGTGCCTGACGGGCGTGGAAAAGGGTTTTTCTGCAACAAGCCGATCGGCGACGGCCAACGCCACCGAGCCAATCCTGCCGGAGGTATCGAGGGCCAGAATAATTGGTTTTTTAATGGCAATTTCGCTCATTATAGATTAGCGTATGTCCGATAAATAACATTATAAGTCATAAGGAAAAATTCACTATCACAAGTTAAAGGGTTTACGCACAGATAAGACAATATTATAATTCGGCGAGTGATAAATCAATTTTTTCCTTAAAAACTTCTCGCCGCAGGCGGTCAGGATTTGAAAGGGGTCGAATTTTGAAAGAGGCAAAATTATCGAAAAGGTGCTGGTTGGTCATATTAGTGGTTTTTGGTGTGTTGCTTTTCCTTTTGCCTGTTGCAGTTGCAGATGACCCGGAGCCAATCGGCTCTGATATTGGTTCGGTAGGAAGACAGGAAGCTTCCCGGACGGTTGCTGTTGAGTTGCTTGCAGTCGGTATAGAAGAATATAAACAAGTCTTATTTGAGGCTTCGTACAATAGTCTGACGAGAGCTCAGAAATATAAAAAGTATCTTACCGATGCCGAAAATGCCAAACTAAGTAAATATCTGAAGGCAGCGAAAGATTCTGTATCCAAAAAGAAAGAGGCTACAGAGCATATCAGGTCAGCAGATAGGCTTATCAGGCAAGGACAGTTTATAAGGGCAAAGGCGCATCTTAAAGCGGTGGACGGCAGCGGTCTTCTGACTACAAAAGAAAAGGATGTGGTTGAAAACGGTTTGAAGAAAATTGAAGGCTGGCTAAAAGAACAGGAAAAGCAGATAAAACAGATTTATGACCGCAGCGTTGAGTTATATAACGAAGGCCAGTTCGACAATGCCCGTGCAGGCTTTATAGAGGTTGCAAAAAACGGCCTGTTGTCGCTGCCCGATGGACAAACCGCCGAGGATTACATTCACAAAATCGATACTTCTGTTGGAAAAATAGGTGGCACTTTTACGCCGACCGATTTGTCTCTATACGAAAGTGAAAGCACAGTCAAAAGCGGTAGCTGGTCCGAAGACGGCGGGATTTTGAACAAAAAGGATAAGGTTAATGCAAACAAAAATGTCTTTTCGCCAAAAATTAAAAGTGCTGAACTTGCCCAACTTGCAACAATGAGCAGGAAGAATAGTGTGGCACAGGGTTATACTCAGGCGATTGTAAAAGATGCTCTAACAAAGGCCAGAGGTTATATTAAGAACAGTAATTTTTATCAGGCACAGAAGTCAATTGACAATGCCAGGAAAGCCTTAAATGAAAATCGGCTGTATCTGGATGCAGACGATTTCGATGAATATAATAGAAGCTTGAAAAAGCTTGAGGAGGAGGTTTCTGCCGGTAGAAAAAAATGGCTGGCGCCTCTGGGCAGCGACAGCCCGCTCAAACAATAACTGCAATTTGGCGTTGCAGTGCATTCGTGGCTCGCGGCTCGCAATTCGTAGATTTACCCCTCTTTACTTTGTGTGTCTTTCTTTTATGCGGACTTTGATTTCTGCGGTCTTTTATTTGTCTTTCGGCTTATTCGGCTCTGACGATTTTTCACGAAATTGTGCAGACCATTTTTGTATCTGTTTTGTCCACTTTGGCCTGCTGTCTGCTATTTGTATCTTGCGCAGCGGTCCAAGTATAGTATTGGGGTCTGTGCCGGCTGGAAGACTCACAAGACAATTTTCAATTGAAATGATAAGCGGATTGTTTTCACCGAGGTCCTCCTCCAGCAACCGATTGCTCAACAACTGGGCGGCAGACTCTATATTGGGCCATTTCAAATAGACATCAAGCAGTTCTGCCAATCGGGCCTCTTTTTCTCTCGGTATCGTCTCACCCTGCAGCAGTATGCCGATATATTTAGCCGCCTTTTCATAATCGCCGCTTGCCCTGTAAATTTTTGAAAGCCTCGACTGCACATCCCTGAGCATCTTTGCATTTTTTTCTGCGGTGATTTTGGCCTCAGCGGTTTCGAGAAGTAAAAGCATCTGCTCGCCCGTAAGTTTGCCGTCGTTATTTTTCGCCTCAAGTTTGCTTATCCATTCGTAAACGACGGCGCAATCGCTTCGTTTGAATATCTTGAGCATCGCCTGCCAGGCACTCTTGCCTTCAGAATCAGTTCCGATTTTTTCTGCCAGCCAGTTGAGGTCTTCCTTTGTGCCAAGATTGTCGGCAATCTCGATAATTTTTTCTCTGATTACGGCATTTTTATCATTGATAAAATCAGTCCGAAGCATTTTCAAGGCCGATGCCTTGTCGATATTTATAAGCCCCTCAACCGCCGCCTGCCTGATATTGTCCGCCTGATTTTTAATCGCCAGCTCAAACAGGGGTCTGAAAACAAGAACAGCCCTGTCCTTATAAGCGCTGTTAGCGCATAGTTTTGCCATTGCACCAAGCAATTCCGAACGAAGCGATTCATCATTGGGGTTCTGGGTGAACCTGTCCGCAAGAGCATCAAAATAATGCTCAGCCTCCTGCGGCGTCAATCCATCCTGTTCAAGCAGTTTCTTTATTACGTCTGCACCAATCTTTGCCATTTTTGCATCACTATCTGAGATGTATTCCTCTGCCCATTTAAGTATCTGTCTTTTAAGTTCTATTGAAATTTTAACAGAGGCGTCAGGCAAACTTCCGTAATATGCCGCCCACCCGAGAGCATCAAAAAGTGCTGTCTTCACTTCCGCATCCTGCTCGTTTTTATACTGCTCGGACAAAGGCCCTGCCCAGCCGCTCTCGCCTATCAAAGACAACAATGCCGCCGTTCTCAAGCGAACATCCCTGTCCGAATCGGAAATCAAACTCATCAGGGCCGGCCTGACCTCCGCCAATATACCTGATTTCGGCCCCGTCCCCACCCACCACTTATATACCTTATCTATTGCCCAGAGCTTCACAGCCGATTCGGAATCAGACAGAAACCCGGAAAGAAATTTTCCCTTCTCAACATCATCAGTAATCTGGGCATAAAGCTTATCCAAAGACGCCAGATACCTTTCTCTCCAAAGTTTAACCTTTTCATCGAGTGTCTTTTTGTTGAGTTCCTGCCTGATAAGCCAATCCTGGAGAAACTTGTCTTTTCCCTTGCCCTCCAGCTCCTTTATTATCTCCCTGCGGGTGGCGCTGTCCTGACCGAAAGGAATGCCGACTGAACGCAGGGTCTTTTCAGCCTCGGCAGCAACCTGCTTATCGGGGTCATCGACAAGTTTTATAAGCTGTATCGTCGCTCGCATATCAGGCTGAAGCTGCAGGGCACATAAAGCGTTGATGCGGGTTTTAAGCGGCATTGATGAATCCTTCGCCAGCTTTTCGATTTGAGCGGATATTTCCTCGTATCTGAAGATTAACAGCGCTTCTGAAACCTGTCTAACCTCGTCTGCATCCTCGGAAGCAACAATTATCAAAATCAGGGGGGCGATAAAATCCTGACTATTTGCAACCTCTTTCTTTTCGGTCCTGCATCTGCTCAAGGCCTTGCAGACTGCTATGCGGGCAGGTTTGTTTTTGTCCGATTTCAATGTGTCGAGCAGAACCTGCCGGGCGGTCGGCGAGGGGTCTGATAATATCAAAAACGCAGCGCCTACGCGTATCTGCTCATCCTTGCCGTCCAAAAGTGCTGTTTTGTTAATCTCAAGCTGCTCATCGGGCTTTTGCTGACTAACGACTTCACCGCCTAAGAGCAACGCTTCAAACGGGCTATAACCGATGACACACCAGAAACAAACGATAATTAGTATGACTGCGAAGCTTTTGCGATTCTTTACCATTATAAACAGCCCAAGAAATAAAGTTGTGGTACTACCGTCATAATAATCGTCAATTCCTACCAATGTCAATCGGCCATTGTTCGTAAAATTTTGAAAAAGTTCAATTTTTTATTCCGCTCACATCACAAACTTATGACGGGGGTTGACGCAAGTTTTCTTGTTTTACTTCGGAAATATTGTTAAATAGTACCATATCCCTAAATGATTATTGAGCAGTGGAATGGCAAACTTCAAACTTGACAGCAGATTTCAGCCCGCCGGCGACCAGCCGGAGGCTATCGAGCAGCTTGTGGAAGGCCTGCGGGCGGGAAGACGATACCAGACGCTCAAGGGCGTCACCGGCTCAGGCAAGACCTTTACAATGGCCAACATAATTTCACAGTTCAACCTGCCTGCCCTTGTTATTTCGCACAACAAAACCTTAGCCGCCCAGTTGTATGAGGAATTCAAGGAATTATTTCCCGAAAATGCCGTCGAATATTTTGTAAGCTATTACGACTACTATCAGCCGGAGGCCTATATCCCGCAGCGGGATATTTACATTGAAAAGGACGCCTCGAAAAATGCCGACCTCGACCGATTGCGGCTTTCGGCGACCACGAGCCTTTCATCCAGAAGCGATTGTATAATAGTCGCCTCCGTCTCGTGCATTTTCGGGCTCGGTTCGCCCGAGGATTACAAGGCCTCTGTCGTAGTCGTCCGAACAGGCGAACGCATCGAAAGAAATGAGCTTTTGGGCAGATTTGCCGACCTGCAGTATTCGAGAAACGATTTCGATTTTCAGCGGGGCAAATTCAGAGTCCGCGGCGATGTGGTAGAACTTTATCCATCTTATGAAACCTTTGCCGTTCGTTTTGAATTTTTCGGAGACGAAATAGAGAAAATAAGCTATATAAATCCTGTCTCTGCCAAGACATTAGCAGAAGAAGAGCAGGTCTTTATTTACCCTGCGCAGCATTATATTATGCCGGCAGACAGAATCACCGCCGCCACCGAAGGCATAAAGGCCGAGCTTGAACAACGGCTGGCAGAATTTCGCCAGCAGGGAAAACTGCTTGAGGCGCAGAGGCTTGCCGCCCGGACGATGTATGATATAGAAATGATGCAGGAGGTAGGTTATTGCAGCGGGATTGAAAATTATTCGAGACATCTGTCGGGCCTGCCGCCGGGCGCAAGGCCTTATACACTGATTGATTATTTTCCAAAGGACTTTTTGCTGTTTATAGACGAATCGCACGCAACGATTCCGCAACTTCACGCGATGTGGGCGGGCGACAAAAGCAGAAAAGAGGTTCTGATTGAACACGGCTTCCGCCTGCCGAGCGCGTTAGATAACAGGCCGCTGCGTTTCGAGGAATTTGAGCAAAACTGGTCGAATGTGATATTTGTCTCTGCGACGCCCAGCCCTTACGAGATTGAAAAATGCGGCGGTAAAGTTGTCGAGCAGATAATCCGCCCGACCGGCCTGGTTGACCCGGAAATTTTCGTATTTGCCGCGAGAAATCAGGTTGAACATCTTTTGGGTGAAATCGAAAAAAGGGTAAAGGCAGACCAGCGAATGCTTGTTACAACGATGACAAAAAAGATGGCCGAGGACCTTGCCGGCTACATCGCCAGAAAGGGTTTCAAATGCACATACCTGCACAGCGAAATCGAAACCTTGGAGAGAATTAAAATTCTGCAGGAATTACGGAACGGGCAGTTCGATGTGCTTGTTGGAATCAATCTTTTGCGTGAAGGGCTTGACCTGCCGGAGGTATCGGCTGTGGCAATCCTCGATGCGGACAAGGAAGGCTTTTTGCGGAGCGAGACATCGCTGATACAGACTATCGGCCGCTGCGCCGAAATGTTGACGCTTCGGTATTTTTGTATGCGGATACCGTAACAAAATCGATGGAGAAGGCTATTGACGAAACCAACAGACGGCGTAAAATTCAACGGCAATACAATAAAGACCATAACATAACGCCGAAGACTATACAGAAAGAGATAAGGAATAGTCTGACTGAACTGGTAAAGGCAAGGCAAACCGCCCGTCAGGCAGTTCGGTTCAGCGAAGACGAATACGATAAGGTGGAATTGGCCGGTCAAATTGAAAAAGAGATGCTGGAGGCGGCACAAGCTCTCGATTTTGAGAAGGCAGCGGCCCTTCGTGACCAGCTTATGGAATTAAAGGAGCTGCCTGAATTTATTATCATTGATTCAAAACACAAAAAAAGTCTGGCCAAGAAAAGCCGCGGCTTGTGATTAGTGGTTCGTGCTGGAAGGAAGGCATAAATGAAGCTGCTCGATATGAACAAGGTAATGCCGCTGATAAAATTGGCGATAGCCGAAGACCTCGGCGACGGCGATGTGACAAGTAATCTGCTTTTCAGGGAAAAAATCACAGCGAAGTCATACATCATCTCACGCGAGGAAATAGTCGTATGCGGAATGGAGATAATCAGGGAAATCCTCAAACTGTATAATGAAAAACTTAAACTGAAGGTGCTGGTAAAAGACGGCGAGCACGCCTATGTCGGCAAAAGAATCGGCATAGTCGAAGGGCCGCTCGGCCCTATGCTCAGTGCAGAAAGAGTTATGCTCAATTTTCTGCAGCGACTTAGCGGAATTGCAACGACAACACAAAAATTTGTCCGGGCCATTGAAGGAACAAAGGCAAAAATTTACGATACAAGGAAGACGACACCGGGCTGGCGGCTTCTGGAGAAATATGCCGTCCGCTGCGGAGGCGGGTATAATCACCGCCTCGGCCTATATGACGGGATACTGATTAAGGATAATCACCTCGCTCAATTAGGAAGAAATTTCTATCCGAAATTATCAAAAGTTATTGCAAGAGCAAGAAAGGTAAAAGGAGTAAAGTTCGTCGCCGTCGAAGTTGACCACGTCGATGACCAGCTCAATTATGTCCTCAAAATACCAGGCATAGATATTGTGCTTCTCGACAACATGGGACAGTGGCAGCTCAAGCACGCCGTTGATATGAGAAATGCGATGCGCGGCAAGAAGAAAAAGCCCCTTCTCGAAGCATCAGGCAACATAACGTTAAACAGCGTTTCGGCCATTGCCAACTGCGGCATTGACAGAATCGCCGTCGGCGCTATTACGCATTCAGCCAGGTCGGTCGATATTGGACTTGATAGATAATGCACAAAGGCGATTTACTTGACCCTGACAAGATAAGGGGCGGACTAAATACAAGATATGTCGGCTTCAAAATAATTGTTTATAAATCGACATCGAGCACCAACGATATTGCCGCCGAGTATGCAAAAAACAAAAACAACAATGGGCTGACGGTTTTTGCCGAAGAACAGACCGCAGGTCGCGGCAGAGCATCCAATAAATGGCTCACCGGAAAATCAGACAGTCTGCTCTGTTCGGTAGTTTTAACCGGTTGCGTGATAAAGCCGGAACTGCTTTCGCTCGCCTGTGCGGTAGCGGTTGCAGAGGCCATCGGCAACAATGCAAAAATCAAATGGCCTAATGATATAATCCTCAACGGCAAAAAAATCGCAGGAATCCTGCTTGAATCGAAAACTTACAAAACCCACACCGCTTACGTCATCGGCATCGGGATAAATTGCCACCAAACCAATTTTCACCCGGAACTTCAAAAAACCGCAACGAGTATCGACATTGAAACCGGTTCATTTACCGACAGAATAAACCTTGCCAAAAGACTGCTTTCGTCATTGGAACACCGGCTCGAAACAGCCGGGCAAAATACAAAAGAAACTTTAGACAAATGGCACCAATTAAGCATCCAGATTCACCACCGTGTCAGCCTGATTCATAACAGGCGAAATTTTTCCGGCAACTGCATAGGAATCGACCCGGAAAAAGGACTTATCGTGCAGTTAGATGCAGGCCTCGTCCGTTTCTTCGACGCAGCCCATACAACCATAGCAAAGTGAAATTTTTTGCTATTTTTTGTCTGTCGGAACAGCAAATGGCATTGATTATCAATCAATTACTGTGGCACCTTGGAAATAATCTCTTTCATCTCAGATGCATTAAAGCCTCGCAGGGTCTGTGTCCTCACGTTGCCGAGTGATGCCAGACTTATCATGGCCGCCGCAACCATCGCATCATCCGGCCCTTCCAGAATTAGCACGACATCGTAAATGCCAATCGTCCAATAAACCTCCTTGAGTGTCACTCCCACCTTTTGAGCCATAGCCTTAAATTTAGCAGACTCTCTCAGGCGAGGTCTTGAAATCCTTCGCTCCTTTTTCCGTTAAATTTACAAGCGAAATAAATGTAGCCATAACCAACTCCTTTTCTTTCTTATCCTGAATACTTGGCCTGATCGTTAAAGACTCTGCCTCTGTTTCCACTTTTTTCCATTGTAAATGATTCATTCGTGCCGTCAACACCATAATTTACGGCTGTGATCCTGTCGAGATTGCCTTATAACACTTCGCCTTATTGGTTTAATCCGGTTATCCTGTCTCTTTCAATTGATTATCTACAATTGATTCCTTCGACAGGCTCAGGACAAGCTGTTTTCTCTGTGGCTAATTAAATGATGAATGATAAATTTCTGCGGTCTCGGCGGTCCCTTCTTCGCGGCCTGCGTAGCCCACTACAAAGGGCGTAGTAGGCTCTGCGGTGAAATAAAATGTTTATCTTTTCTGAAATTTCTTTAAGTCTTTGATATTGCAAATTTTATAGATTCGCAATTTTTGTGATTTCACTCGCTATCTACTCTTTGGGTTGTAGGCTGGTTGTAGGTGCGCCAAGACAATAATTTTTTAATAATTTGGAGTCTAATCTTTTTTGTGTATCAGTACTATTGCTCAAGAAACTCTTTTGAAGGTATATTGACCTCTATTTGGCAAACGTACTTTATATAAAAAAGGGCTGCGAACATGATACTCACAGCCCTATTAAAGTTTGATATACACAAAAAACTATGGCTCAACGCCTTCGAGCCAGTGGTCGGCAAATATAGCGAAATCTTTAAAGTCAACCTTTGTGCTCAAATCGAGGTCCGTCCCGTTGCACCAATCTGGTGCTGCGCAATCCTGACGCAGTCTTGCAACTGCAAGTCTGCTTGTGATATCTATTGTGCAGCTGCCCAATTGTCGTATAGGACATATTACAGCCGCCCTTCATAAATGCAACGGCAGCATTGATGTCATCGCCAAACAGCCCGCCTTTGCGGATTTCGTCAGGCATATGAGCGATGTATATATTCCCCGTGACAGGGTCAAGATACCTTCTGGCGCATTTGGTCCGCCGAAGGCGGATATATTCAGGAGACAGCCACATTGATTCGATTTTTTTCTTGTGATATTTTTCATTTCGCTTATTATTCATTGACACAGAAAACAGGAGTTTTGTATGTGAAACAATATGTGTAGAGTTATTTTAAAGTATCAAATCATGAAAATCAGAACCGGCTGTCTATTGACTCTTGTTTTAGTATTATTGTCCGGTTGCGCAGCCGGTCGGCAATCTGTTGAGATGCCGGAGCCGATGCAGTCCGAAAATATCAAATCAATAATGGCCAAAGTGGCAGATTGGCAATTAGCGCATCCGAGCAGTCACCACACCGCACAATGGACCCATGGGGCCTTCTTTGCGGGCTTGAGTGCGTGGGCACAAATGGCCGACGACGACAGGTATATCAAGGCTTTGCTGGAGTTTGGAGAAAAAAACAGCTGGCAACCCCATAACGACGGGAGTATATACCACGCCGATAACCACTGCGTCGGCCAGATGTATCTGGAGATGTACTGCCTCTTTAAAAGAACCCAAAATGCTCAACGGCATAAAGGATAGATTTGACTATATCCTTGCAAATCGTTCCCATGTCTCTCTCCATATCAATGAACAGGCCGGCAAAGACAGATGGTGGTGGTGCGATGCCCTGTTTATGGGTCCGCCTGTCATAGCGAAGCTAGCAGCCGTCACCGGCGAACAAAAGTATCTTATGTTTGCCAATGAGGAGTGGTGGTACACAACGGACTACCTTTACGACACCGCTGAACACCTCTATTTCCGCGATGAGAACTATTTCGACAAACGTGAAGCCAACGGCAGGAAGGTGTTCTGGTCTCGCGGCAACGGCTGGGTCTTTGCGGGCCTCGCTCGGGTGCTTGAGGCAATGCCAAAAGACTTCAAAGACAGGCCCCGCTACGAGAAGCTTTATAAAGAGATGGCGGCAAAGATTGTCAAAATCCAGCCAAAAGAAGGTCTGTGGCATTCCAGCCTTTTAGACCCTGCAAGTTACCCATCCAAAGAAACCAGCGGCTCGGGCTTTTACTGCTACGGTCTGGCGTGGGGCATCAATAATGGCTACCTCGATGAAAAGACTTACACTCCCGCTGTCACAAGAGCGTGGACAGGTCTTGTCGGCTGTGTCCATCCGGACGGCAAACTCGGCTATGTCCAGCCCATCGGCGCTGACCCGCATCAGGTCGATGCAAATCAAACAGACATCTACGGCGTTGGCTCTTTTCTGCTGGCAGGCAGCGAAGTTTATAAGATTGCAGTTCGCAAAGGAGTTCCGGTAAAGAAAATTACCGTCACCAATCCGATGAGCGGCTTCAGAGACAAGGAGACAATCAGTCTGCCCTGGGATAAAGTTGAAAAAGCGGTTCCCGGCCTGACGAAAGAGGATGCGGCTGTTTTTGATTTTAAGACAAACCGTCTGCTCGTCACGCAGATAATCAGCGATGGGGAAAAAGCACATTTACTTTTCCAGACGAATTTTGCACCCGGCCAAAAAAAATATTTCTGGCTTATGAAGCGCCCGGAAGGAATGCAGAAGCTTGTCTCAACAACGGCAACGTACTGCCGGTTTGTTCCTGAGCGAAAGGACGACTTTGCGTGGGAAAATGACAAGGCAGCGTTTCGTATGTATGGCCCGGCCCTTGAATATGAGACGATTACAAGCGGCATTGATACGTGGGGCAAGTGTGTTCCGTATCCTGTCATTGATAAATTCTACAAAAGCGAGAACTATCACAAAAACTTTGGCGAAGGCGGGGACTTTTATAAGGTCGGAAATACCCTCGGCTGCGGCGGCGCCGCTCCTTTTGTGAATGGAAAAGTATCTCTGCCGAAGAATTTCAAAGATTGGAAAATTATTGCCAATGGCCCCACTCGCTCCGTTTTTGAGTTGACGTATGCTCCGTGGAAAGCAGGCACTCGCACCGTCAGCGAGAAAAAACGCATATCAATTGACCTCGGCAGCAACCTGAATAAAATTGAATGTACCTATTCCAGCGATAATACACAGGATTTGCCGGTGGCTGCCGGCATTATTTTGCGGGACAGCAGTAATGAAAAGTTCACAGATACCAAGAATGTAATTGGCTACTGGCTGCCTGCAGATGGGAACAATGGAATGATGGGCTGCGGGGTTGTGTTTGGGCAGGAGGTGCAGGCAAAACTGACCGAAGCTGACAGTCATCTGTTAATGGTTATGAATCAGCCGATACAAAAGCCGTTTATTTACTACTGCGGCTCCTGCTGGAATGAAAACAAAGATTTGGCGACCTTCGAGCAATGGAAAGAGCATCTGAAGAATTTCAAACGGCGAATTGATAATCCTGTCGTTATTGAATTTGCAAATTAATTCAGGAAAGGAAATATAATGGAAGTGCGATATTTACCTGACCCGATTAGATTCAGCAGGATGACAACGCAGGAAATACGTGAAAACTTTCTCGTTGAAAACCTCTTTAAGCCGGATGCTGTTGAAATGGTTTATTCGGATGTGGACCGTGCGATTATCGGCTCTGCGGTGCCGGCCAATAAAATCTTATCGTTAACTTCCGCAGACCAATTGCGTGCGGATTATTTCTGCCAAAGGCGGGAACTGGGCGTTTTGAACATTGGCGCAGCCGGGATAGTTACGGTTGACGGAAAATCTTTTAATATGGCCAATCGGGAGTGTCTGTATATCGGCCGCGGCTCTAAAGAGATTAGTTTTGCCGGCAATGACCCTGCCGCTGCCGCAAAGTTCTACCTGCTCAGCTATCCTGCGCACAAAGAATATCCGACGACGCACATCAAGGTCAGTCAGGCCAATCTGGTGCATTTAGGTTCTGTCGAGCAGGCCAACAAGCGAACGATTTACCAGTTTATTCATCCCAATGGCGTCAAGAGCTGTCAGTTAGTGATGGGATTTACGCAGATGGAACCGGGCTGTGTCTGGAACACTATGCCGCCGCACACACACCAGCGCAGGATGGAAGTCTATATGTATTTCGACATAGCGGAAAATGCCCGCATATTCCATTTAATGGGCAGGCCCGATGAAACCCGCCATATTGTCCTTAAAAATGGTCAGGCAGTGATTTCACCAAGCTGGTCTATACACTGCGGTGTCGGAACAAGCGCCTATTGTTTCTGCTGGGGGATGGGCGGCGAGAACCAGGCATTTGACGATATGGACAATTTAACGATGGATGAGATTCGATAAGAGCGGAAGGATTTCATAAGGAAATAATAATGATTTTAGATAAATTCAGATTAGACGGCAAAGCGGCAATCGTCACCGGTTCGGCACGAGGCCTCGGCCAAGCGATGGCAATCGGACTGGCAGAAGCCGGCGCTTGTTTGGCGTTGGTAGATACTCTCGATATGTCCGAAAGCAAAATCGAGGTCGAAAAACTCGGCCGCAAATGCATCACGATTACCGCTGACTTGAGCAAAAAGGAAAGTGTGAATGATATTGTTAAGCAAACGGTTAAACAGCTGGGCAGCATCGATATTTTACTTAACAACGCAGGGATTATTCGCCGAGCTCCGCTGACAGAGTTCAGCGAAAAAGACTGGGACGATGTGATGAATATCAACGTTCGTGCGCTGTTTTTCATCAGCCAGGCCGTAAGCAGGGTGATGATTGAACAGGGCAGAGGCGGCAAGATAATCAACATCGCTTCCCTGCTCAGCTTTCAGGGCGGTATTCTCGTGCCGTCTTATACTGCTTCAAAAAGCGCCGTTATGGGCCTGACGCGTTTGCTGGCTAATGAACTGGCTACGCATAACATTAACGTCAATGCAATTGCACCCGGGTATATGGCGACCGCTAACACAAAAGCCCTTCGCGAAGACCCGCAGCGAAACAAAGCGATACTCGAACGTATCCCGGCAGGTCGCTGGGGCAGGCCGGAAGACCTTCAGGGAATCGCTGTCTTTCTGGCCTCGCCTGCATCGGACTATATGAACGGATATACTGTGGCCGTTGACGGAGGTTGGCTCGCAAGATAATAAAAAGGAAATTTCCAAATGCAAAAATGCATTCGGATGTCCAAGGAGAAATAATTATGGCAAGGCACGCACGTCTCGAGACATTAACACGAGTGAAAAAAATCGGGCTTGTTCCCGTGTTCTATGACGCCGATATCGAGGTCGTAAAATCAGTCGTAAATGCCTGTTATGCCGGTGGTGCGACAATTATCGAATTTACCAATCGCGGCGACAGAGCGATTGACGTCTTCCGTGAATTGGCCGTCTATCGCGACCGGGAGTGCCTGAAATGATTCTCGGCGTTGGTTCCATCATCGATGCCCCTACCGCAGCTCTTTATATTGCTGCGGGCGCCGATTTTATCGTCGGTCCGGTTCTCGACTACGATGTTGCGAAGGTCTGCAACGCCCGTAAAATTCCCTATTGCCCCGGCTGCGGCTCCGCTACGGAGATTCACGAGGCGCATCTGCTCGGCGTGGAAATCTGCAAAATCTTCCCCGGCGCTCAGGTAGGAGGCCCCGCCTTTGTTAAAGCTGTCAGAGAGCCTTGTCCATGGGCTGAGCTAATGCCTACCGGCGGAGTTTCTCCGACACGCGAAAGCATAACCGAATGGTTCTCTGCGGGGATTGCCTGCGCGGGCATAGGCTCGAAACTGATTACAAAAGAGCTTGTTGCCGCAAAGGATTACCCAGCGATTCAGAAAAAGGTCGCAGAGGTCGTCGGGCTCATACGGGAAATACGACCGAAAGATTCCAGAATCGAATCGCATTGACCAGGCAGGCTGTTGCACAATGAAGTCAGCGGTCAATATTGGGGGATTACAAATAAACATCAAGTCGCTGGGAAGCTGTTAATAAGTTGCTCTCACGTGAAGACTGACGGTCTTTAACTTATAAAAACGAGGCCGAAGGGGCTCGAACCCTCAACCTTAGAATCGACAGTCCGAACTGAAGGCTTGTAAGTGTTTCTGAATAAACGGTTTATACTTGCAAAATAAAAACTTATGAAGCCGGCCGACAAGCAACCGAGAGCGAACCGAAGACCAACAGAGACCCTTTGGTGCAAATTTTGGTGCGAGCCTAGGTGGCCTGCCCATATTTGTATCTGTCTGAACCAGATCACATACTTGATATTTTTTCATTGAAGTCACAAAGGCGAGCCAATGTTCCACTCTTTAGGTCACTATTAAAATAATTATATTCTCCATTTGATTATCAAATTCTGTGGTCTTCACGGATTATAGTACGGTAGCCACCATCATGGCTCAGACTCCGATTCTTCGGTGGTTTGATCTCTTTTAGTCTGTCGAGCTGGCCGATTTCTTTGAGACGCTTATATATAAGCTGCCAAGCGCACTGGCGCTGCGGATTGACTTCGCATCGGTCTTCGCGTGAGCCGCTGCACGGGCCGTTAAGCATACGTTTGGCACAGCGAGTAACCGGACAAATACCGCCATACTGGTGGAGCACACAGGCGCCACAGGCCGCGCATTTTTCGGTCCAGACGCCTCTTTCTTCGAGGATGCCGATAAAAGTCGTATCAAGGCCCGCGTAAACAGGCTTGCTGGCATAACGCTCGGCAATGGCCTGAACGCCAGCGCCGCAACCAAGTGAAAGAACGGCATCGTTTCTCTCTATCGCTTCGGCCGCCTGCTCAAGAAAGACGTTGTCGCACTGGCACTCTATCGTCAACTCCTCAACCTGGAGCGGCAGGCCTTTCAATTTTGCGGCCATTCGTAATGCAGAAGCAATGATGCTTACCTCACACTGTCCGCCTGCAAGGCATACGGTAACGCAGGTGCCGCAGCCGAGCACGAGAATCTTTTTGTGATTTTTTATTATTGCCAGCAGGTCGGGGATACTTTTTCTTTGAGCGACTATCATTATCGGCTCTCCTGTTTAGATAAACCATTTTTATCCGCCGCGGCGGATAGTTTCAGGGGGCTTGGGCCCAGTTTGCGAACGGTCTCCACCATATCAGTAATAATATCAGCCAAAGGACGCGCCATCGCGGCGGAAACGTTTACCATACGCAGCCGTTCCTTTTCCATCCCGATTTCTTCGAGCATTTCCCTTGTGTAATTGACCCGGCGTTTTGCGCAAAGGTTACCCTCGACAAAGTGGCAGCCGCCTTCGAGACAGCCAGCGACGAGGACGCCGTCTGCGCCGTTTTCAAATGCCTTCATAAAGTATTCGGTCTCGAGCCGGCCGGTGCAGGGTGTGCGGATTATTCGCACGTTGGGCGGATACTGGATGCGCATAGACCCCGCCAAATCCGCCGAGGAATACGCACAATAGTGGCAGCAAAAGGCAACGATTTTGGGCTCGAAGGTTTCCTGTTTCATAGCTTATACTTTTTCCGTTAACTCCTTTACTTGTGTGGGTACTCCTGCCGATATTTCACCGTCCCCGCTGGCGAACAACTGCCGAATCATCACGTTGAACTGGTCGGTCTCAAAATGATGCAGTTGTATGGCCCGTGCCGGACATTCCGATGCGCATATACCGCAGCCCATACACTTGGCGGCCTCAATCTGACCCTTGCCGTCCTTGTTGCAGAAAGGCGCCGAATAGGGACAGGTATTAACACAGGTCATACAGGATATACACTTCTGCTGGTCAACGTATGAAACCTGGGCACTGACGTCTAAGTGCGGTTTCGAAAGCACCGTAGCCGCTCGTGCGGCGGCGGCCCGTGCCTGCGAGATGTTCTCATCGATGAACTTCGGCGAATGCGCGAGTCCGCAAAGGAAAATGCCTTCCGTGGTAAAATCCACGGGACGCAATTTCATATGCGCCTCGACATAGAAGCCATCGGCATTGAGCGGCACTTTGAGCATATCTGAGATGCGCTTGTTGTTTTCTATATCAGCAACAACACCCGTGCTCAGCACGACGTTATCGGCTTCAATTTCAATCGCTTCAGGCAGGTCGGGGCTTTTGAGAGTCACCACCAAACCGTTATTTTGACTTACCTGTGGCGGTGTATCAGGCGTGTAGCGGATAAAGACGACGCCCTGCTCGCGGGCCTGTTTGTAATATGTTTCCCTGAAGCCGTAAGTTCTGACGTCTCTGTAAAGAACATAAATATTTGCGTTGGGGTCGCGTTTTTTAATTTCAATTGCGTTTTTGATGGCCATCGAGCAGCAGATTCGGCTGCAATAGGGATGTTCATCGTTGCGTGAGCCGACGCATTGAATCATAACCACATTTTGCCCTTTTGCAGGATACGCTTTATCGAACAGCAGTTTTTCCAGTTCGACCTGTGTTAAAACACGGTCGGACTGGCTATACATAAATTCGGTTGTCTGGGCCTTTCGGGCGCCGGTGGCAACAATTATTGTGCCGCCCGTGATTTCGGATTTCGAGCCCTCTTTGGCAAGCGTAATTTTGAATTTGCCGATGTGGCCTGCAACGCCGGCAACCTCGGTCCCCAGATGAAGCTCGATGTCGGGATGTTTTTCAACCTGCTTTACGAGGGCTTTTGTAAACTCGGCGATGTCATCGTGTTCAAATGTGTGGTAAATATCGTGGAGAGTCCCCCCAGACGATTGTCTCGCTCCACCAGATGCACCTTGAATCCCTGGTTTGCCAGCGCCAGCGCGGCGGTCATACCACTCAGGCCCCCGCCAATAACAAGGCCCGTCTGGTCAACTGCCAAAGTGCCGCTTTCAAGAGGCGTGAGCAGCCTCGCCCTAGCGATGGCCATTTTCACGAGTTCGGTTGATTTTTCGGTGGCCGACTGGGGAACCGCTGAGTGAACCCAGGAGCATTGGTCTCGTATGTTGGCCATTTCGAACAGGTATGGGTTGAGGCCCGCCTCTCGCAGCGTCTCGCGGAACAACGGCTCATGTGTTCGCGGGGTGCAGGAGGCGACCACGACACGGTTGAGCCGATGCTCGTGAATCATATCCTTGATGTTCGACAAGCTCGTATCGGAACAGGTAAACATCGTATGAGACGCGAAAACGACGTCGGGCTGGTTCTCGATATTTTTGACCACCCGTTCGACGTCAACTACCGAGCCGATATTCATTCCGCAGTGGCAGACGAATACGCCTATCCGCGGCTGTTCATCGGTAACGTCGTGCTCATCGGGGTAGGTTTTTTTGGTAATAAGAGTATTACGCGCCGGTGCCAAAAGTTCCATTGCCATTGAAGCAGCGGCACTGGCCTGTGTTACCGTTTCGGGGATGTCCTTGGGTTCCTGGAACGCCCCGCCGACGAATACACCCGGTATTGAGGTTGACAACGGCGACAGCCGGTCCGTCCAGCAGAAGCCAAAGTCATTGAGTTTTATATCGAGACGAGATGTAAACTCCACCATAGAGGCCGGCGGTTCCATTCCCACCGACAACACTACAAGGTCAAAGTCCTTCTGCTGAATCTGATTGTTCTCATCAAGATAGTTAAGACGAAGGTCTTTGCTGCAGGGAAGCTGAATTGCCCGCGACGGAATGCTCTTGATGTAATGTATGTTTTTCTGTGCTTTGGCACGCTCATAATACTGGTCGAAATCCTTGCCGTAGGCGCGGATGTCCATATAGAAGATGGTTGCGTCAAGCCCGACGACGTGGTCGCCGGCGACCATTGCCTGCTTGGTCGCCATCATACAGCAAATCGAGGAGCAGTATTCGTTGCCGCATTCCGAATCACGCGAGCCGACGCACTGAATCCACGCTATGCTTTTGGCCGGCTGGCCGTCCGAAAGACGTATGACGTGGCCTTCAAACGGGCCGGCGGCGCTAAGCATTCGCTCGAATTGAACGCTTGTAACGACATTGGGATACCGGCCGTAGCCGAATTCGCCTTTCCGCGTGGCGTCGAACTCTTCAAATCCTGGGGTGAGGATAACCGAGCCGACCTCCAATTTGACCGTGCGCTCTTTCATAGCGTGGTCGATTGCATGCTGCTCACAGACCTCGACGCATTGGTTACACTCCGAGCACAGGGCACAATTAAGACAACGTTCGGCCTCCGCAAGGGCCTGCTCTTCGGTGAGTCCTTTTTCGACCTCTTCGAAATTCTTTAGCCGGTTTGCCGGTGCCAATTCTTCGGGCCTGTTCCGGGCTTTTTTCTCCACCTTCTCTATCGAAGGAAGCAACTCTTCGGGAATCGGTTTAATGGTTTCCTCGAAACGGCCGGCCAGCAAATCTTTATCGTTCAAATACAGTTCAATGGATTCCGCCGCCCGTTTGCCTGCTGCCACCGCCTCAATAACAGACACAGGGCCGGAAGCGTTGTCACCACCGGCAAAAACACCTTCTATTGAAGTTTGGCAGGTTACAGGGTCGGTTTTGAAACAGCCACGCTGGCTTTCTACCTCTACGTGGCCGACGAACTGCTCATCGGTCATCTGGCCGATTGCAATGATAATTTGCTCTGCATCAACTTTGATAAGGTCGTTTTCGTCAAATGTCGGCTTGAAACGTTTCTGGTCATCGAAGACCCTTGTGCAGCGTTTGAACTCTACGCCCGTGACCGAACCGTTGCCCAGAATACCCATTGGTCCCCAGCCGTTTCGAATCCTGATGCCTTCAGCCAATGTCGCTTCGACTTCCTCCTTATAGGCGGGCATCTCGTCTCTCTGTTCGAGGCAGACCATTTCGACATCTTTGGCGCCGAGTCGCAGGGCGGTCCTGGCGACGTCAACCGCGACATTGCCGCCGCCAATGACTATGACTTTGTTTTTCACAACGGGTTTTCCGGCAGAGGCCGCGTCCCTGAGGAATTCAACGCCGTAAAGAACTCCGCTGGTTTGCTCGCCTGTTACGCCGAGTTTGCGGCTTTTTTGCGCCCGGCAGAGATGAATACCGCCTCGTTGTCCTGACGAAGTTTCTGAATGGTAATATCTTTGCCGACGCGAGTGTTATAAACGAACTTAACGCCCTTTCGGCGAATAAGCTCTATTTCGTAATCCAATACTTTCTTGGGCAGTCGATACTCAGGGATAGCATAGTGGAGCATACCGCCTGCCTTATCGAGGGCTTCATATACGGTCACCGCAAAACCGGCATCGGCAAGGTCGTCGGCCGCGGTTAGTCCCGCCGGGCCTGCGCCGATTATGACCACCTTCTCCGCATCAGGCGAAGGATATTTCTCTTCGGGCAGGGTCAGTTGGCCCGCCTCGACCATTTCCATCTCTTTATCCGACGCAAACCGTTTCAATAGCCGGATAGCAATTGGGTCGTCTGCTTTACCTCGCATGCACTCGGCTTCGCAAGGATGCGTGCACACCCGGCCGCAAATTGCCGAAAGCGGATTTCTCTGGCGAATGAGATTGACCGCCTTGACGTATTCCTTTTTCTTTATGAGCTGGACGTAGCCCTGGACGTTTACCTTCGCGGGGCATTTTATCTTACAAGGCGCATGGCCATTTTTCAGAATGCCGAATATATTCGGGGTGGCCTGAGCGTAGAGTTTGGCGATGCCTTTTCTGGTTCCGAGACACCGGTTGAATTCGTCCGGCACGTCCACCGGGCAGACCTGCGTGCATTCGCTGCAGCCGGTGCATTTGTCCTCGTCCACGTATCGCGGATGCCGCCTGACCGTAGCTTTGAAATTACCCGGCTCGCCCTGAAGGTCCACCAGCTCCGAAAGGGTCAGTATCTCGATATTCAAATTTCTCGCGCATTCGACGAGCTTGGGCGAGACAATGCAGGTGGCACAATCACCAGTCGGAAAGGTCTTGTCCAAATGGGCCATCATACCGCCTATGGCGGCGTCACGCTCGACCAGGTAAACCTTAAAACCGCTGTTGGCTAAATCGAGGGATGCCTGAACGCCGGCAATACCACCGCCCTGCACAAGCACTGCGCCAATCCTCTTGTCATCATATTTACCCATTGCTGGTCACTTTTACCTTTTCAAAAACGCTCGATGGCGAAACCATAAGCTTATTGAATCCGAGCAATCGCGAACTGATACCGAAACTAATTCCCAGAAGCTGCGTGATATACACAATCGGCATTTGATAATCCCTGCCACTCTGTTTTTTTATATCCTGCTGCCGCAAGTCGAGATTGACCTGGCACATCGGGCAGCTTACCGCAATACAATCTGCACCCGCACTTTGGGCCATACTCAGAATCGAATCCGTGAGATTGACTACAACGTCGGTTCTCGAAAGCGACAGACCTCCGCCGCAGCATTCGGTTTTATATGGCCAGTCAATGCTTCTGCCGCCAATGGTTTTCACCAGCTTATCGAGCGACGTCGGATTCTCCGGGTCGTCAAATTTCACAACCTTCGGCGGGCGAACAAGCAGACACCCGTAATAACAAGCCACCTTGAGACCATTAAGCGAACGCTTGACGGCGTTGCCGATTGTCTGGAGTCCAACGTCTTCGAGAAGCACCTCAATAAAATGCCTGACTTTGACCGAACCGTCATAGTCCCTGCCAATCGCATCGCAAACGCTTTTGCGGATTCCTGAATCCGTTGAAATTTCGTGGTTTGCCACCTTCATCCTGTTGTAGCAGGCCGCGCAATTTACCACCATATCAAGCCCCATATCCCGGACCTTGATTAAATTGGCGGCGGGCAGCGATGCGGCCAACACGCGGTCGGTCTGGTGCCCGGCGGTAGCGCCGCAGCAGGTCCAGCCCTTCGGCTCGACCATTTCAATTCCGAGCGCGCCGGCGACGGCCAAAGTTGACTGGTGCATATCGCGGGCCGTCGATTCAGCCGAACATCCAGGATAGTAGGCGTATCTCATATCTCGACCCCTTTATTCTGTTTCGTTTTTTTGAAAATACGTCTCACCGTTTTTCTGTCGCCGCCAAGCGACGGTATCAATGAGATTTTCCCTTTCTTCAGCATCGTCGGGAATTTTTCCGTGTCGTTCATAAATTTCCCGGTGCCTAATTTGTAAGCGGCTATCATCGCAATTTCATAAGTCCTGCCGAATATCTCAACCGTCTTCAAAAATGCCCTGTTAAACAGAGGCACATTACCTTCCTGCTTCGATGCTCCTCTAACCAATGCGAGCTTGCGTAATGCGTCCATTACCACTGCAACGTCGATACCCATCGGGCATCGGGCCGAACAGGTCTCGCACGAGACACACATCCAGAGAATATCGCTTTCCAGCAGCTCGTTGCCTGCGTCCAGATGCAGCCGGCGCATAATCTCCGAAGGCCGGGACTTTGCAAGCTTGGCCACCGGACAGCCGCTGGAGCATTTCCTGCACTGCAGGCACACGCTCAGGTCCACGCCTGATATTTTCTCAACCGTGTCTTTCAGGACGTCGCCCGCTCTCGTTTTTTTGATTGTTATCACTTGTATCCTTTCGCTATTTGCCCTGTTTCACAGCCACCTCTTCAGAGGCCTCGTCGGCTTCGTCGGTCTCCTCCGACGCGATGGCAGCAATGTTGCCGGGAACAACTTTACAATAAACCTCCGCCGGGTCGTGCCGCTCGCCGTCCACGGTCAAAAGCTGCTTTATTGTTATCCCAAAAAGCTTTTGATTTTCTTCAAGGTAAGGCAGTATCAGGTCCCAGTCCTCGTCGGTTAATTTGGCAAACTGGCCGCCGTTTAATTGCTGCTTGACCAGGGTATTTTTCGGGTCGCGGACAAAAATTGCTCCGCCCGAAGCTAAAGAGAACAGGTTGCTGCCGGGATAAGGCAGCGATAGCGTTACTAATTGTCCGTCATCATCGAATTTGACTCCGTTTAATACCACAAAGCCGCCGCCGTTATGCGGGTCGCCCGCCATAAAGGACTCGGCAAGAAAATCCAGACAGGTTCCGTTTATCACAACCTTGGGTTTGCCGACGGAGTTGATAAGAGGTCTTCCCGCTGCATTACCCAGCACATAAACACTGCCGCCTTTGGCGCCATATAAAAACGTCTGCCCGACGTCGCCGTGAATGACCAATTTTCCTCTTTTTATGATTTGGCCAAGCTGGTCCTGGGCATTGCCGTGCACGGTGATGGTCAGGCCGTCCAGGCCGGAGCCGAGATAATCGCCGCTGCTGCCGTAAACGTCTATTGTAACGTCATCCGTTTCCGGGCCTAAGCCGCAGCCAACATATCGCTGACCAATACAATTGAAGCTGATAAAATGTCGCCAGCCCTTCATATATGCATCAACCAGAAGGGCTGCATCGCAATCGTTTCCTTCCGGCGGAAAATGGGCGGCGTCGATTACAAGAGTTGTTTCATTGCCCTGCGGTCCCCTCAAATTACCTCGCGTCTCAAAATCAATGAGACGATACGCCCCCTCGTATGAATTCTTCACGCCTATATTGGGGACATTCCAGAACAACAGGTTCAATTCACCTCGCACAATATGAAGAATATGGCTGCGTTTCTTTGAGCCGGTTGAGTATTTGCGGTCATTGAGCAGAGAAAAGACCTCTATCGCGATAGCCGTCTTGGAAGCGTCTTTGGCCTGGTTGGTGATTTGCCGGCACGCAAAACGAAACTCATCAAACGACCATTCAGGTATCAGGTCGCGAATCATTTCAAAAATCACAAAGCCGTTGCCGGGGACAAATCTCTCATTGATTATTGTCTGTATGTCTTCCTCCGATTCGGATGGCAGAGACGGTTTCTGGGAAAAATCACACTGCTCAGTTCCTCCCGGCATAGTGACCGATGTGCCGAATTTGTCCGTGCAGGTAATCTTTATTTTAGCAGAGGAATCTTTTTCCAGGTTGAATATAAACGCTCCACCGTCGGTATGGCTGCCACCTCGTGCGTTCCAGTATCGGTCCGCAATCGGGCATATCCGCTTATCGTCTTTCGACAAACTCAAAAGCGTGGCGTCTATGGCCTGTTTTTCCGAGCAAATCAGGCCCACCTGAACCTCGCCGTTGCAGAACGCGAACACCTGAGGTCGAAGCATCGCCGTGTCGGTTATACCCATCAACTGTAATTTGTTCTCACGGGCAACGTTGCGGGCAATAATGAAAAACCACGGGCCGTCCGGCGAGCCGTGTATATGGGTCGCCTGTATGGCACGGTAAACCTTTTGCTTTTCCTCATCCAACCGGTCAAAATCCAGTTCCGTGGTCGGCGCCAGCGCCTCGATGATATACTCGAGCGGATAGTGGTAAGTCCGACTGAGCAAATCAAATAAAAGGGCGGAAACTTCCGTATCGGTGAGAAACTGCGGATAAATATTACGCTGCTTGAGGTATTCGGTTACGGAATGGTAATTGGCAAAGTCGCCGTTGTGTACCAGCGCCATATCGATGGCCGCAAAAGGATGCGCCCCGCCGGGATGCCACACCCGGCCCTTCGTCGGGAATCGCTGATGGGCAATCCATACGTGGGCACGGAGGTCTTCGATTTTGTAATACTTTACAATCGCTTCAGCGAAGCCAACGACCTTGAGTATCATAATATCTCTGCCGTGAGAGAGCACAAAGGCCCTTTTTTCGCCTAAAGACGCGTAATATTTCTGATTCAAGCTGAAGCTGTTCTGATTGACAAATTCATCTTCGACCTCGCGCCTGTCGAGCTTTTGCAGGTTGTTCTTTGCGATGAAAGTATCAAGCACCTTCGGCTTGACGCGAACAAAGTATCGGCATACGTCCGGCGGCTTTACCTCCAGTCCCGGGATTGATTTCCAGTCGTCGGCTTTTTCGAGCTGGCAGGAGGCCGAAATATCGAAGTTCGGCGTAATAAATTGTTTCTCGATTTCAGGACGGGCTTTCTCATCGAGGAATGCCACGTGAAGCATATAATGACTATCGAGCACCTCCCGGCTCACCCCAAGCTGCTCCGGCACAAATCCGAGGGCGGCAATACCTCCGCCTTTGCCGTTTCCGCGATTGTGCATCTGCCGAGACGGTTCGTAGATATGCTTGCCGGGCACCACCTCACTGCAGCAAAAACCCACAACGCCGCAGCCGCCTTCCTCCGCCTCTTTCTTTATTTGCGTAGAGTAGTTGAGATTTTCGGCTAACTGTCTTCTTGAATCTGCAAGCCGTTTTATCAATTCGCCGCTCATTTTTTCGCCCTCACGTCGTTCGTATAGTCAAGATGCATCAAAAGGTCGGTGCGCCCTCGCAATTCGGTGATACTACGCATTCCAAAACGTTGAAGAATTCTGACAAGCCCCTTTCGCCAGGCATTGTAGAGGTTAATAAGCCGCTGCGTGCCCCAGTCGATGTCCATTTTCTTTGACAGCTCAACATCGGTTGTGGCAATGCCGCGTGGACACCCCCGCCCGCTCTCGCAGCGACTGCACCGCACACATCCAAGAGCCACTAATTCCACCGTCCCTATTACAACTCCATCTGCACCAAGAGCAATTGCCTTGGCCATGTCGTGGGCCGAGCGTATCCCGCCGCTGGCTATAAGCGTAACCTTGTCGCGAACGCCCTCATCCGTAAGAAAATTATGAACCTTGCCGATGGCGTATTCAATCGGCATCGCAATGTTCTTCTTTGCTATGTCAGGTGCGGCGCCGGTTCCGCCATACCCGCCGTCTATGTGGACAATATGAGTGCCGGCGGAGTAACTGCCGACCGCGACCATATCAACATCCGTCGGCGTCGATACCTTGGTTGATATTAGGGCACGCCTGTTCACGTGCTTTATCCAGTCGATATGCTTGGCGTGGTCTTCGATGGAATAGACGCTGTGGAACGGGAACGGCGAAAACAGCGAAATCCCAAATACCGCCTCGCGCATCTTCGCCACCGCCGGCGTGTTTTTGTCGCCCAACAGATGCCCGCCAAGACCGGGTTTTGCGCCCTGGGCATACTTGAATTCCACTATCGGCACCCGCTGTATCGTCTCCTCACGCACGCCGAAAAGGCCCGTGGCAACTTGCGTAATCACGTGGTCGTCATAAGGCCTCATCCGCTCCATATATCCGCCCTCGCCGGTGCAGGTGAACGTGTTCCACGCTACCGCCGCCCTAGCCTTTGATAATTGAGTTACATTGCTGACCGACCCGAACGACATTCCGCCGCCGTACCATGGGACGTCAATCTTGATTTTAGGCCGGCCATCGTCACGCTTATTCAGCGATATACTTGTATCTATCTGGTTCTCGTTGAGCTTTACGGCCGGCTTGTCGGGAAATCTGAACATGAGCTTATCGAACCCGCCGCCGGAATTGCCGCATTCGTAATCGTAGCCGTATTCTTCGGGTGGGACATCGCCGGTCTCGGCCATTTTCCACGTCGCCAATATCAAATCAGCAGGCCAGCGATAATCGCCAAGCGTTTTATACATTGGATTTTCTTTGACCTCTAATGCCCCCTCGGGGCATTTTGCCGCGCAGTAATGCTCGGTCTTTTCACAGGATGGGCCAATGCACAAATGATTTCTCGGCTCGCCGAAATACTTGTACCCGGGTTTCAGCACGTGAACTTTGTATGGACACACCTGGGCACACCTGCCGCATCGCTTGCAATTCAGGTTACGATGGACGATATACTTGGCAATTTCATTGCGATATCGCGACGGCGCCGGCTTAATAACCCGGGCCACCCCTTCCTGCGGCACGCGCGTCTTCAGCGTCTTCTCAGGCAGGATTTCCTTAATCATTTTTTCTTGAACCGAAAAGCTTGCCAAAGGTTTCATCCTCAAGATTTTCAAAAAACATCGCACGGCCGATGTCGCCTCTAAGACGACGGACCTCACGCATTCCCATCGCCCCCATAACTTCCACTAACTGGTCGTGCCAGGCGGCGATAAGATTGGTCATCCTGCCCACGCCGTAATCAAAATCTATTTTCTCAAGCTTGGCCGGGCACGGCATACCCCGCTTGCAACTATTGCACAGATGACATTCCAGTGCTATCAAAAGTGGCAGGTTGATTGTTACTAAGTCCGCGCCGCATATAATCGCTTTTGCCAAATGCTCCGGCAGCGCAACTCCGCCACCAGCCATAAGCGTAATCTCGTCCCTGTTTCCTTTTTCTATCAGGGTCGTATGAATCTGACGCACCATATCCTTCACAAACCGCGGCTTCTTCGAACCCAATTCATTGCCGTTGGCGTCCGCCACGACGTGTATAACCTCAACTTCTTCAAGCTCCGCGAGTTCTATAGCACGCTCAACCCCTGCCGCCATCAGACTCAACTCTTACGGCCACGACTATTTGCGGATGTATTTTTTTGATTTCCTTTATATGTTCTATCACCTTGCTGCTGCCCGCCTTCCCGTAGCCCGCTCCGGCGGGCGGAGGAAGGTCGGCTATTTCCACGAGGCGAGTTTTCCTCATTGCCTCCTTCGGGACATCCTTACTGTCAGTACCTAAATAAAACGCTATGTTCTCAAGCTGCTTGTCATCCCCTGACCATTGGCGAGAATCAATTATTGCTATCAGGCCGGTGTTCTCGGCGGTCTGTTTAATAATCGCATCAAGCTGCGGTAGCGTATGCGAGGGCGAAGTCATATCTATTATCAGCGGCATCGGAATCGAGACCAGCGGATTTGCCGGCGTCTTAACGCCATTAAAAGCCAAATATGGAAGTTTCCTGCCGATATCCACCGAGGTGCTGATGTACTCTCGCCCGTGGATGCCGTCGCGGGTCGGGCGAACAATCTCCGACATATCCGTCCACATCGAATCGAAACCCTTGCCAGCAAATGGCCCCCGATAACCGGCGCCGAAACCGGGATTTTCGCGGTCTCCGCCTGAAGCCACGTCGTCTTGATAATATCAGGCGTCCAGTAATTGTCACCCATCTTTTCGTATTCAGGATTGATTGACATACATAGAAGCCCCTTCGTGCAATCCTGAACGCACGAAAAACATCCCATACAATCGAAAAACAAGGCATCTACGTCACTGAGATTGCGAATATAGTCCGCCTCCTGCCTGTAGCGGTCGTAAACACACGCCTTCTTGACGCAGTTGTGGCACCGTGCGCAATCTTCACGCCAGTCCACCACGCCGTATTTACCTATACGAGGCCGACGAGGCGGAACTGGCTGTGTCTTAATATGATATTTTTCCGGCATAATTCTTTCCCGTTACGACCCGGCCGCGGCAACAACCTCAATCGCCACTTTCCCTTTGCAGCCGCAAAGTATGTGTATTCCTCTCAGACCCTTCATCTTTTTGAGCTTCTTGATTGCTTCAATGCAGATTGCAATTCCTTCTTTTTTCTGTGCCGCTTCACCGCCTGCTTTTTTCAGCCGGTCAATCACGTTGTCTGGGATGCAATAATCGGTGTAAGTATCTCGCAGTCTCTGGGCTTCAGCGGCACAATCCAAAGGTATAACGCCCGCCAGTATCGCCGCCTTTGCAGTAACGCCCTCACTTATCGCGGCGTCTAACCAGTGGCCGAATGTCTCAATATCAAATATCGCGCCGGTCTGAATAAATTTTGCGCCGCCTCAACCTTCTTGTGCAGCCGGAGCATATTTAATTCCAGCGGTTTCAAAAACGGATTAGCAACTGCCCCCACAAGCATTGAAAATTGCCCTTCAATCTTTGTCCCGTCGGCCAGAACGCCCTTCTCGGACATATTCGTTGCCATTCCGATAAACTGGGTCGAATCAATATCATAAACGTTGGCTGATTCCGGACATCCCGTCAGTGTTTGATGATAACCGGACAGGCACAGCACGTTCCTGATTCCAAGATATGCCGCCCCGAGCAAATCGGATTGAAGTGCGATGCGGTTTCGGTCGCGTGTAACTATCTGGCAAATCGGCTCGGCCCCGGATTTGAGCACCGCGACGGATGCCGCAATGGAAGACATTCCTATACCGTGGCAGTTGTCGGCCACGTTGACCGCTGTAAGCCCGTTACCCATTGCCTTCAAAGCCGACTCGGTTCCCGCACCATCCCCAGCTGCACTCGGCAGAAGCTCCGCCGTAACAATAAAGTCCCCACTTGCTATTTTCTTTCCCAGTTTGCTGTCAACCTTCATACTATCCCGTTCTCCTATACGTTGCTGCTTTGGGCTTGAGGCAGTTTTCTTATGCTGTCAAAGAAATCCTTGATTTCTGAAATGGCCTGTTCAACACCGTCTTTTTGCAACTCAATAACCGCCATCCGTCCTTTGTCCATCCCGATTTCTTCGAGCAGCGATTCGACCGCTTCGGCTCTTTTTTGTGCCCGCATATTTCCCTCAGGGTAACGGCACTCGTTTTGTTTGCAAGTCACGATTACGACCCCGTCTGCACCGGTCTCAAACGCTTTGACTAAATAAGGGATATCCACTTTTCCAGAACACGGCAAACCGATTGTCTTAACAGTAATTCTGTCCAGTCCACTAAAACCTGCTAACTGGTCTTGTTCAAGGCTGTTTGAACAATAAAAAACATATATTTTCAAACCTTGATTATTCATAAAACTTATCCTTACGTTTTATCTATTTTGTCCTGCATAATCTCAATTATACACTTAATAACCCGAATATACTAAGTCATTCGGTTAATACGAGCTATAAGAAAGACTTGTGGTTGTATTTAAATTGCTTATATAATACCATGCTAAGTTTTCATGGGATACAAAAACCCCTTCTATTTTAATGTAATATAACTCTTGCCAAAAGAGTTACTTATACCAATTACAATAATTAAATGCGCTTTATAGGATATTCCGATACATACCATAGTAACCTGATTTATAAAAATGATTGATATGGAGGTTATTATGACAGTAAAGGAATACAAAAGCGTAAAAGAGTTGTTAAAATCAGCAAAATCTCAAACAAACGCCCGCCTCGCAGGAAGAATCCAGGCTGTTGCGCTCGCCCAGCAGGGATATACTTGTGTCGAGATTGCACAAATGACCGCATATTCTCGAAGGGCGATTCAAAGCTGGGTAGCAAAGTATAACACCCATGGCATCGATGGTCTGAAGGAACAGCACCATTCAGGTCGAAAGCCGAATCTGCCTGCAGCCAGTTATGAACACTTTTCATCCCGTATCGATGCTGGTCCTACAAAGAACGATGCAGTAGCAACACTGTACGGCAAGGACATTCAAAAAATCTTGAACAAGGAGTTTGGCGTAGTTTACAGTCTCAACGGTGTTTATCAGCTGCTGCATCGTCTGGGGTATAGTTATTTGGCTCCGCGACCTCGGCATCAGAGGGCGGACATTAAAGCACAGCAGGATTTTAAAAAAACATCGGCGGGAGGCTGGAAGTCATAGCTGCATCTCATCCTTACAAACGGTTAGAGGTATGGTTCGAGGATGAAGCTCGTTTCGGTCAGCAGGGGACATTGGCAAGGGTTTGGGCAAGACGCGGCAGTCGCCCGGCTGCTGTTAAGCAGACTCAATATGAGTGGTTGTATGTAATATCAGCAGTATGTCCGCAGACCGGACAATCGGTAGGTATGTTATCACCGTATATCAGTACAGAGGTTATGAATGTTTATCTTAAGCAGTTCGCAACGGAGATTGCTGCGGATGTTCATGCGGTTCTGATTTGGGATCAGGCTGGTTTTCACAAGTCTAAGGAACTTGTCGTACCCGAAAACGTTACCATAATAGAACTACCAGCCTATAGTCCGGAATTGAATCCTGTTGAGAATTTGTGGCAATATCTTCGCAGCCATTTTTGGTCAAATCGAAGTTATCGAGATTATGATGACCTTCGCGAGGCCGCATGCGAGGCGTGGCAAAGGGTTTGTCTTACCGCTGAATTGGTTAAAAGTATATGTCGAGCTAACTACATCGAGCGCAATTAATTTATGGAATTGGTATTATACTGTCTTTCGGGATTTTTGCATTAAATCTGTGTCCGGGAGGATGGCACTGAACACCGATGTTCCTTCTCAACAGTCAGCAGCCTGTGAAACACGCCCGACAGGATTCGAACCTGTGACCTACGGATTAGAAATCCGTTGACCAAAAACAATAACTCTATTAAAAGCAAAGACTTACAACAACAGCAATCCAGTGCTTACAAATCAGCTTACAAAAATAATCCGAAAATAGCTGAAAATCAAGCAGAAAACCTGTCCGATGATTTAGCGAAAGTCGTAGCTGTTTGGCCTAAACTGCCAGAGTATATCAAGGCGGCAATTGTGGCGTTAATCCAAACTAACAAAACGGAGAAAAAGTAAATGGCAAAAGAAACGACCAAAAAGAATGAAACTGAAACTAAGACAGAGAACTTGGTAAAAAGGGAATACACCGAGGAGGAGAAAGCAAGTATTGCCAAATATCAAGAGTTGGCCAAAAGAAAACCTGTAAAGTTCAAAGAGGTTAAAGGAGAACCAGGCAAGCTAAATGTAGATTTTGAATACCCTGATGATAACCAGTTACGCCGAGTTAAGCTATCTGAAGCGTTTGGAACAGCAGACTTTGACCTGCAAAACCATTTGCTTGAACAAGTTCTTCAAACATTCAAGGGAACTGGTAAAACTGCCAAGAAGAAAGACGGGGATTTCAAGGGATTTGCCCTTATGGCCGGAAACCGTTGAATCACTTGAAAAGATTCCAAGGGCAGGCAAACTCGTTTTCTATACTTCCAGAGGTAACCCATATATGCAGACGCTTTTACAGACTGATGGTAAAGGGAATGGCAAATATACGACCCTAAATACAATAACCACAAAATTTTCAAGGCTGATAAATAAATCAGCTCTTGAGGTTCCCAAAGGAACGGGTTTCTATGCACTGCGAAGGACTGCTGCCACTATTGCAGCTGAGATCAGGCGATCCGTTTGCTGTTCAACGGCTCCTTGGCCATACAGATTTACAAATGGCAACGAGGTATGTGCAGGATGTTTCAGAACAAACCGATAGAGTGATTCAAAATAGCAGGACATATATCTGTCAGATTAATGGATAGTACAGACTGAAAAAGGCGTACTAGTTAACCGTTACCTCCAATATTCGGGCTCTGCTCTGGGAGCTTTAGAACTTTTTCAGATACCTGTTGTATATAAAAATGGGGCAGACCATGCTGGATTATTGTGTAAGCTAAAACTCCCGAATCAGCGAAGTTCCACGGAGCGGTAGCTAGGTGTTACGATTTTTGGATTTTTGGAAATGACAACTTTTAACACTTGCATATAACGCACAAAATGCGTATAAATCCAATTTTTAAACTGTAACAGATTGATAAAAGATTAGTTTTTATGTAACTCAAAATGATCATTCAGGACTATGGAGTTGTTGGCCTGTTTTTCGTTATAGGCATCGCTTTTGTGGGAAGCGCATTCATTGTATCCTGGCTGCTTCGTCCGCGCGACCCGAACGCCGTCAAAACATCCCCCTACGAATGCGGTGAGATAGTCAAAGGCGATTCTAGGATACAATTTAACGTTGGCTACTACCTCGTAGCGCTTCTCTTTGTAATATTCGATATAGAAGCTTTGTTTCTGGTCCCCTGGATTACCATATTCCGCGAACTTGGTATGGTTTCGTATGTAGAGATGATGGTTTTTATCGCGATTCTGGCAGTCGGCCTAATATATGCCTGGAAAAAAGGAATTTTCGAATGGTAGTAATAGAAAAAATCCCCGCAGCAAAATTGATATGCAAGTTCCCGGGTGGAGGTTTGTTTCTGACAACAAGTGAAAGCCTCTTAAAATGGGGAAAGGCGTCCTCCCTGTGGCCTATGACCTTCGGACTGGCCTGCTGCGCCTTTGAGATGATTGCTGCGGGCGCTCCGCGTTTCGATATTGACCGGTTCGGCGCAGGAGTGTTCCGCGCAAGTCCCAGGCAGTGCGACGTTATGATTGTAGCGGGAACAATATGTATCAAAATGAGCGACTGCGTCCGGCGACTTTATGCACAAATGCCCGAACCTAAATATGTAATCGCTATGGGAAATTGCGCCATTTCGGGAGGCATCTTCTATTATGACACCTATTCGGTCGTAAAGGGAACGGAGTCGCTTGGCATCGCTGTGGATGTGTTTATACCCGGTTGCCCGCCCCGTCCGGAAAATTTGCTCTTTGGGCTGATGAAACTGCAGGAAAAAATAAGGAACGAAAAAGATGCAGCCAGATAAAATATCCGGAGTTATAAAAGCCAGGTTCCCGCAGGCCAAAGAAGAGGCAGGAATTAATAACATCATTGTCCCCAGAGAGTCTCTTTTGGAGGTGTCCCAATATTTAAAAAATCCTCCGCTGGCCTTTGATAATTTACACTGTATAACGGCAGTAGACAGAAAAGAGAAGATGGAACTGGTCTACATTTTGTATTCCATTTGCGAACATCATGGCGTGACCCTCAAAGTATATTTAACACCTGAAGACTTAAATGTAGCGAGCTTGTCGGCGATTTGGAAATCTGCAAACTGGCTGGAGCGGGAAGTATACGATTTATTTGGCATTACTTTTTTAGGCCATCCGGATTTACGCAGGATATTAAATCCTTACGATTGGAAAGATTATCCTTTGCGGAAAGATTATTCCGACCCGGAGTTTATCCCTAAACCCAGATTGTAATTAAACTTTATGGATACAAGCCAGACAAAAGACATATATACCGAAGAGTTCCTCATAAATATGGGGCCACAGCACCCTTCCACGCACGGTGTCCTGTCCCTCGAATTAAAGCTGGATGGCGAAATCATCAGGGAATGCACTCCGCACATTGGTTATCTGCACCGTTCAATTGAAAAAATAGCCGAAAACCGCACGTATACGCAGTTTATACCCTATACCGACAGGCTTGATTATGTCGCATCTATGAACAACAACTTAGGGTATGTAATGGCCGTTGAAAAACTATTGAAGCTGGAGGTGTCGGAACGTGCAAAATATATTCGGGTAATAGTCGCTGAGCTAAACAGGATAGCGAGCCATCTTATAGCTGTCGGCACATTCGCACAGGACCTGGGCGCTTTCGCGACCCCGCTGTTCTATTGCTTCCGGGAGAGAGAAAAGATAGTAGATATATTTGACCAGATATGTGGAAACCGGCTCACCTATAACTACATACGGATAGGGGGGGTGCAGTTCGATTTTCCCGTGGGCATAGATGAGAAGATAAAAGAATTTGTCAACTATATGAGGCCGAAAGTTGATGATTACGATGGTTTGCTGACTTACAATACGATATTCCTCGCAAGGTCAAAACACGTAGGTATATTACCGAAAGACCTTGCAATAAATTACAGTGTTACCGGCCCTAATCTGCGGGCGTCCGGCGTCAAATGGGATTTAAGGAAAGATGAGCCGTATCTGGTTTACGATAAATTTGAATTCGATATACCTGTCGGGGAAAACGGCGATGCGTGGGACAGGTATAAAATCAGGATTGAAGAGATAAGACAAAGTCTGAGAATTGTAGAGCAGGCGATAGACGCATTACCAGAGGGTGAGCCTGCGGTCAAAGTAGGACGCATCCATAAACCTGCTGCTTCTGAAGCATATTTCAGGACGGAAAATCCCCGGGGCGAACTGGGATTTTATATCGTAAGCGACGGCTCTATGTACCCCTACAGGTTGAAGATAAGAGCGCCTTCGTTTTCGAACCTCGCAGTTCTTCCTGAATTGGTAAAGGGCATAAAAGTAGCGGACATAGTCTGTGTGTTGGGAAGTTTCGATATCCTGATGGGAGAGATAGACAGGTAATGTTAAGTATACTGGATTTTATCTGGGTACTGATAAGCGGGCTTATAGTGCTGGGATTTATCGCCATCTCGGCTATGTTTTTGATATGGTGGGAAAGAAAGGTCTCTGCGCATATCCAGTCAAGATTCGGCCCTATGCGTGTGGGATGGCACGGTTTTTTACAATCCGTAGCCGATACCATAAAACTTCTGCTTAAGGAGAACATAATACCCGCCGGAGCGGATAAAATGGTATGGTGGCTCGCCCCTTTCTTTGCCGTAGTGCCGCCTGTAATGGCATTCGTAGTGATACCATTCGGAAAAAATTTAATTGTAAAGGACTTGAATGTCGGCATCCTGTATATTATGGCGGTCTCTTCCGTATGCGTCCTCGGAATTTTTATGGCAGGCTGGGGCTCGAACAACAAATACTCTTTGCTGGGTGGTATGAGGTCCGCAGCCCAGATAATAAGTTATGAGCTTCCCCTGATACTCTCAATGATTATTGTCTCAATGCAGGCTAATTCTCTTTCTATGCAAAAGATAGTTGCGGCACAGTCCGGACACTGGAATATTCTTCATCCCAATATGATGTTGGCTTTCATTGTCTATATAATATCTGCCACTGCGGAGGTGAACCGTGTGCCGTTCGATATACCCGAAGCCGAGTCGGAACTTGTTGCAGGGTTTCATACCGAATATTCGGGGATGAAGTTCGCGATGTTCTTCATCGGCGAGTATACCAACCTTTTCATCGTCTCGGCCATCGCAACAACCCTCTTCTTCGGCGGCTGGCTCGGCCCAATCCTCCCTCCGGTCGTATGGTTTCTGGGCAAGACGTATGGTATAGTGTTTATACTGATGTGGGTCAGGTGGACATTCCCACGGTTAAGGGTGGACCAGCTGATGGGATTTGCGTGGAAAGTCTTGACACCGGTATCGCTTTTTAATCTGACAATAACGGGATGGCTGTTATTAAAATGATAAAGTACACTAAAAATTTCGTTATCGGCACTGGAGCCTTATAAAAGGGCTTGCCGTTACTTTAAAGTATATATTCAGGCCTGCTGTCACTCTCCAGTATCCGACAGAGAAACAGCCTATGAGCGAGCGTTTCAGAGGCTTGGTCGGCCTTCATCCGGAGAAATGTATCGTCTGTTATCAATGTATGAAGATGTGCCCCACCGCCTGCCTTGCCATTACTCATAAGCAGGAAGATAAGAAAAAAACGCTCGAAACATTCAAATACAATATGGAGCTTTGCTGCTTTTGCGGGATGTGTGCGCAGGTCTGCCCTACCGGCGCGATAGTAATGACTGATATATACGAGATAAGCGTATACGACCGCAAGAAGCTGGATATAAACCTTTTGGATGCGAAAAAATATGATGAATGGACTCATACATCTGTTAAGTAGTCACGGCATCTCGCACGACTTTATTATAAAGGCTGCCTTCTATTCCACAGCAGGCCTGACTGTGCTGTTCGCTCTTTCCGTTGTGCTTTCCCGCAACATATTTCACGCCGCAGTGTATCTTGCTATGGTGTTGCTCGGCATAGCCAGTGTCTATTTATATTTGGACGCGGAGTTTTTGGCTGTCGTTCAGGTCTTGATTTATGTCGGTGCTATCGTGACCTTGTTTATCTTTACCGTAATGTTGACCGCAGACATCGATACCGGCCCTATCCGCGAAATGTTCCGGCGCATATCGGTGTCCGCATTGGCCTCGCTGGCAATCTTTTTTATTCTTACGAAGGTAATAACTATGACCGCCTGGAAGGCTGCCCTGTCGGCGGAGGCAGTCATCAGTCTGTCGCAGTTAGGGAAATCTCTAATGCTGCAATACGCCCTGCCATTCGAAGTTATATCCCTGATTTCACTGGCCTCGCTGATTGGCGCCATAGTTATAGGAAAGGCGGAGAAGAAATGATACCGCAAAGCCACTTTTTGCTGCTTGGTGCCGCGTTATTTTCGATAGGTATATTCGGCGTTTTTACTCGCAGGAACGCTATCGGAATTCTTATGTCTATCGAACTGATACTGAACGCCGCAAACATAAACCTGATAGCATTTAGCAAATTTTCCGCAGACCCCGATGGTTCGGGCCAGATTTTCGCCCTTTTCGTGATAGCGATAGCCGCCGCTTCAGCCGTGGTAGGATTGTGTCTGGTTATCTCGATATACAGAAACTCAAAAACTATATTGGTAAATAAAATCAATTTAATGAAATGGTAAACCTGGCGCATTTAATCCCTGTTTTTCCTGTTATAGCGTTTGTGACAAACATCCTGTTTGGCCGAAAGCTCAGAAAATCCAGTGCGCTCGTCTCAGTCTCGGCCTCTGTCATATCATTGTGCCTGTCTGTCTATACCCTCATTTGGTTTCTGAAGGGACAGGGGTCATATACTTTGTTCAAGTGGCTCATCTTCGGCGGCACATCGTTAAACATCGGCGTAATAGTAGACCCCCTGACCTGTATGATGCTCGTTGTCGTATCGGCCATCGGCACGCTTATCCAGATATACTCGATAGGCTATATGAAGGATGATGTGCGCTTCTCACGGTTCTTCGCCTATATGTCGCTCTTTATGAGTTCGATGCTGGGGCTTCTCCTCGCCGACAATTTCATCACGCTTTACATCTTCTGGGAAGGCGTCGGCCTTTGCTCATATCTTTTAATCTCATTCTGGTTCGAAAGACCCTCTGCCGCCAGGGCAGGTATGAAAGCCTTCATAACGACAAGAATCGGTGACACGGGCCTTTTGATTGGAATCTTCATCCTGGTTTTCTCCGCACATACCATTTATTTCAGCGACCTTGCAAACCTTACTGACGCTCGCCCCTTGTTTACCGTAGCGGCTTTATTGATATTCTGCGGCGCAGTCGGGAAATCCGCACAGTTCCCGCTTCACGTATGGATGCCCGATGCAATGGAAGGCCCGACCCCCGTTTCGGCATTGATTCACGCAGCGACTATGGTCGCCGCAGGCGTATATCTGGTCGCCAGGTGCTTTACCTTCTTTTCCGCACACGGCCCAGCCCTCATCTGGGTTGCGTATATCGGCGGTATCACCGCTGTTCTCGCCGCCTCTATCGCCGTCGTAAACAACGATATAAAACGGGTGCTCGCGTATTCGACGATAAGCCAGTTGGGATTTATGATGATGGGTCTGGGCGTCGGCGGGTATTCCGCAGGGACTTTTCACCTGATGACCCACGCATTTTTCAAGGCGCTCCTTTTCTTGTGTGCCGGCAGCGTCATCCACTCTATCCACATTCAGGACATACAGAAAATGGGCGGCATATTTCAAAAAATGAAAGTCACAGGTACAACTTTTGTGATAGCATCTCTGGCTATTTCCGGCATACCCCCCTTCTCAGGCTTCTGGTCGAAAGATGAGATATTGTCCGAAATTCTGCACAACGGCCATCCGGTCTTGTTTACCATAGCCGCAGTAACAAGCTTCCTGACCGCCTTCTATATGTTCAGGCTGATATTCCTGGTTTTGTTCGGCAGACCTCGTTCGGAAATTCATCCGCACGAATCCCCCGGCGTTATGACGGTCCCTCTGGGGATATTGGCCGTATTTGCGATATTTATAGGGTTGGTTGGCTCTCCCTTTATGAACTACGCCTTTCAGGATTTCCTGCATCTCGGCCAGGCGCACGAATCCGGCAGTTTGGAGCCGGATTATCTGGTAATGGGACTTTCTACGTTTTTGGCCTCTTTCGGAATCGCCATAGCTTATCTGCTGTATGTGCTGAACATAAACATATTGCCTCAGCGATTTCGGCAGCATTTCGCCTGGTTATATAATCTCGTATATAATAAGTATTACATCGATGAGCTTTATAACTTCCTGTTCATCCAGCCAACTGTCCGCCTGTCGCGTCTCGCATTCAAATTCGATTTGGGAGTGATAGACGGCACGGTTGATAACGTCGCCAGTACCGCCGTAATACTTAGTAAGATTGCATCCTGGATAGACCGTTATATAGTCGATGGTGCCGTGAATATGACGGCAAAGGTCGTCGGACTATTTTCGCTGGCGTTGCGTCGAATCCAGACAGGTTACATTCAGACCTATCTGCTTATTGCGTTCTTTAGCCTGGTAATTATCCTCTTTGTTAAATTGATAGGAGGTTTATGATGTCTTTCCCCATTTTGACCTTTATTGTTTTTCTGCCGCTCGCAGGCGGCCTGCTGATACTATTCACCCCTAAAAAAAATATAGGCTTGATAAAGGCGCTCGCCACAACTGTCACCGCAGTTGCCTTGATACTTGCGGTCGTCCTGTTGCTCAATTTCGACTATTCAAGCTCTTCGATGCAATTCGAGGAAAATCTGCCCTGGATACCGTCCATCGGCATCTCTTATCATCTGGGAATAGACGGCTTAAGCATCGGCCTCGTATTTTTAACCACCTTGTTGAGCTTCCTCGCGTGCATAGGTTCTTATGGCATAGATACCCGCCAAAAAGAATATTTCTTTTTATATCTCCTCCTCGCAACAGGTATGCTCGGCACCTTCGTCGCTCTTGACCTTGTTTTGTTCTACGCCCTCTGGGAAATAGTGCTGGTCCCGATGTATTTCTTAATAGGCATCTGGGGCGGTCCGAGAAAAGAATATGCCGCCATCAAGTTCTTCATATATACCCTCGCAGGCTCAGTCTTTATGCTGCTGGGGATATTGGCCTTCTACTTCACGTCTACGCCACACACCTTCAGCATATTGGAGCTTGGCAAAACAACCAGCACCCTGACCGTGCCTTTGCAAATAATCATCTTTATAGCTTTCTATCTGGGGTTTGCCGTGAAAGTCCCCGTCTTCCCCTTTCATACCTGGCTGCCCGATGCGCATGTCGAAGCGCCGACCCCCATAAGCGTCTTACTGGCCGGCGTCCTGCTCAAAATGGGTGGTTACGGCTTCTTCAGGATAAGTTTCCCCCTGTTAAAAGATGCGGCTCACTATTTCGCCCTGCCCTTTGCCCTCCTCGGCCTTATCAACATAGTCTACGGCGCCATTGTAGCGATGGCACAAACCGATTTCAAAAAGATGGTCGCCTACTCGTCCGTAAGCCACATGGGATTCGTAATGCTCGGCCTGGCGAGTATGACCGTCACCGGCTTTAACGGTGCGCTTCTCCAAATGTTCAACCACGGAATCATCACCGGCGGGATGTTCTTGCTGGTCGGCGTCCTTTACAACCGCGCACACACAAGAGACCTCGATAAATTCGGCGGTCTTGGCGTCAAAATGCCCGTCTATGCCGGCGTATTGACCGTTTTCACCCTTGCCTCTCTCGGCCTGCCAGGCTTGAGCGGCTTCGTAAGCGAATTTATGTCCCTGCTGGGGGCGTATGCCGTCTTCAGATTAACGACCATCGTCTCTGTCCTGGGGATAGTCATAACCGCGGCATATTTCTTATATATGCTTCAGCGTGTGCTGATGGGCCCCATGAACGAAAAATGGGTCGGCCTTCCTGACATAAATAAACGTGAGCTTCTCACTCTGGTTCCCCTTATGCTGATTATTATACTAATCGGCGTATATCCTTTATTGGCGCTCAGGTACCAGGCGCCCTCTATTGAAGCCCTTATACAAAAACTTGGAGGCCTCTCATTTTGAACATTACCGAAAACATAAGATTTATAACGCCGGAAATTATATTGCTTGTTGCTGCGATTATAATCCTCATTCTTTCGCTTTTCGTCAGCAATAAAAATATCCTCGGCGTATTGGCCTTGTCCGCCGTTGTGGTTGCCTCCTTATACCTGCCCCAGAGCCGCAAAACAGACACCACCCTATTTTTCAATATGCTTACAAATGACTCCTTCTCCCTGTTCTTTAAGCAAATCTCCCTGTTCATCACCAGCATCGTCATACTGTTCTCTATGGGTTATAAGGAGCTATCGGAAAAGACTATAGGCGAATACTATTTTCTCCTCCTGAACGGCACAATCGCCATGTTACTGGCCGTGTCCTCCAACAACCTGCTTATGATATATTTATCTATCGAGATGCTCTCACTTGTTTCATACATCCTCGTGGCCTTCCTTAAAAATAACCCCCTCTCGAGTGAAGGTGCCTTGAAATACTTCCTGTTTGGCGCCCTCTCAACCGGCATAATGCTCTATGGCATCTCGCTCATTTACGGATTGTTCGGCACTACGGACCTCTCCGCCATCTCGAAAACTATAAACACCGGCCAGATAAATGGCATGGTCTTGCTTATTCTGCTCGTATTGCTGTTGGCAGGCATTGGCTTTAAATGCACGCTCGTCCCTTTCCATATGTGGGCGCCCGACGTCTATCAGGGTGCGCCTACCTCCGTCACGGCTTTCATTTCGGTCGGCCCAAAGGCCGTCGGCTTTGCCTTACTCTTGCGCATATTCGCAAATAATTTCTTCCCTCTCTATGTAAACTGGGTTGACTTGATGACGCTCATCTCAATTTTCACTATGACCATCGGAAACATCATCGCCATATCGCAGACAGATATAAAGCGTATGCTGGCGTATTCATCCATCGCACAGGCTGGCTATATGCTCATTGGCTTTGTCGTCGGCACCGCTGCCGGCATAGAAGGCGTCTTATATTACATCCTTGCATACGCACTTATGAATCTGGGGGCCTTTGGATGCGTTGTTCTCGTCTCCAACTCCATAAAAAGCGATGCTATCGAGGATTACGCAGGCCTTTATAAAAAAGACCCCGTAACGTCATTCCTGATGACCATCTTTTTGCTGTCCCTCTTGGGCGTCCCTCCGCTCGCTGGATTTTGGGGCAAATTCCTAGTATTTACCGCCGCCATCCAGTCGAAGTTCATTCTTCTTGCGATTGTAGGGGTCATAAATAGCGTCATAGCAGCTTATTATTATATGCGGGTTATCAAATTTATGTATCTGGATGAGCCGAAAATAAAAGACATCGGCCAAAAATCAGTGCCTCTCCAGTTCGCACTCGCCGTTGTTCTGGCTGGTGTCCTTATCGCAGGCCTTTACCTTACCCCCTTCTTAAATTGGATAAAATCTTCACAGTCCTTTTTGTTCTAATAATGAGAGTCATGTCAAATTTGGCGTCTCTGCGGATTACCATACGGCAAAGATTTAGAAAAGGTGAACATTTTATATAACCGCGTGCGGTGCAAATATTAATCAGCTATTAACTCTTTGCTCTTTAACGAGTTAATATTCTGATTTTCGTCAGCGATAAATCCGAATGTCTGTGATTCGCGTTTCAGTTTTGCTTAGAAGCTCTTGAACTTGACAGTCTCTTGCGTAGAGATTCCCATAATGTGCATACTGTCTCTGTTGAAATGTCAGGGGCAGCAACTTGTATTACGCAGCTAATCTGTGATATGATTTGAGCAATCCGCCAAGTCGTTCGATACAAACAATTTCAGCATCTTTATTTGTTTTGTAAATCGGTTCAATTATTCTTCCCAGGGATTGGTGAATTCTCTCGTGGTGATAATACTCGCAATACTGATTTACGGCATACTCAAGCTGTTTAACTGAAGCCAGTATCAGATGATCCAGACACTCCGATTTTACGGATTTTACAAAGCGTTCCGCGTAAGGATTCAAATCCGGGCTTCGCGGCGGGAGCTTCACCGGTTTTACTCCAGTGCTTTTTAAGATGCTGTGAAATTCAGACGTGTAAAGTGGATCCCTGTCATGGATCAGGTATCTCTTGCCTTTTAGAAATCCATCTTCGTAATCCGTTAGAATCTTTGCTGCCTGCTTCATATAATCACCGTCAGGCTGAGGTTTAATTGACGCAAAGAACACTTTTCTTGTGGAAAGCTCTATGACAAAGAAGAGCGTGCATCTTATCAGCTTTCGACCTATGAGAAGTTCCACGGTAAAGAAGTCACAGGCAGCCAGGACATCCCAGTGGCTTTTGATAAACTCCCACCATGTAGTTTTTACGGTTAAGTCAGGTTCAGGATCACAGCCGTTTTCGATGAGGATGTTTTTAACGGTTGATGTACTGATATTATATCCCAGGTAAACAACCCGATCTGTGATTTTCTGATAACCCCAGCGAGGATTTTCTTCTTTAAATCTTATTACAAGATTTACTATTTCCTGGCTGATTTGTGGTCTTCCAACTTTGCCGCGATTTTTACTTCCATTATATTTTTCAGCGATGAGGTTGCGGTACCAGCCAAGAACTGTGTCTGGACTAAACAGTACTGTGGTTTCCTCAAGAAGCTTTCGGGTAAGCTTCTTTGCCTTAGCAGCCACTCTCATCCGTTGGCGGTTGGTCAGCAAAATCCGTTTGTTCTGTTTTTCCTGCTGCTCAAGAACTACCAGGACCTGTTCTTTAAGATAATCGATGACTTTGTAAAGCTCTTTATCAATACAATAGGCCAAATACGTCAGTAATGTAATCCATAATTTCTGTTTCATAGTCAGGAAATGCTATAAGAACTCTTGCGTGCATGCAATAACTTTCATCAGGGACAGCTTTAACTCTTGTTATGGCAATGAATTATGCCGAAATAATATTTGTACCCTACGGGATAAAGAGTTTTCGAAATCGAAATTGCTTGCATGGGCGGGGATTTGTGGTAGGATGCTTAGCACAAACGGGATGTTGGTATACAGTAACAGGAGTTGAAACCGTCTCCTAATTCAAAGGCGAATTTGTCTTATTTTGGCTGATGACGTACAGTTCAATCGTTTAAGGAAAGAACAGTTGAATGGAAAGTACTCAGGTCCCTGTGAAGATTGTATCGACTACAATCCTTATGCTTGGGAGCATCCTTTTGAAGAAGTATATTTTAGACGTATGATTTACAACCAGTCACATGTGGCGGGTACGGGGAGGATCAGGGGATGAAGGTATTATTCATCGGCGGGACGGGAATAATCAGCGCCGCGGTATCGAAACTAGCGGTGGAAGATGGAATCGAGTTGTTCCTTTTCAATCGTGGGCAACACAAAGAATTCGTCCCAAAAGGTGCCAAAGTCATTAAAGGCGATATCAAAGATAAATCGGCCTTCACCAAGATGTTAAAAGGCAAAACCTTCGATGTCGTCGTTGATTGGCTCGCCTTTGTGCCTAAGGATGTCGAAACTGACATCAAACTTTTCAGAGGCAATGTCGGCCAATACATATTCATCAGCTCCGCATCTGCCTATCAAAAGCCTCCGACGCACTGGCTCATCACCGAATCGACTCCTCTGGCCAACCCGTACTGGCAGTATTCTCGCGACAAAATCGCCTGCGAAGACCGCCTTATGGCCGAATACCGCAACACCGGCTTTCCCATCACAATCGTCCGGCCATCGTTCACATACGGCGTCAATACGATACCGGCTGCGATTAACAGTCGGACTAAGCCTTGGACGCTGGTTGACCGGATGCGAAAGGGGAAAAAGATTATCATTCACGGCGATGGCACTACTCTTTGGCCGATGACGCACAATACAGATTTCGCCAAAGGTTTTGTCGGCCTTCTCAGCAATATACAGGCCATTGGACACGCGTTTCACATTACCTCCGATGAAGTACTGACATGGAATCAGATATACAATGTGATAGCCAACGCCGCCAGAGCGAAACTAAGGCCAGTCTATATCCCCTCCGATTTCATCGCCAAAATCAACCCCGACCTCGCTGGCACTTTGCTGGGCGACAAATCTTGGTGCACTATTTTCGACAACAGCAAGATAAAACGCTTTGTCCCCGATTTTGCCGCAACAGTGACTTTCGCACAGGGTGTCAAACGCTCGATTGAGTGGTTCGAGGCCGACTCGAAACGCTGCACTGTGGATGACGAATACAACCGAATTATGGACAACCTGATCGCGGCGTACGGAAACCACAAGGTTTGTCCGCCTGCGGCAAATTTATCCGCTAGATAAATGGCGGATTAATCTTAGGGGTTAAAGCATTTAAAGCCCTTCGTGGTCGAGAAAGCAGATAGTTACCAAACGGTGGACTTACCTATAAATGTGCTAAAGATCCTTGACACCACCCTTTCTCCAAAGACTATCTGGGTATTCGCCGAGTTTTATTATAGCATTTTGTGGCGTACAAAGCCATATTCTTCCTTTGCTTTGTCGGCTTCGTATTTGAGGGCATCACAGCATGGATCATATACCCAAGCTTCTTTGCCGTTTTTTAAAACGCGATAACATTCATCGAATACTTTTGCTGGTCTCTTCCAGTGATATAAGGAGCCTGTACTAACTATAAAGTCAACGGATTCATTCTCAAAGATAAGGTCAGCAGCATCGCCAAATAAAAATTGAACATTTTCAATGCCCTTTGCATGCCTTTTTGCAATCTTGACCATTTGCCTGCTCAGGTCGATGCCATAAACCCGTGTGCCTGGTACTCTCTTGGCAATCTCTATTGATAAATAGCCCGTTCCTGAACCTAAATCTACGATGATCCCACTGGCTATTTTCTCAACTATGTCGTCAACTATTTTGTTTTCCGGCTTTTTAAGAATCCTTGCCGGTAGCCAATCGTAAAAAATAGCGGCAGGAGCTGGAATCGCTTGAAACCTACTCTGCACATCCCTGATAAATTTTGTTAGATACCCACGCCTTTACAGGCGTGGTTCTTTAAATTTCAAGCTGCGCTTGTCCTGTGTCTTCCTTTTCCTGTTGCTGAACGTATTTCCTGACAATCGCTTCATTTATACCGACCGTGGAAACGAAAAATCCTGTAGACCATATACCTTCATTGTCCCAATACACCTGCTTGAGGAAACGAAACTTCTGGATTAGTTCCCTGCTCGTGTTCTTCTTTAAAGTCTCCTCAACCGTACTTACTGCATATTTCGGTGGAATAACCATATGTAAATGTATATGGTCCTCTGCGATACCAATCGCAATATATTCCCAATCCGGATAGTATTTCCTGGCTTCCCGAAGTTTCGTTTCCAGATACTCCCGTACACCAAAATTCAGGACTTTTCGTCTGTACCTTGTCACCCACACAATATGATACTGCGTCTTGTATACTGAATGTGCCGACTTTATTAATCGCATCCATATAATATATCATAAACCGGAAGACACAGGAAACGGCTCTCACCCCCGCCTTCACAGGCGGGGAACTCCCGCAAAATTAGGATTTCGATATTCACTATTTCCTTACATATTCAATCGGGTCATCGAGGCCAGCCTCGGCGAAACCTTTTAAGCGGAGTTTGCAGGCATCGCATCCGCCGCAGGGTCTGCCCTTTTCGTCAGGGTCGTAACAACTGTGAGTTAAGGAGAAATCGACGCCGAGTTTTGTCCCCGTTAATATAATCTGGGCTTTGGACATATTGATAATCGGTGTGTGAATCTTAAATTTGCCTTTTCCTTGAACGGCTGCCGCTGTGGCAAGGTTTGAAAGTTTTTCAAAGGCATCGATAAATTCCGGCCTGCAGTCCGGGTAGCCGCTGTAATCGGTGGAATTGACGCCTAAAAAGATGTCAAAACACCCCAGCACCTCTGCCCAGGCGAGGGCGTAGCTTAAAAAAATCGTGTTTCGGGCAGGGACATAAGTAACTGGTATGCCGCCGGCCTGCCCATAAACGACTCTGTCTTTTGGAACAGTGATAACGAAGTCGGTCAAGGCCGAGCCGCCAAAGGAGCGTAAATCAATATCAATAATACGATGTTCGAGGATGGCCAATGCTGCTGCGACGCGGGTTGCGGAGCGGATTTCGACGGAATGGCGCTGGCCATAGCTGAAGGTAAGGGCAAAGCAGTCAAAGCCCTCATCTTTTGCGATTGCCAGTGTCGTAGCCGAATCGAGCCCGCCGCTCAATAACACGATTGCTTTTTTATTTTGATTTAGTATAAATCCACCTTGCAAAAACGAGTAAAATCTATTATACTCAGTTTAGCGAATTTTTGCCAGAGGTCTGATATGAAAAATCAAAAGCCCCAGCTTGAGTTGTTCAAGAACCCGAAGGCAAAGCGGGACTATTTTCTCACCATAAGGTGTCCTGAATTTACGAGTCTCTGCCCGAGGACGAGCCAGCCCGATTTTGGCGAGATTACAATTGAATACTGCCCCGACAAGCTCTGCATCGAGTTAAAAAGCCTGAAATTTTATATGCAAAGCTACCGGAGCAGAGGCATTTTTTACGAGGCCCTTACCAACGAAATTCTTGACGATTTAACAAAGGTCTGCAAACCCCGCTGGATGAAGATCACCTGCCGTTTTGCGTCCCGCGGCGGCATAACAACAGAGGTTTTTGCAGAACATAAAAGGTAAAAAGATTTATTTAGGGAGAAAATTTTCAAATTTTTTTCAGGGGAGACGAAAATGAGCATAACATTTCACTGCGTACATTGCAACAACAAAATAACTGCGAAGGATGAGGCTGCGGGCAAATGGGGGCTATGCCCTGTCTGCCACAACAAAGTCTACATACCTGATTTAAACGCCGAGATAGACGACCTGAAACTCGCACCGGTTAATGAAGAAGATGAAATGAAACAGAAACGGCTTATGGCAGAAACTTACCAGCTTACGCGGGACATTCTGCAGGAAAGAGAAAACGCTGCAAAGGGGGGGACGTTTTCATCGCTCATTGACGACAAGAAACTTCAGGCGAGAATCATCTCTTACCTGCGAAAGATGAGAGACGGCAAACTGACGGAGGCAAAGGAGCTTGAAAATCAGATAACCCCTTACGGCCAACAGTCGCTCCAATTACTCGATAAAATTGCTTCAAGCGAAATACCGGAGCCGGAACTGGCTGATATACCGCGTGCGATTCTTTTAACGTTGATAAGAAACATCAGAAGCAAGATCAGCTGACGGAAAAAATCCCTTTAACAAATCGGGTCAGTCCTAAAAAAAATAAACAGTTCCCCCGAAAATGCTGTTCTTATCGGCCTGCAAATAATTAAAGTCCCAAAAGAACCATCCACTTTGCACATATCAAATCTGTATCGTAGATTTTAAATAGAGAGAAATTGAATTTTGTAATAGACGTGTTTGATACTGGAGAGAAATTGGGTATGGCAGATGATAAAACAATTGTTCATATCACCCACGAAGCCGCCGGTAAAATCGGCGGTATCGGCGCTGTTTTAGAAGGCCTGCTGACCAGCAAAACATATCTGGAGGCAATCGGGCGCACCATCCTCATCGGGCCGCTATTTTCATACGAAGGAGCGATACAGGGCCAATTCGGAGGGGATATTGAGGTTCTTTATTCTTCGCGCGACGGACTGGCACAGACACAATATACAGGCGCTTTTCGGCAAATCGAAAGAGATTTCAGCGCAGCAATTATTTACGGCAAAAGAACATTCCAAAATCCGCAAACAGGCATCACAAGCTATCCTGAAATACTGCTTATCGACGTAAGAATAGTCAACAAGGAGCCGATAAACAGATTCAAAAAGGCACTGTTCGAGCAGTTCGGCATCCGCAGCGACCTTTACGAGCATATCTGGGATTATGAGGAATATGTAAGACTTGCACCTGTTGCAATCGCTGCACTGAAGGCGATAGGGGCTGTGAACAATACGATTATAATCGCACACGAATTTATGGGAATGCCGACGGCGCTGGCAGGCATTCTCGAAAAAAATTGCTCTTTCAAAACCGTCTTTTACGCTCACGAAGCGGCGACAATCCGCAACATTGTCGAGAAGCACAGCGGCTATGACACAATGTTTTACAACGTAATGAAATACTGCCAGAAAAACAAATTTTATATCAATGAGGCGTTCGGCGACCAGAGCGATTACTTTAAGCATCCGCTCGTTGAAGCGTCAAAGCACTGCGATTATATTTTTGCGGTCGGTGACTTTGTTGCCGATGAACTGCGGTTTCTTGCGCCGGAATTTGGGACGGCAAACATCAACATCGTCTATAACGGAATACCGGCACACAAAATCAGCGGTGCGGAGAAGCTGCGGTCAAAGGCCAAGCTGCAAAGATACTGCGAAAATCTGCTGGGCTTTAGTCCCGATTTCGTTTTTACACACGTGACAAGACTTGTCAAAAGCAAGGGGCTGTGGCGGGATTTGCAGGTTCTTTCGAATATCGAGAAAAATTTCCAGAAGGACGGCAAAACAGCCATTATGTTCCTGCTTTCAACCGAGGTTTCGAAAAGGCCGGGCAGTGCTATTTATGAAATGGAATCAAGATACAACTGGCCTGTGGCACACCGCGAAGGCTGGCCTGACCTGTCCGGAGGCGAGGCAGACCTCTACACACTAATCCAGAAATTCAACGCGCAGAGCAAAAACGTCAAGGTAGTCTTCATAAACCAGTTCGGCTTCTGTCAACACTGCTGCGGAAACAAAATGCCGCAGGATTTGACATTTACAGACCTTCGAATGGGAACGGACGTGGAATTTGGAATGAGCATTTATGAGCCGTTCGGAATTTCACAATTGGAGCCTCTGACATTCGGCGGAATCTGCGTAGTCAGCAACGTCTGCGGCTGTGCAGGGTTTGTCCGCGATGTGACCTGCGTGGATTCGACAGGCTCACCACCGGTTGAAAAAATCGGAAATGTAATAATAGCCGACTATACAAATCTGCGTCGCTGCGGCTGCGACAGCGTTGAAACAATAGTTCAAATCGACAAGACGGTGCGGGAAAAGATAGAATGCTGCGTGGCGGAACAAATCGCCAATCAGATACATCAGCAGCTTACTTCAAACGATTATGATATCGAAAAGATGACAGAGAGCGGCTATGAGATTGCAAAAAATATGAGCTGGGATGCAGTGGTGCAGAATTACATATTGCCCGCCTTGCAAAAACCGTCGAATAAACAAATCAGCGAAAAAACATACTCCGCCGCTTAGGAAGACGGACGCCAGACGCCAGACACCAGACTAACGACAAATTCACCGCAGGGAACGCACAGGAAAAAAAATCGCAACACCGCTGCCCCCCTATTATCCCAAGACTGGTAAACATCCCAGATTTGTCCACAGATTTCACAACAGGGTATTGACTATATAAGGAGAAGGTATTAAATTTGCAGGAGTGAACAGAAAAGTGAGGAAAAAAATCATCGGCATTTTAGGCGGAATAGGTTGCGGCAAAAGCACGGTTGCAGCCGGTTTCGGCAAACACGGCTGCGGAGTAATCGACGCCGACAAGATTACCCACGAGATTGTTGAGAAGCCTAAAATAAAAAAAGAGTTGCTTAAACTATTCGGCAATGATATAATAAACGCCAGTAGTAAAATAGACCGCCGGAAGGTCGCAGAAATTGCTTTCAAAAGCCCTGCAAAAGTTGCCCAGCTCAACAGGATAACCCACCCGCCTGTGTTGGCGCAAATCGAGCAGCTTATTAAAGAATATAACAGGCAGCCTGGTATAAAGGCGATTGTTCTTGATATGCCGCTTTTGGCTGAAATTGACTGGACAAAACGCTGCGACAAGCTTATATTTGTCGAGTGCGGGCGAGAAAAGAGGCTTCAAAGGTCTCAAAAAAACGGCCTTTTGGATGAATATAAAATAAAAATTCGGGAAAAATTTCAGATTTCTCTGGACAGGAAGAAGAAAATCGCCGACTATATTGTCGATAACAATGTGAACCTGACAGGCGTGGAAAGACAAATCGCGGAAATCTTCTCAAATATTATGGAAAATGGGTAAGTGGGGCTTGTTATAGAACAATCTATCTGTTAAACCCTATTTTTGACAAATTAGAGTTCTTTCTGCTATTCAAAATCAAATCGCAGGAAATCACAACAGAATAGCAAATCCCGTAAATTGACGGAATTTTTTACTGTAGCAAAGGAGCAATTATGGTTAAGGGGTCTTCAAAACCAAGAAAATACGGAGTCCAAAAACGCAGAGCGCAAGGAAAAATCCCGAAACCGAGCAGCAAATTTCGGATGAGCGGCCGGCGAGCGCAGAGGTTGAGGCTGCCGAAGAAGCGAGTGTCGAGGCTGAACAGCAGGCAAAACCCAAGGAATCTGCCGAAACAGCAACAGCCGTTCAGGAGACAAAGGAAACGGAACCGGCTGAGGCCAAAACCAAGGCAGAAATCGAAGAATCCACTCATGACAAATACGAACGAATCAAACGCGGCAGCCTGTATCTGACGGATTTGCAAAAACTTACCGTAGCCGAACTTCACGAGATAGCCAAGAATGAAAAAATCTCCGAATTCATAGCGTTGAAAAAGCAGGACCTTATATTCAGAATCCTCAAAGAGCGGATTCAGCAGAACGGGCTGTTGTATGGCGAAGGAGTGCTGGAGGTGCTGCCGGACGGCTACGGCTTCCTGCGAAACCCGGATTACAATTACCTGTCGAGTCCGGACGACATATATGTTTCGCCATCGCAGATAAGGCGGTTCGGACTGCGGACAGGCAATACTGTATCAGGCCAGATTCGTCCACCGAAGGATTCGGAAAAATACTTTGCGTTATTGCGTGTTGAGGCCATCAACTTCGAAAACCCGGACAATCTTTCAGAAAAGATAGTATTCAGCGACCTGACGCCGCTTCACCCCGAGCAAAGGATAATTATGGAGACATCGCCTGACGCAGCTGAATATGCGGATAATCGACCTGATAACACCTGTAGGCAAGGGTCAGCGCGGCCTGATTGTCGCTTCGCCGAGAACAGGCAAAACCATTCTGCTGCAGAAAATGGCAAATGCCATCAGCACAAATTTCCCGGATATAAAACTGATAGTGCTGCTGATTGACGAAAGGCCGGAAGAGGTGACAGAGATGGAACGCAAGACCGCCGACGATGTTGAAGTCATCAGCTCAACATTTGACGAGCCGGCTGCACGGCACTGTCAGATCGCCGAGGTGGTAATCGAAAAGGCAAAGCGTATGGTCGAATACGGCCACGATGTTGTTATCCTGCTGGATTCGATTACACGGCTTGCTCGGGCATATAACTCGGAGATGCCGCACTCCGGCAAGATTCTGACGGGCGGCGTTGACGCAGGCGCAATGCAGATGCCGAAAAAATTCTTCGGTGCCGCCCGAAACATCGAACACGGCGGGTCGCTTACCATCTTTGCAACGGCACTGATTGATACGGGTTCGAAGATGGATGAAGTCATTTTCGAGGAGTTCAAGGCAACGGGTAATATGGAGCTGCATTTGGACAGGCGGCTGGTCGATAAAAGAATCTGGCCTGCTATTGATATCAGCCGAAGCGGCACAAGAAGAGAGGAATTACTGTTAGACAAGAAAGAGCTTGAACTGGTCTATCGGCTGCGAAGGGTTCTAAGCGACCTGAATCCTGTTGAGGCGGTAGAGCTTCTGAAAAACAGGCTTGCAAAGACCAAGACAAACGCCGAGTTCCTGATGACTATGAATATTGATTAGCGTATAGCGTGGAGCGTAGAGCGGATAGTATAAAGGCGCAAAGGAGCAAAGGCACAGGGAGTTTTGAATTAGCAGGGAAAATGAGCGAAGAGCTGTCAAAGGTTTATGAGCCGAAAATAACGGAGGAGTTTGCACAAGAAATCTGGGAGGAGGGCAATCTTTTTCACGCAAAGGCCGGCCGTTCCGACAAGACCTATGGTTCGACAAGCTCACCATCATATTGTATCGTGATTCCGCCGCCGAATGTCACCGCCCCGCTGCATCTGGGCCACGCCCTTAACAATACCCTTCAGGATATACTGATTCGTTTCCATAGGATGCGGCAGTTCAATACCCTCTGGATGCCTGGCACAGACCACGCAGGCATCGCAACGCAGACGGTAGTGGAAAAACAGATTCTGGCCGAAGAAGGCAAAAGGCGCACCGATTTTTCACGGCAGGATTTTGTCGCCCGCGTTCAGGCGTGGAAGGATGAATACGAGGCGAGGATATTGGAGCAGCTAAAGGCAATGGGCTGCTCGTGCGACTGGCAGCGGACACGCTTTACAATGGATGAGGTTTGTGCAAAGGCGGTGCGGGCAGCGTTCTTTAAATTATTCAAAGACGAACTGATTTACCGCGGCAAGAGGCTTGTCAACTGGGACCCCGCCACGCAAACGGTGCTTGCAGACGATGAGGTTGAGCACGAAACGGTCAAGGGGCATTTCTGGTATCTGCAATATCCATTGGTTGAACCCGTTAAAATCGGCGGCAAGACGATAGAGTATGTGACGGTTGCGACGACAAGGCCGGAAACAATGCTGGGCGATACGGCGGTTGCGATGAATCCGGCGGATAAACGTGCGAAATATCTGGTGGGTAAAACTGTTCGGCTGCCGATTGTCGGCAGGATTATTCCGATTATTGCTGATGAACATGTTGCTTTGCCGAATTCTGAAAGTGAAGATGAAAAGGCGAGATATTCGACAGGCTTTTTGAAGGTGACGCCTGCGCACGACCCGGACGACTGGGAAATCGGTCTGCGACATAACCTGCCTGTTATAAATATAATGGCGCTGGATGGCTCAATAAGCGACAAATTCGGCTGGGAGGACTGGGAGCAGATTAAAAATCCTGACGTGGAAAATCTTATTGGTATGGACCGTTTCGAGGCCCGCGAGGCAGTTGTCGAATGGTTTAGAAATGAAAACCTTCTTGAGGATGTTAAAGAATACACTCACGAGGTAGGCCATAGTTATCGCAGTCACGTGCCGATTGAGCCGTATCTTTCAGACCAGTGGTATATAGCGGTAAAAAAACCGATTGAGCATCTGGCTGAAAAATTCGGCTCTGGCCTTATCGAAGGCACTGATGTGCCGGTAAATTCACTTGCAGGTCTGGCGTTGGCGCCGCTGCTCGATGGCAGATTGCGATTCATACCGGAAAGATATGCGAATACTTATAAAAGCTGGTTAGAGAACCTTCGCGACTGGCCAATAAGCAGACAACTATGGTGGGGGCACAGAATACCAGCTTGGACAATCACATTCTCGTCTGCCCATTATAGAAAAATAGGCGAACCAGACAACAAACATGACAAAGAATGTGAAACTCATGTACTTGAGTTCTTGAGGAAGTGTGGTGTTGATGTTGATAAAGAAGTTGCATATTATCGTTCTCCTCGGCTTATCGAAGGGACTTATCCATTTTATGTCTGTGGGAAAATCGAGAAGGTAGATGAGATATTAGAACTTCTAAGTAAGATTCTCAGCCACAAAAGCGGAAGCAGAACAAGAGAGCAACTGAAGAAAGATGTGGCCGACAACAACGAATTCAGGAAGAAATTCGGAGAGGATGCGTTCAAATATATCATAAATCTTCACCAGCGAATTAAAACCTGCACACGTGACGCTGATGTTCTGGATACGTGGTTTAGTTCTGCGTTGTGGCCGTTCAGTACGATGGGGTGGCCGGAAGAGACGGCTGAATTGAAAACTTTTTATCCCGGCAATCTCCTCTGCACCGCTCGCGAAATCATAACGCTTTGGGTGTCGCGAATGGTTATGATGGGCCAATACTGTGCGGGCGATATACCTTTTAGCGATGTTTATATTCACGCGATGATACAGGACGGCGAAGGCAGAAAGATGAGTAAAAGTTTGGGCAACGGCATCGACCCGCTGGTTGTGATTGACAGCCACGGCGCAGATGCGATGCGATTTACGCTTGCAAGTATGACAACCGAGACGCAGGACATCAGAATGCCGGTTGTCTCAATGACTTTGCCGGACGGCAGGTGTGCAAATACATCGCCGAAATTCGATATCGGCAGGAATTTTTGCAACAAACTCTGGAACGCATCGCGATTTGCGATGATGAACCTCGAAGGCATCGATGCCGACAAATTCGACAAAGACAAGTTAACAGTGGTCGATAAATGGATTCTGTCCCGCCTGGCAAAGACCATTTCAGAGACGACAGGGTCGCTGGAGAATTATCAGTTCAGCGAGCCGTTGTCGCAGTTATACAAATTTTTCTGGAATGATTTTTGCGATTGGTACCTCGAATGGATTAAAAAAAGGCTGCAAGATGAGGAGCAAAGGCCAATTGTGCAAAATGTTCTGGCGTTTGTGCTTGACCAGACGCTGCGGCTTTTGCATCCGTTCGTGCCGTTTATCACAGAGGGCATATTTCAGAAACTTAAGAAAATCGCTCCTGTAAGGAAACTGGCCGGCATAGCTGACGGCACAAAAGCTGATGCACTTGTGATTGCGCAATGGCCGAGACAAATCGATGCTTTAGTTTACGAACAGGCGGAAAAAGAGATAGACCTTGTGCAAACGGCAGTTCGCACTATTCGGGATATTCGAAGCAACCAAAATATACCCCCGAAAGAACTATTACAAGTATCCATAAAAACATTGAAGGAAAACGCCGACATACTTAATAAAAATGTAAAACTGATTGAACAATCAGCCGGCGTAAAAGGTCTCCAAGCAGGTATCTCTGTTGTCAAACCTGATAATGCCACTGTTTCAATCACTGATGTAATGGCAATTTATGTCCATTACGCCCTCGATATTGAAACCGAGCGTTCCAAACTCAACAAGCAAAAGGAACAGGTTGAAAACTGGATAAAAGCCGCTGAGGCGAAATTGGCAAACGAGAATTTTGTTGCAAAGGCGAAGCCTGCCGTGGTAAAACAGGCAAAAGAGAAAGTGGCGGAACTAACAGAACAGCTCAAACAAATCGAAAAGCACCTGCGGGGACTGGAGAAATAAGTTGTTTTACCACGGATTGATGTAGTGAGAAGTGTAAAAAACAATCCGCCGAAGGCGGACAACGAATTACACGGATTGACACGGATTAAAAAAGAGAAAAATTAGACACGGATTAACACTGTTTTTAAGAAAAATATGGAAACAAGGGTAGAATTATCCCGAATCATTATCAATGAGACGAGCGACCAGCAGGTAATCGTCCTGAAGGAGATCGACGGCGAGCGGACGCTGCCGATTGTGATAGGAATTGCGGAGATTTTTGCAATAGACCGGAGGATAAAGGGGATTAAGCCGCCCCGGCCAATGACGCACGAGCTGCTGGAGAGCATAATCGCAAGCCTCGGGGCAAAGGTCGAGAAAGTCGTTGTAAACGACCTGCGTCATCATACTTTTTTTGCAAAGATAACACTTATCCTGAACGGCGAAAAAAAAGAAATCGATTCGAGGCCGTCCGATGCCATTGCACTGGCTGCTGCGTCAAATATCCCTATTTTTGTTGCTGACCATGTTTTTGATAAAGCTTCCCAGTGAAGCTCAGTAAAAGGATGATACCTACAGCGATACACAATAAACTGTCGGCGACATTAAAGGCGGGCCAGTGTCTTCCCGGCCAATAGACAACATCAATGAAATCCCGCACCCTCCCATTATTAAAAATTCTGTCATATAGATTTCCGCTTATTCCGGCGGCAAGAAAACCCATCGCAAGATAAAAAGAGCCGCACTTTACCCTGCCAAATAAAAATATCAAAAGGACTATTATCATCGCAGCAAATGATACAGCCGTCAGAAGGCGGTACATACCTGATGCGATTCCAAAGGCGGCTCCGGTATTTTCGGTGCGGACTATCTGCAAAAAGCCGTTTATCACAGAAATACCGTTGATATGTCCACTCTGCAAATATTTAAATGCGGCACTTTTAGTCCACAAATCGAGAATTAGCCCTGCAGCGAAGGACAGCCAGAAAATTAGGTGTGCAGGGGGGTCGGCAGTTGGCTTTAAGGTAATCCGCCGTGCATCCGGCGAATAAAGACGGGACAAAAAAACCCGACCGTTTTTTGGCCGGGCATTTGTTTGTTTGTGCAGAGGCTCACTCATTAACTTTCTTAACCAACTTTTGGCTTATTGTGAATATCCGTTGATTAGTCTAACCAGCCTTTCCGCATTCGGCTGGTCAGGTTTGAGTTTGAGGGACATATTCCACTGCTCAACCGCCTTCGTTCTCATTTGTTCATCAACCGTGCCGTCCTCTTTCATACCCTTGAATATATAAGCAACACCAAGGCCTCTGCGCATCCCAGTCTGTGTCGTCAATCTGAACCGCCCTGCTGTAACTGGCAACGGCATTATCTCTGTCATCGAGTTTCAGATAACAGTAGCCGAGATACCGATAGGCCATTCCATTATCCGGTTCTTTCTGGATAATAGAATTCAAAAGCTCCTTTGCGGGGTCGTTTCGATTAGTCTTTACATAGGCAAGAGCGAGCGAGGTCATAACTTCGGTGTTGTCGGTCTGGTTTTCAAGCAACCGCTTATAATAACGGATGGCCTGCTCATAATCCTTTTTCAGCTCATAAATACCCCCCAGCATTTTCTGAATCTGTGGGGCATTGGGGTCTAACTGCTCTGCGAGCAAGCCGTATTTAAGGGCGTTGTCGTAATCTTCGAGCATATAGCAGCATTGAGCATTATTAAGATGAGCCTGGAGATGGGTGGGGTTAAGCTCACAGGCCCTGGAGTAGGCCGGCACCGCCCTGTCAAACCGCTCCATTAACTGATAAACCTTGCCGAGATTGAAATAATCATCAAACGACCACGGGAAAAGCCTCGTCGCCTTTTCGTAAGCGGCCGCACTTTTCTCGTATTCCTTTATCTCCTGATAAATATCGCCGAGCAATGAATAAGCAATCGAATATCTGTTATTTATCTGCACAGCGGCATTGAGCTTGGCTATCGCCTCCTCTTTTTGGTTAAGCTCGGAATGCATAACCGCCTCGACATACAAATCCCGAGCCCTGCCTGCCCTGTGGCTTCCTGAAAATAAAGGCAGACTGCGGCATCCTGAAAATAAAAAAAGACCAAGGGGAAAAATGAATATCACAAGAAGGATATTTGTCTTTTTAGACATAGAAAATCGCCTTTCCACTAATCCATCCCTGTTCTGAACGCTGGCAGCTGCATTCATACAATTATCGGCCTTTTAGAATTATAAGTTTGAACAAATTATTGTCAAAAATTTCAGCAGGTCAACTAAATTGTTTCCTGATGGTAATGTTTGACAAAACCTGCTTAATCTTATATGATACTGAATTGTTAATTTAGCTAAAGTTTTAACGATGACGAGGGTGGAGAGCGTCTGTGTCGTTTGTGCTCGTGCTACATAGCAAAGAAGCCTCGCTTCCGGCCTTCGTCCACCTGCGGCGGACTTCGGCGTAGTAGGCGCTTTGCAGAGTAGCACAGGAAAGGTTTCTTAGCTATGGCAAAGAAAAAGGCACTTCTGGAAAGAAAACCATTCGTTTTAATCATCCGCGACGGGTGGGGCTATAACCCCAACCCCGATGAAGACAAATTCAACACCCCAAAATGTGCAAAAGTTCCAGTGAACGATATGCTGATGGCCGAGTTCCCGAATTGCCTGATTCATACCTATGGAGAATATGTCGGCCTGCCAAAAGGGACGATGGGAAACAGCGAAGTAGGCCACCAGAATATCGGCGCCGGCAGAATGGTGCCGCAGGAATCGGTGCGAATCAGCCTTGCAATTGCCGACGGCTCATTTTTCAAGAATTCCGAATTCCTGAACCTCATCGAATTTGTAAAAAAACGCAACGGGAAGATGCACTTATTGGGTCTTTGCAGCGATATCGGCGTTCATTCATTTTTAGAGCATTTATACGGGCTGCTCGAACTTGCCAAAAGAAACAATGTGGCAAAGGTCTTTATCCACGCATTCACAGATGGCCGGGATTCACCGCCCGACAGCGGCGCAGGCTACATTGCCCAAATCGAGGCGAAGGCAAAGCAAATCGGCGTAGGCAAAATTGCATCCGTGATAGGCAGATTCTATGCGATGGACCGGGACAGCCGATGGGAGCGAGTGCAGAAGGCTTACGAGTGTATGCGAAACGGCAAAGGCAATAAGGCAAAGAGCGCCGCCGAGGCCGTTGCACAAAGCTACGGCAAGCAAGTGACCGATGAATTCATTGAGCCGACGGCAATCGTCAATGACGAAGGTATGCCGATAGCCACAATAGATGACGGCGACGGGGTGATTTTCTTCAACTTCCGCGGGGACAGGCCGCGAGAGATTACCCGCGCACTCGTTCAAACAGACTTCAAGGAATTCAACAGGGCAACGAAACCGGACATTTACTATGTGTGTTTGACAGAATATGACGCCACAATACCTGCGCCTGTGGCGTTCCCGAAGCCGCCGAAAATGAAAAACATCCTCGCCGCATATTGGAGCAGCCTCGGCCTGGCGCAGTTCCGCTGTGCAGAGACGGAAAAATATGCCCACGTGACATTCTTTTTCAACGACTATGCGGAAAAGCCGTTCCCGGGTGAGGACAGACAGATAGTTCCTTCACCGCGAGTTCGAACTTATGATTTAAAACCCGAGATGTCAGCTTTCGAGGTTTGCGAGGTCGTGCTGGAAAGATTGGCTTCGGATAAATATGACGTGATGGTAATCAATTTTGCCAATCCGGATATGGTCGGGCATACGGGAGTTCTGGAGGCGGCGATAAAGGCCGCCGAGGCCGTCGATAGTTGTGTCGGCAAAATTCTCGATAAGGTAAAAGAGATGGGCGGTTCGGCGATTATCACCGCCGACCACGGCAACTTCGAAAAGATGTGGGACTTTAAGGAAAATCAGCCGCATACAGCCCATACGATTGGCGATGTGCCGTTCATCATTTTTGACGAACGCTATAAAGGCAGGCAACTTCGTCAGGGCGGCTGCCTGGCCGACATCGGGCCGACTATGCTCGAAATAATGGGTCTGCCGCAGCCTGAAGAGATGACGGGCAAAAGCCTGCTACTGCCATGACTCATAAACAAAATTCCCATTTACATTTTGGTTAACACTGCCACGACTTGACGGGGTTCATATTTCCACCTACATTTAACACCTCTGCCAAACGGTTGTCATCTTGACCCAGATATCGTTCGGGAAAGTCACACCAGCAACGGGTTTTGCAGTAGTAATATAATTCTCGACTTTCTTATATGACTATAAGGCTAATATTTTCATTTTCAATTCATATGGGATCAAACTGTCAATTATATGTTTTTGATTTTGATCCATAAAATGAGGGTAAAAATTTCTCTCGACTCTCAAAGGTATTGATAAAGGATTACCGCAACCGCAATATGAGAAGATGATTACATAATTTTCTATGAAAGGCTTGATTTTGATTTCATAGCGAGAGCATATACCACAAACAATTCTTTCCTCACGCATAAAATATTCCAGTATTTTAGGGATACGCATTCTCTGTGCAGGGTGAATCCTGATTAGAATGCCGTTTTGCAATAACCGTCCTAGACCTGAAAAAAACAAATGCGTTTTTCCTAAACCACTAGAATACGCATGGCCTGAAGAAAAGTATTCAAATTTAGGAAATCGGATTTCACACATCTTTTTAAAATGTTCTTCGTATTGATGCGTAAACCTGACAAAACAAAAATACGTTTTTGCTACATATGTCAACATATTAGGAATAAAAGTCTTTAGTTTATAGAATTCGTAAAGTAGGGCACAACATGAATGCGTCCAATAATCATCGTACAAAGATATATCATGAAATTGATGGACTAAAAAATTTCGTGTATTACATATCTCTTTAGTCCATTCATCATTTGCTTTCAAAATATTTGCAAAATCCTTATCAAGGTCTTCATTCTGAAAGAAAAAATATTCAAACTGACTAAAAGAAAGAGAGGATTCTTCGTCCCGCAAGTCTTGAACTTTTTTACCGTACTTTATAGGTTCGGGAAAATAAAAGGGGACGAAAAACGCCATATCATCCAATAATACTTTCATAACAACGAAAAATAAAAAGAGATCATTACCCAACGTAATTGAATTCTTAACAATATGGTATTGGTACGGCTGCTTCCTATCTTTTGAATCATAAGATACGTTAAGATGTCCCGCAATTGAATCAAGTAATCGATGCAATCGAATAACATTCCGGTAAAATGATTCCATACAAGCTGCGAATCTTTGTTCTCTAACACTCCGCTGAAATGGCTTAGAATTTTCTCTGTTAAATATATCTAATTGAATTAACCCTCTATTTAACCTATTGAGCGGATGAAATTGTATAAAATTTCTCGAACACAAATTCGCCTTCATAATCAATATTCTTGCTTCTTCAAAAAGAATTAACCAATAAAATTAAATAACTATCATAATCTAGACTATTTTCTACAAGATACATATTACTATCAATCAGTATAATTAGTAAAGGGCATTAAACAAATTCTTTGTTATGAAACCTGTGGTTAAGTCGCTCCATGAACTCTGTCCTCTGCTTTTTCTCTCTTCCTATACACTTGACGAAAAGCTGGAAATGCGGGGAGAAATGAATACAATGGGCGGGTATGGGACAGATAAAGATACTCGACCGCAATTTAGTCAATATGATAGCCGCAGGCGAGGTAATAGAAAGGCCAGCCAGCATCGTAAAAGAACTGATGGAAAACAGCATCGACGCAGGCGCAACGAAAATTACCATCTCGGTCGAGCAGGGAGGAGCGAAACTAATATCGGTAAGCGATAACGGCGGCGGAATGGACGCTGAGGATTTGCGGTTTGCATTCGAGCCGCACGCTACAAGTAAAATCAAGAGCGAAAAAGACCTGCAAACAATTGCCACGCTGGGTTTCAGGGGCGAGGCGCTGGCGAGCATTGCAGCGGTAGCACAGGTAAAGGCAATAAGCCGGACAAAAGAGAATGAAAGCGGCCATTGCATAAATATAGACTGCGGCGAGAAAGGTTCGCCTGCGGCGGGTTTAGAATGCAGCAGCGATTACGGCACGACAATTCAGGTGCGAGACCTGTTTTATAAGCTGCCCGCGAGGCGAAAATTCCTCAAGACCGCAAATACCGAATTGTCGCACATTATTGAGACATTCACCCGTATTGCTTTGCCGAACGAAAAAATAGAAATGATTTTGTCGTCAAACAATAAGGAATTGCTTCATCTTGAGAGCGGCTGCGGCCTGCGGCAGAGAATAAGCGAACTGCTTTCGCCGGAAATTGCCGACAATTTGATTGAGACCGAGATCATAGAGAAAAAAACGGGCCTGCAAATCCGTGCGATTATCGGCAGACCGGAACTGGCAAAATCCAGCAATAAATTTCAATATATATTCCTTAACGGCAGGTTCATCCGCGACAAATTTATCTCGCATGCAATCAGGGAGGCCTATCGCGGGACAATCGACGAAAGCAGATTTCCGGTCGTATTTTTATTCATTCAGATGCCCTTCGAAGATTACGATGTAAATGTGCATCCCTCGAAGATTGAGGTCCGTTTCTACAACGCAAATCTGGTGCATTCGCAAATACTGGCGGTTCTGCGGGAAAAGATATTATCAACCGACATCGGCATTGATGGGAAAATGCCTATGCAAAAAGCACCCGGTCAGCAGATAACCGATGCGATGGCGGATTTTTTTAGAAAACACGGGGCGTCAAAACAAGAGCAGCATCTCGGCTTTGAACAGGCTTCAAGGCCGTCAGCAGAAAAAAGCTACCACCAGAATAAACCTTATGCAGAAACCGGATACGAGCAATATTTTAAGCCGAGAAATTATATCCAGATTCACGATACGTTCATTATAACAGAGACGGAGGACGGCTTTGTGATAATCGACCAGCACGCCCTTCACGAGAGGATAATGTATGAAAACTTGCGCAGCCGATTGCAGGCAGGAAGCCTCGAATCGCAGAAACTTTTGATACCGGAAAGCTTCGAGGTGACGGCGGTCGAGGCGGAGGTAATAAAAAATAATGCGGAGATTTTTGAAAGGCTCGGCATAGAATTGACACCTTTCGGGCCGAAGACGTTTGCGATACAATCGTTCCCCGCCCTGCTGGCGAAGGCGTCGCCTGCGGAATTGGTAAAAGACCTGATAGAGATTGTTAGGGACAAAGAAAAACAATCCGGCGATACGCAGCTTATGGATAATGTTTTATATAAGGCGGCTTGCAAGGCGGCGGTGAAGGCGGGCGAGAAACTTGGCGACAATGAAATCGAACAACTTCTGGCCGACCGAGAAAAGCTCGAACAGCCAGGCCGCTGCCCGCACGGAAGACCAACGATGATAAAATTTTCGAGGGCAGAATTAGAAAAACAGTTCAAGAGAACCTAATGAATGTAGAATGAAGAATGTAGAATGAAGAATTCAAGAGTCAGATTATATTCATTCATCATATTACTTTTGGCTGCTGCTTTGGTGTTGGTTGTCTTTTCATGCAAAACAAAAAGGTCTGGAGAGGCAACAGCAGCGGACAGGATAATAACACTTTCGCCGAACATTACCGAGATAGCTTATTCGCTCGGTCTGGGGAAGAGGATAATCGCAGTTTCGAGCGACAGTGACTGGCCGGCACAAGCAAAGGAAAAGATACAGGTCGGGTCGTTCTGGCAGCCGAACATCGAGGCGATTATTGCAGCAAAGCCGGACCTTGTAATAACAGAGGCCTTTGAGCAGCAAAAAACTGTCGCAGACAATCTGGGCCGACTCGGAATTGCCGTTCTGACGCTTCAGGTTGATACAATCGACCAGATGCGGGAGGCTATATTGCAGATTGGAAGCGCTGCTCGCTGCCGGCAGGAGGCAGAAAAGGTGTCTATCGATATCGATACCCAGATAAATAACTTAAGGTCGAAATTTGCCCGGGCAAAAAAGACAAAAACGCTGTGGGTGGTTCAGCCGGAACCGCTCCGGGTGGCCGGCCGCAATACTTTTATCAATGAATTGATTGAGATTGCCGGCGGAGAAAATTGCTTAGGCCAAACCATTCAGCAATACCCGCAAATCGGCGAAGAAGAGCTTCTGGCGTGTCCTGCGGAAGTAATAATACAATCGGCTATGGGCAAAACAGACATCGCAGAGCAGCAGAAAGAGGCCAAAAAAATCTGGGCCAAACAGACCAATCTGCCGGCGGTAAAGATGGGCAGAATTTATGTTGTCAACTCGGACCTCGTGCTGCGATTGGGACCGAGACTGCCGCAGGGAATAGAAAAGGTCGGCCGTATTCTTCATCCGGAGCAGCCCGGAGAAAACGACAGAAACGAAAATAAAGAGCAAAATGGTTCGACCACCATAAATGACTGAAACCTTAACGGCAAAAAAAATGTTATTTAACATTACACTTTGCCTGCTGATTCTGGCGGCAGCAGTCATTTTGTGCACATTGACAGGACAACAAAGGATTTCAGTCGCCAACGTTTTCAAAGGAAGCGGACAGGCGCCAACAGAAAATATTGATTACCAGATTTTTATCATCAGACTCCAGAGGATAATTCTGGCGGCACTGGTGGGCTCTGCGCTGGCCAGCGCCGGTGTTATCTTGCAGGCCCTTTTGCGAAATCCGCTGGCAGACCCGTATATATTAGGCATATCAAGCGGTGCAGGCCTGGGAACTATCATCGCTATTCTTTCGGGAATAAGTTTTAATGTCTGGGGAGGTTCGCCAATCAGCCTATTTGCGTTCGCGGGCTCGCTCGGAACGGTCTGGTTAGTGTGGCTGGTCGGCAGATTCACCGGCAGGCGGCAGGTGACGAGCCTGCTGCTGGCGGGTGTCGTCATCAACGCATTTTTCTCTGCGGTCATTATGTTCCTGACATCGATAGCGAAAAGCGATGAACTGAGAACCACAATATACTGGCTGATGGGCAACATAACAGCCAAAGACTGGTCCGTCCTCATCATCGCTGCGATTTGCATTATCGGCGGAGAAACTGTGCTGCTTACCATAAGCCATAAATTAAATGCCCTCAGTCTCGGCGAAGAGGAGGCACAAAATTTAGGCGTGGAGATAAGCAAAGTTAAGGTTGTCGCCTTCGCACTTTCAGCCTTTATCACCGCCATTGCCGTAAGTCTGTCTGGTCTTATCGGATTTATCGGGCTGATAATTCCGCACGGCGTTCGCCTGATTTTCGGGCCTGACCATCGACAGCTCCTGCCGGCCAGCGCGATAATCGGCGCCGCATTTCTTGTTGTTGCCGACACAATCGCAAGGACTATTTTCCAGCAGGAACAATTGCCGGTGGGAGTCATTACCGCACTGGCAGGCGGGCCTTTCTTTCTTATCCTGCTGGCTAAATACAATAAAAAGGTCTATTGGCTGCAATGAACAGTATAATTAAAGTCCACAATTTGACATTCAGCTACTCAGAGGAACCGCTCCGCCACAAGGACGGCGGACAGGTGCTAAAGGATTTAAGCTTTGAAGTGACGCGCGGCAGCTTCGTCAGCATTGTCGGCCCCAACGGTGCGGGCAAAACGACTTTGCTTAATCTGCTCTGCGGACTGCTCAAAGCGCAGGCCGGCTACATTGAAATTGATTCAGCACCGATACAGAATTACTCTGCAAAAAAACTTGCCAAAAAAATCGCCGTTGTCCGCCAGGAATTTGTCCCCGTATTCGATTTTACCGTTGCAGAGATTGTCTCGATGGGCAGACTGCCTTACTCGGACACGTTCGGCTTCGAAAACAAAACAGATAAACAACTTGTCAAGGAAGCCCTCGAAATAACGGATACCAGTCAGTCTGGCATCCAGAAATATGAGAAATTTGAGCAGCGGAGAAAGGCAGCGTGTCTTCATCGCAAGGGCCATCGCACAGGACACAACAATCCTGCTTCTCGACGAACCAACCAATTTTCTGGACATCAAACATCAGATAAATATCTTTGACCTGCTCAAGGCTGCCCAGATAGAAAAAGGCAAGACGATAGTAGCGGTGACGCACGACATCAATCTGGCGGCTCAATATGCCGACTATGCACTGCTTATCGGACCACAAGGCGGATACCAATTCGGACTCTCAGGAGAAATACTTACCAGGCCACAAATTGAGGCCCTTTTCGGGGTAAAGGTTTTTTCGGGCAGGGTAAATGAGGGTAATTTCTTCCTTCCCCTGGGCAATCTCGCAAAAGACAGCGGCAAAATCACCTAAAGTCGAACAAAAGTCAGGCTTCAGACAAGCCAAAAAACAGATAAAACGGCATATTCTCTTTATATTCTAAATATTCTAAACAAATCAACGATAGAAGCCGAAATTAAAACAAATATGGACAGAGAACTTGCAAATACTTTGGTATTTGTTATAATGCAGAGTTTTGGGAAATTTGACAAAAACTGTATTTTTATTATGGTTTAAACGTGAACAGAAAAAGCAAAAAAACATCAACAGAAAAGAAGCCGGCAGTCAAACCGGATAATGAGAAGCTGACCACCGAGGATATTGAACATTTCAGGAAACTGCTTTTAGAAAAGCGAGGAGAGATTCTCGGCAGCGTCAACGAGATGGAAGGCGAGGTTCTGAAAAAATCCCAGCTTGATGCGTCGGGCAATCTTTCGAGCATGCCGATTCACATGGCCGACCTCGGCAGCGACAATTTTGAGCAGGAATTTGCCATCGGGCTGGTGGACAGCGAAAGGAAGCTGCTGCGAGAAATTGACGATGCCCTTGCTCGTATTGAGGAAGGCACCTACGGGATTTGCCAGGGGTCGAACAAACCAATACCAAATGCCCGTCTCGAAGCCCAGCCCTGGGCAAGATACAGCGTGGAATACGCACAGATGCTCGAAAAGGGACAGGCGTCGGAAGAAAAAGAATAATTTTTTAGAGTCTGGACCCCTTCTCGACTTCGCCCAAAGCCGTGAGCCTATCAAACGGAAAAAGTCTTAAAAGCACAAACAAATAAAATACAGATGTCCAGTCTGTAAAAAAATCATCAGAGACAGGGGGCGTAAATTCGCCGCAGGCGAACTCGCCCCGATGCAAACTTGTGGACCTCGGAAGCTGGCTGAACAGCGAATACAAAATAATTAGCAGACCGGCTGACACAAAAAGCGATTAGAAGACAGCCGAACAACAATCAAAAAAAACCTTCTAAAATCTGTTGAAAATCACCCACAACAGCAATATATTTAAGCGTGTTAAGGTAATCGCCTTTACGGCAAGATGTTGAAAGGATTTAATATGAACAGCAACAAGGAATCAGTTCAGTTTTTTAATAACCTCCTTTTCCTGAAAATATTCCAGACCTTCAAGATAGCCGTTCACCCCAAAAATCTGATAATCGCATTTCTGTCTCTGGCAATTATCTGGGGTTGTGGGAGGCTTTTAGACCTCAAACCCACGGTCGTCACCGACAACAACGGCTCAACAGAACTGGATATTTATCTGCGAAATCCCGAGCAAGTGCCGGATTTTATCAGTGAAAATACGCAGCAATACTTATACCACGGCGTATTCGAGACTGTCTGGCAAACTCTGCCGGTGCAATGTCATTTCACAATCATCTCGCTTTTACAATCGGATATGTCGCAATTTTTTAATACGATGTATAATTACATCAAGATAATCCGGTGGGCGTTTCTTTATCACCCGATCTATGCGGTTGTTTTTTCGATAATTAATCTTGCGGTTATCGCCATCGGGGGCGGGGCAATTTGCCGGATTGCCGCCCTGCAGTTCGCCAGGGGTGAAAAGCCGGGACTTTTTGAGGCCATCCGGTTCAGCACAAGGAAGTTCCGCTCCTTGTTTTTCGCTCCGCTGGTTCCATTCGGAATAATTCTTCTTTTCGGTATTTTTATATCCGCAACAGGTTTGTTGGCAAACATTCCTTATACCGGCTCGCTGATATTGGGCATTTTAATGCCGCTCGCCCTGTTGTTTGGGCTTTTGGCGGCGACAATTGCCATTGGTTCTGCTGCTGGGTTCGGTCTGATGTTTCCCGTTATCGCATTTGAAGGCACTGACAGTTTTGATTCTGCCAGCCGCTCTTTCAGCTACGTATTTGCAAGGCCGTGGCGAATGCTATTTTACGGTTTTACCGCAATCATTTACAGCCTTGCCTGCTATCTTTTCGTAAGGTTTTTTGCTTTCCTGCTGCTGTTTATTACTCGCGGCTTTCTGAAAATAAGCATATTCGCCAACAACAGCGATAAATCTGCAAATATTCTTAATGCCCTCTGGCCGGATTTAAGCTTTACCAACTTCAGCAGTTTTTCAACTCCCGATGTGGGAAACGTTTCTGAATCCATAGCAGCAATTTTGGTCTCGATTAATCTTTTGATTGTAAGCGGCCTGGTTCTGTCTTTTTTAATAAGCTTCTTTTTTACCGCCAATACAGTTATCTACGCACTTATCAGAAAACAGGTTGATGGAACGGACATAAGCGATGTTTATATGCACAAAGAAGACACGGTGGTTAGCGCCGAATTTAATCCGCCGATGCGTATGGCGGATAAAGATTGAATAATCCCGTGGGTTCGACAGGCTCACCACAAGTCGCCGCTGCAGCGAAAAAGGTCTTTAAAAACCCCGCCCATAAGGACATTTTGTCCGTTTTTGGGACACAATAAGGACCGCAGAAGGTTTGACAACCGACCTAATCTGCTGCTATAATAACTGGTGCAGCTAATCCTGTCGGGCAGTTTTGACGATAAAAAGATATGTCTAAAACAAGTAAAAAAACGAAAGACAAAACCTTTCAAACAATAATATCTCCGCCGCCCGCAACGCTGCTGAAATTCCGCAAGATTCTGATTATCTGCGGACATCTGCTTTGCTTTGCGGCGGCCCTGATGCTCTCCTTCATACTGGCCAACAATATGCAGTTCAACCGCACGTGGTTTGGCGAACAATACCCGAAACTGCTTGTTTTCTTCATCATAATCAAACTGCCTGTGTTCGGCTTTTCAAAACAATATCGGGGCTGGTGGCGGTATGTGGGCATATCCGACCTGCTTGATATCGGCGCCGCCTCTCTTGTAAGCACATTCATCATTGTTGCCTTATGGTTCGTGCTTTTTTTGGGCACGCTTCGTAAATTTCCTTCGATGGCAAACCTGACGGAAATTAACCAGAGCATTTTCGTTTCTGATATGTTCTTTACATTCCTGCTGTTAGGCGGCCTGCGTATGGTGATTCGTCTCTATTATGAGGACTTTCGCGCCATCGAGGGGGGAAGGCTGAAACGATTCCTTATCGTCGGCGCAGGAAACGCAGGCGAGGCGCTGCTGCGGGAAATTCATCGTATGCCGGTGACCCAATACGATGTGGTTGGTTTCGTCGATGACGACCCGATGAAACAGGGCATCAACATTCACAGCATACCCGTATTAGGCACTATTGACGAACTGCCGAAGATTTGTGCGGACCACAACATCGAAGAAATTGCCATTGCGATACCATCAGCAACCCATCAGCAGTTAAGACATGTAATCCGGGTCTGCGAAGGCATAAAAATCCGCTTTCGCATGGTGCCGTCCATTACCGATATTGCTTCGGGCAGGTTCAAGGTTTCACAGATACGCGATGTCGATATTAATGACCTGCTCGGCAGGGAAGTCGTCCAGCTCGACCTCGATTTAATCGGCGAATTCGCCACCAACAAGACTATTCTCGTCACCGGCGCAGGCGGCTCAATCGGTTCCGAAATGTGCAGGCAATTGTGCAACTTTAAGCCAAAGCTGCTTCTTCTGGTGGAGCAGGCGGAAAATCCATTGTTCTATATCGAGAGAGAACTGAAAAAAACATACCCTGATGTTCCTCTGACGACTCTTATTTGCGATATAACCGATAAAACAAGGGTAGAACAGATATTCGCCGAATACAGGCCTGAAGTCGTCATCCACGCTGCCGCCCACAAACACGTTCCGCTGATGGAGCTAAATCCCGGCGAGGCCATCAAGAACAATATAATCGGAAGCAAAATTGTGGCCGATACTGCCGATAAATTCGGCAGCAGCAACTGCGTTATGATAAGCACCGACAAGGCCGTCAACCCCACGAGCATTATGGGTTCTACAAAGCGAATTGCGGAGATGTATATCCAAAATCTAAGTCAGACCAGCAGAACTAATTTTGTAACGGTCCGTTTCGGCAATGTTCTCGGGTCCAACGGCTCTGTGATACCGATTTTCAAACAGCAAATTGCGGAGGGCGGCCCTGTGACCGTAACCGATGCCGAAATGAAGCGGTATTTTATGACGATACCGGAGGCCAGCCAGCTTGTTCTGCAGGCGGCTTCTATGGGTAAAGGCGGCGAGATTTTCGTTCTCGATATGGGTGAGCCGGTAAAAATCATCGACCTTGCGAGAGAACTTGTAATCCTGAGCGGCTTTCGGCCGGGCGAGGATATTGAAATTGCCTTCACGGGAATGCGCCCGGGGGAAAAACTTTTCGAGGAGCTTTCCATACAAGGCGAGAATATGCAGCCGACAAGGCATCCGAAAATCAGCATCTGGAAAAATATCCCGACCGACCGGCAAAAGCTGGAGGCGGGCATAAATGAGCTAATCGATATCGCCAAGGCCCAGAATCGTTCCGCAATAGTCCGCAAAATCAAAGAACTGGTTCCGGAATACGCCGGCAACAATAATAATCATAATTAAACGACAGACATACAACAAATCATACCTGCCCGCAAAAAAGCTCCACCAAAGCCTTTCCTGTCGTTCAACCGGATAAGGCCAAATTGTTCAAAATATAACTTCATATAACTTCCATATCCATTTTTGATAAAACAAAAAGACCGCTTTTGAGCGGTCTTTTTTGATTTAAGCCCCATTTCTGCCTTTGTAAGAAAGCAGCGGGAATAAATTCTACAGTTTTATTCAGTTGTTATTCGGCTCGGGTTTTGACTGACTATCCCGCGGATGGGCGATGTCATAGACCTCTTTGAGTTTCTTTGTGGTAAGGTGAGTATAAATCTGGGTTGTTGAGAGCGACTGATGGCCGAGCAGCTCCTGAACGCTGCGGAGGTCTGCGCCGTTGTTTAGCATATGCGTCGCAAAGCTGTGCCGGAGTGTATGCGGGCTGATTGAGGGGTCGAGGCCTGCCATCAGGAGGTATTTATCCATTTTCCGGCGAACGCTTCTGGTGCTGAGGCGCTTTCCGTGCTTATTTACGAACAAGACCTTTGAATCGAAGCCATCGCTGCTCTGTGCCCTTTTGTTTCTGAACTCCATATAATGCTGAATCGACTGCAAAGCCGATGAGCCGATGGGAACAATCCTTTCCTTTTTGCCTTTGCCGCGAATGTGGGTTACCTCGCTGAGGAAATCGACATCATCGAGATTGAGGGCCACAAGCTCGCTGACCCTTACGCCTGTGCTGTAAAGGGTTTCCATAATAGCCCTGTCGCGGGCGCCGAGCCAATTGTCGGCGGGCGGAGTTTCGAGCAGCCTCTTGACCTGTTCATATTCGAGGAATTTGGGGAGTTTTCTTTCCTGTTTTGGCGTTCTTATCAGCAGAACTGGGTTGCTCTTGACGAGGTTGCGTTTGACAAGGAATTTATAGAAGCTCCGCAGTGTCGCCAGTTTGCGTGCAATGGTGGACTTCGACTGCTGCCTGCCGGTCAGATGCACCATATAGTTTCTGACAGAATCTATAGAAGCGTCGACGAGCAGGTGGTCGATTTCGGTCTCGGTATGGGTTTCTACTGCAGTTGCGACGCCGCCCTGCTGATGAGCGGTTCCTGACCCGCCGAAGGCGGTCTCACCAGCCTGATGGTTTATCTCGGTTCCTGTTGCAAGAAAGAAGCCAAACTGCCTCAGGTCCGCTCCATAGCATTTTGCAGTGTGCTCCGAAAATCTCTTCTCAAAGCTTAAATAGTTTAGAAATTCCTGAATTACCGGAGTGTTTTCCATAATTTTCTATCCTAAACAAAATCTGCTAACTCGTGCGAACTTTTATATTTGCATTTTGCCGTAAAATTTCATCTGCCTGCCCGATGAGGGACTGTGTGAGTCTAAAACTTACAACAGCCGCATCAAACCAGTCGAAACTGGTTCTTTTGTCCTTGGCCTGCTCTATCAGGGCGTCAAGCAGCTTGTCCTCACTACCCTTTTCGTAGCGAAAGACATACTTTTCCGCCCCCTTATGCAGAACTAATTGTCTCTTCGTTCCATCCATAAAAGTTGTCTTTGATAATCTAATTATCGGTCGTAAAAGAGTTCTCTTAAGCAAAAAAAAATTTAGAGTAGATAAAATCTCCATCCGCAAAGAAACCACTATGGTTTTATCGGCCAATACGGTTTAGGGCTTTACTAAAACTGATTACAAAAAGAGGAGGAAAAAAAGAAAATTCAAAAATTTTGGTGTGTGAACAAAAAGGCGTGTCTGTTTACTTTGCGATGAAAAACATTACGCCGTTTCTCTGCTCGGAACAAACAAGCCCCCTGCTCTGGAGTCGGCTAATATATTCCGAGGCCTGATTTTTTTCGAGTCCCAGGCCATTACATATATCTTCAAGCGAACAGGGTCTGCGTTTCAGCATTGATAACAGGTCTTCAGCCTGCCCGCCTTCCTTGTGGGGGGGTTGTCCGCCTTTGTCAGGCCGCTCTTTTTTGGGAAAATCGGCTATTACCTCGCAATTGGGGCCTATCAGGTGTGCGATTCTCAGCAAAGCGGCAGGGCTGACTCTTTTGACGCCCGGCTCTGCTGTGGGCCTGACGGCAGTATTAAGCTGCACCTTATCAGGCCCGATTCGCTCTATCGCCTTTTTAATTGCCGCAATTTCCGCACCGCCGGTATTGACCCCATCAACGATAAATACCTCCAACCAAACTTGTCCGGCGTATTCCTTTCTGAATTGAACCAGGCCAGCAACCCATTTTTCTATACTGATATCGGGATGAGGCCGGTTTATCTTTGCAAAGGTCTGCTCATCGGCGGCATCGAGCGATGGCAGGACCACATCCGCCTTTGCACAATCAATCCTTACATCCTGCCTGTAAAGCAATGTCCCGTTTGTCAAAATAGCGACCGGAATATCGGTAATTTTTTTAATTTCGTCGATAAGAAACCCCAGCCGCGAGTTCAACGTCGGCTCTCCCGAACCGCTTATGGTAATGAAGTCCGCCTGCAAACCCTTTTCAATCCTGGCGTTAAGCTCATCGAGAACTTTTTGTACAGGGACGTATTCTTTGCGTTCGATGGTTTTTTGGGTTGTTCTGCCGACCTGACAATAAATGCAATCAAGGGAGCAGACCTTCGCCGGCACGATATCAAGGCCGAGGCTGTGTCCCAGCCTTCTCGAAGGCACCGGCCCAAAAATATACCGCTCTTGCGTCATTATTTATCCGTGAACTGTCTTAAAAATGTCCATACATACAATCAACAAATCCTCGAGCCAGTCGATAGGCATAATTAAGGCGGCGTCTGATTTTGACCGGTCGGGGTCGGTGTGGACTTCGATAAACAGGCCGTTAGCGCCAGCTGCGACCGCCGCCTTGGCAAGAAGCGGAGCCATTTCCCTCCGGCCACCGGAGACACTGCCGAGGCCGCCCGGCTGCTGGGTGCTGTGCGTGGCATCGAAAACCACAGGACAGCCGAGTTTTTTCATAGCCTCAATAGCTGTCATATCATTTACCAGCCGGTTATAACCGAAAAACGTGCCGCGCTCGGTAAGGATTATTTTATCATTACCGCAGGCCCTTATTTTTTTCACAACATTTTTCATTTCATCTGGCGAAAGGAACTGGCCTTTTTTGACATTTACGGGCGTGCCGGTTTTTGCACAGGCACAAAGCAGGTCTGTCTGTCTGCACAAAAAGGCCGGCACCTGAAGGCAATCGGCAACTTTTGCGACAGCCGGGACCTGTGCCGGCTCGTGAACATCGGTCATAACAGGCAAACCCGTCTGGTTGCGGACCGAGGCGAGAATCTCCAAACCCTTTTTCAAACCAAGACCGCGGAAGCTCGATATGCTTGAACGGTTGGCCTTGTCAAAACTGGCCTTGAAGATTATGCCGATGCCGAGCCTTTGTCCAATCGCAACGAGGCTGTCGGCAATATCGAGGCACAGCTTTTTGCTCTCAATAACGCAGGGGCCAGCCATTACAAACAACGGTTTATTTAAACCAACCTCTACCGGTCTCGACGCCTTCGTTCTCCCTTTGCCGCTGTCACCAATAATAATACTCACTTTATAACTCCATTTTCATCTTTAATACTGCTCTGTAGAAAACGTGCGTTTGCTTTCTGTCATTCCCGCACAAGCGAAAATCCAGACTTGATTTTTTCGTTTCTGGATACCTGCTTTCGCAGGTATGACAAATAAATTGGTTGCTTTTCTACAGAGTACTTTAATATTTCATTTATATTATCCGATTGCCCTGATAAGCCTTGTCCTTATACCTGCGGGTCTGGCGTCTTTCGGCACCATAACCCTTATGGCCTGCTGTATGACCCTGATTTCGACGGGCAGGGCAGGCCCGGGGTCGCCGTCGATTTCCGTTGCAATATCCAGACAATCGGAGCTTATCTGAATCAGCTTTCCCTGACGATAAATTACATCGTTGCGGCCGCTATGTTTTTTCAAAACCGTAAGAATCGAATGTTTGATAAGATGAGGGCGGTTCGAACATTTATAAATACAGACATCCAGCAGCCCGTCGCTGAAATCGGCTTTATGCAGTATTTCGAGACCCACAGCATATCTCGAAATGTTTCCGACAAAAACCATTCCGCTTCCCTGATAGACGAGTTCGCCATCGACCTGCACCTTCATCGGCTCAAATTTGTAATCCCAAAACGTTCGCCAAATAGGCCATATATAATCGAGATAATCAATATGTCCCGACCGCTGGAGGCTGACGCGTTCGATGACGCGGCCGTCAAATCCGAAACCTGCGACCGAAGTGAACGATCTGCCGTTTGCGCAGCCGAGGTCCATATTCCTTATAAAACCAGCCTCGAACGTTTTTATTATCGTTTCGAACGTTTCATCAAAGCCGAGCTCGTTCGCCAGCAGGTTTTCCGTTCCGCCGGGTATCATCAAAAGCGGTTTTTCACTTCCCTTCAGGCCGTCGGCGACCTCCCGAATGACGCCGTCGCCTCCCACCACAACCACCATTGCGCAATCTTTGTCTTCAGCAGCCGATTTTGCAAACTCAAATCCGTCATTGAGGCAGCTGGTAAATAAATTCTGAACCCTGAATCCTTTGGCCCGAAGATAATCGGCAAACTTGCGGCTGGTCATCTTGAGGCTGCTTGCACCGGCTTTCGGATTTACAATATAAAAGATATAACCATCTTCGGGCTTCATTCGGCAAAATCTTTCTGTCTATAAACGCAGCTTCTCTGCCAGGAGTTCCGCATAGCTTCTGCTAATATGCTGCAAATTTTCCAACCCGAGCCTTTTCTGAACCTCCGCAATTTTTTTGTCATCGCTTCCTTCTATTTCCACAAAACTGCCGAGGTCGGAAACATCATCGATCGCCACAAGGCAGTCTCCAAATCGCCAAAGATTCCGTTTTTTTTCGACAACTATAGACTCCTTATATCCCAGAGCCGACAACAGCTTTTGCGTCTTTTCAAGATTGCTTACCTCAATTTCTATCTCGGCTCTTTTCTTGAAATTACTTTTGTGTTTCGGCCCTTTGTAAGCTAAAAATACCTTTTCACCGCTGCTATCTCTCTGCTGTCTTATTCGCAGACAACTGTCTGATTTGGCAAATGCAGAGTTTGAATCATCAAAATAGTAATCTTTCTGGAGCTGTTCCGAGATAAAGTCGGCGGCGCTCCGGCGCAGCTTTTCTGCAACACTTTCGAGAGAATCGACTTTTAACTTTGCTTCGATTTCGATATACATCAGACAGCCACAGAATACAAAATGACTTTTTAGAACCCGGCTTTTATCTCATCCAGCCGTTTTTTGGCGCCCGCTTGTTCACCTTCAGAATCAAAAAACTTGCTCAGTTTCTCGCAGGCATATTCATTGCAATATGCACAATTCTCAAGATGCTTTTCACTCGCGCATTTCCTTATCTGGCACTTCTGGCAGTTGGAATACAATCTTCCGCCCCGTGCCTTGCACCCGTCGCAGTCGGTAATGTCCTCTACCCGCTTTTCCTCGCCGAGGTATTTCTTGATAGCGACGACAATCTGCTCCCTCATTTGCCTTTGTTTTTTGAGGTCTGTCTCTCTTGTCGCAAGATAAATCTGGCACGTGACACAATTTAGCCCACAATAAGCAATCATTTCCGATGCCATCTTTTCATCTGCTCCTTTTTTGGACTGATTATTACAGCCGGTAAGTCCAACGCCCCCCAGCGCCAATCCTGCTGCCACGCCTGCGCCTCGCATAAGAAAGCATCTTCTGCTGCATTCACTGTTCATTGCTATGACTCCGTTCTAAACGACAATATTTACCAGCCGGGACTTGATTACGATTACCTTTTTTGGCTGTTTGCCCGCCAGCGCCGCAATGACCTTTTCGCTTGCCAACGCCTTTTGCTTTATCTGCTCGTCGTCGGCCTCAGCCGAGACAACGATTTTGTCTTTAATTTTGCCGTTGACCTGCACCGCCAATTCGATTTCTTTTTCCTTGACCAGCTCATTATCATATTGCGGCCAATTCTGGTAGGCCAAACTTTCGGTATGGCCCAATTTTTGCCAAAGCTCTTCGGCAATGTGCGGCGCAAAAGGCGACAGAATCAGAACAAATTTTTCCACCACCGATTTTGGTTTTATCTCTTGTTTGCTGAGGTGATTTACAAAAATCATCATCGCGCTGATTGCGGTATTAAAGCCGAAAGTCTCAATATCATCGCCGGCTTTTTTTATGGTCTGGTGGAGCAAACGCAACGTCTGTTCATTAGGTTCTACATCCTGCACCGATTTATCAAGTCCGCCTTCGGCGGATTCATCAACAATCATTCGCCAGGTCTTCCGCAGGAATCTATGCACGCCCTCAACACCCTGCATAGACCAGGGTTTTATGGATTCAAGCGGGCCCATAAACATCTCGTAAAGCCTCATCGAATCGGCTCCGTAATCGGCTATGACCTTATCAGGATTAACGACATTGCCTCTCGATTTACTCATTTTCTGGCCGTCCTCGCCGAGAATCATTCCCTGATTGACAAGTTTATAAAAAGGCTCTTTGGTGCTTACAAACCCGAGGTCATAGAGAGACTTGTGCCAGAATCTCGAATACAAAAGATGCAGGACAGCGTGCTCTGCTCCGCCGACATACAAATCAACGCCCGCCGGCTGCATCCAATACCTCTCCTTACTGTCGTCCCAGGCCTTTTGTTCATTATGCGCGTCGATATACCGCAGATAATACCAGCAGGAACCCGCCCACTGGGGCATCGTGTTGGTTTCGCGGATTGCCTTTGTGCCGTCGGGCAAGGTGACATTAAGCCACTTTTGGGCTTTAGCAAGCGGGGAATGTCCTGTGCCGGTGGGTTTGAAATTATCAAGTCGGGGCAGCACTAAAGGAAGCTGGTCTTCTGAAACGCTTATCGTTCGTCCATCGGCGGTATGCAAAAGGGGAAAAGGCTCGCCCCAGTAACGCTGCCTGCTGAAGAGCCAGTCGCGAAGTTTGTAATTGACGGCCTTTCTGCCCGCTCCCCTTTGGGCCAGCCATTCAATAATCTTCTCTTTGAATTTATCGGTAAACATCCCGTTGAATTCGCCACTGTTTATGGCTTGTCCATCGCCTGTAAAGCATAATTTTTCCTGCCGAGCCAATTCCGCCTGCTGCGGGTCCGGGGGTTCAACAACCTGAATGATTGGCAGATTAAATTTTTTTGCAAATTCAAAGTCGCGGTCATCGTGAGCGGGGACAGCCATAATGGCACCTGTGCCGTAGCTTATCAGGACATAGTCGCTAATCCAGATAGGAATTTTCTGGTTATTGACAGGATTGATTGCGAAAGCGCCGGTAAAGACGCCGGTTTTTTCCTTTGCCAAATCAGTTCTGTCGAGGTCGCTTTTGCGGGCGGCGTCTTCGCAGTATTTCTTAACTTCCTCTTTATGGTCGCTTGTTGTAATAATATCGACAAGGCGATGTTCCGGCGCAAGGACCATATAAGTAGCGCCAAACAATGTATCGGGTCTTGTCGTAAAGACCCACAACTGCTCATTGAAGCCTGCCACCTTAAAACACACCTCGGCGCCGGTGCTTTTGCCAATCCAGTCGGCCTGCAGTTTCTTAATTGATTCAGGCCAATCTACATCCTTTAAGTCGTCGAGGAGTCTGTCGGCGTATTTAGTAATCCGCAGCATCCACTGTCGCATAGGTTTCCTGATAACGGGAAAGCCGCCGCGTTCGCTTACGCCGCCGACGACCTCTTCGTTGGCAAGAACCGTCCCGAGCTGCTGGCACCAGTTGACGGCAACCTCTGCTTCATAAGCAAGCCTGTGGTCATCGATATACTGCTGCTTTTCTTTTTCATTCAGGCCGGCAGGTATCGGCAACTGCTCGATGGGTTTTGCCTTCTGTTCGATTTGGTCAAAGTAGCTGTTGAAAAATTTAAGGAAAATCCACTGCGTCCATTTATAATATCTCGGGTCGGTAGTATTGACTTCTCTGTCCCAGTCATAGCTGAAGCCGAGGGACTTGATTTGCTTGCGGATATTGTCGATATTTTTTTGCGTGGTTTCCTTTGGGCTTTTTCCGGTCTGGATTGCGTATTGTTCAGCGGGCAGGCCGAAGGCATCCCAGCCCATCGGATGCAGGACGTTAAAACCCTTCATCCGTTTATAGCGGGCGACGATGTCGCTGGCGGTATAACCTTCGGGGTGGCCTACGTGCAGGCCCTGGCCTGATGGATACGGGAACATATCGAGGACGTAAAATTTCGGCATGGTCAGGTCGCAGTCAACCGCCCTAAATACCTTATTTGCCTCCCAATACTGCTGCCATTTTTTCTCTATCGCGTTAAAGTCGTAGAAGCCTTTTTTTTCACTCATTTATCCATTTGCCTTTTTTATATATTTAACCCCCAACATAAAGTTGGGGGCTTTTGGAACGAGCGCACCCCGCAATTTATTGCGGGGCTAACCATATCTAATGTCCCGAATGGGGACATTTGAAATCGCTGCAACTGTGACATTTTTTCGATTCGCCTTCCTTGACAACAGCACTGAATACCGAAATTTGTTTTGCAACATCTTCGCAGCCGCAAGAAGGACATATTCTCTTACTCTTATCAGAGGCTTTTTCAAGCAGCTCAAAGTTATTACCGCATTTTCGGCATTTATATTCAAAAATCGGCATATAAAAACACTCACAAAACCTGAATTATTTAACAATCACTATTCCTTTATCAACATCAGAAAATTCTTCTGTTTCTTCCAAATTAGACCGGACTCCATCAGACACAACTTTGTAACACAGCAACCTCGCATCAGTAAAAAGCTGACGAGTTTCCTTCCTGATTTCGCATCGCCGCCATTTGGCAATAAGAGGCATCGATTTCAACCGATATACTGTTTCGGAAGGTCTTCAATGCGGCAACAGATGTTGTTCCTGTTCCGCAAAAAGGATCAAGTACTGTATCCGATTCAAAAGAAAACATCTGAACAAGCCGGGACGCTATTTCCAGCGGGAAAGGCGCTGGATGCTTATGAGATATTTCACCAGTCGTATTCCATATCTGACGAAACCAGATATTAAAATCTTCCTTCTTAATCTTGCTCAGGCGACGCTGCAAATCAGAAGGTCTACGGTAACCGCCCGGTTTTCTCTGCATCAGAATAAACTCGATATCATTTTTTATAATCGCATTCGGTTCATACGGTTTTCCCAGAAACTTTGAATAGCTGTTGGCTTCAAAACTTGCGTTGGAAATTTTATACCAGATTATCGGGTTCAGATTATCGAAGCCGATTTTCCGGCATTGAACACAAATATCGGCATGCAACGGTACAACACTATGCCGTCCGTGTAACCGACGAGACAAACATACATCTCCAACCACGCAAACTAAACGTCCGCCCGGAACAAGAACCCTGAAACACTCCTGCCACACTTTATTGAGTTGCTCAAGAAATTCTCCATACCCCTCTATGTGCCCCAGTTGACCAGTCGCCTCGTTGTATCTTTTAAGACTCCAATACGGCGGTGATGTAACAACAAGATGCACCGACTCATCCGGCATAAAGCCCATATACCTTGCATCACCCAAAACAAGTCGGTGAATAGTTTTATTCCGATTAGTATCAGTTATCAAATCAGACATAAGCTTTTATATGCGCCATCAATGATTTGGCAAAAAATAAAAAACCAAGGTCATCAGCGGGCTCTTTATATAAACCCTGCAATCCGGTTTTTTTACTCGAACTAATAAAACAGGCTGCGGAATAATGCCGTTCCCTCATTAGTTTCCGACAAAAAATCTCATATCTTTTACAATATGAAGCATCCTTAAATTCGGAAAAAACTTCAAAATGTGGTTCCTTAACACTAACAGGCGAATTGGATTTCTGACAATCCTCAAGCAAAAACAGATATCCGAGCCACGGTTTAACCGTTTTATTAAAAGCCCCTTCACGGTAAGCAGTCCACAAGTCAAGGGCGCTTCCAATGGCTTCCTCCGTCCTGTTATTAAAATTATTACCGAAGGATGGCCCAACCTGAGACTTCACTTCGATAGCAACGATAAGCTGACTATCCTTAACCACAAGCATGTCCCATTTCTTTTCTGGTCGAAAGTAACCAGGCAGTTCCAGTGCTTTTTGATGAAATATAGCCGATTTTCCCAATCCTGCCTCACATATAAGTTCCGTAATCAGCCTGTTAAAACCACTCATTTGAGCTCCGCCAGTCACCGCACTCCTTGCTCCCTGGTCAGAACGCCCTGATGATTTTTGTTTCTCGTATTGAGATTCACGGGTCATCCAAAAATGCTTTACAGCATCACTAACACGTAAATCAACATTCAATTTCTGATTTCCCATAATAATACTATCAATATTTAATCAGCCCAACAGGTTTTGAACTTCGCAAAGCAAAACCCGTCGGTAAGTTCAAATAAAAACCGGCTATTGTCATAAACCTTTGGAAAATAAACTACTACGATTGTGCTAAAATTGCAAGATATTTGTCAAAACACACTTTTGGGGACTGCAAACTCGTTCTTTTATTAACAGATTTCGCTTATTATTTTATCCGTAAAAATTTGTGTAATCTTTGAACTCCTCTACGCTTGTCTCGTCTCTTCTTTCCACTGCTCACCTTTCTCTTTCTCTCCTGCTCACCTGTTCAAATTATCACCTATTCTATTCGCCGAAGGCGAAATCGGGGCGAGTGGATTCGAACCACCGACCTCTTGGTCCCGAACCAAGCGCTCTAAGCCAAGCTGAGCTACGCCCCGAAAAAAATTTCAAAAATCAAAATTTAGGGAAAACTGGAATTTTCAGTTTAACAAAAATTCATTTTCTTTGCAAGGTTATAATAAATTGACGGGGTCAATATCAATTGCGACCTGAACAGCAGGTTTGACAGAGCCGGCGTTTCGCAAGGCGCTGAATAACTGCTGCAAAACGGCGGCTTCGGGCGCCTGAATAATAAACTGCATTCTGTGGAATCGCTGGATTCTGCTGATAACGGCGGGCATCGGGCCTCGGGCTATTACCTTCAGACGGCGCTGCTGAATAATTGTATCTATCAATTGCTTCATATTGCTGCAGGCGGCTTCCAATTTATCAAAGTGCATATCTCGCAGGATGATTGAGGCCAATCGCCAGAACGGCGGCAGATTACAACTTTTTCGATGCATTAGCTCTTCTTTAATAAAGCCGTCAAAATCGCCTGCGAGGGCATACTTTACTGCGGGCTGTTCGGGCAAAAAGGTCTGCACAAAGACGACCCCTTTTTTTTCGCAGCGACCTGCCCTGCCCGCAACCTGGCTGATTAACTGAAAGGTCCTCTCATTGGAACGAAAATCAGGCAGATAAAGGCTGGTATCTGCGCTTATTACGCCGACGAGCGTGACATTCGGAAAATGCAGTCCCTTTGCGAGCATTTGAGTTCCCGCCAGGATATCGATTCGCCCCTCGCCGAAATCCCACAGCAGTTTGTAATAATCCTCCCCCGCCATCGAGTCGCTGTCAACCCGAGCAACGCGGGCGTGCGGAAATTTCGCTTTCAATTCCTCCTCCAATTTCTGCGAGCCCATACCAATCATTATAAAGGGCCCGCCGCAAAGAGGACAATGCTGCGGCACGAGGGTCTTTGCCCCGCAATGGTGACAGATTGCGGAGCCGTAATTTAGATATGTGCCTGTAATGGTTTTCAGGCGTCCATATTCGGCAGATTCCTTTTTATGAAAGGTAAGCGTCGCATCGCAATTTCGGCACTGGAGGGTATGTTTGCAGGAAGAGCAAAAAATGAAATTGCTGTAGCCGCGCCTGTTTAATAATAGTATTGCCTGCTCTTTTTTATCCAGAATATCTTTTAACGCCCGCTGGAGCTGCTCGCTTATCAGAGTACCGCCCCTTTTTGGCGACAATTCCTTGCGCATATCAACGAGTCTCATTTCCGGTTTTGCAGCGTTGGCTACCCTTTTAGGCAGCCTGACAACAGCGAAATGCTTTTTCGTCTGACAGTTATAAAGCGTTTCGAGGGAGGGCGTGGCGCTTCCTAAAATGCAGTGGGCGTTTGAAACTTGCGCCCGTTTTATCGCCACATCCCGGCCGTGATACCGCGGCAGGTTATCCTGTTTGAAACCCGGCTCATGCTCTTCATCAACAATGACAAGCCCCAGCCGGGGCAGCGGAGCGAAAACCGCCGAGCGGGCGCCAATGACGACATCCGCCTGGCCGTTTTTGATTTTATGCCACTGGCTATTGCGCTGGGCAGCGGACAGGCCCGAATGCATCACGGCAATTTTTCCAAACCTGCTGCTGAACCTCTGAACCGTCTGGGCCGTGAGCGCTATTTCCGGCAGCAGGACAATGGCGGTTTTGTCTATCTGCAAGGCCGCCTCTATCGCCCTGATATAAACCTCGGTCTTGCCGCTGTCGGTGACGCCATATAAAAGCGTCACGGCAAATTTTTGGCTGTCTAATTTTTCCTTTATATGCTCGAGGGCCTTCTGCTGGTCGTCATTAAGAACAACCTTGTCGGTCTTTACAACAAGCGATTCAGCAATGACCGGCAGCAACGGCAAAACCTCTTTCTGGCATATCCTGATAATCTGCTGCTGGGTCAATTTTTTTAGCGGCTCAATCGTAGTATCCGCTTCGATAAGCAGGCCGTTCAGCTCCACGGCTGTTTGGGCATTAAAGGCTGACCGCTGCTTTAAAACCGCTATAATCTGCCGCTGTTTTTTACCTTTAATTTTGCCGATATGCTGCTCAAAATCCCCCTCCAGATAAACAAGTTTTTGTTTCTTTACGCCTATTGCCTTTTTTACGGCAGCAGGCACCATTGCCGCCAGCACCTGCCCCAGCGGACAGACATAATAACTGCTTATCCATCCGGCCAGTTCCATCAGGCCGGCATCCAACAAAGGCTCTTTATCAACTACACCGGTTATCGCTTTTAATTTTTTTTTCTCCGTGCGGGCAGCGTAAGACCTGTCAAAAGCAATATCGGCTTCAACACAGAATCCTGTTTGATTCTTATTAGCCGGCCCGAAAGGTGCTTCAACCCTCTGGCCGACGGCTATCGGCCAGAATTTGTCTGCCACAAGATAATCGAATTGGGCATCGACCCCTGCTTCGAATGCCACGCGAATGATATGATTAAAAGATGCCTGTTCTGTCCGGTCGGATGGAAATAGGCTTTCGGTATGATACCTGCTCATTAAATAAAATGCTCATTTGTCCAAATCTGTATTGCGAATTTTTTTCTCAATCTTTTTCATATTTAGCGATGTTCGCCAGGCAAAAAATGCCGCCAATAATGCTCCAAAAACCGCAATCAGAACCAACAAAACCGAGCCTGCAACAACCATTAAAATTTTCGATGAGATTGCCGGCAATTCAACACGCAAAGGCAACTGCGAACCTTGAGAAAGGTTGAGCCTGACTGACAACTTGTTGACATCCGCAATAAAGGCCTTCAGGAATTTCTCTAAATTATCCAACCCCTCCACCTTAACAGGTAATACCTGTATTTCCTTTGTATCAATCTCAACGGAGGATTTTTTATCCTCCGGCAGATTCAGCGCTACCGGCCCGCCTGCGGCGGGCTCATTTTTCACCTTCACTTCAACCGGCAGCCCCTTTTCATTCTGAAGCCCGACCCTTACGGGCAAGCCGGTGGCAGGCTGCTCGCCTATCTTACTAACCTGTTGACCACAGCCAGCAAAAACAAGGGAAAAAAGCACCAAAACTGCAATTTTCTTCAAAACTTCTCTGGCCATAACATTGCCCTAACATCTTCACGAAAGGTTTATTGTCTCTGCTTCCAAAATTTCTGTCAAGAGGATGCAAACCATTTGCCCGAATATTTAACGAAATCCCGCCTTCCTGACGAAATTAAACTAACAGTCAGAGTCTACAGCAGCTTTTGTTTTTATCGGCTATTTGGTAAGAAAAAATGCGGAATAAAACAATCAGAGTTCCAAACCCTGCCGCTCACTTTGCCGGCAGCCTGATAATACCAATGGTGTTTTCCGCTGCGATTTTGCTTTTTGTCGGCTGCGCCGCAACCCGCTATGAACCATCCAATATATACCCATATTGCGGTATTCCTTTTCAGGAATGCACAGTTGACCTGAAAAATTACAAGTCCCCGCAGCAGCGCACGGGACCGCAGGATGCGAATCTCGCACTTGGCATCGCCATATCCGGGGGTGGCTTTAGGGCATCCAATTTCAGCGCAGGCGTCCTTGTCGGCCTCGAAGAAATCACGGAGCCTGCCCCCGCGCTTTCTTACGGAAGCAAGAGCAAGGGCAACTGCCTTTCAGAGGTTGATTATATCTCCACCGTTTCGGGCGGCGGCTTTACAGCCTCTACTTACATCGCCAGTCTGCACGATTATATGCAATTTACCGGCTCAATCAACGGCTACTGCTTCGCAGACGCCCTCCAATCCGGCGCCGGCAATCAGCAATCAGCCTGCGGGTGCCCGCCGGATAAATCCGCCTGCGGCGGACAAAATTATTCAACCGACCCCTGCATTAGAAGACACCTTCAGGGCTTTTATCCCGATGATATAAGACAACTAATATCCGACGTTTTCTGCTGGATTATGCAAAATACCAAAAAGGGCGGCAAATTCGAGCAGATTATCGACGAGACTTTTCTCGGCTGTCGCTTTCGGAAAATGAAACTGCAATCCACCAGTGAGCAAGGGCAAAAAACAAGTCTGACACTCGGCGACATTTTTATCCGGTGCGATGACATCAATGAAGTTAAGCTGCCCTGCTGGGTAGCAAATGCGACCGCTTATGAAAACGGCGCAATTTTTCCATTCACGCCCGACCACCTGAAGCTTTATAACATCACGGAATACAGACACCGCGGAAAACAGTATCCGTACCAGCAAAAAAAACAAAGTTATGAAAATTTCATTTATAATGTTCCTGTTGCCGTTGCCGTAACAGCCAGCGCCAATTTTCCCGGCGCAACGTATCCGACCACACTCGGCAGCAAAATGGACTCGAAAAATCCGTATCTGCATTTATTCGACGGCGGAATGGCGGACAACATCGCAGTCATAACGGCGGTAAGATTATTGGAAAACGAGCAGGACAAAAGGGTGCGGCGCAAAGCGCTGATTGTCATCGACGCATATCAGGGGACGTTCGCACCATTTTCCCAAATCCGCTATCCCCCGCCGCCCGGCAGCACCGCTCTGCGGGCAATGGATATTTCGCTCGACTCGTGGCGAGGCAGATACCATGAAATCATAACTGGTCTCTGCCGTGAAAAAAATATTTCTGTTGTTTTCTTCAGTTTTGACGACTTGGCTAATCTGGAAACGTGCGAGCCGCTTGTCGAATTCGGCCTGACAGGCGATGACATTAAAGAGCTTACAGAAAAAACAAAACTCATAAAACCATTTGATTTGCTGCGAAACATACCCACCGTCAAAACCGAGGAGAAAGGCCTGCTTTCAATCGCCGAGCAGAACCTGCTCATTTCTGCGGGCCGATACGTCGTCTTCCAGAAAAAAGACCAAATCCTCAACACCCTAAACTGGTAATTTCCAAGAATCCGGTGCCAATTCATCTGAACTTATCTACCTATCTAGAGCCTATCCCAAAACCCCCATTATTGGCCTTTTCAGTGCCATAAATGGCGTTTTCCGAGGTTTTGGGATGACTTCTACTTATTTATAATATCTTTTTACGGTCTTGGGTGGAATTTTTTGTGAATCAGTTTCAATCTTTCGCTGTCAACGTGGGTGTATATTTGGGTGGTGGCAATATCGACGTGACCGAGCATCTCCTGAATGCTGCGCAGGTCCGCACCGCCCGCCAAAAGGTGCGTAGCAAAACAGTGCCGCAGGGTATGAGCGGTAAGATTGGCCGGCATACCCGCAAGGGCAGCGTATTTCTTGACTAACCTCCAGACTTCAATGCGGCCAAGTCCCCTGCCGGTGCGTGACAAAAACAGAAACCGCCTGTCACCTGATTTGGCAAGTTTCGGACGCAGATTATACAAATAGTCGGTAATTGCTGTGATAGCGGTTTTGCCGATGGGGATAACTCGTTCACGGCTGCCCTTGCCGATACAACGCAGGTAGCCGATATCGAGATTTAAATCTGAGATTTTCAGATTGGCAATTTCGCTTGCCCGCAGGCCTGCTGCGTAAAGCAATTCCAATAGCGCCTTGTCCCGCCAGTAAAAAGATTCTTTCGGGTCGGGTGCATTTAGCAGTTCGGCGACCTTATCTTTGCTGCACACTATCGGCAGGCGCTGCCACAGTTTTGGGCCGTCCAAAACCGCCGAGAAATCATCTTTGATTAAGTTGTTGAGGGCGGCAAAACGCAGAAACATTCGGATTGCAACGAGGGAACGTTTCATGGTGGCTTCATCTTTATTGTCTTTAGTCAGCGTCCGCTGAAAGAAATGCACAATCAAGGGGTTGAGCTGTTGCAAGCCGTTAATTTTATTTGAGCTGCAAAATTCGAGAAAACTTTTCAGGTCTCTGCCATAGCCGAGAATTGAATTTTCGGACAGGCCTGCCTCGATATGAAGGTAGTTGAGAAAAGAAGTGACGTCTTTTCCCAAAGGCAGAGCGGCAATTTTGTCTTTGACTGATTGCGTCTGGAAGCGGAGCATTTTTGTTAAAGTCCCATAAGTATTTCTATTTTAAGGTGTTATGCACTTTTTGTTTCATTGTTTCAATGCTAAAGTTATCGGATTGAGGGACAATTTACCATTAAGAAAAAGAAGTTTGTAAAGGTCAGGAGAGGAGACCCAGACGCAAGACAACGGATAATATAAGTTTTCTCGTCGTTGTAGAAAAGCTGTGCGTCGTAAGCGGCGATTTTTTCGGACTCCAGAGCTTTATTTGCCCCTGCTCCCCGCTGCCCCTGCTCTTGTCTTCGACAAGAAGACGCTGGGGCAAACTGCGGGTAAGACATAGGGGTTAGACTGGTATCGAGAGCGATTTGAATCTCTCGTATTAACCGAATCTATGCATCCAATCCTCTTAGAATTTATAGACCACCTGAAAACCTAACGCCGCCGGCAGGGTGCGGGCTTCGCCGGGCGCTGACCAATTGAAGCCTTCGCGCCTTTGGTTCAGGCTTTTATCAAACAAGCCCAGGACGTCATAAGCGTCCACCCGCATGGTCAGGTTCTTGCTGTATTGATACTGGAGTCCGAGATTGAGATACCAGTTGTTATAAAACACATTGCGGGCCTTCGGGTTGTACGCCCACGCATTGGATTCCGCATTATCTTCTCCGCCCGGGTTATCCCAGTACACAATCAGCGAGCTGTCAAGACTCAATTTGTCGTCCACCTGATAATGCACCCGCATCTTACTGATGTTGTTGAACCAATTGCTCAGGTCATGTCCATAGCCCAGTGGCATCGCCGTTTCTTCGCTGGAGGGAACGCCAGGCGCCAATTCGTAACTGAGCAGTTTAGTAAAGCCGTGGGAAATATCGAATCGGAAGCGGTCCAGAACATAGCTTGCTTCCAGTTCAAAACCCCAGAGGCTTTCGGTGGCTAACGGCCCCGTGAACCCTGGCATCCCTGCGCCTTGGTTAACCCATCCAATCTCTTTCTGGTGATGGATAAAGGCGTCTGCAGCCAGCAATATATGGTCGCCGACCTTCCGTTCATACCGGGCCTCGTACGCCTTGAGAACTTCCACTTGGCTGATGGAATAGCCGTCAAGATACGCAAGTTCCATCTCCGCGTCGTTGTTGGTTCGTACCGAGCGCGACACCATGAGCTTCAAAGTGTCCACATCGGTCGGCATCCAGACGAGTGAAAGACGCGGCGAAAACATCGGGTTAGTATAGGTGTGCTTATCCTCACGGGCGCTGACAAATGCCGTCCACTGGTCGTTGATGTGCCACTGATATTCGCCAAACACAGAAAGCATATCGGTTCGCCATCGCGGCATAACATTTCCGGGAGAGTCAGGAAAACGATATGTTGTCGCCGTATCCTCGCCCCACGGATGAAGCCCAAATTCATCATGCCGCCATGCGCCGCCGAAGGCAAATTCGTTCTTTTCATTAATCTTCCAGTTGGCAATAATCTGTCCGTAATAATCGTCCTCACCATAGTTTTCATAAGTGAACTCAGACGGCGAAGTAAGCATGTCGGTGTGCATATAGCTGAACATGTATTTAAGGGCAAGATTGTCCGCCAGTTCCTGTTTGTAATTTAACACGGCTGTTGCCTGGCGATACCCCAGCCCAAAAGACGCAGCTGAGTTTCCTGGAGTACCAGGAGGCCAACTCCATGCATTATTCCATGGGTGGCTTGTATCGACGTTCTCGCCGCCTTGGGTGTAGCGCAGCCAGGCATCGAAATTATCCTTGGTGTACTCACTATACAGCTTGATTTTCGGCTGGCCGTCGTAACCCGCGTCATAACGGGCTGCGTTTGCGCCGGTAGCTTTCCCGCTTGGGGGTACCCATCCGTTCCAGGTACCGGCGGTGCCGTAATTCAGCGGCGCATTGCCCAAAGAAGCCCCCGGGTACTCAGAGATACCTCCATATAAAAACAGGCCCGCGCCGCTTTCAAGCTGTTTGCCGTATTTGAATTCCGTCGTATAGAATTCCTCGATGGCGCCGACGCGCTGGCTGACCTCAAACCCCTTGAAGGTATTGGCGTTGTCCGTGGTAATATTGATTACCATCGACAGGGCGCCCGGACCATACAGGGCCGACCCCGGACCGCGGACAACGTCGATTTGATGAATGTCCCGCAGCATCGGCAGGTCGCGTTCGCTCATCACGCCGAAACTTGTATGCTCATTCATCACGCGACCGTTGACCAGCAGCAGGTACTTGTCATCTACGTTTGAAATGATGCCTCGAAGACCCAGATGGCGGGCGTCGGCCGTATGCAGAATCATCTGCAGATTGGGGACGTAAATCTCAAGCAGCTCTTCCAGGCTGCGGGCCCCGGAGTTCTGGATATCCTGCTGTGTGATGGTGGTAACCGTGGATGGACTGACCCGGCCTGACGCCACCGTTGTAAGCGACGTCGATGTGACCGGAATGTTCATCAACTGTTCAAGGGACATGTCAAAGAGGTTATTCGGTGGATTCGGCTCTGCAATGACGTTGCTGGTTGACAGGCTGATTACAAGAAAGAGAATGAGACCAACGGTCATGTTTAAGCGGCTCGTTTGTTCCGCACGCATTTTGTGTATCTCCCAAAAGTACCAAATGTTCAATCCGGACGACTCCCTACAATACAACAGTGTCGGTCGCCTGCGAATGGAATATCGGTAAATGACTGTCTCAACTTTAAATTTTGTTTAGCACAAAAATTTCTGACAGGGTTGCTTATGCGAAGCCGTTTTGTGATGTATGCAATTGCCGATAATGGTTGCGAAAAACCGATTTTTTGATACTACTAATCCCCTTTTTTCCCATAACAGCACGCTCCAGGATGTCGTTTGATATGGCGATTTGACGGCTGCCTTCCAAACAAAAATGGCTCATCATCCGAACGTGTTATCGGACGTAGCAGATGTGTCGAGGAAGCCAATCTGGTTGAGCGCGCCTATCTTGATGAGTTGGTTAGGGGATAATAGGGACAATCACAAATGACGGGCGCATCCACAAAGAGGTGCCGGGGTACTCTGTTCCCCCGGCGTAGATGAAAATCTCTTGGCCGGGAGGTTCTTACTGTATTATTTCATCGGCGGTATTTATGACCTGCTTAACTTACTTTTCCTTTCTATTGACCTTCGTTTGGCAATTTGTTTAAAGTCCAGTAGAGGACGATTGTCCTGATTGTTTCCACGAATCCTTTATAATCGGCGCTACTTGTTCATATAACCGGCGACACCGAGGTTGAAGCTCTCGATTACATCCTGATGTTTCTGAGACATAGTCATCGCTACAACGGGAATCCTTTTTAGTTCATCGTCGCCCTTTACGATTTTTAGAAATTCGACGCCGTTCATCTTCGGCATATTCAAATCCAACAACATAACAGAGGTTTCCCTGCCCTCTTTAGTCCATAGATATGCTAACGCCTCTTCGCCGCTTTTTTTATGGACCAACGGATTTTTTATATTCAAATCCTCAAATGCCCTTTTGACGGTCATAGCATCAATGTTGTCATCCTCAACCAACAGCACTGGCTTGGAGTTCTGCATTTTTTACCTCCGTTTCCTGTTTCGGCAGAGTGAAGAAAAACGTGCTTCCTTCGCCCACTTTTGACCTGACCCAAATGCTGCCGCCATATAGCTCCACGATTTTCTTTGCCACAGTAAGGCCTATACCGGTGCTCTCAGACTTGTCATGCGACGGCAATGTCTGGAACAACTGGAAGATTCTTTCGAAGTGTTTTTCTTCAATTCCCGGTCCATTATCGGATACGCTGAACTCCCAGAAGCCGTTCTCTTCGATACAGCCTATTTTTACCTGGCCCTGCGGTTTATCCATATATTTGACGGCGTTGCTTATAAGATTCTTGAACACCTGCATAATGCGGGTTCGTTCACATTCAATCGTGGGCAGTTCGTTTTCAACCGTAACGGAAATATTTTCCGGCGGAGCAACCATATCGACGATTTCCGAGACAAGTTCGTTTAGATTTACCACGTCCTTCTTCTCTTTTACACGTCCTATTCTTGAGTACTGCAGGATTCCATCAATAAGGTTCTGCATTCGGACCACCCTGCCGATAAGCAGATTCATCTGCTCTTTGCCCTGCTCGTCGAGCTTGTCTGCGTAGTCAGTTGATATCCATTCAGCCAGAGAGGCAATTCCGCGCAGCGGGGCTTTTAGGTCGTGAGAGACTATGTGCGCAAAATCCTTCAGCTCCCGATTGACCTTTTCGAGGTCCTCAAGAAGCTGTGCCTGACGCTGCTCTGCCCGCATGCGTTCCAGAAAGAAACCGCCCGTTCTATAGTGCATTGCGTTGTCGGATATATCCGGGTGACTGCTAAAATACGCCTGAACGTGTTGAGCTATATTAGAGGGATGCGCCATAATGAACCGGCAGGCGCTATCACCCCTGGCTCTACACATTATCTCAGAGGCAACCAGAGGAATCCCGAAGCTCTCCTCACACCATCCGGATGAATACCCGGCACTCATTGCGCAGACACAGAAACTGCTTTTTCTGCCGCTCTTTTGCCACGCATCGGACTCAAACGAAAATGGGTGGTCGTATATAAGATAGTAGTTCTCGTCTGCCGTCGGTCTTGACTGGGCAAATATATCAACGAAAGCCCAGCCTGTATGAGAAAAATGAATCGGCCCTGCGGAAAGCTTCTCTATGGGGTCCTTCAGACCCATCCGTTGATGGAAGTTCTTTGCATCCATCTTCCCGATGGTATGTGCAAAATCAAAAAGGAGATTTCTGGCCATTTCCGAGGCCTTATCCTCTCCCCAGTCCTCAAACATACTCTTTATGGTATCGAAGAAATCCACCGACATCGAGGCTGCTCTGATAAGAATGTACCGTTGGCCGAATACCTCTATCTTGCCCTTCGAGGCATCTTCTATCTTTTGACCGAAGTATTTGCTCACATACTCCTGAGCCTTCTGGAAAATCGGCTCAAACTGTTCTGGAACGGTTACAGTATTTAACATATTGCTTTTCCTTTATTGCGTCGGAGAACAGATCATTATCAGCTAATACATCCTGCCAATACCACTGTGCCAACGCCCAATAAACCGCATAGTATTAACACAAAAATGCATTTACCTATCAGGAAACCGTTTTTCGCAACTATAGTCTTATTCTTAAAATGCGATAATTGCTACCCCACAGGTTTTTCATCAGGATTAACGGTTTATTACTATATTTCATCGGTGATATTTATGGGCTGCTTAACGCTGTTTTTTCCCACCCTTATTTGGGATAAAAACCTGCATTGAGACGTGTTTATCAGTGAACAAGCCGTATATTATCGGCCTCAGAGAGCAGGAGAGAGGAATTTAGTAAGTATCAGGAATAAAGTCAAAAAACTGTTAGTTGCAAGACACCAGACTCCAGACGCAAGACAAAAGACGACGAAGAAATATTCAATATCGAACATCCAATATCGAATTTTGAAGTTTTTTAGATTTTACATAAGGGTATTGATTACGGGTAGCAGTGATGTTAGGCTATAATGTCTAAAATTTAGGAGCAGTGAAGTGGAATTGAGCTGGCTAATGAGATTGCGAATAGCAGCGGCGATGTGCGTGGGTGCATTGCTGATAGGGCTGCTCGGCTGGCCAAGTGCAGAGCCGACAGAGCCATTGAGCATAGTAAAGGCAGGGAACCTCGATGCTGTCGGGATGAGCGGGCTGATGATTTTGTCGCTGTTGAGCGGTTTTATTGCATATTTTTTATCGTGGCCTTTTGGAAAAGAGATAGCGGTGCTGGCGCCGCCGACAGGCCTGGCAGTATGGTCGATACGCAGCGGCAGTATTGCGAACCTGATGCAGCTTAATTCAACAGTCGAGGCACGGCAGGCAATGTTCGCATCAATGCGGTGGGAATCGTTTTTCTGGCTGGCAGTCGTGCTGGCAGGATTTGCAGGGGTATATCTTGCAAATCAGGTCAGGCAAAAATGCTGGTTTAAGGTAGATTTCAAAAAGACAAAGCAGGTTATTACCAATGTGAATGTATTAATCGGGGCTTTTGGTTCAGCTTTAATAGCCGGCCTTATAATTACTCAAATTGCCCAGGATGGGAATGTTTATGATGAAAAATTAGGGTATTTGGCCGGGCAACCGGTTATAGGCCAGACAGCTTTTGCGGTAATTGTGGGCTTTGGAGCGGCTGGTTTTGCGGCCAAGAAGTTTCTCGGGCTTTCATTTATATGGTCGATATTGGCCACTGCAATTTTAACCGCTTTTGTTTCAATTAGTTATGTCAATCAAACAACGCTCGAACACCTCACTGCCAATTGGCCTGCCGTTTTTTTCACTAATTCGTTGGTCTGTATTTTGCCAATACAAATGGTTTCTTTTGGGTCATTGGGGGCGATAGCAGGCTACTGGATGGCGGTCAGGTATAATTACTGGCGACAAAACGAAGGTCAGTAAAAAATCCAATAAAATTTTTGCTTTCACCAGACGTGGCTTACATTTCTAACTCCATATATAACAAGGCCTTATGCCAAAATAGTCTTATAAATAAATAAAACGAATAAAAGTTGTGCGAAAATTAAATGTTTTAGGTGGTTAAATTAGCCGAATAAAAAAAGAGCCTATTGGGAAGGCAGTGTATCCTGATTTTGTCATAACTTATTACAAATCAAAGAAATAGGTAAAAAACAGGTTGAAAAAGTCGAACTTTTGGGTGTTTTTAATCGTAAAAGATATAAACCAACCGGCAAAAGGAGTTGAAAATGTTGGTTCTAAGCAGACAAAAAGATGAATCGATAATAATAGGCGATGACGTTGAAGTGGTAATCGTGGATGTGCGGGGCGATAAGGTGCGATTGGGAATAACGGCGCCAAAGAATATATCCGTCCATCGCAGGGAGGTATATGAGGCAATTCAGCGGGAAAAAAAGGACAAGGCCGAGGCCGACAAAGGTAATGCTGACAAAAACGAGCTGAAGTCGAAAGAAGAGTAATACCGCTGCGAAAATTAAATCGTAGCGGTTAAAAGCCCGGCTGGATTGAAAAACCATTCATATTTGCGAAGGCGCAGATTGAATGGTTTTTTTATGCGCAGAAAACACAAAGGCACAAAGGGACAAAGGATGCAAGGTCGAATCAATCGGCGCCCATAACGGTGACAGTCAGCGGCGCAAAGGAATAATACTAATTGTGATAAACAATTAGCATTAGACTGGCGAGGGGCGAAAAACTTACAAAAAATTCTAAAAAGATATGGAATATTTTATACAACCTGAAGAGGCGTTTTTCACATACGTTGATATTTAGGGCCGCCGGCGCCTTCGGGAGCGGTCCAGCAGATATTGTCAAAGGGACACTTTCGCTGGCAGGTCTTGCAGTGCAGACAGTTTGAGGGATTGGCGGGCTTGACCTGGCCTGCAACGGTTTCATAGACGCCCGCGGGACAAAATGTGATGCAGGGGGCGTTGAATTTCGGGGTGCATTTTTGGGCGCAGGTGTTGCGGTTGATAATCGACAAATGACAGGGCTGGTCCTCGCGATGATTAGTTGCGGCAAGAGCAGTAAAGGCATTTTTATCGAAGGGTTGTGCAGGTTTATAGGGATATTTTGCGGCGGTAAGAGCCTTGTAGTCCTCTTCGATTTTAAATTTTGGAAGGAGGCCGCCGAGGACGGATAAAGGCATACCAAAGAGGGGGCCGAATTTGGCTACGGTTTGTCGGAAATTTCGAGCGGATTCCATTTCCTTTGCGATATTGGAGCAGTTGATAAGAGTGGTGTAACGGGCAGCGGTCTGCCTTGAGTAGCTGAGGCTCTCAATGATGGCCTTAGCGGCCTGGATGCCTGAATCGATTGAATTGTGCAGGCCCTTAATCTTGAGCATATTGACGAAGCCGGCACTGTCGCCGACGATAAGGCAGTTGGATTTGCCGATGTAGCCGTTTGCATCCCTCGGTATCGCATAAAGCCCGCCTTCGGGAATCATTTTAGCGCCGGCCTCGACAACCATGCCGCCCTCGATAAATTTTTTGATGAACTTATGCTCTTTAAATTTTGTCAGTGCATCCTGCGAATTGAAGTCGTGGTATTTGAAGTCGAGGCCGACAATGATTCCGAGGGCGAGATGGTTGTCTTCCATAGCGTAAATGATGCCGCCTCCGAACATAGCGGGATCGACAAAAGGGGTCCAGAGCGGCCAGCCCATAACGTGAATGACGCGGCCTGCGGTAAAGGATTTGTATTGCTCGGGACTTACCTTAATAAGTTCCTTAATGCCAAGTGAAAAAAGCTGATTTGACTGTCGTTTCAAGCCGGCTTTGGTGATAAATTTTTCCGTGACGAGACCATCGCAGCCCTCGGCAAGGATGACGAAGTCGGGATGAATGATTTGGCCTTCAAGGAAATTGGGCTGCCTGCGTCCTTGTTTGTCGAGGCCCTGGTCAACCAGTTTTACGCCAATGGTCTGGCCTGCGTCATCGAGGACGATATCGTTTGCGGCAAAACCAGTAAGGATTTCGACGCCGAGATTCTGAGCGAGCAGGCCAAGCCATTTTGTTAATTTGCTTATCGAGACTGCATAATCGCCTTTATGAATCATTTGGCCGAAGTTGAGCCGGCAAAGTTTTGCAAGACTAATCAAAGGTGAGATTTTAAAAGACATTTTGTGGCCGAGGAAAAACAGAATGTCGTCTTTGTCGATTTTATTTGCGAAGATTTCCTTTGCGTGGTCGGTGTTCTGCCAACCGGGCAAGGCGGCGTTGAGCAACGTAAAGAGAGGCTGCGGTTCGAGGACAGCACCGGAGAGATTATGACTACCGAGCGAACCGCCTTTTTCAATAACGCAAACATCAAGACCGGGGTTTTTAACCTTTAACTGAATGGCGGCAGCAAGGCCTGCGGGGCCTGAGCCGACAATTAAGACAGAAACCTTGTTGTAATTAACATTACTGGACATTATGTTTCCATAATATATCAAAAATCAAAGTTCAAAAATCAAAATGACAAATAAAACTCAAATACTTTTCATATTTATTTGCAGCTTCTCCAAATGTTCAATAACTTCAGGAATAACATTTTCGGCGGTTCCGACAAGATAATAATCACACTGCCTGAAAATCGGGGCGTTGGGGTCGGAATTGACAGCAATAATCGTGCGTGCGTTTGCGATGCCGACGAGATGCTGGATAGCACCAGAGATGCCGAGTGCAAGATACAATTTTGGAGCGACGGATGTGCCGGTCTGGCCTACCTGATGAATACGGTCGATAAAGCCCTGCTCGACGGCGGCGCGGGAGGCGCCGATTTCGACGACGGTATTAAATTTTTTTGAAAGCGAGGCGGAAAAGTTTTTGAGAAGGCTGTCGAAGTTCTGCTGATTTTGAAGTCCCCTGCCGCCGCTGACAATAATGTCGGCATTAAAGTTGACTTTACCTGTGCCCAGTTCCGTTTTTAATATCTCAAGACCGATATCGTTTTCAGATAGTTTGACCTTGTGCTGAATAATTTTGCCGGTGCGGGACGGGTCGGGAGGTAATCTTTTCATAACGCCGGGTCGGGCGGTAGCCATCTGCGAACGTGAATCCTTTGTGCAGATAGTGGCCATAACGTTTCCGCCGAGGGCCGGACGGGTCTGAAAGAGGATGCCGATTTGTCCCTTTCTGGAGTTGTCCTTGATATCAAGGCCGGTGCAGTCTGCGGTCAGGCCGCAACCAAGCCTGTAAGAAATCATCGGCGCAAGAGACCTGCCCTGCGGAGTGGCGGCAAAGAGGACAATCTGCGGCCAGTATTTGCCGATGCAGTCGGCTAAAACTTTCCGGTAAGCGGTCGGGTCAAAATCTGCGAGGAGTTTGTGATTGATGGTATAAATATGGTCGGCACCGGCGGCGATGAGGTCTTCGGACAAGAGGTCTATGTTGAAACCTGCAAGACATACGCCGACCATTGTTTCGAGGCAGTCGGCGAGTCGGCGGGCCTTGCCGACGAGTTCAAAAGTAGAAGGATGAATTGTGCCGTTCTGCTGTTCGGCGACGACCCAGACCTCGCCTTCGAAGGCAGGAGTGGTCAACTGCAGGCCGGCGAGCATATCATCAAGAGCGTTTTTGTGGAAATGCTCGCCTGCCACATCGAGAATCTGTTTTTTTGTGTATTCATCAACAAGGGCTTCTTTGCTGATGCCGAGGGTCTGCAATTTATCAGCGAGGATTTTGTAATCCTCGTTTTCATTTTCGGTGCCTTCGAAAGACCTGTCGAACCAGTTTTGTCGCTTTTCAGGCAATAGATATCCTGCATCGTCAGCGCCGGCAGTTTGCATCGTCTGTAGTGAATCGGATTTGAGGCTTTCGACGATATTTTGAGCGAGCGTCTTTACATCAGGGGCCTGCCGGCATTTTCTCGAGCTTTTTAGCGGGCGGGAAGACGCGAATTACGCGGGTTCTTGACCCCTTTACGCCGATATGCTCTGCTTTAATATCCTCGCCGGACCATTGAATGACAGGGGTGTGATTTGCGCTTCTGGTTGCGGCAAAAGATGCAAAGAGAGGATACTCGTATTTTGCAACGGTGACGACTGCGGGAGTTTTTTTAGGGGCGACGATTTGGTATCCGCCGCTGATGATGCGGGTGAAATCGAATCGGCCTGCATTAAAGCGGGCATCGGTGACGTAAGCGATACAGGGGAGCGACAATTCCTCGGCGACCTGCGGCGGGACCTGAGCGGTGTCGCCGTCAACGGACTGCATACCGGTTATGACAAAGTAATCGTCATTGCCGCCAAAGAAATCGCCGACGATTTTTTTTATGGCGAAGGCAAGCGGGTTTGCGGTGGCGAATGTGTCAGCGCCGCCGAGGGCCTTGTCGGTAAGCAGGATTGCCGTATCGACACATCGGGCGAGGCAGTATCGCAGGACCTCTTCTGCCATAGGCGAGCCCATAGATAGAGCGATGATTTTGCTCCTGTCGTCGCCGCTCAATTTTTTCATATAGTCGGCGAAGGCGAGGGCGTGCGTATCGAGCCCGTTGATTACGGAGGCGAGCCGAGCACGAAGGAGATTGCCGGTTTCCGGGTCAAAGACGTTGTCGGTAATCTGCGATACGTCGGGAACCTGTTTTACAAGAACGATATAGTTACTCATAATACGCCAAAAAAATTTTGACTCACAAAATCTTAAGATATTTTGGCGTTGAGTATAATGAAAAAAGGAAGTTTTGCAATCAGTTGTTCGGGGAAAGTATGCCGCCGCATTGCACACTAAAGGTTAGTAGAAAGATACATTTTGATAATAGATAAGCTCTTATCTCCATATATATCTTTGATGTGATTCTGGATCAATGGCAAATCGAACCGCCCTGTATTAAAACATATTTTAGCATTAAATGTTTTGTATTTCCTCTTACCTATAGTTTCAATCGCATTATTGGCATCTTGCCAATCCTTTTCTGACTTGATAATATTTTCCTTCAGTTCTTCATGCAATTCCTTACTATCGGGTTGATTTTTCATTTTTCTGAGTACCACACGAACATCTTCCAAAAACCCGCAATCTTTCAAAGCCTTGATAAAAAAGCCATCAATGCAGTCCAATAATTTCATTTCATGTTCTGTGGAACTGGCAGGGATAGCATTTATGCTTTCCATCTCATCTTTTTTCAATCTCAAATAAATATATGGAACAGCGTTTGTAAGATGGGATAAATAAACTATGGTCTCCATATTTTCACAAATTTTGTCTATTATAAATTGTGGGCCAATTTCTTTTAAAGATTTCGCCCATAGAAGAGGACTATTTTTCTTTCTTACCCTTATATCTTTTACTATTTCGGCAATTAGATTTTCAGGTATATTGGGAATTAGATTTTTGATTGTTTGCTCTAATGCTTTATCAGGAGTTGCAAAGAGAAGTCGCTCAAATTGCCTTATATATTGAATTTTGATAAAATCTTTATCCTGCCGGAAATCAAGACTTTCTTCTCTCTTTTCTACATTATCCATGGCAATTTTACGGAAAGAAAAATCTAACGCAAAGGGATTTGGTAGTATTTGGATTTGTCCTGTGGTAATCCATGGGATAAGTGGAATAATCGAAAGAATAAAATTGTATGTTGTTACCAGATATTGATCAGGATTTTTTAACGGATTATATGAATCTCTTACACAGCAAGGATGAGTGAATGGATTTGTAATATAAACCTTATCAAAATATAAACCCAGGTTAAGCAATTTCCACGAAAGAGGCTGAAAGTCCATTTCGCCTGAGTAAATTAAGTTAAAACCATCTTCGGGCTTCAGCATTTTAAAAACATCTGTTCCCGCAGGCCATAAATCTTCGATTAGCATGTATAATTGTCCGACTTTATCTGCGGAGAAGTCATTTTTGAAATCTTCAAAATTCTTACCTTCAACTTCAAAGATATCAGCCATTCCTTCTAATAAAAGCATATTCTGTTCTTCGATGGTCGGCAAATCATATTTATTAAGCTCCTCCGTCAGTTTTTTACTAAATTTCCCTTCCCTCAGATGATTTTTGACAATGCGGTTACATCTTTAATTTCTTCTATTTCTTTAGGGTCTGTTATTTTTTGCCCAAAGGGATACAAAACCATTAATCGAGCCATCTCTTTGGCCTATAAAGATACCAGTAGACATGACAACTTCATCTTTTGGAGGTATAAATAATTTGTGGAACTCCTGCCAATTTGGTTTCCCTACATATTTTTCAGGAAATAGCCAATCCTTTTTAGCGGCAGCAATATGACTTTTTGCTTGTTTCTTAAGAACATAATTGAATACGCAAACATCTTCAGCAGTTAATTCGCGGCAATAGACAATATCTTGAAAACTAAAAATAGCTTGGTCATAATATCTGGCATTTATTCTGCTTTGTATTGGATTAGCATTTTCTGGGTCAAGGGCTAATTGTCTATGAGTTAGAATAAGGCAATAATTAGAAGATAATGGATAAATTGTCTGTGTCCCTATCATATCGAGAGAAGGTTCATCAGGATATTTGTTGCCATCCGCTACAGGCGGTATACAGTAATTATAAAATGTCACCGGATTATCGCTGACGATAAATTTTATTTCACTGTTACAAGCTGATACAATTTCCCATATCGCTTCTGTCCACATTGTGCAGTACATCTGCCTTATTGTTTGCATATAACTCAACACAAAGCTATTGTTCTGAATTACATATTGAAAACCTGGGATTCTGGACAATCCTTTTTTTATCCAGTCTAATCCCTTAGGTGTTCTAAGTTTCTGCGCATTCATGAATTCTATAAAATCTTTCCATCTTTGATCTCCGTGTTTTGTATTCCATCCATCTTTTATTGTTATGATGTCTATTGCCTTATGGCCCCTAGAATCAATATCTTCAAAAAGCAATTTTTCTATGACATCGCTTTTTTGGCCAAATAACTCGATTGTATATAGATGTTTTTGCTGAAAAAAACTTCTAGGAATATCACAGTATACATTGTCAGATTCTTTAGTTTTATCAAGACACCAATACCTCGTTGCCCCTTCTTTCATAAACCTGTACTGGTACCATTGGGGAACATAATGATTTCTCTTTGTGATATTATCCATTGATTTTATAGATCTGATTTTTTTGCGATTCTCAGACATAGCCAAACCAACTATAAATCCTCATTTAATCGCTGTCAATTCCATTTTGTGTAATTGTCCCGGGCGGGAAGTGTGCGAGGATTTTAGGCTTGCAAAATCGGATAAAAAAAGTAAATTTGCGTTTTCACAGGTGAAAATCTAAAGAAGAATTGTGAGGTAAAAAGAAATGGCAGATTTGAATGCGTTAAAAGAAGCGGTTATAGGCGGTGAACAGGCAGCAGCAGTAAAACTGACGAGGACGGCGATGGATGAAAAGATGCTGCCTGAAAAGATTCTCAAGGAAGGCCTGATTGCAGCAATGGATACAATCGGCGACAGATTTACCAGAAACGAAATTTATATACCGGAGATGATGATGGCGGCCAGAGCAATGAAGTCGGCGATGGAGATATTAGAGCCTGCGCTTGTCAAGGCGGGAGTAAAGCCTGTCGGTAAATTGGTCATCGGGACGGTGGCAGGCGACCTGCACGACATCGGCAAGAACCTTGTGGCGATGATGATGAAAGGGGCAGGCTTTGAGGTCATCGACCTGGGCGTGGATGTGTCGCCGGAGAGATTTGTCGAGCAGGCAAAGGCGGCAAATGCACAGCTAATAGGGGTAAGCACCCTGCTGACGACGACGATGCCGATGATGGGAGAGGTGGTAAAGTCGGTTAAAAAGGCGGGTATGAAGACGAAAATTCTGATTGGCGGAGCGCCGGTGACCGGTGATTACGCAGGCACAATCGGAGCCGATGGCTACGCGCCGGATGCCGCAGCAGCAGTTGCGGTCGCCAAAGGATTAGTGGCATAGGGGGAGTTTTTAGTTTTGAGTTTTGAGTTTTAAGTTTTAAGTTCTTAGTTGAAGATTGTGTCCTGCGTCTATCGACGACATACGCAATACCCGATACGCAATATTGCGGTATCTTTTTTTCACATTTTGTCTCTTTACGATTCTACCCTGACTTTTCATGCCTTTTCCAGCAGCCTTTTGATGCGTTCTTCTGTGGGCGGGTGCGTCATAAAAAGCTTCGAGATGCCGCTGCCGGTCAAAGGTTCAACGATAAACATACTCCGCTGCGAATCAGGAACCGGCAGAGGAATCCTTTTGCCGGCCTGCTCGAGTTTTGACAATGCATTTGCCAGTCCCCTGCCGCTGCCTGCGAGTTCTGAACCGAGTCTATCGGCTTCATATTCCCGCGAACGACTGATTGCAAGCTGGATTAACATCGCTGCAAGAGGCGCAAGAATCAAAAGCAGGAGCGCAACCAAAGGATTTGACCTTTTGTTTCTGTCGCCGCCGCCCCAAAAGGCCATATAACTTAACCAGCTTATTGCGCCGGCAAAGACGGCGACAATTGAGCCGATAAGAATGTCTCGATGCCTGATGTGGCTAAGTTCGTGGGCAATAACACCTTCGAGCTCATACTCACTGAGCATTTGTCTCAGGCCTGCGGTTACGCATACAGCGCTGTGTTTCGGCCCGCGGCCTGTGGCAAAAGCGTTGGGCGCCGCTGCCGGCGATATATACACACGCGGCATCGGCAGGTCAGCCCTTTGTGAAAGTTTTTTGACGATGTCCCAAAGAACAGGGTCATTCTCGCGGGAAATTTCCACCGCCCGCATAGTTGCCAGAGCGATTTTGTCGCTGAAAAAGAAGGCAAAGAAATTCAACACGGCTCCGATAGCCAAAGCGGGAATCAGGGCAGCCTGGCCGCCTATCAGATAGCCTACGGCAAGACACAGACCCATCAATCCAGCCATCAGTAATGTTGTTTTAAGGTTGTTCCAGATACTATACATATCAATCTCCTTGAATTAGACATCTTGTTACGGTTATAATTATATTATCCGGTTTCAAAATTGCCATTAATTTGCTATTATACTTTTAGATATATACTGAAACAAGTGCTGCAGGGTTTGTCAAGCCCCTGTAAGGCGTTCGCCGCGGAACAGTTCAGGGCGGAATCACGGCGAGAACATTTTTTCAGAAAGGATTGAAATATGAAAATTAACGAAATCAAAAAGAAGGCGAAATCGCTCAGTATAAATCCAAAAAATATGAAAAAGGCCGACCTTATTCACGCCATTCAGAAGGCTGAAGGCTACAGAGAATGTTTCGGCAAATCAGGGGGGCAATGCCCTTATACCAACTGCTGTTTTATGGAGGACTGCCTGCCGATAAGGCTTTAAAAATCTCTGCCCCGCTGTTGGGAACATCGGCCATCCAGACCGCACTAACCGGCTGGTTGGTTTGCCTCATCCTGCATATAAGTTTTTCCTTTATAAAACGCAGCGAACACAGCAAAAATAACAGATGCGACAAACATAAAAACAATGAATGTCCAGTAATAGTTCGGCCCTTTGAAGAATTCCCTGTCCTTAATCAAAGTGTTAATTATAAAGGTCAATAAATTTCCCACGCCTATCGAGGCGGCCAGAAACAGCGACATAATAAATGATTTCATCTGCCTTGGGGCCTGCGTATATGCAAATTCGAGACAGGGGATAGAAACCAAAATTTCCGCAGCGGTCAGCAAGAGATTGGCGAGAAACTGCCAGCCGACAGAGGGCGTCTGCCCTGCCCTGATTCTATATTCAAGCCACACTATTACTAAAAAGGGAGTTATCAGAAAGAACATACCTATTACAATCTTTCTGAGCGCGTTCAGTTTGAAAAATTTATTTATCGCAGGATATATCAGATACGCAAATGTCGGGATAAGAACCAATATAAAGAGGGCATTAGAGGAAGGCACCTGCGAGGATTCCCAGTCGTATCCGAGCCAGTGCTTGTTTAATTTTTCCACCTGAATAATCCAGGCTGACCCCGACAATTCATAAAGGCAAAAAAAGGCGGATGTAATAATAAACAAGACTGAGAGCCTTCTTACGGCATTTAAGCCCTCGCCGCTGAAAATTTCCTTCAAGAAACTTTTGCCGCCGGGCGGCGTATGAACATATAATTTACGCCCCATCCAGAAGACAAGTGTAGCAAAGGTCATCATCACAAAGGTCAGGCCAAATGCCCATTTCGGACCATAATTCGGATTGTTCATCAATTTCGGTGTGATAAAATTCCCAACAAACGCACCGATATTAATCGAAAAATAAAACCAGTTGTAAATCTTTACCATCAGATTCTGATTGGATTTGCCGAACTGGTCTCCCACGTTGGCAGAGACGCAGGGTTTGATAAAACCCGAACCAACCGCTACAAGTATCATACAGGAGAAGAGACCAAATCTTGACTGGTCAACTGTTATTGCTAAAAGCCCGAAACAATAAAGAATCGAAAAAAAGATAATTGTTTTGTACTTGCCAAACCATAAATCGGCAATAATCGCACCGAAAATCGGAAATAGATAAGTTATAAACTTGAAGGCGTGATACCACGATATTCCGGTGCCGCCGGACACAACACCGCCAACAAGATGCTTTGTCATAAACTCGGTAAGAATAAACATCATCCCGTAGTATGCAAAACGTTCGGCTGCCTCGTTTGTAAGGATATGCCAGATTCCGGGCGGGGCCTTTTCCGTCAGGGTCGGTGTGGTCTTATACTGAAACCTTGCCATATAAATCTCCTCTAAATTCCAAACCGCTTTTTTGGGCACAAATTTTCAATCGCTGTTCAAAGACCGGCTTTATCTTACGGATATACTGAATCTTTGTCGAGATTCTACCGGCCTGCAATTGAAGAATTTATATCGAGGAAAGTTTTCAAACGGCTTGCAGCGATTACGGGTCAGGTTTTCGGCTGGGACTTTTTTATTTCTCTATTGAAAAGTTTAAGCTGGGTTTCGATTGCTCCGAGGGCCCAGTCGATATAGTGCAGTTCATGGTATGGTCTGCGGTGGCCTTCGGCAGCCAGGCCCGACTGCACGGTTTCGAGAAATTTGTTTAGTGTCTGGTCGCTGATTTCGGAGGGATTTGTCGACCATTTTTTCAATTCATCGTATTCACTTCTCAGGGTTTGGCTGGACATCAATTGTTCAGCGGTGAGATAATCGCAGGGATTATAGGCAATCTGCAGGCCTTTGAGGCAGAGGATAAGAGGCTCATAATTGGCGTTTTTTTCGAGCCGTATATACTTGTATTGCTGGATGCAGCTTGTGACCTGAGCGGGAAGTTTTTCGGCGATGGAATCCTGTCCTGTGAACCATCTCCGCTTGCTTGCTCTGGAGAAGACGAGTTCCTCGCCGTCTTTATACTGGATGATTTCGTTATTGCCCATCCGTGACAGCCACAATTTACCATCTTTTTTTCTTTCGAGTCCCCCTCCGAGAGCGAGCAAACACTTAACAAAGCCGAGGGTGAGGATTTTTTGTTTGTCCGTCTGATTCTTTCGCAACTGGAAAGACAGGTGTAGGCTGTGAGGTTTTACGTTGTAAAATTTGACCATTTCATTTATAAGCTGATTTAAGGTCCAGGGGTCGGCGGTAGCGGGTCTGGAGAGTTCGCCCTCGATATTCAATCTGCCCGGCGCCAGTTCGAGAAATCCGCAGCGTCGTGCGGCATCGGTAGAGCCGGAATGGTCATCGATGTAGCCGCCAAGCTTCCAGCACAAAACATCAAGACAGAAATCATAGAAATAAAGAAAGCCATTATAGACAGTGGTT